>UBVW01000072.1:0-8546 GCA_900469085.1 Hyphomicrobiales bacterium | reverse complement strand
CCCTCGGCTAACCGCTTACGGTGCACCGCGCTCTCCCAATGAGATCTTCGCAGCATTTACACGGTTTCGAGCAGCGGCGATCTTGCCTTGATCACCATCTGCATCCCCCACATCGCGTCGTGCGGCCATAACGTCTTTAACCAAGCTGTCCTTGAGTCAGTAAGGGGAGGATTGGACGAACGCCACAGTCGCCCACGCACCACAAAGTATCGGCCGTCAGGCGTATTTGGATAAGATGTCGGACCGCGTTTTTCAGCTAATTTCATGTTCAACGCCAAACCATGACCTAACCGGAAACTAGGGTGGCCGTTCGCAACAACCACCCTGGGTCAATTGTCTCCTCGTCGTGGCCGAGAACACAGCCGTTGAGCCGCCGCGTTGCAATGCACTTTTCAGCGCGGCTGCCGGCGTATGCACGGGCGCTCAACCGTGAGGGCTCGAGCATTTTATGCTCGGCGATCGTACCCGCCCATTTCAGTCATTAAGTTTGAGTGATCCAACAAATTTCGTGCCGTGGTCTTTCACGAAGCGAAATTCACCTCCCAACTGATGGACAAACGCCTTGATCAAACGTGTACCCATTCCAGGCCTATCCGTGTTGCCATCAAACCCAACTCCGTCGTCAACGACGGACAATTCTGCAACACCATCAGCAACGGATCGAAGACTGACATGGATAGCGCCCGCTTGTCGGCCCACGAAGGCATACTTCATGCTATTCGCGATCAGTTCGTTGACCAAGAGGGCAAACGGTGTAGCGCGATCGGGCGCAATGGTCAGATCCTCGATATCGAATGTGACACTTATGGGTAGACCATGGACACCTATGAGCGTCCTAACGAAAGACGGAATGAATTCGGAAGCCGATACACCGCTAAACTGATCGAAACCGTACATTTGCTCGTGGACAGCAGACATAGCTGTGATGCGCTCGTTTAATCTTTGCACCGCCCCGGCTTCGAATCCCTGCATTCGGAGCAGCGCCATAACCGTCTGCAGGTTGTTTTTCACCCGGTGATGGATTTCCCGCATCAGCGTCTGGTTGGCTGCTAAAGCTTCGGCGAGTTGGCGTGTGTGCAGGGCGTCTTCTCTGATCAGCCTCTGAATCCAAAGTGCCGCTGCACATGCGCCAATCACCGCAAAAATCACTAACAAGGTGGCGATTTTTGCATCGTCCCAGAATTTCTGCATGAGGACGCCGACGTCGGCAGACGCGATGGCGACGAAAGGTGTGCGCTCGATGATGCGGTATCCAACAAGGCGGTCCTGGTTGTCGACAGGCGAATGCGAGCGATAGACGCCAGAAGTGGCCTTTCTCATATAGTCGGTGAACAGAACATACCCGCCCATATCGACTGGACCCGGCGGCTCTGGATGCCTTGCGATGATCTTACCGTCCCGCCTGATGAAGCTGACCGTCGAATTCGGTCCCATATCAACGGCGTCCCAAATTGGTTTCAGTACATCTGCGTTGAAGGCAATGGCGGCTACTCCCGCGAAGCTTCCGTTTCGTTCGAGCCGGCGGCTGACGACGAAAATCTGGCGTTTGGTCAAGCGGCTCACGATAAGAGCAGAAGTGTATTCGTCCGCGCCGTTCCTTAGGCGCGTAAAGTAGTCCCGATCGGAAACGTCCATTGCCTGAATTTTAGGGTCACTCGAGAAGCGCGTAAGACCGTCGACACCGACAACATAGGCCGTCACCTGAGGCGGAAGGTCGGCGACAGCCAAATTGAGATCGTGCACCCGCTGAGGATCGACGGACAGCACGTTTGTCCCAAGGGAGTCATCGATGCGGTGCAGTGTCTCGCGAGCAAGCGAGTTGAGCCAGACGGCATTCGCTGCAACGATCTTGGTGGCGGCGCTGACCTGCGCGTCGGCTCTTTTTGCGGTTGCTTCATAGCTCGACACTAGCCACAAACCCAGCACGGAAACCAATGCGAGAAACATCACGCCGATCACCGCGAGTGACGCTCGGCCAACCGAGCCCGGCCGCAGTCCAGTGGACCCGCTCATCAATCGTGCCATGTAACTCCACGTGCCCTCAGGTGCGATAGGAATCCATAGCCCGCTGTCGTTCACACCGCAACCGAGGGAGAGCGGAAACATCAAACTTCATTCTAAGCACTTTTGGGCTCTTAGGATGTAAAAACAGAGTGTCCAGCCTGCAAGGCAAGGTATTTGATCGCTCGGCATCGTGACTGGGCACCCATTTCGTACGCTCGCATACATGACCTATCTGGCCATGACCTATCTGGCTTTGGGACGTTTCTCTAGATGGAGGACGTCTCTATGACCAGCGATGCAGTGAAACGGCGCGCAGCGTCGAGCCAGGCTCAAAGTATCGAGGCTCGCTACCGGACCGATGAAGTGGCGCGCAGGACAATCGAAAAAAGTCGCCTCAGTGGCGCCACGACGGAGCGGCTTCGTGCAGCGAGAAAGCCCGCCCAAGTTTGTGTTCGCGATGCCCGCACCAACGAACGATCCTTGAAGCTGCATACCGCCGCGCTAGTTGGTCATTAATTGTTCCAACCGTCTCCGAGGAGGTCAGGAGATTGTTGTTGAGGCACGAGGAAGGTCGGGTGCGAGTAATCTCGCTCGCCCTTTTAATTTGCAAGCACAAGAGTTTCCCGGAAAGCTGCAAAGATGTCGGAGAACCTGCGACCCTTCTCGATGACGCCCCAGCAAATCACTGCTGTCCTCGTCAAATTCGGCAGATTGCTCGAGAGTTTTGCTTTGAAGCTTTCGAGTGAGGAAGAGGCTCTATTTAAGCTGGTCAACGACGCCGCAGCATCAATCAAGGAGCTGGCTCAAGACGTTGGCGAAGGTGATCAGGATATCGCGGCCGAAATCGTTACTTCGACAGCACGACTAGTTGCTGCACTACGAGGACTTGTCGACGATTCTCCCTCAAGCGCGACGATCCATTGAACCCATCTGCGATGACGAGCCAATATTATTGTTCGACGGGTCGGCTGCTACGAATGGCTATCAGGTCAATCAGCATCGACGGGAAATTTCGCTGAGATATGGAGTTCGCAGCGATCTACGCCGTCTGCTGCATTCATGCGAGAGCATCCGAGCCCATCGACGTCGCAAAGTTCGGATCGGGATGGACGCACCGTGGCGCCTTACAACCGCGCTCCGAGCCATCTCCTCAGTGTGATCACACGCCTTTCAAGCGACCACAATTACATTACCACGAACGTGCCGGAGTAGGTTGGTCGCTAGGTCCTAAACCCGGCAGACGTCTCAGAGACGCCATTTCCCCCGAGGACTGATTGCAACACGTGCGCAGGCGCGGAGAGGCACCTCTCGCGATCAAGAATGCCAAAAAGTGCTAGTCTGGCGTCTTGTCTGAGTTCGATTTCGCATCGATGCGCCCTTTCAAATGCTCAAGATACCTTATGGCGCTTCGCTTCGACTTGATCGCCGCAACGCTAATATCGACCACGGCATCTTCGACGAAGCGGCAGAAAAGCCTGTGAAAGGAAAGCAAGAGGATCAACGGGACGGCTATTGAGGCCAGCAAGACGAGGCTATCAATCATATGTTGAACTTGTCGGTGCTCGGTCTCGTACTGACGGAAAACGTTTCCTATGCAGCTCGCATACTGATTCCTGGATTGCTGCAAAGTCGCCGCATCTCCATCAACGTCCTTTTTCACCCGCGCTGCCTGAGCGACGCAGCGCTCTGCAATCCCACCCCTGGGTGGCAACGAAGACGTCCACGTTTCGATACCAGCCCAGTTCGACATCTTTTTCCCGATATGCCGTTCACTTTCGATTTGTACCCCAAGACGGTCGACCCTGTTAAGGGGGCCATTAGAGTTTCGGTACCGACCGTGGGCGCACCGACGAAGTTCAAGTCGCCGCAAGCGTCCAACCCTGCCGCCCAATGTCGCCTGCGTGAAGGGCGCTTTTTTTGAAACTCCCATAAATAGTACTACTTTTTAGGGAACCTTGTTGGCGGCGCACCGTTACAGGGCGTTTAGACAAGGGGATCGTGCCGAAATGCCGTATGAAGATGGAATGCAACTAGTGTTCGACCACGTCGAACGCACAATGGTTGTAAGTTTCCGCAACACGGTAAAGATGATTGGACCTTTGAGAACCAGAAGGTCGCCGTCCGAGCAGGTGAGCAATTCTGCCGAGATCGCGGATGGGACGACTCCGAGCTTCCTGCCAAGCGGCATTAGCAATAGAGTCGAGCCCCTGGCTCACCGGACATTCACCTCGCCTCCATCTTAAATCCCCATAAGGAACGTCAGATCGGCGAGCTGACGCAGTGGAACTGCCGGAGCAAACACACGGTTAAAGTCTGCTTCAGCGCGCAAAGCTTAAACCAAGCAGGTTTAAAGTCCGGGCCACATGCCGCCGTCGAGCCTTAGGTTTGCGCCGGTGATATAGCTGGCGCGCGGACTTACTAGGAAAGCAATGGCATCGGCAACTTCCTCAAGCGTTCCAACTCTTCCCATTGGCACTTGGGCGAACATCGGCAACACGGCTTTCTCGATGTCAGCCCATAGTGCTTCCGGTGCGAGGCCTTGCCCAGCGGCAACCCTGCGGAAGCCTTCGTCCAGCCTGTCGCTATGGATAGTTCCAGGCGATACCGTGTTCGCAGTAATGCCGTTCATCGCAACTTCCTTCGCTAGTGAGGCCGTCATCGCAATCATTGCCGCCTTGGCGGCACTATAATCAGGCCGTTTCGCAGGAGCGATCATTGCCGCCATGCTGGAGATATTGATGATCCTTCCCCATTTGGCAGCCCGCATACCTGACAGCACACGAGCGGTCACCCTTACCGCCGCAAGCACGTTCCGGTCGTAACCGGATGCCCACGCCTCCGGTCGCGTGTTCGTCCAATCTTCTGCTTCGCCGGAGCCGCCTGCGTTGTTGATCAAGATTTGGACTGGTTTGCCAAAGGTCTGCGCATCGTCAGTGAGCCTTTGCACCTCATCATCCTTGGTCAAGTCGCCAAAGACCGCGTAGGCACGCCCACCTTTGGTGACGATATCGTGGGCAACTTCCTCTGTCTTCGTCTTGCTGCGGCCGTGGACAACGACGATCGCGCCTTCACGCGCCAAGCCTCTGGCTATTCCTTCGCCGATACCCCTACTGCTGCCTGTGACAAGCGCAATTTTATCATCAAGTTTCAAATCCACCTGGCAATTCCCATGTTAGTGCGATGCACCGATAAGGGGACAAGACGATGAACGACGCAATTACGCACTTTAAAGTGCCTGTCGACCGAGAGCCAAGAGCGGCTTGTCTCGGCCCCGATGGATCGTTTGCACATGTTGCCAGAGTGCTTCGAATGATCAGAGGTCGCTGGAAGCTACCCGTTCTTTTCCGCCTCTTTGCCGACCCATCAATGAGGGCATCACAGTTTATGCGAGACATGCCCGGCATCTCCCAGAAAATGCTGACGCAGCATCTCCGAGAACTGGAAAATGACGGTCTGATTGTGAGACGCGACTTCAGCGAGCTGCCGCCCCGCGTCGAATATAGTCTTACCGCTGCTGGTCGCGATTTAATGCCGATCCTCATGGCTGCGCGTGAGTTTTCTCGTGACTACCCTGAAACGACTGCGTGAAAGTTTCGCGCACCAAACTTACTCTTTGTCTGATCTCGGTGGTTGAACCGGATCAGCAGATTGGTGGGAATAGGGAGTGCTAAAGCATGCGAGCAATTGGCAGGGCCGATGTTCGCAAGGGTCTTACACGCAACTGAACAGGAACTAGGAACGGCTGATCGTCCAAGCCAGCAACCGCGGCACATTCCCGATCTCCGAAAACCACCGCATTCTTTCGCATGTCACCAAAGCGTTGCACGAGGACGCGGGGGAACGCGAAGTTGACTTTTGTCGTGCTCAGTGACGTCCGCGCTTCAGGGCCTCCTGATAGATTTCAGTCAGTCGCATCCGCTCGGTCGCGGTCAAAAGAAAGCTGCACGCAAACTTCCGCGCGAGAGAAGGGTTTGAAGGCTGTCGTCGTGCGCCGGCATAGATCGGCCTCACCTTGATACGTTCACCCAACCCCACATGATATTGGCTCAAGGTCAGTCCAGCCTTCACAAGCAATGCCCGAATATCAGGTCGGCACTCGGCAGCGATGACACGTGTGAATGCCTCTACCAAAATGGGTTTGGGAAGAGGAAGTTCGATCTCATCGATAAGATCGTTGCCGACGTCATTGTCACGAACGAACCGCACGTATTCGGATACAGCATCGTTGGCGGCCGCAAGCGCAATGGCATGACCCCTGTCTGGCATTTCATTTGCGCGCAATGATCGTTCGTATAGCATAACGTACTCCGTGTTTTTCTCGAAACGCCGGAGTCATGGATTGGTTCATCCGATGCCAGCACTCATTTCGCCACGTGTGCGTTTGCGAGCGATATGAGGTGTCTGCGATGTTTCCCCAAAAAAGGCCGGAACCTCCCGGTGCCGACCTTCCTTCATGCGTCTCAATAATCGATGCCGGTACATCCGTGGTCAAAGACGAGAGACGAATTCTGCTAGACAATTTAGTGACCGAATTAGATGCGTCAATAGCCAATCCATCGCTGCGGGCTCACTGGATTGACGGTTAAAATCTCAAAACTTCGGAACCCACTCGACCAGTCTGCATTGTCTTTCGACACCAAGTGGAGGCAACGCAATGCAGGTTCTCGATACACACGTCATCAATTCCGCAAATGGAACGGTCACGGTAGAGTTCAAAGGCGAGGGCAGCGAGCTGGTCTCCGTCACGATGGCTGGCGGAAACGGAAACCTTGACGGCGACCATGCCGTGCTTCGCGCGAAAGAGATCATGGTTCAGCTAGCAGCGTTCGACAGCGCCGACAAGACGGGAGAAACGGCGCGAGAGAGCAACGGCTTGACACCGACAGACATTCACTCGGACGCGGAGCCGATCCCCAATGCCACGCCTGGCTCGCATATACGCGCCGACTGAGTACTGGCAACCGCAGTAAAACGAGGTGCTCGATGGCAACGACCGCTCAGTCTCGAAACGGCCGGAGTTCGAAACGCTACCAAGAGACGCTCGATCAGCCGAGGGTTGAGAAGGGCATAGGCGCCGATAATATCCGTCGTTTGAGGCGGCTTTCCTCGATTGCGGCGCTTATGGATACGGCTGTCGGCATCCCGTTGACGCGCTTTCGCGTCGGCGCGGACTCCGTGTTCGGCCTGGTCCCGGGAATAGGTGACGCTGCTGGCACGTTGATCGGCCTCTATCTGGTCAACGAGGCCCGCCGCTTGGGCCTTCCAAAGGATAAGCTTGCAAGAATGCTGACAAATGTCGGCATCGACTTCGTGGGAGGCGCAGTTCCATTGCTGGGCGACTTATTCGACGCCTACTTCAAATCCAACAAACGCAATGTCGACTTGGTGCTTGACCACTTCGGAGTGTCTCGCGACGACCTAGGGCGATCGGCTCGGCGGAAACGACAGAGGGGATGATCCTATGGTACTCAAGGCGATTGCACTGAACGGAACCCTGAAGTCCAGCGGCGGCCAGCCTTCATCCACGGACCGAATGCTCGATCTGATCACGGAAGGGCTTCGCAAAAAGCTTGTGGAAGTCGATACGATCTGGCTAGCGGATCATAATATCAAACCTGGCGTGACGTCTGACGAAGGGGCGGGGGATGCATGGCCAGACATTCGAAAGGCGGTTCTCGAAGCGAACATTCTCATTGTAGGAACCCCGATCTGGCTCGGACAACCATCTTCGGTCGCGAAGCGCGCTCTGGAACGGATGGATGCCTTTCTGGAGGAAACCGACGAAGAAGGACGTATGGTATCTTATGGCAAAGTGGCAGCCGTAGCAGTCGTCGGCAACGAGGACGGCGCACATCATGTTTCGGCGGAGATCTATCAGGCATTGAACGATGTCGGCTTCACCATCCCGGCCAATGCAGTTGCCTACTGGGTGGGAGAGGCAATGGAGAGCAAAGACTTTGTCGACCTCGAGGAGGTTCCGGAAGTTGTGACGAACGCCGTCGACATGCTCGTCCGGAACACTGTCCATCTCGCGCGCCTGCTTCAAGAGAAGCAGTATCCAGGTGAAAAGTGATCGACGATTGGGGCAGTTTTCACCGGTGCGCACCGCGCTATCCAGCGCAGGTATTTTCACATCAGTGTTGGGGAAGAACCGTTCAATCCTGGCAGCGCTCAACCGAGAAGTCTTTGTCTCGCGGGTAAAGCACTAATCCTCGACAATCGCGCGGGCGATCTTGTTGTTCTCAGGAGATCACTGCCGGCGTTGGCGCCGCGTAACTGACTATGCGCAGAACTGTCTCAAGCCGGTCTCCAACAAGCCGTGAAAGGAAACCCCCGCGAGGGCGGCGCGAGGGTCTCTTATATCATCGCTGCCTGAAAGGGACAGGCGAAGTTGGCGTGCGATCAGACAGAAAACCTGCAGGTGCTGAAAAGGTTCCAACTCTAGCAGGCTGTTGAAGAAGTCAGTCGCGTTCGCAGACGAAGCCGGAATCGTCTCCATTGTGGATATAGATGTGCCCGACTAGGCGTCCAGCGGAGCCAAG
>UBVW01000069.1:0-17550 GCA_900469085.1 Hyphomicrobiales bacterium | reverse complement strand
GAAGGGGTGGGGGATCGACGAGGAGGGGATGCGGACCTATTCGACGATCGCCTATCACCGGCCGGATTTCATGATCCATTCCGGCGACACCATCTATGCCGACAATCCGGTTCCCGACGAGATTTCGTTGCGCGGCGGCGGGGTCTGGAAGAACCGCATCGTTACCGAGGCCAAGCGCGAGATCGCGCAGACGCTCGACCAGTTTCGCGGCCAATGGACCTACAATCTGCTCGACGATCACGTGAAGGCGCTCAACGCCGTCTGCCCGGTGTTTTACCAATGGGACGACCACGAGGTGCTGAACAACTGGTCGCCCTCCACCGATCTCAGCCACGACGATCGCTACAAGGAGAAGTCGGTCACGGTGCTTTCGGCGCGGGCGGCAAAGGCGTTTCACGAGATGACGCCGACGCGCCATGTTGCGGCCGAGGCGGGGCGGATCTACCGCAAGGTCTCCTATGGGCCGCTGCTCGACGTGTTCTTCGTCGATCTGCGCTCCTATCGCGGGCCGAACAGCCATGGGCTCGATGCTACGCTTTCGCCGCAGTCGCGGATTTTCGGCGAGAAGCAGGTGGCGTGGCTGAAGCGCGAGCTGGTGCGTTCGACGGCGACATGGAAGGTAATCGCCTGCGACCTGCCGATCGGTCTCGTCATCTGGGACGACTATGGCAAACGACAGGGATCGGAATCGGTCTCCAATGGCGACAATGGCGCGCCTCTCGGTCGCGAGCTTGAATTCGCCGACCTGCTGCGCTTCATCCGCGACGCCGGGATATCGAACATCATCTGGCTGACGGCCGACGTGCATTACGCGGCGGCGCATCACTACAGTCCCGAACGGGCCAAGTTCCGCGAGTTCCTGCCGTTCTGGGAGTTCGTGGCCGGGCCGCTGCATTCGGGCACCTACGGTCCGCAGGAACTGGACATGACTTTCGGCCCCGAGGTCAGGTTCATAAAGGCGGCGCCCGGCGGCGCCGAGCAGAACCTGCCGCCATCGGATGGCATGCAGTTCTTCGGGCTTGTCGACATCGACGGGCAAACCGAGCAGCTGACGGTGCGGCTGATGGATCGCAACGACCAGGAGCTTTGGCGGGTCGTTCTCGACCCCGATATATCGAGCTGACGCGATGCATTCATCGGCCGTATCCCTATCAATGCGGGCTCCCCCCTTTCGCAACGGCGAAAAACACTGTATGAGCCGCCCAAATGCAATTGGCGCCCTCCCAGCTTGGCGCCCCAGCCTCAGAGATCTAGACATATGGCACTTCGCAACATCGCGATTATCGCGCACGTTGACCATGGCAAGACGACACTGGTCGACGAGCTCCTGAAACAGTCCGGTTCGTTCCGCGACAACCAGCGCGTTGCAGAACGCGTCATGGACTCGAACGACCTGGAAAAGGAACGCGGTATCACGATCCTTGCCAAAGCGACCTCGGTCGAGTGGAAGGGTGTTCGCATCAACATCGTCGACACCCCCGGCCACGCCGACTTCGGCGGTGAAGTCGAGCGTATCCTGTCGATGGTGGATGGCGCGATCGTTCTGGTCGACTCGTCGGAAGGCCCGATGCCGCAGACTAAGTTCGTCGTCTCCAAGGCGCTGAAGGTCGGCCTTCGTCCGATCGTCGCGATCAACAAGATCGACCGTCCGGATGGCCGCCACGAAGAAGTCATCAACGAAGTGTTCGACCTCTTCGCCAGCCTCGACGCCACCGACGAGCAGCTCGACTTCCCGATCCTCTACGGTTCGGGTCGCGACGGCTGGATGAACGTCAATCCTGAAGGCCCGAAGGACCAGGGTCTCGCACCGCTGCTCGACCTCGTGCTCAGCCACGTTCCGGAGCCGACGGTTGCCGAAGGCCCGTTCACGATGATCGGCACCATTCTGGAAGCCAACCCCTTCCTCGGCCGCATCATCACCGGCCGCATCAATTCCGGCTCGATCAAGCCGAACCAGGCCGTCAAGGTTCTCGGCCAGGATGGCAAGCTGATCGAAACCGGCCGTATCTCCAAGATCCTCGCCTTCCGCGGCATCGAGCGCACCGCGATCGAAGAAGCGCATGCAGGCGACATCGTCGCAATCGCCGGCCTCTCCAAGGGGACCGTTGCAGACACCTTCTGTGATCCCGCGATCACCGAGGCGCTGACTGCGCAGCCGATCGATCCGCCGACAGTCACCATGTCCTTCATCGTCAACGACAGCCCGCTGGCCGGCACCGAAGGCGACAAGGTCACCTCGCGCGTCATCCGCGACCGCCTCTACAAGGAAGCGGAAGGCAACGTCGCGCTGAAGATCGAAGAAGCCGAAGGCAAGGATTCGTTCTACGTGTCCGGCCGCGGCGAATTGCAGCTCGCCGTCCTGATCGAAACTATGCGCCGCGAAGGCTTCGAGCTTGCCGTGTCGCGTCCGCGCGTCGTCATGCACAAGGACGAGAGCGGCACCACGATGGAGCCGATCGAAGAAGTCGTCATCGACGTCGATGAAGAGCATTCCGGCGTCGTCGTGCAGAAGATGTCCGAGCGCAAGGCTGAAATGACCGAGCTACGTCCTTCGGGCGGCAACCGCGTTCGCCTCGTGTTCAACGCTCCGACCCGCGGCCTGATCGGCTACCAGTCGGAACTCCTGACCGACACGCGCGGCACCGCCGTGATGAACCGCCTGTTCAAGGACTACCAGCCCTACAAGGGCGAAATCGGTGGCCGCACCAACGGCGTTCTTCTCGCCAACGCTGCCGGCGAAGCCGTGGCCTACGCCATGTTCAACCTGGAAGATCGCGGCCCGATGATGATCGAGCCCGGCGAAAAGGTCTACATGGGCATGATCATCGGTATTCACTCGCGCGACAACGACCTTGAGGTCAACGTCCTCAAGGGCAAGCAGCTGACCAACATCCGCGCTGCCGGCAAGGACGAAGCCGTCAAGTTGACCCCGCCGATCCGCATGACGCTCGACCGCGCGCTCTCCTGGATCCAGGACGACGAGCTGATGGAAGTGACGCCGAAGTCGATCCGTCTGCGCAAGATGTATCTCGATGCCAACGACCGCAAGCGCTTCGCCAAGGCGAAGACCGCCTGAGGCGAGTAGGCTCATCCAAGACTTCGAAACCCCGGCCATCGCGCCGGGGTTTTTATTTTGTGCGCTTCGCCGAATCCTTCTTGTCGCAATAGTTAAAAAAGCGTTAAATTTCAGCCGTCGTCCACATGTTAACCCTGTGGGCAATCGCGCCGAATGCGTTAGCGCATATGGTTAATTGTCCGCGACCGGGCCAGAGTAAGCGTTATGAAGACGTTGTCGATCGATGTTCGGCGGGCCGAGCCGCATGATTCCCGAGCCATATCGGAAGTGCACCGGCTTGCGTGGAAGCATACCTATGCCGGCATCATCCCGCACAAGGCGCTGAACCAGATGGTCGAGCGCCGCGGCGAGAGCTGGTGGCGCAAGGCGACGCGCGGTCCAGCGACGCTGCTGGTGCTTGATGTTGCCGGAACGGTTGCCGGCTATGCAACGCTCGGGCTCAACCGGGCGCGGGCGCTGCCGCAGGAAGGCGAGATCTACGAGCTCTATCTGCGTCCCGAATATCAGGGCATCGGCCTTGGCCACATGCTGTTTACCGAAGCGCGGCGGCTTTTGAGGTCGCTCGGCTGCAAGGGTATGGTGGTCTGGTGCCTGGAGGAGAACGAGGGCGGCGCGGAGTTCTATCGCGGCCATGGCGGCACCGACTATTGCGAGGGCACCGAGACCTTCGACGAGAAGCCGCTGAAGAAGATCGGCTTCATCTGGAACTGAGCGTTTTCTCAACGGAAAGTGCGGCTCTGCCCAGTTTTCCGGCATTTTGAAGGCCGGATGATAAAACAATCATGTGCCTGCGCCGATGTGGCGTGTTGCTTCGCGGTAGAAATCCGATTATCTGGCTGCGAAGTTTTCACGTCGCGGGAGTTATCGCATGCGCATCGACGCCATTTCCATTGGCAAGAACCCACCTGAGGACGTCAACGTCATCGTTGAAGTTCCAGTCGGCGGCCACCCGATCAAGTACGAGATGGACAAGGACGCCGGCACGCTCGTCGTCGACCGTTTCCTCTACACGCCGATGACCTATCCGGGTAACTACGGCTTCGTGCCGCACACGCTGTCTGAGGACGGCGACCCGATCGACGTCCTGATCGCCAGCACCCGTCCGCTGGTTCCGGGCTGCGTCATCAACGTTCGCCCGATCGGCGTTCTGAAGATGGAAGACAATTCCGGCAAGGACGAGAAGATCATCGCCGTTCCGTCGCCAAAGCTGACGATGCGTTACGACAAGGTCAAGGACTACACCGACCTGCCGGAAATTACCGTCAAGCAGATCGAGCACTTCTTCGAGCACTACAAGGATCTGGAGCCCGGCAAGTGGGTGAAGATCTTCGGTTGGGGCGACGCCAAGGAAGCCGGTCAGCTGATCCTTGAGGCGATCGAACGCGCCAAGAAGGAAAAGGCCTGATTACAGGCCCAAAAGCAGTTCCAGCTTTCTGATCACATCCTCCGGCTCGGCATCGATCCGGAGGATTTTTTTACGCGACGTGTCGCCTGAAACGAAATCGACGGCCGACTTGGGGACGCCGAGCGATTTCGCGACAAGCGCGATCAGCGCTTTGTTCGCCTTGCCCTTTTCGGGAACGACCGAGACGCGAGCCTTCAGATAGACCTTGCCGTCGGCATCCATCTCAATACCACCGATGTGATCTCGCCCGCCATTCGGCGTCAGCCTGACGGCGAGCAGGAGATGATCGTCAAAGGCCTTGTAGGGCCTTATCGCAACACCATCGGGACGATCGTGTTCCACATGAACGAGCGGATGAAGAAGATGATGAGGAGAAGGATGATCGGCGAGATGTCGATGCCGCCGAGGTTCGGCAGCACGCGACGGATCGGCCGCAGCACCGGTTCGGTGACGTTGTAGAGGAACATGCCGACCGAATTGACGAACTGATTGCTGGAATTGATCACGTTGAACGCGTAGAGCCAGGAGAAAATGGCGCTTCCGATCAGGATCCAGGTGTAAAGATTCAAAGCCAAATCAATGGTTTGAAAAAGCGCAAGCATCGCGGTCTCCAGTTCGTTGTTGACAGACATGTAGACATTGGCGACTAAACCGGCAAGAGCCGTGTGCAATGCTGCGGCAATTCATGCTCAACGGGCGCGTCGGGGAACGATGTCTGGTCCGTTTGTTGGAAAGACATCATGTCCATCTCGGCTCACGGCGACCGCTTCGCGGCCTTCCGGCACTCCTCCTACACCCGCTTCTTCTTCGCGCGCTTTCTGCTCTCGTTTTCGCAGCAGATCGTCAGCGTCGCGGTCGGGTGGCAGATGTACGACCAGACGGGCAGCGCCATCTATCTCGGCCTGATCGGGCTGGTGCAGTTCCTGCCGTCGCTGCTGCTCATCCTCGTCACCGGTTCGGTGGCCGATCGCTACAACCGGCGCGCCATCGCCTCGCTGTGCTCGCTGGTGGCCGCCCTCTGCACGCTGACGCTGCTGGGGATGACGATGACGGGCACCTTCTCGCCCATCCCTGTCTTTGCGGTGCTTCTGGTCTTCGGCATCGAGCGCGCCTTCATGTCGCCGGCGGTGCAGTCGCTGGCGCCCAATCTCGTGCCGGCCGACGATCTCTCGAACGCCATCGCCTGGAACTCGTCGTCATGGCAGCTCGCCTCGATCACCGGCCCGGTCATCGGCGGTCTTCTTTATGGGATCAACGGGCATACGGCCTATACCGTCGCGGTGGTGTTCGCAGCCCTTGGGGCGGGGCTCCTCTTCCTGATCCCGAAGCCGGCGCAGAAGACCACGGGCGAGGCGAAGAGCTGGGACATGATCTTAGGCGGCTTCAAGTTCATCCGCAGCGAGAAGGTGGTGCTGGGCGCGATCTCGCTCGATCTCTTCGCGGTGCTGCTTGGCGGCGCCACGGCGCTGATGCCGATTTTTGCGCGCGATATCCTGACGCTCGGTCCCTGGGGGCTCGGCCTCCTTCGTTCGGCGCCCGGCGTCGGCGCCATTGTCATGGCCGTGTTGCTTGCGACCTATCCGCTGAAGCATCGCGCCGGGGTCTACATGTTTATCGGCGTGGCGCTGTTCGGGCTGGGGACCATCGCTTTCGGCCTATCGAAGAATGTCGAGCTTTCGATCGCGGCGCTGGCGCTGATGGGGGCGGCCGACATGGTGTCGGTCTATGTGCGCGAGAGCCTGATCGCGCTCTGGACGCCCGACCAGCTGCGCGGCCGCGTCAACGCCGTCAACATGGTCTTCGTCGGGGCGTCGAACGAGCTCGGCGAGTTTCGTGCCGGGACGATGGCCTCGGTGTTCGGTGCTGTGCCGGCGGTTGTCATCGGCGGGATTGGGACGTTGGTTGTGGCGGCGTTGTGGGCGAGCGGGTTTCCGCAGTTGCGCAAGATCGATACGCTGGATGCGCCGGAGCATGTGGGGCGGGGGTAGTTTTCGGGGCGTTGTGCCGTGTGGCTCACCCCCCTCTGTNNATCTCCCCCCTTGAGGGGGAGATGCCTGGCAGGGCAGAGGGGGGTGTTGTTCTGCCGCACCGCTCAACCCTCACCCCGAAATCATCACCTCTGCCTCGATCTCGACCGGGAAATTCAGCGGCAATCCCGCGACGCCGATGGCGGAGCGGGCGTGGCGGCCGACGTCCTGGCCGAAGACGTCGTTGATCAGCTCGGTGAAGCCGTTGATGACGGCAGGCGGGTTGGAGAAGTGCGGGGCGCAGTTGACCATGCCAAGCACGCGGCACCAGCCGGTGATGCGGTCGAGGCTGCCGAGTTCGCGCTTCAAGCTCCCCAGCATGGCGAGCCCGACCTTGCGGGCCGATGCGTGGGCCTCCTCGATCGTCACCGTGTCGCCGACGACGCCGAAGGGGCCTGATGGGGAGCCATCGGGGTTCTGCGGGCCGTGGCCGGAGATGAAGGCTCGGTCGCCGCGCACATTGACCCATGGAAAGGGCAGCGTCATGTGCGAGGGCAGTTTCAGCGGCTGAGGCAGGACGAGACCCAGCGAGACAAGCTTCTGTTCGTAGTTCGACATGCTGTTCCCCTGACATGGCTGCGGTCATGGCGGCGCTCGGCGCGACCAATCGGCCGGATCGTGGATCGGAACCTGTTTCTGCTACTAAAATACCGCCGAGATGGCGTTGCCGATCATAACACGGCGCGCGGCTCTCCGCATCAGGCCGTCAGCGCAGCCTTGGCCGAGGGTGCCGATTTCGGCTTCTTGCCCTCGAAGACGAGTTCCAGGAATTCGTCGAGCCAGGCCTTGAGCGGCGCGTCGAACAGCATTCGGCCTTCGAGGTGCTCGCGGCCTTGCTGGGCGTTGGGGAGGATGAAGCGGTGGGCGCCGTGGACGACCCAGCGGTGCATCATGGCGCGCGTCAGTTCGGCGTGAAATTGCAGGGCCCAGGCGTGGCCGTTGTAGCGGAAGGCCTGGTTCGGGTAGACGTCGCCTTCAGCGAGCAGATCGGCGCCGCGCGGCAGATCGAAGCCCTCGCGGTGGAAGTGGTAGACCATCCTCGGCCAGTGCATCAGCTGCCGGCCCTTCTCCGTCGCGCGCAGAGGGTACCAGCCGATCTCGGTTGACGCGTCGGTATTGGCCGCGACCTTGCCGCCGAGATGGCGCACCAGCATCTGCGCCCCGAGACAGATGCCGAGCAGTGGCTTTTTCTCCTTCAACGGCACATTCAGCCAGCCGATCTCGGCTTTGACGAAATCATCGGGATCGTTGGCGGTCATCGGGCCGCCGAAGACGACGGCGCCGGCGTGGTCGGCAAGCGTTATCGGCAGTGTCTGCCCGAGCACCGGGCGGCGGATGTCGAGCGGGTAGCCCTTCTCGGCGAGCAGCTGGCCGACACGGCCGGGGCTGGAGCTCTCCTGATGAAGCACGATCAGGACCGGGCGTTTGCCTTCGACGCTTGCGTCTGCACCGTCCGAGCCGGCCACACCGGTGCCCGCGCCGTCTATGCCAGTCGCGCCTGTACTGTCAGTCGGCATCGTCTTGCACCACATCGATTCCGGTGACGCGCTTGGCGGCAGCCTGGCGCTGCTGGATGCGCTCGCGGGCGGAGACGCCGAGAAGCTCGGCAATGCGCCATATGGCGTCGTCCTCCATCTCGCTGCGCTCGCCATCGGCATAGACGATATCCCAGAGAATGCCGATCAGCTCGAGGCGTTGCTCGGTGTCGAGATGGCGCTTCAGGTCGGAGGTAAAGCGGTAGTAATCGACTGCATCGCTCTCGGCTTGCTGGCCGGCGGCGATCAGCGCGTCGAGTTGCTTGCCATCGAGACCGTACTGGTCCTTCAGGAGCGTGCGCAGACGCTTCTTCTCGCTGTCCTTGATCTGGCCGTCGGCCTCCATCACCTGCATGCAGAGTGCGGCCACGGCGATGCGGGGATCATCGGGGGCGAAGCTGCTCTTCGGGTGGTCGTTTGTCAGGTTCTGGAAAAATGCCTGGAAGCGTTCGAACATACGGGTCCTGTTTGGCTAGAAGAGGCGAAGCCGTGTCTTGGGTTCTGGCTCAGCCTTGGGGTTCTTGACGCCCGGATCGTCAGGCAGTCCGCCGAAGAAGGGGCGGGGTTCCGGGGTGTCGGATGGCTGTCGTGCCGGCGCAGGCTGTACGTTCACCGGGCTTGCCGGCGGCTTGGCTGCCGGAACCGGCTCTGGCGCCGGTCGGGCGGCCCTGGCGATGGTCGCGGCGCGTTCCAGCTCGATGATGCGGTGATCGCCGGCGGCGCTTTCGGGCGTGACGTCGCGCACCGGCGGCAGGCTCTTCAAGGCGCTGTCGATGGAGGCGACGGAGCCTTCCTCGATCGGGCCTTCGACCTGGCCGAACGGCGCTTTCCAGACGAAGGCGTCGAGCTTGCCCGTGACGGGCGAGAGCGGCAGCCATTTGTCGGAGACGAAGCCATCGGCGACCCATGCCGGATCGCGCGGCGCCTTCAGCGCCTGTGCCAGCCAGTGGCGGATGCGGCCCTGGTCGCCGGTCTCGGCTTCCTCGATATCGGCGAGCAGCAGGAAGGCGGCCTCGCGCGGCTCGATGCGGGCGGCGGCCTCGGCTTTCGCTCTGGCCTTGGCAAAATCCCTGATGTCGAGCGCCGCCTGGGCGACGATCAACAGCGATTCGATGTTGTTGGGGCGCAGGTTCTCCAGCTTTTCGGCGCGCTTCAGCCGGTCGGCAAGCGAATCGCCGCTGCGGGCGCGCACATAGGTGGCGCCGATCTCGGGATGCGGGCTGGTCTTCCAGGCCTGCTCGAGAATGGAGGCCGCCTTGCGCAGCTTGTCTTCGCGAAACAGCGCCTTGGCGGCGATGATCGCGGCCGGCTCGAAATCGGCCGAGAGCTTCAGCGCATGGGTAGCGTCGTCGCGGGCGCCCACGGGATCGTTTTCCAGCTTCTCGTCGGCGCGGGCCGTCAGAAGCACGGCGCGCAGGCGGTCGGCCTCGGCCTTGTCGATGACGCGGGCGGCCTTCTGCTGTTCGAGCAGGCGGATCGCATCGTCCCAGCGGCCGTACTGGCTGCGGTATTCGAGCGTCGCCTGAGCGGCCCAGGGAAGATAGGGGGCGTTGTCGGCAGCCTTTTCGGCATATTGGCGGGCGGCTTCGTTGGCGCCGAGGCGCTTCGCCTCAAGATAGAGGCCGCGCAGGCCAAGCTCGCGGGTTTCGGGATCCTCGACCATCGCCTCGAACTTGGCGCGGGCTTCGTCATGCCGGCCCTCGATGAGAGCGGCCTGGGCTTCGAGCAGCGCGATCAGCGGCTCCTGGTCGGCGCGGATCAAGCCGCGCGAGCGGGCGGCCATCTTGCGGGCCATCAGCGCGTTGCCGGCGCCGGCCGCGATCAGGCCCGTTGATAGCGCCTGGTAGCCACGGTCGCGCTTGCGGGCGCGGAAATAGCGGGTAACGGAGTGTGGCGAGGTCCAGATGACGCGCACCAGCCACCACGCGACCATGACGACCGCGATCAGCGCGATGATTGATGTGGCGGCGACGATCAGCCGGGTCTGGTAGAGCTGACCCTCCCAGATGAGCGAGAGATCGCCGGGGCGATCGGCAAGCCAGGAGAAGCCGTAGCCGAGAATGAGAACGAGAATCGCGAAGACAACAAGCCTGACCATGTCCTCAGCCCTCCTTGCCTGTGCCAGTACCAGGGCCGGTGCCTGAAACAGCCTTCGAAAGCGCGCTGCCGACCAGCTCTTCGACGCGGATGCGGGCGTCCAGCGATTGCTTGAAGGCGGCGGAGGCCTGCTTGGCATCGGCTGGCAGCGTGGTCCACTCGTTGGCCGCACCCGGGAGGTCGCCGTTCTTCACCTTGTCTTCCATGCGCGCGGCAATCGCCTCGACGCTGTCGCCCTCGATGTTGCCCACCGGGCGAACGCTGACCAGCGACTTGGCGCTTGATATCAGCCGGTCGGACCAGCTCTCATTGGGGTCTTGCCTGTTGACGCTTGCGACGATCGCGGTCGCCACGTCGGGCACCTGGCGGATCAGTTCGGCACGCGAGGGCACACCGGTTTCGGCGAAGCTCCTGAGGTCGGCGACGACGGGATCATCCGGTGAAACGCCGGCATAGGTGTCGAGTTCGGCGACGAAGGGGCCGCCGCGATCGATCGCCGCCTTCAGGCCGGCTGCCGCGATCGCCTTGGCGACGGCGACGTCCTGGCGCGGCTCGTTGAGCTTCTGTTCGGCGGCGGTGAGGCGCTGTTCGAGTTCGGCGCCGTTTGTTGCGCGCTGCTCGGTCGCCTGGCTGACGGCGCCGCGCAACTGGTCGAGCTCGGCGTTGAGATCCGTGATCTTCTGGTTCAGCGCGTCCACCGTGGCGCTATCTGCGCCCGACGAAGCGGCTTGCGGTGCCTTGGCGGCGGTCTCGAGCGCGGCAATACGGGTTTCGAGCGCGTCATTGGCTGGCGCTGATGATGGTGCGGCGGCAAGGTTGGCGACGGATTGCTTGAGGCCGTCGATCTCGCCGGACAGGTTGGCGATCTCGGGCGAAGCCGTCTCAGGGACAGATGAGCCGGGCAGGAAGCCGGCATACTGAATGGCGCCGGCCCCGATCAACGCAATCAGCCCGCCGACGATGCCGGCGGCTATCAGCCCGGAGGTGCCGCCCTGATAGCGCTGAGGCTCGCTCTTTGCGGGCTCAACGGGTTCCGGCGCATGATTGTAAGGCGGCAGTTCGGGATCAGGCGCTTTGTCATAGGCGAAGGGCTCGGGCGTCTCTTTAGCGACGTCTTCGGCTTTGGCCTTCGCGGCGTCGCTCTCGTCCATGCCCTCATCGGGAACAATCGATTCGGTGGTCTCCGGCGGCGCTTCGACTACCGCGTCGGCTGTCTTGCCGATATCCGGGCCGGCGTCATGCCGGACGTCCTTACTGGCACTCACTTCCGAGGCAATCTCCTGCGCATCCAAGTCGATCGTGACCGGCTCGTCGGTGCTCTTCGAATGGCGGGGCGGATTTCCTGGTGCCATGAGACCCTCATAATTCTTACAGTGGTTCGAAAGTAGTCAGTGAGGCCGGTGAAGGAAAGAGGCCAGATGAAATTTGCGAAATTAGGTCGCGACCTTGGCTGAAATTGGATCGGTTTGTGGTGGCAAACGGGTGGCGTTGTCAGGATCGAGGGAAAGGTTTAATAATAGGTCGATTGGCTTAATATCGAGCCAATCGGTTCGTTATCGGATCATCTGTTGAGATATTGGAGGTGTTGAACGGTGGTGAGAACCATTGCGCAGAGCGCCATCAGGAACCCTGTCGACCTCATCTTCGGGGTGGATTCGAATGTGCGTGTCCTGCGGGTTCTGGCGCGCCATGGCGGGCTGCTGTCCGCCGCCGATATCAGCCACCGCGCGGCATTGTCGAAGAGCAGCACGCGCGTTGGGCTGCTCTGGCTGGAGGAGATCGGTGTCATCTTCGCCGAGGGGACGGGATACAGTCGGCTGTATCGGCTGAATGCCGAGCATTATCTCGCCGACCAGATACGAAGTCTCTTCGCCGCCGAGGATCGGCGGTTTGCTGATATCGTCGAGGCCGTGAAGGATAGCGCCGGCAGCACGGCGCCGTTGGTCAAAAGCCTATGGATCTACGGCAGTGTCGCGCGCGGCGAGGATCGGCTTGGCAGCGACTTGGATGTTGCTGTCGTGGCCGACGCTGGAGACCTCGCGGCGGTGGTCGAGACCATCAGGGATGGTCTGGCCGCGCATTCCGGGCGGCTCGGTTTCACCGCAAGCGTCGTCGGTCTCGATCTGTCCGATGTCGAGCGGCTCGCGCGTGATCGTGACCCCTGGTGGGCCAATGCGGTTGCGGATGCGATCGTGTTGTCGGGCAGGCGGCCGGAGGAGCTTGCCGCCTTGGCAAGGGCCGATGCGGATGGTTAGATCGAGGCCGGGCAAGAAGACGGATGCGGCTTATGTCTCGGCGCGGCTTGCTGTGGCCAGGGCCTATTTGAAGGATGCCCGCAACAGCAATGCGTGGGCGGACCTGGGCGATCTCGGAAACCCATCCATCGCGACGTCAATCAATTGCGCGATCGCCTATGCCGACGCCATCACCGCGAAGTATCGCGGCGAGATCAATCAGGGTGACCATGGGGCGGTGATCAAGCTGCTTCGCGCGGCACTCGGAAACGCATTTCCGAAGCATCAGGAGACAAACCTTCGGGCGCTTCTGGAACAGAAGGACGAGGTGCAATATGGAGCGCGCGCGAAGTCGCGGGACGATGCGGCGCGGGCGCTCGTTCGGCTTCAGGAATTTGCTGCCTGGGCGGAAACCCAACTTTTGAAATGATGGTGCCATCGCTCACAGAAGCGACAACAAGGCTGCCTCATCCGGGCTGTCGGGCGTGGCGGATTGGCCTTGCAGGGTCACGGGAATTGCGTCGGCGATGGCCTGGCTGAGGCAGAGCAGGCGGACGCCGATGAGGGCGTCCAGGTTGGCGGATATTTCCTTGAGCGCGAAGAAATCCTCGGCGGTGCGGCGCGAATAGAAGAGGATGGCGTCGGGTTCGTGGGCCGAGAAGAGGTCGCGCAGCAGCTGATCGGGAATATCGAGGCGGCGCATGCGGTAGCATTCGACCGTAGTGACGGTGAGACCCAGTTCGGCCGCGCGGGCCTCGAATGTTTCGGCGCGGGGGGAGCCTGCGAGGTAGAGGAGGTTGGGCTTGTCCGATCGCGCGGTGTCGCGTTGCGCGATGCGGTCGGCGAGGTCGGCGCCGTCGCCGCTGGAGGCGATGACATCGGTGAAGCCGGCGGTTCTTGCTTCCTCTGCGGTGACGTCGCCGACGGCGAAGAGGGGGCGGGAGAGATATGGGGCGAGGTCATCGGGGCGTTCGGTGAGAACGCGGATGGCTTCGGCGCTGGTGACCGATATCGGGCCGTCGGAGTTGGCGAGCGCCGCGAAGGCGGCATCCGGGTCATGGGCGGGAGCCGATAGCGGCAGCATGATCGGCTCGTGTCCCATCTCGGCCAGCCGTCTTGCGGTGCGCTCGCCCGGATGCGGTGGACGGGTGACGAGCACGCGCATGCGGCGTCAGCTCCAGCTGTCGAAGAACGAGGTTCCGGCGCGGGCGCGGATATCCTGGCCGGCGCGGGTGCCGAGCGCCACCGCGTCGCGACGATTGCCGTCGATGGTGATGGCGTGCTGGCTGCGGCCATCGGGGGTGATGATCAGGCCGTGCAGGCGGATCTGGTCGCCTTCGCAGACCGCATAGCCGCCGATCGGCGTGCGGCAGGAGCCATCGAGGGCGCCCAGGAAGGCGCGCTCGCAGGAAACCGTGTCGTAGGTCCTGATATCGTTGATCGGGGCGAGCAGCGCGTCGGTCACCGTATCGCCGATGCGGCTCTCGATGCAGATCGCGCCCTGGGCAGGCGCCGGCGGAAAGGTGTCGGGGTCGAGAATGTCGGTGATGACCTCGACCTTCCCAAGCCGCTTCAGACCGGCCAGCGCCAGCAGCGTCGCATCGACCTGGCCCTCGTTCAGCTTGCGCAGGCGGGTGTCGACGAGGCCACGGAAGGTGATGACGTTGATATCCGGGCGCATGCGGCGGATCAGCGCCTGGCGGCGCAGCGACGAGGAGCCGACGGTGGCGCCATGCGGCAGGTCGATCAGCTTCGGGGCGGTGCGGCCTACGACAGCATCGCGAATGTCTTCACGCGGCAGGTAGGCGGACAGACAGAGCCCTTCGGGCAGCGCTGTGGGCATGTCCTTGGAGGAGTGCACGGCGATGTCGAGGTCGCCGGTCGAAAGTTTCTCTTCCAGTTCCTCGGTGAACAGGCCCTTGCCGCCGATCTCGGAGAGCGAGCGATCGGTGATGCGGTCGCCCTTGGTCGAGAGCACTACGATCTCGAACATCTCCTCCGGCAGGCCGTGGGCCGCCATCAGCCTGTCGCGGGCTTCGTTTGCCTGGGCGAGCGCCAGCGGGCTGCCTCTGGTGCCGATCCGGAAAGGTTTTGTTTGCATCCGCATTGATCCGTTGTTACCGGAGTTTCTCGTAAACGGGTTTCAGACCCATCGCAATCAACGATCAGGCTCCATGGCTCCCTTTCTGCGCATCCTCGGTATCGAAACAAGCTGCGACGAAACCGCCGCCGCCGTTGTCGAGCGGGATGCTAAGGGCGTGCCGACCGTGCGCTCCGATGTGGTGCTGAGCCAGCTCGAAGAGCATAGCGCCTATGGCGGCGTGGTGCCAGAAATCGCCGCACGTGCCCATGTCGAGGCACTCGATACGCTGATCGACGAGGCTTTGAAACGCGCCAATGTGTCGCTGTCGGAGATCGACGCGATTGCCGCGACGTCGGGTCCGGGGCTGATCGGCGGGCTGCTCGTCGGGCTGATGACCGGCAAGGCGATCGCCAAGGCATCGGGCAAGCCGCTCTATGCGGTCAACCATCTGGAAGGCCATGCGCTGACGGCGCGGCTAACGGATGGGCTGTCGTTCCCCTATCTGATGCTGCTGGTGTCCGGCGGCCACACGCAGCTTATCCTGGTCAAGGGTGTCGGCGACTACGAGCGCTGGGGCACGACGATCGACGACGCGTTGGGCGAGGCCTTCGACAAGACGGCGAAGCTCCTGAGCCTGCCTTATCCGGGCGGGCCGGCCGTCGAGCGGGCGGCGAAATCGGGTAATCCTCAGCGGTTCAAGTTTCCGCGGCCACTGGTCGGCGAGGCGAAGCTCAATTTCTCCTTCTCCGGGCTGAAGACGGCCGTGCGGCAGGCGGCAACCGAGATTGCGCCGCTGACAGATCAGGACGTGGCCGACATCTGCGCCTCGTTCCAGGATGCGGTGTCGCGGACGCTGAAGGACCGGATTGGGCGCGGCCTTGAGCGCTTCAAGGCGCTCTATCCCGATGTCGAGCAGCCGGCGCTTGTCGTGGCGGGCGGCGTTGCTGCCAATCTCGCCGTTCGCGGCACGCTGCAGGCGCTGTGCGACAAGAATCGCTTCCGCTTCGTGGCGCCGCCGCTGCATCTGTGCACCGACAATGCGGTCATGATCGCCTGGGCCGGGTTGGAGCGGATGGCTGAGGGCGTTCAGCCCGACGATCTCGACGTGCAGCCGCGCTCGCGCTGGCCGCTGGATTCGAGTGCCGAGACATTGCTGGGCTTCGGCAAGCGGGGAGCGAAGGCATGAGCGGAGAAAGCGAAACGATCGCCGTCATTGGTGCCGGCGCCTTCGGAACGGCACTGGCGGCCGTGATCGCGCTGACGGGGCGACACAAGGTGACGTTGGTCGGACGAGATCCCGCTCTGATGGCCGATCTCGCTGCCGAGCATCTGCACGACGCGGCACTTCCCGGCATTCCGTTGCCGGAGACGCTGCAGTTTTCCTCGGAGCCCGATGCGATCGGTGATGCCGGCATCGTGCTCTTTGCCATGCCCTCGCAGGCGCAGGCCGACGCGGCGCGACAGTATGAACCTTACCTGGCTAATGATGCTATTGTCGTCACCTGCGCCAAGGGCATCGAGAAGGCCACCGGCAATCTGTTGACCGACATGCTGGCCAAGGCTCTGCCAGGGCATGCGATTGCCGTGCTGTCGGGGCCGGGCTTCGCGGCCGATATCGCCAAGGGTTTGCCGACCGCGATGGTCGTCGCTGCCGAGAATGGCGAGATCGCCGAGCGGCTGGCGCAAGCGATTTCGGGACGGACCTTCCGGCTTTATCCGTCATCGGATCGGATCGGGGTGCAACTGGGCGGCGCCTTGAAGAACGTGCTGGCGATTGCCTGCGGCATCGTCGAGGGCGCCGGGATCGGGGATTCCGCACGGGCGGCGCTGATTGCACGCGGGCTGGCCGAGATGTCGCGCTTCGTCGTCGCCAAGGGCGGCCAGGCGGACACCGTGCCGGGGCTTTCGGGGCTGGGCGACCTTGTTCTGACGGCCACCAGCCATCAATCACGCAACCTGCGCTTCGGCATCGCGCTCGGGCGCGGCGAAACGCGCGATCCCTCGCATGGCGAGCTGGTGGAGGGTGCGTTTGCTGCTGCCGTCGTGTCGCGGCTCGCCAAGTCGCTTGCCATCGAGATGCCCGTTACCGACGCCGTTTCCGCCATCATCGAGGGCAAGCTCGGCGTTGCCGCTGCCATCGACCAGCTGATGACGCGTCCGATCACCACCGAATAGGAGACCTCACATGTTTTTCGCCTTTGTCTGCAAGGATAAGCCCGGCCACCTCAACGTCCGCATGGAGACGCGGCCGACGCATCTGGAGCATCTCAATGCGCTCAACGAAGCCGGCACGCTGAAGATGGCCGGTCCGTTTCTCGATGCCGAGGGCAAGCCCTGCGGCAGCCTTGTCATCGTCGAGGCCGAGACCATCGAGGCGGCCACCGATATCGCGAATGCCGATCCCTATGCGAAGGCTAGCCTGTTCGAGAGCGTCGAAGTGAAGCCCTTCAACTGGGTCTTCAACAAGCCGGAGGCGTAAGCAAGTGGCGCACTGGCTTTACAAATCCGAACCTGCGGCATGGTCCTGGGAGCAGCAGAAGGCGGCCGGCGAAAAGGGCACGGAGTGGACCGGCGTTCGCAACTATCTGGCGCGCAACAACATGCGGGCGATGCAGATCGGCGACAAGGGCTTCTTCTACCACTCCAATGACGGGCTGGAGATCGTCGGCATCGTCGAGGTCTGCGCGCTGTCGCATCCCGATTCGACCGCCAAGGGCGATCCCAAGTGGGACTGCGTCGATATCCGCGCCGTCCGCGACATGCCGAAGCCGGTGACGCTGAAGGATGTGAAGGCGAGCGAGAAGCTCTCGAAGATGTCGCTGGTGACGTCGATGCGGCTTTCCGTGCAGCCTGTGACCGACGAGGAATGGGCCGAGGTCTGCCGCATGGGCGGGCTCGACAACCCGCCGCGCTGACCTCGTGAAAACCGACCCCGCACTCTTCATCCGCGACAATACCAGCCCGATGACGCCGCCGCATGTGCCGGAGATCCGGCTCAATCTGGCGAGCGAAGCGCATGAGCTGTGGCTGAAGACGGAAGAGGAGCTTGCCGAGATCGGCCTGCCGCCGCCGTTCTGGGCCTTTGCTTGGGCG
>UBVW01000073.1:0-14581 GCA_900469085.1 Hyphomicrobiales bacterium | reverse complement strand
CGAGGGGAGAAGGGGAGATGCCGCGCTGTTCCGGCCAAAACAAAACGCTATATGTTTGGTGAGGGGCGCACAACGCCAGCCACCAGCCCCTTCGCCCCAGCGGGGAGAAGTGCCGGAGCGCAGTGAGGCGATGAGGGGGCCACACGGCAAAACACTGGCCATCTCCCCCCTTGAACAAAATCCCAATCGGATGTCGGATCACCCACGCCCCGCACGTCCTTGGACCATCACATCACCTCAGGAGGAACAACCCATGCCAAGCACCATCCGCCTGCACCGCGTTCTCGCCACCAAGCCCGAGAAGGTCTACCGCGCCTTTATCGAAGCCGACGCGATGGCCAAATGGCTGCCGCCGAATGGCTTTACCTGCAGCGTCCATCATTTCGAGCCGACCGTCGGCGGCACCTTCAAGATGTCGTTCCGCAAATTCACATCAGGCAACAGCCATTCCTTCGGCGGCGAATATCTCGAACTCGTTCCCGGCGAGCGCGTGCGCTATGTCGACCGCTTCGACGATCCCAATCTGCCGGGCGAGATGGAGGTGACGGTCGAACTGAAAAAGGTCTCCGTCGGCACCGAGATAAACATCACCCAATCCGGCATCCCCGACCTCATCCCGCCGGAAGCCTGCTATCTCGGCTGGCAGGAATCGCTGCGCAACATGGCGCGGCTGATCGAGCCGGAGATCGAAGGGTAGGGAGTGTCTGCTCCAACATTAAGGAAGTCCCCTCCCCAACCCCNNCACAAGGGGGAGGGGCTAACTCGTGGCAACCTCCGAGCCAGCAGTCAGCGTTGCGACGTTTGAGAGGTTGCGCTTATCACTGACGGTGCGCCCAGCAAGCCCCTCCCCCTTGTGGGGAGGGGTTGGGGAGGGGACTTCGCCACACCCAGCACGCCCTCGCCCAACTGCCAAATGCGCCTTTCGATTGCATTAACGCAGACCCGCTATCCTGACGTCGCAACGATCGTCGTCACGGAGCCAGCATGACACCCCGCCCTTCGGATTTCGCCACTGCCGGCTGGGCCTACGGTCCGACGGAAACGGCGTCGGCCATCTGTGCGCTGGAGGCGGCCGGTATCCGGGTGCTTGCGCACACGCTTCACCACACGACAATGGTGCCTCACTTCATGACCGCACTCGGCGGTATCGAGCTTCGCGTTCCGGCGGCCGATGCCGAAGCCGCGCGGGAAGTCCTGGCGTCTATCGCGTTTTCGCGCCCGCGCGGCAACATCTGGCTGCGTGCGGTGGGCGGCCTTGTGCTTCTGCTCTGGATCGGGATGCCGCTGCCGGCAAGCGGCCTCTATGGCGTACGCCCCATCACCGCCGCGCCTCAAAGGATCCGAGCCCTAGTGGCACCGCATTCGCCGCGCCACGCTTTGTGACATGATGAGATGCCAGCGAAGTTTTGTAATTTAATCCTTATTGACGGAGACAATTTTGAGCAAATTCGACCCTATTCGAATGCGTGAAGTGGCGGATGAGCTTATCGCCTACAGAATTGGTATCGAATACGATCCCGCCAGCCCGATGGGCAATGTTGCTGCGCGTCAGATTCACAGTGCCGTCTCTGCCTTCCTGGTGCGCTATGACCAGCAAATAACGCCTATTCTTCCACGTGCGCTTGAGTGGCTGGACAAGGCCATCGAGGGAAAGGAAGAGGAAAGGTTTGGTGGTCTTCCCTGTTCGCATCGCGTAACCCTGCACTGGGCTAAGGCACTTGGCCAGTGGATGTACGGCAAGAGAAACGACGAAGCGTCCTGGAAAATCGCGCAAGACGCACAAATTGAATACATGCGGACCGGCTTTACCAAGGTACTGGGTCCCGACAAGTTTGATTACAAGCTCCAGCGTTTCGTTCCTCAGGAAACCAGAGGCCTGCCGTATAGCAGAGGAATGCTGCTCACCTACGGCACTCTCGACGATTTCATGGCCTTCAGCTTTCAGGCCGGACAGTACGAAACCGCGGTCGAAGAATACGAGCGACACTTGAAGCCGAAAGTGCCATCGCTCAAAGCAACGTTAAAGCCAAGGGCTTTTGCCTATGCGCTGTGCCTGAAGAAGTTGGGACGGGCGCAACTTGACGAAAATGACCTGCATGAGGCCGGGCGGCGAATGTTGCAGGCCAATCTCGAGGAACAGTGGTTGGGACGAGGCCAATATACGCGCGCGGCCACATGGTTGAAGATCGTCTATTGGGACCGCGACCCAACCCTGACACCGCTCGAGACCATCCTCAAAGCCTATGACGACATGCCTAACGTGCCTTTGCCCTATTTCATGCTGGCACCCCAGGCGGAACCGGCTTCCCTGCGAACGCAGTGGGCGCGGTTACTGGATAGACTGCGGTTCAAGTGAGGCTTCGCATTCGTCAATCGCGTGACGATTGGCCCTAAATCGAGCCACCACATCACCAAACAAAAAAAGGCGACCCAAAGGCCGCCTTTTCCTCAATCCTTGCGGATGAAGCTTATTCCGCTGCCGGCTCAGCTGCGGCGGCTGCTTCAGCTGCTGCTGCTTCGGCAGCTGCCTTTTCAGCGGCTTCCTGTGCTGCCTTTTCGGCTGCCAGAGCCTGAGCTGCTGCAACCTTTTCAGCTTCCAGACGTGCCTTTTCCTGGGCGAGAGCGGCGCGCTCGGCGTCGTTGAGCTTGCGGGCGCGAACGCCGGTGTCTTCAACGATACGAGCAGACTTGCCGCGACGGTCGCGCAGGTAGTAGAGCTTGGCGCGACGGACCTTACCGCGGCGAACGACTTCTACGCTTTCGATAGCCGGCGAGTAGACCGGGAATACGCGCTCGACGCCTTCGCCGTAGGAGATCTTGCGGACCGTGAAGTTTTCCTGCAGACCGCCGCCGGAGCGAGCGATGCAAACGCCTTCGTAGGCCTGTACGCGCGTACGCGTGCCTTCGGTGACCTTCACGTTGACGCGCAGCGTATCACCAGGAGAAAATTCCGGGAGCGTGCGCTTGGCTTCGATCTTGGCGACCTGTTCGGCCTCAAGCTGCTGAATGATGTTCATCGTCTTAACCTTTGGTTCTTCTGAAACAGCCAGAGCGCTCGATACTTGTCCTTTGGTCAATGACCTCGGGATTTAGCCCTTTACGGACGGGAGCGGGTTCGCCATTCTTTGTTGCTGGCAGACGGGGATAACCCCATTTCCGCGTGCGCTACTACACGAATGCAGCCGGCTTGTCATCCCCAGCTTGACAAATTTGTCAATGTGAACGGCCGAATCTCAGCCTCTGCGGGCTTATTTCTCGCCGACCGGCTTTTCCAGCAGGTCCGGCCGCCGCGCGCGCGTCAGCGTCACCGCCTGCTCATGCCGCCACTTCTCGATCGCGCCGTGGTTGCCCGAAGTGAGGACACCAGGGATCTCGCGCCCCTCCCATTCCTGCGGGCGGGTATAGTGCGGGTGTTCCAGGAGCCCGCCCTCGAAGCTTTCGTGCAGGCCGGAGAGATCGTTGCCCATGACACCGGGCAGGATGCGCACGATCGCGTCGAGCACGGTAAGCGCCGCCGGCTCGCCGCCTGAGAGCACGTAGTCGCCGATCGACACTTCCTCCAGTTCGCGCGCGTCGATCACCCGCTGGTCCACACCCTCGAAGCGGCCGCATATGATGATGACGCCTTCACCATCAGCCAGTTCGCGCACGCGCTTTTGCGTCAGCGGCTTGCCGCGCGGGCTCATGAGCAGGCGCGGGCGGCTGTCGCTTGTCGAGACGGTATCGATGGCACGGGCGAGCACGTCCGCTTTCAGCACCATGCCGGCGCCGCCGCCGGCCGGCGTGTCGTCGACGGTGCGGTGCTTGTCGGTAGCGAAGTCGCGGATCTGCACGGCCTCAAGCGCCCACTGGCCGCGTTCCATCGCCTTGCCGGCGAGCGAATAGCCGAGATGGCCGGGAAACATCTCCGGGTAGAGTGTCAGGACAGTCGCCCGGAAGGCCGTCGTCTCCATCACTTTTTCTTCTTCGGCTTATCGTTGTCAGGCGCGTCCGGCGTAAACGAAGGACCATCATCGTCGCTGTCGACGAGGCCCGACGCCAGGGGATCGATGGTGATCTTGCCGGCTTCGAGGTCGATCTCCAGCACCGAGGCTTCCGAGAACGGGATAAGCACCGGGCGCTTGCCGGGACCCTTGAGCTCGAGCAGGTCCCCGGCGCCGAAGTCGAAGATGCCGGTGACCGTGCCGTAGCTGACGCCCTGGTCGTCGATGGCCTCGAGGCCCTCGAGATCGGCATAGAAGAACTCGTCCTCATCGAGCTCGTCGTCGGGCAGGTTGTCGCGGTCGATGTAGAGCTCGAGACCGTTCAGCGCTTCGGCGGCGTTGCGGTCGTTGATTCCCCGGAAGCGTACGACGACGACATTCTTCATCTCCCGGATTTCGAGAACCTCGAAGGTACGCCCATCCATGCTGTGCAGGTGGCCGTAGTCGCCGAGCGCGGTCGGATCGGCGCTGTAGGACTTGGCGCGCACTTCGCCGCGCAGCCCCTGCGCGCCACCGATCGTTGCCATCAGCACCGGATTTTCTAGCTTTGTCATGGCGTCCCTAATGTCGAAGCCGGAGGTTTGGTTTCTCATAGCCGAAGTGAACGGGAATGGAAACGAAAACGGGCGGCATGTCGCCATGCCGCCCGTTCGATCGAGGCCGAAGCCCGGAATTATTCCGCGGAAGCAGCAGCTTCAGCAGCGTCGGCGATCTTCTGAGCCTTTTCAGCTGCACGCTCCTGAGCGCGCTTGCCGGGCTTTGCCTTTTCCGGGTTGTTCTTGGCTTCGCGCTTTGCGATGCCGGCTTCGTTCAGGAAGCGCAGAACGCGGTCGGTCGGCTGTGCGCCCTGTGCGATCCAGTGGGTGATGCGCTCGGCGTCGAGCTTGACGCGGGCATCGTTGTCCTTGGCGAGCATCGGGTTCCAGGAACCGAGGTTCTCGAGGAAGCGGCCGTCGCGCGGCGAACGGGCGTCAGCGAGAACGATGTGGTAGTACGGGCGCTTCTTGGAACCACCGCGTGCGAGACGAATTTTCAGTGCCATTTCATTTACTCCTTGGATGTGTCTGAACCGCTTTTCTTCAAGCGGCCTTGTTACTTTGCAGCAGCGCCCTGTTCGGCGTGATCCGCTGCGATCTGCTCATGATGCCGGATGACTTCCTTGATGACGAAGTTCAGGAACTTCTCGGCGAAATCCGGATCCAGATGTGCGTCTTCGGCAAGCTGCCTCAGGCGGGCGATCTGGTATTCCTCGCGCGCCGGGTCTGCCGGCGGCAACTTGTACTTGGCCTTGAGAACGCCGACCTCTTTGGTGCAGCGGAAACGTTCGGCTAGGATATGCACCAGCGCCGCGTCGATATTGTCGATCGACTGGCGGTAGCTGGAAAGCTGGGCTTTGATCTCAGGATCAGTCATCGTTCAAGCGACCCCTTCACTTCTTCTTGGGCAGGCCGGGAAGGCCCGGGAAACCACCGCCGAGGCCCGGCAGCTTGGCGCCGCCCAGACCTGGGAGACCGCCGAGGCCCGGCATGCCGCCGCCCGGCTTGCCGAGGCCGGCGGCTTCCGCCTGCTTCTGCAGGGCTTCGAGCTGCTTCGGATCGATATTAGACAGGTCGGGCATGCCACCCATGCCGCCGCCAAGGCCACCGAGGCCCATCTTGCCGGCCAGACCGCCCATCATCTGCTTCATCATGCCGCCTTTGCCCTTGCCGCCCATCATCTTCATCATGTCCGCCATCTGGCGGTGCATCTTCAGAAGCTTGTTGATGTCGGAGGCATCGGTGCCGGAGCCGCTAGCGATGCGCTTCTTGCGGGAATGCTTGAGCATATCCGGATTGGCGCGCTCGGCCTTGGTCATCGAGCCGATGATGGCGAGCTGGCGGCCGAACAGGCTGTCGTTGAGGCCGGCAGACGCCATCTTGTCCTTCATGCCAGCCATCCCAGGCATCATCGACATGATACCCCCCATGCCGCCCATCTTCTGCATCTGGCGCAGCTGGTCGGCGAGGTCGTTGAGGTCGAACTTGCCCTTGGCCATCTTGGCGGCCATGGCGGCCGCCTTTTCGGCGTCGATGTTTTCGGCGGCGCGCTCGACGAGGCTGACGATGTCGCCCATGCCGAGAATGCGGTCGGCGATACGGCGGGGATGGAACTCCTCGAGCTCGCCCATGCGCTCGCCGACACCGATCAACTTGATCGGCTTGCCTGTCACGGCGCGCATCGACAGCGCCGCGCCACCACGGCCGTCGCCGTCCATGCGGGTGAGCACGAGGCCGGTGATGCCGACGCGTTCGTCGAAGTTGCGCGCCAGGTTGACGGCGTCCTGACCGGTCAAGCTATCCGCGACCAGCAGGATTTCATGCGGGTTCGACTTCTTCTTGATGTCGGCCATTTCGACCATCAAGGGCTCGTCGATATGCGTACGGCCGGCGGTGTCGAGGATGACGACGTCATGGCCGCCGAGCCGGGCTGCCTGCACGGCGCGCGCGGCGATATCGGTCGGCGACTGGCCGGCGATAACAGGCAGCGTGTCGACATTGGTCTGCACGCCGAGCTGGCGCAGCTGCTCCTGGGCGGCCGGGCGTCGCGTATCGAGCGACGCCATCAGCACCTTCTTCTTCTCGCGGTCGGTGAGCCGCTTGGCGATCTTCGCCGACGTTGTCGTCTTGCCCGAGCCCTGCAGGCCGACCATCATGATGACGACGGGGGCGGCCGCATGCAGATCGACGCCCACGCCTTCGCCGCCGAGCATCTCGATCAGCTCGTCATGGACGATCTTGACGACCATCTGGCCGGGCTTGATCGACTTCAGGATCTCGGCGCCGACGGCCTTTTCGCGGACGCGATCGGTAAAGTCGCGCACCACGTCGAGCGCGACGTCGGCCTCCAGCAGCGCACGCCGAACCTCGCGCAGCGCTGCGGAAACATCAGCTTCCGAAAGCGCGCCACGGCCTGTCAGTCCATTCAGAATGGAACCAAGACGGTCCTGGAGGTTTTCAAACATCGGCTCTTCCTTGTGTTTCCGCGATGACGGAAACCTTGTGCTTTTCCTTGACGAAAACAAGACGCATAGCCAAAAAGCACCCGAGGGCGCATCGCGCTGTCGGGTGTGGACCTCCGGGATCAGTTTATACCTGTGAGGGTCCCGGTCGGTGGCTCGAGTCTTGAAGCTCGTCGCAGATTGAGCTGCGGTAAACAGGAAAACGGCCGGTGAGTCAAGGCAATCAGGGCAAATAAGCGGTTTTCGACCTTTCAAAAGCCGACGCGACAACCCAAATGCAGAAGCCCGAATAGCATCACACGGCGACAAGGCTCCCACCGCATGGCAAACGCCAAACCAAAGAACCCTTACTATCAAGGCCCGGTCACCGATCATTTCGACGGCACCCGCTTCTTCAACCCCGGCGGTATCGCGCCCCTCGGATTCCGCGCCCTGCTGCGCTGGCAGTTCAACGGCGAGCGGCAGACCTGGCAGAAACAGGTGCCGAGCCCCTTCCCGCCGGCAAAACCCGATCCGCGCATCAAAGGCGACGGCCTGAGGATAACGATGGTCGGCCATGCCTCGATGCTGGTGCAGGTGGCGGGGCTGAACATCCTGACCGACCCCGTTTGGTCCAACCGCGTCAGCCCCTTTTCTTTCGCCGGCCCGAAGCGGGTGACGGCCCCCGGTATCCGCTTCGAGGATCTGCCCGCTATCGATCTCGTGCTCGTCTCGCACAATCACTACGACCATCTCGACATCGCAACGCTAAAGCGGCTGCAGGCCGCCCACAGCCCGCACTTCATCACCCCGCTCGGCAACGACACGATCATCCGCCGCGCCGCACTCGATGCCAAAATCTCCGTCATGGATTGGGGCGACCGGATCGCGATCTCGGACGGCATCACCATCGACGCCGAGCCGGCGCATCACTGGTCGGCGCGCGGCACCGGTGACCGCAGCATGGCGCTGTGGGCCGCCTTCGTCATCTCGACGCCATCGGGCAAGATCTATGATGTCGGCGATACCGGCTTTCACGACGGCATCAACTACCGCGCGGCGGCCGAAAAGCACGGCGGCTTCAGGCTCGCCATCCTGCCCTTCGGCGCCTACGAACCGCGCTGGTTCATGAAGGGCCAACATCAAAACCCGGACGAAGCCGTACGCGGCATGCAACTCGCCAATGCGTCCCATGTCGCCGGCCACCACTTCGCGACCTTCCAGCTGACCGACGAGGCGATGGATGCGCCGGTGGCAGCGCTTGAGGTGGCATTGCGCGAGCACGACGTGTCGCCGGAGCGCTTCCGGCCGATGCGGGCGGGCGAGGTGTTCGACGTGCCGTTGGAGTGATGGGGATGGCGAGGTTGCTCGACCGCAGCCCTCGCCGCTTCGAGCCATCGCCGTTGCGGCGACGTGAATGGATAGCTGGCGGCAGAAACCAACATACTTGGCCGCCATTTTCTTCGCCGCCGTCCGTTCCATCCACGCGGCCTTTGCTCTAAAGCCAGTCCAACGGAATTGGAAAAGGCAGCGCAATGGGCTTCTCGATTACCACCTGGAACATCAATTCGGTCCGGCTGCGCATGCCGATCGTCGAGCAGCTATTTCTCAAGCACCGCCCAGATATCATCTGCCTGCAGGAAACCAAGGTACCGAACGAGCTGTTTCCCTTGGCGCCGCTAAAGGCCATGGGCTACGAGCATGTGATCATCCATGGCCAGAAGGGCTATCACGGGGTGGCGATCGCCTCGCGCTTTCCGCTGATCGAGGATCATCGCCAGGATTACTGCAAGGTCGGCGATTCCAGGCATATTTCGGCGGTGTTCGAGCGCGGCGGCAAGCGTATCCGCATCCATAATTTCTATGTGCCCGCAGGTGGCGACGAGCCGGATCGGGAGATCAATCCGAAGTTCGGCCACAAGCTCGATTTCATCGAGGAGATGAAGCTGTTGAAGGCCGATGGCGAGGCCAATACTTCCGCGATCCTTGTGGGCGATCTCAATATCGCGCCGCTGGAGCACGACGTCTGGTCGCACAAGCAGCTCCTCAAGATCGTCAGCCACACCCCTGTCGAGACCGAGGGGCTGCTCGAGGTGATGAAGCGCGGCCAGTGGCTCGACCTGATGCGCCAGAACGTTCCGGAGACGCAGAAGCTCTATACGTGGTGGAGCTACCGCGCCAAGGATTGGGAAGCGGCCGATCGCGGCCGGCGTCTCGATCATATCTGGTCGTCGCGCGATCTCGGACCGCATCTGCAGCGCATCGAGATCCTGAAGGAAGCGCGCGGCTGGGACCGGCCGTCCGACCACGTGCCGGTAACGGCGCATTTCGATCTCTGAGGGTGTGTAAGCGGGCGCTTCAGGCGAAGCGGTGAAGCTCGGCGGCGGCCTTGGCCGCCAGCGCCGCGATATTGTCGCGGATGCGCTGCTGGATCAGAAGCGCCGCATCCGGATATTCCTCGATCAGCCGGTGAAACAGCGCACGGGTGATGCGGATGATCGCCGTGTCCTCGCGGGCGATCGCCGTGAACTTGCGCTCGACGAGCGTGACCAGCGCAAGTTCCGACAGAAGCGTTCCGGACCCGACCACTGCCTGAACCTCAGGCTTGTTGTCGCGTCCGGTCTGGCTCAGTTCGACGCTGCCGCTGACGATGACGTAGGCGCTGTCGGCGGGAGAACTTTCGCGAAAAAGCATCTGCCCGTTGCCGATCACGCGCCGATCCGCGCCGAAGGCGATCAGCCGCAGCTGATCCTCCGACATTCCATTGAAAAGCGGAAGCTGCGCGAGCAGCTGGATATCGTCATTCAGCGCCATGATTACGGGACGATCTTGTAGCCACCGTTTTCCGTGACCAGGATCTCGGCGTTGGACGGATCGCGTTCGATCTTCTGGCGCAGGCGGTAGACGTGGGTTTCGAGCGTGTGGGTGGTAACGCCGGAGTTGTAGCCCCAGACCTCCTCGAGCAGCACGTCGCGGGTCACGACCTTCTGTTCGGCGCGGTAGAGGTAGCGAATGATCGCCGCTTCCTTTTCGGTGAGGCGGATTTTCTGGCCGTTTTCCGTGGTCAGAAGCTTCTGGCTCGGCTTGAACACATAGGGGCCGACGCTGAAGGTGGCGTCCTCGCTCTGCTCGTGCTGGCGCAGCTGCACGCGGATGCGGGCAAGGAGCACCGCGAAGCGGAAGGGCTTCGTGACATAGTCGTTGGCGCCGGCCTCGAGGCCGAGGATCGTGTCTGAATCGGTGTCATGGCCCGTCAGCATGATGATCGGCGCCTTGAGGCCGCCCTTGCGCAAGAGCTTCACCGCCTCGCGTCCATCCATGTCGGGAAGACCCGCATCCATGATCAGGAGATCGATGGCCGTCGCGCGGGCGCGCTCGACACCCTTGGCAGCCGTGGATTCCTGGAGAACCGTGAACTCGTCATAGAGCGAAAGCTGCTCCGTGAGGGTCTCGCGGAGGTCGTCGTCATCATCCACCAACAAAATGGTGCGTGCTGTCATGCGGCTATGTCCCTCGCCATCTGGTCCCCTTACTCCTACGCCAACTTGAGGGTGTTGGCAAAGATCAGGATACCAAGCTGTTGTCGTATATGGTGCTATATGATTTCAATCATTGCCCCGGCAATTGCAAAAACATGTGAGAAACATGGAAAAAACAAGGCGGAAACCGTCTATACAACCAAGGATCATCACCGTTAGACCAGCACCGGGGCAGAAAAGCCGGGCTTTGCTGCAATTCGGCACAGTCGTGGTGCCCGCAGCGGTTGGTCGTTCGGGGCGCACCACACGCAAGCGCGAGGGTGACGGGGCTACGCCGATCGCCGAAATGCGGCTGATTTCGGGATTCGCGCGTGGTGAAAAAACCTCCGGCTTGCGAACGCGGCTACCGATTCGCCTTATCCGCGAGGACATGCTGTGGTGCGATCAGCCTGATGACGCCAACTACAACAGACCAGTCAAGGCGCCGTTCAGCAAAAGTCACGAAAAGATGAAGCGCGACGACGGGCTCTATGATGTCTGCCTGGTCATGGACTGGAACGTCACCGCGCGCGCCCGCAATCGCGGCTCGGCGATCTTCTTCCACCTGATCCGCCCCGGCTACCAGCCGACGGAGGGCTGCATCGCCATTCACCCGCGCGACATGAACCGGATACTGCCCTACTTGCGCAAGGGCACCGTCGTCAGGGTTTTGTAATGCTGATGTAGGGGTCAGGGGTGATATCGCGCGCTGCCTGACCTATATGCAATCCGACCGACGCCCGGGCTGAAAGGCGCATCGGGAAACGGCGGGTACCCGTTGTTCAACACGCCCCGTTCCATTCATCGCTTTCGCGGAGATTTATTGTGGCACAGCAATCCATCATTACGTTTCACGACGGACATTCCATTCCCCAGGTCGGCCTCGGCGTCTGGCAGACGCCCAACGACATGGCAGCACCCGCGGTCCGCGCGGCCATCGAAGCCGGCTATCGGCACGTGGACACGGCCGCCGTCTATGAAAACGAAGAGGGCGTCGGCGAGGGTATCCGCTCGTCGGGCATTGACCGCAAGGACATCTTTCTCACGACCAAGCTCTGGAACTCGGACCAGGGCTACGACACGACGCTGAAGGCCTTCGACAAGAGCCTGAAGCGGCTCGGCACCGATTATGTCGACCTCTACCTCATCCACTGGCCAGCGCCGAACCGCGACGCCTATGTCGATACGTGGAAAGCCTTCATCAAGCTGCGCGAGGACGGTCGGGCGAAATCGATCGGCGTCTCGAACTTCTACCCTGACCATATAGAGCGTCTGGTTGCCGAGACCGGCGTCGTGCCCGTCATCAACCAGATCGAGCTTCATCCGGACTTCCAGCAGAAGGTGGCGCAGGAAGCGCACAAGAAGCTCAACATCGCCACGCAGTCCTGGAGCCCGCTCGGCCAGGGCAAGCTGATCGCCCATCCTGTTCTCGCCAAGATCGCCGAGAAGCACGGCAAGACGCCGGCGCAGGTGATCATTCGCTGGCACATGGACAGCGGCCTCGTCGTCATTCCGAAATCGGTGACGCCGTCGCGTATCGTCGAGAATTTCCAGGTCTTCGACTTCAAGCTCGATGGCGACGACATGGCCGAAATCGCCAAGCTCGACAGCAGCACGGCGCGCATGGGCCCGGACCCGAAGACGGCAACGTTCTGAGGATTTGAGTCAAGGCTTGGGCCTGGAGTTTGTAGCTCTAGGCCCCGCCCTGCCACGTCTTCACCGCTTCCAGCGGCCAGACGAGCATCAGCACGTTGAGCGTCAGGTTGTCCCGGATCATGTAGCCGGTGAAGATCTCGAAGAAGATGGCGATCGTAACCGTCAGCCAGACCGGCGCGCGCCAGGCGAAGAAGAAGCCGAGCACCATGAACACCGTGTCCATTGCCGAGTTCAGGATGCTGTCGCCGTAATAATCGAGCGAAATCGTCGCCGTGCGGTAGCGGTCGATGATGATGGGGGAGTTTTCCAGGAGCTCCCAGCCGGATTCGATCACCAGCGCCAGAAGCAGCTTCATCGCGATCGGCTTACCGCGGAGAACCAGATGCGCCAGTCCGTAGAACAGGAAGCCGTGGATGATGTGGGATGGCGTGTACCAGTCCGACATGTGCTGCGAGTTGCCGCTGGAATTGACGGTCCCCTCCCACAGCTTGACGTAACCGCAGGTGCAGATCGGCGTGCGCCCCATCAGATATTCGGCGACGATCTGCGCGATCAGCACGCAGAGGCAGGCGATGAACCAGTAGGTCTGGTGCTTGGCTCTCTCCGCCGTCTGAAGCGCGGTCACTGGCCGGCCTCTCCCTCGGGTGCGATCGTGTGCTTCATGATGACAGGCATCTGCGCCAACGTGAACAGGATGGTGATCGGCATCGTGCCCCAGACCTTGAAGGCGACCCAGGTATCGTCGGAGAAGTTGCGCCACACGATCTCGTTCAAGACCGCGAGAAACAGGAAGAAAACGCCCCAGCGGACAGTGAGCTTGCGCCAGCCCTCGGCATCGAGCTGGAAGGCGGCATTGAAGACATAACCGAGCAGCGACTTGCCGAAGAGCAGCCCGCCGAGCAGCGTGAAGCCGAACAGCGAATTGATGATGGTTGGCTTCATCTTGATGAAGGTCTCGTCCTGCAGATAGATCGACAGCGAGCCGAACACCAGAACGACGATGCCCGAGACGAAGGGCATGATCGGCAGGTGCTTGAGCACGACCTTCGAGATAATCAGCGAAATGATCGTTGCCGCCATGAACAGCCCGGTCGCCACGAATAGCGGGCCGCCGAGAGCGGCCAGAGCGGGAAATTTCTCCACCAGCCAGGGGCCACGCAGATTGGCGAAGAAGAAGATCATCAGCGGTCCGAGCTCCAGCGCCAGCTTGAGCATCGGGTGATGCTTGTCTGCCGCCGACGGGGTGATATCGCTCTCGGTCGTCATGAGGTCCCTAGTCCATTCCCTGGTCAGTCGTTATCGTCCGTTTTACCGGGACGCTTGCGCGCCCTTGCGGGCATATCTGTGGCATCAAACGCTATTGGCGGCAATGGCCCCAAGCCGATCAGGCCCGCGCATCGCCCAGCCCCGCGATCGCATGCGCGAAATCCTCGGCCTCGAAGGGCTCGAGATCGTCCACACCCTCGCCGACGCCGATGAAATAGACCGGCAGCTTGTGCTTGGCGGAGATGGCGACAAGGATGCCGCCGCGCGCCGTGCCATCGAGCTTGGTCATGATCAACCCGTTGACGCCGGCGACGTTGCGGAAGATCTCCACCTGGCTCAGCGCATTCTGCCCCGTGGTGGCGTCGAGCGTCTGCAGCACGGTGTGCGGCGCGTCGGGATCGAGTTTGCCGAGCACGCGGACGATCTTCTCGAGCTCGGCCATCAGCTCGGTCTTGTTCTGCAGGCGGCCGGCCGTGTCGATGATCAGCACGTCGCATTTCTTCTGCTTCGCCTGCTCGAAAGCATCGTAAGCGAGCCCCGCCGCATCGGCGCCGAGCTTGGTGCCGACGAATTCCGACTTGGTGCGGTCGGCCCAGATCTTCAGCTGCTCGATGGCGGCGGCACGGAATGTATCGCCGGCAGCGACCATCACCTTCAGCCCGGCGCCGGAGAGCTTGGCGGCCAGCTTGCCGATCGTGGTGGTCTTGCCGGTGCCGTTGACGCCGACGACCAATATCACATGCGGCTTGTGGCTGAGATCGAGCTGCAGCGGCTTGGCGACCGGCTTCAGCACCTTGGTGATCTCGGCCGCCATGATGCGGCTCACATCCTCGCCCGACACGTCCTTGCCGTAGCGTTCCGACGCCAGCGTATCGGTGACGCGTAGCGCCGTCTCGACGCCGAGATCGGCTTGGATCAACAGGTCTTCGAGCTCCTGCAGCGTGTCGTCATCGAGCTTGCGCTTGGTGAAGAGCGCAGAGATCTGGCCGGTCAGCTGCGACGAGGTGCGGGCGAGGCCGGCGCGCAGGCGCTGGAACCAGTTGAGCTTGGCCGGTGGGACGATGGTGACGGGTTCCGGGGCCTCGGCGGCGGTGGCGAAGCCCTTGGGGAGGATGGGGGCGTCGGTGGGTGCTAAATCCGAGGTCTCAGCGCCTGTGGCTTCCCCCCCTACCCTGCCGGGC
>UBVW01000067.1:0-1444 GCA_900469085.1 Hyphomicrobiales bacterium | reverse complement strand
CTCGCGGGCTGTGTGAGTGGCCCGGATCATGCTCCTCCGGAGATGCCCCTTCCGGCCAAGTTCAATGAAGGCTCGGCCAAGGCCGATGGTGACGTCTCGACGGTCGCGTGGTGGACCGCCTATCGCGACACCCGCCTGAACGGACTGGTCACCGAGGGCCTCAGTGAGAACCTGTCGATCCAGCAGTCGCTGGAGCGCATCAATGCCGCTGCCGGCAATGTCACGGTCGCCGGTGCCGGTTCGCTGCCGAGCCTGACGGTTGGCGCATCGCACACGACGAGCGGCTCGCTCGGCTCGCTGGCGGACAGCCGTGCCGCAACCAACACGACCGGCGGCAACGCCAATGTCGGCTGGCTGCTCGATCTCTTCGGCCAGTATCGTCGCTCGAAGGAAAGCGCCCAGGCGTCCCTCGACGCCGCCTACTCGACCGCCGACGTTGCCAAGCTCACCTATCTCCAGGATCTGGTGAACTCCTACATCAACGCCCGCTACTACCAGGAGCGCATCGCGCTTTCCAAGGCCAACCTGAAATCGCGCCAGGAAACCTACGAGCTGACCAAGTTCCAGCTCGACGCCGGTGCGGCCTCGCGCCTCGACGTCGTGCAGGCCGAAGGTCTGGTGCAGTCGACCCAGGCCGAAATCCCGGGTCTGGAAACCAACTTCCGCGTCGCCGCCCATCACATCGCCACCCTGCTCGGCAAGCCGGCCGGCTCGATGGTCGCCGAACTGCAGCGCGGCGGCTCGCAGCCGGTCTTCCGCGCTGGCATCGTCTCCGGCGTGCCCGCCGACCTGATCCGCAACCGTCCCGACATCCGGGTCGCTGAGCGCAATCTGGCCGCCGCCACCGCCAATATTGGCGTTGCCATCAGCCAGCTCTATCCGACGATCTCGCTCTCCGGCTCGATCTCGCCGACCTATGTGCGCCCTGTCGGCGCCAATGGCGGCCTGACCAGCTGGTCCTTCGGCCCGACGCTGACCCTGCCGATCTTCGACGGCGGCCGCCTGCGCGCCAATGTCGATATCGCCAAGTCCGACGCCAAGACCCAGTATCTCGCCTGGAAGCAGGCGGTGCTGGAAGCGGTCGAGGAAGTGGAAAACGCGCTGTCGGCGGTTCGCCGCGACGCCCAGACGGTGGCCGCACTGCGCGCCCAGGTCAAGACGACCCAGGAGACGCTGGATCTGTCGACCGCCAGCTACAAGGACGGCGCCTCCTCGCTGCTCGACGTTCTCGACGCCCAGCGTCAGGTCTCGCTCGCCCAGGCAAGCCTGGCCGCAGCCGTCCAGCAGATGGCCACCGACTATGTCGCGCTCAACGTCGCCATCGGCGGCGGCTACAACCCGGGCGGCAACACCGCCCCGGTCAAGCAGGTTGCCGCAAAGGCAAGCTGAGACCACAGGAATTGAAAGAAGCCCGGTTCGCCGGGGCTTTTTTTGTTTCTGGCCT
>UBVW01000058.1:0-100675 GCA_900469085.1 Hyphomicrobiales bacterium | reverse complement strand
CCATTTTCTGCGGACCCGTGACATGAGGTTTTGCGTCTGCCCCTCATCTCACGCGCCGGCCCCGTCTCGCCGGCACGCCTGCCGGTGTATCCGATGACGGGACACGTGCAGTTTAGAGTGCTGCCAATCGAGCGGGGAAAATTGTGGTGGTGATTTTTCGCGAATCGCTGATGTGCAACCTACATCATGCCGGCAGAGCGGCGGTTACGCCGCCGCCCTTGACCGACACCCTAAAGACTCCGACAAAACGCCAACGACGGCATGAAGAAATATTCCCCACCCTTCATGGTCACCGCCTGCGGTGTCGCGGTCGTGGTCGCCGAGGTCGAGCCGCCCCATTCGACCGGACAGTGGATGTCTGGACGCGGGTTGGGGCTCTGACCGATCACCAGGTCCAGGCCAGGGGCGCCGGCACCTGGGGGAACGCGGGGGAAGCCAGGGTTGTTGGCCCAGGTCGATTGCGCGAACTCGAACTGCTCGGCGATATCGGAATTGAAGGCCATGAACAGCAGCCCGACATCCTTGCTCGGCTTGTTTTCGATGCGCCCGTCATTGGGCTGGTCGGTGCGCACGCCATAGGTCTGGCCGCGCCGCGCCATGATATGCAGGCGTTCGCCGTCTACCGGCTCGAAACCGCCGGAGCCGCGCGGGTTCACCTTGCGGATATGGGCGAAGAACGGACATTTGGCGCCGTTGGGATCGCTGTCATAGTCGAAGTCGTTGGGCACCGGGTGGTGGTTGCCGTCCGCGAACTGGGTGGTGAGCGGCGTACCGTCCTCGAAGCGGCCGACCAGCATGGCGCCCGCCCGTTCCGCATCGTCACCCTTCAGGTGCAGCCGCTTGGCCAGGGCCTTTTCCTGCTTCTTGAACTGCTTGACGTTCTGCTCGAGCTTGCGGAACACGAAGTAGCTGCCGAAGTGCCTCGCCGGATCGGGGGCGGCGGTATCAGGCACGATGACGCGGTTCAGCGCGAAGGCGGGATCCCAGTTGGTGGCACCATCGGCGGTCAGGCGTTCGTCATCGATATCCTCGGTCAGAAAAATCGGCTGGCTCCGGCCATCGACATAGCCGAAATGCTCGATGCCGTCGCCGTTGCTGTTGTGCAGACCATGCCCCTTTTCCTCGCCGAGAATATGGACGCCATGGGCGGCGCCAATCAGGTGGCGTACCGCCGTCAGCGCCTTGTTGCGAGGGCCGGACATCTGGTCGCCCACCAGAATGACGGCGTGGATGACGCCGCGGAAATGCCGATCCCAGGTCGCTGGCGCCGGATCGTTCAGGCCGGCGTTCTTCATGCCGGAGCGGAAAGAGGCGTCCGGCGGGATCTTCGGGCCGGGGATCTGCAGCGCCGTGTAGCCATCGCCGGTGAGGCCGACACTGACATAGGGCGTGCCCTTGGTGCCCGTCGCCTTGAAGGCCTTGACTTCCTGCAGGTGCGTCTTGGCCGATTTCAGCAGCGCCGTTCCCGTCGGCGGCTGCGACAAGGCCTTCAGAAGCGCCCGGCCGCCCGCGGGGTCGGTGAACTTCAGGAACAGGATGGTCAGGAATTCGCGGGTATGGGCCTTGACGATGTTCGGCTGAAGTTCGTCGAGCATCACGGCCGCGTCTCCCGCAGCGCTTTCCCATGACAGCGGTTGGGTCAGATCGAAAGGCATGGCTCCTCCTCCTCGGGGCTGGTCGGCCTAGGATGTGTTCATGCGCATAGCTGGAACTGTTCAGACCGACGGTTGATCTGCTGTTGTCGTGCTCAGGTCTAAATTCATCGATTTTTCGCAAGCGGTATCATCGCCGCCAGAGACTGGCGGGCGCATTGCCGGTATGGATGCAATCTATCTGTGCTTGCTTTTTATGGTTGCATATGCAACCTGACATTTATATCTCACATTTTGCTAATAATCGCAATAGCTATTTAGAAGCAGGTACTTGGCCGGAATTTCTGCGCCAGAATGAAACGCTCGCGCTTTGGTGGTCGCTTCTCAAGCGGTTGCGTGTGGCGCCGACAAGGCCATCCATAGGCACAGCGCGATCACGACAAATGTGATGGAACAAGGGCAGTGTTGCTGACGTTTCGAAAGCGCTGCCTGTCACAGCTCCACCCCGCCCATCTCAGGGCGCCCCCTCTCTTCGACGGCATCCGGATTTGCCCCGCCTCGCCGCCGCTTTCGGACGGAGGATCCGTTATGTCCGCATTGGAAAGCCTGCGCCGGCTGACGCCGCAGCAGCGCAACACCGTTATCGCCAGCTATCTCGGCTGGACGCTCGATGCCTTCGATTTCTTCATACTCGTCTTCGTCCTCAAATATATCGCCGCCGAATTCAAAACCGACGTTCCCGCCGTCTCGGTGGCCATCCTGTTGACCTTGGCGATGCGGCCGGTCGGCGCGCTGCTCTTCGGGCTGGCGTCGGACAAATACGGGCGACGCATCACGCTGATGGTCAATGTGCTGCTCTATTCGATCTTCGAATTCGTCACCGGCTTTTCCACCGGGCTCACCATGTTCATCGTGCTGCGCGCGCTCTACGGCATCGCCATGGGCGGCGAGTGGGGTGTGGGAGCGTCGCTGGTGATGGAGACCGTGCCGGAGGAGAGCCGGGGCATCGTTTCCGGTATCCTGCAGGCCGGCTATCCCTCGGGCTATCTTCTGGCCTCGATCGTATTCTTCCTGCTCTTTCCCATCATCGGCTGGCGCGGCATGTTCTTTGTCGGCGCCGCTCCGGCGCTCTTGGTGCTCTATATCCGGCGCAGCGTCGAGGAGGGCCCTGCCTTCCTGAAACAGCAGGAGCGGGGACGCCGGCCGTTTCTCACCGTGCTCAGGGAGAATATACCGTTGTTCATCTGGTCGGTGCTGCTGATGACGGCCTTCAATTTCTTGAGCCACGGCACGCAGGACCTCTATCCGACCTTCCTCGAGACGCAGCGCAACTACGACAGCTACACGACTGGTGCGATCGCCATCGTCTACAATATCGGCGCGATCTGCGGCGGGCTGTTCTTCGGGGCGCTGTCGCAGCGGATCGGGCGCAAGAAGGCGATCGTCATCGCGGCGCTGATCGCGGTGCCGGTGGCGCCGCTGTGGGTCTATGCGCCAGGCCCTGTTCTGCTCGCGATCGGTGCCTTCCTGATGCAGTTCTTCGTGCAGGGGGCGTGGGGCATCGTGCCTGTGCATCTCAACGAGCTTTCACCGGATGAAGTCCGCAGCACGTTTCCAGGGTTTGCCTACCAGCTCGGCAATCTGCTGGCATCGGGCAATGCCACGATCCAGTCAGGGCTGGCGGCTCACTGGAACGGCGATTACGCCTATGCGCTTTTGATCGTCGCCGGCATCGTGGCGATCGTCGTCGCCGCGCTGGCTGGGTTTGGCTACGAGAAAAAAGATGTGCGCTTCGGCTCGGAGGATGCCGGAGAGCCGCACCGCGCCCTGCGCGCGTGAGCGGCAGGGGGCGGCCCTGTCTCGACACTTGTGCCGCCCCTTGCACCCGTTTCAATCGATGTGTATTCTACCTGCGGTAGGCTTTTGTTAACGTTGACTGGCTAGCGATTTTCATCGAGGCGGTGTTTGCATGCCGCTCGTCATGATCGTTCGATGGGTGCCGCAGTGAATTTTGCTTTTATGCTCCCGGTCATGATGTTGACCTTCGGCTGCACCTTCCTCGTCGTTGCAAGGTTTAGATCGCCCGAAGCAGGCTGGTGGGCGGCGGGTTTTCTCTCGGCTGCCGTCGCCTTCTCGGTGCCGATGTTTTTCGCCTGGCTGCCGATACCCGTTCAGGCGCTCAGCGCCGACGCGCTCTTTCTCTCCGCCTTCTATTTTTACAGCGGCGCTTTGCTGAAGCGCCTTCGCAGGCCTTCGTGGATTGTCTTTCGCCTGGGCGTTTGCGTCGTGGCCTATGCTGCGCTCGTCTATGCGGTCCTGGTGCTCGAGAGCCTGCCGGCCGAACTGCTCATCAGCGACATCGCGTGCTCGGCATTGCTGATTTTCGCGATCGGCTCGTCCGTGCGCAGTACACGCCGCGCCATCGACCGTATCCTGCTCGGTGTTGCGTCGTTGATCGTGCTCGAGGCGATCGTGCGCAATGTCATCCTGCTGGTGATATTCTCACCCGAGGGCGGGTTGGAGAGTTTCGGCGCCTCCACTTATGCGTTCGTCATGCAGGCGGGGGCTTCCGTCATCGCGCTGCTCTTTGCGCTTTCAGCATTGGCTGCCACGACGCTCGACACGATCGAGCGCTACCGCGACGCCGCCGAAAGCGATTCCTTGACCGGCCTGCTCAATCGTCGCGGCTTTGAGGAAATGACGAGAAGGCTGAAGGCGCGCGGCGCGCTCAAGGGTGCCATCCTTCTCTGCGACATCGACCACTTCAAGCGGATCAACGACACGTTTGGCCATGCCGCCGGCGACAGCGTCATCGCCGGTCTTGCCGGACTATTGAAAGCGCGCCTGCCTGACGGCGCCTTTGCCGCGCGTTTCGGCGGCGAGGAATTCGTGGCGTTTGTGCCGGGAGCGGCGCTCGCCGATGGCGGCAAGGTCGCGAATGCGATCCGGCTTGCCTTCTCGGCGGCCGAGCAGCCCGATATCGCCGGTGTCGGCAAGATCACCGCGAGCTTCGGCGTCGCCTGCGTGGCATCCGGCGACGCATCGCTGACCGAAACGATCGGCCGGGCGGACGCAGCCCTCTACGCCGCCAAGGATGCCGGGCGAAACCGGGTGATGCTCGAAGGCACGCCGGCGCGCGAAGCGCCTGCCATTCATGTGGCGTAGTAGCTTCACGTTAGCTTCGGTTCGGCGTTGAGATTGGCCGATGCGCGCGGAGCGATTGCCTCGCGGCCGAGCATGAAAAGCGCCAGCGCGAAGAGCGCGACACCACCATGCACCCAGTAAGCAAGGCCGTATCCGCCGCGGTCGGTCAGCCACCCGGCGACGACATTGCTCAGCGATGCGCCGATACCCTGCACAGTCATCACCGCGCCGAGGCCGACGTTGAAGCGGCCGGTTCCGGCCAGAATCCGTTCCGCCGCGATCGGTGTCGCGATGCCGATCAGGCCGGCGCCGACGCCGTCGAGGAACTGCACCGGATAAATCGAAGCGAAGCTTGGTACGCTGCCGGCGATCGCGCCACGCAGGGGGAGCGCGCAGAGTGCAATGATGAAGACGGATGCCAGGCCGAAGCGTTTGATGAGGAAAGGCGCGAGTAGCGCCATCGATATCATCGACAGCTGCGATACGCCGGTGACGATCGCCGTCGTGCGAAAGGGCGTGCCGAGCTGGATCGAGAAGTTCTGGGCGATCAGCCGGCTCATCGGTGCATTGCCGAAGTGGAAGACCAGCAGTGTCAGCGCGAGCAGAACGAGACCACGTGAGTTTACGAGGACGGAATAGCCGGAAGGGCTGGCTGCGGCGGCGGATATATCGTCCCGGTCGTCGGCCATGTCGCTCCTGCGATCCCTGTCGCTTGCAAGGCCACGGGCTACGTCGTTGTCGATGTCACCGGGGCGGATTGCCAGCGTTGCCATGATCGCGGCGAGCGCGGTGATGAGCATCAGGCCGATCACGCCGTTCAGGCCCCAGAGAATGGTGGCGGCGTAGACGCAGGCGAGCGAAAAAACGTTGCCCGTATGGTTCCAGAACTCGTTGCGCGCGACCTGGGCCGAGAAGGCGCTCTCGCCGACAAGGCCGAGCGTCAGTCCCATCAACGCCGGGCCTATCACCGCGCCGACGATCGCTGTCATCGACTGGCCGCCGAAAACCGAGGCATTTCCGGGACTGGCAAGCGTCCAAAGCGCCGCCGCGGTGACCAGCGTGACCGGAATGATGATGAGCAGGCGCTTATACGGCGACGCATCGACGAGCGCTCCGAACAGGGGCGTGGCGATCAGGCCGAGGACGCCGCCGAGCGTGGCGACGATCCCCAATGTCATCGGGCTCCAGCCGTGGGTCGCGAGGAACCCATCGAGAAAGGGGCCGAGGCCGTCGCGGGCATCGGCGAGGAAGAAATTGAGGAGCGCGAGCGCCACCAGCGAGCGACCGGACAGACCACTGTTCGAAACTGAGTTCACGCCATGTCTCCGCCAAAGGGGCTGTGGACCGAGAGCGCCGTGGACCCTATTCGGGCTGATCCGGCTTCCGGTGCTGCCTCAAACGGCTTGCCTGGTGAAATGTTCCTGTCGGTGTTTGGTTCTGGCGTCCAGGCGACGATATATTTCGCGGAGGCAGTCAGACCTCTTGAAGCCTTTCGGTTCAGCGCTGGCGCCAGCTTCAACTCTCGGGAATCACACATGCCCTTTGGCCTTAGTTCCGCGGCCATCTGGCCTGTTGTCATGCTGCTTGCCTCCAACGTCTTCATGACATTCGCCTGGTACGGGCATCTGAAGCATAAGGGGACGGCGATTTTCGTCGCTATCATCGTCAGCTGGGCGATCGCCTTCTTCGAATATTGTCTGGCGGTGCCCGCCAACCGTATCGGCTCGGCGGTCTATTCGACGGCGCAGTTGAAGACCATGCAGGAGGTGATCACGCTTCTCGTGTTCTCCGGCTTCTCCGTGTTCTGGCTGGGCGAGAGCCTGACCTGGAACCATGCCATCGGATTTGCGCTGATCGCGGTCGGGGCGTCCTTCATCTTTCGCGGCTGATTGCGATGCCAGCCTGATGGGATCGGGTAAGTCCTTGAATTACAAATTGTCCATGTCACGGCTCCGCCTCAATTTCCGACGGTTTTGACGACAGCCTGTCACCATCCAGGGATATGGAGGTGACAGGTCATGAGTCTTTCCTTTCCGACGATGGCGGCCATCCGCTTCGGGTATGGATTCCGGCCGGGCGAGGCGGCGCCGCGAGACAAGGATGACCTGTTGCGGCAGGTCAATGCCGATAAGCGGACACCCGTGGCGTTTCCCGTCGGCGGTATCGAGGAGCGCCATCAAGCGATCGCCGATCTGCAGGCGAATCTCCGTGATCTCAGGCAAAGCAGCGACGATGACCAGACGCGTCGGGCGCGGCGCAAGGTGTTGCAGAAGCAGGCGCAACACAGCTTCCAGCAGGATGCGAATGCCCGGCTGCTGCAGGCGGTGATGTCGCCAAACGGCTTTTATGAGCGGCTTTCCACTTTCTGGACCAATCACTTCTCCACCAGCGCCAACAAGAGCCTGCCGATGCGGCTGGTGGTGCCGCTTTACGAGGCCGAAGCGATCCGTCCGCGTATCGGCGGGCGCTTCGCCGATCTGTTGCGCAGCGCCACCGAGCATCCGGCGATGCTGATCTATCTCGATCAGGCGGAATCGCTCGGGCCGGATTCCAAGGGTGGCATGCGGCAGAAGAAGGGGCTCAACGAAAACCTCGGGCGCGAATTGCTGGAACTGCACACGCTTGGGGCCGGCAGCGGCTATACGCAGGCCGATGTGAGGGCCGCCGCCATGGTGCTGACCGGGTTGACGATCGACCGGCAAGAGATGGACATGGCGTTTCGTCCCGGTATTGCCGAGCCCGGCCGCCACGACGTTCTCGGCGTCAGCTACGGTGGCGACAAGCGGCGGGCGGGCGACTATCTCGCCATGCTCGACGATCTCGCCGCCAATCCGAAGACGGCGGCGCATATCTGTCGCAAGCTCGCGGTGCACTTCATTGCCGATCAGCCGGATGATGGGCTGATCGCCGCGATGACCGGTGCCTGGAAGCGGACCGACGGCGATCTCGGGGCCGTCTATGGCGCCATGCTCGACCACCCCGCGGCCTGGGCGAACGAGGGCGCGAAGGCGCGTCAGCCATTCGACTTCGTCGTCGCGGGTCTCAGGGCGTTGAATGCCGGCAATGGCGATGGAGCCGTGGTCGCCTTCTTCGCGGCCAACCAGCCGGACGATGACGCGCAGGCCATGGGCGCGCAGGACGGAATGGTCGCGGGCGTTCCTGATATGAGCGGTGGCGCCAAGGACGATATGAAGGCCGGAGAGGCGGCCGCTGGCGTTGGGCCGTCGATGACGGACCCGGGCGACGAGGACAGGGTGAAGCGTCGCAAGGCAATGCAGACGGCAAGGGCGCTCGGGCAGGGGGCGTTGCGGCGCATGGGGCAGCCGATCTGGCTGCCGCCGAGCCCTGCCGGTTTCGAGGAGAGTTTTTCGGCCTGGATCACGGCCAGTCAGCTGGCGGAACGTCTCGGCTGGGCGCGGCGGGCGACCGCGCAGTTCGGGCAGGGGCTCGACCCCCGGGAATTCCTGAAGGCAACGCTTGGCGATGCCGCGCGCGACGACACGATCCGGATCGTCAGCCAGGCGCCCAACAAGACGACCGGCCTGATGCTTGCGCTGGCGTCGCCCGAGTTCAACCGTCGATAGGAGCTTCGAAATGACCGACTTCACGCTGTCGCGCCGCGGCTTTCTTGCTTCCGCCTGCTGTCTTGCGGCGGCGCCGATCCTCACTCCCGTCACCTTCGCGTCGATGCCCGGAGACAAGCGCTTCGTCACCATCGTGCTGCGCGGGGCGATGGACGGGCTGGCGCTGGTCCAGCCCTATGGCGATGCCGGTTTTGCGGCGTTCCGCCCGACGCTGGCGCTGACGCCCGAGGCCGGGCTGATCGATCTCGACGGGCATTTCGGCCTGCACCCCTCGGCCGCCGATCTGATGCCCCTGTGGCGAAGTCGCGAACTCGCCTTCGTGCACGCGGTGTCGACGCCCTATCGCGACCAGCGCAGCCATTTCGACGGCCAGGACATGCTGGAATCGGGCGGCGAGCATGTATCGGAGGAAAAGACCGGGTGGCTGAACAGGGCGCTTGCCGTCATCCCCCGATCGGATGCGCGCAAGGCGATCGACGTCAACACCTCGACGGAGCTGATCCTGACCGGACCCAACAACGTCGACGTATGGGCGTCGGATTCCAATCTGGGGCCGGCCCGCGACGAGATGCAGTTCCTGAAGCGGCTCTACGCCGGCGACCCGGCTTTTGCGAAGGCGATGGAGGAGGCGACGCGCGCCAACAGCGCATCGATGGTGGCCGAGCCCGGCGGCCCGCGCGGACAGAAGGTGGCGGATGTGGCGGCTCTCGCAGGCAACATGCTGAAGGGCGATTACCGGATCGCCAGCTTCTCCATCACCGGCTGGGATACCCATGTCGGCCAGGTCGGACAGTTCAAGCGTCCGGTGCAGGATCTGACGGAGGCGATCAACACGCTGAAATCGACGCTGGGGCCGGATATCTGGTCGAAGACCGTGGTGCTTGCCATGACCGAGTTCGGCCGGACGGTGCGGGAGAATGGATCCGGAGGGACCGACCATGGCACGGGCGGCTGCGCTGTTCTGGCGGGTGGCGCGATAAATGGCGGTCGCATCCTCGGCCGCTGGCCGGGCCTTGGCGATCAGCAGCTTCTGGATGAACGTGATCTGGCGCCGACATCGGACGTGCGGGAGCTCGCCGCCGCCATGCTCTACCGGCAGTTCGACGTGACGGTGGACGACCTGACGGCGAAGATATTTCCCGGCGTCACCTTCGACAAGGGATCGCAGTTCCTGCGGGCGTAAGCCGGCGAGCCCGCGTGGTTCGGGGCGGTCAGCGCTCGACGAAGGCGCGCAGGCGCTCCAGCGCGTCGTCCCACTGCCGGGAGACGCCATCGAGATAGGCGCGCATGATATCGATGCGGTCACGGCGAAAGCTGTAATGGCTTTCGCGACCGACCTTGATGCTTTCGACGAGTCCCGCTCTTTCCAGGACGGTCAGGTGCTTGGTGACCGCCTGGCGTGTCAGCTCGGTGCCGCCGGAGAGACTTGAAATCGAGGACGGGCGACCGTCGCTCAGCGCCGTCAGCAAGGACAGGCGGGTGGGGTCGCCGAGAGCTGCGAACAGGGCGGCGGCGTCTCGGCCGGCCACCCTGGTGTCAACGTTCGACATGAGCCTTGATGTTCCTGGTCTGCTCGGCCCATCCGCCGTCGTTCATGCGAAACGCTTCGGCCCGGCGATATGCGGGGACCTTGTCGAAGCCGGATTCGGTGATCGTCAGGCGCGTGCCAATCGATGTCGGCTCAAGGCGGAATTCGACCAGCGTCGGGATCTCGGCGGAATAGTCGGTATCCGGATCGACTGCGTAGGGGATCCAGTTGAAGGAAAACAGTGTTGGTTCCTCGACGCGCGTGACGGTGACCGTCCAGGGGATATGCTCGTAGCCGGGATAGAGAATCTTCCCCCGGGCCTCCTCTCCAGCCACGAAGGGCGCGTCGATCTTGACGCGGAACCATTCGCCGAATTGGCGATGATCGCTGATGGCCTGCCAGACCCTGGTAATGGGGGCATTGAGTTCGATGGTCTTTTCGATGCGATCGGACATATTGGCAACCTCCTGGTTGCCTTTTTTATCGCGCGCTTTGCTTGGAAAGGCAACCAAAAAGTTGCCTTTCCCGTATTCTGGTCTATTCAGCGGGGACGGGCTTTGGCTGGCCGTTTTCATCGAGCGCCACCATGATGAAGGTGCCGGCGGTGACCCTTTCCATCTTGTTGTAACGGGCCCGGGTCGCCCAGGCCTCGATACAGAGCGTGATCGAGGTGCGGCCGACGCGTTCGATCTCGGTATAGATGGACAGCGTATCGCCGATCTTGACGGGCAGGGCGAAGGCCATCTCCTTGACGGCGGCGGTGACGACGCGGCCCTTGGCGCGCTCGGCGGCCGAGATGCCGGATGCAAGGTCCATCTGCGCCATGACCCAGCCGCCGAAGATGTCACCGGCCGGGTTGGCATCGGCGGGCATCGCCATCGTCCTCAGGGTCAGCGTGCCTTTGGGCTTGGGGTCTTCGGTCATTGGCGCTCCTTTTGAAGGCGGGTTTTCTGGTCGATTCCTGCGGACCCTAGCGTATCGGCCGAAAAACCGAAATCCGAGCATGCCGACAAAAGTACCGTGCCGTTGCGGCACCGGGGGCTTCGCGGTTCAGCGATCGTCATTCGATCGCCGTCAGCGAGCAATCCTGCTGATCTCGCTTGAGTTTTCGCTCTCCGGTAGTAAGGTCTCGGCGTGACATTGAAAACGGGGGCTTTCGATGCGGCTTTTGGCGATGGGTGTGGCGACCGTGGGCCTTGCGCTGTTTTCCGCTCTCTCATTCATGCCCGGGCGGGCCTTTGCCGCCGATTTCGACAGTGGCCGGATCGCGCCGGAGCGCGAATGGGCCGTCATCGTCAGCCCCTATGTCTGGGCCGCATCGCTGAATGGCAGCGGTTCGCTGGCCGGTTTCGATACGGATGTCGACGTTCCCTTCTCCGATATCTTCGACCATCTCGATTTTGCGGCTATGGGCAATATCGAGATCACCAACGGCCAGTGGGGCGTCTATTTCGACGGCCAGCACGTGAAGACCAGCCAGGACGAGCAGGTGTTCGCGCACACGATCGGTCTCGACATCACCACGACCACCTTGTCGGCCGGGGCGTTCTTCAAGGCCTATGAAGCGGTTCTCGGCGGCGACACGGTATTCGGCAAGCCACGGACGCTGTCGATCGAGCCGACCGCCGGCGTGCGCTGGACGAAGCTCAAAGCCGATGTCGAGGCTTTCGGTCTTCACACGTCGAAAAGTGCGGATTGGACCGACCCCTTCGTCGGTCTGCGGCTGAACGCCGATCTGACCGAACGCTGGAACCTGTTTGCCGAGGCCGATGTCGGCGGCTTCGACGTGGGGTCGAAGGTGAGCGTCAACGCGCAGGCCTATCTCGGCTATCGCACCATGATGCTCGGTCATCCGACCGTGCTCAGAGCAGGGTACAGGCTTCTCTACCAGGACTACGAAAACGACGACTTCACCGGCGCGAACAAGTTCAAATGGGACGTCAGCCAGCACGGCCCTGCGATCGGGTTTTCCATGCGCTTCTAGCTTCCGCGATAACCGATACTGGAGAAGCCCGTGTCTTCGAACCGTCAGCTGTCTAAGGGAAATTCACGCGGCCGCACGATCGCGACCGCCGCCATTGCGTCCGCGCTGCTTTTCGCAGACGTCGCCAATGCCTGTACCCGTCTGGTCTATCTCGGTCCCGATGCCGATATCATCACCGCGCGCTCGATGGACTGGAAGAGCGATATCACCACCAACCTGTATATCCTTCCGCGCGGCGCCGAGCGCAGCGGCAAGGCGGGGCCGAACGCCATCCGTTGGACCTCGGAATATGGAAGCGTCGTCGCGACCGGCTATGATGTGTCGACGACCGATGGGGTGAACGAGGCGGGGTTGAACGCGAACCTCTTGTGGCTGGTCGAATCCGAGTACCCACCCTTCGACAAATCCAGCAAGCCCGGCCTTACCATCGCGGCCTGGGCACAATACGTGCTCGATAATTTCGCCACGGTCGATGAGGCCGTGGACGCGCTCCGCAAGGAGCCTTTCACTGTCGTTTCCGACAATGTGCCCGGCGAGAACCGGCTGACGACGCTGCATCTGTCGATGTCGGATGCGACCGGAGACAGCGCGATCGTCGAATATATCGGCGGCAAGCAGGTTATCCACCACGATCGCAAATATCAGGTGATGACCAATTCGCCGATCTTCGATGAGCAGCTTGCCATGAACGCCTATTGGAAGCAGATCGGTGGCACCGTCATGCTGCCCGGCACCAATCGGGCCGCCGACCGCTTCGCGCGCGCCTCCTTCTATGTCAACGCGATCCCCAAGGACGAGAATCCCAACCGGGCGCTGGCAAGCGTCTTCAGTGTCATCCGCAATGTCTCTGTGCCCTACGGTCTCAACACGCCGGAGGAGCCGAACATCTCGTCGACGCGTTGGCGCACCGTGTTCGATCACAAGCGCAAGCTCTACTTCTTCGAGTCGGCGCTCACGCCCAACACCTTCTGGGTCGACCTGAACGCCATCGACTTTTCCAAGCAGAGCGGCAAGGTGAAACGCCTCGACCTCGGCGAGAGCCAGGACCATACCTATTCCGGCAACGCGACATCAGAATTCAAGGATGCCAAGCCCTTCGTCTTTCTTGGCTTGGGCGAGTAGAAGGCACGGCTCGCAGGACTTATCTTCGTGTGAGATCGCCGTCAGTGAGTGCGGCTAGAGGTTGGGGAGTTGCATGAAGCGTCTGCTCGGTGGTCTTTTTCGCTCTCTTTCCGTGATCGGGCTGGCGCTCGCCTTCGCCTTCTTCGCCGCGTCGCTGACGCCGACGCTGATGCCGCGATCCTATATCGTGCAAGGGGTATTGTCGGGCGTGTGCGCGGCCGTCGGCTATCTCATGGGTGTCGGGGCCGTCAGTCTGTGGAAATATCTGGAGCTGCCGTATCGCGGGCCGCTGCTGTCGCAGCGGATGGCGGTGCTGATCTGCGGGCTGATCGCGGCTGTCGTCTTTCTCTGGCAGGCGGCGGGATGGCAGAATTCTACCCGGGAGCTCTGGCATATGGAGCCTCTCGAGAGTGCCGAGCCGTTCAAGCTTGGGGCGCTTGCCCTGGTCGTCTTTCTCGTGGCGGTGCTGCTGGGCCGCTTGTTCCTGATAACCTTCAGGTGGACATCGCGGCGGCTCGATCGCTTCGTGCCACGGCGTGTCTCCAATGTCATCGGCTTTGTGATCGCCGTGGCGCTGTTCTGGTCGGTGGCGGAGGGAGTGCTGCTGCGCGGGGCGCTGCATGCGATCGATTCCTCGATGCAGCGGCTGGACGCCCTGATCGAGGATGACGTGCCGATGCCTGCGGATCCGAGCAAGACGGGTAGCAAGGCCTCGTTGGTCGCCTGGGACGGTCTTGGGCGGCAGGGGCGCCATTTCGTGGCGTCGGGTCCGAGTGCGTCCGATATAGGCGGCTTCTGGAAGGGCGAGGCACGCGAGCCAATACGCGTCTATGTCGGGCTCAACAATGCCGATACGATCGAGGCGCGTGCCAAGCTCGCACTCGAGGAGTTGAAGCGCGACGGGGCTTTCGAGCGATCGATGCTTGTGATCATCGCGCCGACAGGCACCGGCTGGGTCGATCCGGCGGCGATGGATACGCTCGAATACCTGAAGCAGGGCGATGTCGCGAGCGTGGCGCTGCAATATTCCTACCTCTCGAGCTGGCTGTCGCTGCTGGTTGAATCGGAATATGGGGCGCAGTCGGCCAAGGCGCTGTTTCGCGAGGTCTACGGCTACTGGACGACATTGCCGCACGACAAGCGGCCGAAGCTCTACCTGCATGGCTTGAGCCTGGGTGCGCTGAACTCGCAGCTTTCGGCCGATCTCTTCGATGTGATCGCCGATCCGTTCCAGGGCGCCCTCTGGAGCGGCCCGCCTTTCGAAAGCCGGATGTGGAATGCAGTGACGGCAGGGCGCAATCCACAATCGCCGGCCTGGCTGCCGACCTTCCGCGACGGCTCGATGATCCGTTTCACCAACCAGGAAAACCATCTGGACCTCCCGGATGCAGCGCAATGGGGGCCGATGCGGATCGTCTATCTGCAATATGCAAGCGACGCGGTGACGTTCTTCGATCCGCACTCCTTCTATCGTGAGCCGGCATGGATGCAGGCGCCGCGCGGGCCGGATGTTTCGCCAAGCCTTCGATGGTTTCCCGTGCTGACGATGTTCCAGCTGCTGTTCGACCTGATGATCGCGACGACGTCGCCGATGGGTTATGGCCACGTCTATGCGCCTGAGCATTACATCGACGCCTGGATCGCCGTTGCCGCCTTGACCGTCGATCCCAGTGAGGTGGCGGCGCTCAAGATGCGTTTTGCGCAGGCGGCTGAGCAAGGCGGCAACGACTGACAGTGCGCCCTCGCGATGATGACCCGTCCGGTGCCAAGCTGTTCACAAGCGGGAATATCATCGTGATTAACCACGTTTCTTATGGGTTCGTTTAGGCTCCCGTAGCAGTTTGCGCCGGAGTGGCTGGGAAACCACATCTTTGAGGTTCAAACTGATGACCTATAGCGGGTTGCTTCTTTCCGCCGTCGTTGCCGGCCTGATCACGATCCTTGCCATCGGCAGCCGTCCTGCATCCGAGACAGCGTCCAACTGGCCGCAAATGGATCTGACGAAGACCGATCGCATCGTTACCGGAAGCGTGCCGGCGCGGTAATTCTTGACCATCAGGCGAAGCCGCTTCGGGCGGCTTTGTCGATTCATCAGGGCTTACTCTGCCCGATATGGCTCCACTACAATAAATCACTCATTTGTTTTCATGGGTGGCGCAAGTAAACGATTAATTTACGGCAACCTAAGAGAGTGGGGTATTGAAGGCGTGACCCGATGAATAGCTCCAGACCCCGTTACGACGTAATTTGCGATCCGCTCGACATGTGGATGGTCTGGGACCATCAGGCAGAGGAGCCCGCATGCTTTGGCGGTCAGATCCTCAACGGACTGACCGAAGGCCACGCCGTCGAGGTCGCCAAGATCATGAACGAGATCTATGGAACCGGCCGACCGGTTCATCGGGCAACGAGCATTTTGGCCGACGACACGGAACTGCGTTACGTCAGCTGATACTTAAGGCCGGCCGCTTTGCGTTTGCCGCCGCACTGTTCGCAGCATCTCTTCCAGTCAAATCGAAGCAGCCGCCACGGATGTCACCGATCGGTGGCTGTCGCGAAGCGGTTCCCGATTTTCCGCCGAATTAGGGCTTTTGTTTCAAACGTTTCCGCAATCGTGATCGGTCGGGCCGGGGTTGTCCGGGCCGGGGTAAGGTTTCGTTCACCGCTTTTTATTAAATTTGCAGCGAAGTTTTTTGGTCACTGCCGATCTTCGGAAGCGATGAGAGTATGGCGTTTGTTTCCATCCTGCGGCGTTATGTGCTGCCAGTGCTGCTATCGACAGCGCTGACGACGTGCTCGACGGATGCGCTCGTTCCGCCCGGAAGCGTGGATAGCGGCACCAAGGTCGGGTCGATCTCGCCGCCGCGACGGCAGGCGCCTGTCAGTATGCCCTCGATGGCCACCGAGCAGGCCTATCCCGCCGGCAATCAGCCCGTCCAGGGCTCCGTCGATTATATGAATACTCCCAATCTTGCGGGTCGGTACCACCAGGCGACAATGCCTGAGATGACCAACGATCAGGCGTCGGCCGGTGCGCGCGGTGCCGCGGGCCAGTTCAGCGGCCAGCCGGCGACATGGGGCGGGACGCAGCCGCTTGCAGTGCCGCCCGAGGGCGTCAACATGGATGCCGAGCTCGGGGCCGAGCCGGTGACCGGTCTTGCGCAGGAAGAGCAACAGCAGATCGCCGAGGGGCAATCGGACCAGCCTGTCGTCGACGGCATCGGCACCGATAATCCGACACAGATGAACCGGATGCGGGCGCCGCGGCCGGCGACCCAGGCTGCGATGGGACAACCGGCAATGCGGCAGCAGCAGGTCTGGAACGACGGCAGTGCAGTCGTGGCGCCGGCGCGGGTTCCTGAAGAGAGCGAGCCGCAGGAAGTGGCGATGCTGCGGCCGAACAACCCAATGGATAGCGAGCCGCAGATGAGCCAGCCGGCGCCGGCGGTGCCGGGCGTGATGCCGAGTTCGGAACTCTCCTGCCGGCGCGAACTGAAGCGCATGGGCGTGGTCTTCACCGACAAGCCGCCGATCTCCAACGGGCCGGCTTGCCAGGTGCCTTACCCGATTTCGCTGCAGGGCCTGTCGGGCAATATCGGCGTCCGCCCGGCTGTGACGCTGAACTGCCAGGTGACGCTCGCCTTCGCCAAGTGGGTGAAGAACGAGCTCGCGCCATCGGCACGGTTTCGCTACTGGTCCGGCATCAAGACGATCCAGCCGCTTGGCGGCTACAGCTGCCGCCGCATGAACAACAGCCGCCAGCGTTACAATCCGATGTCCGAGCATGCACACGGCAACGCGATCGATGTCGGCAAATTCGTGTTGAAGAGCGGTCATGAGATCGACGTGCGCAAGAAGGGGCTGTTCTCGTTCCGCGAGGGCAAGCTGCTGAAGGCCGTGCGGACTGATAGCTGCAAGTATTTCAACACGGTCCTCGGCCCGGGCAGCAATCCGGAACACTGGAACCACTTCCACTTCGATCTGCGCGAGCGCAAGAGCGGCAAGGTTTATTGCGACTGACGGCATGCGCGGCTCCACGTCGACGCAGATGCGGGAATCGCTTTAAACGGGCTCCTGTCTACAAGAGGAGATCGTTGTGGCCGAGAAGAAGCGCCCGAATATTCTGTTTTTCATCGCGATCGTCGTGATCGCCGCCGTCGCTGTGTTCGGCGGTCGTTGGTATGCCTATGTGGCCTATGCGAGCGATCCGTTCGATGAAGTGGGGATCAGCCTCAACATGAAGATGCCCGACGTCATTCGCGCCAGGGGATGCGAGATGCTGAAGGCGCGGTTCGAAGGCAAGACGCTGCCACCGGCGGGTTGCAGCGTGAATGGCGCCTGGTAGCAAAGCTGAAGGGGCCTTGAAGTCCTGACGATCGTGGAACCGAGTTTTCAATTGCATCGTTTTCGAGCAAATGAATACTCTGTTCGCAGTCAATGGGATGTAAAACTGTCGCAGAGCGGCTATATAGCGGCGAAATCCTTCCTTTCGTCTTCAAGAGCCCTTCATGGCCCCCATCATTTCCATCCGCAATCTCACGAAAATCTACGGCAACGGCTTTCAGGCGCTGAAGGGCATCGATCTGGATGTGGAGAAGGGCGAGATCCTCGCGCTTCTCGGCCCGAATGGTGCAGGGAAAACGACGATGATCTCGATCGTCTGCGGCATTGCCAATCCCAGTGGGGGAACCGTGCTCGTCGGCGGCCACGACGTGGTCAAGGACTTCCGCGCGACGCGCTCGATGATCGGCCTGGTGCCGCAGGAGCTGACCACCGACCAGTTCGAGACGGTGTGGAACACGGTCAGCTTCTCGCGCGGCCTGCACGGCAAGAAGGCCAATCCCGCGCATATCGAAAAGGTCCTGCGCGACCTCTCGCTGTGGGACAAGAAGGACAACACGCTGCGCCAGCTTTCGGGCGGCATGAAGCGGCGCGTGCTGATCGCCAAGGCCTTGAGCCATGAGCCCGAAATCCTGTTCCTCGACGAGCCGACGGCCGGCGTCGACGTCACGTTGCGCAAGGATATGTGGCACGTCGTCGAGAAGCTGCGCGAGGCGGGCGTCACCATCATCCTGACCACGCATTATATCGAAGAGGCCGAGGAGATCGCCGACCGCGTCGGGGTCATCAATGGCGGCGAGTTGCTGCTCGTCGAAGACAAGACGGCGCTGATGGCGAAGCTCGGGCGCAAGCAGCTGATCCTTGAACTGACCGAGCCGCTCGACAAGTTGCCCGAGAGCTTTGCCGGCAATGGCCTGGCGATCACATCCGGCGGCAACCGGCTGACCTATGAGTTCGACGCCGAGAACGACCAGGAAAGCATCGCCGCGCTGCTGACGCGGCTTGCCGAACACAACGTCCATTTCAAAGACCTGTCGACGCAGCAGAGTTCGCTCGAAGATATCTTCGTGGCGCTCGTGGGAGGCGCAAAATGAACTTCGAAGCCGTCAAATCCATCTATTTCTTCGAAATGGCCCGCACCCGCCGCACCCTGCTGCAGAGCGTCGTCTCGCCCGTGATCTCGACATCGCTCTACTTCATCGTCTTCGGCGCAGCCGTCGGATCGCGCATCCAGGAGGTCGAAGGGATCTCGTATGGCGCGTTCATCACGCCGGGCCTGATCATGCTGACCCTGCTCGGACAGTGCATCAGCAACGGCTCCTTCGGCATCTATTTTCCGAAATTCACGGGCACGATTTACGAAGTGCTGTCTGCGCCGGTCGCGATGGCGGAAATCCTGATCGGCTACGTCGGGGCAGCAGCGACGAAGGGGCTGATGATCGGGGTGATCATCCTTCTGACGGCGAATTTCTTCGTCGAGGTCAGGATCGAGCACCCCTTCATGATGGCGCTGTTCTTCGTGCTGACCGCCGTGACGTTTAGCCTGTTCGGCTTCATGATCGGGCTGTGGGCGAACAATTTCGAGCAGCTGAACCTGATCCCGATGCTGGTCGTCCCACCGCTGACCTTCCTTGGCGGCAGCTTCTATTCGATCAACATGCTGCCGCCCTTCTGGCAGGCGGTCAGCCATTTCAATCCGGTGCTCTATCTGGTCAGCGGATTTCGCTGGAGCTTCTACGGCATCGCAGACGTCAATCCGCTGATCAGTCTCGGCATGATCTCACTGTTCCTGGCGATCTGCCTCGCAACGCTCGGCTGGATGTTCCGTACCGGTTACAAGCTGCGAAACTGATGCAAGTCATTGCCGGTCGATGGCCTCTCGCGTCGCAGACGCCTCGTCCACTTCCGGTCGGGCACTCAGCGTCATGTAGGTGACGATGATCACGATGGCGCCGAGGAAGAGAAGGCTTGTGTAGATCGTCCCGAAGCCGAGACCACCATAGTCGACCGGCTGTGACAGCAGGTCGCCGAAGGATGCTCCGAGCGGACGCGTGACGATATAGGCGAGCCAGAAGGCGAGAATGGCGTTCATGCCGCCGCGATAGTAGCCGAGTGCTATAGCCGCGATCACGCCTGCAAACAGCAAAGCGGTGGTGAGGTAGCCGAGTTCCATTCGCTCGGCGACGAGATCGCCGGCAGCTGTGCCGAGCGCGAAGGTGAAGAGGATCGCCAGCCAGTAGAAGGCCTCGCGCCGCGTGGTGAAGATGGTGTGGATCGAGAGCGTGCCTTCGAGCGCGTACCAACCGAGGAAGGTCAGAAATAGCGCGATCGAAAAGCCGATGGTGGTGACATCAAGCGAGACACCGAAGTTATCGACCAGGTTGTCGGTGACCAATGTTCCGACAATGCTGATCAGGACGACGGCGGCCCAGTAGGCCGAGGGGACGTATCGCTTCATCGAAAATTGAATGGCGATGGCGATCGCGAGGATCGCGGCCATGATCACCGAGGTTGCGGTCAGGCCGAGCCCCAGATTGACGGCGAGGTAATCGGCGGCCGTTTCGCCCATGGTAACTGCCATCAGCTTGATCAGCCAGAAATCGACCGTCACGTTCGGGACGCGGTTGGCGGGCGCGTGGCCAGCTCGAATGGTGTTTGTCATCGCCATGCCTCGCTTCCTACTTGCCCATGATCTTCATGGCTTCGGCCAGGAACTTGTCGGAGCGTGCGTCGTCGTCGGCGTTGCAACGTTCGACGGCCTTGGTCTCCAGATCATCCACCTTCTTTGCGTCGGCATCCGCGAGCTTTGCGGTTGCCTTTGTGGCGCGCATTTGCTTCAGCATGTCCTCGCAAGGTGCGGGCGCTGCATGCGCAGGCATCGAAACGAGAACGAAGCCCAGGGCGACGATGGCGTTCAGGATTCCTGCTGCGGCGATGGTCTTCATGATGCGTTTCCTTCTATTGAGTGGCTGTGTTGAGCGGCACGGCTTTGCTTGCCGATCCGCAAACAGACAGTAGGGGCGCGGACATACGCTGGCCTCGCCGGCACCATACGTTTTCGTAAGGTTTGCAAAGCGCGATGGCATTCCCTCCGGAAACGGGTAGCTTGGCGATGCCGAACTGTAGGCCGAAGCAACGGATTTCAGGTATGTGGGTATTGGTGGTCGAAGACGACCGGCGAGCGGCCGATTACGTGGCCAGAGGGTTTATCCAGGCGGGTCACTCTTGTGACGTCGTTCATGACGGGCGCGATGGGCTGTTCCAGGCGACGCGTGAGCCCTATGACGTCGTCGTCGTCGACCGCATGCTGCCGGGCCTTGACGGCCTGTCCCTCGTGAAGGCTTTGCGGGCCGCGCGCATCAGCACACCCGCCCTCTTTTTGACGGCCGTCGGCGGGGTAGACGATCGCGTGGATGGACTTGAGGCGGGTGGGGATGACTATCTGGTCAAGCCTTTTGCCTTCTCGGAGCTTCTCGCGCGCGCCAACGCGCTGGCGCGGCGGCCGCGTTTGCAGGAGCAGAAGACGGTGCTGCGTGTCGCGGATCTGGAGCTTGATCTCTTGCGTCGCCAGGTGACGCGGGCAGGGCAGATCATCGACCTGCAGCCGCGTGAGTTTACGCTTCTTGAAGTGCTGATGCGCGGCGAGGGGCGTGTCGTGACGCGCACCATGCTGCTGGAACGCGTATGGGACTTCCACTTCGATCCGAAGACGAGTGTGGTTGAAACGCATATCAGCCGCCTGAGGGCAAAGATCGACCGGCCGTTCCCGGTGCAGCTGCTGCATACGGTGCGCAACACGGGCTATAGTCTGCATGCGCCGCGCTAATCTCTTGCGCAGTACGCCCTTTCGCCTGGCGATGACCTTTGGCGTGCTTTTCGTGGCTGCCTTCCTGGTTGCCGGTGCGATCACGTATCAGATGCTGAACAGCGGTCTGGAACGCCAGCTCGATGATACCGTCAACGAAATCTACAGCGCGATTGCATCGACCTATGCGCAGAACGATGTCGAGGACCTGATCGCGGCGGTCAACACCTATTCGAGCCTGCGCTCGCCGGATCAGGGCGTGTTTTTGCTTAGTGATGCCAATGGCAGGCGACTGGCCGGCAACCTGGCGCTCCCCGTGACGAGCGAGGGGTTGTCCAGCGTCGATGCGGAGGCGTTGGGATTACCGGACGGACACTCCTATCGCGTACGCAGCGGTCTCGTTGGCGGCAACCGGCTGGTGGTGGGCCGCAGTTTCGCCGAAAAGGAGAGGCTCGGCGAAATTCTGCTGGTAAGCCTTGGCTGGGCCGCCGGCGTTATCGTGCTGATCGCGATCGGCGGCGGCGCCTTCCTGGCAGCCAGAGCGCAACGGCGCCTCGATGCGGTGGCGCGCACGATGATCGATGTTTCAAACGGCGAGCTGTCAACGCGCATTCCTCTGCGGGGTAATGGTGATGATATCGATCTGGTGTCTGAGAAGATCAATCATGCGCTGAATCGGTTGTCGGGGTTGGTGGAGGGCATGCGACAGGTGAGCGCCGATATCGCGCACGAGCTGAAGACCCCGCTGAACAGGTTGAAGATGACGCTTGAAGACGCGGCGGAACGAACCGATCGCGGTGAGGCGGTCGGGCAACTGATCGCGGACGCCTGCATGGAGAGCGATCAGATCAACGCCACTTTCGAAGCGCTGCTGAGAATTTCCCAGATCGAGGCCGGCGCCCGGCGGGCGCGTTTCCAATCCGTCGATCTCGCCGACGTCATGTCATCGGTTACGGAGATATACCGCGATGTTGCTGTCGATGCCGGCCAGACATTGCGTTTTGTCTTGCCCGATAGCGCCGGCATGTGGCTGATGGGCGATCGCGAACTGCTGGTCCAGATGTTTGTCAACCTGATCGAGAACGCCATCAACCACAGTGGCACAGGAACGCTGATCGAACTTTCGCTGGCACGTCGCGACAATCTGCTTCTTGCCCGTGTGGCAGACAACGGCGTCGGCATTCCCGCCGCGGAGCGCACGAAGGTGTTTCGCCGGCTCTACAGGCTCGACAAGAGCCGCACGTCCGTGGGCAGTGGCCTCGGGTTGAGCCTCGTCAAGGCTGTTGCCGATTTGCATTCGGCCGAAGTGGTCGTGGAAGACAACCAACCCGGAACGCGCGTTCTGGTTTGCTTTCCCGTCCTGCGCTAGACGAGGCAGTTGGCGCCATAGCTGCGGTTAGTCCCGCATCCTGAGTTCGTCGGTCTGCATCTGCAGCGAGCCCAGTGTCTCCAGGAAGCTCATGCCGAGCAGGCTCTGGTCGAGCCGTCCGTCCTCTGCGACGCTGCCGGCGACGTTGTTGCGCACGATGGGGCCGATCGCCACTTCCGAGAGCGTGACGGGTGCCGCCTGGGCGCGGCCGTTGGCGGTCATCACGCTCATCGAATAGGTCAGATTGTCGGGGATGATGCCGACGCGCTCGGCGTCTTCGCGCGAGAGCGCGATCATGCTGGCGCCGGTATCGACCAGCATCGTAATGCTCTGGCCGTTGATCTCGACATCGGCCTCGAAATGGCCGTTCAGCAGCTTGTGCAGGATGACTTCCTTGCCGCCCTCGCTGGTGGTGACGACAACGGCACGGCCGGGCACGAGACCCGCCAGCAGGCGGTTGCCAACGCTGAGTGCGTCGTAGCGGTAGAGATAGGCGGTCGCGAGGGCGAGAATCAGCACCAGCCATATCATCATGTGGCGCATGGTCTCGCCGACGCTGATGCGCCGTCCCCACACGCCTGCGGCCAGCATGAGCGCGATCGGAAGCAGATAGAGCATGCGGCCGAAATCGTCGGTCCTGACGCCGAGAATCTTGGGGCTGTCGTGATTGAAGAGCAGGATGAGAAGGCCGATGCCGAGACCGCCAAGTCCAATCGTCAGCCTGTTCATGCGGTGAGCTCCGTGCTTGCCGCGGTTGCGCGCGATACCGCCGGCGGGGTCGCGTTCATCCTGGCGGGCAGCCGGCGCATCAGCGCGTGCCTCTCTTCATCCGAAAACGCTGCCCAGCCGGCAATCTCTTCGATCGTTCGGCCGCAGCCGGCGCAGAAGCCGCTGGATGGTTCAATGGAGCAGATGTTGATGCAGGGGCTTTCCATGAGAAATCATATCGTTGTTTCACAAAGCCATGGCAAGAGCGCACAGTGCCGCCATCTCGGAAATTTGAGCGGTGGCGCCCAGCGTGTCGCCGGTATGGCCGGAAAGGGTCTTGCGGGCCAACCGGGTGAAGAGCATCGCGCTCAAACCGCAGGCGAGCAGGGCGCAGATCAGCGGCAGCAGCCCGAGGCTCGGCCAGATAAGGAGTGCGGCCAGCGCGCAGGCCGAGACGACCGCCATCTGCATGACGCCTTCGCTGGGCTGGCCGACGGCGGCGGCCACGCCATCGGCCTTGGCCGACGGCAGACGGTGCCAGTGCCAGACGAGCGCGCCGCGGCTGATGCAGCCAATAGCGGGCAGGGCGAGTGCCGCCGCGAATGGCACGACGCCGCGGGCGATCGCGGCAATGGCGGCGGCGCGGATGGCGAAGGAGAGGATCAGCGCGATGGCGCCATAGGTGCCGATGCGGCTATCCTTCATGATCGACAGCCGATGGGCGCGGTCGCGACCGCCACCGATACCGTCGGCGCAATCGGCCAGGCCGTCCTCGTGCAGCGCGCCCGAGATCATCGCCTGCACGGATAGTGCCACCAGCGCCGACATCAGCCGGTCCGCATGCAGGGCGAGCATGACGAAGAGAACGATCGCCGGCATGAGGCCGATGATGATGCCGGCAACAGGGAAGGCGCGCGCGACACGGCCGAGCTTTCCGTCATATCCCGCAAAGGCTGCTTTCGGCATCGGAATGCGGCTCAGGAATGCGACGGCGCGCGCGATATCCGCCACATAGGTTGCGATGTTCATGGCGCGTCCGCTCCCGGGGATGATGTGTGGCGCTTTTTAGAGTTGTTCCGCTTCGCGGCTGGATTTAAGAGTGGCCGCGAAAGAAGCTGATTTGCAGCCATAAGACAAGTTTACAGACGAGACAAGGAAGCCGCATCCATGAGCGTTTCAGGCCTGCCGTTCGACGATTTCCGGGCACTTCTACGCGATCTGCCGGGGCCGGATCCACGGGCGCTCGTCGCTGCCCGCGAGCGCGATTCCCAGTTGACCAAGCCGCCGGGCTCGCTCGGGCGTCTCGAGGAGATCGCCTTCTGGCTGGCCGCCTGGACGGGCCGCACGCCGGCTGTCAACCGGCCGCTGGTGGCGATCTTCGCCGGCAACCATGGTGTGGTGAAGCAGGGCATCACGCCGTTTCCGCCTTCCGTGACGCAGCAGATGGTCGAAAACTTCGCGGCCGGCGGCGCTGCGATCAACCAGATCTGCGTGGCCTATGATCTCGGGCTGAAGGTGTTCGATCTGGCCCTCGATTACCCGACCGGCGACATTACCGAGGAACCGGCGCTGTCCGAGCGCGATTGCGCCGCCACCATGGCCTTCGGCATGGAGGCGATTGCCGGAGGGACCGATCTGCTCTGCATCGGCGAGATGGGCATCGGCAACACGACGATCGCCGCATCGATCAACTATGCGCTCTACGGTGGCAACGCCCGCGACTGGGTCGGTCCCGGCACCGGCTCGGAAGGCGACATGTTCGAGCGCAAGGTTGCCGCCGTCGAAAAGGCGGTGGCGCTGCACAGCGATCATCTTGACGATCCGCTGGAGATCATGCGCCGCCTCGGCGGCCGCGAGATCGCCGCGATGGCGGGCGCGATCCTTGCCGCGCGCGTCGAGCGCATCCCGGTGCTGATCGACGGCTATGTAGCGACGGCGGCAGCCGCCATCCTGCAGGCCGCCAACCCTTCGGCGCTCGACCACTGCCTGATCGGCCATGTCTCCGGTGAGCCCGGTCATCTGAAAGCGATCGAGATGCTCGGCAAGACGCCGCTTCTGGCGCTCGGCATGCGGCTCGGCGAGGGCACGGGGGCAGCGCTTGCCGCAGGCATCGTCAAGGCTGCCGCCGCCTGCCATTCCGGCATGGCGACCTTTGCGCAGGCGGGCGTGACAAACAAGCACGAACACTGAACTCATCGCCCGGGTTCAGGGGCTGCGTTCAGGTTCGTGACAGGTTTATGACAGATGGCTTGCGACGCGAGCGTGTACACGCTATTCGCATTTTTCTGATATGAAGCGGCAGCCATTGCCGCCATTACCTGACGACGAGGACGCCTGATGAAACCTGCCGTGACCAAACTCACCGGCATCAGCCACTTTTTTGCCGCCGCCAGCTATTCGCTCGGCGGCTTCAAGCGGCTGATCAAGGAAGCCGCGTTCCGGCAGGAGCTTCTCTTCGCCGCCGTCGCGCTGATCCTGCTTCTGGCGGTGGGCGCGACGCTGGTCGAACTGATGATCGCGGTGATCCTGTTCTTGATCGTCTTCGCCATCGAGGCGCTCAACACCGCGATTGAGGAAGTCATCGACCGCATTTCGCCGGAGATATCGAGCGTCGGTAAGCACGCGAAAGATCTCGGCTCGTTCGCCGTGCTCTGCATGCTCACGGCTTGCGGTATCTTCATGCTGTTTACGATCGGCAAGCATTTGATGTTCGGCTGAGGGCTGCAACCGAACACCCTTTATGGTTGCTTGCCCTAAAATTGCATCTTGAAGATGAATTTGCTTTGTGGTTACCATCTCCACTCTCGGAGGTGGAGGACCGCAATGTTCAATTTTCGGACTCTAAGGTTCGGCTGGCGCCAAGAGGCGATTAGCAGAAGCCAGCATGCTTTCTGGCTGCTTGTCGGAGCGGTTGCTTCGATCGTGATGGTCCTTCTCTTCGTGCTGCTGTCTCAGAGCAGCGGCGGAGTTGCCGCCACAGGCGTCGGAGGGATCGTTGTGCTCGCCAGCGTATCGAGCGGCGCATTTTTCGGATTTCTTTTTTCTGTCCCACGGATAACGAGCAAAGACAATGTCGCTGCGGCAGTGGTCCCCGTTGACGCAGATGTTAAGGGCGTCGCGAAAGGCGAGCGACTTCTGAGTTCTAATACTAATCTCGAACGTGTTTCGGAGTGGCTTACAACGATGCTGGTTGGCGTAGGCTTGACGCAGATTGGATCGCTTGATGACCGTCTATTGAGCTTCAGTGATTTTCTGAAGGACAGAATGACCGTCGCTGACATTAGCACGTCGACGTTGCCGGCTATCGCGCCCTTCCTGCTCATGTCGGGATTAGTAACGGGTTTCATCTTCTTCTATCTTTACACCCGCATCTATCTCTCCCCGCTTTTCCAATACGCGGAGAGAGTTTTGTTGCCTGGCGGTCTTACGCTCGAAGATGGCGCGCCAAAGGTCAGAGAGGCAGCTGCAAATTTGGCGGAAGCAAGAAAGAATCCGGCGATGAGGTACACGTCTATGGCGTCGGAGATTTCGATAGACGACAGTTTGGAGGTGATATTCAACCTGCTCTATGAGGACGATGGGTATCGAAAGGCTATCGATATCGGCAATACGCTAGCAGCCACGCCTGCGGGAAGGATAGCGCAGTATTGGTATTTGATGGCTGCGGCGTATGGCCAGAAGCACCATGCTCTTTTGCTCGCTGGTGCACCGGCGCATGAGCTTCATCAAGCTCGCATCGCCGTGCTTGGGGCTTGCCGTAAGGCAGTGCAGTTGAACTACAACTATAAATCCCGACTTATGTCGCTGACGAATCCCGAGAGCGCGAACAACGATCTACAGGATTTTGAGGTGGACACCGATTTTCTGCAAATCGTGAAGTAGGCTCAAGCAAAACTGCGGCGCTTGCGGGAGACGGCCTGGGCGTCTTCGACGGCGGGTACGGACTGCAGCACGCGTCTTGCCGGCAGGATGGCGATGACTTCGGTGCCTTCGCGCAGCTTGGATTTCAGGATGAACTGGCCGTCGTGCTTGGCGAGGATCGCCTGAACGATCGGCAGGCCGAGGCCGGTGCCCTGTTCGGCGCTCTTGATGGCGATCGAGCCCTGGCCGAAGGCGGAGAGGACGACCGGTATCTCATCTTCGGGAATGCCCGGTCCGTTGTCCTTGATCGATATGTATTGGCCGCCGCCTGCCGTCCAGCCGACCTTGACCATGATCTCGCCGCCCTGCGGCGTGAACTTCACGGCGTTGGACAGAAGATTGAGGATCACCTGTCGCATCGATTTCTCGTCGGCCCAGACGGCGGGCAGTTCTAACTCGAACTGCTGCGAGATGGTGATGTTCTTGCCGCGGGCGCGCAGCTGCACCATGCCGATGCAGTCTTCGGAAATATCCAGCAGCGAGATCGCTTCTTCGCTGAGCTCGTACTTGCCGGCTTCGATGCGGGAGAGGTCGAGGATTTCGTTGATCAGGTTCAAGAGATGCTGACCCGAGCGGTGGATGTCGCCGGTGTATTCCTTGTAGGTCGGGTTGTTCAGCGGCCCCATGACCTCCGCCGACATCACCTCGGAGAAACCGAGGATGGCGTTGAGCGGCGTTCGCAACTCGTGCGACATGGATGCGAGGAAGCGGGACTTGGCGAGGTTTGCCTCCTCGGCCCGGCGCCGCGCCTCATCCGACATGGATTTGGCGACTTCGAGCTCGGCGATCAGGTCGTCCTTTTCCACCTGGTAGGAGAGGATGCGCAGGTTCTGCCGAAAGAGGCGGTCGCTGATGTAATGGAAGAAGATCACCGTCGTGGTCAGCGTCGCGGTCAGGCTGATCTCGAGGATCTCGCGAGAAATGCCGGATTTGGCGACGAGTGCGAAGACGACGGGCGAGAAGGTCACCAGCACGCACAGCGTCAGCATGTAGTTCCACATCGCCGTCAGCGACAGCGCGATCAGAAGCGTCGCGCCCTTGTAGAGCACGAGGTTGGCCGGTTCGCAGGTGGCACAGTCCTGGATGGCGAAATAGGCCCAGCAGCAGCCGATCAGAAATTGTCCGAGCAGGAGGAGCCGGCGCCATTTGCGGGCGCGGATCGCTGTCATCTCGTGCTTGCGGGCACGGCGCGCGAGAAACACGTTCACGGCGTGGGCCGTCAGCGTCAGTATGGCCCAGAGCACGATCTGGGTATCGCTGGTAAAATAGATGCCGAGGATCGCGATGATGATCACGAACAACGGGATGATCGAAGCGCCCTGAAGCACCGCGTTGATATAGATGTTCAGTACATCGCGATCGAAGGCGCCGCTCGGCGCATGGCTCGACTGCAGGCGCTCACGCGTCACCCGCACAGCCTTCGCGACCGGCTTGTTGCGGTGACTCCGTGATTTGTCGACGATATTCTTATCTGTCGATGTGCTTACGCCGTTACTCATTATACACGTGACGCTTGATCTGCGGGTGCATGAACATTAGGGCTCAAATATTAAGAAGTTGTTTGCCAATTTTCCCAAGGGTTTGTTTTTGAAGGAGGCGAAACCGTGACGCGGGGTTTCAGAACCGTTCGTGACGGTGTGACGGCGTTTGCGCTGCTCGCGTTCATCTGGCTGATCGCGGCCAAACTGAATGATACCGCCGAAATATCCCACGTCGGGCGCTTTCATGCCGCCGATGGCGACAGCCTGGCGATCGGCGAAGAGAGGATGCGGCTGAAGGGGATCGATGCACCCGAGCTTGGCCAGACCTGCGAGCGCGGTGGCGCGCGATGGGCGTGCGGGCAGGACGCCAAGCGCTTGCTGCAGAGCCTTGTTGCCGCCGATGACGCGCGGTGCACCGGGACGGAGAGGGACCGTTTTCGGCGGCTGCTGGTGGTGTGCCATGCAGGTGGAACCGATGTCAATGCCGTGATGGTGCGGCGGGGCATGGCGGTTTCCTATGGCGCCTATGGCGACGAGGAGGTGGAGGCGAAGGCGGAAAAGGCCGGTCTTTGGGCCGGCGCCTTCGAGAGGCCGCGCGACTTTCGCGATCACAGGCAGGATGCCGAACGCCCGGGCGGCGTCAGGGGGCTTTTCGGATGGTAGGCGCGTCGGATGGGCTGGAGGAGATGCGCGAGGCGATCGCGGGCTGTCGGATCTGTCGCGAAGAGCCGCTGCGCGGGCTCGATCACCGGCTTCCGCATGAACCACGACCGGTGGCGGTGATTTCGACCAAAGCCAGGATATTGATCGCGGGGCAGGCGCCGGGATTGAAGGTGCATGAGAGCGGTATCCCTTTCAACGATGCATCGGGCGATCGGCTGCGCGAATGGCTGCAAGTCGATCACGACACGTTCTACGATCGCGATCGCTTCGCCATCGTGCCGATGGGCCTCTGTTTTCCGGGTTATGATGCCAGAGGCAGCGATCTGCCGCCGCGGCGGGAATGCGCCCCCCGGTGGCGTTTGCCCGTTATCAACGCCATGCCGCAGGTCGAGCTGGTGTTGGTGATCGGGCAGTACGCGCAGGCATGGCATCTGGGCAACGAGCGACGCGGCAGCGTGACCGATACGGTCCTGATGTGGCGGGAGATCCTGTTTGCCAATCGTGCGCCGGCCATCCTGCCGCTGCCGCATCCGAGCTGGCGCAACACGGGCTGGATCAGGCGCAATCCGTGGTTCGAGGAGGAATTGCTGCCGGCCTTGCGGGCCCGCATCACAATGCTTGTGAACTGAAACAAATTTCTTTCAAATGGCCGGAATCGCGCTATACATAGAAAATAATTCGTGGGGGTGGGATAAATGGACCGTCTTGATCGCAAAATTCTGCGTCTTTTGCAGGAAGATTCAACATTGGCGGTTGCCGATCTGGCAAAGAAGGTCGGTCTTTCCACGACCCCTTGCTGGCGCCGCATTCAGAAAATGGAAGAAGACGGCGTCATCAAGCGCCGTGTGGCCATCCTCGATCCGGAAAAGGTCAACACCAAGGTTACGGTTTTCGTCTCCATCCGCACCGCGACGCATTCGATCGAATGGCTGCGGCGGTTTTCGGAAGTGGTGGCGGAATTCCCTGAGGTCGTCGAGTTCTACCGGATGAGCGGCGACGTGGATTATCTGCTGCGCGTCGTCGTGCCGGATATCGCGGCCTATGACGCCTTCTACAAGCGGATGATCGCCAAGATCGAAATCCGCGACGTCTCCTCGGCTTTTGCGATGGAGCAGATCAAGTATTCGACGCAGCTGCCGCTCGACTACATGATCCTCGATACGTCGAAGTCCAACGAGGACTGAGCCCTTGGCCCTCAAGGACTGAGTTCCAGCCGTTCTCTTGAATAGGGGCGGGCGAGATGTCTCGCCCGCCTTTTTTCTTGTTGCTGTCGGCCTTTGAAGGCACTGATCACTTCTCAAGACGGGCAAGCAGCGAGGACGTGTCCCAGCGATTGCCGCCCATCGCCTGGACGTCGCCGTAGAACTGGTCGACAAGGGCGGTGAGGGGCAGTTTGGCGCCGTTGTGGCGGGCTTCGTCGAGGACGATGCCGAGATCCTTGCGCATCCAGTCGATGGCGAAGCCGAAGTCGTACTTGCCCTCGTTCATGGTCTTGTGGCGGTTTTCCATCTGCCAGGAGCCGGCCGCACCCTTGGAGATGACGTCGACGACCTTCTCGATATCGAGGCCGGCGCGCTTGCCGAAATGGATGCCCTCGGCGAGGCCCTGGACGATGCCGGCGATGCAGATCTGGTTGATCATCTTGGTGAGCTGGCCGGCACCCGGCGCCCCCATCAGCCCGACCATGCGGGCGAAGGCGTCGATCACGGGCTTGGCCTTCTCATAGACGGCGTCCTCGGCGCCGCACATGACTGTGAGTACGCCGTTTTCGGCACCTGCCTGGCCACCCGACACGGGAGCGTCGATAAAGCCGACGCCCTTTTCCTTGGCAGCCGCGTAGAGTTCCCGGGCGACATCGGCGCTGGCGGTGGTGTTGTCGATCAGGATGGCGCCTGATCTCATCGTCTGCAGGACGCCGTCCTTGCCCGATGTCACCGAGCGGAGATCGTCGTCATTGCCGACACAGGTGAAGACGAAATCGGCGTCGCGCGCGCCTTCGGCCGGCGTCGGGGCCGACTTGCCACCGAATTTCTCGGCCCAGGCAGCCGCCTTGGCGGCGGTGCGGTTATAGACCGTGACATCATGGCCGCCTTTCACCTTCAGATGACCTGCCATGGGAAAACCCATGACGCCGAGACCGATGAATGCGACTTTTGCCATGTACCTATCCTTTCATGAATGCTGGCTTGAGGAGTAGCCCAAATAGGGCGGGGCGAAAAGCCGCCGAAATGACCGGCGGCGTTCCGCTTGGAACAAAATTCCTCTCAAGGCCCGAAATCGGGTCAGGATAATTTCCAGCGAGCCGAAAATCACAAACATAATTGTCGATATAATTTATAGATTTCAGCAGACTTTGCCCATCGCAAACACAGCGGCTTCGGAGATCGGACCCTGAGCACGCTGATCGAAAGGGACAGCTATGATTTCTCGTCGACAGACACTGGGCCTTCTTGGCGCCGCGGCCGCAACCGCCGTGCTGCCTGCCATCCGGCCGGCGCGCGCCGCCGCCACCGAGTTTCGCATCGGCTGGCAGAAGAACGGCGTGCTGGCGCTCGCCAAGCGCAGAGGGGCGCTGGAGAAGCGGCTTGCCGACAAGGGCATCACGGTCAGCTGGTCCGAATTCACCTCGGGGCCGCCGTTGCTGGAGGCGCTGGGGGCCGGCGCGCTCGATTTCGGGGCGACGGGCGATGTGCCGCCGCTGTTTGCACAGGCCGCCGGCGGTCAGCTCTATTATGTCGGCACCTATCGCGGCAGCGCTGCCGGCTCGGCAATCGTCGTACGCAAGGATTCCGATATCAAGACGGTCGACGACCTGAAGGGCAAGAAGGTCGCCTTCAAGCGGGGATCGAGCGCGCATAACGTGACGGTCAAGATACTGCGCAAGGCTGGCCTCAAGATCGACGACGTCGAACCGATCGATCTGTCGCCGCCGGATGCGGCGGCCGCCTTCAAGAACGGCAGCATCGACGCGTGGTCGATCTGGGATCCCTATCTCGCCATCGTCGAGGCCGATCCGCAGACGCGCATTCTCTCCACCGCCGAGGGGATCGTGCCGTCCTACAGCTACTTCCTCGCCAATTCCGGCTTTACCGATGCGAATGGCCAGGTGGTCAGCGATGTCATCGATGAACTCGCCAAGGTCGGTCGCTCCGCGCAGGGCAAGCTTGACGATACGATCAAGGAGCTTGCGGAGATAACCGGCGTTCCCACCGACATCACCCGTGTGACGCTGACACGAGCGGGCGCCGACCTTGGCGGCGTGTCGACGATCGGCGACGACGCGGCCGCATACCAGCAGGCGCTGGCCGACGAGTTCTACAGTCTCGGTATCGTGCCGAAGCAGCTCACGGTCAGCAGCGCCATCTGGCACCCGGCCAGCTGAGCCAGTTTCCCCCACAAGGATCATTTCCATGAGCAGTAAGCACGATCCCATCAATTTTCTCTGGTTCATCCCGACATCGGGCGACGGCGCCTATCTCGGTTCCAATGATCTGAACCGCGCGCCGGAATTCGACTATCTCACCCAGATCGCGCAGGCGGCCGATCGTCTCGGCTATTCCGGCGTGCTTCTGCCCACCGGGGTTTCCTGCGAGGAATCCTTCGTGACGGCGGCAGCGCTTGCGACCAAGACGGAAAAGCTGCAGTTCCTGGTCGCCATCCGCCCCGGCACCGCATCGCCGGCCTATTACGCGCGGTTGACGACGACGCTCGACCGCATCTCGAATGGGCGGCTGCTGCTCAACATCGTCGTTGGCGGCAGTCCAGGCGAGCTCGCCGGCGACGGCATCACGCTGGCGCATGACGAGCGCTACGCCCATGCCAACGAGTTCTTCACGGTGTTCGAGGAACTGCTGGAGAAGGGTGTCGCCAGCTACGACGGCAAATACATCAAGGCGACCAATGCGCGCCTGGGCTTCCCTTCCGTGCAGAACCCGCGTCCGCCGCTCTATTTCGGCGGCTCCTCGGATGCCGGTATCGACTTCTCCGTCGGCCGGGTCGACAAGTATCTGACCTGGGGCGAGCCGCCGGCGCAGGTGGCGGAGAAGGTGCAGAAGGTGCGCACCGCTGCAGCGGAGAAGGGCCGGGAGGTCAGCTTCGGCATCCGCCTGCATTTCATCGTCCGCGAAACGGATGAGGAAGCATGGGCCGCGGCCGACCGGCTGATCTCCAAGCTCGACGATGCAACCATCGAGGAGGCGCAGCAGCGCTTCGTCAACGAGTCCGATTCCGTCGGGCAGAAGCGCATGGCGGCGCTGCATGGCGGCCGTCGCGACAAGCTCGAGGTGTCGCCGAACCTCTGGGCGGGCGTCGGGCTGGTGCGCGCCGGCGCCGGCACGGCTCTGGTCGGCTCGCCGAAGACGGTGGCCGCGCGGCTGCGCGAATACCAGGATGTCGGCATCGATACGGTGATCGGCTCCGGCTACCCGCATCTGGAAGAGGCTTATCGCGTCGCCGAGTTGCTGTTCCCGGAACTCGGCATCACCCGCAAGGAGCAGCGCCACGGGTTCGACAGCGATTTCGGCAAGCGCCAGGTCTTCGGCGGCGGCAGCCATGGCGGCAATCTCAAGGTGGTCTCCGGATCCTGATCGAACATATGCGTTGCCCGCCATTGCGGGCAGCGCTTCAATGGACGCAAGTCTGCCGGATGGCCTTGGGCCGCGGCGACACAGAGGCGAGGAATAACTGCATGTCGACATTCGATACGCCGATCGGCCGGGCGCTGACGGAGCGGACAGCCGGCAGGACCGCGCCAAAGGCAGGGTTTCGCCTTCCGGTGCCGGGGCGCGATCGGTTGCTGCCCTATCTGGTGCCGCTTGTCATTGTCGCCGCATGGCAGCTCGGCTGTTCGCTGGGCTGGATCTCCTCGCGCATCATGCCGTCGCCGGCCGACGTGGCCGTGGCCTTCTGGTCGACGACGGTTTCGGGAAAATTGCCGCACGATATTCTCGTCAGCGCCGGCCGGGCCTTCGCCGGGCTCGTCGTTGGTGGCTCGATCGGCTTTCTGCTGGGGATCGCCAATGGCGTCTCGAAGCTTTCAGAGCAGCTGACCGATACGACGTTGCAGATGCTGCGCACCATTCCGCATCTGGCGATGATCCCGCTCGTGATCCTGTGGTTCGGCATCGGCGAGGAATCGAAGCTCTTCCTGACATCGCTTGGCGTCTTGTTTCCCGTCTATCTCAACACCTATCACGGCGTGCGGAACGTCGATCGTGATCTGATCGAAATGGGCCGGGTCTATGGAATGAGCAACTGGACGCTGTTTCGCAAGGTGGTCTTTCCCGGCGCGCTTCCGTCGATCTTCGTCGGGCTGCGCTATGCGCTCGGCATCATGTGGCTGACGCTGATCGTCTCGGAATCGATCGCCGCGTCTTCGGGGATCGGCCACATGGCCAATAATGCCCGTGAGTTCATGATGACCGATGTCGTCGTGCTGGCGCTCGTCATCTACGCGGTTCTCGGCAAGTTCGCCGATGTCGTGGCCCGTTCGCTCGAGCGCCGTGCGCTCAGATGGAACCCGGTCTATCAGCAGTAGGAGAGAGGCCATGACCCTCACAGCACATGAGCGTTTCCAGGGCCCCGCCGATGCGCCGGAGTATACGATCGACACGCCCAACCCTGCGCGCAGCGGCGCCGCCGCGATCACCTTGAAAGGGCTGGAGAAGAGCTTTGGCGCCAATCGGGTGCTGCGGGGGATCAACCTGCACATTCCGGCCGGACAGTTCGTCGCCGTGATCGGCAAGAGCGGGTGCGGCAAGAGCACGCTCCTGCGTATCCTCATGGGGCTCGACGTGCCGACGTCAGGCGCACTCGCCTTCGAGACGCCTGACGGTGGCGAGGCCAACGCCCGTATCGTCTTCCAGGAACCGAGGCTTCTGCCATGGCTGAGCGTTGCCGATAATGTCGCGGTTGGGCTTGGCGACAAGGCCGACCGGCGCCTGGCGGCGCGGGAGGTCGAGGCCGTGCTCTCGGAAGTGCAGCTGGCGGAGAAGGCCGGCGAGTGGCCGGCGCGGCTTTCGGGCGGACAGCGGCAGCGAGTGGCGCTTGCCCGCGCGCTGGTCAGCCGTCCTGGTATGCTGGCGCTGGACGAGCCGCTGGGCGCGCTCGATGCACTGACCCGGATCAGCATGCAGGAGCTCTTGGCGCGGGTCTGGCGGGAGCTTGGCTTCACCGCCGTGCTGGTCACCCACGACGTCAGCGAGGCCGTGCATCTGGCGGACCGGGTGATCGTGCTCGACGAGGGCAGGGTGTCGCTCGACCTTGCCATTCCCTATCCGCATCCGCGCCGTCACGGCAACGCTGATCTGGCGGCCCTTGAGGGGCGGCTGCTGTCGGCCATTTTCGGAACGGACGACCGTCGCTGATTGGTGACGCTCATGCTTCCTTCTGGGCTTAAGGCTTCAGGCTTCGGCGTCGCTCGGCTTGAAGCGGGCGGGCAGGTTTTCCTTGTAGGGATAATACCTGAAGTAGGGCAGCGCTTCCTCGAGCACGCGGGCCACCGACGGGCGCTGCATCAGGCGCTGGTGATAGGCTGAAAGCTTCGGGACGTCGCTGCCATAGGGCACCAGCGTCTCGGCGTAGAACAGGCCGGGGGCCGCGGCGCAATCGGCCATGGTGAAGGTCTCACCGGTGATCCAGTCGTCCGCCGCAAGCCTGTCCTCGATCACGGCATAGGCGCGCTTCAGCGCCTGCCGGGCCTCTTGCGCCCTTGCTTCGCTGCCGTCTGCCCGCATGCGCTCGCTGACGATCTGCTGCATCGGTTCCTGCACATAAAGGTCGAAGAAGCGGTCCCATAGGCGCACATCGAGCGCCGCGTCGAAATCCTCCGGGATGAGCCGTGCGCTGCCGGGATGATAGCGGTCGAGATATTCGATGATGACAGAGGTCTCAAAAACGGTCCGGCCACGGCTCTCGTCCCGCAGCGCCGGCATCTTGCCGAGCGGCGAGAGTGCTAGAAAGGCCGTGCGCGAGGCCTCATCGCCGAGATTGACGAGCACGCGCTCGAACGGCGTGCCGCTTTCGTAGAGCGCGATCAGCACCTTGTGGCAGAAGGAGGCAAGCGGATGCTGATGCAGGACGAGTGTCATCGAGTTGCTCTCTCCGGATTCAAACCGACCCGGCGGATACATACCATGTCCAGGCGGGACGACAAAGAGATGCAATGCCGTTGTTGAGCTCAAATCCCGAACCCAGTTTCCATCATGTGCCGGCCGGCTGGTCCGGCGGGTTGTCCAGCCGCTTCGATCGTTCACCGAGGTCGTCCGACATCTCCTGCCATATGCGTCTCAGACGCCGTACATGGAGGTCGTCGGCGATCCAGCCCATCAGATGCTCGACACAAGCCTTGGTTCTTGCCGGGTTTGCAGTAATCGTGTGGCAGGCCCATTCGCAATATGCGTCGATGGCCGCAGCCTCGATCGGCGGGCGTGCCGTCAGCGGATCCGTGGCTATGTCACCCTGCTCGTTGCGAATGATAAAGGCCCTTACACCTGCTGTCTTGGCAATCACGCGAATGTTCTCTGTCGCGGCGAAGAGAATGCCGGCGTAGATTTTGTCGAACTCATCAGGGCCGTCGGTGACGCGCTGGCCGGAGTCGGAAGTCTTATAGTCCAACGCTCTTTCAAGGTCGAAAATCGTGCGTACGTTCATCTGTTTCAGCACGAGGTATTTTTCGATGCCGAGGATGTTGCAGAGTTGTGCCTGCGCGATCCAGTCGATGGCCTGGTAAATGCCATAGGGGGATTCTATGTGCAGCTGGATGGGATTGTAGGTCGCCAGATTCTGTACGTCGTAAATACCGCATTCTCCCAGCCGAAAGCGGGTTGGATAGTCAATGCCGTCGATGACATCGAGCGGGGTGATGCGCGTCACGTCATAGAAGCGGTCGTCGTCCATTTTTACCCACGATACAAGCGATTGCAGCTTGAGGAAGAGAAACTTGGTAGCGCTTTGCGGGGCAAGCCCCAGCAACGGAGCCAACACGAGCCACATCCAGTGGATATGAGTGCAGTCGTGTATGTGGCGTGCGTTTCCAAGCGGGCTCGTCAGGAGCCGCGTCGGGTCGGTGAACGCGACATAGAGGAATACCACGATGGCCACGGACGCGAATATCTCCGCCGTCTGCCAGATGATGGTGTAAGCGGAGAGATCGAATACGGCGAGGCTGCGGATGAACTGTCTTACGGCTGCAATGAAGGCGCCGACAAAGGCCAGTGCCGATATGATTTCTATCTGGCTCCGAAAGCTCCCGGGCGGGCAGCATTCGGCAGGCGCACCGCAGATCGGAATGCCATCGACGCCTGCTACCTGCAATCCCGTGCTCAGCGCCTTTAACAGTGCGTTGAAACCGAAATAGCAAATGACCACGAAACCGAGTGATGAAAGGAAGAGCCGAAGATCGCCAAGATTGCCGATAATTCGGGAGGAGCGGATGCGTTGCTCGATCTCTTTGATTAACTCAGAGGAACCAAGCCGGATCGGCTGATCAGTGGGTTCGCGCAGATCCGAGAGATATTTGGATGTGACGAACTCCAGCGACGGATTGCTGCCCGATTTTGTGTCGCTGCTTTCGCCTCTTGAGGACTTCGCGTCACGGGTCGTCGGGTAGGAGGCTATGAAGTCGGATATGACCCGTAGACGCCGTACCCGGATATCGTTGCGCGCGTAGATCAGCAGGAACGGTATGAAGACCGCCAGAAGGGCAATGCGCCAGTCGATATGCGGCAGATATCCGAGCGCCGAAGCAATTTCACGCAGGATATTTGCGCTGTCCGCCGGGCTGATGTTTTCCATCTCAACCTCCCACACATATTTGCGGGGCAGGTTGGCGCAAATTCACCGCGGGTCTAGCAATCAAATGCAATTATTGATTGCATATCGCGGCGCCTTGCTCTTTTTCGGTAGGGTCTTAAGTCCTTTGACCTACCGCAATTTCGCAATTGCCAGGTGACCTGGCGTTGGCTGGCCCTCTTCCATGCGGACGTTGATGTTGGTGATCTCGATCAGGTCGAAGCCGGTGGCGTCGAGGCGTTCGCGGACGTAAGCCTCGGAATGCGCAAAGCGCTGGTGCGGGCCGACCATGTAGGCGCGGCCGGCAAGCGTTTCCTCGGGCAGGGTCTCCGACGAGAAGATGAAGAGACCGCCCGGCGTGAGGTTCTCGGCGGCGCCGAAGAACAAGGGCTCAAGGCCGCCCAGATAGGGCAGGACGTCGGTGGCGGTGATGATGTCGAATGGGTCTTCGTCATTGTCGTCGAGGAAATCCTCGACCTCGGCGACGAACAGCGTCTCGTAGAGGTCCTTCTCATGGGCGATCTCGACCATGTTTTCAGAGAGGTCGATGCCGGTCATCTCCTCGCAGAGGTCGCGCAGCGTGCCGCCGGTCAGGCCGGTGCCGCAGCCGAGATCCAGCAGGCGTTTGAAGGGGCCGAGGTTCAGCGCCTGCAGGCGCTGGCGGACCAGCATCGGCACGTGGTAGCCCAGCTGTTCGACGAGAACGTCCTCGAACACTTCGGCGTGCTGGTCGAAGAGGGTTTCGACATAGGCGTCGGGCGCCTTGGCCGGCGTCTCGCCACGGCCCATGGCGGCAATGCGGACGGCCGCTCCGCCGTGATCGTCGGGATCGATCGCCAGCACTTCTTCATAGGCCTTGACGGCGGCATCGACATCGCCGGCCTTTTCCAGCGCCAAGGCGCGGTTGTAGGCTTCCGCGAGCGCGTCTTCGTCGATCTTCTTGGCCATGTCTGCTCACCATCGTTCGTTTGTTGCCCTGCGTCTAAGGCGCGCGGGCCGGTTTTGCAATGGCGACGTTGATGGCGGCCGCTCAGTTGATGATGAACTCGCCTTTCAGCGCGCGCCATTCCGTGGCCGATATCAGCTTGCGATGAATGTAGCGCACCGAGTGCAGCGGCCCGTCCAGCGTCTCCTGCCAGAACTTGAGGAAGCCGCGCATTTCGGGAAAGTCGGGAGCAAGATCGTAATCCTGCCAGATGTAGGTCTGCAGGATCGCATGATGATCCGGCATGCGATAGAGGATCTGGGCCGTCGTCAGGCCGTAACCCTGAAGCTGTCTTTCCATGTCCTTGTGCATTTGATGCCTCGCTGTTCCCATCTGGCGCTCATTAGCGTCAGATGAAATGAGAGCATGACATGGTTACGCGAAGCTTGCGAAAAGGCTACAAGAAAACGGATATCATTATTTATTTTCAACAGCTTGGCAGCTCTCCTCCTGGAGTGCTGCCAGCGACTTACCGTTTCAGGTGGCGGGTGAGGCGGCGCTCGATCCAATTCCACAGATGCCTCAGGCTTTCGACCATGGCGAGATAGAAGATCGCCGCCCAGAGATAGGTCTGGTAGTCGAAGGTGCGCGAGAAGGCGTAGCGCGTTTCGCCCATGAGATCGAGCACCGTGATGATGGCGACGACGGCCGATCCCTTGATCAGGAGAATGATCTCGTTGCCATAGGGACGCAGCGCCACGATCAGGGCCTGCGGCAGCACGATCTTGCGGAACGCGATGACCTTATGGATGCCGAGAGAGGAGGCTGCTTCATGCTGGCCGCGCGGTACGCTCTCGATGGCGCCGCGCAGGATCTCGGCCTGATAGGCGGCCGTGTTGATGGTCATGGAGAACAGACCGCAATACCACGCGTCGCGGAAGAACCACCAGAGGCCCACGGCTTCCAGCTGCGGCCGGAACTGGCCGAGGCCGTAGTAGATCAGGAAGAGCTGGGCGAGAAGCGGAGTGCCGCGGAAGACGTAGACGTAGCAGAAGGCGAGCCCGTTGATGATCTTGTTCTTCGACATGCGGGCGAAGGCCAAGGGGACGGACAGGACGGCGCCGCAGACGACGGAGACGGCAACCAGCACGATCGTGGTCATCAATCCGTGCAGATAACGCGGGCCGTAGCGGGTGAATTTCTCCACGTCCCAGCCCTCGATGATCATGCCGATCAGCGCTATGGCGAGAACGATCCACAGGGCGACCACGAGGCAACCCATGACGCGCGCGAGCGTCAGCGGCTTGTCGAGGTGTTTCGGAGCCGGCTGCGGGGGGATCAGGATCTCTGCGTGGCTCATCGGCTGATCTCCGAGCGCTTCGCCCAACGCTCGATATAGCGCAGGCCGAACGAGGAAATGATGGCAAGCCCGAGATAGATGCCGCAGGCCAGTGTGTAGAATAAAAACGCCTCTTTGGTGACCTTTACCGCCACGCCCGTCTGGCGCAGCACGTCGGCAAGGCCGATGATCGAGACGTAGGAGGTGTCCTTGAGCAGGATCATCCAGAGATTGACGAGGCCGGGAAGCGCGATACGAACGAGCTGCGGCAGGATGACCAGCATCATCGTGCGGCCGCGATGCAGGCCGAGCGCGTCGCCGGCTTCGTACTGGCCCTTGGGGATGGCGCGGAAGGCCGACAGCAGCACTTCCGAACAATAGGCGGAGAACACGACGGACAGGGCGATGACGCCGGATAAGAAGGCGTTGATTTCGACGCGGCCGTCGTATCCGACCCAGGCGAGCAGCGACTGGATCAGGATCTGCATGCCGTAATAGATGATGAATAGCGTCAGCAGCTCGGGCAGGCCGCGAAAGATCGTCGTGTAGATGCCGGCGGCAAGTCGCACGGCTTTTTCTTCCGATTGCTGGCCAAGCGCCACGATGAAGCCGATCAACAGGCCGATCGGAAGCGTAACGAGGGCGACGGCGACCGTGACCTTCAGGCCGGCGGCGATCTCATCGCCCCAGCCGGTGTCGCCACAGGCCAGGATCGTCGATTGGCCAAGCCATGTGAAAATGCCGACGGGTCCGCATAGCGGGTCAAACACATATCCAATCCAGGTCCAGAGCGAACCCAGTGCGGAGGACAATCCGCCCATGCCAAGTTTCCCCTCGCGGCTTTTGCCGCTTTGATATTGCACTCTTTGTCAAACAAAAATGGCGGAAGGGCAAGCCTCCCGCCATCGCATTTATTAGTGACCTACAGGTTATTCGGCGCCGTAGACGTCGAAATCGAAATACTTGTCCTGGATCTTCTTGTAGGTGCCGTCAGCACGGATCGCTGCGATCGCCGTGTTCAGCTTTTCGCGAAGCGGATCGCCCTGACGAACGGCGATACCAGCACCAACGCCGTTGATTTCCTTGTCGACCGGCAGGGTCGTGAGGATCTTGCAGCATGCGCCGGCATCCGACTTGACCCACTGCGACAGAACGACGACGTCGTCGATGACGGCATCGACGCGGCCGTTGGAGATGTCGAGCTTGTACTCGTCAGCCGTCGGGTAGAGCTTCAGCTCGGTGTCGGCCAGGTGCTTTTCAGCATAGTTGGCGTGCGTGGTCGAGGTCTGCGCGCCGATCGTCTTGCCCTTCAGGCCAGCAACGTCGGTGACGGTGGAGTCCTTCGGCACGGCGATTGCCGGCGGGGTGTTGTAGTATTTGTTGGTGAAATCGACGAGCTTCGAACGCTCGGGCGTGATCGACATCGACGAGATGATCATGTCGAACTTCTTGGCGTTGAGGCCGGGGATGATGCCGTCCCAATCGCTGCTGACGATGGTGCAGTCGGCCTTCATCTGGGTGCAGAGCGCACGGGCGATGTCCATGTCGAAGCCGAGGAACTGGCCGCTTGCGTCAACATATTCGAAGGGCGGGTAGGTCGAGTCCGTACCGATGACATACTTCTCGCCATCGGCCATGGCCGAGCCCGCGAAAAGAGACATCGCGGCGATCGAAGCGGCTGCGAGAAAACGGGTGGAGATATGCATGTGAGTCCTCTCTGTTGGTTACCGCATGCCACCCTTTTCTTTTATGGCGGCATGAAGCAGGACGCTGCTTTGCAACGCCTTGCCGCGATAATCAAACTTTTTTTGCGCGGATTGCAACTGCTTTCACTGCCTTGTCGCGCATCGCAACTATGGCGAAGCTGAACGGTTGCAGACCGCCATATTCATACCGGGTTAATGCGGCAATTCTTAAACACGTGGAACCAATTCCGGCGTGCTCAGTTTAGCAAGGCTCGTTTGCGTGCCGAAAAGAGACGTCGTTGCGAACGCGAAGAATAACAAGGAACGAGGAAACCTTATGGGAATGAAATCCAGGTTGTTTGCCAGTGCGGCTTTTCCGCTTCTGTCCCTGTCGCTTGTGCTGCCTCCCGCGCACGTGTTTGCGGCAGCGACGAGCGTCGAAGAGCTCGGCGCGACACATCGGGCCGTCGCGGGCAGCATCGAGGTCGCGCAGGATGCGACCTCCGAAGAAGAGCTCCTGAAGAAGCGCCAGCAGCAGGAGCAGGAACAGCAGCAGCAGGCACCAGCCGAAGCACCGAAGGCCGCGGAACCTCCGGCCGAGCCGCCGCCGGCCCCCAATCAGGAGGCGCCAGCCGAGGCCGCACCAGCACCCAAGCAGGAGGCTCCCCCGGCCGCCGCCGAACCGGCGCCACAGGCCGAAGCGCCGGCCGAGAAGCCGAGAAAGCGCCAGCCCGCCGCCGAACAGCCTGCCGCGGAACCGCAGGCAGCCGAGCCCGCCCAACAGGAAGCCCCGGCTGAAAAGCCGCGCCGCAAGAAGCAGCCCGCCGCCGAACAGCAGCAGGAGCAGGTAGCGCCGAGCGCCGAGCAGCCGGCTGAACAGCCGCGCCGCAAGAAGCGTGACCAGCAGCCGCAGCAGGAAGAAGCCGCGCCGCAGCAGCAGCCCGCCGAGCAGGCTGCGCCGCAGGCGGAACAGCCGCAGCCTGAGCAGGCCCAGCCCGAACAGGCAAAGCCACCACGCAAGAATGGCAAGCCCGCCGCCGCCGATGGCAGCGAACAGCCCGCAAAGCCGCACAAGAAGCCGACGGCGGAAGCACCGCAGGCCGAGCCCGCCCAGAAGCCGGCCGCGGAGACTGCGCCCGCAACCGAGCAGCCCGCCCCCGACAACGCCGCCAAGCCGCAGGAAGCACCCGCGGGCAAGGCGCCCGTTCCGGCTCAGCAGCCGGCCGAAGCCCAGCCCCAGCTGGCCCCCGGTCAGGCAAAGCCCGGCGAAGCGCCTGCCCAGCAGCAGGGCGAACAGGTCGCTCCGGCCCAGCCGGGCGCGCCAGCCGGTCAGCCCGCTGATCAGGCCGGTCAGCCGCCGGCGGGTCAGCCACCCGTTGCCCAGACCGAGCAGCCAATTCCCGCCCCTGAGAAGGTAACGCCGCAGGAACTCGAGCGTCGCAAGGAAATCGCGGCCGATCCGAGCAAGAGCACGGAGACCGTGGTTCTGCCGGTCCAGAACGGCGCCGCCGTTCTCGACAGCGACAAGGATGCGGATCGTTCCGGCGGCGTGCAGTCGCGCCGCGATCGCGACAAGCAGCGCGGCCAGGAGCAGCAGGTGCGCGTACCGAAGTCCGACGCTGATGCCCAGTTGGCGGCGCCAGGTGCTGCCAAGCCGGCACCGGTGAAGATCGAAGCGATCACCGCAGAGCAGGGCCAGCGCCTTGATCAGCGGCCGCAATTCGCCCGTCCCGACGGTGCGAACTTCGGCCAGCGCGGGGACGACAACCGCGTCATCATCCAGTTCAACAACCAGACCTATGTTCGCGGTGATGACGACCGCCGGTTCCTGCGCGACGGCGAGCGGCCGGTCTACGAGCAGCTTCAGCGCGACCGCTATCGCGAGACGATCGATCGCGACGGCTACCAGATCGTGACCGTGCGCAACCGCTACGGCGATATCATCCAGCGTTCGCGCATCGACAATCGCGGCCGCGAGCACGTGCTCTATTACACGCCCGATCTCTACGACAATCCCGACCGCGACTACTTCGAGGATCCGGGTGCCGATCTGCCGCCGATGCGCCTTCGCATTCCGCTGCAGGACTACATCATGGACACCAGCAGCGATGACGGCCGCGATTACTACGACTTCCTGCGCGAGCCGCCGGTCGAGCCCGTCGAGCGCGTCTATTCGCTGAACGAGGTGAAGTATTCGGCACGTATCCGCGACAAGGTTCGCCGTATCGACCTGGATACCGTGACGTTTGCGACCGGTAGTGCCGAAATCCCGATGAGCCAGGCGCGCAGCATGCGCAAGGTGGCTGACGCGATCAACGAGGTGCTGAAGAAGGACCCGACCGAAACCTTCCTGATCGAAGGCCATACCGACGCGGTCGGCTCCGACCAGAGCAACCTGATCCTTTCGGACCAGCGCGCGGAATCGGTGGCTAACGTGATGACCGATGTTTACGGCATTCCGCCGGAAAACCTCGCGACCCAGGGCTATGGCGAGCGCTACCTGAAGGTCAACACGCAGGGACCGGAGCAGGAAAACCGCCGCGTCACCATTCGCCGCGTGACGGCGCTGGTGCGACCGGTTGCCTCGCGCAACTAAGAGCGCGCAGCATTATCGACAATGAAGAGGCCGCCGGATGATCCGGCGGCCTTTCTCGTTTCAGAGAAGCTCATCTCAGAGGCTGGAGAGCGACGGTTGTCGCGATGAAATCGGCGATGGCCATCGTGTCGTCGAGGTCGAAGACCGGCAGGGTGGTGTCTGCGACCGGATGATCCGCCGCGATGGCGACGATATGGGGATCGCCGGGCGCAAGCGGCTCGCGGTTTGCAGCGTCCAGTCGGCGGGCTTCGATCTTCGGGATCGGTTCGCGCTTGTAGCCTTCGATCAGCACCAGATCGCAGGGAGCGATGCGCGCGAGGATTTCCTCGAAGCTCGGTTCGGGGGCGCCGCGCAACTCGTGCATGATGGCGTAACGTGTGCCGGAGACGATCGTTACTTCATGCGCGCCCGCCTGACGATGGCGATAGCTGTCGGCGCCGACCTTGTCGATGTCGAAGTCATGGTGGGCATGCTTGATGGTGGAGATGCGGTAGCCGCGGCGGGTGAATTCTTCGACGAGGCGGACCGCAAGCCCTGTCTTGCCGGAGTTCTTCCAGCCGGAAATGCCGAAGATCTTTGGCCGCTCGGTCATGTCAGCACCTTCATCCAGCGCTCGGCCTCGACGAGGTCGTCAGGCGTGTTGACGTTGAAAAACGGGTCGAGCAGGCTGGCTCGCGTCGGGCGCAGCGGGAAGGCAACTTCCGTAACGTCATGCCGTAACAGGAAGTCGCGAACGCGGCGCTTTTCGTCGGTGGCAATCCAGCTTTCAAGGTCGTCGGCGAGCGCCACCGGCCAGAGGCCGAAGACGGGATGGCTGCGCCCTTCGGAGGTGGCGATGGCGATGCCCCTGGGCGTCTCGATGGCGGCTGCCAGCCAGTCGACGAGATCGTGTGGGAAGAACGGGCTGTCGACGGATACTGTCGCGACATGCGTCACGGCGGGCATGCTCGCGCCATGCGCCATGGCGGCGTGGATGCCGGCCATCGGGCCGGCCTTGCCAGGGACAATATCAGGAATGAAGGGACGATTGCAGCAATCGGGTGCGGCGTCGGCATTGATGGCGACGGAGATGACCTGCGGCGACAGCTGCTCGACGACGCGATCGAGCAGCGTGCGACCCGAAAGTGTTACGCCTGCCTTGTCGCGGCCCATGCGCGAGGAGCGTCCGCCTGCAAGCACCACGCCCGGAATGTTGGACCGGTCGAGCGCAAAGTTGGCAGCCGGGGTTTGGATTTTAGGCTCTGGCATCAGACCGGTACTCTTGGTTCGGATTCCTGTGCGACCGGCGCGCCACGCTGCTTGGCCTCACGGTAGAAGGTGTAGAGCCCGGAGGCGATGATGATGGCGGCGCCGATCACGGTCCATGCATCCGGGATTTCGGCGAAGAACAGCCAGCCGAGCAGTGCCGAGAAAATGAGACTGGTATAGCGCAGGGGAGCCACGAAGGAGATTTCGCCGGTGCGCATGGCGACGATCACGGACTGGTAGCCAATGAGCACCAGGACAGCTGCGAGGGCGATATGTGTCAGCGACGTAGCGCTGACCGGCCGCCAGCCGCCGAGAAGCGGCGTCAGCAAAGCACCGAAAACGGTGACCGAGACGGCGGTGATTACCGTTATCATCAGCGATGGAATACGGGGATCGATACCGCGTGTGGCCAGATCCCGGCCCGCGGTCACCAAGACGCTGACGATGCAGATCAGAGCAGCGACATTGAAGCCGTCGGCACCCGGCCGAACAATAATCATCACGCCCGCCAGGCCGGCGAGAATGGCCATCAGCCGGCGCCAGCCGACCGGTTCGCCGAAGAAGAGGACTGCACCGACGGTGACGACGAGCGGCAGGGACTGCAGGATCGCCGAGGCGTTGGCGATCGGCATCATGCCGAGCACGGTAATGTAGGTGACTGCGGCCAGAATCTCGCATCCGACACGGAGCGCGACCATCGGCTCCAGTACGATGCGCCAGGAGCGCAAGGCTCCCATCTGCCGGGCGACAACAAAGACCAGGACACTGGTAAACAGGCCGCGCAAACACATGATCTGGCCGGCGTTCATTTCTGAAATGACGGACTTCGACAGGGCGTCACTGGCGGAAAACCCCGCCATGGCCGCCGTCATGTAGATTGCACCCTCAGTATTGCTCGACCGCGGCATTTAGAAATTCCGATTCCATCCCGCGGCCTTCTTAGTGCCTGTCACGCGTGATTGAAATCAAATCGGTGCCACAGTGGGGATAATTCGTTTGCGCAGTGCACAATGACGCTGCTTTCGGCTCGAACCGACACGCTGGGCTGCGGAGGCAGGGATCCGGCCGCCAGCGCAGGTCACCCGCCGGTGACGCTCATATGGCGGCTGACGGCGGGGCGATTATGCGTACGGTCGATGATGAAGTCGTGGCCTTTTGGCTTGCGGGAGATCGCTTCGTCGATGGCGGCGTAGAGCAATCCATCGTCTTCGGTGGCGCGCACGGCCGAGCGCAGGTCGGCGGCGTCGTTCTGGCCGAGGCACATGTAGAGCGTGCCCGTGCAGGTGAGGCGTACGCGGTTGCAGCTCTCGCAGAAATTATGGGTCATCGGCGTGATGAAGCCCAGGCGACCGCCGGTTTCCTCGACGGTGACATAGCGGGCAGGGCCGCCCGTGCGGTAGCCGATGTCGCTCATGGTGAACTGCTTTTCGAGATCGGCGCGCAGCTTGGAGAGCGGCAGATAGCGATCGGTGCGATCTTCCTCGATCTCTCCCATCGGCATGGTTTCGATCACCGTCAGATCCATGCCGCGACCATGGGCGAAGCGGATCATCTCGGGCATCTCGACGTCGTTGAAATCCTTCAAGGCGACCGCGTTGAGCTTGATGTGCAGGCCAGCCTTCTGGGCGGCGTCGATGCCTTCCATGACCTTATGGAAGTCGCCCCATCGGGTGATTTCGCGGAACTTGTCGGGATTGAGCGTATCCAGCGACACGTTGATGCGACGAACGCCGCAATCATAGAGCTCGTCGGCATAGCGGGCGAGTTGCGAGCCGTTGGTGGTCAGCGTCAGCTCATCGAGGCCTGAGCCGATCTGCTTGCCGAGTTCGCGTACGAGATGCATGATGTTCTTGCGCACCAGCGGTTCGCCGCCGGTCAGTCTCAACTTGCGAACGCCCTTGACGATAAAAGCCGAACAGAGCCGATTCAGCTCTTCCAGCGTCAGAAGATCCTTCTTCGGCAGGAAGTTCATGTTCTCGGCCATGCAATAGGTGCAGCGAAAATCGCAGCGGTCGGTCACCGAGACGCGCAGATAGGTGACGGCCCGCTGAAACGGGTCGATCATCGGTTTCGCATCGGCCACGAGGGGCGCGGCGTTGGCGATCGTTCCAACCTTGCTGTTCACTACAGCCTCCAATCTCTACTCAATGTGCGTACTGTGCAGCGCAACGTCAAGCAAGAGGCGGCAGGCATACGCTAAATTGAACTTGCCTCAAAGAGGCGCATTGCCTACTCCTCGAAACGAAGAGGAGCACCATCATGAGCGACATCTGGCCGACGGAGCTGAAGGTTACGAAGAACCGGCAGCAGCTGGTCGTTACTTTCAACAATGGTGAGAGCTTTACACTCAGCGCCGAAATGCTGCGCGTGCTGTCGCCATCGGCGGAAGTGCAGGGGCATGGGCCGGGCCAGAAGCTCACCGTTCCCGGCAAGCGCAACGTCGCGATCATCTCGATGACGCCAACCGGAAATTATGCCGTCAGAATCGGCTTCGACGATATGCACGACACCGGCATCTTCACATGGTCGTATCTGCGCGAGCTCGGCGAGCGCGGCGAGGAGCTTTTCGCTGCCTACGAGAATGAGCTCAGCGAAAAGGGCATGAACCGCGATACATCGGAGAAGCCGCGCTGAGTGCGACGCCCGGGCTTATCCGCAGCCGGTGTCACTGGTGTCACGCCTGCGTCATTTTAGGCGGCTAATTATCATATCGAAGCAAGCGGTGGCATGGACATGAAAATCATCGAAACGGTGGAAGAACTCGCCGCGATCTATGGCGGCGGCCTGTCGGAAGCATCCGTGGCAAAGGTGACGAGCCACCTGACGCCGCTCTACCGGCAGATGATCGAGGCGTCGCCCTTCGTTGCGCTGGCGACCGTGGGCCCTGAAGGGCTGGACTGTTCTCCGCGCGGTGACCTTGGCGGCGTCGTGCGTGTCATCGACGACAAGACGCTACAAATGCCTGATTGGCGCGGCAACAACCGGGTCGATTCGCTTTCGAACATCGTGCGGGATCCCAGGCTTGCCCTGATGTTTCTGATCCCGGGATCGAATACGACGATGCGCATCAACGGGCGCGGTGTCGTTTCCAACGACGAGGCGCTGCTGACCTCCTTCGAGATGGATGGCAAGCATCCACGCACGGTTATCGTGGTGACGATCGAAGAGGTCTATTTCCAGTGCGCGCGGGCGCTGATCCGTTCGGAACTGTGGAATCCCGATAGGTTCGTCGATCCGAAAGGCCTTCCGACACCTGGCCTGATGCTGAAGGCTGCAACGGAAGCGTTCGATCATGAGACCTATGATCGCGAATGGGCCGCACGCGCGGCCAGGACGATGTGGTAGCGTCCGATCTCAGGCCGCGATGCGCCGCGGCTCAGGCCTTGTAGATAAGCCAGCTCTTGGTGAAGTCCTTCTGCATGCCATCCTCGAAGAGAATACTGCAATTGCGGCCGGCGTTCTTGGCGCCGTAAAGGGCGACGTCGGTCTTGTGGTAGAGTTCACCCGCATCCTCGGCGCTGGATGCCATGCAGATACCGACTGATACCGTGACCGGTCCATAGTTGACGCGGGTGCGGGAATTCTTGAACGGCGTCGCCTCGAGCGTGCGACGAATGCGCTCGGCGACGGCCATGACTTCGTCTGCCGTGTTGCCTTCGATGATCAGGGCGAATTCCTCGCCACCGGTGCGGGCGACGAAAACGTCGCGGCGCACGTTGGCGCGGATGACGGATGCCACCGTTGCCAGGATCTTGTCGCCAACGGGGTGGCCGTAAGTGTCGTTGATCTTCTTGAAGTTGTCGATATCGGCGAGCACCAGCGCCGTGATCGGGCGCATTGCCGGATTGTTGAAGACGGCAGCGAGACGATCGTCGAAGGCGCGGCGGTTGGAGAGCCGGGTGAGCGAATCCGTGTTGGCGATACGCTTGTACTCGTCGAGTTCCTTGCGCACCTGATCCATTTCGTTGGAACGCTGGACAACGTTTTCAACCGTGCGCTCACCGTGCGCCATGGTGTGTCCAGTCGCCTCGGTCAGCAGATGCAATGCATTCTGGATGAGATCGGCGCTGGAAGTGTTCTTGGAGGTGATGCGGTTGTAGGTTTCGCCAAGCAGTCTGTTGTAGCTTTCAAGCGAGGTCTGCTCCTGGCGCAGAACGCGCAGCACCGATTCCAGTTCGGCGGCAATGCGGGTGTGGGCGTCGTCGAAGACGCGGCCGCCGCCGTGGCTAAAATGCTGCGCGCCAAGCTCGTCGAGCTCTTCCTGGGTTGCTTGGTTGCCAAGCGCCGCGAGATCGCGCGTTAGCGCCGGGTTCGAGCCGATATAGGCTTCGTAGAAGAGTTCGTAGTTCCGCGGAATGGGCGCAACGCCCATGGAGCGCATCGCAAAAGTGATCTGGCTCGCCACATCGGGAACCTGCGTCTTTGGCGCCACAGCCGTCGTCATCCGGCCACTCCTTTGGTATACCTCAAAAGTCTTCTCTTATTTCTTAAGCTACAATTGTTTTGAAATGATTAAGGTTGGATATACCAGAGATTACATGTGAATTTTATTCGAATTGTCCGATCTCTTCTTATCTTTATGATTTTTATATATAATTCCACCCGGCGGCACACAACGCCTGCGCGTCCAGAGGGTATCTTTCTTTAAATTGCCCGAGCGAAACATTCGCCGGACATGGCTGCCGTCAATGCTCCGTAGACAATGGGTTTCGGTTTTCTGCTCTTTTGTGAACGATCGAAGGCTGTCAATTTCACCTCAAGGCACTTCATCGATCTCAATAGAAAGCAACATGCCATGCAAACGTCTCACAACTCGCCGCCCGCCGTGCTGGCTGCCGCTGTTATTGCTGGGTCTGTTTTCCTGATCCAGCAACAAGGCTTCTTTCATGGCGCATTTACTTCAGAAATACTGGCAAGCATCAATGCCGAAGATGTGCTGGTCGCTAGTGATTACGTCGCGACCAGCAAAGGCGATTTGGGGGCCGGTCGGGTGACCGGGTTGGCCCACTGAATGATCAGCCGAGGTTGAATTCCTGGAAGAAGTCATTGCCCTTGTCGTCGGTGACGATGAAGGCGGGGAAGTCCTCGACTTCGATCGTCCAGACGGCTTCCATGCCGAGTTCCGGATATTCGAGCACCTCGACCTTGCGGATGCAATCCTGCGCCAGGCGGGCGGCAGGGCCGCCGATGGAGCCCAGGTAGAAGCCGCCATGGGTCTTGCAGGCCTCGCGCACGGCGCGGGAGCGGTTGCCCTTGGCCAGCATGATCATCGAGCCGCCGAAGGACTGGAACTGATCGACATATGAGTCCATCCGGCCGGCCGTGGTCGGGCCGAAGGAGCCGGAGGCGTAACCGGTGGGGGTCTTGGCGGGGCCGGCGTAGTAGACCGGGTGGTTCTTCATGTAGTCGGGCATGCCTTCGCCCTTCTCCAGCCGCTCGCGGATCTTGGAGTGGGCGAGGTCGCGGGCGACGATGATGGTACCTGATAGAGACAGGCGGGTTTTCACCGGATGCTTGCTCAATTCGCCAAGTATATCCGCCATCGGCTGGTTGAGGTCGATCTTGACCATCGATTCCGACAGCTTCGCCTCGTCGATCTCAGGCATGTACTTCGAGGGATCGGTCTCAAGCTGTTCGACGAAGATGCCATCGCGGGTGATCTTACCCTTGGCCTGGCGGTCGGCGGAACAGGAGACGCCGAGGCCGATCGGCAGCGAGGCGCCATGGCGGGGCAGGCGGATGACGCGGACGTCATGACAGAAATACTTGCCGCCGAACTGGGCGCCGACGCCCATCTGCTGCGTCAGCTTGTGGATTTCCTTTTCCATCTCGACGTCGCGGAAGGCGTGGCCGCTTTCCGAACCCTCGGTCGGTAGGTCGTCGAGATAGCGCGTCGAGGCGAGCTTGACGGTCTTGAGGTTCATCTCGGCCGAAGTGCCGCCGATGACGATCGCCAGATGGTAGGGAGGACAGGCTGCCGTACCCAACGTCAGGATCTTCTCCTTGAGGAAGTCGATCATGCGGTCATGCGTGAGCAACGAGGGCGTTCCCTGATAGAGGAAGGTCTTGTTGGCCGAGCCGCCGCCCTTGGCGACGAAGAGGAAATTGTATTCGTCGGTGCCTTCCTCGTAGATATCGATCTGGGCTGGAAGGTTGTTCTTGGTGTTCTTTTCCTCGAACATCTTGATCGGGGCGAGCTGCGAGTAGCGCAGGTTCTTCTTCTCGTAGGCGTCCATCACCCCCTTGGCGAGCGACGAATAATCCTCGCCCTCGGTCCAGACGCGGCGACCCTTCTTGCCCATGATGATCGCGGTACCTGTGTCCTGGCACATTGGCAGGATGCCGCCGGCGGCGATGTTGGCGTTCTTCAAGAGGTCGTAGGCGACGAAGCGGTCGTTGTCGGTCGCTTCGGGGTCGTCGAGGATCGAGGCGAGTTGCTTCAGGTGGCCGGGGCGCAGCAGGTGATTGATGTCGGCAAAAGCGGTCTCTGCCAGCAGACGGATACCCTCGGGCTCGACGGTCAGGATGTCCTGGCCCTTGAAGCTATCGACAGAGACGTGGTCGCTGCTGATCTTGCGGTACTGGGTGGAGTCTTTGCCGAGGGGGAACAGATCGTCAGCCATCGAATGACCTTTCGTGCGGGTCGGAATGGAAATCGCAGACGGTCTATGCGGGCGTTTGGCCAATTGCAATCATTCTAAAACCTTCGAAAAACCCTCAAGAATGCATGAAAAACACCGCCACGGAGGCCGTGGCGGTGTCGGGTCGTTCATCGATCGTCTGGAATGGCCTTACCTGATGCTTACTTGGGGCCGATCATTGTTTCGGGGCGGACATACTGGTCGAACTCTTCGTTCGTGAGGTAGCCGCCGCCGACGGCTTCCTCGCGCAGCGTCGTGCCGTTCTTGTGGGCGGTCTTGGCAATCTTGGCGCAGATGTCGTAGCCGAGCTTGGCGTTGAGCGCCGTCACCAGCATCAGCGAGTTCTCGACGCCCTTTTTGATGTTGTCCTCGCGCGCCTCGATGCCGACGACGCAATTGTCGGTGAACGAGACGGCGGCATCACCGAGCAGCTGCACCGACTGCAGGAAGTTATAGGCCATCATTGGATTATAGACATTGAGCTCGAAATGGCCCTGGCTGCCGGCGAAGGTGAGTGCGGCGTTGTTGCCGAAGACGTGGGCGCAGACCTGGGTCAGGGCTTCCGACTGGGTCGGGTTGACCTTGCCCGGCATGATCGAGGAGCCCGGCTCGTTTTCCGGCAGCGACAGTTCGCCGAGGCCCGCGCGCGGGCCGGAGCCGAGGAAGCGGATGTCGTTGGCGATCTTGAACAGGGCGGCAGCCGCGGCATTAATCGCGCCATGGGCGAAGACCATCGAGTCATGCGAGGCGAGCGCCTCGAACTTGTTCGGCGCGGTGACGAAGGGCAGGGCGGTGATCTCGGAGATCTCTTCCGCGACCTTTTCCGCAAAACCGATCGGCGCGTTGAGGCCGGTGCCGACGGCAGTGCCGCCTTGGGCGAGTTTGGAGAGCGCCGGCAGCGTCAGTTCGATGTTGGCGATCGCGGATGCGACCTGCGCGGAATAGCCGGAGAACTCCTGGCCGAGCGTCAGCGGCGTCGCGTCCTGCGTATGAGTGCGGCCGATCTTGATGATGTGGCTGAACTCGGTGACCTTCATGTCGAGAGCGGCGTGCAGATGCTTCAGCCCCGGCAGCAGGTGGTGAACGATCTGCTCGACGCAGGCGATGTGCATGGCCGTCGGGTAGGTGTCGTTCGACGACTGGCTCATGTTGACGTGGTCGTTCGGGTGCACGGGCTTCTTCGAGCCCATGATGCCGCCGAGCACCTCAATGGCGCGGTTGGAGATCACCTCGTTGGCGTTCATGTTCGACTGTGTGCCGGAGCCCGTCTGCCAGACGACCAGCGGGAAATGGTCGTTGAGCTTGCCGTCGATGACTTCCTGGGCAGCGTCGACGATGGCGTTGCCGATCGCGGGTTCGAGCTTGCCCAGCGCCATGTTGGCGCGGGCGGCGGCCTGCTTGACGATCCCGAGCGCACGCACGATCGACAGCGGCTGCTTCTCCCAGCCGATCTTGAAATTGCCGAGCGAGCGCTGTGCCTGTGCGCCCCAATACTTGTCGCTTTGAACTTCAATCTCGCCGAAAGTATCGGTTTCGATACGGGTGGAAGTCATGGCCATGCCTTTCTGTCGCGTGAGCGGCTGCGGAGATGCTGTCTTATAGGTCTCAAGCCAGCCCAAGAAAACAGCGCGGATCAAAAATATGAGCTACGAAGTCATATTAGTGGGTGCGCTATACGTGGTTTTTTGGCCACGTCTTATTTTTTATCCAACAACGTCTTTTGGGGGACTGTGTGAGCAGACGAAAATAAAGTAAAAAATTAACCAATAATTTCATAATTTTGTGTGAACTGCGGCGAGGCGGCGGGTTTGCTACGTTACGGAAGAGTGAGTTCTTCGAGGCTGGCGGTGGCGTCCCGTTTCTGCCATGTCACCTGACAGCGACGGGTGGTTGAGAGTTTTGAGCTGGGCGAAGCCCATGACCGAAGACAGCATGAGACTGGGACTGGAAAAAGCATGACATTCTTCTTGAAAGGTGCGGTTTCCGCACTGGCACTTTCCTGCGGCATGGCTGCGATGGGTGTCGCACCCGCGCATGCCTATACGCTGATGGACATGATCCGAGGTGATCGTGCCCGCACCCAGAGCACCATCATCAATCCGGCTCCGGAAGTGCTGCCGCCGCAGGTCAATACGAGCGCGCCGCTGCCGAAGGTGTCCGCACCGCGTTACTACACCTACAAGGTGGATCCGATGCGGCTTGTCGATACCGGCAAGTTCACCGATCCCGTCGTCACCGGTGCGGTTGCCGCCGTCGGCACGCCGAGCGATGCGACGCCGTCGGTGCAGCGTCGTTACCTCATCGACGCCAAGGTGCGCGCTCCCGTCGATGTGGCCAAGGCGCTGGAAACCTACTACGGCGACACCAAGAACGAGATGGTCTGGCTGACCGGCACTGAGGTCAACGACCGCGCCAAGGCGGCGATGGCCTTCCTTGCGAGCGCCGACAGCGTCGGTCTCGATCCAGCCGACTATGCGGTCACGGTTCCCGCCGTCGATCCGGCCAATCCCGATCCTGTCATGCGCGACCGGGCGCTGACCCAGTTCGAGCTCGAACTGTCCTCCAAGGTTCTGGCTTACGTGCAGGACACGATCCGTGGCCGCGTCGATCCGAACAAGCTCTCCGGCTATCACGATTTCGCCCGCAAGACGGTCAATCTCGACCCGGTGCTGAAGCTGGCGCGGATGAGCCCTGAGGTCGGCGCCTATCTCTCGAGCCGCACGCCCAACGGTCCGCAGTTCGTCGCGCTCAAGGACGAGCTCGCGAAGTTGAAGGGTGAAGGCAATGGCGAGCAGCCGATCAGGATAGAACTCAGCGGCGTGCTGCATCCCGGCGAAACGTCTTCGGAAATCCCCAACATCGTCAAGGCGATCGACAAGCACGGCTCGGCCGCGCTGAAGAGCGAAAATGCCGCGACACTGGCTGCCTATGCCGGCGGTATCGACTACTCGCCCGAGATCGTGACGCTGGTCGAAGCCTTCCAGAAGGAACACGGCCTGAAGCCGGACGGCATTGTCGGCCAGGCGACCGTTCGCACCATGACCGGTGGCGACAGCAACAGCTCGAAGATCGAGAAGCTTGTCGTGGCCATGGAACAGGCCCGCTGGCTGCCGGCCGATCTCGGCTCGCGCTACGTCTTCATCAACCAGCCGGCCTTCATGGTCTACTACCACAACGACAACAAGGAACAGTTGTCGATGCGCGTAGTGATCGGCCAGCCGTCGCACCAGACTTTCTTCTTCCAGGATCAGATCCAGACGGTCGAGTTCAACCCGTTCTGGGGCGTGCCGCAGTCGATCATCATCAACGAGATGTTGCCGAAGCTGCGCTCGGACCCGAACTATCTCGACCGCATGGGCTATGAAGTCGCGGTCAACGGTCGTGCCGTGCCGTCTTCGAGCGTCGATTGGTACGGTTCGACCGCAAACGTCTCCGTGCGTCAGCCACCGAGCGGCGACAATGCGCTCGGCGAACTGAAGATCCTGTTCCCCAACGCGCATGCGATCTACATGCACGACACGCCGTCGAAGAGCTTCTTCAAGCGTGACATGCGCGCGCTCAGCCATGGCTGCGTGCGTCTCGCCGATCCACGCGCGATGGCGGCGGCCGTTCTGAACACCACGGTCGACAAGATCGGTCAGGAGATCGCGACCGGCAAGAACCATGCGGTCCAGGTGCCGCAGAAGTTCCCTGTCTACATCGCCTACTTCACGGCCTGGCCGGACAAGAACGGTGTCGTGCAGTATTTCAACGACGTCTACGACCGCGATACCTACGTCCAGAAGGCATTCGACGCGACCACCAAGGCACGCGGCGCACAGATCTGAGTTTTGACGCTGCGCGGCTTTTGGGTCGCGCGGCGTTTCCTTATCCAGCGTGCAGGAAGCGGATCGCTTCGTCGCGGCGGAAGAGGTAGAGCAGGGTGCGCACGGCGTTGCCCCGTTCGGATGTCAGGTCGGGATCGCGCTCGATCAGATAGGCCGCGTCTTTGCGGGCAATCTCTAGCAGGTCGGCGTGGGCCTCGAGGCTGGCGATGCGGAAACCCGGTGTGCCGGATTGGCGCGTTCCCAAGAGTTCCCCTTCGCCGCGCAGCTTCAAATCCTCTTCGGCTATCCTGAAACCGTCTTCCGTATCGCGCATGATGGTCAGGCGCGCGTGGCCGGTCTCGCCGAGCGGGCCACGGTAGAGCAGGATGCAGGTCGAGGCCTCGTCTCCACGTCCGACACGGCCGCGCAGCTGGTGCAACTGCGCGAGACCGAAACGCTCTGCGTGCTCGATCACCATGATCGTCGCATCCGGCACGTCGACGCCGACTTCCACCACAGTCGTGGCGACCAGCAGGCGGATATCGCCGGCCTTAAATGCCAGCATGACAGCGTCTTTCTCGGCGCCGCTCATGCGGCCGTGGATCAGGCCGATGCCGGGACCGAGCGCCGATGTCAGCGTCGCGTGGCGTTCCTCGACCGACATCAAGTCGCTCTCGTCGGATTCTTCCACCAGCGGGCAGATCCAGTAGGCCTTCTTGCCGTCGGCCAATGCCGCCTTCAGCCGTCCGACGATGTCGCCGATGCGCTCGGTGGGGATGGTGATGGTCTGGATCGGCTTGCGGCCGGCCGGCTTCTCGGTGAGCTTGGAGACGTCCATGTCGCCGAAGGCAGCGAGAACAAGCGTGCGCGGGATCGGCGTCGCGGTCATGACCAGCATGTGCGGCGTGATGCCCTTGGCGGTCAGGCGCAGGCGCTGGTGGACGCCGAAGCGGTGCTGCTCGTCGACGACAGCCAGCATCAGGTTCTTGTAATTGACAGTGTCCTGGAACAGCGCATGCGTGCCGATGACGATCTGCGCTTCGCCCGACGCGATGCGTTCGAGGATTTCGTCGCGCTCGCGGCCCTTGGTACGGCCGGTGAGAACCTCGATGCGCAGGCCTGATGCGGCCGTGTATTTGGCGATCGTGGCAAAGTGCTGGCGGGCGAGAATTTCCGTCGGTGCCATCAGCACGGCCTGGCCGCCGCTCTCGATGACGGCTGCCATCGCCATCAGCGCCACCAGCGTCTTGCCGGAGCCGACGTCGCCCTGCAGAAGCCTGAGCATGCGGTCGTCACCGGCCATGTCCTTGAGGATCTGGGCGATCGCCTCGGTCTGGCTTCCGGTCGGGGAGAATGGGAGTGCTGCGAGGATCTGGCTGCTGAGCTTGCCCGTCGCATGCACCGGCTGGCCGGCGACCTTGCGCAGCCTTTGGCGCACGAGGGCCAGCGACAGCTGGCCGGCCAGGAACTCATCATAGGCGAGGCGGCGGCGGGCGGGGGCCTGCGGNNGCCCGCCGTCAGCGGATAGATCGGCTCGACCAGCGGCAGGTTTTCGGCCTCGCTTGCCTTCACGATGTAATCCGGGTGGACCATCGAGGCGCGGCCGTTGAACCAGTCGACCTTGCCGGAAACCGTGACCTCCTCATCGATGGGAAGCTGCTTTTCCAGCCATGTCGACTGGCCGCGGAAGAAGACCAGGGTCAGTTCTCCGGTCTCGTCGTGCAGGACGACGCGGTAGGGGACGTTGCTCCTGCGGTCGGGCGGCGGCTGGTGGCGGTCGACGCGGCCGGTGATGGTGACGATGGCGCCTTGCGGTGCGCGCGCAATGCCCGGCTGGTTGCGCCGGTCGATCAGCGAATGCGGCGCGTGGAAGATGAGATCAACGACACGGCAGTCTTCCGGCGTCTCGCGGCCGAGGAGCTTGGCGAGCAGGTCGGCGATCTTCGGGCCGACGCCGGGAAGGCCTGAGACGGAAGAAAACAGTGGATCGAGAATGGCGGGGCGCATGGGTTTCTACATGCGACGGGAGGCAGCTGTTGGCAATGGGAATGGCCTAATTTTCAAACATCGCAACGCAGCTGCCCCTATTTTTGGGGGCGGATTAGAGGTGCCGATGAAGGAAATCTGAGACATCACGTTCTATACCTGCATGGATGGCCGCCCGATCAATGCCGGCAGCGTCCTTGCAGATCATCGGCGCCTCTGCCGCCAGTTCCTCGGGGCAGGGATCGATGAAGACGAAATGACCGCCGGGGGCAACAACCTGCTCCGGTGGTGACGGCAGGTTTTCTGCCACGGCGAGCGCATTGGCTTTCGCACCGAGGAAGGAGCTGTCCTGCGGCCTGAACAGCATCACCGGCAATTTGACGGAAGACAGGCTCGCTTGATCGAAAAAGATCGCCAGAGGATCCATCAGTACAAGCGCCTTGATGCGCGGCTCGGTATCAGGCTGCCAATTGCCGATGGAGGCCGGGGCTTCGGTTGCCTTCTCTGTCGCCGGGCGGCATGAGCCGACATCGCCGCGACCTTCACCGGTGCAATATGCAAGCGCCAGATCGAAGTTCGGGCGGCCACCGGCCAGAACCAGAGAGGTGTAACCACCGGCCGAAAAGCCGACCATGCCCAACCGGTCAACATCGATGTTCGGCGCGAAACGCGCGTCGGCCAGCACTGCGGCCAGGGCTTTCGAGGCCTGTCTTGGCCGATCCATCAGGACTTTTGCCTGCTGGGTTGCCCGCGAATGCCCTGCGGCGTCTCCGACATGCACTGGAGCCACCACGACCAGTCCGGTGCGTGCGAGGCTCGCAGCAAGCTCGCGATGCACCATCGGTGTTCCCCCGCTGCCATGTGAAAACAGCACAACGGGAAAGCGCTGGCTGGAGGCGATACTGGCGTTAGGCGTTGCAGCAACGGTGAATGGCCCGGCACGCCACGGTTTCTCTGGTCCTGAGGACGGATACCAGATCATGGTGTCGAAGGTTCCGTCTTCGTCGGAGACGGAAATGCGGGAAAAGCCAGCTGTGAAGGATGAAGGCCGAAGGTCCTCGCTCAGGGCAAGGTTGGGCGAAATGATGAGCAATGAAATCAGGCAGAATATGCGGAGCAACATAGTATCCTCTAATAAAGACTGAAAATATTGGGTGAGTATATATCGCTTTGGCGTTCTCGCATCTTGTTTTCGCGCGCCGGCCGTCGGTCGATTTGTACCGATCTGCCGGCGGCGGACGCCATGTCGGATATGCCGTGCTTTTTTCCCCGAAAAACCGGTTTCCACCTTGCGAAGCCATGCTTTATAGAGAGGCGCATCAACAGGAAGCTATGTCATGACAGGTGTCACCCTCTCGAGCGCCGATCTCGATCCCCGCCGCCGCCGGATACTGTTCCGCTGCTGGCATCGCGGCATCCGCGAGATGGATCTGGTGTTCGGCCAGTTCGCCGAGCGCGAGATTGCGGGTCTCTCGGAAGCCGAGCTCGACGAGTTCGAGACGATCATGGCGGAAGAGGACAACGATCTGGTGCGCTGGATCATGGGAACCTGGCCGATCCCGGAGCGTTTCCAGACGCCCATGTTCGAACGCCTCTGCGCTTACAAGCCCGATTTCGAGTACCCCGCCGATACCCTGCCCAGGAATGCATGATGATACCAGGTTTTGACGCGAAGAAGCTGACGGCGCTTTCCGTGCCGCTGACTGTTGGCAATGTGCCGGCCGGCCTGGAGCCGATGCTGCTGGCAGAGCTGGCACGCGCCGGACAGCCGGTCGCCTATGTGCTGTCGGACGGGCAGCGGATGGCCGATATCGAGCAGATGCTGAGCTTCGTCGCGCCTGACATTCCGGTCCTGACGCTGCCGGCCTGGGATTGTTTGCCCTACGACCGTGTGTCACCGAGCGCGGACACGTCTGCCCGGCGTCTTGCTGCATTGAGCGGGCTGATCGCGTACCAGAAGAAGCCGCATGCGGCGATCGTGCTGGTGACGGTCAACGCGATGCTGCAGAAGGTGGCGCCGCAGGATGTGATCGACGGGCTCGGCTTTTCGGCCCGACCGGGCAATCAGGTCAGGATGGACGATATTGCCGGGCGGCTTGAGCGCAACGGCTTCGACCGTGTCGCCACCGTGCGCGAGGTCGGCGAATATGCAGTACGCGGCGGCATTCTCGATGTCTTCGTGCCCGGTTCGGAAGAGCCGGTGCGGCTCGATTTCTTCGGCGATACGCTGGAAAGCATCCGCAGCTTCGATCCGGCCAGCCAGCGCACGACGGGGCAGGTGCGCTCGCTTGACCTCAATCCGATGAGCGAGGTGACGCTGACGCCGGATACGATCAGCCATTTCCGCAAGAGCTATCTATCGACCTTCGGTGCCGCGACCCGCGACGACGCGCTCTATCTGGCGATATCAGAGGGTCGGCGCTATCCGGGTATGGAGCACTGGCTTCCTCTGTTCTACGACAAGTTGGAGACGGTGTTCGACTATCTCAGGGGTTTCCGGATCGTCACCGACCATACGGTGCGCGAGGCCGCTGAGGAACGCTCGAAGCTGGTCTTCGACTATTACGACGCCCGCCTGAATTCCGGCAAGCCGGTCAAGGGCATGTCGCAGGGCACGCCCTACAAGCCCGTCGTTCCCGGCCAGCTCTATCTCGACGGCAAGACATTCGCGGCAACGCTCGATGCGTTCGACGCGATGCGCATCACCCCCTTCAACGAACATGAGGGCGAGGCGAGGCGCGTCGTCAATCTCGAGGCGCGGCAGGGCGAGCGCTGGGCGCGGCCGAGCAGCGAGGCTCAAGGCAATGCCGAGCGCGTCAACGTCTTCGACGTCGTCGTCAAGCACATCGCCGACAAGCGCGCCGCGGGCGCCAAGGTGCTGATCACGGCCTGGACCGAGGGATCGCTGGAGCGGTTGCTGCAGGTTCTGGCCGAGCACGGGCTGGCGCGCGTCAAGCCGATCGCGGCGCTGAAGGAGATCGACAGGCTGGAGCAGGGCGAGGCGGCGGCCGGCGTCTACAGTCTGGAGACCGGCTTCGAGGTCGGCAATCTCGTCGTCATCGGCGAGCAGGATATTCTCGGCGACCGCATGGTGCGCCGCTCGAAGCGCCGCAAGCGCGCCGCCGATTTCATCTCCGAGGTCGCGGGGCTCGACGAGGGCTCGGTCGTGGTGCATGCCGAGCACGGCATCGGCCGCTTCATCGGTCTCAGGACCATCCAGGCGGCGGGCGCGCAGCATGCGTGCCTGGAGCTGCAATATGCCGACGAGGCGAAGCTGTTCCTGCCGGTCGAAAACATCGACCTTCTGTCGCGCTATGGCGGCGAGGGCACCGAGGCCAATCTCGACAAGCTCGGCGGCGGCGCATGGCAGATGCGCAAGGCCAAGCTCAAGAAGCGGCTGCTCGACATGGCCGACGGGCTGATCCGCATCGCCGCCGAGCGGCTGACGCGGCACGCGCCCGTGCTGACGACGCCGGAAGGGCTCTATGACGAGTTTGCGGCGCGTTTCCCCTATGACGAGACCGAGGATCAGGACACGGCCATCGAGGCGGTGCGGTCGGATCTCGCGGCCGGTCGGCCGATGGACCGTCTCGTTTGCGGCGACGTCGGCTTCGGCAAGACCGAGGTGGCGCTGCGCGCGGCCTTCGTGGCGGCGATGAACGGTATCCAGGTGGCGGTCGTGGTGCCGACCACGCTTCTGTCGCGCCAGCATTTCAAGACCTTCTCCGAGCGTTTCCGCGGACTGCCGGTGCGCGTGCAGCAGGCCTCGCGCCTGGTCGGCTCCAAGGAACTGGCGCTGACCAAGAAGGAGGTTGCCGAGGGCAAGACCGATATCGTCGTCGGCACCCACGCGTTGCTCGGCGCTGGCATCAATTTTGCCAATCTCGGGCTGCTGATCATCGACGAGGAGCAGCATTTCGGCGTCAAGCACAAGGAGCGGCTGAAGGAGCTTAAGAGCGACGTGCACGTGCTGACGCTGTCGGCGACGCCGATCCCGCGCACGCTGCAGCTGGCGATGACGGGAGTGCGCGAGCTGTCGCTGATCACAACGCCGCCGGTGGACCGCATGGCGGTGCGCACCTTCATTTCGCCGTTCGATTCGCTCGTCATCCGCGAGACGCTGATGCGCGAGCATTATCGCGGCGGCCAGAGCTTTTATGTCTGCCCTCGACTTTCCGATCTCGAGGAGGTGCATGCCTTCCTGCAGTCCGACGTGCCGGAACTGAAGGTTGCCATCGCCCACGGGCAGATGCCGCCCGGCGAGCTCGAGGATATTATGAACGCCTTCTACGAGGGGCGTTACGACGTGCTTCTGTCGACGACGATCGTCGAATCCGGCCTCGACGTGCCGACAGCCAATACGCTGATCGTCCACCGCGCCGACATGTTTGGCCTGGCGCAGCTCTACCAGATCCGTGGTCGCGTCGGGCGTTCCAAGGTGCGCGCCTTCGCGCTGTTCACACTGCCGGTCAACAAGGTGCTGACGGCGACCGCCGAGCGGCGGCTCAAGGTGCTGCAGTCGCTCGACACGCTCGGCGCCGGCTTCCAGCTCGCCAGCCACGACCTCGACATTAGAGGCGCCGGCAACCTGCTTGGCGAGGAGCAGTCGGGCCACATCAAGGAGGTCGGCTTCGAGCTCTACCAGCAGATGCTGGAGGAGGCGGTTGCCGAAGTGAAGGGCGTCGACGAGATCCAGGATAGCGGCTGGTCGCCGCAGATTTCGGTTGGCACTTCGGTAATGATCCCCGACGGTTACGTGCCTGACCTGCACCTGCGCATGGCGCTCTATCGTCGCCTCGGCGAGATCACCGAACTCAAGGAGATCGATGCCTTCGGCGCCGAGATGATCGACCGCTTCGGGCCGATGCCGATCGAGGTGCAGCACCTGCTCAAGATCGTCTACGTGAAATCGCTCTGCCGCATCGCCAATGTCGAGAAGGTGGATGCCGGGCCGAAGGGCGTGGTCATCCAGTTCCGCAACAAGGAATTCCCGAACCCGGGCAACCTGGTCGGCTATATCGCCAAGCAGGGTTCGATGGCGAAGATCCGTCCCGACCACAGCGTGTTCCTGACCCGCGACCTGCCGACGCCGGAAAAGCGGCTGCAGGGGGCGGCGGTGATCATGACGCAGTTGGCGGAGATGGCGAAGGGTTGAAACAAATTCGGACGGAAAGCCTGAGCTCTCCGTCCGAAACTACATGCAATAATATGGGAAATCAGCGGATCAGTTCATCCCGGCGCGCGCTTCGGCCTTGGCCTTGGCGATGTCACGGAGCGCCCCGGCGATCACATCGGGGGTCTGGGCGCCGCTGACGGCGTATTGCTGGTCGAAGATGAAGAAGGGTACGCCGTTGACGCCCATCTTCTGCGCTGATTCGATTTCCTCGACGACAAGATTTCTGTCGGCATCCGAGGCGAGCAAGGAGGCGGTGACGGCGCGGTCAAGACCGGCTTTCTCGGCGACATCGAGAAGCACATCGTGGTCGCCGACATTCAGGCCTTCCTCAAAATTGGCCTTGAACAGCCCATCGACCACCTTATCGGCCTTGTCGCGGTCCTCGATCATCGCCCAGTGAATGAGGCGGTGAGCGTCGAGCGTGTTCGGGCCGATCGTGATGGCATCGAAATTGAAGTTGATTCCGACTTGGCGGCCGAGATCGGTCAACATCTTGTGACCTTCGGCGACACGCTCGGGACCACCAAGCTTCTTTTCAAGCGCTGCCTTCTGATCGACGCCTTCGGGCGGGTAATCCGGGTTGAGGCGATAGGGGCGCCAGTTGACGTCGACGCCGACTTCGTCCTGGACCTCTGATATCGCCAGTTCCAGCCGGGCCTTGCCGAGATAGCACCAGGGGCAGACGACATCCGAGACGACGTCTATAACAATGCGTTCCATGGGCTTTCCTTTCCGGGGTTGCTGTGCCCCAAAAGGGCGTTGGAAGCCATCTAGTCGCTGCAGGCGGCCAGTTCAACCAGGCAGAAAAAGAGAACCATCTCTCATTGGACGCTCTGGTCCCACCATGCCGGCAGCTGATAGCCGTAGAGCGGGACCTGGTCGGGGTGCCCGATGCGCTTGCTGCGGGCGACCCACTGGTTGTCCACGTGATAAAGCGGCAGTACGTAGTGGCCGGACAGGAGCATGCGATCGTGCGAGCGGACGGCGGCGGTGAAATCCTCGGCCGAGCGGGCCGTGAGGATGTGCTGGATCAACGTATCGACATCGGGATCGGCAACGCCGGCGAAATTGTCGGTTCCCTCACGGTCGCGCGAGGCCGAGGACCAGCGGCCGACCTGCTCGATGCCTGGGGAAAGCGACGAGGTGAAGGATTTGACGATCACGTCGTAATCGAAGGTGTTTGTGCGGCTCTGATACTGCGAATCATCCACGGTGCGGATCGACGCGTTGATGCCGAGCAGTTGCAGCGAGCGCTGGTAGGAGACGGCGAGTTTCTCTTGGTCGGTGTTCTGCGTCATGATCTCGAAAGCGAGCGGGCGGCCATTGGCGTCGCTCATCTTGCCGTTCTTGATCGTGTAGCCGGCCTCCTTGAGAAGCGCGACGGCCTGCTTCAGCACATTTCGGTCGCGGCCGGAGCCATCTGTCACGGGCAGCTTGTACGTGCCGTCGAGAATGGCGGGATCGATGCGGTCCTTGATCGGGCCGAGCAGCTTCTGTTCGCGCTCGTCGGCGGGCACGCCGAAGCTGGAGAGATCGGAGTTCTGCCAGTAGCTTTGCGTTCTGATATAGGCGCTGGAGAACAGGTTCTTGTTGGCCCATTCGAAATCGAAAATCAGCGACAAGCCTTCGCGCAGCTTCACATTATTGAAGAGCGGCCGGCGGGTGTTGAAGACGAAGCCGAACATGCCGGATGGAAGCTTGGGCTGGAAGGTGTCCTTGACGACATTGCCTGATGTCACGGCCGGGAAATTATAGGCGCTCGCCCAATGGCCGGGGCTGCCGTCTGGGTAGATATCGACGTCGCCCTTCTTGAACGATTCGAACAAGGTCGTGTCCTGCAGGAAATACTGCACTGATATCTGGTCGTAATTGTCGAGTCCGACCTTGGCCGGGATATCCTTGCCCCAATAATTCGGGTCGCGCTCGAAGGTAATGCTTTCGCCCGGCTTCAGCGACTTGATCTTGTAGGGACCCGACCCGATCGGCGGCTTCAGCGTCGAGCGGTCGAAATTCTCCGCGTCGATCGCATGCTTGGGGAGGATAGGCGTCGAGCCGGCGAGAATCAGCGGGAATTCGCGGTCGGCCTTGTCGTTGAAGGTGAAGCGGACGCTGTGGTCGCCGACCTTCTCCATTTTTTCGACGGCGTTGAGGCGTGTGCTGAAGGGGACGCGGCCCTTTTCCTTGAGGATGTTGAAGGAGAAGATGACGTCTTCGGGCGTAACCGGCTGGCCGTCCGACCATTTCGCGGCTGGGTTCAGGTTGAACTGGATATAGGTCCTGTCGTCGTCCCATTCCGCGGATTGCGCCAGCAGGCCATAGAGCGTGAAAGGCTCGTCGCGCGAGCGCAGCATCAGCGTTTCATAAACGAGATTGCCGTATTCGGGGTCCCACATGCCGCGGGCCGTGGTGCGCATGCTCTTCAGGATGAACGGGTTGAGATTGTCGTAGGTGCCGACGACGCCGTAGGAAATCTTTCCGCCCTTCTTCACGTCAGGATTGACATAGGGCAGATGCTTGAAATCGGCGGGCAGCGCAGGTGTGCCGTGCATGGCGATCCCATGGACGGATTCAGCAAGGGCTGCACCGCAAACGAGGGTGAAGACGACGGGGAGAACGATCCGGAGCATAGTCGAAATCCTTTCCGGAAAACGGCACGATTCGGCCGAAGACTACCATGTGCCGGACCCAATTCACCATCCACGGCAAATTCTTGTCCGCGATAGCCAAAACGCCAAAGAAACACTGGAAATCTCCAGCAACGCGATGTAACAGGGACCCCGAAGTCGGGGGGTCATGCATTTGCCTCATTGTTTTAAGAGGTCAGATGCGAACAACCCTGTTGGTGAGGATGGCATATCGGCTGTCCCAACGGGATATCAGGAGACGGAATTCGTTATGATGTTCAAGTCTGAAAAGAAAACACGGGCAGCCCTGTCCGTTATGGCAGTGATGCTTGGCGCCGCAGTGGCTCCGGTGTCTTCTTATGCGCAGGACGCGTCTGCCGACGCTGGCGCACAGGCTGCCGGCGCGCCGCGCCTCGGTTGGTACAAGACCTGCAACAAGCAGGAAGACAATGACGTCTGCGTCGTGCAGAACGTCGTTCTTGCCACCGGTGGTCAGCTCGTTACGGGCGTTGGTCTCATTACCGTTTCCGGCAAGGTCAACAACAAGAGCCTGCAGGTTTCCGTTCCGCCGGCACGTCTCATTCCTCCTGGTATCGGCATGCAGATCGACGGCGGCAAGCCGCAGAAGATCGATTACCTGATGTGCATGCCGGATCGTTGCGTCGCGCAGATCCCGCTGACGGATGCGATGGTCGCCAGCCTGAAGAAGGGCACCGATCTGGTTCTGACCTCGATCAACTTCCGCCGTGCGCCGAACCCGATCAAGATTTCGCTTGAAGGCTTCACCGGTGCATTCGACGGCGAAGCGGTTTCCGCTTCCAAGCTCGCGGAAAGCCAGAAGAGCCTGCAGGACAGCATGCAGAAGAAGGCCGACGAAGCGCGCAAGAAGCTTGAAGACGCCCAGAAGGCTGCCAAGGCTCAGTAATCCGGAGCCTGATGGATTTTCGAGAAACCCGGCCTCGCGCCGGGTTTTTTGTTGCCTGCATCCGGGTCGCGGCCAAAGAAAAACCCCGCTGGGATGGCGGGGTTTTGAAATGAACAGGCAACGGGTTAGTGGGTGAAGCTCATCTTGGGTTTGAACTGCCCCGTGGGTGCCATATCGAAAATCTGGTAAACCTGTTCGTTGCGCAGCGGCTCGCCGCTTTCGTCGTTCGTCAGGTTCTGTTCGGATACGTAGGCCACGTATTCGTTTTCTTCGTTTTCGGCGAGCAAGTGGTAGAAGGGTTGATCCTTGCTCGGGCGCACGTCGGCGGGAATGGAATTCCACCATTCTTCCGTATTCGCGAATTCCGGATCGACATCGAAGATGACGCCGCGAAACGGAAATACCTTGTGCCGAACCACTTCGCCGATACTGAACTTAGCTTGTCTTTCTTTCATGGTACGACTTCCTTTCATCACCTGATTTGGTGATTGGTCTCGCTCAAATCAAGATTTGTGCGAGAACTCGTCACATGAGCGTCACATCCGCGCGAGGCTTCCGCGACATCGGGCAGAAGAAAGCCCCGGCGAACCGGGGCTTTCCGATGGCTTATGCCGAGTAATACATGTCGTATTCGACCGGATGCGGCGTCATGTCATAACGCATGACTTCGATCATCTTCAGTTCGATGAACGAGTCGATCTGGTCGTCGTCGAAGACGCCGCCGGCGGTCAAGAACTTGCGGTCCTTGTCGAGGCTCTCCAGCGCTTCGCGGAGAGATGCGCACACCGTCGGGATCTTCTTCAGTTCCTTCGGCGGCAGATCGTAGAGATCCTTGTCCATGGCCTTGCCGGGATGGATCTTGTTCTTGATGCCGTCGAGGCCGGCCATCAGCATGGCGGCGAAGGCGAGGTACGGGTTCGCCATCGGATCCGGGAAGCGGACTTCGACGCGCTTTGCCTTCGGGTTGCTGCCGAACGGAATGCGGCACGAGGCCGAGCGGTTGCGGGCCGAGTAGGCAAGAAGAACCGGGGCTTCATAGCCCGGGACGAGACGCTTGTAGGAGTTCGTCGATGGGTTGGTGAAGGCGTTCAGCGCCTTTGCGTGCTTGATGACGCCGCCGATGAAATAGAGGCAGCTCTCGGAGAGGCCTGCGTATTCGTCGCCCGCGAAGCTCGGCTTGCCGCCCTTCCAGATCGACATGTGGACGTGCATGCCCGAGCCGTTGTCGCCGAAGATCGGCTTAGGCATGAAGGTTGCCGTCTTGCCGTAGGCATTGGCGACCTGATGCACGACGTACTTGTAGATCTGCATCTTGTCGGCGTTGCGAACGAGCGTGTCGAACTTGATACCGAGCTCGTGCTGGGCAGCGGCCACTTCGTGGTGGTGCTTTTCAACAACGACGCCCATTTCCGACAGGACCGTCAGCATCTCAGAGCGCATGTCCTGCGCGCTGTCGATCGGCGGGACCGGGAAATAGCCGCCCTTGACGCGCGGACGGTGGCCGAGGTTGCCGGTCTCGTATTCGGTGTCGTCGTTGGACGGCAGTTCGGTGGAATCGAGCTTGAAACCAGTGTTGTAAGGGTCGGCCTTGTAGCGAACGTCGTCGAAGATGAAGAACTCGGCCTCAGGACCAACGAAGATCGTGTCGCCGATGCCGGATGCCTTGAGATAGGCTTCGGCCTTCTTGGCGGTGCCGCGCGGGTCGCGGTTATAGGCTTCGCCGGAGACCGGATCGAGAATGTCACAAAGGATGACCATGGTGGACTGCGCGAAGAACGGGTCCATGTGGACCGTTTCCGGATCGGGCATCAGCACCATGTCGGATTCGTTGATCGCCTTCCAGCCGCCGATCGAGGAGCCGTCGAACATGACGCCATCGGCGAACATGTCTTCATCGACGCAAACCACGTCCATCGTGACGTGCTGCAGCTTGCCCTTTGGATCGGTGAAGCGCAGGTCGACGAACTTGACGTCGTTATCCTTGATTTGCTTGAGGATTTCGCTTGCGGTCGCCATACAATGGTTCCTTCATTTGAAATGACGAAGCGTTGGCTTCGCCGGTAGACCGAACAGGTCAGATCGCGTCGACGCCGGTCTCGCCGGTGCGGATACGAATGACTTCTTCGATGTTGGATACAAAAATCTTGCCGTCGCCGATACGGCCCGTTTGCGCGGCCTTGCGGATCGCGTCGATGACGGCCTCCGCGTTCTCGTCGGCGAGGACGACTTCGACCTTCACCTTCGGCAGGAAATCGACGACATACTCCGCGCCACGGTACAATTCCGTGTGGCCTTTTTGGCGACCGAAGCCCTTTGCTTCCGTGACTGTGATCCCCTGCAGGCCAACTTCCTGAAGGGCTTCCTTCACTTCGTCCAGCTTGAAGGGCTTAATGATCGCTTCGATCTTTTTCATGAGAAAATGACTCTCCGCTTCTCCCGTTATAGCAGGCTCATACCCACCCCCCGATAGAATGCAGTTATCGTGCCAGTTGGAAAGCGGAATCTTCGTGAAAATGGCGGCCACAGACCTAAAGTCGAGCGATTTTCAGCAATTTCAACGATTTTTTTGTCAAAAAAGGAGTGTGTTGCGAGTGAAAAGCTTAAATTTCGACCGAAATCTGGAATATTCGCGATGTCTGATGCTCCCTTTCTGGATAGTAGGTGGGATTAAAATATATGCAAATGAGTAAATAATAGCCTTCCAGATTTTGCGCCAATCGGTTGTTTTTTAGGCTGTTTCTGCTTGAATGGCCGCATGGACAATCAACTCTCCGATCTTCTCCTCACCCCCGCCGAAATGGCCGCCGTCGATGCCGCAGCAGCAGCTTCAGGTATCGATAGTTTCGGGCTCATGCTCAAGGCCGGCGCCGGCGCGGCGGCGACTTTCTTGCGCCACTATCCCTGGGCAAGGCGCGCGGTTGTTCTTTGCGGCCCCGGCAACAATGGCGGCGACGGGTATGTGGCGGCGCGCTGCCTGAAAGATAGCGGTGTCGCGGTCGCGGTGTTTCATCTGGGGGATCCCGCTCGGCTGAAGGGCGACGCCGCCCGGGCGCTCAATCATTGGTCGGGCGAGGGCGCGCCGATCGAGGCATACGAACCTGCTGATGGGGACGTGGTGATCGACGCGCTGTTCGGGGCAGGGCTGACGCGGGCGGTGCCTGAGACTGTTCGTGCCGTCATGGGGCGTATAGAGGCTGTCGGCCTACCGGTGCTTTCCGTTGACCTGCCATCCGGTATCGACGGCCGGACGGGCATGGTGCTGGGCGCGGCATTTTCGGCTGCGCGGACGATTACTTTCATGACGCGCAAGCCGGGCCATTTGTTGATGCCAGGCCGAGAGCTTTCGGGCGCGCTCGAGGTTCTCGACATCGGCATACCCGCGCGGATCGTGCGCGGACAGGCATCTGGAAAGCTGGCGGAGAACGGGCCGGAAGAATGGCGGCGGTGGCTGCCGTCAACAGGGCAGGAGACGCACAAGTACAAGCGCGGGCACCTCGTGGTCTTCTCGGGCGAGAGGGGCAAGACGGGCGCTGCGCGAATGTCGGCCATGTCGGGGCTGAAGGCCGGCGCCGGGCTCGTGACGATCGCGTCGCCTGCGGATGCCATGGAGGAAAACGCGATGCATCTCACGGCCGTGATGCTGCACGGTATCGATGGGGATGCAGAGCTTGTGGGTTGGCTGAAGGATGAGCGATTGCGCAGCTTCGTGCTTGGCCCGGGCTTCGGGGGTGGCGACAAGGCGCGCGCTTTCGTGGGGGCGCTCTCGGGGCGGCATCTGGTTCTCGACGCCGATGGCATCACCGCGTTCCGCGACGATCCTGAGGCGCTGTTCGCATTGTTCGCTGAAGGCGAGACACGGCTGGTTCTGACGCCGCATGAGGGGGAGTTTTCGCGGTTGTTTCCCGATATTGCCGCGGACCCGGATCTCGGCAAGATCGACAAGGCGCTTGCGGCCGCGGCGCGGGCGAATGCGGCCATCGTCTACAAGGGTCCCGATACCGTGATCGCCTCGCCGGATGGCCGGGCGTTGATCAACACCAATGCGCCGATCTGGCTGGCCACCGCCGGATCGGGCGATGTGCTGGCGGGGATCATCGGGGCGCTGATGGCGCAGGGGCTGCCTGCCTTCGAGGCGGCGGCGGCAGGCGTCTACATGCACGGCGAAGCGGGCAACCGGGCCGGCAAAGGGCTGACGGCGGAAGACCTCGTCAGCCACGTTTTGCCGCTTTGACGATTTGCCTGCTCTGATTACTTGCCGACCTCTTCCTGCAGCGCGATGGCGCCGAAGGGCGCGTTGACCTTGCCTTCATGGATCATGAAGGCGAAGACGTCGCGCGGCTCGACCTTGACCTTGCGGTCGGCGTCGATGACAGGCAGATCGTCCGGCACCTTGCCCTCGGCCCAGGTCTCCAGGCGCTTGGCCCAGGCTTTCAGCTCCTTCGGCGGATAGCAGGTCCTGATTTCGTCCGAGCCTTTCTGCAGGCGCGTATAGACGAAATCGGCGGTGACATCAGCCACCATCGGATAATCGAAATGCTCGGCGACGACAGGTGCGACGCCGTATTTCGCGAGCAGCGCCACGAACTCCGGCACCTTGAAGCTGTCGTGGCGGACTTCGACGACATGCTTCAGCGGCAGGCCATCCTGCTTGTCCGGGAGCAGCTGCAGGAAACCCTCGAAATCATCAGGCTCGAACTTCTTCGTCGGCGCGAACTGCCAAAGTATCGGGCCGAGATGCGGGCCGAGTTCGACAATGCCCTGGCCGAGAAAGCGCTCGACCGATTCACCGGCTTCCGAGAGGATCTTGCGGTTGGTGCTGAAGCGACTGGCCTTGAGCGAGAAGATGAAACCCTCGGGCACATCGGCGGCCCATTTGGCGAAGGTCTCAGGCTTCTGCGAACTGTAATAGGTACCGTTGACCTCAATGACCTTGAGCTGCCGGCTGGCATAGTTCAGTTCGTCCTTCTGCTTCAGATCGGACGGGAAGAAATGGTTGCGCCAGGGCTCGAACGTCCAGCCGCCGATGCCGACGCGAATGGTGCCGGATTTGGTCATGAAGCTCTCCTCGTTGAAGTTCGCGAAGTCGTTGTCTATTATCTCTCTATCGATCATCGAAAGGCATTCCGATGACAATCGTAAGCGTGCCCAAGGCCAATACCGAACTCTCTGAACTTCTCAGCCGTGTTGAAGCCGGCGAGGAGATCATTCTCGCACGCGATGACAAGCCGCTGGCGAAACTGGTGCCTGTCGCGCCGTCTACCACGACGCCGCGCCTTCCGGGCCGTTTTGCCTATCTCCGCAACAAGCTTCCACCCGATTTGTTTCTCGAACCCATGTCCGAAGACGAACTTGAGGCTTGGGAAGGGAAATATTCGTTTCCTGGCGACAACGGGCAATGAAGTATCTGCTGGATACGCATGCTTTGGCTTGGTGGCTGCTCGACTTGCCGCGACTTGGTCCGAACGCGCGCACGGCGATCTCCTCGCCAGAAAACGCGATATTCGTCAGCGCCGTATCCGCCTTCGAAATCGCGACCAAGCATCGCCATGGCAAATGGCCTGAAATGGAACCACTGGTCGCAGACTTTGAAGGAGTATTGCGAGCGGAACGCTTCGCTCACCTTCCCATTTCGATACCACAAGCTTTTCTTGCCGGTCACATGCCCGGCACCCATCGCGACCCTTTCGACCGCATGCTTGCCGCTCAATGCAAGCTCGAAAACCTCTCGCTCATATCGGTCGATCCTGCCTTCCGGGAATTCGGGATCGACATTGTCTGGTAACGGCGGATCACTCCGCCGCCTGCACCTTCTTCACCGGTCGCCGCTCCAGCAACTCCTTCAGGAAGTGCCCCGTATACGAACGCTTCTCCTTGACGATCGCCTCCGGCGTGCCTGAGGCCACGATCTCGCCGCCACCGTCGCCGCCCTCGGGGCCGAAGTCGAGCACCCAGTCGGCGGTCTTGATGACTTCGAGATTGTGCTCGATAACGACGACCGAATTGCCCTGGTTCACCAGTTCGTGCAGCATTTCCAACAGCTTCGCCACGTCGTGGAAGTGCAGGCCCGTCGTCGGCTCGTCGAGAATGTAGAGCGTGCGGCCGGTCGAGCGCTTCGACAGCTCCTTCGCAAGCTTGACGCGCTGCGCCTCGCCGCCGGACAGCGTATTCGCCTGCTGGCCGACCTTGATGTAACCTAGGCCAACGTCGAACAGTGCCTGCAGCTTGTCGCGCACGGCGGGAACGGCGGCGAAGAACTCGACGCCTTCCTCGACTGTCATGTCGAGCACGTCGGCGATCGACTTCTGCTTGAAGGTGACGTCGAGCGTCTCGCGGTTGTAGCGCTTGCCGTGGCAGACGTCGCAGGTGACGTAGACATCCGGGAGGAAGTGCATCTCGATCTTGATGACGCCGTCGCCCTGGCAGGCCTCGCAGCGGCCGCCCTTGACGTTGAAAGAGAAGCGGCCCGGCTGATAGCCGCGCGCCTTGGCTTCCGGCAGGCCGGCGAACCAGTCGCGGATCGGCGTGAAGGCGCCGGTATAGGTGGCCGGGTTGGAACGCGGCGTGCGGCCGATCGGCGACTGGTCGATGTCGATGACCTTGTCGATATGCTCGAAGCCGTCGATGCGGTCGTGATCGGCCGGAATTTCGCGCGCGCCCATGACACGGCGGGCGGCGGACTTGTAGAGCGTCTCGATCAGGAAAGTGGACTTGCCACCGCCGGACACACCCGTAACAGCCGTGAAGACGCCGAGCGGGATCGATGCCGTTACGTTCTTCAGGTTGTTGCCGCGGGCGCCGACGACCTTGATCTCCTTGCCCTTCTTGATCTTGCGGCGCTCGTCGGGAACCACGACGCCGAGTTCGCCCGACAGGTATTTACCAGTCAGTGACTTCGGGTTAGCCATGATATCCTCAGGCGTGCCGTGGGCGATGACCTGGCCGCCATGGATGCCGGCGGCGGGGCCGATATCGACCACATCGTCGGCCTGCAGGATGGCGTCCTCGTCATGCTCGACGACGATGACGGTATTGCCGATGTCGCGCAGGTGCTTCAACGTTTCAAGCAGACGGGCATTGTCGCGCTGGTGCAGGCCGATCGACGGCTCGTCGAGCACGTAAAGCACGCCAGTGAGGCCGGAGCCGATCTGCGAGGCGAGGCGGATGCGCTGGCTTTCGCCGCCGGACAGCGTGCCGGAGTTGCGCGACAGGCTGAGATATTCGAGGCCGACATCGTTGAGGAAACGCAGACGGTCCCTGATCTCCTTCAGGATGCGGACGGCGATCTCGTTCTGCTTGGCGTTGAAGCTTGCGGGCAGCGTTTCGAACCAGTCGCGGGCGACGCGGATCGACATGTTGGTGACCTGGCCGATATGCAGCTTGTTCACCTTCACAGCCAGCGCTTCCGGCTTGAGGCGGAAGCCATTGCAGGAGGGGCACGGTGCGGCCGACATGTAGCGCTCGATCTCCTCGCGCGCCCATGCGCTGTCGGTTTCCTTCCAGCGGCGCTCGAGATTGGTGATGATGCCTTCGAAATTCTTGTGCGTGGTGTAGGAGCGGGCGCCATCGACATAATGGAACTCGATCTTCTCCTCGGTGCCGTTGAGGATGACGTCCTGCGCCTTGGATGACAGGTCGTTCCAGCGGGCGCCGAGCTTGAAGCCGAAATGCTTGCCGAGCGCTTCCAGCGTCTGGTTATAATAGGGCGAGGAAGACTTGGCCCATGGCGCGATGGCGCCGTCGCGCAGCGTGCGCTCGGGTTCCGGCACGATCAGGTTGGCGTCGATCTTCTGCTGGGCGCCGAGGCCGTCACAGGTCGGGCAGGCGCCGGCCGGGTTGTTGAAGGAGAACAGGCGCGGTTCGATCTCCGAGATGGTGAAGCCGGAGACCGGGCAGGCGAACTTTTCCGAGAACAGGACACGCTCATGCGTTTCGTTCAGCGACTTGTTGGCCGATCCGCCGGCCGATGTCTCTTCCGCGGGAAGCGGCTTGTCGGCGAATTCGGCGATGGCGAGGCCGTCAGCCAGCTTCAGCGAGGTCTCAAGACTGTCGGCGAGGCGCGCGGAGACATCGGCGCGCACGACCACGCGGTCGACGACGATATCGATGTCGTGCTTGTATTTCTTGTCGAGCGCGGGCGCATCGGCGATCTCGTAGAACTGGCCATCGATCTTGACGCGCTGGAAGCCCTTCTTCATGAGCTCCGCGAGTTCCTTCTTGTACTCGCCCTTGCGGCCGCGCACGAGCGGCGCAAGAATGAAGAGGCGCGTGCCTTCCTCGAATGCCAGGATGCGGTCGACCATCTGGCTGACGGTCTGGCTCTCGATCGGCAGGCCGGTTGCGGGAGAATAGGGAACGCCGACGCGCGCGAAGAGCAGGCGCATGTAGTCGTAGATCTCGGTGACCGTTCCCACCGTCGAGCGCGGATTGCGCGAGGTGGTCTTCTGCTCGATCGAGATTGCCGGCGAGAGCCCGTCGATCTGGTCGACGTCGGGCTTCTGCATCATCTCCAGGAACTGGCGGGCATAGGCCGACAGGCTCTCGACATAGCGGCGCTGGCCCTCGGCATAGATGGTGTCGAAGGCGAGCGAGGATTTGCCCGATCCGGACAGGCCGGTCATGACGATAAGCTTGTTGCGCGGCAGATCGAGGTCGATGCCCTTCAGATTGTGCTCGCGCGCGCCACGGATGGAAATCGTCTTCAGTTCGCTCATCGTCTTCTGCTTCTGTGCTGGAACAAGCCCCTTATTTAGTGATGCCGGCGGGCGAGTCGAGGCTGAATGTCGAGATGGTGGAAGGTTTTCGATTCTGTTGACAGCACTATAGGGATAAAATAGAACAAATAAAGAACAAAATTCCTTGTGGATGAACCGCTATGGACGTCCATCGCACCGCCTCAATGGTTTAAGGTGCACCGATTGTTTCAAGCGCCGCCGGGCAGGGCGGCAGGTAGGGTGAGAAGTATGGCTGGCAGCGTGAACAAGGTAATTCTGATCGGGAACGTGGGCGCCGACCCCGAGATCCGTCGGACGCAGGACGGCCGGCCGATCGCCAACCTCCGCATCGCGACATCCGAGACCTGGCGCGACCGCAATTCCGGCGAGCGCAAGGAAAAGACCGAGTGGCACACCGTTGTGGTGTTCAACGAAGGCCTCTGCAAGGTCATCGAGCAGTACGTCAAGAAGGGCGCCAAGCTCTATATCGAAGGTGCGCTGCAGACCCGCAAGTGGCAGGACCAGCAGGGCCAGGACCGCTACTCGACGGAAGTCGTGCTGCAGGGCTTCGGCTCGACGCTGACCATGCTTGACGGTCGCGGCGAAGGCGGCGGCGATCGTTCTGGCGGTGGCTACGGTGGTGGTCGTGGCGGCAATGCCGGCGGTGGCGATTTCGGTGGCGGCGGCGGTTATGGCGACGATTACGGTTCGCCCTCGCAGTCATCCGGCCGTGGCGGCTCGGGCGGCGGTTCGTCTTCCGGCGGCGGCGGCAACTTCTCGCGCGATCTGGACGACGACATTCCGTTTTGATCAGACGGCAAACCGCAGGGTTTCAGACGGCGCGCCTCGTGGTGCGCCGTCTGTGTTTTACCCGTAGGCGATCAGTTTAGACGGGCGAGGGAGCGAGGTTCATCGCCGACTTGATGCCATCGACGACGAACTGGGTCGCGAGCGCCGCGAGGATAACGCCGAGCAGGCGGGTCAGGATGGCGCGGCCGGTGACGCCGAGGAAGCGGTCGAGCCGGTCGGCGATCAGGAGCGCGAGGAAGAGCAGCAGCAGGCTTGCGGCGATCACGATGATCAGCTGTGCCAGCTCGAAGGCCGTCTGCATCGAGCCTGAAATCAGGATGGTCGCGGAGATCGCGCCTGGGCCGGAGATCAGCGGGATGGCCAGCGGAAAGACTGCGATGTTCTGGATGTGGTCCACGGTGATCGCGGCCGTGCCGGTCTTCTCTTTCCGATCCTGGCGCTTCTCGAACACCATTTCGAAAGCGATCCAGAAGAGCAACAGGCCGCCGGCGATGCGGAAGGCGCCGATGGAGATGCCGAGCACGCCAAGCACGCTGGCGCCGAAGAGCGCAAAGACAGCGAGAATGATGAAAGCGATGATCGTGCCGCGCAGCGCCACCTGCTTGCGCTGGGCTCTGCTCATGCCAACCGTGAGGCCGAGAAAGATCGGCGCGAGACCGGGCGGATCGATCGTCACAAGCAGCGTGGTGAAGGCGTTGATCAGTTGGTCGGCGCTTGCCATCATGTCTCCCTATACCCATATCCGGGCCTGGTTTTCGCGCGATTGTGATGTGGGCAAACCAATTTTGCAAATGGCGCGCCGTGGGCAACGGTGATTGGGGCGGATAAGGCTCGTTTTGCCCTGATTAGACCGTAAAAGACTGTTCAAAACCTCCTGCAAAATTGGCTTAGGAACAGCCTTTCCGCTATAAATCTTCAAGTGATTCTAGAAGAGATGTGATCCATTTTGACTGAGCAAACACCCCCCGGCGGCGGGAAGCTCCCGCCAGGCATCGAGCCCATCTCCATTATGGAGGAAATGCAGCGGTCGTATCTCGATTACGCGATGAGCGTCATCGTCAGCCGCGCGCTTCCTGACGTGCGCGACGGCCTCAAGCCCGTGCACCGGCGCATCCTGTACGGCATGTCCGAGCTCGGCATCGACTGGAACAAGAAATACGTCAAATGCGCCCGCGTGACCGGGGACGTGATGGGTAAATACCATCCGCACGGCAACACCGCGATCTACGACGCGCTGGCGCGCATGGCGCAGGACTGGTCTCTTCGTCTGCCACTCATCGACGGCCAGGGCAACTTCGGCTCAGTCGACGGCGATCCGCCGGCGGCCGAACGCTACACCGAATGCCGTCTCGAGAAGGCCGCGCATTCGCTGCTCGACGATCTCGACAAGGAAACGGTCGATTTCCGCGACAACTACGACGGTACGCTCTCCGAGCCCGTGGTCGTCCCGGCAAAGTTCCCGAACCTGCTCGTCAATGGTGCCGGCGGTATCGCCGTCGGCATGGCGACCAACATTCCGCCACATAACCTGGTCGAAGTCATCAATGGCTGCATCGCGCTGATCGACGATCCGGCGATCGAGCTGCCCGAGATGATGCAGATCATTCCCGGTCCCGACTTCCCGACCGGCGCCAAGATCCTCGGCCGCTCCGGCATCCGCTCGGCCTACGAGACGGGCCGTGGCTCGGTGATCATGCGCGGTGTCGCGACGATCGAGCCGATGCGCGGCGATCGCGAGCAGATCATCATCACCGAGATTCCGTATCAGGTGAACAAGTCGACGATGATCGAGAAGATGGCCGAGCTGGTGCGCGACAAGCGCATCGAGGGCATCTCCGACTTGCGCGACGAATCCGACCGCCAGGGCTACCGCGTCGTCGTCGAGCTGAAGCGCGACGCCAATGCCGACGTCATCCTCAACCAGCTCTATCGCTACACGCCGCTGCAGACCTCTTTCGGCTGCAACATGGTGGCGCTGAACGGCGGCAAGCCGGAACAGCTGCAGCTGCTCGACATGCTGCGCGCCTTCGTCTCGTTCCGTGAAGAAGTCGTTAGCCGGCGCACGAAGTTCCTGCTGCGCAAGGCGCGCGAGCGGGCGCACGTCTTGGTCGGTCTGGCGATTGCTGTCGCGAATATCGACGAAGTCATCCGCGTCATCCGCCAGGCGCCGGATCCGCAATCGGCCCGCGAAGAGCTGATGACCCGCCGCTGGCCGGCGCACGACGTCGAAAGCCTGATCCGCCTCATCGACGATCCGCGTCACCGCATCAACGAGGACATGACCTACAACCTCTCGGAAGAGCAGGCACGGGCCATTCTCGAGCTGCGTCTGGCCCGTCTGACGGCCCTTGGCCGCGACGAAATCGGTGACGAACTCAACAAGATCGGCGAGGAAATCAAGGATTACCTCGATATCCTGTCGTCGCGCGTTCGCATCCAGACGATCGTCAAGGACGAGCTTGCGGCTGTCCGCGACGAGTTCGGCACTCCGCGCCGCACCGAGATCATGGATGGCGGCCTCGAGATGGACGATGAAGATCTCATCGCCCGCGAGGACATGGTCGTCACCGTCTCGCATCTCGGTTACATCAAGCGCGTGCCGCTCACCACCTATCGCGCGCAGCGCCGCGGCGGCAAGGGCCGCTCCGGCATGACCACACGTGACGAAGATTTCGTTAGCCAGCTATTCGTGCTCAACACGCATACGCCGGTTCTGTTCTTCTCGTCGCGCGGCATTGTCTACAAGGAAAAGGTCTACCGCCTGCCGATCGGCACGCCGACCTCGCGCGGCAAGGCGATGATCAACATGCTGCCGCTGGCTCCAGGCGAGCGCATCACCACCATCCTGCCGCTGCCGGAGGACGAGGACAGCTGGGCAACGCTCGACGTGATGTTCTCGACGACGCGCGGCACCGTGCGCCGCAACAAGCTCAGCGATTTCGTCCAGGTCAACCGCAACGGCAAGATCGCGATGAAGCTCGAGGAAGAGGGTGACGAAATCCTCTCCGTCGAGACCTGCACAGAGCATGACGACGTGCTGCTGACGACAGCGCTCGGCCAGTGCATCCGCTTCGCGGTCGATGACGTCCGCGTCTTCGCGGGCCGCAATTCGATCGGCGTACGAGGGATCAATCTCGGCGATAGCGATCGCATCATCTCGATGACGATCGTCGGCCATGTCGATGCCGAGCCGTGGGAGCGCGCCGCCTATCTCAAGCGCGCCGCCAACGAGCGTCGCCTGACAACAGGTGAGGCCGAGGAAATCGCACTGGTCGGCGAAGAAGTGACCGAAGAGGGACAGCTGACCGACGAGCGCTACGAAGAACTGAAGGCACGCGAGCAGTACGTGCTGACGGTTTCCGAGAAGGGCTACGGCAAGCGGTCTTCGTCTTACGACTTCCGCATCTCCGGTCGTGGCGGCAAGGGCATCCGCGCCACCGACACGTCGAAGACGGGCGAGATCGGCGAACTCGTCGCTGCCTTCCCTGTCGATGAAGGCGACCAGATCATGCTGGTGTCGGATGGCGGTCAGCTGATCCGCGTGCCGGTTGGTGGCATCCGCATCGCCAGCCGCGCGACCAAGGGCGTGACCATCTTCTCGACCGCCAAGGACGAGAAGGTCGTGTCGGTCGAGCGCATCCGCGATCCGGAAGACGAGGTCGAGGAAGGCACTGAGAACGGCGATGAAACGGTCGTTGCATCGGGCGAAGAGCCGGCCGTGGAAGCGGGCGACGAAACGCCGCCTGATGCCGAGGCGTAAGCGCTTCTGCTCATCGGGTTTCTGGTGGGTGGATATGAGTTGAAAGCGAAGGGCCGGACCTGATGGGTTCGGCCCTTTTCGTTTGGCATGTCGCTGCCGCGCCGAGCGTTAGGGTGGTTCGGAAACCTCTGCTTGCGCAGATGGTTTTGCGAGGGTGATAGGGCGATCTCTTTCTGTCGGCAAACGTCTGGGTTGCCGTCTTCAATGTTTTTGGTGAATATTCCTCACGATGCAACCTTGTGGCGATTCGTGGGCATGATGGAGGATCTGCCCGCCGATCGCTTAACGGCCAGTGAGGAGGATTCAATGCACTCGTATTTGCTGCAGTCTCAAGAGACCGCTCGAGCTTCGGATCGGTTGGAGGTGGTCGATATCGCGCAGAAGCGGATGCTCGTCATATCGGCTGCGCGGACAATCCATCGCATACATGCCGAGCTCGGTATTGATCTTGCCGAGAACGAGCTGCGGCGCGGCCATATCGTCTATGACCTTGCCGAACTTGCGACGCTGATCGATGACGGCGTGCCGGACCATGTGCTGGCTTTGGGGCTGAAGGAGGCGGCCGAAGTGATGGCGAATCTCTGCTGCCTGCTGACGGAGGATTCCAGCGCGGACTGAATATCTGACGTTGTGATAAGGGGCGTGGTGACCGCGGACGTTCGGCCCAGGCGTGCAAACAAAAAGGCCGCATCGTTTCCGATGCGGCCTTTTCCAGTGTCTCTAGTTCCGCCTTAGTTCAGGCGGCCTGCCGCGTGGGCGAGCATGGTGTAGACCTTGCCGGTGTCCGAGGTCAGGTAGGACTGTGTGATCGTCCGGTCGCGGTCGGTGCGGGCGACGTCGGCAAGCAGCTTTTCGAAGTCGGCGATATAGCGGTTTACGGCGGTGCGGAATTCCGGCTCGCGGTCATACTTGTGTTTGATCTCGTCGAAGGTCTGCTGGCCCTTCAGCGTGTAGAGGCGGCGCGTGAAGACGTCGCGTTCGCCCCGCTGGTAGCGGCGCCACAGATCGACCGAGGCATCGTGATCGATGGCGCGGGCGATGTCTACGGAGAGCGAGTTCAGCGATTCCACCACGTGGCGCGGATTGCGGTTGTCGCCGGCGCGCGGCGCCTGTGGTGCCGGGGCCTCGGCGCGGGGCGCCGGCTGGCGGGCAACGGCTTCTTCAGCACTCTCATCGCGCGACGCGCCACGCAGCAGGTCGCTGATCCAGCCGCCGGATGCCGGCGAAGCGGCCGGCGCCTGGGCTACAGCAGGAGCGCGCTGCGGTGTTGCCGGCGTTGCTGCCGTCGGGCCGAGCGAACCGCGCAGGCCGAAGCCCTCGATCGAGGACTGTGGAATGGCGGCAGCGGCCGGGGTCTGGATCGGCGCGGGTGCCGGGACCGATACTGGAGCCGGTTGCGGCTGCTGCTGGATCGCGGGCTGCACCGGCGCTGGGCGCGGGGCAGGCTGCGGCTGCGGCTGGGCCAGCGTGCGGGCGGCGGGCTCGGAGACTTCGAGCTGCTGCGTCGATCGGCCGACGATGTGCGAAATGTCCTGGAGCGCCTTGATCTGCTCGGAGACGGCGCGGCGCATTGCGGCAGCACTCTCCTTGGCTTCCTCGGGCAGGTCGAACGCGCCGCGCTTCAGCTCGCTGCGCGTCATGTCGAGTTCCTTGCGGATGTCGCCGGCGGAGCGACGGATTTCCTCGGTGGCGCCGGAGAAGCGGGCAACGGCCTCGTCGACGGCTTCGCGCAGCGATTCACGCATCTGCTGTGCCGCGCCATCCGACAGGCGACCTGCGTCGCCCATCATTCGCTCGACTTCGGACAGCGATGCCGTCAGGCCGCCGCGAACGCGGTTGGCGAGTTCACCGGAGCGGCGCTCGGCATTGCCAAGCGTGGTGTCGAGCGTCGCGTTGACGTCTTCGCTGGCCTTGCTGACGCTGCTGCGCATCGCTTCGGCGGCTTCGGCAGCGCGCTTTTCGGCATCCGAAAGCGTGGTGCTGATATCGGCGAAGGAGGACTGGACGCCCTGGCGCAGGTTGTGGCTGACCTGGTTCGAGCGCTGCTCTGCGCGATCGAAGGCCGAGTCGACCATGCTGCCGAGGGCGCGCATCGTCTTTTCGATGTCTTCCGAGCGCTGGACGAGGCCGACAGATAGCGTCTGCAGCGCGGATTCGCGGTCTTCCAGCGTCGAGACGAGGTTGGATTGCGCTGCACCGAGCAGGCTGGAGGCCTGCGTCAGAACCTTGGAGTGCTCGTCGAAGCGGCCGATGATGCTGCCGACCTGCGACAGCGTCTGGCCGGAGATGTCGGAGAGGCGATCGACCTTGCCTTCGAGAAGACGGGTCGAGGCCGCGACCATCTCAGCCGCCTTGGAGGCCGAGTCGGTGAAGCGCGAGGTGGTGTCGCCGAGGCGGCCATCCACGGCGCTCAGCTCTTCGGCGGCGCGGCTCATCATCTGGCCCATGACCATGCTGTTGTCGGACAGGCGGTCGATCAGGCGGTTGACGTTGGAGAGCAGGCTGTTCTCGATCGCATCGACGGCCGAGGTGGCGCGTTCGGTGCGGGCGTTGATCGCGTCGATCAGGGCGGTGTTTTCGGCGCGCAGGCGCTCTGCGCTCTGGTCGCTGGCCGCCGTGATCTGTGCTGCGCTCTGCTCGCTGGCGGCGGTGATCTGCGCCGCGCTCTGTTCGCCGGCAGACGTGATCTGCGCCGCGGCCTCGCGGCCGGTCTGCGCGTAGCGATCGATCATCGGGCGGGCAGTCTCGTCGAGAATACGCGAGAGCTCGGTGGTGCGGCCTGCGAGCATGGAGTTCAGCTCGCGGGTGCGGTCGTCGAGGGCGGCGCGGATCGAGCTACCGCGTGCTTCAAGGGCCTGCTCGACAGTGTTGAGCGTGCCGTCGAGTTCGCGCGAGCGCTCTTCGAGGCCGCTGCGGATCGCGTTGCCGCGGGCTTCGAGCGCACGGTCGACATCGGCCATGGTGGAGGCGATCTCTTCGCTGGCGCTGGAGATCGTGGTGCGAATATCGGTGCCGTGGCTCGCAAACGTGGTCTGCGCGTCGCTCAGCGCCTTGGAGATGGCACCGACCTGACCGCTGACCAGCGTTTCGGCCTCGGCCACCTTGTTGATGATCGCGTTGCCGGCTTCGGAGAAGGTCTGGGCGACGGCGGCGGCCTGGCCGGCGAGGCGGTTCTGCGCCTCGGAAACACGGCTGACGATCTGCTCGGAGCGCTCGCCCATCGAGCGGGCGAAATCGGTGCTCTTGGCGTCGAGACCTTCGGCGAACTGCTGGCCGGTCTGGCTGAGGTTGGCGGCGGCCCGCGCGGCTTCCTCGTCCATGCCCTGCGTGGTGTCGGCAACCGCACTGCGCAGCGATGCTGCGAGGCCGGCGGCCTTGCCTTCGATCGTGCGGTTGACGGCGTCGAGGCCGACATTAAGCGCGCGATCCATGGTGGACAGGCGCTCGTCGATCCTGGCGGTGCCACGGTCCATGGCTTCGCCGATGCCTGTTGTGCGGGCGTCGATGCCAGAGGTCAGGCTGGCTGCGCGGCTGTCGATCTCGGAGGCGAGGTGGCTGGTGCGACCATCGATCGTCTCGGAGAACTTCGCGATGCTGTCGTCCACGGCGGATGCGATGCGGCCGGAGGTCTCGTCGCTGAGAGCGCCGAGCCTGGAGATGCCATCGCTCAGCGTGCCGGTCAGGCGCTCGCCTGCGGCATCGACCTGCTGGGCAACGCCGCCGACGCCATCGCGGATGCGGTTTTCGAGCGCTGCGAGGCCGGCCTCGACACGCGAGCCGGTGTCGGCGAAGCGGCCGGTCATGCCCTCGATCGACTGGTCGAGGTGCGAGGCGAAGCTCTCGGTCGAACGGGAGATTTCGTCGGCTGCGGTCTGGAAGCGACCGGCGATGTTGCCGGTGCTGTCGCGAAGGCGGTCTTCGAGCGACTGGGCGCTGTTGTCGATTGCCTGGCGGATCGAGGCTTCGCGATCTTCCAGCGACATTTCGAGCATGCTGACGCTTGCTGCAATCGAGGCGCCGATGGTCGTCGCCTGGTCGGAGAGGGTTTCGCCGATCTGGCTATGCGCTTCGTTGAGCGTCAGGTTGATCGCCTGGGTACGGTCGTCGAGCGTCGCGCGGATGCGGGCATGGGCCGAGACAAGGCCGTCTTCCAGCTTGGTCGTGGCATTGCCGGTAAGCGCTTCGAAGCGGTCGGCCGCGGAGGTGAGGCCGCCTTCGATGCGATCGGCGCCATCGGTGATGGTGCTGGAAATGGAGGAGGCGTGTTCGGCGAGCGTGCGTTCCAGGCGCTGCTGGTTTTCGGTGTAGGCGCCGCGGATTTCCTGGGCCTTGTCGGTAAATGCGCCGGCGACGCGGGCTTCCGCTCCAGCGACGGAATCGATCAGCGCGTTGGTGCGGGCATCCAGAACCTCGTCGAAGCGGCTCTGGCTGTCGCCGAGCGAAATCGCCAGCGCCATGGACTTTTCGGCGAGCGTGTCGGCAAGTCGGTCATGCACGTCGGCAACGGTGTCGTTGATCGACTTGGCGTTGTGCGAAAGCGTGCTCTCGATGCGGTCGTGGCCGCTGACGAGCGAGTTCGCGATGCGTTCGGCATGGTGGCCGAGCGTATCCTCGAGGCGCGAATGACCTTCGTTGAGCGCGATCGCCAGACCCATCGCCTTGTCATCAAGCGCTTCGTTGATGCGATCGTGGCCACTGGCGAGAGAGGTCGCGATGTTGCCTGCATGGCGGCCGAGCGTGTCTTCGAGGCGCGAATGGCCTTCGTTGAGCGCGATCGCCAGGCCCATGGACTTGTCTTCGAGCGCTTCACTGATGCGGTCGTGACCGCTGGACAGCGAGGCGGCGATACCGTCGGCGTGGTGGGCCAGCGTGTCGGCGAGGCGGCCCTGGCTGTCGTCGAGCGAAATGGCGAATGCCATGGCGCGGTCGTCGATCGCTTCGGTCAGCTTTTCCTGGCCGGCGGCGAGCGACTGCGAGATAGCCTGTGCACGGGTGTCGAGCGCGGTCTCGATCAGGCTGCGGCCTTCGTTCATCGATGCGTTGAAGGCGGCGCTGCGTTCGGCAATGGCGTCGGCGAGCTTGCGTTCACCTGTTGCCAGCGACTGCGAGATGGCGCCGGCATGCGTTCCGAGCGTATCCTCGATGCGGCTGTGGCCTTCATTGAGCGAAATGGCGAGCGCCATGGCGCGGTCGTCGAGCGTCTCTGCAAGGCGATCATGGCCGGACGCGATCGAGCCGGCGATGGCATCGACCTGCGTGCCGAGCGTCTCCTCGAAGCGGCTCTGGCTTTCGTTGAGCGAGATCGCGAGCGCCATGGCCTTGTCATCGAGCGTATCGGCGAGGCGGTCATGGCTGCCGGTGACGGCTTCGATGATCGCTTCCGAGCGGGTGGCAATGGTGTTTTCGAAGCGCGACTGGCTGTCGGAGAGGGCGCCGAGGAAGACGCCGCTGCGCGCCGACATGACGTCGTCGATGCGCTCATGGGCGGAATCCAGCGCCTGGGTGATATCCTCAGCGCGCTTGGAGATCGTGGTGTTCAGTTCATCGGCGCGGCCGAAGGCCGAGGTGATCTGGTCCGTACCGGCCGAAACCGCAGAGCTCAGATCCGACGTCGTCGACAGCAGGGTGTCGCGGAATTCGGTGGCGCGGGCCGACAGGTTGTTGTGGAGTTCCGAGGTGCCGGAGGCGAGCGCCAGCGAGATTTCGGAGGTGGCGTGGCTGAGCGCCGAGGTCATTTCCGTGGTGCGCGCGCCAATGGCATTGGCCACCTCGTCGACCTTGTCGGTGAGGGTGCTTTCCAGAATCTCGCGTCCGGTTGAAAGCGCCGTGGTCAGCGCAAAAGACTGGTCGGTCAGCGAGGAGCCGATGCGCTCGATGCTGGAGCTCAGGATGCCGTTCAGCGAGTCCGAGCCGCCGGTCAGCGTGTCGTTGATACGATTTAGGCTTTCCATCAGCTTGTTGTCGAGCGTGCCGGCGCGCTTGTCGAAAGCGTTGGCGAATTCGGCGACACGTTCGTCGAAGGAGGTGGAAAGCTGGGCGACGGTTGCCTGCAGGCGCTCGTCGAAGAAGCCGGAGCGCAGGTCGAGGTCCATGATCGTGTCATCGACGCTGGACTGCAGGCTGTGGCGGAAGCTGGTGCCGCGCTCGTCGAGCGTGCTGTTCAGCTTGGCGAGAACGTCATCCAGCGTGCTCGATATCGTGCGTTCGCCGCCGGTCAGGCTCTCGTTGATATCGCGGGTGCGTGCGATCAGGATCTCGTTCAGCTGGCGGGCGCGGTCGTTGAGCGCGGCGTTGAGCTTCTCGGCGTTGCTGTCCATCGTGGACGCGCGCGTCTCGAACTGGCTGAGAATGGTGTTGCCGTGGTCGCTGAGGTGCGACGTCAACGATTCCAGGCGGTTATCGAACTCGTTAGCCAGGGCAAAGCCGGAGGAGGTCAGGGTCTGCAGCAGCGAATCCGTCTTGGCGGCGAGCAGGGTACCCAGCGACTGGATGGCGGATTCCGACTTCTCGGTGATCGTCGCGGCGCGCGTGTCGATCATCGAGGCGAAGGCTTCACCCGATGTCGCCAGGCGTACGGCGATTTCCTCGGTTGCCAGCGACAGATCTTCGCGCAGCTGGTCGTGAACGCCGACGATCGAGGTGCGGATACGCTCGGCGTGATTGACAATCGCCTCGCGCTCGGAGCCGAGTTCGTGGACGAGACCGCGCACGCGCAGTTCGTTGTCGGCGTAGCTGCGTTCCAGCGCATTGACTTCGGAGTGGACGAGGGTTTCGAGCTCGGAGGCGCGTGCGATGGTGCGCTCGATGCCTTCGTTCATCGCGGACACTTCACGGCGGACGGCCTGGCCGACCGTCATGATGCGTTCCGACGCGATGGTTTCCGGCTCGGAGAGGCGCAGCGCGACTTCCGCCATCGAGCGGGCGGCGTTGCGCATGTCCTGGGCGCGCGCCATCATGATGGCGAAGGCGTAGAACAAGAGAACCGGGATGATGATGCCGACGAGACCGGCAATCACGCCCGGCAGGGCGACGAGGTCGGCCAGCGAACGGATCTGCCAGATCTGCGGCGAATAGAGGAGCGACATCAAGCCGAGGCCGCCGACGATCCACAGCAGCGACACGAGCGTGGCGTTGCGTAGCGCCGGACGGGCGGAGCCGTTGTCGAGCGATTTCAGCAGCGAAGCGGGGCTGACCCGGCTGCCGTCATTGGCGGCAAAGGCCGGCGCGCGCGATCCCGGCTCCGGGGGGCGGGGCGTTGCGGCGGCACGCTGCTGCTTGGCATCATCTTTACGCTGATTGCGGACAGTTGGCTTTTCGGACACTTTTGCCTCCGAGGCGTCTTGCTTCCTGACTTGTGGAGACGGCGCTTCATCGTCCTCGAAGTCGATCTGCAGGGCTTCATCAAGCGCCTTGAACGCCTTGTCCTCGATCGATTCGTTGTACTTGTTGTTCGCCATTCCGTTACGCCTCGTTACATCTCAGCCGGTTTACTACGCATCCGGGTTTCCGCGTCACCCGAACAAACCTTGCCTCTGAACCTGTCCGCCCAGAATTCGTAGAGCGGATAAGTATGTCATTTCAGAGTGGATAGCTGCTTTCGCACACTTACGGTATCAAAACATTACCATTATCCACTTGGCGAGCAAAGGCTTCCACAACCCAGCTCTCCCAGTCGTATCGTAGTGACACATCCGGGCCTGCTAGACAATTAACGCCTTCGGTCAAATGCCGAGTTATTAACGCTTGATTAACCTGCCTTAACGGCTGGGCGGCCTTGAAATCCAATGTGTTAGAAGTGTTTGACGGGCGTTAACCATATGACGAGAAATTCGCCCTGATTGCGCCCGAATTTAACGCGATTGGCACTGCGCCCCCGCAACATCATTCAAACGGCGGGACCTAAGACGGGAGAATTGGCATATGGCAGCAGTCAGTATTGCGTTCGCGGCGCCAGATCATGGCAAGGGACAGGTTCCCTCGCAACAGCGGCCGGTCGATCTTGTTCACCTGGCCAACCAGACGATGGGCGACAAGGCGCTTGAACTGGAAGTCCTGCAGATGTTCGCGCGCCAGGCACGCGCCTGCCTGCACGACATGTCATCCGGCGACGGCAAAGCGATCGTGGCCGCCGCCCACAAGCTCAAGGGTGCGGCGAGCGCGGTGGGCGCCTTCCGGGTGCGTGATGCCGCCGAAGCGCTCGAAGGAAATTGCGGCGACGCCTCGAACATGGCGGCCGTCGGCGTTGCCGTCATCGAGGCGGAGAATTTCATCCTCAAGCTTTGCCGCTGATTGGCAGTTGGCCTCTGGCAGTTTGTCCGATTACGGGACCCGTTGATCCATTGCGGATCAGCGGGTCTTTTTATGGATGCCCGCGTGGCGCAATCTGACAAGCGTGTCGCTTCCAAATCTGGAATGAAGAGCGCAACGGCGGTCGTTGTTGACTGCCTCGCTTAATTGTTGGAAGTAAAAATCCAAACCCATCCCCTTTGATGATCACCGGAAAACACCATGCCCAAACTGACCATTGTCGCTTTCGACGGTACGCGCTTCGATCTTGATGTCGATCAGGGATCGACCGTCATGGAAAACGCCGTGCGCAATTCCGTGCCGGGCATCGAAGCCGAATGTGGCGGCGCCTGTGCTTGCGCGACCTGTCATGTCTACATCGACGAGGAGTGGACCGAGCGGGTTGGTCCACCCGAGGCGATGGAAGAAGATATGCTTGATTTCGCCTTCGACGTTCGCCCGACCTCGCGTCTCTCCTGTCAGATCCGCATGAAGGCGGCGCTGGACGGACTGACGGTGCATGTGCCGGAGCGTCAGGCTTAATACTCCCAAGAAAGAGCCGGCCAAAAAAAGCCTCGCTTGCCGATGTGACGAGCGAGGCGAGGTAGGCGCATTACCTACGGCCAAGGGAGGATCGACCGCGGCTTCGCAACGCGCCAGGAGAACCCAGAAAACGAAAGTCTCGGCTAACCGACCTGAACTTTCGAATGACTGAATATTAGCGCGTTGTGTTTCACAAAGCTATGGTGAGAAATAACCATTCATTGGCTGGGGCCGTGCCGGTTTCGCACAATTTTCATTGCGCGGCTAAGGTTCGGCGGTCGATTTCCATCCAAGAATCAGCTACTTTTCGCCGCCCGGCTGCTTGAAGCGGTTGTTGAGAAGACGCAGCATGCGCTTCTGGAAGTTGACCGCTTCGACCTGATCGAATCGCGCCTGCAGCCTGTCATGCTCGGCGATCCCGCGTGTCGACACCTCGGTCACCAGCTCTTGCATGGCTTCGCAATCGGGCTGCGGGGGGAGTGCCAAAATCTTGCGTTCCATATTGCGCGCCTGGGTTCTGGCGATCTCGGCATGGCGTTCCTCATGCCGCTTGATGTCGCTCGACAGCGTGTCCCAGATCATCGACAGCTCGGGGCTGGCGCCACGGCGGTTGTTCCAGCGCGGCAGGATGATCTGCGTATGCACGGTGACCCGCGCGGTGCTGACGCGGCAGCGGCCGTTTTCCTCGACATAGGTGGCGTCGCCGCCGAAGCGAATCTTTGTGGCGCCGGGATGACGGGCCGACGAGCCGTTGGCCGTCGGGCCACGGGTGCTCAGCTGCTCGTCCAGTTCGTCGGCGGTTTTGCCCTTGATGTTGAAATAGGAATAGCTCTTGGTGGCCACCACGGCGGCGCTTGCGGGATAGCCAGCAGACAGCGAGACGGAAATGGCGAGGAGGAGCGGCATATAACGCGACACGGACGGCATTCTGCAAATACTCATGTTGAAGTTTGCGGGAGCTTGGGGCATAGCCACCGCTAGCGCAATATGATGACGCTGTTTTTTCGATCGATAGGATGAATGCAGGTGGCAAAGCTTGGCGGCAATTTCTGGCGGGTCGGGCATGGCCGCGAGATAGAGCTCGGTTCGACATCAGTCATCATGGCGATCGTCAACGTGACGCCCGACTCCTTTTCCGACGGCGGTCGCTATGACAGTGTCGAGAAGGCCGTGGCGCATGCCCTTGAAGCGGTCGAGGCTGGTGCCGGCATTATCGATATCGGTGGCGAATCCACGCGGCCGGATGCCGGGAGCGTCGATGCCCGCGAAGAACAGGCACGCGTGCTGCCGGTCATCGAGGCGTTGCGCGGCAAGACCGAAGCACTGATTTCCATCGACACGTATCGCGCCTCGACCGCGCGGCTTGCTGTCGAGGCGGGTGCGCATATCGTCAACGATGTCTTCGGGCTGCAGAGAGAACCCGATATCGCCGATATCGCAGCCAAGACCGGCGCGGGGCTGTGCGTGATGCACACGGGCCGCGACCGCGACAAGCTTGATGATGTCATCGCCGATCAGTTTCTCTTTCTTGAGCGGTCCCTGGAGATTGCCGGGCGCGCCGGCGTGGCGCGCGACCGCATCGTTCTCGATCCCGGCTTCGGCTTTGCCAAGGATACGCAAGAGAACCTGGAACTGATGGCACGTTGCGACGAGCTGCAGCGCTTGGGCTTTCCGATCCTGGCCGGCACGTCGCGCAAGCGTTTTGTCGGCGCGGTCACGGGACGCGAGGCGGCTGATCGCGATGCCGGCACGGCAGCCACCAGCGTGCTTTTGAGACTGAAGGGTGCCGCGATTTTTCGGGTACACGATGTCGCAATCAACAGGGACGCACTTGCGGTGACTGATGCTATGCTGAAGGCACGCGACGTATTCGAGCGGAAGGGCACGTTATGAGCACCACCTATACCATCACCCTGCAGAACTGCGCCTTCTTCGCCCGCCACGGCGTTCACGACGAAGAGGAGTTTCTGGGGCAGCGTTTCTTCGTCGATGCCGAGCTCGATGTCGTTGCGGGCACGGCGCTGGAGACGGATTCGATCGACGATACCGTCAATTACGGCATCGCCTTCACCGTCATCGAACAGATCGTCACCGGCAAGCGACGTTACCTCATCGAGGCGCTGGCGCTCGATATCGCCAAGGGGCTCTGTCAGAAATTCCCGCAGATCAAGCGTGCGAAGATTACCGTTCGCAAGCCGAACGCGCCGGTTCCGGGCGTACTTGATTTCGTCCAGGTGAGCGTCGAACATTTTGTCTGATATGGCTTTTCAGACCGCCACGCTCGGGCTTGGGGGCAATATCGGCGATCCCGTTCATTCCATGGCGCTTGCGCTGAAGGCGCTTGACGCGCAGGAGGACTGCCGCGTGGTTGCCGTCTCGCGCCTCTATCGCACGCCGCCCTGGGGCAAGACGGACCAGTCGTTCTTCTTCAATTGCTGCGCGGAAGTCGCGACGTCGCTCCAGCCGGAAGCGCTGCTCGATGTCTGTCTCGACATAGAGCGGGGCATGAAGCGTGAGCGCATAGAGCGCTGGGGGCCGAGGACACTCGATATCGATGTTCTGACCTATGGCGCCATCAGCCAGGATGCGCCAAGGCTGGAACTTCCGCATCCCAGGATGACGGATCGCGGCTTCGTGCTGATGCCGCTTGCAGATTTCGCCGCCGATCTGGTCGTCAAAGGTGTGGCGGTGCGCGATTGGCTTGCGCGCGCCGACATCCAGGGGATCGAGGTTGCCGATCAGAGCATGGATTGGTGGCGCTCCTGATCAGACACTGGGGCCCGAACAGACACTGGGGTCTGAAACGAGAGAAGCGGCCGTGTGGCCGCTTCGTCGTATGCTCTGTTTGTCTGTAATGTCTATTCGACCGAGCCGACGGTCATTTCATCGACCTGGCGCGACAGGGTCAGGCCGATCACGGGGATCATCTGGCTCTCGACCTTGACCGATACCGTCACGTTCATCGTCTTGTCGTCGCGAACGCGGGCGATCATAGCGCCGTTGAGCTTGGCACGGTTGAGGCCGACCACGACGGTGTCTTCCGTGACGGTGCCGGAGACGACATCGAGACCCTTGCCGGCGGCGCCGTCGAGGAACTTGCCCTTGTAGCTGTTGCCTGATTGCGTGATCAGCGCGCTCATCGGCTGCTTGAAGACGCCGACGCGGCAGCTGCCATCGAGCTTGACGCCGGTGCCGTCGGTGACGGGTTCGCCGATCAGATTGCAGGTGAATTTTGTACCCTTGTACTTGCCGGCGACGATTTCGCCCGGACCTTTCCATGAGCCTGCGACGGATTCGAAGAATGCCTTGTCACGCGTGGCGGCGGTGGCTGCTGGAGCCGTTTCGGCAAAAGGCGACAGGGCGATTGCCGCGAGACCGAAGAGATAGAGAAACTTGCGCGAGTACATGGATTTTCCTTGGCGAACCATATCGCTTAACTGGTGCCAAGTTTTGCAGAAAAATGGTTAATGCTTGGTTTCTAATGGGTCGAGAGCGACGTATTTGCGGGCCTTTCAGTGTGGCGATGGCTCCCACCTGTCTCGCTTAAGCTATTGAATCGCATTGATTTCCTTAAATCGGCTGTTCGCCGCGAATGGTTTACGGATCTTGGATCAATTCCGCCCGTTCCCATCCGTCTTCGTCAGCGATGGCGTCAGGTCGCCGATGAAGTCACCGATTCCCGGGCGCTTCAGGGCGCGGAACGACAGCGGACGGCAGAGGTCCATGGCGGCGATGCCGATACGGGCCGTCATCAGGCCGTTGATCACCCCTTCACCCAAACGCGCCGAGAGCCTGGATGCCAGTCCGTGGCCAAGAACCTGCTGCACGAGGCTGTCGCCGACGGCAATCGAGCCGGTGACGGCAAGATGGGCGAGAACGTCGCGCATCAGCCGCAGCATGCCGAACGTGCCGGGCCGGCCGCCATACAGATCGGCCATGGCGCGGATGAGCTTGGCGGCCTCATAGAGGACGTAGAGCAGGTCGACGATAGCGCGCGGGCTGACCGCGGTGACGACCGAGACGCGTTTGGAAGCGTTGAGGATGAGGCTGCGGGCCTGCCGGTCGAGCGGCGCGAGCAATTCCCGCTCGGCGAGCGCCAGCAGATGCGGGGCGTCGATGATATCGGCCTCGGCTGCCTTCAGCGTGGCGCGGCCGCGCGCGGTCTCGGGCTTGTTTGATAGCAGATGCTCCAGGCTCTTGACGAGCGCGCGCGCCTTGGCGGGCTTGGTCTCGAGGATCGCAGCTTCCGCCTCGGCCTTGATCGTCTGTACGGCGGCCCGCCGCATCATGCCCGCCGTTTCCCTGACGACCATGGCGATGACGGCCAGTATGCCGATGCCGACGGCGGCAAGGGCGGTGTAGCCCAGCCAATCGGCGCGGCTGAAGAGGTTGCGGATCAGGCTGTCGGTCCAGAGCCCGAAAGCTAGCGAGAACAGCACACCAAAAGCACCGAGAGCGATCTTGCCGAAGGAGGTGCCGCGTTTGCGGGGCTGGGCGACGGGCAGGGCCGGTAGGTCCTTACCAGGATTGATGAAGGGGTCGTCCTCGTCCGGTGTCAGCGTGATCTCGCCCGAGAAGGCGGCCGGCTTGCGAGGCTCCGCGGTCGGTCGGGCGGCTTTGGTCTCCGGTTGCTCGCGCTCGTCCTCATAGGCGAAGGCGGCCGGCGCGCGGCGCGGGGGCTGGTCGGCGGGCGGCTTGATCATGCGAGGCGATCTCCGAACAGAAACTGCATGGCCCGGTCGAGCCGGATATGCGGCACCGACAGCTTGATGCCGCCGCCGGTCTCCTCAAGGCTCGGCGGGCGAAAGCGGACGACGTTCACGTCGGGCAATTGCACATTCTCGTCGCCCGATTCGATGCTTGCAAAGAGGGCAGAGGGGTCCTCGGGCAGATCGCCTGGGAAGATCGCGGTCTTGCGGATGCCGTCGAAGGTTTCGCCTGAAATCGTTTCGCCCTCGATCGGCGTGCCGACGATGACGGGCAGCTCGTGACCGTCGCGCTTGACGGTTGCCTCGCGCGTTGCCCGTACCGAGGCGAGTGCCATGACGTCGATGCCGGCGCCCGCCATGCCGATGCGCTGGATGGCACGGTCGACGAGACGGCGCGTCAGGGCGTCGAGACGATGGTGGCTTTCGTGATGCAGGTGGTCGGCCTTGGTGGCCGCGACCAGAACGCGATCGATGCGGCGCCCTAGCAGCGACGACAGCAGCGAGTTCGTGCCGGGGCGGAAGCAGGCGAGAACATCCGTCAGCGCACGCTCGAGATCCTGCACGGCTTCGGGGCCGCGATTGATCGCTTGCAGGGCATCGACAAGCACGATCTGGCGGTCGATGCGGGAGAAGTGTTCGCGGAAGAACGGCTTGACGACCACGGACTTGTAGGCCTCGTAGCGCCGCTCCATCATCGCCCAGAGCGACCCCTTTTCGGGCTTGCCCGTCGGCGGCAGCACCAGCGGCGCGAAGGTGAGCGCGGGCGAGCCGTCGAGATCGCCGGGCAGAAGGAAGCGTCCGGGTGGTAGCGTCGACAGGGAGCGCTCATCGGCCTTGCAGGCCTTGAGGTAATCGGCGAAGGCGGTGGCGAGTTCGCGGGCGCGCATTTCGTCCGCCGGGGCGGCGATGTCGCAATCGTCGGTCAATGCCAGCCATGGCCTGGAGAGCTCGGTGCGGATGCCCGTGCGGGCCAGTGCGATCGTCTCTTCGCTGAAAGTGCGGTAGTCCTTGGCCAGCAGCGGCAGGTCGAGCAGCCATTCGCCGGGATAATCGACGATGTCGATCGAGAGCCTGCCGGGCGAGAAGAAGCGGCTCCAGCCGCTGGCGCTCTGATAATCGATGGTCAGTCGCAGTTCGGAGATGGCGCGGGTGGAATCGGGCCAGATCCGGTCTTTCACCAGCGCCTTGATGTGATCCTCGTACTGAAAGCGCGGCACCCCGTCGTCGGGCTGCTGTTCGAGGCGAACCGCAGAAACGCGGCCAGACTGGACGGCCTCGAACAGGGGCAGGCGGCCCCCATGCAGCAGATTGTGGACCAGCGAGGAGATGAAGACCGTCTTGCCCGCCCGCGACAGCCCGGTGACGCCGAGGCGGATCGTCGGATTGACAAGGCCTGAGGCGCGGTCCGACAAGGTGTCGAAGGCGATGCGCGCGTCGTCGGTGAAGGATGTCATGCTTGGCGGCAAGGCGAAATTCCGATTGCTGGTAGACGCCATATAGGAACCGGCAGGCCGAAGAAAAAGACGCGAGGCCAGCCGTCAGTCGATCATGAAGTCGATCAGGCGCCAGCTGTCGCGGCCCTGGTCGAAATCGAGCACCGCCAGACCGCCCGGCGGAAAGCCGTTCGGAAGCGCCTGCGCCAGCAGCTGGTGGCCGATCAGCGCTTCGAGCGTCTGCTCGATGACGGGATTGTGGCCGACGAGCATGACAGCGCCCATGTCCTGCTGCGCGCCGAGGATATCGAGATAGATTTCGGGCGTCGCGTTATAAAGCGCGTCGACGAAGCGGATATCGAGGTTTTCGCCCATGGCGCGGTGAACGGCATCGGCCGTCTGGCGGCAGCGTATGGCGGTGGAGCTGACGACAAGGTCGGGCTTGTAGCTTTTGTCGGCCGCGTTCTCGGCGAGGATCTCGGCGGCGGCATAGCCTCGCTCGCTCAGCGGGCGGTCGAAATCGCTCTGGCCGGGGGCGGGAAATGCCGCTTCGGCGTGTCTCAGAAGATAAATCCGGGAAGGCGGCGGCACGATTGCGGTCATCGGAAAGTCCCCGGTCGATTGATCTATTTCAGTAGCGCCAGCCCGGTGTCTTCGTCAACCGGCGCGCGGAATCCAGTGGGCAAGTTGCACGGGCGCTGCTACTTCAGCTGGCAAGCTGAACGTGGGGCTTCAAAAAATAGTGACGTAAAAATAGCCTGTTAGCTCAAAATTGTGACAGATTTAAAAATGTGTTTACCTAGCGGATTGGGCTTGAATCGAACGCCGTGGTCGGGATATACAGCCGCCAGATGAGATGTTCTTCAGGAGAATCGCGTTGAGTGAGAAGATCGATCTTAGCAAATACGTGCCCTCGGAAGAGGAAGAGTTCATGAACGGAAATCAGCGCGCCTATTTCAGGGCGAAGCTGATTGCCTGGAAGAACGACATCCTCAGAGAAGCACGCGAAACCCTCGAGCACCTTGCCGAGGAAAGCGCAAACCATCCGGATCTCGCCGACAGGGCGTCGTCCGAGACGGATAGAGCCATTGAGCTGCGCGCCCGTGACCGCCAGAGAAAGCTGATATCCAAGATCGACGCCGCACTGCAGCGTATTGAGGAAGGCACTTACGGCTATTGCGAGGAAACCGGTGAACCGATCGGCCTCAAGCGTCTCGACGCTCGCCCGATCGCAACGCTGTCCATCGAAGCGCAAGAACGCCACGAGCGTCGTGAAAAAGTCTACCGGGACGAATAATCCCGGTTACATCACAAACTAAAAAGGCACCGCCATCGCGCGGTGCCTTTTTGTTTGCATGAGGGGCGGCAATCGCCGCCGATCATTTGTCGCGGTTGACGCTCATTTCGCCGAAGATGCGAGCCACCTCGTTCTGAAGGGCGGCGTCGGCGCCGGTGATCGGCGACATCTCGGGATCGCGGCGCGGCAAGTTGCCGGGCACGGGGCGAGATGGTGCGTTCTGTCCGGGCGTGTTGTGCATCGGCGCGCTCTGCATACGTAGTGGGCGCTCAGCCGCCAGATTGCTTGTCATTTCCTCTTCCAGGACGCGCTGGAAGTCGCTGGGCTGGGCCGAGGGCGCGGGGCGAGCGACGGGCTGAAACGCGGCAGGCTGCGGCGTTGGAGCGTGCGGTGCCGGCGGATAGAGATCGACACGCTGTGGCGGCGAGGGCGGGCTCATGACCTGCGGCTCGATCCTCTGCGGTGTCAGGACGCGCTGGCGTGCCGAATCGAGGATATCGACGGCTTCGGCCGTTTCGATCGGGGCCGACTCCGGTCGCGAGAATACCGGAGGCTGCGGGCGCGGTGCGACCGGTGTCGGCGCGATCGATGCGGGTGCAACTGGCACGGCGACGGGGCGCGGCGCGGGCTCGATTTCGGGCTCGAAGACCGGATGTTGTGGTGCCGGCGGTGGCGCGATCGGTGGAGTGTCCAGGCGCTCGGCGGCCGGTGCGAACTCCTCGATCGGCGACAGACCGCGCGTGGGCGCCGGGCGCGGCGCCGGCGGGATGATGACCGCGGGCTCGGGCTCAGTCACGGCGGCTGTCATGACGGGCTCGGCGGGCCGCTCGCTGGGGGCTGCCGGCTGTGGGGCCTCGGGGCGTGCCGGCTCGCTGATGGTCTCGACCTGCCCATCCGGCAGGATGCGGCTTTCGATGACGATGTCGGACGGTCCGCCGATCATGATCAGGTGTTCGACATCGTCGCGGCGCACCAGCACGAGGCGGCGGCGGGCGTCGACGGCGGCGGCATCGAGAACCTGAAGGCGTGGCTGGCGGTTGCGGCCGCCGCGAACAAAGGGCGAGGATGCACGGTTGCGCATAATCCAGAGGACCGCGACGAGAAGCAGCAGGGCGATGGCGACACCGCCTGCGGCAATGATGAAGCGGCTGCCATAAGATTCCATGATGCCATCGAACATAGTCACGTACTCCTTTGCGGCGTTCAACCACATGACGACTTTTAAGCTTCCTAGACAAGGGGGAGGCGGCTTGTCCAGTCACCGAAAGATGTGACGCAACGTCCGTGGATCGTCTTGTCACGACATTTAACGGCAAAACTGGCGCTGTAGCTTGTGAATTCAATCACTCTTCATGGAGTGTGGTGTTTTTGGCGGGGCAGCAAATTGCTAAGAAGGAAGAGGCGCCTGATTCCTGCTTCGTCTCTTAGTCATGAGTGAAGGCCGGTGGGCAATGCGAGGAACTACATGACGAAATCCCGTCAGGCCGACAATTTTAGCGAACCGCTCGTGGACCGTGGAGGGCGCGCCGGAACTGCCGTGCGGATCCTGCTTCTGGCGCTGGTGCTGATCGGCGTCGCCGCAGCCTTTGTCGTGTTCAAGACCTCGCTCGACAACGAGATGGTGCTCGGCGTCCTCGGCGTCCTAGCCATGGTCGGCATCTTCTTCCTGGTGTCGTCGATCATCGGCTTCATCGAGGTGATGCCGCAGCGCCAGTCGGACAGCCTTGCCCGGGCCTTTCTCAACAGCCATCCCGACGGATCGCTGATCACCGACGAGAAGGGCCGTATCGTCTACGCCAATGCCGCCTATGGGGCGCTGACCGGCGCCCGCAAGCCGACCGAGGTGCAAACGCTTGAGGCGCTTCTGTCGCGCCACCGCGAATCCAACGAGGCGCTCTACCGGCTCTCAAACGGGCTGCGCGAGGGGCGTGAGGGACGCGAGGAATTCCGGTTGCTGCGCGCGCTCGGGCCGTCTGCGAACGGATCCGGCGCCCATTGGTACCGGCTGAAGGCGCGCATCCTGCAGAGCGAGGAAAGCGGCGGCCGGCCGCTGCATATCTGGCAGATCAGCGACATTACTTCGGAGCGCGACGACCAGGAGCGGTTCTTCAAGGAACTGCAGAACGCTATCGACTATCTCGACCACGCGCCTGCCGGCTTCTTTTCGGCGGGCCGCAAGGGCGAGATCTTCTATCTCAACGCGACGCTTGCCGAGTGGCTGGGGATCGACCTCACCAAGTTCATTCCCGGTTCGATGACGATCGGCGACATGGTGGCCGGCGAGGGGCTGGCCTTGATCCAGTCCGTACAGGCCGATCCTGGGCTGAAGAAGACCGTGACGCTCGATCTCGATCTGAAGAAATCGACCGGCCAGGGCGTTCCGGTGCAGATCGTTCACAGCGTCACCTCGATGCGCGACGGGGCGCCCGGCGAAAGCCGCTCGATCGTCCTGACGCGGCGCGACAACACGGATGGCGACCAGTCGGCGTCCGCTGCGTCGATGCGTTTCACGCGCTTCTTCAACAACACGCCGATGGCGATCGCCTCCGTCGATGGCGACGGCCGCATCCTCAGGACCAATGCGCCGTTCCTCAAGCTCTTCTCCGGCATCGTTTCGCGCGATGACGTCGAGAACGGCGCGCTGTTCGAAACCATCGTGCAGGATGTCGACAAGCCGAGGCTGCAGGGGGCGCTTGCCGCCGCCAAGGATCGGCAGGGCGATATTCCGCCGCTCGATTCCAAGACGCAGGCCGATGACAACAGGCATTTCCGCTTCTACGTGAATGCCGTGATCGACCAGAGCGACGAAGCGCCGGAAGAAGCAGCGATCGTCTACGCCGTCGAGGTGACCGAGCAGAAGGCGCTCGAGGCGCAGATGGCGCAGACCCAGAAGATGAACGCTGTGGGTACGCTCGCCGGCGGCATCGCGCACGACTTCAACAACGTCTTGACCGCCATCCTTCTGTCGTCCGACCACCTGCTGCTGCAGGCGCGACCGGCCGATCCTGGCTTCGCTGATCTGATGGAGATCAAGCGCAACGCCAACCGCGCTGCCGTGCTCGTGCGCCAGCTGCTCGCCTTCTCGCGCAAGCAGACGATGCGGCCGAGCGTGCTCAACCTCACCGATGTCGTGGGCGATCTGCGGATGCTGGTCGACCGGCTGTTGTCGGGGACCAACGTCAAGCTCGACGTCGAATACGGGCGCGATCTCTGGCCGGTGAAAACCGACCTGTCGCAGTTCGAGCAGGTGCTGATCAATCTGTGCGTCAACGCGCGCGATGCGATGCCCGAGGGCGGCAAGCTGACGGTGCGCACGAAGAACGCGACGGCCGCCGAAGTCGCTGCCTTCAATTATTCCTACATGCCGCACGAGGATATGGTTCTGGTCGAGGTGTCGGACAACGGCACCGGCATCGCGCCTGAGATCATGGACAAGATCTTCGAGCCCTTCTTCACCACCAAGGAGGTGGGCAAGGGCACGGGCCTTGGGCTTGCCATGGTCTACGGCATCGTCAAGCAATCCGGCGGCTACATCCAGCCGGAATCGGAAGTCGGCAAGGGCACCACCTTCCGTGTCTTCCTGCCGCGCCATATCGTCGAGCCGGCGATCGCCGCCGAGGCCGATGCGGTCACCCCAAGCGCCGACAATGTCGTTCCGCTATTGCCCGCCAAACCGGAACAGCCGGAGGATCTGACCGGATCCGCCGTCATCCTGCTGGTCGAGGACGAGGAGGCAGTGCGTCGCGGTGGCAAGCGCATGCTGGAGACGCGCGGCTACACGGTTCACGAGGCGGGATCCGGCGTCGAAGCGCTCGACATCATGGACGAGCTCGAGGGCAAGGTCGACATCGTCGTTTCCGACGTCGTCATGCCTGAAATGGACGGGCCGTCGCTGTTGCGCGAGCTGCGCAAGAAATACCCGGATATGAAGTTCATTTTCGTCTCGGGCTATGCCGAAGACGCGTTTGCCCGCAACCTGCCGCCGGAATCCAAGTTCGGGTTCCTGCCGAAGCCGTTTTCGCTGAAGCAGCTGGCTGTGGTGGTCAAGGAGACGCTTGAGGGGTAGGGGTTGTTATCGGCAGGTTGTGCCGTGTGATACCCCCCCTCTGTCCTGCCGGACATCTCCCCCTCAAGGGGGGAGAT
>UBVW01000055.1:0-1670 GCA_900469085.1 Hyphomicrobiales bacterium | reverse complement strand
GGCCGAGGCTGTGTGAAAACACCAGCGCATCCCATGGCATTTCGTAATCGAGTTTGGTCTGGTGGCATTAGCTAGATTTTACGTTTTTCTGTTGCTGGAAGGCGTCGGAGATGGTCCTGATCGTTTAGTTTGGCGGTTTGGGGCCAAAAATGACGTTTAGCCTGCACTTCAATCGGCGATGGCTCTGATGAGCGCTTTTGCGCCAATCATGTTGATCATCCGTTTGATATTGTAGGCCAGCACGTGCAGCGCCATTTCTGTCCTGACGTTTTTCAGTCTGCGCATCTGGAAATGAGTTGCGCCCATCCACGCCTTGATGGTTCCGAATGGATGCTCGACCGTGCATCGCCGGGTGCGCATGAGGCTCGGATTGTCTTCCATTCGGGAATACATAGCGTCAATCAGATGCTCGTGTTCCCAGCGTGTGATCCGCCGCTCTTTGCCTGTCGTGCATTGTGCCTTGAGGGGGCATGACGGACAATCCGTGCGCCAGTAGCGCCGAAGCATCAGTCCCTTTTCCTCCGTGGTATATCTGTATGCCAACGGCTTCCCGACAGGACAAACATACGTGTCTGTGCTGCCGTCGTAGACGAAGTCGGCTTTCACGAACATGCCCTTCTTGCGGTTGTTCGACGTCTCCGGCCTCGGCACTGTTGCCGTAATCCCAGCCTCATGACAGCTAAGCAGTTCAGCGCCGTTGAAATAACCACGGTCGGCGATGGCATCGAGCGTATCGACCTTCAGTGCTTCCATTGCCGCCTTGGCCATGGGAGCCAGTTGTGATCGATCATTGCCGATATTCGTGACCTCGTGCGTGACGATAAGATGCGTCTCGACGTCAACCGCCGTCTGCACGTTGTAGCCCACTAGGCCCGTGCCTTTACCGTATGTCGCCATGGATCGAGCGTCTGCATCAGTGAGCGAAATCTGGCCGTCGGGCTTATCACTCAGCGTTTCCGCGATCCCTTCCAGGCGTTGGACTTCCTGGCGGACACGAGCAAGCTTCTCCTGTAGCCGGATGACTTTGCGCAGCGTTGCGTCGGATTGCTCCAAGGCGTCAGCTCTGCCCATTTCTTCCAAATATCGCGACGCGCTTGCTTCGAGGTGGCTGATCCGCAATTCGATCTTGCTGGAGGTGAAGTTGCGATCCCGGTTATTGACGGCTTTGAACTTGCTTCCATCGATCGCGACATTGCCGCCACTCAACACACCGATCTGTCGGCATAACTCGACAAATCTGGCGCAGGCCTTACGGATTGCCGGGCCGTTGTCCTTCCGGAAGTCGGCTATGGTTTTGTGATCAGGGGCCAACCGCCCGGTCAACCACATCACCTCAACATTGCGCCCGGCTTCACGTTCCAGCCTACGACTTGATGGGATGCGGTTCAGGTAGCCATAGATGAAAAGCTTCAGCAATACCGAAGGGTGATAGCTGGGACGTCCAGTTTGCGCAGGCGACATATGGCCAAAACCTGCGCCCGCCAAATCCATCGCGTCAACGAACGCCTCGATCACTCGAGCTGGGTGATCGTCGTCGATCCAATCATCGAGGCGGTCTGGAAACAGAGTAACCTGATCACGACTGACGCCTTCGATATAGCCTGACATTGCCACCTCCGATCGACGAAGATGATTCTACATCAGAATCGGGTTTTTACACAGCCTCGGCC
>UBVW01000071.1:0-3004 GCA_900469085.1 Hyphomicrobiales bacterium | reverse complement strand
TCATCGCCATGGATGAGAGACTGCGATCGTAGTCGCAGCTTCAAAGCATCATAGATGCGGTATAGATGCTTCTCGCTCGAGCCGATGACCCAATGCGCAAGAGCGCCACGGCTGATCGGAACGCCAGCGCGCTCGAATGTCTGAGCTACGCGGTAGAGCGGCGTGCCATCTACGTATTTGTGGACGAGAGCAAAGGCAAGCGTCGACGCAGTGGCGATGCTGCCTGGCAGGGGTTGCGTCGGCATAGGCGCAATTACGACAGGCGTGTTGATTTCTGTGCGGTCGCACTGGCGGCAGGCGTATTTGAACATGGGGTAATCGCGGCGCGCGTCACCCGATGCTAGGCACGAAATGTCTACTGGCGGGGGTGGTTGCCCCCGATAAGATGGAAATACGGGCTCACGATTGGAACCGGGCCCAAACATCAAATGGAGGCAACCGTGGACCAATATATAGGGCTGGACGTTTCATTGAAAGAAACTGCAATCTCGATCCGACAGGAGGGGAAGCGGATCTGGCGGGGAAGGTGCCCATCCGACCCAAAACTTTTGTCGGAGATGATCCGCAGGCACGCCCCTCACGCCAAGCGCGTTGTATTCGAGACGGGTCCGTTATCTACGTGGTTCTATCATGCTCACGGCCGAAGGAGTGCCGGCGATCTGCATCGAAGCGCGGCACGCCCAAAAGATTTTGGATGAGACGCTCAACAAGACGGATGCCAATGACGCGGATGGCTTAGCTCATTTGGCCGAAGCCGGATTCTACAAGGCGGTTCGGGTAAAGGCATTCGACAGCATGCTGACACGCACGCTGGTGACCGCTCGCAATCAGTTGCTCAGCATCTCGACCCAGCTCAGCAATCAAATTCGCGGTCTGATGAAGACTTTCGGTCTCATTGTCCCGAAAGGGAGGGGGCGAATATTTGACGGGAACGTGAGACAATTCCTGGATGGGAATGACGCCTTGGCTAAGATCATATTGCCTCTGCTCGACGCCTGGTGCGACATACGAAGACGCGCTGCCGGTCTTGATCACCAGTTGCTCGCGGCAGCACGGGGAAGTCAGGAGACCAAGCTTTTGATGACGATCCCAGGGGTCGGCGCCGTCACCGCCATCTCGTATGTCGCCGCAATCGAAGACCCAGACAACTTTAAAAAGTCGCGCTCCGTTGGCGCCTGGCTTGGATTGACAACGCGGCGTTATCAATCAGGAGAGGTCGATTATGACGGCCATATCTCGCGACGAGGCGACAACCGTCTGCGTGGGCTGCTTTACGAAGCGGCGATGGTGCTTCTTACGAGAACCAGTGCTAGGACCGAATGCAGTCTGAAGAATTGGGGGCTCAAGCTGCGTGACCGGCTTGGCTTCAAGCGCGCTGCGGTGGCGGTCGCCCGAAAGCTTGCCGTCATCATGCATAGTATGCTCAAAACAGGAGAAATGTTCAACGCATTGGCTGGCGCTCCCGTATAAAGCGAAAGTACCTGCCTTAAACCTCAACGCGTCAAATCTGATTTGAGGCGTACTCAGCGTCCGTGCCACGGACGTGGGTTGGATCATTCCGTATGTTGCGGCTGCAGCTCGTTGAGACTTGCGTTTTGAACAAAGGAAGGTCCACCCTGCGAAGACCCATTATGCGGCGATCCTATGTCGACCGCGAAGACAACCCTGCCCCTGGCACCGGATGGCTGTAAAGAAAAAAACGACGCTGAGGCCCGATCTATCGAATTGATACGCCGTTTTGCGTGCTGCAATACGGTGCGATACTGAATGGCCAAACCAACTTGACTAATGGATTGCGATTAGACAACCGCACGTTCTGCAGGACCTTTGCCTTGACCTCGATATGGAGCTGCTCGCTAACGGCTTCGCCCATGCGATGCATTNNACACGCTCGCGCGGCAGGTCTGCCGGCAGAGGCCTGCGTCCCCGCTTTTTGCCCGTAACGCCCTCGGCCGCAGGCAAGCCAGTATCCGGAAGCTCGACAACATCGTCTTCCTCGCTACCACCTTCGACCGCAGCCTCTTCGGCCTCGTTGAAGAGACGATCAATGTGCTTCTCGCTGCGGGGTGCAAAGCGATGGAGCTTTGCCAGTGCCAGTTCTTCTTCCAGCTTGACGACCCGCTGCGAGAGTGCTTCCTTCTCGGCTTTGAGCGCAGCGATTTCGGCAGCGTTGGCTGCTAATTGCGCCATCAGTTCTGCAATGCTCGGTTCGCCGGTGCGCGTCATCAGATTCTTGAATCTGAACCGCCCCTGCGCGTCAATCTCAATTCGCCATCCTCAGCCAGCAATCTGATACTGCCGCACGGGATGGCGGATCATCGCATCGATATCGATGCCATCGAGGATCCAGTGGAGTTGCTCTGTCGTCAGCGTCACCACCGCAGTTTCCCGGCGGGGCCACCTGAACCGGTCTTCCGTTAGTTTCTTCAGGACCATAACAAATCCGGACCGGTCAAAGAACAGGAGCTTCACCCGGTCACGCCTGCGATTGCAGAAGGCAAACACTGATGGAGCAAACGGGTCTAGCTCCATCACCTCTTGCACAAGGACCGCTAGGCTGTTGATGCCCGCGCGGAAGTCGATGGGTTCCCGATGGAGGTAGACCTTCAGATCAGCGCCCAGTCTGAACATGGCTCAACGCTCCTATGATTGCGATCAGGCCACTCTCATCGTCGCACTCAACAGTAAGGCTGATCCCATTGGGCAAGAGTGCACTCACCTTCGACGCAGGACACGGCCTGCCCAATCGCACACTCTTGCTCGGTAAACCGCCGCCATCTGAGTTCAATTCCGGTGCAATCTGAACCGGGACAAACGCGGGAACCAAAGGCAACGGCCGCTCCGCTTTGGCCTTCTTTATCCACTTGTGAACAAGATTGGCATTCACGTCGTGTTCCCGCGCCAGTCGAGAGACCGAAACGCCAGGCTCTAAGCACGCTGCGATTAGTTGATCCCGAGAAGCCGGGTCATATCGACGGCGGCCGTCGCGACCAACAAGCCGCAC
>UBVW01000054.1:0-75113 GCA_900469085.1 Hyphomicrobiales bacterium | reverse complement strand
GGCTCATGTTCATGCGCGCGGCTGCGTGGCCGAAGTGCAGCGTCTCCGCCAGGGCCACGAAATAACGCATGTGGCGCGTATCCATTCCATACCTCTGGAGTATCAATCAGTGACGATATCGACATTGGATTATCTTGATCGACGACGCTAGACAATGGTCTTTGCAACCCGAGCCTCCTCCCATGCTGACCAATCTCCTTATCGTGCTGCCGATCTTCGCGCTCATCCTCACCGGATGGATCGCGCGCAAGACCGACGCGCTCGGCCCCGCCGCGACGCGCGAGGTGAACCGGCTGGTGGTCTATCTGGCGCTGCCGGCCTTGCTCTTCGACATCATGGCCAATGCCAAGCTCATGCAGATCTGGCAGCCTGGCTTCATCCTCGCCTTCACATCGGGCTGCGCCATCATCTTCGGGGCGACGCTCTGGTGGCGGATGGCGAAGGGGCGGCATCTGGCGGATGCGGCGATCGACAGTCTCAACGCCAGCTACGCCAATACCGGCTTCGTCGGCTTTCCGCTGGTGCTTTCGATCGTCGGCGACAACGGCATGGCGCCGACCCTGATCGCGACGATCCTGACGGTCTGCGTGCTCTTCGCCGTCGCCATCGTGCTGATCGAGGGCGGGTTGCAATCGGAGACGCGGCGGCGCGATATCGCGATGAAGACCTTTCTCTCGCTGGCCCGCAATCCGCTCTTGATCGCGCCGGTGCTGGGCGCGCTGTTCATGATCTCGGGCGTTGCGCTGCCGGCGCCGGTGCATGCGTTTTTAAAGCTTCTCGGCGGCGCGGCATCGCCCTGCGCGCTGATTGCGCTCGGGCTGTTTCTCGCCGGATCGAAGGCTGGTGCTGCGACCGAGCGGGCGGCGACGGCGGGCATTCTCGTCGGGTTGAAACTGGTTGCGCAGCCTTTGGTGACCTGGATCATCGCCGGGCCGCTGCTGCAGCTGCCGCCGGTTGCGGTACATACCTGCGTTCTCTTGGCGGCGCTGCCGACGGGGACCGGGCCGTTCATGCTGGCGGAGTTTTATGGGCGGGAGGCGAGTTTGACGGGGCGCGTGGTGCTGGCCTCGACCGTGCTGTCGATCGGGACGATTTCGGCTTATTTGGCGGTTGCGGGGTGAGGAGTGATTGGGGCGAGCGGCCCGCCACGAGTCCCTTCTCCCCAGCGGGGAGAAGATGCCGGCAGGCAGATGAGGGGGCTGCAGGTGAGAGGTCTAAGATAGTAATTTCAGATGGATAGCTAGGCGCTCGGAGCCCCCTCATCCGACCCTTCGGGCCACCTTCTCCCCTGTGGGGCGAAGGGAAAACCGAGCAAGCGGCGAGCCCCTACCCACAAAAAAGAAAAGCAAGCCTACCGCTTCTTGAACGGCTCCATGCCCTTGCGCGCCAGTTCGTCGGCGCGTTCGTTTTCCGGGTGGCCGGCGTGGCCCTTGACCCAGTGCCACTTGACCTTGTGGCGCTGGTTGGCGGCGTCGAGCGCCTGCCAGAGCTCGCCGTTCTTGACCGGCTTCTTGTCCGCGGTCTTCCAGCCGTTCTTCTTCCAGCCGAAGATCCACTTGGAGATGCCGTCCATGACGTATTTGCTGTCGGTGTGGAGATCGACCTCGCAGGCGCTCTTCAGCGCCGTCAGCGCCGAGATGGCGGCCAGGAGCTCCATGCGGTTGTTGGTGGTTTCCGCCTCGCCGCCGCACAGTTCCTTCTCGACCTCGCCATAGCGCAGCACAGCGCCCCAGCCGCCGGGGCCCGGGTTTCCGGAGCAGGCGCCGTCGGTGTAGATGTCGACGTGCTTCATAGGGACAATCCGTATTCGGCGGCGGACTTGATCTGGCGGTGGAAGCGCAGCTTGCGCAGGTATTCGAGCGGGTCCTTCTTGGTGACCATGGCGCCTTCCGGCGTCATCAGCCAGTCGTAGAGCCGGGTGAGGAAGAAGCGCAGGGCCGAGCCGCGCGACAGGATAGGCAGGGCGGCGAGTTCGGCGTCGCTCAGCGGCCGCACGCTGGTATAGCCCTCAAGCATGGCCATCCCCTTGGTGATGTTATAGGCGCCGTCCTTTTCGAAGCACCAGGCGTTGAGGCAGATCGAGACGTCGTAGGCGAGCAGATCGTTGCAGGCGAAGTAGAAGTCGATCAGGCCGGAGAGATCGTCGCCCAGGAAGAAGACGTTGTCGGGGAAGAGATCGGCGTGGATGACGCCCGAGGGGAGATCCTTCGGCCAGTGGTTTGCGAGGAAGTCCAGCTCGGCGCGGATCTCCGCCTGCAGGCCCTTCTCGACCTCGTCGGCGCGGGCCTCGGACTTGTCCCAGAGCGGCTGCCAGCCATCGACGGAGAGCGCGTTTGGACGCTGGAGCTCAAAACCTTCGCCGGCGATGTGCATCCGCGCCAGCGCTCTTCCGACCTCGCGGCAGTGCTTTGCCTCGGGCTTGCGCAGCCACATGCCTTCGAGGAAGGAAATCAGCGCGGCAGGGCGATCCGACAGCTGGCCCAGCAGCGCGCCATCCTTGCGTGGCAAGGGCAGCGGGCAGGACAGGCCGCGGGCAGCGAGATGTTGCATCAGGCCGAGGAAGAATGGCAGGTCGTTTTTCTCGACGCGCTTTTCGTAGAGCGTCAGGATCAGCGGATCCTTGGAGGTGTGCAGCAGGAAGTTGCTGTTTTCGACGCCCTCGGCGATGCCCTTGTAGGATAACAGCTCGCCCGCGTCGTATTCCGTCAGGAACCACTTCAGATCGTCTTCGGAGATATCGGTATAGACTGCCAAGGCGGGCTCTTTTTCTAGTGTGGTTGCTTCGGTCGGCGCAAGTGATACCCCCCTCTGCCCTNNTGAGGGGGAGATGTCCGGCAGGGCAGAGGGGGTAGCCCCACCCTCCGACAGAACCTCACCCGTTCACGAACGCCATATCCGCCGTCGTCAGCTCGATGTCGCGCAGTTCGCGGTTGACGAGGAAGTGTTCGTTTTCCTGCACGGTCTCGGCTAGTTCGACACCCGCCTCGAACCGGGCACGGAAGGCTTCGATGATCTCGTTGACGATGACCTCGGGCGCCGAGGCGCCGGCCGACAGGCCGAGCGTGCCGATGACGCCGATGTCGTCCCAATCGAGTTCGGAGGCGCGCTGCACCAGGATCGATTTCTTCGCCCCTGCCCTCAGCGCCACTTCGACGAGGCGCTTGGAGTTGGACGAATTCGGGGCGCCGACGATGATGAAGAGATCGCAGCCGGGTGCTGCCTGCTTGACCACTTCCTGGCGGTTGGTCGTCGCGTAGCAGATCGAATCGGCGGACGGAGCCGTGAGGTTCGGGAAGCGCTCCTGCAGCCTCGCGATAACGCCGGCGGTGTCGTCGACCGATAGCGTCGTCTGCGTGACGTAGCCGAGATTGTCGGGATCTTCGGGCTCGTAGAGATCGACGTCGGCGATGGTCTCGACCAGCGACACCGTGCCCTCGGGCAGCTGGCCCATGGTGCCGATCACCTCGGGGTGGCCGGCATGGCCGATCAGCACGACGTGGCGGCCGAGCTTGTTGTGGCGCATCGCCTGCTTGTGGACCTTGGAGACCAACGGGCAGGTGGCGTCGAGATAAAAGAGATTGCGTGACGTCGCATCCTCCGGCACCGATTTCGGCACGCCGTGGGCGGAGAAGACGACCGGCTGGGCGCGATGCTCCTCGGGAATCTCGTTCAACTCCTCGACGAAGACGGCGCCCTTGGCTTCCAGACCCTCGACGACATAGCGGTTGTGGACGATCTCGTGGCGGACATAGACGGGCGCGCCATAGGATTTCAACGCCAGAACGACGATCTGGATCGCCCTGTCCACGCCGGCGCAGAAGCCGCGCGGGCCGCAGAGCCTGATCGTCAGTGGTGGTTTTGCCGCGATGTTCATGTCTCTTCCGGTTTGTACAGATAGGCGTCTCTAGCCCAATATAGGCAGAAATTGAAGCGATACTATTGCGGGGGCGGATCGCCGCGCTTGCGCAAGCGGGCAACCGCGACGATCACGACCAGCGTGGCGGCCAGGCCGTACCAGGTGAAGGCGTATTGCAGGTGGTTGTTGGGGAGGTCGATCTCGGTGACGCCGCCGATCGGCATGCCCTTGGGGTTCGGCGTATCGTCGGCATCGACGAAGAAGGGCACGACGGCAGCCTTGTCGAGCCCGGTGCTCGAGGCCATGACGTCGAGGTCCTTCCAGTAGAATATGTTCTTGGCGATGTCGTTGTCAGGCACGACCCATGACGGCTTGCCAGGGAGCCTGGAGCGGGCGAGCCCGTTGACGGTCTGCTCGCCCGTCAGCTGGCCCTGCATGCGCATCTCCGGCTCCTTGTTGTCGTAGGGAACGAAGCCGCGATTGACGAAGAGGAAGCGGCCGTCGGAAAGCGTGAGCGGCGTATAGACGTAAAAGCCGGTCTGGCCGCGCCATGTCGCGAAGAAATGGCGTTCGCGGCTGTTGTCGTAGATGCCCGTCAAGGTGACGCGGCGGTATTCGATATCCTCGCCCTTCGACGCCATGGCCTCGATATCGGACAAGGGGACGGCGGGGGCCGCAAGGCGCGTCGTGATATCGGCGAGCAGACCCTCCTTCCAGTGCAGGCGCTCGACCTGCCAGGTGCCGAGCGCAATCAAAATGGCAAGCGCGACAAGAACCGCGATGGCGGTCAGCACGGATCGGGTGCGGCGGGGGGCTGCGGCATCAGTCACGGGAGAGACGTCCTTCACGGGCATTGTGGCGGTATTGCATGGCGATCAGGATGCCCTTCAACCAGCGCAGCGCGAGAAGCGAGAGGATGATCGTCAGCGGTGCGAAGAGGAGGATGTGGAGCCAGATCGGGGGCGCATAGTTCACTTCCAGCCACAGCACCGAGCCGATGACGATGAAGCCGACGATCAGGATGACGAAGACGGCCGGGCCATCGCCGGCATCAGCGAAGGCATAATCGAGTCCACAGGCAGCGCAGCGCGGCTTCAGCGACAGCAAGCCATTGAAAAGCTTGCCATTGCCGCAGCGCGGGCAGCATCCGCGCATACCCGTTTTCAAAGGATCCACAGGCGGGAAATGCGCGCTGTCCTCGTTCATGCTATCCTCCCGATGCGGTGAGTCACCGCCTTAAAGTCACCCATAATGTAATCGCAATACGAAGTGAAATGCCTGCGCGATTTCGCCTCACTGATTCGCGCCAAACAAAAGAAGAAAACAACATGTCCGAGGAAACCCCAGCCGCTCAGATCGTCATTCTGAACGGCGCACCACGAAGTGGAAAATCATCGATCGCCAAGGCGATCCAGGACGAGTTCGACGGCCCGTGGATGAACCTCGGCGTCGATGCCTATAACGGCATGACGCCGGAGCGCTATCTGCCCGGCATCGGCCTGCGCCCCGGCGGCGAGCGACCCGATCTCGAGGAGATGGTGCCGTTCTTCTACGCTGCGCTCTACGAGACCATCGCCATCCATGTCGGCCTCGGGCTCAACGTCGTCGCCGATCTCGGGCACCACGATTTCTACTCGCAGCAGCTGGGTATTTTGACAGACTGCGCCCGCCGGCTGGAAGGTTTTCCTGTTCTCTTCGTCGGCGTGCATTGTCCGCTCGACACGATCATGCGCCGCCGCGACATCCGCATGCCGGGCCGCGAGGGGCTGTACGACCAGGCGAACGCCGAAGACCCGATCCCCGATTCGGTGCAGCGCTGGCAGGATCATGTGCACCAGCCGGGAATCTACGATCTGGAAGTGGACACCTCACTGCTGACACCGCTGGAATGCGCCGAGATCATCCGGCAGACGCTGGATCTGGGGATTGCGAGGCCGTCGGCATTCGAGCGGATTGCGGAAGCGCGCTAGGGGCACGCAGGGAGCTGCGACTGCGGATGTGGAGCGCCTTGACGGTGTTCGGCGATGCCCCTTGTAGCTACGGCTACCGGGGGTATCGCGCATCGCCGGAGAGCTTTTGGGGATGTTATGGCCGCTTTGCGCCCCAGAAGCGGTCATTGCCAGCTATCGGTGAAAACATTACTGTCGCGACACGTGAATATTGAAAACGGCTGCTCGATTGAAACCACCTGCCTGGCAGATCATTCTTTTTGCGGCTGCAGTTGGGCCGCTACTCGGCATGCTTCTGATGCTTGTTCCCTTCTGGGTGAGAAGCTTTGAAGCCGCCGAGTTTCTCCTGACGATGGGATATGTGGTTGGTCTCGTGCCGTCGGTCGTGGGCGGCGTATTGTTCTCCATGCTTCGCCATCGCTTTGGATCAGGATTTCGTTGTGCCGGTTTTTGCGGCGGATGCGCGACTGCTCTCTGCGCAGCATGCGCAATGGCGTATTCCCGGGCGGGCGCGTTTAGCGGGCCGGAAATACTTTCGTCGCCGATGGTGTATATCATCGGCATTTGCGGGGCCCTTCCGGCCCTCGGTACCCGGCTCTTGGCCCAATATCTTGCGCCAAATGCATTTGCGAAGCCTTCGCCATAATGTCCAACTCGGGCCGACTCCGGCATTGCGCCTCCGCGCCGATTGCGGCCTTGCACGCTTATTCTTCGTACCTGCTCGCGACAGCACGCGTTTTGTCAGCGTTGCTGAGAAGCTCAACAACACCGCCGTGCTTGAAGCTTGGTGGTTGGGTCTGATACCGAACTCCGATGTCGAACTCGCGCCCGAGATTTGGATATTCCTCGTAGGAGGTGCCTGTTCCAGATGCTTGCTGGTCGAACTCCCAACCAGCCAGAAGCTGTTCGAAGTCATTCGGATCAATCGCGAAGGCGCAGGAGATGATGACATCGGTAATGGCATCCGATGAACAATCCACATCGCGAACAGACGAAGGAATCGACGGATTGTTCAGGATGAAAGCGAGGCGTCTAGGGTGCTTGCGACCATCAAGGCTATTCATCAGCATGGCGAACCCCCATAGCACCGCAGACCCCGCTAGAATCAGCACCAGCGCTCGCGCGAACTTCACTGTTTCACCTCACGACTAATCGGGAAGCTCCTCTTATCAGCAACCGGTGGCTGAATAGTGAGGAAGATCAGTACAATTTTCCAAGTCAGCTTCGGGCCGACAGCTGACTGCAAACTTCTTCCAGCGCTGCACAGATCTGCTTGAATCGATCGCGGACGAACGTCTGCCCCGCGCGGTCACCGCGCGGGGCTTGTGCAAATTCAGGCGGCTCTCAGCCGTTGTCACCCCGCCGCCACCACCCGGCGGCGGCTGGCGACGCCGATCAGCGTGGCGCCGAGGAGGGCCGCGATGCCGGCGAAGGCAAAGACGCCGGCCGCACCCTGGACATCCACGATCAGCCCGCCCAGCACGGCGCCGCTCGAGATCGCGACCTGAAACGTCGTCAGCATGAGCGCGCCGGCGCTTTCGGCCTCGTCGGCGGCAGCCTGTGTGACGAAGCTCTGCACGCTGACGGGCAATGCGCCGAAGGCAAAGCCCCACAGGGCTGTGGCGACGGCAGCCAGCGCCGGCGCCTCACCCGCAAAAGCGAGCAGGAAGGCGGTGACGGCAATGCCCGTGGCGGCAAGCGTTATGGCAAGGGTCGTGTTGCGCTCGGCGATCAGGCCGCCGGCGATATTGCCGAGGAAGCCGCCAATGCCGAAGGCGAGAAGGATGCCGGAAATCGCCTCGACACCGAAATGCGGCACCGTTTCAAGAAACGGGCGGATGAAGGTGAAGCCCGCGAAATGACCGGCGACGACGAAGAGCACAGTGGCGAGGCCGAGCCGGATGGCCGGTCGCCGCAACACCGAGGCCATCGTGCCGAGGCCCGCCGACCCTGTGGGCGCCATGGCCGGAAGCGTGAACGCCTGAACGAGGAATGCGACAACGCCGAGCACCGAGGTGATCCAGAAGGCCGCGCGCCAGCCGAACGCCTCGCCGACCCAGGCTCCGACGGGTGCCGCACAGACGGTGGCCGCGGACACGCCGGTCATGACGATCGCCATGGCGCGCGGCATCAACCGCTCCGGCACGAGGCGCATGGCAAGCGCCAGCGACATCGCCCAGAAACCACCAAGCCCGACGCCGAGCAGCGCGCGCGACAGGAGCAGGGTCATCAGCCCGTTTGCAGTGGCGGCGATCAGGCTCGAGATGATGAGCAGGCTTGTGAGCGCCAAAAGCGTGTAGCGGCGATCGAAGCGGGCCGTGCCCAGCACGATGCCCGGCCCCGCCAGCGCACCCACCACGGCGGTGGCCGTCACCGATTGACCTGCCGCGCCGAGGCTGACGCCGAGATCATGCGACATCGGCGTCAGAAGGCTCGCGGGTAGAAATTCCGCCGTTACGAGCCCAAATACACCAAGCGACAGCGAAACGACGCCTGCCCATGCCGCGGGTGTTTCACCCTTAAGGGCTGGACGGCTGATCTCCGAGTGAATGTTCATATGCATCTCCGTAATTTCTGCGGCGACGCTACGCGCAAGCATCTGGCGTTTCCATGCCGGAAAAGATATAAAGCATGACAATTCGTCCAAACCTGCCGGAGGCCAGATGACCGATCCATTGACCGAGATGCTGCGCGGGCTTCGGCTTGATGGCGTCGAATACGGTCGCTGCCAGCCTTCCGCGCCTTGGGCCACGGCCTATCCCGCGCAGGCCGAAGCGCGATTCCACTTCCTGGCGGCGGGCAGCGCCTATCTGCAGGCACCTGGTGGCGCGTGGACGGAGATGCGCCCCGGCGACGCCGTGCTGCTGCCGCGCGGCGACGCGCATGTGCTGGCGAGCGAACCGGGTATTTCACCGACCCCTGTCGACTGCCTGCCCCGCAAGCCGCTCTGCGATGGCATCGTGGACCTGCAATGTCCATGCACCGACAGCAACAACCTCATCTTTTTCGCGGTCATGCGCTTCAATGTCGACAAGCGGCATCCGCTCCTCAACCTGATGCCCGATGTGATGCGCACGAGCGATCTGGCCAAGAGCGAGCCGACGATACCGCCGCTGCTCGACGCCATGATGCGGGAGGTCGAGATGAACCGCGTGGGGGCCGGAGGCATCCTGTCGCGCCTCGCCGACGTTTTGACGGCGACGATCATCCGCACATGGGTGGAGCATGGCTGCGGCGACGCGAGCGGATGGCTCGCCGCCGTGCGCAATCCGGAAGTCGGGCGGGTGCTCGCCGCGATCCACCTCGATCCCGCGCACGACTGGAGCGTGAACGAACTGGCGCGCCACATGGGCGCGTCGCGCTCCGGCTTCGCCCAGCGCTTCGTCAGCGTCGTCGGCGAAACGCCGGCGCGGTATGTGGCGCGGATGCGCATGCACCAGGCTCATGAGTGGCTGCGCGAGGGGCAACGGGTGGCAACGGTCGCCGAACGGCTCGGCTACGATTCGGAGGCCTCCTTCAGCCGCGCCTTCAAACGGGTGATCGGCGCTTCGCCGAGCCACTTCCGGGAGAAGCGGAATGGTGTTGCTGCGCCGATTGCCGGCTAAGGTGCTCCCATGAGTCGATTTGACGATACCGAAAACGCCTTGATCGGAAGGCTGCGCGCGCTCAAGGCCAAGCCTGACGTGACGATCAACTTGCTGGATGTCATCGACCGGCTGGGCGTCGATGGATATGCGCCTGGGGAGATCAATGCGGTATTGCGAGCGCTCGAGCAGGACGGGGTCATTGCCTTCGTGACCGCGAACCGGATCCTGATTCTCAAGGCGTTGGCCTGATCGTCCGCTGATTGGGCGCCAGCCAGCTGGCGTGCAACTACAGTCGCTGCAGACATATGGATTAACTGGCTGCTCGCCCTAATTGGTTTCCAATAGATGCGGCAGGTGCAAATACTGCGGCCTCCATTGTTCGACCAGCAAAGAGCGTTACGTGCAGCCTCCCGCCATAATCTTCGACAAGCAAAGACTTTCGGCCCTCGACATCTACAACGTCCTCGACACGCCACCGGAGCAAGGCTTCGATGACATCGTGTTGCTGGCGACGCAGATTTGCGAAACGCCGGTGGCGCTCGTCAGCCTTGTGGCGAACGACCGCCAGTGGTTCAAGGCGAGGATCGGCTTCGAGCCTTGCGAAACCGATCTCGACAGCTCGGTCTGCGCCCACGCGCTTGGCGAGCCTGACCTGCTGGTCATTCCCGACCTGACGGTGGATGAGCGGACCAGGGGCAATCCGCTTGTCACAGGCGAGCCACATATCCGGTTTTATGCCGGCGCGCCGTTGCGCACGCCCACCGGTGACGTGATCGGCAGCTTGTGTGTCATCGATGGCGTGCCACGTCCGCAAGGGCTGACGGAGGTGCAGGCGAGTGGCTTGAGAAACCTGTCGCGGCAGGTGATGAGCCAGCTGGAACTGCGCCGGGTGCTTGCGGAACGGGACGCGGCGATTGCCGCCCAGCTTGCTCACCAGATGCGCGAAAGCGAAAGCGAGCAGCAATACCGGATTCTTTTCGAGGCGATCGAGGATGGCTTCTGCATCATCGAGATGAAATTCGAAGGCGAGCTGGCGACCGATTATCGCTTCATCGAGATCAATCCCGCGTTCGCCGGCCAGACAGGCCTTACCGATGCCCAGGGCAAGTGGATGCGCGACATCGCGCCCAATCACGAGGAGCACTGGTTCGAGATTTACGGCAAGGTCGTCACGACGGGCGAGCCGGTGCGGTTCGAGCATTATGCCAATGAGCTGGGCGAACGGTGGTACGACGTTCACGCCTTCCGCATAGGCGACCCCGCATCCAACCGCGTGGCGATCCTCTTCAACGACAAGACCGATCGCAAGGCGACGGAGGCCATGCAGAAACTGGCCGAGGATGCGCAGGAGGTTCTCAACCAGGAACTGAGCCATCGGATGAAGAACACCTTCGCCATGGTGCAGGCGATCGCCACCCAGACGCTGCGCGCCATCGAAGACCGCAAGCCTGTCGAGGCGTTCAACCAGCGCCTGCATGCGCTGTCGACAGCGCATGACGTGCTGCTGCGCGGGAGCTGGACGGCGGCAGACTTTGGCGATGTGATCACCAGCGTGCTTTCGACGCTGGTGGATCCTCAACGATTCGATATCGCGGGGCCGCCCGTCCGCCTTGGCGCGCGCGCGACGCTTTCCGTTTCACTGCTGCTGCACGAGCTTGCGACCAATGCGCTGAAATACGGCGCCTTGTCCGTGGAGGCCGGCCTCATCGCCGTCACCTGGGAGATCGCCGGTTCCGGCGATGACGCCGAGCTGCAGCTTCAATGGCAGGAATACGACGGACCCGCCGCGCGGGAACCGCAAACGAAGGGCTTTGGCTCGAAGCTGATAAAGATGGGTCTTGTCGGAACGGGTGGCGTCGAGCTTCGTTATCTCTCCTCAGGCTTTCAAGGCAAGTTCAATGCACCGCTCGCTCAGGTGCGAAATTCCTAGAGCGACGGAGAATGAAACATGACATCCGCCAAACAGGTCGTCCTCGTCGTCGAGGATGAACCATTGCTCAGAATGGCAGCGGTCGACATGATCGAGGCCGGGGGCTTCATCGTCGTGGAAGCATCGGACGCCACGCAGGCGGTCGAAATCCTCGAAAGCCGACCGGACATCCGGATCGTGTTCACCGATATCGACATGCCGCGCGGCATGAACGGCATGAAGCTGGCGGCCCTGATCCGCGACCGCTGGCCGCCCATCCACATCATCATCACGTCGGGACACATGACGCCACCGGCCAACCACCTACCGGCCGACAGCGTGTTCTTTTCGAAACCCTATCGGGAACGGGACGTGATGACGACGATAAGAGAGATGGCGGCATAGGGCAGGTTTCTGCAGATATGCCAAGGGGCGCCGCAGCGCCCCTTTTTTGTTCTGAAACCAGATTTCCGCACTACCCCGCCGCGAGCGGCGCGCCCCAGCCGCCCCAGACGTAGATCGAGAAGAACAGGAAGAGCCAGACCACGTCGACGAAGTGCCAGTACCAGGCGGCGGCTTCGAAGCCGAAGTGTTGCTTGGGCGTGAAGTCGCCGCGCATGGCGCGGATCAGGCAGACGATCAGGAAGATCGTGCCGACGAGCACGTGGAAGCCGTGGAAGCCGGTCGCCATGAAGAAGGTGGCACCGTAGATCGAGTTCTTGAAGGCAAACGGCGCGTGAGCGTATTCGTAGGCCTGGACGCTGGAGAACAGCACGCCGAGCAGCACCGTCAACGTCAGACCCTGGATGAGGCCCTTGCGGTCGTTGTGCAGCAGCGCGTGGTGCGCCCAGGTGACCGTGGTGCCCGAGAGCAGCAGGATCACGGTGTTGTAGATCGGCAGGTGCCAGGGATCGAGGACCTCGATGCCCTTCGGCGGCCACTGGCCGCCGGTGAAGGCGAGGCGCGAGGCCTGGATGGCTTCATGCGGATAGAGGCTGGCGTCGAAATAGGCCCAGAACCAGGCGACGAAGAACATCACCTCCGAGGCGATGAACATGATCATGCCGTAGCGCAGGTGCAGCGACACGACGCGCGTGTGGGCGCCGTCATGGGCTTCCTTGACGGTGTCGGCCCACCAGCCGAACATCACGTAGAGCACGACGGCAAGGCCGATGAAGAACAGCCAGGGATGCGCCCATTCGATGCCGAAGAGATGCAGCGAACCGCCATTGACATAGCGCATGAAGCCGACGCCGCCGAAGGCCATGACGAAGGCGCCGATCGAGGCCAGAATCGGCCACGGGCTCGGATCTATGATGTGATAATCGTGATGTTTCTGATGCGCTTCGGCCATATGGACTCCCCCGGACCTATCCTCTCCGCTCCGGCTTAGCCGGAAACGAACCCAGTATCAAAGTTTCTTTTCAAGCTTCTCCGTTCCATCCTCGCGCGAAGCCACCGGCTTCGGTCCTTCCTTCGGATAGAACGTGTAGGACAAGGTGACCGTGTGGATATCCTTGGATTCCACGGCCTTCACGATGTCGGCATCGATATAGAAGACGACAGGCATGTCCAGCTTCTCGCCCGGCTGCAGCACGGTCTCGTTGAAGCAGAAGCACTGCACCTTATTGAAGTACACACCCGCCTCGCCCGGCGTGACGTTGAACACGGCCTGGCCGCGCTCCGGCTTGTCGGATTTGTTCACGGCGGTGAAATTCACCTGGATCGTCTCGCCGATGCGCGGATTGACCTCGCGCTCCACCGGCTTGAACTCCCATGAGAGGCCGGGCGCGACGTTGGCGTCGAAGGTGACGCGCATCTTGCGGTCGAGGATCACCGAGGAGGCCTGCTCGACGCGCTGCGTCGTGCCGTTATAGCCGGTCAGCTGACAGAACATCCTGTAGAGCGGCACGGCGGCGTAGCTTGCGGCGCCCATGCCGAAGACGAAGGCAAGACACATGAAAACAACGGCGCCATTGTTGCGCGGCTTTTTCGGTGTGCTTTGCGTTTCGCTCATCTCACATCCGTCCTCAGGTGAACTTCACGATGGTTATGGCGTAGAAAATCACGACCAGAGCGGCGAGCACGAGGCCGAGCGCGACATTGCGGTTGCGGCGGGACTTGCGCTGGGCGTCGGTGAGCTTGATGGTTTCGATCAAAGGCCTGCTCCCCAATGCGTCATCAGGAACGCGGCAAGGCGATCGAACATCAGCGCCGAGAAGATGGCGAAGAGGTAGAAGATCGAATAGGCGAAGAGCTTCTTGGCCGGCACCATCTTTTCGTCGCCATCAGGCATGCGCCAGCAGATGACGGACCAGTAGACGAAGATGGCGCTCAGCAGCGCGGCGGCGATGCCGTAGCCGGTGCTGGCAAAGCCGAGGAAGGTCGGCGCGACGGCGCTGATTGCAGTCAGCACGGCGTAGACGACGATCTGGTTCTTGGTGGTGCGCTCGCCCGAGACATTCGGCAGCATCGGCACGCCGACGGACTGGTAGTCGCGCATCTTGAACAGCGCCAGCGCCCAGAAGTGGGCCGGGGTCCAGAGGAAGATGATGAGGAAGAGAACCGTGCTTTCAATAGTGACGCTATCCGTCACGCAGGCCCAGCCGATCATCGGCGGGAAGGCGCCGGCGGCACCGCCGATGACGATGTTCTGCGGCGTCGAGCGCTTCAGCCACATCGTGTAGACGACGACGTAGAAGAAGATGGTGAAGGCGAGGATCGAGGCTGCGAGCCAATTGACGGCGAGCCCGAGGATCGACACGGAAAAGCAGGAGAGCACGAGGCCGAAGGCCAGCGCCTCGTTGGGGGCGATGCGGCCGGCCGGGATCGGGCGCTTGGCGGTGCGGGTCATCACCGCGTCGATATCGGCGTCATACCACATGTTGAGGGCGCCGGACGCGCCCGCGCCGACCGCGATGCACAGCACTGCGATGATGCCGATGACGGGGTTGATGTGGCCGGGCGCCACGATCAGGCCGGCAAATGCGGTGAAGACCACAAGCGACATGACGCGCGGCTTGAGAAGCTCGAAGTAATCGCGGGCGCTGGCTTCCGACATGCGAAACTCGCTGTCGTCTCCTAGGCTGCTGCGATCGTCGATGACTGTCATTGGTATTGTCCTGAAAACTGAACGGTGACCGCCGCGCTCCTCCGGCGGCGGTCACGATGTCTCGCATCCATTTACTTGATGCGCGGGAGCTGTTCCCATTGGTGATAAGGGGGTGGCGAGGAAAGCTGCCACTCGAGGGTCGTAGCACCCTCGCCCCACGGATTGTCTCCGGCGACGCGCTTCTTGGCGAAGGCTTCGAACACGCCGAAGAGGAAGATGAGAACGCCGACGGCCGAGATATACGAGCCGACCGAGGACACATAGTTCCAGCCGGCAAAGGCATCCGGATAGTCGATGTAGCGGCGCGGCATGCCGGCGAGCCCGAGGAAGTGCTGCGGGAAGAACACCAGGTTGACGCCGATGAACATGACCCAGAAGTGCAGCTTGCCGACGAACTCGTTGTACATGTAGCCGGTCATCTTCGGGAACCAGTAGTACCAGCCCGCGAAGATGGCGAAGACGGCGCCGAGCGACAGGACGTAGTGGAAGTGCGCCACGACGTAATAGGTGTCGTGCAGCGAACGGTCGAGACCGGCATTGGCCAGCTGCACGCCGGTGACGCCACCGACCGTGAACAGGAAGATGAAGCCGATCGCCCAGACCATCGGCGTCGAGAAAGTGATCGAGCCACCCCACATCGTCGCGATCCAGGAGAAGATCTTCACGCCCGTGGGAACGGCGATGACCATCGTTGCGAAGACGAAGTAGCGCTGCGCATCGAGCGACAGGCCGACCGTGTACATGTGGTGGGCCCAGACGACGAAACCGACGGCGCCGATGGCCACCATGGCGTAGGCCATGCCGAGGTAACCGAAGATCGGCTTCTTCGAGAAGGTCGAGATGATGTGGCTGACGATGCCGAAGCCCGGCAGAATCAGGATGTAGACCTCGGGGTGACCGAAGAACCAGAACAGGTGCTGGTAAAGGATCGGGTCGCCGCCGCCTTCAGGCGAGAAGAAGGCCGTGCCGAAGTTGCGGTCGGTCAGCATCATGGTGATGGCGCCGGCGAGAACCGGAAGCGACAGCAGGAGCAGGAAGGCGGTGATCAGCACCGACCAGGCAAACAGCGGCATCTTGTGCAGGGTCATGCCCGGCGCGCGCATGTTGAGGATCGTGGTGATGAAGTTGATGGCACCCAATATCGACGACGCGCCGGCGATGTGTAGCGCGAAGATCGCAAGGTCGACTGCTGGTCCCGGCGTACCCGTGCTCGAGAGTGGCGGATACATCGTCCAGCCGCCGCCGGCACCGTAGGCGCCGGCCGGGCCTTCGACGAACATCGACATGATGAGCAGAATGAAGGCCGGAACGATAAGCCAGAAGGAGATGTTGTTCAGGCGCGGGAAGGCCATATCCGGCGCGCCGATCATGATCGGCACCATCCAGTTGGCGAAACCGCCGATCATCGCCGGCATGACCATGAAGAAGATCATGATCAGCGCGTGCGCTGTGGTGAACATGTTGAACATCTGCTTGGCGCCATCGATGGCGGCGTCGCCTTCGTAGCCGTAGACCATGGCGGCAAGGCCATGGAAGATCTGGATACCAGGCTCCTGCAGCTCCATGCGCATGGCAACGGAGAGCGCGCCACCGACGATGCCGGCCATGATCGCGAAGATCAGGTAGAGCGTGCCGATGTCCTTGTGGTTGGTGGAAAACAGCCAGCGGTTGACGAAGCTCGGCTTGTGCGAGTGGTCGTGATCGTCATGCGCGTGTGCGCCATGATCGTGATCATGCGAATGATCGTGGGCGGAAGGTCCAGCCATGTCCCGTTCCTCTTTCCTTATTGAGCGACGTTTTCGGCGACATCGAGGGTCTTTGCGGGACCATCGGTTTCAGCCATGAGGTTCTTGTAAGCACCGGGCAGGTCGGAGGCGGCGGACGCCATCCACTGCTTGTACTTGTCCTCGGAAACGACGCGAATTGCGATCGGCATGAACGCATGGTCCTTGCCGCAGAGCTCGGAACACTGGCCGTAGAACAGGCCCTCGCGCTCGGCGCGGAACCAGGTTTCGTTGAGACGGCCGGGAACGGCATCGATCTTGATGCCGAAGGACGGCATCGCGAAGGCGTGAATGACGTCGGTGGGTGCCGCGGTGACAAGCACGCGCACGGTCTTGTTGACCGGAAGCACCAGCTCGTTGTCGACAGCGAGAAGGCGCGGATACTTTGCCTTGTCTTCCTTGCCGGCAGCGGCGCGGTCCTGATCCTTCAGCAGGTAGCTGTCGAAGGCGAGCGGATTGTCGCCGGAGCCTTCATATTCATAGTTCCACTGCCACTGCGTCGCCGTCGCCTTGATGGTGACGCCAGGGTTTTCGGGAAGCGTCAGCTGCGCGGTGAGCAGATTGAACGACGGTACGGCGAGAAAAAGAAGCACCAGAACCGGTCCCACGGTCCAGGCGATCTCGATTGCCGTGTTGTGGCTCGTCTTGGATGGGACCGGGTTCGCGCCGGCCCGGAAGCGAAGACAGACGATGATAAGAAGAGCGAGCACGAACAGCGTCACGGGAACAATAAACCAGAGGGTATACTGTTCGAACCAGTGAATATCGCGCATGATCGGCGTCGCGGCGGGCTGCAAAGTGGCCTGCCACGGCATCGGTTGGTCGGCATAACTGCCGGAAGCAAAGAGCAGACAGACCATCGCGGTCACGCCTGCATAGGCCTTCTTAATCACGTTTCATCTCCCTCGAGCGCTGACCCGCGTGCACCACACGCAGAATCCTTGCCATCCTCATGCGCTTCAAACCACAGTTTAGCACTTGCCGCAACAATCCAAAGCGTTTGGCCGTGCGGCATTTTCGCCCCGATGATCCCTCCTCCGGGCGCATCGAAACATGCCATGATTTTCCTTATGATACGGAAAATGTTGGCGTGGGCCAGCCACCCTTCCCAAGAATAATCAAGAAACGTCCCATTTCCGCCGTAGTCCCCGGCTTTTCAGCGGGTGGGGCTTTTCATTTTGGACGGCCCGCCCCAACTTAGCGGCACTGATTCGAACTGCAGAGGTTTTCATGGGTTTCCGTTCCCTAGTGCGGCCGTTCTTGCTGTCGGCTTGTGTCACTGCCGCGGCGATCGCTCCGGCTTTCGCACAGCAGCCGACACCGACACCAGCTCCGGCCGCGCCAGCACAGCCAGCCCCCGGCGCCCCTGCCGCGCAGGCGACGCCAGGTCAGACTCAACCGCAGGCGCCCGGCACCGTCCGCTCCAATCACGGCGCATGGTCCGTGGTGTGCGACAAGCCGGCCGGCGCTTCCGCCGAGCAGTGCGCGCTGATGCAGAACGTCATCGCCGAGGACCGCCCGGAAGTGGGCCTCTCGGTCGTCGTGCTGAAGACCGCCGACCGCAAGTCGAAGATTCTCCGCGTGCTTGCTCCTCTTGGCGTGCTGCTGCCGAACGGCCTCGGCCTCAATGTCGACGGCAAGGATATCGGCCGCGCCTATTTCGTGCGCTGCTTCGCCGATGGCTGCTACGCCGAGGTCGTGCTCGAGGACGAGCTCTTGAAGACCTTCCGCAGCGGCGCCAGCGCCACCTTCATCGTCTTCCAGACGCCTGAAGAGGGCATCGGCATTCCTGTCGACCTGAAGGGCTTCGCCGAAGGCTACGACGCGCTTCCCTGATCGCCAGCGTCGCGCTCGACCTGATCCTTACGAATTCGACACTTGCTCGAAGCGTCCCTGGGACCTACATCGGCAGGAAGCATTTCCTGCCGCAGCGGAGCATAATGACATGAACACCGATCTCCTGACGCTTTTCGACGCCGACGAAGCGAAGATGCGCGCGCTCGTCGCCGAGGCGCTTTCCGGCGCTGATGACGGTGAGCTCTTCATCGAGCATGCGCAGGCCGAATCGTTGATGTTCGACAATGGCCGCCTCAAGGGCGGCAGCTTCAACACCGAGCAGGGTTTTGGCCTGCGCGCCGTTGCCGGCGAAGCGGTGGGCTATGCGCATGCGGGCGATCTTTCGGTTTCGGCACTGAAGCGGGCGGCCGATGCGGTCGGTGCCGTGACGCGCGGCTACACCGGCAGCTATGCGGCCGCCCCGCAGGGCACCAACAAGAAGCTCTACAGCGACGAGAACCCGATCGGCTCCCCCACCTTCGAGGAGAAGGTCAAGGTTCTGCAGGACATCGACGCCTATCTGCGGGGCAAGGACGACAAGGTCAGGCAGGTCACGGCTTCGGTCGCCGCCAGCTGGCAGGTGGTCGATATCCTGCGCGCCGATGGCCACCGCGTCCGTGACATCCGGCCGATGACGCGCATCAATATTTCCGTCATGGTCGGCCAGGGCGAGCGGCAGGAAAGCGGCTCCTACGGCAGCGGCGGACGCATCGGCTTCGGCGACTTCATCACCGAGGGCAGCTGGCAGTACGGTGCCGACGAGGCGCTGCGCCAGGCTCTCGTCAATCTCGAGGCGATCGAGGCCCCTGCAGGCACGATGGACGTGGTGCTCTCTTCCGGCTGGCCGGGCGTGATGCTGCACGAGGCCGTCGGCCACGGGCTGGAAGGCGATTTCAACCGCAAGAAGACGTCGGCGTTTGCCGGCCTGCTCGGCCAGATGGTCGCCGCTCCCGGCGTTACCGTCGTCGATGACGGCACGATCGACAACCGCCGGGGATCGATCACCATCGACGACGAGGGAACGCCATCGGCCTACAACGTGCTGATCGAGGACGGCAAACTCACCGGCTACATGCAGGACCGGCAGAATGCCCGGCTGATGGGCATGAAGGCGACCGGCAACGGCCGCCGCCAGGGCTATGCCCACGTGCCGATGCCGCGCATGACCAACACCTACATGCTCGGTGGCGACAAGACACCGGAAGAAATCATCTCGTCGGTCAAGAAGGGCATCTATGCCGTCTCGTTCGGCGGCGGTCAGGTGGACATCACCTCGGGCAAGTTCGTGTTCGGCTGCACCGAGGCCTATCTTATAGAAAACGGCAGAATAGGCCCCGCCGTCAAGGGCGCGATGCTGATCGGCAACGGGCCGGATGCGATGAAGCGGATTTCCATGGTCGGCAACGACATGAAGCTCGACACCGGCATCGGCAATTGCGGGAAGGCCGGCCAGTGGGTGCCCGTGGGCGTCGGCCAGCCGCATCTGCGGATGGATCAGGTGACGGTCGGCGGTACGCAGACGTAAAGCCGAGTGGACTCTATGGCGACGGAAACATTCATCCTGAAATTTCTGTCGCCGGAGACCTTGTGTTCCGCCCATGAGCTACGCTTCACGGCTAAGCCGTCCGATGTCGCGGCCGCTATCGATGCCGACGAGAGTGATCTGAAGCATGGCCGGTTCGATCTTGAGCCGGTCGATCTATTGGCTTTGGCCGAGGCGTTCGATCTTTCGATGCCGGAGTATCGGCAAGGCGTGCGCCTGGAGCGACCGCATTCAATCGACACGGCGCCCTATCTCATCCACACCAATTTCGAGCTGCCGCTAATGCTCGACGGCCGAAAGCCGCTCGCCTATTTCTGCACTGAAAGCCAAGAATGGCTGACAGAGGTGCAGTCGCCATTTATCCCCTATGTCGCCTCCGGCCTGATCATTGAGAGAATTATCGAGCGGAGTGTGCCCCATCCCGCCACGAGCGGCGGAAAGCGGACGCTGCGGCTTTTCGATTTGCTCTATGTGCTGCCTGGCGAAGAGTGGAGGATCGGTCCATTCATGTCGCTGCTCGACAGCCGGGCCTGGACAGAAGAGCACGAGCGCGAGCAAGGGCGGTTGTTCGGCTACAGCAAGGACGAGTGCGATTGGTGGATTTCCAATCGCTTTCGCAAACGTGCCGACGCGAACTCATCGTCGTAAGGCTTGCGCCTCCCCTCTACTTCTCATCCAGCGAAAACCGCCACTTGCGCTTGATGGCGGCCGCGAGGTCGAGATCGTTGCGGTGTGCGAAGAGCAGGATGTGGCCGAGCACGTCGGCGGTCTCGTCGGCGAGGTCGCGGGCCATGTCCTCGTCGGAGCGTCCCTTGCGGCGCCCTCGCCCGCTCACGCGGTTCCAGGCCTGGGTGAGTTCGCCCACTTCCTCCTGAAGCTTCAGCAGAAACCAGTCGTCGTCGCGCTCCAGGCCGTTTTCATCGGCATAGGTTTTTGACGCCTGCTCGAATTTGCGTGCGAGATTCAGCAGCATGATGTTCTCCTTTCGTTTATGCAGGAGAACGCTGATTCAGCGGCAATGTCCAGCCGAGTTGCAGGATCAGCCGTGCTCACCCAGCAGCATGCAGTCGTAGGAGCGCTTCTTCAGCGCGTCGCAGGCAGAGGTCGCCGCGTCGCGGCTCTGGAAGCCGGTAAAGCGGGCGCGGTAGACCTTGTTGGCGCCCTTGCCGACACTTTCGGTGACGGGGCTGGCCGTCTTCAATGCGGCGCCGCCTTCGGATTTGGCCTGGGCGAGCAGCGCGCGGGCGGCGTCTTCGCTCGGCGCGGCGGAGATCTGGATCTGCCAGTCACCCGTCGAGGCGATGGAACCGAGCGGCTTGGCGGACGCAGCAAGCTTGGCGGTCGGCGTGACCGCGTCGAGCGCCGACGGACGCTCCTGCGGAACGGTGTCGCTCAAATAGCCGAGCGCCTTCGGTGCAAGTTCGCTGCGCGCGATTTCAGGTGCTGCCGGGGCAACATCCTCGACGCGCGGCGCGGATGCGGGCACCGGCAGGTCGCTGGCGTCAGCCGCGGAAGCGACTTCGACCGGTTCGCGGGAATTGACGCTGGCCACCAGACGCGCGCCGCCCGAGGACGAGGCGCGGCCCATGGCCTTGTCGAGCAGGGCCGCCATCTTGTCGTCGCGGCTGCGAGCGGTGCGGCCGCCGAGGACCACGCCGACGACGCGACGATTGCCGTCCTTGACGGCGCTGACGAGGTTGAAGCCCGAGGCGTTGGTATAGCCGGTCTTGATGCCGTCCATGCCCTGGTAGCGGTACATCAGGTTGTTGTGGCCGCGGATCTGGCGGCCGCGGAAATTGAAGCTCGCGGTGGAGAACAGGCGATATTCACGCGGATAGTTCTTCATCAGCGCGATGGCAAGCGTCGACATATCGCGGGCGGTGGTGATCTGGCGTCCATCCGGCAGGCCCGACGCGTTGACGAAGGTGGTGCGGCTCATGCCGAGCTGGCGCGCCCTTTGCGTCATCAGGCGGGCAAAATTGCTTTCCGAGCCGCCTAGCTTCTCGCCCATTGCGGCTGCGGCGTCGTTGGCGGACTTGGTAATCATGCCAAGAATCGCTTCGCGCACGGTGATCGACTGGCCGGGGCGCACTCCGAGCTTGGTCGGCGGACGGGAGGCCGCGTATTTCGACATGACGATCGGCGTATCCCAGTTCATCTTGCCGCGGTTGATGGCCTCGAAGGCCATGTAGATCGTCATCATCTTGGTCAGCGACGCGGGATGATTGAGGACATCGGCATTTTCAGAAGACAGAACCTTGCCGGTTCTCGCATCGAGGATGAGGGAGGCGCTGCCTGCCATTGCCGACAACGGCGCCGCAACGACCAATGTCGCGGTTATAATCGCGGCCAACAGCTTTCTCATGCACTTCCCCTCGATGAACGGCCGACCCTCGTCGCCCGAATTTTGTCCCGTTCTTGTACAGAAGGACACAATATGGCGCGACTTTGCGGCAACGCAGACCATTTTTGTCAAATTTTACCCTTTATGGTGAAAAAACCGTAAAGCCACAACGGCAATCATCAGCATTCAGCAAGACTTAACCCCCGACTTGATAGGTTTGCCCTTCTCAGAACCCCGCAAACGGAGCGGAGATCATGAACGCCAGAACGCTGGCAAAGCGGATCGCGATAACAGGCGGACTGGAGGTGGCCAACCTCTTGCGTTCGGTCGGGCTGATGCGCGGCGCACGTGGGATGGGCGCCATTTTCACCCTGCATCACGTTCGCCCCCATGAGCCTTGCGCCTTTTCGCCGAATGCGCATCTCGAGATCACGCCGGAATTTCTGGACGCGGTGCTGACGCGGCTGAAGAGTGACGGCTACCGATTCGTGTCGCTTGCAGACGTTCCCGATGCGCTGCTGGAGCCGAAGCCGTCGCAGCCCTTCGCCGCGTTTACGCTCGACGACGGTTATCGCAACAACCTCGTCTACGCCATGCCCGTTTTCGAGCGGCATGAGGCGCCGTTCACGATCTTCGTGGCCAAGGGGCTGGTGGAGCGGACGCATACGATCTGGTGGGAGACGCTGACAGCGCTCTTGAGGCGCGAAGACAGGCTGAGCTTCGATTTCGGTGCTGGTGCCGAAACGGTCGATACCGCGACTCCTCAGGACAAGCACCGCGCCTTTGCCCGCTTTGCACGCTATATTCATGCGCACGAAGAAACGGCCGCTGTTGAGGCCGTGGATGCTTTAGCGCGGTCGCACGGGATCGACCCGGTCGAGATCGTCGACGACCTGGTAATGGGCGCGCCGGAACTCAACCTTCTGGACGCCAGCCCGCTGGCCTCGCTCGGCGCCCATACCGTCAGCCACCGTGCCGTCGCGCGGCTTTCAGACGCCGAGGTTCGCGATGAGATGACGCACTCTCAGGATTACGTCGAGGCGATCAGCGGCCGCCGTCCTAGCGCGTTTGCCTATCCTTATGGAACGCGCGAGGCGGTGACGCAGCGGCAGGCGGCGATCGCCCGTGATCTGGGCTTTTCCATCGCAGTGACGACGCAGCCCGGCGTCATCGGCTTGCAATCGCATGAGCGCTCCACTTATCTGCCGCGCCTGTCGATCAACGGCCTCTATCAAAAGCCGCGCTATGTCTCCGGCCTTGCTTCGGGCATCCCGCTGAAGCTGGTGGGCAACCGGGGCTGAGGGTCAGCCCTGCCCGCGAGCTTGTCCACCGATCACTTTCTTTTGAGACCGCGCGCATCGGCGGGCGGCACCGCGTCTCTATCGGCACGATCTTTTCAACCTAGGATGAAAATTCGAGCGGGGAGCGCCGCTGTTATGCGGCGCTCCCCGGCGAAGTCAGCAATGGCGACTTGTTCGCGTCTGCGCGCGGACAATCGTAGGCGGCCTGCCGGGATGCTCAGGGATACATCCGCACCTTGTCCCAGCCGCCATCGGGCGTGGCGCGGCGAAACTCAATGCGGTCGTGGAGCCGGAACTTCTGGTCTTTCCAGAACTCGATCGAGGTCGGCCGAATCCGGAACCCGGACCAGTGGGGCGGGCGCGGAATCTCGCCGATGGCATAACGGGCGGTGTATTCGGCAACGGCTTTTTCCAGCGCGAAGCGGCTTTCGAGCGGACGGGACTGCTTGGAGGCCCAGGCGCCGATGCGGCTGCCGCGGGCGCGCGTCTTGTAGTAGGCGTCGGCCTCCTCGTCGCTCACCACTTCAACCGGGCCGCGCAGCCGAACCTGCCGGCGCAGCGTCTTCCAGTGAAAGCACATGGCCGCTTTTTTCTGGCCGAGGACTTCGCGGCCTTTCTGACTTTCAAAATTCGTGTAGAACACAAATCCGTCCTGATCGAATCCCTTAAGGAGAACCATGCGGACATTGGGAAGGCCGTCTTCATCGACCGTCGCAAGGGCCACCGCATTCGGGTCATTGATCTCGGAAGCCTCGGCTTCCTTCAGCCAATCCGCAAAGAGCTGGAACGGCTCGTTTTGCTCGGTGAAGTCACTGGTTGTTAACTCATTTTCCGACATATTAGCTCAAATGCCCCGGGTTTATTCGATAATTGCCCAGCCCAAAACTACTGGACAGGACACAGGGTGGAAGTCATAGCAAAGTCAGTTCGTCATACAAAGGGCCTCATGCGCCAATGCGCGGCCTTCTGCGTTGTCGGCATGGCAGTGCTTTCCCTCTCCGGCTGCGTCGCAGGCGGGCTCGATATGTTCTCGAGCAACAAGGTCGATCGTTCCGTCGCGACCGGCACCGTGCCGCAGCCGGCGCCGACAAGCGACAGCATTTCCGATGAAATGACCGTGGGCAATGCCGTCACCTCGGCGGACATTCGCGGACTCGAGGGCCGCCCCCTTCCCTGGGCGAACGCTTCCACCGGCAGCGCCGGCGTGATCGACACCATCGTCGAGAACAACGAGACCGGCCAGGTCTGCCGTCAATTCAAAACGACGCGCCATTCCTATGTCGGGATCTCGAAATTCTACGGCAAGACCTGCCTCGTCGGCGGCGGCAACTGGCAGCTTCTGAGCTTCCAGCCGGAAAGCTGACCGGCCCTTTCGGGCAAGCGTTAACAGCCGGCCCGGCTTTGTTTCAAGATTTAGCAAAAGATAACCATTCCGCGTGAAACCGTGGCGTGTCCTGACCCGGAATAAGGACTGATTAGCAACTTTGCGGGACTGTGGTTCGCATATGTGTGCTGATTTTTCCGCTCGCGAAGCGAACTTCGGCGCACCAAATGAGTTGTATGGGGGCTTCGGAGTGCCGATCAGAAACGGACACTCCGCATTTGGACACCGGCGGTTTGGAACATGCGCGATCCTTATAAGATATTGGGCGTCAGGCGCGATGCGGGGCAGGACGAGATCAAGGCGGCCTGGCGCAACATGGCCAAGGTGGTGCATCCCGACCATAATCAGGGCGACCCTTTGGCAGGCGCCCGCTTCGCCGAGATCGGCCGCGCCTACGACACGCTGAAAGACCCGAAGAAGCGCAGTCTCTTCGACAGCGCGGCTAGGGCGGCCGAAGCCAAGCAAAACGAAAAACAGAACGAAAACACCATCATGGCGCAGCGCCAGGCGGCGCGCGAAGCCGCGATCCGCGCCAAGCAGGCGCAGGAAAACGCCGAGCGGGTGATGGAGGAACTGGCGCGGGCCGCCGCGCAGAAGGCGGCAGCCGAAGCCGCCAAGCAGCCGCAGCAGCAACAACAGCAGCAGGCCGGCGTGGCCGAGCCCGCGGAAGAGATGATCGAGCGGATCTTCGGCGCTCAGGCGCGCACCGCAAGCGGTGGCGGACGGACGCGCGGCTTTGCTTCCGGCCGGGCCAAGCGGCCTGAGCCAGACAATGCCGACGCCGACAAGGCGACAGACAAGCAAACCGAAAGCGTAAAGACCGATAGTGCCGGCAAGACGGTCGAGGACGAGCAAAGCGCGGAAGAGACCGCAGCCGCCGCCAATGCCGCCGTTCTGCAGCCGCTCAGCCTCCTCACCTCCTTCGTACGCCGCTTCACCGGCGGCGCGGCACCCGCGCCCGAAAAGGCGCCGGATCAGCTCGCCATCGCAACGGTGACCATCGAGGACATCCTGAAGGGCGCCTGGGTGAACGTCGATCTCGGCGATGGCCGCGATGCCGGCTTCACGCTGACACCGGGGACCACGGAAGGCCACACGGTGCGCCTCAAGGCCCAGGGCTACAAGTTGCCGGGCATGCAGCGCGGCGATGCGGTCGTCAACATTCATATCGCGCCGCACGCCGATTTCACCGTCGACGGGTTCGACCTGCACACCGTTCTCCCCGTCACCATCGAAAACGCCGTGCTCGGCACCGACGCGCGCATCGACGGGCCGACCGGACCGCTCACGGTCACTGTGCCGGCATGGTCGGGATCGGACAAATCAATCCGGTTCGCGGGTCAGGGACTGCCCAAATCGGACGGCGGAAAGGGCGATCTGGTGGTCGAACTGCGCATTATCCTGTGGGAAAAACCCGACGATAAGGTCACGGATTTGATGAGAATTATGAAGAACGGCCTGTTTTTGTGAATTTTTGGTGACATTAGCACCCTTTGTTACGTTCCCTAACAGTTGATGATTGCTGCCAATCTTGAACCGGCTGGCCGGCTATGCCATAGGCAGGATCGATCAATTTACTTAAGGGGCGAAACATGGCTCAGGCACAAGGCCTCATGTCAGGCAAGCGCGGCGTCATCATGGGCGTTGCCAACAATCGTTCGATTGCGTGGGGCATTGCCAAAGCTATTCATGCACAGGGCGGCGAGATTGCCTTTACTTATCAGGGCGATGCGCTGAAGAAGCGGGTCGAGCCGCTGGCAGCTGAACTTGGCGGCATTCTTGCTGGACACTGTGATGTCAGCGATGAGGCATCGATCGACGAGGTTTTCGACAATATCGAGAAGACCTGGGGCAAGATCGACTTCATCGTGCATGCGATCGGCTTTTCCGACAAGGACGAACTCACCGGCCGTTACGTCGACACCACGGCGGACAACTTCGCCAAGACGATGCAGATCTCCGTCTATTCCTTCACCTCGGTTGCGCGTCGCGCCGAGAAGCTGATGACGGATGGCGGCTCGATGCTGACGCTGACCTATTACGGCGCCGAAAAGGTCATGCCGAACTACAACGTCATGGGCGTTGCCAAGGCGGCTCTTGAAGCCAGCGTGAAGTATCTGGCCGTCGACCTCGGACCGAAGAACATCCGCGTCAACGCGATCTCGGCCGGCCCGATCAAGACGCTTGCAGCGTCGGGCATCGGCGACTTCCGCTACATTCTGAAGTGGAACGAGTACAACGCGCCGCTGCGCCGCACCGTCACCATCGAAGAAGTCGGTGATGTCGGCCTCTACATGCTTTCGGACCTGTCGCGCTCGGTCACGGGCGAAGTGCATCACGCCGACAGCGGTTATCATGTTATCGGCATGAAGGCTGTGGACGCGCCGGATATTTCCGTCATAAAAGACTGATCGCACTCTTTCATGAGTCATGCTCGCGGCCCCTCCTCGCGGAAGCGATCAGGGGCCGTTTGCAATTTTGGAGCCGATCATTGCTTATCTACGTCATTCGTCACGGCCAGACAGACTGGAACGCGGAACGTCGCCTGCAAGGGCAAAAGGACATCCCGCTCAATGCCATCGGTCGTGAGCAGGCGCGCCAGAACGGCATCAATCTCGCGGAAATCCTGAAGGTCGAAGGCTTCGAATTCGATTTCATCGCCAGCCCGCTCGGCCGCACGCGCGCGACGATGGAGATCGCCCGCGAAGCAATGAACCTCCCGCCCAAGGACTACCGCACCGACGAGCGCCTGGTCGAAGTGTCGTTCGGTGACTGGGAAGGCTTTACGGTCAAGGAATTGAAGGCGACCGCCAAGGACCGAATCGTCGAGCGCAATCTCAACAAGTGGGATTTCATCCCGCCGGGCGCGGATGCCGAGAGCTACGAGATCATGTCGTGGCGGGTGGCTTCATGGCTGAACGAGGTGGATCGGCCGACGGTCTGCGTCACGCATGGCGGCGTCATTCGCAGCCTGTTCAGGACCATTGCCAACGTGCCGAAGGATGAGGCGGCCGAGGGCGAAATTCCGCAGGACCGGATTCTCAAGATCGAGACCGACACGAAGCAGATCGCCTGGATCTGAACCCGCTTCGCAGCAGCCGAATTACTGTACGATATCGAGATCGTTGATGACGCGCTTTCCGTCGACTTCCGTATAGAAGACGATAACCTTCACGCCTGCCTTCAAGCCTTCGAAATTGAACTCCTCCGACGCCTGATAGGTCTTGCCGTCATCGAGCGTGAGGCTGAGATTGCTCATGTCGATGTTCTTGATCGTCGCCTCGACGTCCGCGCTTTCAGCAAAACCGCTGATGGGCGACAGAAAACTCGCTGTGGCCAAAAGTGTAGCAACTACGAAGCGCATAACGGCATTCCTTCGAAAACACGACTCAAACATCCAATTGTGCATAGATAGCCTCCCGAATATGGCGAAATTTGCCCTGAACCGTGACCATTCCCGCCCAATTGATGAAGCGCATTTTAACAACAATCAAGAGGGTTCGTTAATACAGTTGTACACTTAAAACGTGTCCCCAATACTATCTGTAAGAAATCGTAAATTAACCCCCGCTACTTACAGTCATAGGAAAACAGGGAGACTGGGGTTTTGCTATTCCGCAGGAAACATAACGAGGCAACGCGGAGTGCTTTGAGGAATACCCATATCTCGTTTCTGGTTTCCTGCCTGGTCGCCGTCGTCGTTATCATCGTCGGCTTCAGCCTGGATCGCGCCAATACGGCCGCTAATCTTCGCGAACTCACGATCCGCACGGAAAACGAGACCAGCCTGATCCGCGCCCGCGTGACCGCCCAGATCAATATGGACATCACCATCGTGCGCGACCTCTCCAACATGGTCGCGATCAGCTCGAAGATGAACGCCGAGGAGATGGAGCGTCAGATCAACTGGCTGCTCATCCAGAACCCGCATTTCGTGCATATCGCCGTCGCGCCCGATTTCATCGTGCAGTCGGTGTTTCCGGCGACCGAGGGCAAGGAGCGGCTTGGGCACGACGTGCGCGAATTCCTCGTGGATCGCCAGTCGGTGGCGCGCAACACCGGCAACCAGCAGGCGCGCTTCTACGGACCGATCCGCACGCTCGACGGCAAGGACACCTTCGCGATCTTCTTCCCCGTCTTCGTCAAGGAGAACGGCCAGCGGCGGGTCTGGGGCGCGGTGGAGGCCGTCATCGACGCCGACATGTTCTACGAGAATACCGGCCTGAAGCCGGCGCGCGACAGCGAGAACCGGGAGAAATACCCGCATCTCGACCACCTCTCCATTGCGCTGCGCGATCTCGGCACGACGGGTGCAGCGGTCGCCCCGTTCTTCGGTTCACCCGAGGTGATGGGGCAGCGTCCGCTGACGCGCAAGATCACTTTCGCAGGCGGGCGATGGGAGATTGCGGCGGCGCCGAAGACGGGCTGGTCCGCCGCGCCGGAAAACCAGCAGACGCTGCGGTTCATCATCCTGGCCGCTGCCTGCCTTACCATCATTCCCGTGTTCTTTGCGACCCTTCTGCTCGGCGAGCGCAACAGCAACATCAGGCAGCTGGAAAAGCGCGAGGAGACGTTGCTGGAGCTATCGCAGCGGCTCAACCTGGCGCTGGAAACCTCCAATATCGGCATCTGGGAACTGAGGAACGGCGGCCAGAGCCTGTTCTGGGATGGCCGCGCCGCCGCGCTCCACGGCAAGCAATCGATCGAAGGCAGCTACTCGCTCGACGACTGGCTGGAGACGATCGTTCCCGATGATCGCCGGGTGGCGAGGATCCACCTGTTGAAGGATGGCCGATCCGGCTCGTCCTACACGACGCAATACCGGATCGAGCTTTCGGACGGCGGCACGCGCTACCTGCGCTCGGTGGGCTCTGTCTATAACGACGCGGCCGGCACGACCAGGACGATCGGCATCGTCTGGGACGTAACGGCCGATGCAGTCGCCGCCGAGACGCTGCGCCGGGCAAAGGATGTCAGCGACATCAAGAACGCCGAACTGGAACTTGCCCTCGACGAACTCTCGCACCGGGAAGCCGAACTCGCCGAGCTCACGGGCAAGCTCGATCTGGCACTCGATTCCTACCAGTGCGGCATCTGGGAAGCGACACTCGGCGAGGCCGGCTCCTTCTGGGACGACCGGATGCACGAACTCTACGGGCTGGAGCCGCGCGCAGGTTTTATGGACGAACAGACGTGGCTATCCTGCGTGCTGGAGGAAGATCGCCCGCTTGCGATCGAGAGCGCACGGCATTTCAGGAAGGTCGGCGATACGCATAACGTCGTCTGCCGCGTGCCGACAGAAGACGGGACGATGCGCTACGTGCGCTCGATCGGAAAGGTGCACTCCACGTCCAACGGCCAGCTGAAGATCATCGGTGTTGCCTTCGACATCACCGAAGACGCGCTGATGACGGCCGAGCTGAAGGCGGCGAAGGACGAGGCGATCGGCAAGAATATCGAGCTCGAACTCGCCAATAACCGGATCGAGCACAACTCGCTGCACGATCCGCTGACCGGGCTCGCCAACCGCCGCAAGCTCGACAAGGCGCTGGAGCAGCTGACCGAGGCCGGACAGGACGCCAGGCAGAAGTTCGCGATCCTTCACATCGACCTCGACCGTTTCAAGGAGATCAACGACACGCTTGGCCACGCGGCAGGCGACGCCATGCTCGTCCATGCGTCCCGCGTATTGTCGCGTAGCATTCGCCCGAGCGATATCGTGGCGCGCATCGGCGGTGACGAATTCGTCATCCTGGCGCTGAATGCCAATGACGCCGAGATGTCGGCGCTTTCCGGCCGGATCGTCGAGGAGATGCGCCAGCCCATCGATTTCCAAGGGTTTGCGTGCCGCTGCGGCGTGTCGATCGGGATCGCGCTGGCGAGCGGCATGCGCGTCGATGCCCGCAAGGTGCTGATCAACGCCGATATCGCGCTCTACCGGGCCAAGAGCCAGGGCCGAAACCGCTTCCAGTTTTTCAATCACAACCTGCAGGCCGACATCATCAACAACAAGCGGCTGGCCGATGAAATCCTTTCGGGCATCGAGAACGGCGAGTTCACCACATGGTACCAGCCGCAATTCAGCGCCCGCACCATGCAATTGACCGGCGTCGAGGCGCTGGTGCGCTGGCAGCATCCGTCCAGAGGATTGCTGACGCCTGACAAATTCCTGAAGATCGCCGAGGAAATCAACGTCGTGCAGACGCTCGACCGCATCGTTCTCGAGACTGCGCTCAAGGACAAGATGCGGTGGGCAGCGCTTGGCGTGTCCGTTCCCAAGGTCTCGGTCAACGTTTCGGCCCGGCGCCTGCATGACGATGCGCTGGCTGATTCGCTTCGCATGCTGCAGATCAGGCCGGGCGAAATCTCGTTCGAACTGGTGGAATCGATCTTCCTCGATGAGAGCGAGGACGTCGCCGCCGAGAACCTGGAGAAGATCAAGGCGCTCGGCATCGACATCGAGATCGACGATTTCGGCACGGGCCATACCTCGATCGTCAGCCTTCTGAAGCTCAAGCCGAAGCGGCTGAAGATCGACCGGCAGCTGGTGCAGCCAATCATCACTTCCCCGCAGGAACGCGCGCTGGTGCGCTCGATCATCGACATCGCCCGCTCGCTCGGCGTCGAGACGGTCGCCGAGGGTGTCGAGACCGTGGCACACGCCAGCCTGCTTCTCGAACTCGGCTGCGACCTGCTCCAAGGCTACGCCTTCTCGCGTGCCCTCTCCTTCGACGATTTCACCGAGGCGGCCAGCGGCACGGCCTGGCGCATCGCTTCATAGGATGGCTTTAGGCGATTGTTCTCGGATCTGAGGAAACACCGTTTCCCGATCACGACGGTTTGGCGCAAAGAAAGCCTTTTTCCCTTTCGGCTTTTGGCCTATGAGTGTCGCGCCTTTTAAAGAATGGCGCGGCCCGGGGACGCCCGGCGGCGCGATCCGGTCGGAGCATATGTCACACAATACATTCGGTCACCTCTTCCGCGTAACCACCTGGGGCGAAAGCCACGGACCGGCGCTCGGCTGCGTCGTCGACGGCTGCCCTCCCGGCCTGCGCTTTACGCTCGCCGACCTGCAGGCATGGCTCGACAAGCGCAAGCCCGGCCAGTCGCGCTTCGTGACGCAGCGCCGCGAGGATGACCTCGTGAAGGTTCTCTCCGGCGTGATGTACGACGCCGACGGCGAGACGATGATCTCGACCGGCACACCGATCTCGATGCTGATCGAAAATACCGACCAGCGCTCGAAGGACTATGGCGAGATCGCCCGCCAGTACCGGCCGGGCCATGCCGACTACACCTACGATCTGAAATACGGCATCCGCGACTATCGCGGCGGGGGGCGCTCGTCTGCGCGCGAGACCGCGGCGCGCGTGGCGGGGGGCGGTATCGCGCGCCTCGTCGTTCCCGGCGTTCGCGTGCGCGGCGCGCTGGTGCAGATCGGCAAGCACAAGATCAACCGCGACAACTGGGATTGGGACCAGGTGGACCAGAACCCGTTCTTCGCGCCTGACGCCGAGATCGTTCCCGTCTGGGAAGAGTATCTCGACGGCATTCGCAAGAAGGGGTCGTCGATCGGCGCCGTTGTCGAAGTTGTCGCTGACGGCGTTCCCGCCGGTCTCGGCGCGCCGATCTACAGCAAGCTCGATCAGGACATTGCCTCGCTGCTGATGTCGATCAACGCCGTCAAGGGCGTGGAAATCGGCAACGGCTTCGAGGCGGCCGAGATCACTGGTGAAGAGAATGCCGACGAAATGCGCATGGGCAATGACGGCCAGCCGATCTTTCTGTCAAACCATGCCGGCGGCATCCTCGGCGGTATTTCGACCGGACAGCCGATCATCGCCCGCTTCGCGATCAAGCCGACCTCGTCGATCCTGACCGAGCGCCAGTCGATCGATGCCGACGGCAAGAACGTCGATATCCGCACCAAGGGTCGCCACGACCCCTGCGTCGGCATCCGCGCCGTGCCGATCGGCGAGGCGATGATTGCCTGCGCCATCGCCGACCACTACCTTCGAGACCGCGGCCAGACCGGCCGGCTGAAATAGGAACTTCCCCATGGCTTATGATCAGAAGCGCGTCGTAGACGCTATCCGGGCCTTCGAGGCCGGCGAAATCGTGGTTGTCGTCGATGACGACGGTCGCGAGAACGAAGGCGACCTTATCGTTGCCGCCGTTCACTGTACGCCGGAAAAGATGGCCTTCATCGTGCGCCACACCTCGGGCATCGTCTGCACGCCGATGCCGAAGGAAGAAGCCAAGCGCCTCGGCCTGAACGCCATGGTCGCCGAGAACGATTCGGCGCATACGACGGCCTTCACCGTCACCGTCGACTTCAAGCACGGCACGACAACCGGGATTTCGGCCGACGACCGGACGCTGACGGTGCGCAACCTTGCCAACCCGAATGTCGGCGCCTCCGACTTCGTGCGTCCCGGCCACATCTTCCCGCTGGTCGCCCGCGAGGGTGGCGTTTTGATGCGCTCGGGCCATACCGAAGCCGCCGTCGATCTCTGCAAGCTCGCCGGCCTGCCGCCGATCGGCGTGATCTGCGAACTGGTCAACGACACCGGCAGCGTGATGCGCGGCCCGCAGGTATCCAGCTTTGCCGAAGAGAACGGCCTCAAGCTGGTCTCCGTCGCCGACCTCATCGCCTATCGCCAGCGCAAGGAAACGCTGATCCAGCTGCAGGCGAGCTTCGACGTCGAAACGCCGTTCGGCAAGGCCAAGGCCCACAGCTACTCGCTGCCCTGGGATCCGATGCAGCATCTCGCCGTCGTCTTCGGCGATATCCGCGATGGCATCGACATTCCGGTGCGCCTGCATACCGAAAGCGTCGTGGACGACCTGTTCGGAAAGCGCTCCGTCGATCACTACATGAAGAAGATCGCCGAAGAAGGCCGCGGCGTGATCGTGTATCTGCGCGAGGGATCGGTCGGCGTCGGCCACAAGGACAATGGCCGCAAGGCTCTGGGCCAGGGCCGCGAAGCCCATGCCGAGGCGCAGAACCGTGAAAGCGAATGGCTGGAAATCGGTCTCGGCGCGCAGATCCTGAAGGACCTCGGCGTTAGCTCGATCAAGCTCCTGACCCGCAGCGAGCGCCACTATGTCGGCCTCGAAGGCTTCGGCATCAAGATCGCCGAAACCGAGATCTGCTGAGAGCGGAAAGAGCGGCCGGCGGGTTCAGGCTCGCCGGTCTTTTGCCCTTATTGGGCACGCAATGTCAGGCGGCGATGCGCCTGAAGCGGGTGCGCACGTTCTGCATGTAGTATTTGCCCGGCGATTCCGAGGTGACCATGGCGATGACGTGGGCCTCGTTGACGCCCTCGAACATGCGCTCCTCGCCATTGTTCAGACAAACGCGAAGCTTGCCGTCCTCCTGGCTGAAATAAACGGCGTCAATCAGGGCCGACCTGACTTCCACCGGTTTCATCCGCGCACGCTCTTCGCTGCGCGAGACGATCGAAGCAGCCGCGTCGCGGCGGTTGCGGATCAGCGCCCGGACCCGCCGGCGCAGACCGTTCATTGCCGACCAGGCGGCGTATCGGATAGCTCGTGTTTTCATGCGCCCAACCTATGCGGGCGGACCTTAAGAACTTCCCGACGAGCATGGTAAACCCGCGTCAAGATTAACAGGCGGTAATTGGTTAAAATCCTTTGTATCCAGTATGTTAGCCGCGCCAGCCTTGCTGCATCTCGACACGTTCGACGCCTGCGAAACGAGCGACGCGATCAAGCTCGGCGGCGAGCTTTTCAAGGCGGCCGGCGGAGGGCCTTACGCCCGGCTCCAGCCACAGGCGCCTGACGTCGAGCGAGCCCTTCCTGCGATCCGCCTTCATGTCGATGCGGCCGATCAGACGGTCGCCTTCGAGAAGCGGGAAGACGTAGTATCCATATTCGCGCTTCGGCTCGGGCACGAAGATTTCGATACGATAGAAGAAGCCGAAGAGGCGTTCGGTGCGATTGCGGTCGCGGATCATCGGATCGAAGGGGCTCAACACACGGATGCGCGGTGGTGCTGCGGGATAATCGTCGAGCGTATCGAGGAAATCCGAAAAGGCCCATGAGGGGCGTGGCTTGCCGCCCAATGCCGGCTCGATCAGGATCTCGGTCAGTTCATCGCGACGGGCAGTGACCCAGCCCTTGGCCTCATCCGGCGAGACCAGCGCCCAGAAGGCCGCGATCTCGCCATGGGTGGCAAAACCCAGCCTTGTCAGCGCGCTGCGGCAGGCCCAGTCCACGAATTCCTCGCGGCTGACCTCTGGCTCGTGGAACTCGGCCGGGATGACGCGCTCGACCAGATCATAGACCTTCTGGAAATTCGAGCGGCCCGAGATGGCGAACTTGCCGGTGCGCCAGAAATATTCGAGCGCCGTCTTGTTGGGATGCCAGTTCCACCAGCCGCCGGAAACGTGACCATCCGCCTTGATCTCACGCGCCATGATGGCACCGTCGCGGCTCACCCGCTCATAGGTCTCGTCGAAGGCATCCTCGAAGCCCTCGCCGCGCCATTTGCGCCAGCGATCCACCAGCACCTCCTCCTCCCGCCGAAACTTGTGCTTCCAATAGCGGAAGAAGCTGCTCGGCAGGATGGAGGCGTCGTGGGTCCAGTGCTCGAACAGCGCGCCGTCCTTTTCCAGAAGCGCCGTCAGATGCTCGCGCTTGTAGGTCTGGTTGCGCGAGAAAAGTATCTGGTGATGGGCGCGCTCCACCCACTGGATGCTGTCGACCTGCACGAAGCCGAGATCGTGGATCAGTTGCAGCAACCCCTCCTTGGTCAGCGTCCTGTTCGGCGGCGCGCTCAGGCCCTGCTTGGCCAGAAAGATGCGGCGGGCGTCGGCATTGGAGATCAGGTTCGTCATGACAGCGATGATAATCCGGAAAATGTTCCTAGCCACCCGAATATGTCAGGGATTTGCGGGATGATGCAATGGCTCCCAGCCGCCCACGTTTTGATCTTCCCTCCGGCCGGATTCGTTTATAGAACGGCGCTTCACCTCAGGGGGACGCAGTGAATATCCGTTTCGAAAGCGCCGGCGTCAGCTATGGGTCGCGGACTGCGCTGCAGCCGCTGACGCTCGAGCTCACCGAAAAGCGCATCGCCATCATCGGGCTGAACGGCTCCGGCAAGACGACCGTCGCGCGGCTGATCAACGGCCTGACCAAACCGACGTCAGGCCGCGTCATCGTCAACGGCCGCGACACATCGGACGAGAAGGCAACGCTCGGCGATGTCGGCTTCATCTTCCAATCGCCGCAGAACCAGATCATCCTGCCCGTCGTGCGGGACGATATCGCCTTCGGGCTGAAGAGCCGCGGGCTCTCGAAGGCCGCGATCGAGGCAAAGGTGGCCGAGGTACTAGACCGCTTCAATGCCGGGCATCTCGCCGAGCGGCGCGCGCACGAGCTTTCCGGCGGCGAACTGCAGATGGCGGCGCTCTGCTCGGTGCTCGCCACCGGCCCCGATATCCTCATTCTCGACGAGCCGACCAACCAGCTCGACCTGCGCAACCGCGGCCTCGTGCAGGGGCTGATCGAGAGCCTGCACGAAAGCGCCATCGTCATCACCCACGATCTGGAACTGATTTCGGATTATCCGCGCGTGCTGGTCTTTCACCAGGGGCAACTGGCGGCCGATGCGCCGGCAGCCGAGGCGATCGCCCGTTATCGGGAGCTCGCGGCCTGATGCAATCGCTCTATGTCGAGGGCAACAGCCGTCTGCACCTGGTATCGGCGCGAGTGAAGCTCATCGTGCTTGCCGCGCTCGGCATCGTGCTGTTCGCCACCGCCAACATCGCGCTCCTTGCTGTTACCGTCGTTGCCACCGGCGTCGTCTATTTCGGCATCGGCATGCCGGTTCGCGCAGCCCTTGCGCGCTTGAAGCCGATCCTTCTCACCATTGTCATCGTCGCCGTCTTCAGCCTCGCCTTCAATCCCTGGCATGGCGCGGTGGTGGCGCTGCTCAGGCTGACGGCGCTGATGCTGTTTGCCGCGAGCGTCACTGCCACCACCACCATTGCCGCTTTCATGGACGAGATAACGCTTGCCGCGCGGCCGATGGAGCGGCTCGGTCTGGTGCGGGCCGACGATGTCGGGCTTGCCGTCGGGCTGGTGGTGCGCTTCGTGCCCGAGATCATCGGCCGCTACCAGGCGATCCGCGAGGCGCACCAGGCGCGCGGGCTCAAGGTGCGGCCGTCAACGGTGCTGGTGCCGCTGATCATCCTGACGCTGAAGGATGCCGATAACATTGCGGCTGCGATTGACGCGCGCGGTATTCGGCGGCATGTGAATTAGAATATGTTGAACCACGGAGCCATCATGAGCACCCGAGACCTCGTTCTTTCCGCCCTGTTTGCCGCCATCATCGTCGCGCTCGGCATTCTGCCGCCGATCACGCTCGGCTTCATTCCGGTGCCGATCACGGCGCAGTCGCTCGGCGTGATGATGGCCGGCGTGGTGCTGGGCGCCCGGCGCGGCACGGTGGCGGTGTTGATCGTGCTGGTGCTTGTCGCCATCGGCCTGCCGGTTCTCTCCGGCGGACGCGGCGGGCTGGCGGCGTTTGCAGCACCGACCACCGGCTTCCTGATCGGCTGGGTCTTCGCCGCCTTCACCACGGGCTATATCAGCGAGCGGCTGGTGAAGCACGGCCAGGCGGCCGGGATGCAGCTGACCGGCTTCTTCTTCGCGGCGATGATGGGTGGGATTGTGGTGCTTTACGCTTTCGGCATCATCTATCTCGCCTTCGCCGCGCAGATCGGGCTCAAGGCAGCGTTCACCGGCTCGATGGCCTTCATTCCCGGCGACGTGATCAAGGCCTTCGTGGCGGCGCTGGTCGGCCGCGCGGTCATGGCCGGCTATCCGCTGCTGCCGGTTAAAGGCTAAGGCAAGAGCTGAGCCAAGCGCTAGTTCATGAAACCGTAAAGCCAGTCCCGCGTCACTTCAGGGAGCGGGATCGGCGCCTTGTCCTCGCGCGTCTGCGCCTGCCAGACGATCTCGACCTCGGCTGCGCGCTCATCGCCAGCATCCACCGCGATGATGAAGCCGACAGAGCGCACGCCGATCTTATCGACGGCGGTGGTAAACAGCACCATTTCATCATAGCGCAGGGGACGATGCAGGATGCAGGTGATCTTGCTCGCCACATAGAGCGGCTCGTCTGCCAGCTCCGGGCGCTCCGACCAGAATTTCGCCAGCGCGGATTCGGCATAGGAAATGTAGGAGCCGAGGAACATCTGGCCGTTCATATCCACATCGCGGAACGGCACGTGGATCTGCACAATGTTGGAGCGCATCGCAGCGTTCATCGATTTCCCCACTCTCAACCCCTAGCACCCCGAGAATAACCTCCAGCTAATATTATGTAAATGAAGGCGAAAGGCGTATGACAGCGCACGATTGTTGAAATCGCGAGCCCCGACCCCATCTGCTGTGGATCAAGACGAGGCAGGCAGATAGAGTGATTGCATGAGCACCCGCCTTTACGAACATCCGATCTTTCTGGAACACATCACGCCTGAGGGCCATCCGGAGCGATCCGACCGGCTGCGGGCGCTGAACGTGGCCTTGAGCCATCCGCATTTCGAGCGGCTGGACCGGCAGCAGGCGCCGCAGGCCAATGAGGATGCCGTGCTTCTGGCGCATCCGGAAGAGCATCTCTTTGCCGTGATGCGGCAGGTGCCGGAAGAAGACGGCGAAATCAACCAGCTCGAGGCCGACACCTATGCCAGCCCGAAAAGCCTGCAGGCGGCGCTGACCGGGATCGGCGGCGCGATGGCCGCCGTCGACGACGTCTTCACCGGGAAGGCCGACAATGTCTTCGTCGCCTCGCGGCCGCCGGGCCACCACGCCGAGAAATCCAAGGCGATGGGATTCTGTTTCTTCAACAACGCCGCCATAGCCGCCCGCCACGCCCAGCGCCGCCATGGCGCGGAGCGCGTGGCGATCGTCGATTGGGACGTGCACCACGGCAACGGCACCCAGGACATCTTCTGGGACGACCCATCCGTATTGTTCTGCTCGACGCACCAGATGCCGCTCTATCCCGGCAGCGGCGCCAAGACCGAGACCGGCGCGCACGACACGATCGTCAACGCGCCGCTGTCGCCCAATGTCGGCAGCGAGCATTTCCGCGAGGCATTCAAGTCGCGCGTGCTGCCGGCACTCAACGATTTCCGCCCCGACCTGATCATCATCTCGGCCGGCTTCGACGCGCATCACCGCGATCCCCTGGCGCAGATCAACCTTGTCGGCGAGGACTTCGACTGGGCGACCGGGCGGCTGCTTGAGGTGGCCGACAAAAGTGCCGGCAACCGGGTCGTCAGCCTTCTGGAAGGCGGCTATGATCTGGAGGGCTTGGCCGAATCGGCCGGGCTGCACGTTTTGAGAATGATGAAGGGTTGAGTATGACCGACAACGCCAAGCCTGAAGTATCGGGCCTCTCTTTCGAAAAGGCGGTCGCCGAACTCGAGAGCATCGTCGCGCGCCTGGAACGCGGCGACGTGGCGCTGGACGAATCCATCGAGATCTACGAGCGCGGCGAAGCGCTGAAGAAACACTGCGAGACGCTACTGTCGGCGGCGGAGAACCGCATCGAGAAGATTAGGCTGGATCGCGCCGGCAAGCCACAGAGCGTGGAGCCGCTGGACGGGGCGTAAATTCGGTCGGCGAAAACACCCCTTGCCCAACACATTTCCCCGTCTATCATCCCCTCCAACACAACAGGGGAACCATGGGCATGGCCGACAGACTGAAGGGCAAGATCGCGATTATTTCCGGCGGGGCGACGGGCATGGGCGGGGCGGCGTCGAAGCTGTTTGCGGCCGAGGGCGCCAAGGTGGCGATCATTGACCGCAATGGCAACGCGGCGGCTGAGACGGTAAACGAGATTCGCGCGGCCGGCGGCGAGGCCGAGTTCTGGACGGCCGACGTGTCGGACGAGACGGCAGTGAATGCGGCCGTCGCGAGCGTCGAGGCGCGCTATGGCGCGGTCACCGTACTGTTCAACCATGCCGGAACGATCGTCATCAAGCCGTTCCTCGAAACGACGCTTCAGGAGTGGGACTGGCTGCATGCCGTCAACGTGCGATCGATGTTCCTGATGACCAAGGCGGTACTGCCCAAGATGATCGACGCCGGCGGCGGGTCGATCGTCTGCACCTCGTCGATCTCGGCGGTGGCCGCCACGCCGATGGAGGTGCTCTACGATACCACCAAGGGGGCCGTGCACATGTTCGCGCGGGCGATCGGCGTCGAGTTCCGCGACCGCAACATCCGCTGCAACGCGGTCTGCCCCGGCTTCATCCGCACCCCGCACGGCCTGCGCGAGGTGGCCGACCTGCAGGCGCTCGGCGTCGATGTCTCGGATGCTGCTATCGCAGCGCAGCAGGGCCGCATCGGCGAGCCGGAGGATGTGGCGCGCGCGGCGCTTTATCTGGCGAGCGATGAATCCAGCTTCGTCAACGGCGCGCACCTCTTCGTCGACAACGGGTTTACGGCGATGTGAGGGGGGAACCCCTGCAAGTATGTGGGTCGATTCCGCGTCGGAAACCGTGTAATCTGCGGACATGGACAAGGACAAGGTGATAGCGCTGATCCGAGAGCACGAGGACGAACTGCGGGCTGCAGGCGTTCTCGGCCTATCACTGTTCGGTTCCGTAGCACGTGGCGAGGCGACCGAGGAGTCGGATATCGATATCCTGGTCACACTCGAAGATCAGGTTCTCCAATCCGGCTTCGGCTACTTCGGGACACTTGGTCGGTTGAAAGAGCAGTTGGAAGAAATGACCGGCAAGCCCGTCGATGTGATCTCGGAACCTGTCGAAAAACCGCGTCTCGCGAAGGAAATCGAACGGGATCGCCAAGTTGCCTTCTAACAAGCCTTGGCTGCGCCTTGCCGACATTGCGGATAATGCCACGAAGATCATCGCCTATACAGACGGCATGACTTACGAGGATTTCAAGACAAATTCCCTGGTTTCGGATGCGACCGAGCGGTGCATGTCGCGGATATCCGAAGCTGCGATCAAACTCGGCGGCTTTGCCGAGGAATTGCTTCCTGCACATGACTGGCAATCCATTCGGGGTATCGGCAATATACTTCGGCACGATTACGACGGCATTCTGCTGGCCCGCCTGTGGGACACGGTAGAGAAAAGCATCAAGCCGCTTCTCGCCGATGTTCAAGACGCCATTGCAGATCATGAGGCAGCGGAGCGCTAATCAATGTCCTTCTTCCCCGGTACAGACCCCCTCCCCGGCGACGCGTTTGCCTGCGATGCCATCGAGAACCTGATCATTCCGCGCACCAGCGATATCGGCGGGTTCGAGGTCAGGCGCGCGCTGCCGACAAGGCAGCGGCGGCTGGTGGGGCCGTTCATCTTCTTCGACCGGATGGGGCCGGCGATCCTGAAGCCGGACGAGGCGCTGGATGTGAAACCACATCCGCATATCGGGCTCTCGACGGTGACCTATCTGTTCGACGGCGAGATCCGCCATCTCGATAGCCTCGGCACCGAGAAGGTGATCCGCCCCGGCGATATCAACCTGATGACGGCAGGGCGCGGGATCGTGCACTCGGAGCGCACGCCTGATAATCTGCGCGGCCATCCGCTCCTGATGTCCGGGCTGCAGACGTGGCTGGCGCTGCCTGACGACAAGGAGGAGATCGATCCCTCTTTTGCGCATACGGAAAAGAGCGCGATGCCCGTGATCAACGAGCGCGGCGTGCGCGGCCGGGTGGTGATCGGATCGTTCGAGGGGATGGCCTCGCCGGTGAAGGTGTTCTCCGACACGCTCTATGCCGACATCAACCTCGATGCCGGCACGAAGTTTCCGTTTGCCGCCGCGCATGAGGAGCGCGCGCTCTATATCCTGTCTGGTGAGGTTGTGATCGCGGGCGACCGATTCGCGCCCGATCAGCTGCTGGTCTTCCGTCCGGGTGATGCGATCACGCTCGAGGGCGGCGGCCAGGGCTGTCATCTCATGCTGTTCGGCGGGGCTGCGCTGAACTCGAAGCGCTACATCTGGTGGAACTTCGTCTCCTCATCGAAGGAGCGGATCGAAAAGGCCAAGGAGGAGTGGCGCACCGGCCGTTTCGACATCGTTCCGGGGGATGAAGAGGAATTCGTGCCTTTGCCGCAGGGCTGATATCCTTTAGAAAGGATCGTCGCGGTTCTTGAAATCGACTTCTTTCACCGCGACTTATGGCCTAAAGGCTATGTGCCCCCCGAGGTCATGTACCTAGGAACGCCAAGAAAACGACGCCAAAAACAAGAACGACAAGAAAGAGTGCCTCCCGTGACACAACCGCCGAAGACGCCGCTATTGGACAAGGTCACTTATCCGGCCGACCTCCGAAAGCTGGAGGATCGCGACCTGCCGCAGCTGGCGCGCGAAGTGCGCGACGAGATGATCGATGCGGTGTCGATGACCGGCGGACATCTGGGTGCCGGGCTCGGCGTCGTCGAACTGACGATCGCCATCCACAATGTCTTCAACACCCCTGACGACAAGCTGATCTTCGACGTCGGGCACCAGTGTTATCCGCACAAGATTCTGACCGGACGACGCGACCGCATTCGCACGCTGCGCCAGGAAGGTGGTCTCTCGGGCTTTACCCGCCGCGCCGAAAGCGAATACGATCCGTTTGGCGCCGCGCACTCCTCCACCTCGATTTCGGCCGGCCTCGGCATGGCTGTCGCAGCCGATCTCTCCGGCTCGAAGCGCAATGTCATCGCCGTCATCGGCGACGGCGCGATGTCGGCTGGCATGGCCTATGAGGCGCTGAACAATGCCGGCGCCCTCGACGCGCGGCTGATCGTCATCCTCAACGACAACGACATGTCGATTGCTCCGCCGACGGGCGCCATGAGCGCCTATCTGGCGCGTCTCGCCTCGGGCCGCACCTATATGGGCATGCGCGAGGTCGGCAAGAAGCTGACCAGCTATCTCGGCAAGTCCGTCGATCGCGCCATTACCCGCGCCGTCGAGCATGCCCGCGGCTACGTGACCGGCGGCACCATGTTCGAAGAGATGGGCTTCTACCATATCGGCCCGATCGACGGTCACTCCTTCGAACACTTGCTGCCCGTCTTGCGCAACGTGCGCGATCACGCGCATGGGCCGGTGCTGATCCATGTGGTGACGCAGAAGGGCAAGGGCTACGCTCCGGCGGAAGCCGCAGCCGACAAGTATCATGGTGTCAACAAGTTCGATGTCATTACCGGCGCTCAGGCGAAGGTGAAGCCGAACGCGCCGAGCTACACCAATGTGTTTGCCGAAGCGCTGGTGCAGGAAGCCGAGCTCGACGACAAGATCGTCGGCATCACGGCCGCCATGCCGAGCGGCACGGGGCTGGACAAGCTGGCCGAGCTCTACCCCAAGCGCTGTTTCGACGTCGGCATTGCCGAGCAGCATGCCGTGACCTTCGCGGCCGGGCTTGCCGCCGAGGGCTACAAGCCGTTCACCGCGCTCTATTCCACCTTCCTGCAGCGCGCCTTCGACCAAGTGGTGCACGACGTGGCGATCCAGGGCCTGCCGGTGCGCTTCCCGATCGACCGCGCCGGCTTCGTCGGCGCCGACGGGCCGACGCATGCGGGCTCCTTCGACACGACCTTCCTTGCGACGCTGCCGGGCTTCGTCGTCATGGCCGCCGCCGACGAGGCGGAACTGAAGCACATGGTACGCACCGCCGCCGCCTATGACGCCGGCCCGATCTCCTTCCGCTATCCGCGCGGCGAAGGCGTCGGCGTGGAGATGCCGGTTCGCGGCGAAATCCTGCAGATCGGCAAGGGCCGGATCGTCAAGGAAGGTACGAAGGTGGCGTTACTCTCCTTCGGCACGCGCCTGGCGGACTGCATGCTGGCCGCCGAAGACCTCGATGCCGCAGGGCTTTCGACCACCGTTGCCGATGCGCGCTTCGCCAAGCCGCTCGACCACAACCTGATCCGCCAGCTGGCGCGTCACCACGAGATGCTGATCACCGTTGAAGAAGGTGCAGTCGGCGGCTTCGGCAGCCATGTGCTGCAGTTCCTGGCGACGGAAGGCCTCATCGACAACGGGCTGAAGGTGCGCTCGCTTGTGATGCCCGATCTCTGGGTGGAGCAAGCGAAGCCCGAGGTGATGAACGCACAGGCCGGGCTCGACCGGGCCGGGATCGTGAGCACCGTGTTCAAGGCGCTCGGGCGGCCGGCTGTCGTGGGTGTGGCTGGGTAGGTTTATCGGCGGGCGTTGTGCCGTGGCCGCCCCCTCTGCCCTGCCCGGCATCTCCCCCACAGCTGGGGAGATTGGCTGGGCTCAGCCGCTCGCGTTACTCTCATTGTCTGACACAAGCCCGACCACTTGCCGATCTCCCCCCTTGAGNNGAGGGGGAGATGTCCGGCAGAACAGAGGGGGGGTGCGCCACACCCTCCCCCAAGGAAACTCACAGCCCCGCATTTGCCGTCGGACGCACGACAATATCGTTGACGTCGACGTCGGCGGGTTGGTCGATGGCGTAGAGGACGGCGCGGGCGATGGCGTCGGCCTTCAGCGCCACGGCGCGGTAGGCGACCATGGCCTCGGCGGCGAAAGGTTCGGTGATGGTGTCGGCGAGTTCGGATTCGACGACGCCGGGATAGATGCACGTGACCCGCAAGACCTTGTTCTCCTGCCTGAGACCATCCGAGATCGCCCGCACCGCGTATTTTGTGGCGCAGTAGACCGCTGCTGTCGGCGAGACCGCAAGCCCCCCCACGGACGAGACGTTGATAATCTGGCCCGATTGCTGCGCGTTCATCACCGGCAGCACGGCGGCGATGCCATGAAGCACGCCGCGGATATTGACGTCGATCATCCGGTCCCATTCATCGACCTTCAGCGAGGACATCAGCGACAGCGGCATGACGCCGGCATTGTTGACGAGGACGTCAACGCGACCGAATTCCGCGATGGCGGCATCGACGAACGCCTGCATGTCATTGCGGTCGGTGACATCAAGCGCCCTCGACATCACGACGCCACCTGCGGCACGGATTTCCTCGCTCAAAGCGTCCAACCGGTCTGTTCGGCGCGCACCGATGACCAGTCTTGCGCCCGCGATGCCGAGTTCGCGGGCTGTTGCGGCGCCAATGCCGCTGCTGGCGCCTGATATCAGCACCACCTTGTTCTTCATATTGCTCATGTCCTGCTCCTCAATGATCGTTCGACCGGCACAGGATCGCGCTTTGGACGGCTGTTGCGGTAGACGGCTTTTCCGGATTTCTTGCACGATCCTCCGAAACGCCATGCCAGCCCCTTGGCAACGCGCGCAAGACGTCCGATGGTGGCCTAATGGAAACAATTGCCGATCTCGCCGCCCTGATCGACCGCCATGCCGGCATGGATGGAAACTTCGACACCGTGCTGCCGCGCGTCGGCGTTATACGATCGTCGGCGACCACCGAGCCGCTGCATACGCTCTACAAGCCCTCCTGCTGCATCGTGGCGCAGGGGCGAAAGCGGGCGACGATCGGCGATGCCAGCTACATCTACGACGCCGCGCACTATCTCGTTGTTGGCGTCGACCTGCCCGTTATCGGCGCGGTGATCGAGGCCAGTCCTGACGCGCCCTATCTCTGTCTGCGGTTGGAGTTCGACCGCCCACTTCTGAACGAGATGATCCCGGGTTCATCGGCGCGCGACGAGAACCCGGCGGCGGCGCGGGTTAGCGAGACGACGCCACGGCTGATCGATGCGGCGGCGCGCATGCTCCATCTCCTCGATACGCCCGAGGATGCGCCGGTGCTGGCGCCGCTTGTCGAGCGGGAAATCCTGCATAGGCTGATATCGGGACCGCAGGGAGGGCTGATCCGGCAGATCGCCAGCGGCGAGAGCCGGCTGAACCAGATCGGCCGGGCGGTGGATTATGTCTGCCGCAACTTCGGACGCCCGTTCGCGATCGAGGATCTGGCCGATATTGCCGGCATGAGCTCGTCGTCCTTCTACGAGCATTTTCGCGCTGCGATGGCGATGAGCCCGCTGCAGTTTCGCACACAAATCCGCTTGCAGGAGGCGCGGCGGCTGATGATCGTCGAGGGCATGACGGCGGCCGAGGCGGGCTTTCGCGTCGGATACGACAGCCCCTCGCAGTTCAACCGCGACTATGTGAGGGTCCACAAGGAAACGCCGAAGCGGGATGTAGCGCGGATGCGCACGCCCCACAGCCTTTCCGGGTACTAGCTGTGAGCTTTCATTAGGTTGTCCATTCGGAGCGGATTTAGGAGACTGGAGTTACCACATCTAGCTAGGAACCGGCGGGTGGCAGCAGGAATAGCGTCAGCCCGAATATGGCGTAGACGGCGAGCGCCAGCACGCCGACATACCAGGCGCCATGCCCGCCATTGGAGAGCAGCGCCGCCGCCATCATGGCGAGGAACATCATGGCTACCGCGCCCGGCCAGAACTGCAGCGACATCGGCTCGGGGCCGATGAAGTAGCTGAGGATCACCAGAACAGGGGCGACGAAAAGCGCGATCTGCGAGGCGCTGCCGAGCGCGATGCCGACGCTCAGATCAAGCCGGTTGGCGCGGGCGGCCGCGAAGGCCGCGGTCATTTCCGCCGCGGCACCAACGAGCGCCACGACGACGAAGCCGACGAAGGCGGGCGTCATGCCCATCTTCGCGGCGGCGGCCTGCACCGAGCCGACGAAGACCTCGCTGATCAGCGCGACGAAAAGCGTGACCACGATCAGCACCGTGATGCTGGTCGAAAGCCCCCAGCCGCCATGATGCTCCTCGGCCTCGCCGACGCTGGCGAAGAGTTCACGGTGGGTCTTCAGCGAGAACAGCATGCCCATTGCGTAGACCGCGATCAGGATAACGGCAAGGCCGAGGCTGAGCGCCTGCACCATCTCCGGTCCCTGGTCGGCGCGGCTCACCAGCGAGGGGACGAACAGCGCGACGGTGGCGAGAAACAGCAGCGACGCCTGGAAGCGGGCGCTGACGCGGTTGAACTCCTGCAGGTGATGCTTGAGGCCGCCGAGCAGGAAGGAGCCTCCCAGCATGAACAGCGTGTTTGTGACGATGGCGCCGGCGATCGAGGCCTTGACCAGCAGATACTGCCCGGCATGCAGGGCGGCCAGCGAGATGACGAGTTCGGTGAGGTTGCCCAGCGTCGCATTCAACAGTCCGCCGACGGCATCGCCGGTGCGGGCGGAGACCGCTTCGGTGGCGCGGCTGAGCAGCGCTGCGAGCGGTATGATGGCAAGAACCGAAAGGATGAAGAGCAGCGTGTGGGATTCCGGCGAGGCGATATCCGTCAGGATGACCAAGGGTACGAAGACGAGGAGCACCAGAAGCGGGGCGGCGCGCAATTCCGCCATTGCCGCCTCGACAAGTCCGGAAGGCCCGTGTTTGCGATGAACGTTCTGCACGGCGGGCTCCATCCGGATTTTCGCGCGGATGAGCATAGGGGCTTGGCGACCGTCCTGCATTGCGCGCGATCAACCATCCGCGGATATCGCGGCCTTCGCGCGCAAGATTGATCCTGCGCAATGCGGAACCCGTGACGGCTGCTAGTTTGGGGCGGATGAAAGCGAGGGGTGTGATTGCAATGCGGTCAGGAGCGGCGATCGGCGTGCGGTACAGAATTGTGCCGGGCCGCCTGGGTCTGGTCGACGTCATCGACCGGACGACGGGCTTGCCTGTCGAAGCCGGGGTGACGGCGGTTCTGCTCGAGCCACGTGAGGCCAGGGAGCTCGTGCGCTGGCTGCTGCGTCGGGCGGATGCCGAAGGCAGTGGAAATCCGGAGCGCTCGGCATGCGCCACGGAAGATGTGCCGTTTCGTCGGCTCGCGCAAGGGCGCATTGAGACGGAGATCGTTGCGCAATATTGACGTTGACCCACATCACCTGGAGGTCCGGTGCCTGTCAACTTTCTCCTCGCAACCACTCTGATCGCGGCAACTGTTGTCATACAGGCGTCTTCATGGAAATCGGGCTTCGTGTCTTCCGAAAGGTCGATCCGCAGCATCTCAGCCGCCATGCCACGATCGCGACCGTCGTCTGGGTCAGCTACCTTCTGATCCCGATCGCGCTTGATATCTGCCTCTGGGCGCTTCTCTATCACGTCATCGGCGCTTTGCCGTCACTTGACGATGCCGTCTATTTCTCGACGGTCACCTTCACGACGGTCGGGTATGGCGATGTCGTGCTCGGCAGAGAGTGGCGGCAGATTTCGGCCTTCGAGGCCGTCAACGGCTGGATCATCTTCGGCTGGGCGACGGCGCTGATGATGGCGGTCATCCAGCGCCTGTATTTTCGCGCGGACGGCAAATCGAACGATATGTGAAGCCTCAGCCGCGCGAGGTCATGAAGACGCCAACGAGGGTGACGCCAAGACCAACGAACATCGCCAGCGTCAGCGGCTCGGAAAATAGCGCCCAGGCCCATAGCATGGTGACCGGCGGGCTGAGATAGATCGCGGCGCTAACCTTGGCGACCGGGAAAAGCCGCAGGCTGGTGTAATAGACGGAATAGGCCGCGAAGGTGGCGATCAGCACCAGCCAGACCATGCCTATGGCAAAGTTTTGCGTCATCGGCGGCGCGATGTCACCCTGCATCAGGGCGCAAATACCGAAGAGCACCGAACCCGTCAGCGTGTGGATGCAGAGGCTTTGATGCACCGGCATGTGGCCGACGCGCCGACGCTTGTGCAGCACGGAGGCGAGCGCGAAGATCAACATCGAGCCGACGGTCAAGCCATAGGCCCAGAGCGGCGCCGAGCCGAAACTCAGGCTGTCGAGCGACACAATCAGCACGCCCGCAACGGCGATCGCCGTGCCCAGCCACTGCCGGCCGCTCAACCGTTCGCCGAGCACCGGCTGCGACAGAGTGGCGATGGCGAGCGGCAAGAGATCCGAGATCAGCGCCACGAGGCCCGTCGGCACACGCTGCTCGATCGCCAGCGCGAAGCCGCCAAGATAGAGGAAGACCGACATGACGCCGAACCACATCTGCCCGGCTACCGCCTTCCACTGCATGCGCGGACCGATGGTCAAGGCGAAGGGGAGCAGGATCAGACCGGACAGCAGCGTGCGCCAGAACAGCACGAGCACGACGCTCGCCTCCTCGCTGGCATAACGAATGCCCACGAAGCCGGAACTCCAGCCAATGATGAGCAATGCGGCCATCAGCGGCCACAGAAGGCGATGCTGCTGTTTGGTCGTGGCGCTCAGTGCGTGGTCGGTCATCGGTCATTCCTGTCATACGTCTGCAATCGACCGAATAAGGCATCGCTGCCAGCCAAGCACATGACAAATTTCGATCACGGCATGACTTTCAAGCGATACCCGTCATGAACATTTGCAAACGATGTCACGCCGTTGCATGCTCTCAGCTGTAGGCAACGACGAAGACCGAGACGAAATGAGCGACCTGAACAACCGGCGGCTGGAGATCGACGCGCTGCGCGCCATCTGGGCGATCCGCCATCACGGCGGGATTACCCGCGCGGCGGAAGCGCTTGGCCTGTCGCAATCGGCCGTCAGCCACAAGATCAAGCGGCTGGAAACGAGCCTCGGCTGCGAGCTTTTGAACCGCAAGGCAGGCGCCACCGCCTTCACCACTGAAGGCGAGGAGTTGCTTGATTATGCCGGCCGCATTCTCGGGCTGCACGACGAGGCGCTGCTCAGCCTGTCGAAGACGGCGCTTGCCGGGCGGATCGCGCTTGGGCTGACCGAGGATACGACCTGCTCCGCGCTCGCGCATATTCTCGGCCGCTTCCGCCGCCTGCATCCCGATGTTTCCGTGCGCACGCAGGTGCGCATGAGCCTGGTGCTGAGGGCGATGCTCGAGCAGGGCGAACTCGACGCGGCGATCGTGCAGGTCTTCGCCCACGAGGTGCGCCCGACCGACGTTATCCTGTTTCGCGAGACGCTGCACTGGGTGAAGCATCCGAGCCTGATCTTGCCCAATGGTGCGTCCGTGCCCTTCCTCTCCTTCCACGACGATTGCTTCTATCGCCACTGGGCGCTCGATATCGGGCAGGATGGCGGGATCATGTTGGAGACTGTGTTCGAATGCGCAAGTGCTGCCGGCATCGTCGCCGCTGTGAGCTCCGGCATGGGCGTGGCGCTGCTCAACGAGCGGCACCTGCGGCCGGACATGCAGATCATCAACGACCGCTTTCCTGTACCGCCCGATCTTGTCTACGTGGTGCGTCGCGGCCGCAAGGTGCGAAACGCCGCGCTTGATACGCTGGTGTCCGAGATCGAAAGCGAGATCAATCGGTACGGCGGACTGGCACTGGCGAGCTGAGGTTTTCGGCCGGAAGCGACTGACGCCATCAACGCGAAAGGGGCCGCGCGATGCGCAGCCCCTTCCCTTTTGATCATCCGGCGCTCGATCAGAACTCCGACCATTCTTCCTTGACGGCCGCGGCACTTGCGCCGCCGCCGAAGGCCCTGGCAACGCTGCGCTTCAGCGCGTTGGCCGGCGAAGCGACCGGGCGCGAGGCCGGGGTGGCGGCTGCCGCGCGCGGTGCGGCGCGGTCGTTGCCGAGGTTGAACTGGCGCAGCAGATCGTCCAACGCCATGGCTTCCTGGGCGAGCGAGTGGCTGGCGGCCGTCTGTTCCTCGACCATGGCGGCGTTCTGCTGGGTGCCCTGATCCATGTTGTTGACGGCGGTGTTGATCTCCTGCAGGCCGATCGACTGTTCGCGGGTCGCCGTCACGATGGCGCCGACATGCTTGTTGATCTCCTGCACAGCGCCGACGATCTCCGACAGAGCCTTGCCGGTTTCGCCGACGAGCGAGACGCCGGAATTGACCTGCGTACCCGAAGTGTTGATCAGCGCCTTGATCTCCTTGGCGGCATTGGCCGAGCGCTGGGCGAGCTCGCGCACTTCCTGGGCGACGACGGCGAAGCCCTTGCCGGCTTCACCGGCGCGCGCTGCCTCGACGCCGGCGTTCAGCGCCAAGAGGTTGGTCTGGAAGGCGATGTCGTCGATGACACCGATGATGTTGGAGATTTCGCCCGAGGACTTCTCGATTTCCTGCATGGCGGTGACGGCCTTGCGGACGACCTCGCCGGAGCGCTCGGCGCCGAGGCGGGTGCGCTCGACGAGCTGGCCGACGTCCTCGGCGCGCTTGGCGCTGTCGCGAACCGTGGTGGTCACTTCTTCGAGGGCAGCCGCGGTTTCCTCGACCGCTGCGGCCTGCTGCTCGGTGCGGCGGGCCAGATCGTCAGCCGCAGTGCGTATCTCGCCGGCGCCGGCGTTGATGGCCGACGCGTTGTGGCCGACCGACTGCAGGGCTGCCTGCAGTTTTTCGACGGCATGGTTGAAGTCGTTGCGCAGGCGGTCGAACTGGGCGGCGAACGGGGTCGTCAAGCGGATCGCGACATTGCCGTTGGCGAGGTCGGAGAGGCCGTCGGCCAGATTGTCGATGGCAAAGCGCAGTTCGCCTTCCTCACGCGCCTTCTGCTCGTCGCCCAGCTGACGCTGGCGCTCGGCGTCGCTGCGCATGCGATCGGTTTCGCCGGAAAGGCGCAGCTTTTCGATAGCCGCGTTCTTGAACACCAGCACCGACTGCGCCATGCGGCCGACCTCGTCGTGGCGATCGAGCGCGGGAACGTCGATATCGTTCTGGCCACCGGCAAGACGGCCCATGGCCGAGGTCATGCCGACGATCGGGCGAACGATGCTGCGCGACAGCATCCAGGCAAGCACGACGGCGGCAAGTGCTGCGAAAATGCCGCCTAAGAGCAGCGTCATGTTGAGCGCGGCACTGGCATCGGCCTTGATGGCGGAAAGGGCAGCGGATTCGTCACGCGCGGCCTGCTTGATCTTGGCCGAAGCCTGGCGGAAGCCGTCCAGCTGGCCCTTGGTTTCGTTGACGCCGATCTTGACGATCTGATCGATCGGCATGTCGGTTTCCTTGCGCGCCTTGGTCTGCGGCACGGCAAGCTGGTTGAAATAGAGGTCGGCTGCCTTCTGCATGCCGTCGATCTGGGAGACGAACTCCGCGTTGCCTGCTGCCGTCTGCTTGGCCGAGGCGATCGCGTTCAGCATGCGGTCGCGGTTGTTGAAGAGATCGGCGTAGGTGCTGTCGCTCTTGAAGAGCAGGAAGCCGCGCAGATTGACCGCCTGCTCGAGCATGGCCTGCAGCGCGTCGTCGATCTGATTGACCAGAAGCTCCGACCGCTTTTCCTCGATGGCAGCTTCCGCGACGGCGCCGGCCTTCGAATAGACGAAGGCGGAGACGGATACAAAGATGAGAATGAGAGCCGCGAAGGTCGCGGCGAGCTTACCGTTCAGGGACATGTTTCTAGCAAACATCAGTCGGTCTTTCCTGGGCGCCTGGCGCCATGGCAAATCGGGCACGCGCGGGCGTGCAGGGGGCTATGAACGAGGGAAAACATGATCGGCGGGTGGATTATAAGCCATCATGGCGAACGCGGCTTTCGGCCGCTGCAATCGACCGTGACCCTAGCCACGGATAATTTAAAATTGTTTAAGTAAGCGCGGCAACGGGTCGCACTTTGTTTTCCAGAATCGCTGCATGGCCGCGTGATCAACCTACCTGAGAGCAACATCACCTTCTCATCAACCGCGCAGGTTGTAGCTCTTCGCAAACTCACACAGGACCGCCTAATTTCACCATTGCTTGGGCAAGCCGGTCGTGAACCGGCCGGGCGTGCATGGCACGCGACGACCGGCACAAGGCGACGGCTTGGCGCGCAAACCAACAAAAGGCTTGCAACGCGCCGCATTGCCCGGCATGGACAGGCCATGTCCGATCAAAATACACAACGTATCGACCAGCTCCTCGTCAGCCTGGGTCTTTTTGCCAGCCGTTCGCGCGCCCGCGACGCGGTAAGCCGCGGCACCGTCAAGGTCGACGGCAAGGTCGTCACCAAGGCCGGGGCCGTCTTCGGCGAGGATGTCTCGATCGAAATCGACGATCCCGCGCAGGACTATGTGTCGCGCGCGGCGCTGAAGCTCACGGCAGCGCTCGATCATTTCAAGCTGGATCCAAAGGGCCATCACTGTCTCGATGTCGGCGCCTCGACCGGCGGCTTTACCGAGGTGCTGCTCGAGCGCGGCGCGGCGCATGTGACCGCGATCGACGTCGGCCACGGCCAGATGCACCCTCGCCTTGCCGAAAACCCCGATGTGACCAACATCGAGGGATTGAATGCGCGCAATCTGGAGGCCGAGGACGTCGGCCATCCCCTCACCTTCATCGTCTCCGATGTTTCCTTCATCACGCTGAAGCTGGCGCTGGCGCCGGCGCTCGATCTGGCCGAACAGGGCGCGACGGCGGTGCTGCTCGTCAAGCCGCAGTTCGAGGCCGGGCGTGAGGCGATCGGCAAGGGCGGCATGTTGAAGGATCCGTCGACGGCGCCCGCAGTCGCTGCCGAACTGGAGCGCTGGTTCGTCGAGGACATGGGCTGGACCAGCCTCGGGCTCATCCCCTCACCGATATCGGGCGGGGACGGAAACCAGGAATATCTACTCGCAGGAACGAAGCCGTGAGCACTGAAACAGTCACCATCCAGAGGCTCGGCGCCCAGGGCGACGGCATCGCCAACGGCGCTGATGGACCGGTCTACGTGCCCTTCACGTTGCCGGGCGAGACGGTCGCCATCGCGCGGATCAAGAGCCAGGGCAGAGTGATGTCGATCACCACGCCCTCGCCGGACCGGCAGGAACCGCACTGTCGTCACTTCGGCCCCGATGGCGTCAACGGCACCTGCGGCGGCTGCACGCTGCAGCACGCAGGCGACGCGCTCTATCGCGGCTTCAAGCGCCAGCTGGTCATCGACGCGCTGAAATCCAAGGGGCTGACACCGGAGGTCGGCGAGCTCGTGGCGGCCCATCCCGGCGAGCGTCGGCGCGTGACATTCGCGGCGCGCAAGACCGAGAAGGAGATGCTGATCGGCTTCAACCAGGCCGAAAGCCACCATCTCGTCAATATCGAGGAATGTCCCATCTCGTCGGCGAGCCTCATGGCGCGGCTGCCGGCGATCAAGGCGATCGGCGCGGCACTGGCCGTCAACGCTGAAGCGTTCCGTATCACCGTGCTCGAAACGGCGACGGGCCTCGACATCGCCGCCGACGGCCTGAAGAAGCTGTCGGACCAGCAGCGGCGCAAGGCGACCGAGACGGTGCTCTCGATGCGCGGCATCGCACGCGTATCTGTCAATGGCGAAATCCTGATCGAGCCGGTGAAGCCGATGCTCGATTTCGGCGGCGTCCAGGTATCGCCACCGGCGGGAAGCTTTACGCAGGCGACCAAGCCGGCGGAAGAGGCGATGGCCGAGCTGGTGCTTGCCCATGTCGGCAAATCCAAGCGCATCGCCGACCTCTTCGCCGGCACGGGGACCTTCTCGCTCCGGCTGGCGCGGATCGGCCGGGTGCATGCGGTGGAAAGCGAAGACAAGCCGCTTGCCGCACTCGACCACGCCGCACGCAACACGCAGGGGATCAAGCCCGTCAGCGTCGAGCGCCGCGATCTGTTTCGCCGGCCTCTGATGACATCGGAACTGAAGGTCTATGACGCCGTCGTCTTCGACCCGCCGCGCGCGGGTGCCGAATTCCAGTGCCAGGAGCTTGCCCGCTCCACGGTGAAGAAGATCGCCGCCGTCAGCTGCAACCCGCTGACGCTTGCGCGCGACCTCGCCATTCTCGTCGCTGGCGGCTACCGCATCACCTCGGTGACGCCGATCGACCAGTTTCTGTGGACCTCGCATGTCGAGGTGGTGGCGACGCTGGAGAAATAAGCCGGGCACCGCGGGACCAGCGAGTAGCATGATCCGCTGGATTTCAGGCTCGAGCGCCATCTCGATATAGGCGATGCCTTCGCGGCTGAAGGCACTCGGTGAAGCGCCCTATCCGAACTGGACGGTCGTCGGCGTCAACTGGCTTGCCGGCTTCGATTTCGAGATCAAGGTGATCGCCCGCATCCCCTCCCCCCCGCTGGGCATAAGGCGGCGTCGCGAAACTAGGTTGACTAGGAAACTCAGATCTTGTAGTTTACTAGTCAATCAATGAGGCATGCATGACAGAAGCAAAACCGATCTCCGACATTGAAGCGCATCTCGGCTATTGGCTGCGGACGGTATCGAATGCCGTATCGCAGCGTTTCGCGCGCAGCGTGGAAGCGGAGGGCGTGACGGTGGCGGAGTGGGTATTCCTGCGCATGCTTTACGACCTCGAAGGCATCGCGCCCTCGCAGCTCGCCGAGCGCATGGGGATGACCAAGGGCGCAATCTCCAAGCTTGCCGACCGGCTGGTCGACAAGGAGCTCGTAAGCCGCGACGCCAAGGCCGATGGACAACGCGGGCAGATGCTGATGCTGAAGCCTGCGGCTCGCCAGCTGGTGCCACGGCTCGCGGCATTGGCGGATCAGAACGATACGATGTTCTTCGGCGCGCTTTCACCTGAAGAGCGCGATGAACTCGAGCGGCTGTTGCGGCTGATCGCCCGCGAGCGTGGTCTGAGCGACATTGCGACCACCTGAGGACTGCGATACGGATCTCAGACATCAGAGAGGAGAGCGCCATGAACGCGCAACAGACGACCATTGCCCGGACCTGCCTCGATGGCGCCTATGACAAGACGATGAGCTTTCCCGAGATCGTCGCGACCCTGATCAATTCAGGTTTCGAGGGCTATACCGTCGACTATCGCCTGAACACCACGACCTACTTCCTGGCGGATGGCGGCATCGTGGTGCTCGACAACCGTTCTTCCGAGCATATGGTCGCCTTGGCCTTCGACGCGGCCGGTGTTGCCGCGCAGGTCAAATGGGCGCAGGCAAACCCACTCGATTACAGCTACGGCGCCTTTTGCAGGAATGTGAAGGCAATGGGCTGTGCCGGCTATATGGTGTCGTTTCCCGGCCGCCGCGTGCTCTACTTCGGCCGCACCGCCGAAACGCATGTCGAGCATTTCCCGTCGTGAACAAATTCGCGTGTATCACCAGCAGAATATCAAAGCATATTCTCATATGCTGAATATTGGTGATCTATAAATTCATCTATGATAAATAATCTACGTGTATCAATGGATAATACACGGAGGATAATATGTTTGTTATTTCCATTGATGATCATGGCGACGAACGGAACTTCCTGGCGACATCCTTCAATATTGACAGGGGCGTCGTCATTGCCACGATATGCGGCATGAAGCGCAAATTCGACGCTGCCGATGTGATCGATATTCTACCGGTGGAGCCGCTTTCGGCTCGCAACACCCGTTTCGTCGAGGAACAGCCCGAGCGTCAGCGGATGCACGGATAACGGGCTGCATCGTCTTTTCCAAGTGCTAGTGAAAACGCCCGCGACATGCGCGGGCGTTTGCCTTTGCATCACCGAGATATCAAGCGGCGGCGTAGCGGCGCGCCCTAGCGTGATTGCCCGGCTGCAGGTTGAACTGGCCGAGCAGGTGCATCAGCTTGGCGGCTTCCTGGGCCAGACCATGGCTTGCCGCCGTCTGCTCTTCGACCATGGCGGCATTCTGCTGGGTGCCCTGGTCCATGGTGTTGACTGATGTGTTGATCTCGGCAAGGCCGGTCGACTGCTCGCGAGTGGCGGTGACGATCGCATCGACATGGCGGCTGATGTCCTGCACCTGACCGACGATCGTTTCCAGCGACTTGCCGGTTTCACCGACGAGGCTGACGCCGGAGCGAACCTGAGCGTTGGATGCCGAGATCAGACTCTCGATCTCCTTGGCGGCGACCGCCGAGCGCTGCGCGAGTTCGCGCACTTCCTGGGCGACGACCGCGAAGCCCTTGCCGGCTTCGCCAGCGCGTGCGGCCTCGACACCGGCGTTCAGCGCGAGCAAGTTGGTCTGGAAGGCGATGTCGTCGATGACGCTGATGATGTTGGCGATCTTCTGCGAGGATTGCTCGATCTCGGTCATGGCCGAAACAGCCTTGCGGACGATGTTGCCGGACTCCTCGGCACCGCCGCGCGTGCGCGACACCAGGCTACCGGCTTCCTCGGCGCGGCGGGCGGTATCCTTGACCGTCGTGGTGATCTCTTCCAGCGCCGCGGCCGTTTCCTCAATCGAGGCTGCCTGCTGTTCGGTGCGGCGGGCAAGGCCATCTGCGGCATTGCGGATCTCTCCGGCGCCGGCGTCGATGGCGTGGGCGTTGTGACCGACCTCCTCCAGCGCTTCGCTGAGCTTGGCGACCGACATGTTGAAATCGCTGCGAAGGCGATCGAGGTGATCGGCGAAAGGCTGCTCGATGCGATGGGCGAGATCGCCTTGCGACAGTGCGCCCAGCGCCCCCGCCAGCGCCTCGACGGCGTGATTGATCTCGGCTGCCTCGCGAGCCTTTAGGGCTTCGTTGCGGGCACGCTCGTCGCGGGCATGCGCGCGGTTGTCTTCGGCGCTGCGTTCGAGATCGAGACGCGCAAAGGCATTGTCACGGAAGACCGAGACGGCAGCCGCCATGTCGCCGATCTCGTCATGGCGGTTGGTGTAGGGCACGGCAGCGTCGAGATCGCCGTCGGCCAGGCCGGCCATGCGCGAGGCAATGGTTGTGATCGGCCGCGAGATGCGCTTCCAGGCGAGGTAGGCGGCGGCGATGGCGGCAACAAGCGCGACCGCAAGGCCGGCGACGATCGAGACCGTGCCAGCGTAGTAGTTTCCGGCGGCCGAGACGAGGCCCGCATCTGTCGACTGGCGGTCCTTTGCGATCATGCCGTCGATCAGCGTCTGGATGTTGTTCGCAGACATGGACAGCTCACCCCGATAAAGCGAATTGGCCTGGCTGCGCTTGTTGTCGAGCGCAAGCGCGATAATCTTGTCGGCAACCGCGGTGTCGTTATCGAGCGCCTTCTGCAATCGCGCGAAGTTCTGGCTCATGTAGTCGTTCTTCGGCTGCTTTTCGAAGGCATCGATGGCGGTGGCCAGCCGCTGGCGGCGGGTCTTCAGCGTCGTCTCGGCATTGCGGAAATCGGTCTTGCCTGAGGCCAGCAGATAGTCGGCATAACTGCGGCGCACATCGTTGAGGGTGGTGACGATGGCGTGCAGTCGCTCGGTGTTCGGGATGTTCCGGGCGCCGATCTCGCGCGTATTGGCTTCGAGACTGGTCAGTGCGACGGCGGCGATGGCGCCCTGAACGAGGGAGATGGCGACGAGGGACAGGAAGAGCACTGGAAGCAGTGTCTTGATCTTCATTTTGAACATAGCATTGTCTCGAATGCGGCTGCCCGACGACTTCAGCGATCGGGGGTCGATCCGCTGGCGTCCGCGCCATTGATTGTGCCGGAAAGGGGCCGGGCGCTCATGCCCGTGCTGCGTCATGCATTGCCGTTCACTAAACAAGCGAATCGGTAAAATTTGATTAAAAGTAATACTTTTTGAACATTCCGGTATCATCGCCGCCTCAACGGCGCATGAAAGCCTCGAAGGCGGCGCGGGCTTCCCTGCTCTGCAGGCGGGCTGAGAAGTGGCGGGCCTCCTCGTCAATGCGGGCGATGATTTCCTCACGGTCACCGCGGATGAGATCACGCGACAGGCGCAGCGCTTCCGGCGGCTTGGCGGCCAGCCTGGCGGCTAGGCCAAGCGTTTCCTCCTCGACTTGCCCGGGATCGACGACCTTCCAAACCAAGCCGGCCTCCCGCGCCTCAGCGCCCGAAAACGCCTCGCCGGCAGCGAGCAGGGCGAAGGCGCGCTGCGCGCCCATGATGCGTGGGGCGATCAGGCTGGAGGCTGCCTCCGGCACCAGTGCCAGATCGACGAAGGGCGTGCGGAAGTGGCTGCGGGCCGAAGCGATCGTGAGGTCGCAATGCAGATGCATGGTCGTACCGATGCCGATCGCCAGGCCATCGACGCCAGACACGAGAGGCTTCGCGGCACGCACCAGCGCGTAGAGGAATTCGATGACCTCGCGCGGCATGCCACCGCCCATGGCAACGGCCAGGAAATCGCCGAGATCGTTGCCGGCGGAGAAGCATCCTTCGGTACCGAGAAAGACGGTCGCGCCGATATCGGGATCAGCGTCCGCCGCCTGAAGCGCCGACGTCATCGCGGTATACATCGCGCGGGTGACGGCGTTCTTCTTGTCCGGGCGATTGAAGCGGATGATCTGGACGCCGGGATAGCCCGCGGGGCGCTCGACGAGAATGTGGTCGGCCATATCAGGGCTCCTCAGGCAAGAATGGATCTGGCAGCGGCAAGGCTGGCGGCGCCGTTGACCACACTATCCTTGAGGGCCGATGTCTCGGCCAGCAGGTTTTCGGCGGCGAAGCGGCAAAGCGCGATGCGATCGTTGGCCTTGCCGTCGGTTGCTTCGGCGAGCCCACCCTTGGCGAGATAGCAACCGGTCAGCGTCAGGCCGAACAGGCGCTGATAGGGCGTTGCGCCAGCAAGTGCTTCTGTGGTGTTGCCGGCCGCCAGCTGCGCCAGGAGCCAGTCAGTTGCCTCGGCGAGATCATCGATTGCCTGCCGTAGCCGCTCGGCGGTGCCGCCGAAGCCGTCGCGGTTCGACTGCGCCACGCCGTCAGCGATCTCCCGCAGTTCGGCGATCAAGCCGCGCACTTCGTTGCCCTCGGAGAGCGGCAGCTTGCGGGTGACGAGGTCGATCGCCTGGATGCCGTTGGTGCCTTCGTAGATCGGGGCGATGCGGGCGTCTCGCAGATAGCGGGCGGCACCGGTTTCCTCGATGAAGCCCATGCCGCCATGCACCTGAATGCCGAGCGAGGCGACATCGACGCCGATATCGGTGGCAAAGGACTTGGCGATCGGGGTGAGCAGGGCTGCGCGCTCCTGCCAGTGCCGCGTCCCGTCGCCGGCGCGGTGGGACATGTCGGTGGCGTGGGCGCAGCTATAAGCGATGGCGCGGGCACCCTGGGTGAGCGCCTTCATGGTCAGCAGCATTCTGATGACGTCGGGGTGCTCGATGATCGGGCTCATCGCCCCCGCTTGGCCTGATCCCGTCCAGCCCGGCGCCTTGCCCTGGGTACGCTCGCGGGCATAGGCGACGGCCTTCTGCGTGGCCGCCTCGGCGATGGCGACGCCCTGCATGCCGACGGCAAGGCGGGCGTTGTTCATCATCGTGAACATGCAGGCGAGGCCCTTGTTTTCCTCGCCAACTAGGAAGCCGATCGCACCCTTCTCGTTGCCGAAACGGCCGTCACCGTAGATCATGGTGCAGGTGGGCGAGCCATGGATGCCGAGCTTGTGTTCGAGCGCGTGGCAGAAGAGATCGTTGCGCGCGCCGAGCGAGCCGTCATCATTGACGAGGACTTTCGGCACGAGGAACAGCGAGATGCCGCGGGTGCCCGCTGGCGCGTCCGGCAGGCGGGCGAGCACCAAATGGATGATGTTGTCGGCGGCGTCGTGTTCGCCCCAGGTGATGAAGATCTTCTGGCCAAAGATACGGTAGCTGCCATCGTCGCGGCGTTCGGCTCGGGCCTTGAGAACGCCGAGGTCGGAGCCGGCATGCGGCTCCGTCAGGTTCATCGTGCCTGTCCATTCGCCCGAGACGAGCTTTGGTAGGTAGGTGGCCTTCAGCCTGTCGCTGCCATGCGCCGTGATCGCCTCGATGGCGCCCATGGTCAGCGTCGGGCAGAGCGCGAAGGCCATGGAGCCGGAATTCCACATTTCGAGCGCTGCGACGTTCAACATATGCGGCAAGGCCTGGCCGCCGAACTCCTCCGACGCGCTCAGCCCGTTCCAGCCGCCCGATATCCAGTGGTGATAGAGGTCGCGCCAGCCGTCCGGGGTCGTCACCTTGCCGTCGGCGATGCGAGACCCTTGCCGGTCGCCGATCTCGGCCAATGGCGCGATCTCGTCGCTGGCAAAGCGCCCAGCTTCGCTAAGGATTGCATCAACCAAATCCTCGCCGAGATCACCGAGCAGGCCATCGTCGATCGCTTTCGCCAGACCGGCCACGTGCCTCAGGGTGAACGCGATTTCCTCGACGGGCGCCTTGTACATGCTTGCTCTCCTCGTATGCCGGGCGGCGGGGAACTCCTCCCCCTCGTCCGCTCCTTCGCCGGCAGAGCTAATTGATTTTTACGTAAACGTCAATTTTAAACTTGCGCTCGATGCGACCTGTATCGGCCGGGTCTGTCATGAAACCGAAGGATAAGTGTCATAGAGAAAGCCGCGGGCAGGAGCTGAAAGCTCTTGCCTTCAGAGGCGGCGGCATGCTCATTCTCTCGTGAGACGGCATCCGGTGCCCGTTCGTCACGCGGCGCCCCGCCCGGACGGCACCGTCAAGGCAACAGGATCGGCATACCATGGATACACTGCCCGTTAGCATGCCGGGGTTCGTCTGGGGCTATCGTTTCCCCGATGGCGGCGGCAAGCCGACGCGGCTTTCCAACAACGCGGTGCCGGCAGACCTGACCTGCGACGGCGGTTTCTACTGGCTGCATCTCAATCTCGCCGACGCCCGCGTGCCGGCGCTGCTCGACATGCTATCGGGCCTCACCGACGACGCCAAGGCGGCACTCACGACCCACGACACACATTCGGCGATCACCGTCGACGAACAGATGCTTTACGGCACGCTGGTGGATTGCCAGCGCGAATTCGATCACGAAACCGCCGATCTCGGCTGGCTGCACTTCGCCATCTCCGACCGTTTCATCATCACCACCAGGCTACAGCCGCTGCGCAGCGTCGAGCGGGCGCGGCTGCTGATCGAGAAGAACCCGGCGAAGTTCTCGCGTCCGGTCGATCTCTTCGAGTTGCTGGTGACGGAATTCCAGCGGACGATGATCGCGATCGTCATGGACCTCACCGAAGAGCTCAACATCATCGAGGACTTCGTCTACGACACCGGCACGCGCGATGAGCGGCGGCGGCTGGCGCCGGTGCGGCGCACGGTGGTGCGCATCCACCGGCACCTGAGAACCGTGTTGGCGCTCATGCGCAGGGCGGCCGCTACCGACGACGACGAGATGCCCTTCGGCTTCGAGGATATTGCGGGGCGGCTGACGGCGCGGCTGGAGACTGTCGATCACGACATCTACGCGCTGCAGGACCGGGCCCGGCTGCTGCACGAGGAAATCGATTCCAAGCAGTCTTCCGAAACCAACCGGCATCTCTACATCCTGTCGATCATGACGGCCTTCCTGCTGCCGCCGACGCTGGTGACCGGATTTTTCGGGATGAACACGGCCAATTTACCGTTCACGCAGGGTTCCACCGGCACGGAATACGCGATCGCGATGATCGTCGCATCGATCGTGCTGGCGTGGTGGTTGCTGAAGCGGGTGAATATTTTGTGACGACCAGAAATGACAATGCCCTCCGGTCGCAAACCGGAGGGCATCCGTCACATCAGCTGACCACTCAACCTCAATAGGGCGAAACGCACTGCTGGCGCGGGCCATTATACGGCTGGAAGGTGTTGTCGTAGGCGCGGTAAGAGCGATAACGCTGCTGGCACCAGGCAACATGGCTGGATCCTGCCGGCACGACGTAGCGCGGTGCCGGCTCCACATAGCGCGGCTGGCTGGCAATTGCGCCGCCAATGATGGCGCCAGCGCCGAAGGCTGCGAGCGGATACCAATAGCCGTTATAGTGGCGATAGCCGGGGCGGTAGTAGGTGTAGCCGCGATAGCCGCCATACCAGCCGGGGCGATAGGCCGGGCGGTAAGCGGGACGATAACCGGGATAGTAACCACCCGGTCGGCCATAATAGCCCGGACGCGGCGGGCCACAGCGACCATAGCGGCAATATTGCACGTTTTGAACATCCGCCGATTTTTCCACCTGTGGCGCAGACGGCATCTGTACTGCCTGCGAAGGCATGAAGCTTGTCACCAGCATCAGGGAAGAAATGGCCGCGACGACGAGTTGCTTGAACGACCTGGGCATAAACACTCCAATCTCACCATAAATGAACCCGAGATGTAACGTATTGATGGGGAAGATGTTCCTGAACGCATCTTTTTTCGCGACCGGTCACGATTTTTTGTTTATTCGTAAAAACTGATAAGCAATCCGTTAACCAGTTTTGATCACTCTCGTTACATGAAGCAACGGCATGGAAGAGCTACTCTCCGTATTCTGCTTCTGGCGATCGCAGCCGGACTGTCTCATTACGCCACGGCTGGCGACAGGCTCCCCTGGAACAAGACGGAAAACGCGCTCGTCGTCGACGGCTATGAGCTGAACACGATCGACTGGGAAGCGCTCACTTCCGACAAGCGGATCTCCGGCTTCATCTCCAAGGCATCCGACGGACTGCCGGAAAGCTTTTCGTGCACCGGCGACCATGCCGGCGACACGGTCGGCCACTGCAAGACGATGTGGCGCAAATACGCCGTCAGCCGCGAACTCTTCCAGACACGACGGCTGGTGGCGCGCGCAGCGGGGCTGTTGTGGGGGGCCTATCACCTCGCCCGCCCAGGCAACCCGGTCGACCAGGCCAACCACTTCCTCGACTACGCGACACCGAAGCCCGACGAGATGATGATCCTCGATCTCGAGGGCATCGATCCCCAGAAATTCATGTCGCTCGAGGATGCGCAGATCTTCGTCGGCCACATCAAGACGCGGACCGGGCGCTATCCGGTGCTCTACACCAACCACGATACTGCCCGCTACATCGCCGCCTACCGCAACGACTATCCGGTGCTGGCGCGGCTGCCGATCTGGTATGCGCGCTACAAGCCCGATGTGAAGGGCGTGTTCCCGATGGGCAACTGGGACAATTACCTGCTCTGGCAATTCTCCGCCGGTGCCAATTGCAGCAAGCGCCGCTGCCCTTATCGCGTTCCCGGCACGCTGACCGATATCGACGTCAACGTCGCCGCCATGAACAGGGCGGACCTCGCGAAAATCTGGGCGCAGGGCAACCTTCTACCGGCGCGCGAGCCCGATCCGCCGCTGATCCTTGCCAAGATGGAGATGGAGCCGCGTGCACGCCCTGAGCCTGCCACCGTGGTCGCGGTCTCGACGCCGCATCTGCCGCCGATTACGCAGCTGCCCGCGGTGACGGCGCCGATCGCGCTCGCCTCGCAGGACGCGCTCGTCACCTCCTCGGTGCCGCCGCGGGAGATCAATGCGCTGAACTATCAGGATTTCTGACAATTCCCGAGAACGAAGACGGCCCCGACTTCTATCAAGCGCGAGGCCGTTCTTGTTTGAATGTCAACCTCACGCGACGACAGACAACTTTGCCTGGTCGCCCTGCAGGCGGCTGGTCATGAACAGCGAGTACCATTCGAGGAACTGCATGACGCCGCCTTCGTGCAGCATCGAATAGGGGCCGGGCTCGTAGGCCGGGGAATGGATGCCGAAGGCATTTTCCTCGACGATGCGGCGGTCCTGGTCGTTGGTTTCGGTCCAGACGTGTGTCAGTTCCTCGAGATCGTAATCGACACCTTCGACGGCGTCCTTGTGGACCAGCCATTTGGTGGTGACGGCCGTCTCGTTGGCGCTGAGCGGCAGGACGCGGAAGGAAATCGCGTGGTCGCCGAGGATGTGGTTCCAGGTCGTCGGATAATGGAAGAGCAGCATGGTGCCGATCCGGTCGATCGTCACGTCATCCGACAGCGGACGGGCGACGGCGCGCTTGCCGGACATGGTGTAGCTCTCCGCATCCTCGATCAGCGGCATGCGGGCGGCACGGAACTGGCCATCCGGCGAAATCTGGAACTTGCTCGGCAGGCCGGCGGCCTCGCAGCGCGCCCAGTGACCCGAGATCTCGGGATCGTCGGCACCGCCGTCGGTGCCGGTGACGCTCGGGGCCTCAGGATAGGTGCGGCAGAGTTCGGGATGGTTTGCGGCGCAGTGGTAGCACTCGCGGTTGTTTTCCCAGACGAGCTTCCAGTTGCCCTTTTCGATGATGGTGCTCTGGAAGGCGATCTTGGCGTCCTTCAGATGGTGCGGCATCATGTAGGGGGCGACCATGTCGCGGACGGGCTGGAAGTCCGGCGCCTTGTCGGCGAGACAGATGAAGATGTAGCCGCCGAAGCTTTCGCAATGGACCGGCTTCAGGCCGAAGCCGGACTTGTCGAAATCGTCGCCCATGTGGCGGGCGAAGGCGAGCTTGCCGTCGAGATCGTAGGCCCACTGGTGATAGGGGCAGACGAGACGAACGGAGGAACCGTGATCCTTGGTACAGACGCGCGAGCCGCGATGGCGACAGCTATTGTGGAAAGCGCGGATGACATTGTCGCGGCCGCGTACGATGACGACGGGATACTGGCCGATCTGCACCGTGAAGTAGGCGCCGGCCTTCGGCAGCTCGCAGTCATGGCCCATGAACAGCCAGTCGCGGTAATAGATCATTTCCATATCGAGCTTGAAGTAATCCTCGTCGATATAGAAGGGCTGCTCGAGGCTGAAGCCCTCGCGGCGGTTCTTGAGCTGCCGTAAAACGTTGCTGCGAATATCCATCTCATATCCTCGTCTATTCGGGCTGCCACATAACGGATGGCGAAAGCCGCGGGAAGCGTTCGCCCCCTCTCCCGAAGGAGATATTGCTTGTGATGCGTATTTAACCACCGCCCGTGCCGCCCGCGTGGTTGCAAAGCGACATCGGCTTCGAAAATGACGACAGGTGCATCGAGGCGATAGCGGCGTGACGGAGAAGGCGCATTTCCGCGTCGCTTCAAACAAATAGGACTATTTGCGACTTTGCCGGAATTACCAGAGATCAAGGCAGGCAAAGCCGGCCACGCCGACAATATTCTGTTTGCGACAGAATTTGTGGCGCTTTCTTCCCGACGCGATCGCAATCGACCCAATTTAACATCGCATTAAGCATGATTGCCTATCCTTCGGCCAAAGAGACAGGCAGCCGGAAGCAAGACCATGGCGAAACTTCGTTACTTCGACGCCAAAGCGAGCATCGACCCGCCGACTGCGCCGGTCGCGCCGCATTCCGAATTCCTGCGCACGGGCAAGATCACCCGCCATCAGTCGCACTGGCTCGCAGCCGAACGCCGCTATCTCACCCACGACGAAGTGGCCGAAAAGACCGGCCGCAAGCTGCAGACCGCCGGCGAAAAGACACACCAGCATATCAACGGCTTTCACCGCGCCATCCAGTTTCCGAAGATGGTGTTTCACCGCACGCTGGAAGACAGCCCGCATCTCGGCTACTGCCACGTGACCGCCGCGCGTACCAAGTTCGCGCAATATGAAGCCGTCAGCTGGGCGTTCTACATCGCCAACTTCTACGCCGACATCAGCGACAACGACAATGTCTTCGAAAAGATCGACGTGCGCTACTCGCGCATGTATTTCGCCGTCGCGATCCGGCCCGGCGAGCATACGCCGGAGAAGATGACAATCGACCGCAATGTGCGCGGCAACGGCCTGTTGTTTCGCACCGACGATCCACAGGTCGCGATCAAGAACGTGCTCCTGCTCGGCGCCCGCAACGAGCAGCTCCGCGAAATCATTCGCCAGCTCTGATCGGGATCCTTCGCCAGCTCTGATATTGATCGGATATATTGATCCCTGGGCCGCAAGGGCATAAGGACTGCCGGACAGACTATCCGGGCGGCATATGGCAGAGATCATCGACATCACCGAGAACAGGCAGCAGGCGTTGGGCGCCGCATGCAGGGTGCTGGGCGATGGTCTGCCGATCGCCATTCCGACCGAGACCGTCTACGGCCTTGCCGCCGACGCCACCAATCCGGCCGCCATCGCCCGCATCTACGAGACCAAGGGCCGCCCGCAGTTCAATCCGCTGATCTGTCACATGGCGGATCTCGCAATGGCAGAGACCTATGCCGATTTCGATCCGCTGTCGCGGGCGCTTGCCGAAGCCTTCTGGCCCGGCCCGCTGACGATCGTCGTGCCCCTGAAGCCTGAAAGCGGCATCCATGCGCTGGCGACAGCAGGGCTCGACACTGTCGGCATCCGGGTGCCGAAGGGATTTGCCGGCGAACTGATCCGCGCCTTCGGCCATCCGCTGGCGGCGCCGAGCGCCAACACATCCGGCAAGATCAGCGCCACCAGCGCCGCCCATGTGCAGGCCGATCTCGGGGACAAGATCCAGCTGATCCTCGATGCCGGGGCAAGCGATGTCGGCGTCGAATCCACCATCGTCAAGGTCGAGGACGGCAAGCTCAGGCTGCTCAGGCCAGGCGGGCTGCCGGCGGATGAGATCGAGCGCGTGGCCGGCGTGAAGCTGGTGAGACCGAAGGTGGCTTCCGCCGCGATCGAGGCGCCGGGCATGATGGCCTCGCATTACGCGCCCGGGGCTGCGGTGCGGCTTGATGCCATCGAGGTCAGAGGTGGTGAGGCGCTGATCGCCTTCGGTCCCTCACCCGTCGCCAATGCCCACGCCGCCAAAGTCGTGCTCAATCTCAGCGAGAGCGGCGATCTTGCGGAAGCGGCGACCAATCTGTTCGACTATATGAAGCGTGCCGATGCCAGCGGCGCAGCGACGATCGCCTTTAGCGCCATTCCCGACAAGGGTCTCGGCGAAGCCATCAACGACCGGCTGCGGCGCGCCGCGGCCCCACGGGAATAACAGAGGATAAAGCCTGATGAGCAGCGTTTCACCGGAGCTACTCGACCGTTTCGCAGCCATCGTCGGCGACAAGTATGCGCTGCGCGGCGAAGCGGATCTGGCGCCGCACCTGATCGAGAACCGCGGCCTCTACCACGGCTCCTCGCCCATGCTTTTGAAGCCCGCCAACGTGCAGGAAGTCTCCGAGATCCTCAAGCTCGCCAGCGAGACCGGCACCGCCGTTGTGCCGCAGACCGGCAACACCGGCCTTGTGGGCGGTCAGACGCCGCGCGAGAGCAAGTCCGACATCATCCTGTCGCTGGAGCGGATGAACAAGATCCGCGACGTTGATCCCGTTGCCAACGTGCTGGTGGCCGATGCAGGCGCGATCCTCGCCGAGGTCCAGAAGGCGGCGGAGGCCGTTGGACGGCTGTTTCCGCTGTCGCTCGGCTCGGAAGGCTCCTGCCGGATCGGTGGCAATCTCTCGACGAATGCCGGCGGCACGGCTGTGCTCGCCTATGGCAACATGCGCCAGCTCTGCCTCGGGCTGGAGGTCGTCTTGCCCACCGGCGAGATCTGGGACGGGCTGCGACGCCTCAAGAAGGACAATACCGGCTATGACCTGCGCGATCTCTTCATCGGCGCCGAGGGAACGCTCGGCATCATCACCGGCGCAGTGTTGAAGCTCTTCCCGCAACCACTCGGCAAGCAGGTGGCTTTCGCCGGCCTGAACTCGGTCGAGGATGCGCTGTCCTTGTTCAACCTCGCTTCCAGCCTGTGCGGCACGTCGCTGACCGGCTTCGAACTGATGCCGCGCTTCGGCGTCGAGATCACGGCCCGCAATATCGAGGGCGTGCGCGATCCGCTGGAATCGGAACATGCCTGGTACGTCCTGATCGACATTTCCACTTCAGATTCGGCCGAGACCGCCGAGCGGATGATGACCGCGCTTTTGGAGCAGGGCTTCGAGGCGGGTCTGGTGCAGGACGCGGCCATCGCCTCGTCCGTCGCACAGCAGACGGCGCTCTGGCACATGCGCGAAAGCATGTCGGAAGCGCAGAAGCCGGAAGGCGGATCGATCAAGCACGACGTTTCGGTGCCGGTCTCGACCGTGCCCACCTTCATGCATGAGGCCGAGCAGGCGGTGATGGCGGCCATGCCCGGCGCGCGCATCTGCGCTTTCGGGCACATGGGCGACGGCAACATCCACTACAACATCTCGCAGCCCGTGGGCGCCGACAAGCAGGCGTTTCTCGAGCGCTGGCACGAGATGAACGAGATCGTGCACGGGCTGGTGCTTGCGCATGGTGGCTCGATTTCGGCCGAGCACGGCATCGGCCAGCTGAAACGCGACGAACTTGCCGCGATCCGCCCGGCGATCGAAATCGACCTGATGCGCCGCATCAAGAAGGCGTTTGACCCGGCCGGCATCATGAACCCCGGCAAGGTCGTCAGCATAGACTAACGAAAAAGCGGCCGGATGGCCGCTTTTATGCCGCAAGGCTGCAACGCCTCTTAGCTCTTGCTGTTGATGGCGGCGGCGTTCGAGGCGTAGGAGCTCATGATCGTGAGCGCTGGCGAACTGCTGGTGTTGTTGCTGAGGTCATACATCGCGGTAAACCGACGCATCAGCTTGTCGACCTTGTCCGGGTCCTGGAAATCGCTGACGTCTATAAACTTCTTCAGGAGAGTGGCCTGCTTGTCGACGTCCATGTTCGACATGCTCGTCGGCAGGCTGTAGGCCGTGGTAATCACCTGGAACAGCGCCTGGTCGCCGATCAGCGAATAGATAGAGGTGACGCTCGGGGCCTTGCGGGCGAAGTAGAGTGCGAGACGCACACCATCATTGCTCTCGCCCTGCTGAGTTTCGAGCGTCATTTGCAGATAGCCCTGCTGGGTCCGCTCTTCCGCACCGACGTTCTGGATGGCGCCGATCTTCGAACGGGTCAGGTTGCCGGACGTATCGAAGTTGAAGTCGGCGACGATCTCCTTGAATTTCGAAGGCGCCGTCTTGTTCAGGTAGCTCTTGGCGTCCGTCGGGTCCGAGGTAAAGATCTTCTTCAAGGTTGCCTTGTCGTAATCCTTCGGCTCAAGGCCGTTGGCTTTCAGGACGAAGTCGGTCAGCTCGCTGTCGTTGAGAAAATCGTCGAGCGACTTCACGGTCACAATCTTCTTGGCAAAATCATCGACTTCCTTGGTCGCGTCGTCGGACGCCTTGTCTCTCAGCGGCCCGGAACTCATGCCCAGTGTCGCGAGCGACTTGTAGGCCGTTGCGTATTTCGCCAGCACTGCCGTCGATACGGCCTGCACCTCGGATGTCGCCTTGCCATCGGTTCCAAAATTAAACGCGCGCACCATGTCGGTGATGCGGTCGTCCTTCAACGAAGCGACATAACCCTCGGCGTCGTAAGGATCACTCTGCAGCAACTTGCGCATCGTGCTGCGCGGCACATCCTGCTCCGTCAATCCGTAGGAGCGAAGCGCCATCTGGTAAAGGTCGGGAAGGCTGTCATTGCTGGCGTCGGTGTCTGCGGTTAGGTTGGTACGCAGGAAATCAGTGACGTTGGTCACCTTGTCATCGGTCATCCGCGCCTTGTAGTTGGCAACCGCACTATCGATCTCGGCCTGCTGTTCATCGGCGTAATGTGCTGCGTAAAGCGTATCGACGCTCGTCGTCTGCTGCGTGCTCTGCGGGCCCGACATTGCAGCGGCAGAGCCGTCAGCCGCAAAATTGAATGCCGCATTGACGTTGCTGAATCCGCTAGAGGCCGCGAAGCTCGAGTCGGTCAGGATGCTTTTCAGATCGGCATCGCTCACGCTGGATGGCAACGAATAGGTGCTTCTCAGGAAGCTCGTCAGCTTCGTGTCGGCAATCAGATCGTCGACATTGGAGAGCGTGCTGATCTGGCTGCGGTAATAGCTGAGATTGTCGCTCGCGCTATAACCGGCGAGCCGCGTCTGGCTGGCCGTCTGAGCGCCATCCGACGTCACGCTGCCGTCGGCCTGGAAGTTGAAGGCGTCATGCACATCCTGAAGGCCGAGCAGCCCGGCATAGCTCGAATCGGTCAGGACGCTTTTGAGGTCCGCGTCGCTCAAGCTTTGCGAAACGCCATAGGCATCCTTGATGTAGGACGTCATCTTGGTATCGGCGATCAAGTCGTCGACCGTCTTGATGCTGGCGATCTTGGTGGCGTAGGCGCTCGACATGTTGCTGACAGCCGTCGCCGTCGCGGCGATCTGAGCCGATGTCTGCGCGGCGTATCCCGCCTTCGTCGTGTCGACGGTGCCATCCGAATTGAAATTGAAGGCGGCATAGATTGCGTCAAATCCAAGCACGGTCGCGTAGCTGGAATCGGTCAGCACGCGCTTCAGGCCGGCGTCGCTGAAATCCTCGCCGGTGCCATAGGCGGCCTTGATATAGGACGTCAGCCGCTTGTCCGAAATCAGCTGATCGACGCTGGTGATCGAGCCGATATTGGCGTCGAAATAGGCCTTGTTGTATTCGGCTGCCTTGGTGGTGACGATCGACGGGACGGTGAGATTGTACTGCTCGATCACCGCGTTCTTCTGATCGGCGGTTTGCGCCGTACCGCTGACCGTACCGTCCGCGTTGAAGCTGAACTGGGCGGCAAGCGCCTTGTATTTGGCGTTGCCTGACGTGTTGACGAAGCTGTCCGGATCGTTGACGTCGCTGGTCAAGACCTTGCTGAGATAGTCGTTGGACACGTAGGTCGGGTCGATGCCAAAGGCGCCGAGCACGTAAGCACGAAGACGGGAATTCGACGTCAGTCCGCTTACGCTCTGAACCTTGTCGATCGCCGTGCTATAATAGGTCGATTCCGTGGCGGCATTGGCGCCTTCATCGGCATAGGACTGGGTGTAGAGCCCCAGCATGTCGGTTTCCTGGCTGTCGCTCTGCGGATCCGTCGCCGTCGTGCCGAAATTGAAGGCGGATGCGAACTCCTTGTAGCGGCTGTCCGAGAGCTTATTGGCAAAGCTGTCGGCATCCGTCAGGTCGCTCTCCAGAACCTTCTTCATGAAGGCCTTGGCGTAGGTCATATCCTCAAGGCCGTAAGCCTTCATCGCATAACTATAGAGCTTATAGTTGCCGAGGAAATCGTCTACATCTTTGACTTTATTGATGTTTTCTTCATAATATTGCGCCTCGCGCTTCACCGTCGTCTGCGAGGCGACGCGGTCCAGGCTCTTCTGCATATCGCCTGATATTATCGTATAGGCCAACGAAGCGGAGATCATGAGCGTCCTATTCCGACAAATGCTTAGATGAATGGCAGGCGGTTTCCGTTCTATTTTGCTATGAAAAGCTTACCCGAGACTTACCCGCGGCCTGTCGCGACTTGGCACACCCCATCGTTCACCTCTCGGAAACCCTGCCACGTTTGGTTTTGATAACCATCCAGGGAGGCAAGGTCTTCTTAACCGCGATTTTTAAGCTGTCTCGAACAGGCGGCGCCTATTGTCAGCCACAGAGGACGAAAAGTCCCGAGGAGAAGACCGGAAACCGGCTCTCAGGTAAGACAAGGGTAGAAATGAACATGAACAACACCGTTATGAAGCCCGCATGGGCTGGAGCGACACTTCGTCTGGATCCGTCGCGCTTTCCGCAGCAGGTAAGCTACGCCATCCACGATTCCACCAGCGATGTGAGCATAACGATCGATGAACGTGGCGCCATCCTGCGCAAGATCCTGCCGTCCAGCGGCCTGCCGCTCTCCATCGCTCTGCCGAAGCGCGCCTTCAAGGGCGTTGCCGCCCGCGCCATCGACCATGGCAATGGCGAAGTGACCGTGACGCTCGAACTGCACCACGAAGACCCCGATCTCTGCGTGCCGCTTCTGGTCGCGCACGACCTCTCCGACATTGCCGCCGACTGGCGCGGATGGTCGGAAGCCTTCCGTATCCCCATGCTGATGGTCGAAGCCGACGGCGTCGCTCGTCCGCTGGAAGACCATCTCGGCGAACTGCGCACCAGCCACCTGAAGCCGCGCCGCCGCCACTCCTACTTCGCCAACCGCCGCCCACGCTTCCTCGTGCGCCGCTCGACGGGTACGCTTGGCGTCGCCATGAAGATCGAAGGCAAGGAAATCATCGCCCGCAGCTGAAGGCGATTTCTCTCGACGATACGGAAAGACCCGGCCGGCGTGCCGGGTTTTTCGTTTTTGGGTCTGCCTGCGACTACCGACGGTTTCATTTGGCCCGATTATCAAAAACTGATAATGTGAGCTTGATGACGCGAGGATTTACCATGCCATCCAGCTACAATATCGGAGCCCATTATGAGGGCTTGGTCAAAGAACTTGTTGAGAGCGGCCGCTACGCCAGCGCGAGCGAGGTCATGAGAGACAGTCTGCGTCTGCTGGAGCAACGCGAAAAAATCCGAGCGCTAGAACTCGAAAATCTTAAACGGGAATATGAAGCTGGAAAGGCGAGCGGAGAACCTGAGGAAATCGATCCCGTCGAATTCCTGCAAAGCCTGAAGGCAGAACGCGCCGCCCGTGGCTAACCGGTACCGGCTGTCGCCGCGTGCCAAACGCCAGATACGCGATATCTGGCACGATATCGCTGTTCACAATGAGACGGCAGCGGATCGGCTAATCCAGAGACTGCTGGAAAAGTTCGCCCGGGTTGCCGAATATCCTGAGATGGGTGCCGCTCGACCTGACATCAGCGCACTCGCCAGGATAATCGTCGAGGGGCGGTACATCGCCATTTACGAACCAACGAGTTACGGCGCCGAAATTGTCGTCGTTGTCCACGGCATGCGGGAGCCATCAAACTGGCTGGACTGAACCGCTTTAGGTGGCCTCGGTTGACAAATGGCGGGCGGGCCATAAGCTGCGTGCATAGCTTTGAGATCGCAACCGTCTTTCGGAGATGAGCGTCATGCCGGTGGCAACAAAGTGCATGAGACGGCTCCCGCTGGCGATTATCGCCCTTTCCCTTTCAGCCTTGACGGCAAGTGCCGCCACTCTCGACGGAATTATCGAGCGCGGAACGGTTCGCATCGGCTATATCGATGACGAAGCGCCCTTCTCCGCGGCCAAGGCGGGCGGCGAGCCGACAGGTTATGCGATCGATCTCTGCAACAGGATTGCCGACGACATAGAACACCAGGTTCCGGAACTGAAACGCGACTATGTGCAGAAGACGCTCGCCAATGGCTTCGATGCGGTGAAGAATGGTGAGGTCGACCTGCTTTGCGGCGCAATCACCGTTAATCTTGAGCGGCGGGAAATCGTCGATTTCTCGCAGCCGATCTTCCTGACCGGCGCAAGCGCCCTGCTTCGCAAGGATTCGCCAGGCTATCTGCAGTCGTTCTTCTTCGACAAGCCGGCCGTTAGCGCCGTCAGCCAACGTGCGGCGTTGCCGAGTGTTATCGGCGCGCGTGCGAACTCAACGACAGGGGCTGCGCTGCACAACGCCATGCAAGGCCAGGCATCGACGACGACGATCGCCGATTTCAAGACGCATGAAGATGGTCTCAAGGCGCTGGAGGATCGCAAGATCGACGCCTATATCGGCGATCAGGTTCTGCTCACCAGCCTTGCCACCCGGGCGCGGGATCCATCCGTGCTCGAGGTCGGCAATCGGCTCTTCACGCATGAGCCTTATGCGATCGCCCTGCCCCGAAACGACGCCGATTTCCGGCTGCTCGCCGATCGCGCCTTGACGGATTTCTATCTGTCCGACGATTTTCTGTCGGTGCTCGACACCTATTTCGGCACCGATGCACCAATGCTGCACACGCAAATCATCATGCAGCACGTACCGTAGGAATTGTGGCCTACGGCAGGATGAACAGCAGCGACAGGAACAGGCCTGCAAAGATGATCATGCCGACGCGGTTGTTCGACTTGAAGAGCACCAGGCACTGATCGGCATCGTTGATATCGAGCGTGATGATCTGCCAGGCGAACATACCTGATGCAACGGCCAGGCCGAGATAGGCGAATATGCCAACGCCCGCGAGCAGGAAGGCCGCGAAGGTGAGGACCAGCATCAGACCATAGAGACCGACCAGCCATGGCTTGGTGTTGTCGCCGAAGAGACGCGCGGTCGAGCGAACGCCGATCAACTCGTCGTCCTCCTTGTCCTGGTGGGCGTAGATGGTGTCGTAGCCGATCGTCCAGACGACCGCGCCGATATAGAGCAGAACAGGCGCCAGCGAGAGACTGCCGAAGATCGCGGCCCAGCCCATCAGCGCGCCCCAGGAGAAGGCCAAGCCGAGGAAGAACTGCGGCCAGTCGGTGAAACGCTTGGCAAAGGGGTAGAGGGCGACGATCGCGAGCGAGGCGACGCCCAGTACGACCGCGAACCAGTTGAGCTGGAGGACGACCACGAGGCCGACCAGCGCCTGCAGCAGGATGAAGATTTTCGCCTGCATGCGGGTGACGCGGCCAGACGGTAGCGGGCGCGAGCGGGTGCGCGCCACTTCCATATCGATCTTGTGATCGACCAAGTCGTTATAGGTGCAGCCGGCGCCGCGCATTGCGACGGAACCGATAAAATACAGCACCAGATGCCAGATCAGCTGCCCGCCGGAGAAAAGGCCGACATGGACAGCCGCATTGGCCGCCATCGCCGCCGACCAGAAGCACGGCCACAGCAGAAGCTGCCAGCCGATCGGCCGATCCCAGCGCGCCAGCTGCGCATAGGGCCACAGCCATGGCGGCAAGACCCGGTAGACCCAGTTGTTGGATGGCGCATCGGCGACGCGGCCGTTGATTCCGTCGATCTGTTGCATGGCGCCATCTAGCGACGTGGGGGATGGCGGGTCAAGGGCGTGGTGGGTGTGGGTGGTTGGTGAGCTTGGTTGGTGAGCTTGGTGGGTGCGGGTTAAGTGCTGGAGAGGTTTGCGGGTGTTGCCCCCTCATCTGCCTGCCGGCATCTTCTCCCCACTGGGGAGAAGGGACTTGGGGCGGGCCGCTCGCGCCAACCTCCCCTTCTCCCCAACGGGAGCCGTTGCAAAAATGGCTTGGCAACGTCGGCGAGGCGAAGAGACGACGCGCTTCTTGCCCCGCTCGGTGTTCTGAGCGGGGTTTATCGACTTCAAGCTGTCGTTTCGGGGGGTGTGGGCGC
>UBVW01000104.1:0-1531 GCA_900469085.1 Hyphomicrobiales bacterium | reverse complement strand
CTCAGACCGCTGACAAACCCCGTCATTTTTTGGCGGGGTTTTATTTTGTGTTGAGTTGCGAGGTGGACTGGGTGTTTTGAGCGGGCCGGTGGGATGGCGCTCTGCCTATGCGGGGCTTGGTTGGTTGGCCTTGGTCAGCGCCATTGCAATCTTCTTGATGTTCTGGGCGGTTGCGGCCATCAGGCACTGGCATTGGACCCGGATGAGACTTCGGAACCGCGCGTAGCGATGACCATGCAGTTGTTTGGCGTCGGCAAACGAGCGCTCGACCGTCTCTTTCCGTCGTTTGTAGATGGCCTTGCCCCAGGGCTTGAGCCGGTTGGCATCGGTGCGCTCGCGGGCATCGGCCCAGACATGGCGGGTGATGATGCGCGTTTGATTGGCACTGGATGTACACGACGCCAGAAGCGGGCAATCGCGGCAGACGGCAGGGTCGGACGTGTAGTGCCTGTAGCCGTTGCGGTCGGTGGTGGCGTAGGTCAGAAGCTGGCCTTGCGGGCAACGATAGCCATCGACCTCAGCATCATGGACGAACTTCGACTTGCGCATCATGCCAGACCTTGGCGGCGTCGGATTGCGATAGCCAGTCACGCCGAGGATGGCGCGATCCTCCAGGCCGTTGGCGATGCCTGATGTGGCATATCCGGCATCCAGCCCCACCGCCTTCACATCAAAACCGAAGCGCGCGCGCTGGCGATCCAGGCGGTCGAGATAGACGATACTGTCGTGCACGTTGGCTGGTGTCGCATGGGTGTCGGTGATGATCGCATGGCGGCCATCGACGGTGCGGTGATCGAGATAGAAGAAGCCCCTCGGCTTGCCGTCACGCACCATGTAGCCGCTGTCGGGATCGGTGCGGCTGACCTTGGTTTCCTTGACTACGGGTTCCCGATCCTTGCCTTTCAAGGGCTTCTGGCCGTGCAGCGCCCGTTCGGCCTCGATCGCCCGGTCGAGATCGGCCCAGTAGTCGGAGCGCGACTTGGCAACCATCGCAAGCTCGTACTTACCCTTGTTGGCATTGGCCTTCAGATGCGTACTGTCGGTATAGAGCACCGCCCCGTCGACCAGCCCGTGGCCGATCGCCTGTTCGACGATGTGGTCGAAGATATCCTGGGCGACCGACGTGTCGTTGAAGCGACGCCGACGGTTCTGGCTGAGCGTCGAGGCGTCGAACACGCCATCCGTCAGCTTCATCCGAAGAAACCAGCGATAGGCGACATTGACCTCGATCTCGCGCACCAGCTGACGCTCGGAGCGGATGCCGAAGAGATAGCCGATGAACAGCGCCTTGAACATCAAGGTTGGATCGAGCGGCGGCCGACCGTTGTCGGCGCAGTAAAGGCCGGCAACGCGATCATGGATGAAAGTGAAGTCGATCACCGCATCGATCTTGCGAAGCAGATGATCTCTTGGCACCAGACTGTCGAGTGTCACCATCTCGAGAGCCGTCTGTTGGGGAGCAGGTTTCTTCAACATGTCCCATTGAATCAAAAACCTCCGGCCAAAGCCAGAGGTTTGTCAGCAGTCTGAG
>UBVW01000050.1:97864-128266 GCA_900469085.1 Hyphomicrobiales bacterium | reverse complement strand
CCCCCTTGAGGGGGAGATGCCCGGCAGGGCAGAGGGGGGGTATCACACGGCACAACCCCTCCACAAACCCAATCAACCCACCAGCGCCACCGCAATCTCGGCGGCCAGACGGGCGTTGTTTTCCACCAGCGCGATATTCGTCTTCAGGCTCTGGCCGTCGGTCAGGTCGAAGATGGTGCTCAGCAGATAGGGCGTGACCGCCTTACCTGAGATTTCGTCGCGCTCGGCGCTATCAAGGGCGCGCTGGATGTAGATTTCCATCTCTTCGGCCGGGATTTCGTCGGCTTCGGGAACCGGATTGGCGATCAGCATGCCGCCATCGATGCCGAGCTGTTCGCGCACCGTCTGGAAATTGGCGATGGCCGCCGGGCTGTTCAGCGTCAGCGGGCTGCGAAGGCCGGATGAACGCGACCAGAAGGCCGGGAACTCTTCGCTCTCATAGGTGACGACGGGAACGCCGGATGTTTCCAGCACTTCCAGCGTCTTCGGCACATCGAGGATCGCCTTGGCGCCGGCGCAGACGACGATGACGCCGGTGCGGCCGAGTTCTTCCAGGTCGGCGGAGATGTCGAAGCTCTCTTCCGCACCGCGATGCACGCCGCCGATGCCGCCGGTGGCGAAGACCTTGATGCCGGCGCGCTCGGCGGCGATCATCGTGGCAGCCACCGTGGTGGCGCCATGGCGGCGTTCGGCGATCGCGAAGGCGAGGTCGGCACGCGAGACTTTCAGCACATCCTTGGCCTTTGCCAACTGCTCAAGCTCTTCGGCCTCAAGCCCGATGTGGAGCGTGCCGTGGATGACGGCGATGGTGGCGGGGACAGCACCCTGCTCACGGATGATCGATTCGACGCTGCGCGCCATCTCGATATTTCCAGGGTAGGGCATGCCGTGGGTGATGATCGTCGATTCGAGCGCCACGATCGGCGCGCCGCGCTGCTTGGCGCTCGCCACTTCCTTGGAATAGGTGATCGGCAGCTTGGAGGAGAGAGAGTTCGTCATCGGATCTTCCATTTCGTCTGATTGGGTTTCAATGCAGAATTCTCGCCGGCGGGACAAGAGCCAGCGCCTGTTTCAGCAGATCGGCGGAGAGATTTTCATTCACCGCATTGGGCGACTGCACCGTCAGCGCGGCCGCGGCCGCCCCCTCGCGGATGGCCTCGCTCATCGGCAGCCCGCGCAAAAGCGCTGCGATGACGCCCGACGCGAGTGAATCGCCGGCGCCCGTCACGTCGGATACCTGTTCGACATTGGCCGGCTGCAGCGCCGCCACATGGCCGGCGGAAAAGGCGATCAGCTCGCGCTGCCCCCTGGTGACAACGCCCCCTCTGAGGCCGATATCACCGAGCAGTGACGGCCAGTGAGCGGGGTTTTCCGGCCGCTCGCCGGTCAACGCGGTGGCTTCCGCCTCGTTGAGGAAGAGATAGTCGATGCCATCGATGCAGCCCTTCAGCTTCACGGCCTTGGCCGGCGAGATGGCGATCGCCGCCACCGGCTTGCCGAGCGCCCTCGCGCGAGCGGTGATCGAGACCAGCGTCTCTTCCGGCAGGTTCGCGTCGAAGAGGATCATGTCGGTCGCCATCAATGCGTCCCGCACCGAGCGGATCGACAGGCGGCGCGGCACGAACATGCGGTAGAGATCCATGTCGGCCAGCGCGATCACCAAATTGCCGTCGCGCTCGATGATCGCGGTATAGCTCGGCGTCTTGCGATCAAGGAAGATGAAGGGGCGATCGTTGACGCCGGCAAGATCGGCGGCTTCGCTCACCATCTCTCCGGTCGGGTCGCCGCCGCGCGGCGAGATCATGGTAACGTCGAAGCCGAGGCGGGCCAGGTTGCGGGCCGCGTTGAAGCCGCCGCCACCGGCTTCCTCGAACCAGGAACCTGGGTTGCTCGCGCCATCCGCCGTCGGGCCCGATATGCGGCCGCGGCGATCGACATGGGCGCCGCCAAGCACGAGAATCTTCTTCGTCATCTCATCGCTCCGAAATGCCATCGCGGCCGAATCGTGCGGCCTCAGGGATCGCGCTCAGCCGCCGTCCGGGCACGGTAAGGTGTTGCTTTGCATGGATAAAACAAATGTAGAACACAGGCCGTTTTACCTCTTTCTTTCAATGATTTGAACGGCACTTGCACGATGAGAACAAATGCGGTACAAAATCGGCATCGGCGGCGACATTGCTTGAGCGGCTTCAATAACCTAAAGGTGGATCGAATGTCACAGAATACATTGCGGCTTGTAGAGGACAAATCGGTGGACAAAAGCAAGGCACTTGAAGCGGCACTCTCACAGATCGAGCGGTCGTTCGGCAAGGGCTCTATCATGAAGCTCGGCTCGAATGAGAGCGTGGTCGAGATCGAGACCGTTTCGACGGGCTCTCTCAGCCTGGATATCGCACTCGGGGTCGGCGGCCTTCCCAAGGGGCGTATCATCGAGATTTACGGGCCGGAAAGCTCGGGTAAGACCACACTGGCACTGCAGACGATCGCGGAAGCACAGAAGAAGGGCGGCATCTGTGCCTTCGTCGACGCCGAACACGCGCTCGATCCTGTTTATGCCCGCAAGCTCGGCGTCGATCTGCACAATCTTCTGATCTCGCAGCCGGATACCGGCGAGCAGGCGCTTGAAATCACCGATACGCTGGTACGTTCCGGCGCAGTCGACGTGCTGGTCGTGGATTCGGTTGCGGCGCTGACGCCGCGCGCTGAAATCGAAGGCGAGATGGGCGACAGCCTGCCTGGCCTGCAGGCGCGACTGATGAGCCAGGCGCTGCGCAAGCTGACCGCTTCGATCTCGAAGTCGAAGACCATGGTCATCTTCATCAACCAGATCCGCATGAAGATCGGCGTCATGTTCGGTTCGCCGGAAACGACGACGGGTGGGAATGCGCTGAAGTTCTACGCCTCGGTGCGCCTCGACATTCGCCGCATCGGCGCCGTCAAGGAGCGCGAAGAAGTGATCGGCAACCAGACGCGCGTCAAGGTCGTCAAGAACAAGATGGCGCCTCCCTTCAAGCAGGTCGAATTCGACATCATGTATGGCGAAGGCGTATCGAAGACCGGCGAGCTGGTCGATCTCGGCGTCAAGGCCGGGATCGTCGAGAAGTCGGGTGCGTGGTTCTCCTATAACAGCCAGCGTCTCGGCCAGGGCCGCGAGAACGCGAAGACGTTCCTGCGCGACAATCCGGAACTGATGCGCGAGATCGAGACCGCGATCCGCCAGAATGCCGGCCTGATTGCCGAGCAGCTGCAGAATGGCGGCCCCGACGCAAATGACAGCGACGGCGACGGCGAATAAGCCTCGACCATCAGGAATTAATTCAAAACCGGCCGCATTCCCTGAACGGAATGCGGCCGGTTTTGTTTGGCCGCTGGACAGTGGTTAACGTCAGCGATAAAAGCCACTGAATTTTTAAGATTTGACCTGCCTGTGGGCAGCACTGAAGGGTATAGCATGAGCGGTGTGAACGAAATCCGGTCGACCTTCCTCGACTACTTCAAGAAGAACGGCCACGAGATCGTTTCATCGAGCCCGCTCGTGCCGCGCAACGACCCGACGCTGATGTTTACCAACGCCGGCATGGTGCAGTTCAAGAACGTCTTCACCGGTCTCGAGCAGCGCCCCTACAAGACGGCGTCCACCGCGCAGAAGTGCGTGCGCGCCGGCGGCAAGCATAACGACCTCGACAATGTCGGCTATACAGCGCGCCACCATACCTTCTTCGAGATGCTCGGCAATTTCTCCTTCGGCGATTACTTCAAGGAGCAGGCGATCGAGCATGCCTGGACGCTGATCACAAAGGAGTTCGGCATCGATGCCAAGCGCCTGCTGGTCACCGTCTACCACACCGACGACGAAGCCTTTAATCTCTGGAAGAAGATCGCCGGCCTGTCCGACGACAAGATCATCCGCATCCCGACCAGCGACAATTTCTGGGCGATGGGCGATACCGGTCCGTGCGGTCCCTGTTCGGAAATCTTCTACGATCACGGCGATCACATCTGGGGCGGCCCTCCCGGCTCGCCGGAAGAGGATGGCGATCGCTTCATCGAGATCTGGAACCTCGTCTTCATGCAGTACGAGCAGATCACCAAAGAAGAGCGTGTCGACCTGCCGCGTCCGTCGATCGACACCGGCATGGGGCTCGAGCGCATCGCCGCGCTGCTGCAGGGCAAGCACGACAATTACGACATCGACCTGTTCCGGGCGTTGATCTCCGCCTCCGAGGAAGCGACGGGCGTCAAGGCCGAGGGCGAGCAGCGCGCCAGCCATCGCGTCATTGCCGATCACCTGCGCTCGTCGGCCTTCCTGATCGCCGACGGCGTGTTGCCGTCGGCCGAAGGCCGGGGCTACGTGCTTCGCCGCATCATGCGCCGCGCCATGCGCCATGCCGAACTGCTCGGCGCCCGCGAGCCGCTTATGTGGAAGCTTTTGCCGGCTTTGATCCAGCAGATGGGCCGCGCCTATCCGGAACTGGTGCGCGCCGAAGCGCTGATCACCGAGACGCTGAAGCTGGAAGAAACCAAGTTCCGCACGACGCTGAAGCGCGGACTGTCGCTGCTTTCTGATGCGACGACCACGCTTTCCAAGGGCGACATGCTCGACGGCGAGACCGCCTTCAAGCTCTACGACACCTACGGTTTCCCGCTCGATCTCACGCAGGACGCGCTGCGCGCCCGCGAAATCAACGTCGATCTCGCTGGCTTCACCGACGCCATGGAGCGCCAGAAGGCCGAGGCGCGCTCGCACTGGGCAGGCTCCGGCGACAAGGCGACCGAGACCATCTGGTTCGAGCTGCGCGACAAGCATGGCGCCACCGAATTCCTCGGCTACGACACCGAGACCGCCGAGGGCGTGGTCCAGGCGATCGTCAAGGACGGCGCTGCCGTCGGCGCGGCAGCCAAGGGCGACAAGGTACAGATCGTCGTCAACCAGACGCCGTTCTACGGCGAATCCGGTGGCCAGATGGGCGATGCGGGCGTGATTTCCTCCGATAACGCCAAGATCGAAATCACCGACACGCAAAAGCGCGGCGAGGGCCTGTTCGTTCACACGGGCACCGTTGTCGACGGTACGGTCAAGGCCGGCGATGCGGTCGCGTTGATCGTCGATCACGCCCGTCGTTCGCATATCCGCGCCAACCACTCGGCGACCCACCTTCTGCACGAAGCGCTGCGCGAGGTGCTCGGCACCCACGTTGCCCAGAAGGGCTCGCTGGTCACGCCGGATCGCCTGCGCTTCGACGTCTCGCATCCGAAGCCGATGTCTCCGGAAGAGCTCAAGGTCGTCGAGGACATGGCCAACGAGATCATTCTGCAGAACTCGCCGGTCACGACCCGCCTGATGAGCGTTGACGATGCCCGCGCCGAGGGCGCGATGGCGCTGTTCGGTGAGAAGTATGGCGATGAAGTGCGTGTGGTTTCCATGGGGCAGGGCCTGCATGGGGCGAAAGCAGGCAAGCCTTACTCGATCGAACTCTGCGGCGGTACGCATGTGTCTGCGACCGGTGACATCGGGCTCGTGCGCATTCTCGGCGACAGCGCCGTCAGCTCCGGCGTTCGCCGCCTGGAAGCGGTCACCGGTGAAGCGGCGCGCGCCTATCTCGCCGAACAGGACGAGCGCGTGAAGGCGCTTGCGACCTCGCTCAAGGTGCAGCCGGCCGAAGTGCTGACGCGCGTCGAAGCGCTGATGGACGAGCGCCGCAAGCTCGAGAAGGAACTGGCGGACGCCAAGCGCAAGCTCGCGATGGGTGGCGGGCAGGGAGCCTCGGAAGAGGCCGTGCGCGACATCGGCGGCGTCAAGTTCCTCGGCAAGGCCATCTCCGGCGTCGATCCGAAGGACCTGAAGGGCCTTGCTGACGACGGCAAGGCCAGCCTCGGCTCCGGCGTCGTGACGCTGATCGGCGTCTCCGACGATGGCAAGGCCAGCGCCGTGGTTGCGGTCACCGCTGATCTGGTTGGTCGTTTCAGCGCCGTCGATCTCGTCCGCATCGCCTCGGCCGCGCTCGGCGGCAAGGGCGGCGGCGGCCGTCCCGACATGGCGCAGGCCGGTGGTCCGGATGGATCGAAGGCCGACGAGGCGCTGGAAGCGGTCGCGGCTGCGCTGGCCGGCTGATCGGCTGTTTTGATTGAATTGCGAAAGGCGGGTGCTTCGAGTGCCCGCCTTTTTCTTTTGCGCCGACAACTCAGCAGGATTTGTCAAATCGGGCTATGTTTGTCTGCAGGCGGTCAACTGGCATGAGGTTTCGACATGAACAGCACCACGGCATGGGCACTCTATGAAAGCCGCCTGAGGCGGGTTTCGGCCTATATCCATGATCATCTCGATGAAGAGCTGGATATGGACAAGCTTGCCGAGATCGCCTGCATGTCGAGCTATCACTGGCACCGGATCTATCGCGCGGTGCATGGCGAGACGCTGGCGGCAACCGTCAAGCGGCTCAGGCTGCATCGCGCGGCGGGCGATATCGTCCGTTCGGATATCGGTATCGGGGAGATTGCCAGGCGATCGGGCTATCCCAACCTCCAGTCTTTCAACCGCATCTTCAAATCGGTCTACGGCATGCCGCCGGCCCGTTATCGGAAAGAGGGAAGCCACACGGAATTCCAACCCTCACCTAACGGAAGGATCAAAGCCATGTTCAACGTTACCTTACGGAAGATCGAGCCGATCGCGCTTGTCGGTGTACGCCACTCTGGACCCTATATGCAGATCAGCAAGGCGTTCGAGGTTCTCTTCGGCACGCTGCATGCGCGCGGGCTGGCAACGCCCGATATGCGGATGATCGGCGTCTATTTCGACGATCCCGATCTCGTGACGGCTGACGAGCTTCGCTCCATCGCCTGCGTTTCCATCGAGAGCGAGATTGTGGTCGAAGCGCCGCTCGAACCCTTCACGATCGAGGGTGGAGACTATGCGGTGCTCAGCCACAAGGGGCCGTATGCCGACATGCACAAGGCCTATCAATGGCTGTTTTCCGAATGGCTGCCGACCTCCGGCCGGCAGCTGCGCGATGGGCTGATGTTCGAGGACTATCTGAACAATCCGCGCGACGTGCCGCCGACGGAACTGGTGACCGAAATCTACATGCCGCTTGCCTGATTTTCAGGCGCTCTTCTGCATGGCCTTGATCGCTTCCTCATCGATCGCGTTCGCCTTTGCATAGGCGGGCCGATCGGTGATGCGCGCGACATAGTCGGCGAAGGGCTGGCGCTTCTCCAGTGTGCCGAAGCCGAGGCCCCAGGCGACATGCGAGCCGACATAGACATCGGCTGCGGTGAAGCGGTTGCCGGCAATAAAGGGCGAGGCGCTGACGGCCTTCTCGAGCGTGTTCATGACGTCGGCGAAGCTGCCGTAGCCCGCCATGCGGCTCTTGTCCGCAGGCGTGTCGAAGCCGAGCGCCTTGTTGGTGACCGCCGCTTCCAGCGGCCCTGCGGCGAAGAACATCCAGCGATAGTAGCTGCCGCGTTCCTCCGGGGTCGGTGCAAGCCCGGCCTCAGGGAATGTCTCGGCGAGATAAGCGCAGATTGCCGCGCATTCCGTCACCACGGTCTTGCCATGGCGGATGGCCGGCACCTTGCCCATCGGATTGACGGCGAGGTATTCCGGGGCCTTCATGCTGCTCTCGAAAGCCAGGATCTCAGTCGTGTAGGGAACGCCCGTTTCCTCAAGCATCCAGCGGGCGATACGGCCGCGCGACATCGGGTTGGTGTAGAAGGTCAGTTGTTCGCTCATCATGGTCTCCTCGTTTTCCATCATATCTGGCGCGGGAGAGCGCCGAGGCAACGTCTAGAGCATGATGCTGTCATTTTCTGGCAGTAGTCAGAGCGCCTTGCGATACTGGATGAAGCCTGGGGCAACCGCGACGCGGTCGTAAAGACGACGCGCCGTGGCATTGTTTTCCTGCGTCAGCCAGTAGAGCCGGCCGGCGTTCTTTTCGCGCGCCAGCAGCGCCACCTTCTCGATCAACTGTTCGCCGACGCCGCGACCGCGCTGGCTCTCGTCGACATAGAGATCCTGCAGGTAGCAGGTGGTATCGGCAAGCCAGGTCGAGCGATGGAAGACGACGTGAACGATGCCGACGAGCTTGCCTTCGTCGAAGGCGCCGAGCGCATGCATCGGCTCCGCGTCGTCGTGGAAGCGGGTCCAGGTGAGATCGTATTGCTGCTTGGGAAGCTCGGATTCGTAGAAGCCGAGATAGGCTTCAAACAACGGTTCCCAGCCCGCACGGTCGGACGGTGCCAGAGGGCGGATTTCGATCGGTGTGCTGGACATGCTGGCCTCCCATGCAAATCAAAACGGCGGAGAAAACCCCGCCGTTCAAATCTAGTCCGAAAGTCCAGGCTTACGCCATGGCCTTCTGCAGGTTTTCGTCGATCTTGTCGAGGAAAGCCGTGGTCGAGAGCCAAGGCTGATCGGGGCCGATGAGCAGCGCCAGATCCTTGGTCATGAAGCCGGCTTCGACGGTATCGACGCAGACCTTTTCGAGGGTGGCTGCGAACTTCGCCAGTTCGGCGTTGTCGTCGAGCTTGGCACGGTGCGCGAGGCCACGGGTCCAGGCGAAGATCGAGGCGATCGAGTTGGTCGAGGTTTCCTGGCCCTTCTGGTGCTGGCGGTAGTGACGCGTCACCGTGCCGTGGGCGGCTTCGGCTTCGACGGTCTTGCCATCAGGCGTGAGCAGAACCGAGGTCATCAGGCCGAGCGAGCCGAAGCCCTGCGCAACCGTGTCGGACTGCACGTCGCCGTCGTAGTTCTTGCAGGCCCAGACGTAGCCGCCGGACCACTTCAGAGCGGACGCGACCATGTCGTCGATCAGGCGGTGCTCGTAGGTGATGCCGATTTCCTTGAACTGATCCTGGAATTCAGCTTCGTAGACTTCCTGGAAGATGTCCTTGAAGCGGCCGTCATAGGCCTTCAGGATGGTGTTCTTGGTCGAGAGATAAACCGGCCACTTGCGCATCAGGCCGTACATCATCGAAGCGCGGGCGAATTCGCGGATCGATTCGTCGAGGTTATACATGGCCATGGCGACGCCGGCGCCGGGAGCGTCGAACACTTCCTTCTCGATGACCTGGCCGTCTTCACCGACGAACTTGATCGTCAGCTTGCCCTTGCCGGGGAACTTGAAGTCGGTGGCGCGGTACTGGTCGCCGAAGGCGTGACGGCCGACGACGATCGGCTTGGTCCAGCCGGGAACGAGGCGCGGTACGTTCTGGCAGATGATCGGCTCGCGGAAGATGACGCCGCCGAGGATGTTGCGGATCGTGCCGTTCGGGCTCTTCCACATCTGCTTGAGGTTGAATTCCTTGACGCGGTCTTCGTCCGGCGTGATCGTCGCGCACTTGATGCCGACGCCGTGCTTCTTGATGGCGTTGGCGGCGTCGATCGTCACCTGGTCGTTGGTGGCGTCGCGGTTTTCGACGGAGAGGTCGAAGTAGTCGATGTCGAGGTCGAGATACGGATGGATCAGCTTGTCCTTGATCAGCTGCCAGATGATGCGCGTCATTTCATCGCCGTCGAGATCGGCGACGGGATTGGCGACCTTGATCTTTTTCATGTATCTGCCTCGTTCAAGCTTTGGAGGGACATGCGTCCCGGGTGGGTGATATAAAATCCCGAGCGCTATAGCATTGTGCGCTTGCGGTGCAAAGCCGCAGGCAGGGCAGAATCTCTTGTTTTTGCGGCATTGCCAAGACACGGAAAATGGCTAGTCTCCGCGCGAAACCATTGCCTCGGACATTTGATCATGAAGACGATTTCGCTTGCCTTTGCCGCTCTGTTCGGCCTCACCGCCACGGTATTTGCCGCTGACGCGACGGCGCCGGTCAAGGAGATCATGGAGGCAACGACAAAGAACTGGTCGGGCGCCGACGAGGACTGGCAGGATATCTTCGACGACAGCAGGCTGACGCGGATCTACAGCAAGGATTTCGTCACCAAGTATCGCGCCGCCATGCAGAATCCGGCAGCCGACGAGGATGGTGTGTCGCCGTTCGATTACGATGTGATCGTCAACGGCGAGGATGCCTGCCCGCTGCAGGACATGACCTATACGCCGAAGCCCGGTGAAAACGGCGCGACGGAAGTGGTGGTCACCTTCAAGAAGCAGACCTGCATGGACGGGATCGAAGACAAGCAGGCGCTGACCACCGTGCGGTTCGAGGTGCTGGACGAGGGCGGCAAGCCTGTCGTCGACGACGTGTTTACCGAAGGCGATCCCGGCCAGCCGGCAAACTCGCTGAAGAACACGATGGTGCAGATCGCCAAGGGGCAGTGATGCGCTGCCGGCGGCGCGTTTTGGTGGCTTGTTGGCAAGATTGATTTGCATTTGGTCTCGGTGACGATATGTGAGCGCTGAAACACCATTCCTGCGCTCCGGGGCCGAACTGCTTGTTTTCCGGTTTTGATTTCCGAGATTGGCTGCTTGCCAACGATCCGGCGCTCTCGCGGCTGAGAATGGCGCTGCGCGTGACGTTGTCTGTGGCGCTGTCGTTCGGTGTCCTGTTGGCAATCCATTCCCTGCTGTTTCCTCTGCCAACGGCATCCTACGGGCTTGGGATCGTGCTGGCGATAGAGGGTGGGGTCGCGGTGCGCGACAAGGGCGGCGGCCGGCAGCTGGTGACCCGGCTGTTGGGTTGCGCGGCCAGCCTTGTCGTCGTCGTCATTGCAGCCGGCCTAGAAGGACACCGGCTGATCTCCGACGCCGCATTTCTCCTGATCATCTTTCTTGCGGCTTCCGCACGGGTTTTCGGGCCGCGAGGCCATGCGATCGGCATGTTCGCGTTCATGTCATATTTTCTGGGTGCGTATTTCCAGCCACCGCTTGCCGAGCTGCCCTTCGTGGCGATCGGTCCCATCGTCTCGTCCCTGATCGCGCACGCGGTGCGTTCCGTCGTGCTGCCTGACGACTGGCGGCGCGACCTGTTGCGGTCGCTTGAAAGCGTGCAGGGGCGGATCAACCAGATCCTGTTCAAGATCGCAGCACTTGCCGCGGTGGGGCGGGTTTCGGATGCGGACCGGCAGGAGCTCAATCAGCTGGAAGAGCGGCTGAAAGAGGTGGTGCTGATGGCCGAGAGCTTCATTCCAAGACCTCCAAGCGGCGTTTTCGATCCGGGTACCGAGCCGGCGGGAGAGCTCGCGATCCGTCTGTTCGACGCGCATCTGGCGGCAGAGGGGGCGATCATGCTGTGCTCGCAATCGCTTCCGCCTTTCGAGCTGGTGCATCGGATCATCGAGGGACATGTCGCGCGTTCGCCCGAGGAAGGTGACGAAGGCTCCTCCGCCGAGGCGACACGCGCGCTGATCAGGCTCGGCAACGCGCGGGCGCAGCTCGTCGAGACGATCGACGAGGGCAAGCGGACCAGCTTCGCCGATATCGCCGCTGTCGCCGAGGCGCCGGTTCAAACGTCGCTTCCGGATTTCTCATTGAGCAACCCGCTCATGCGTTCGGCGCTGCAGATTACCGTCGCATCGGCGATCGCCATGACGCTGGGTCTCGGTCTGTCGCGCGAGCGGTGGTTCTGGGCTGTGCTTGCGTCCTTCCTGGTGTTCACCAATACCAATTCGCGCGGGGATACCGCGATGAAGGCGCTGCAGCGGTCGGTGGGGACGCTGTTCGGGATCGGTATCGGGCTTCTGCTTGCGACGCTGCTTAGCGGCCATCTGCTGCCGGCGCTCGTGCTCACCTGCGTCTCCATTTTCCTCGCCTTCTATTTCCTCCAGACAAGCTACGCGACGATGACGTTCTTCGTGTCGATCGCGCTTTGCCTGGTTTACGGCATGATCGGATCGTTGACGCTCGATCTGCTGCTGCTGCGCGTCGAGGAAACGGCGCTCGGGGCGGCGGTGGGCACGCTGGTCGCTTTCGTCGTCTTTCCCGCCCGCACCCGAGGGGCGCTCGACCTTGTCCTCGACAAATGGTTCGCGGCGCTGGATGCAGTGCTGAAGGCAGCTTTAGCCGGCGAGCCGCGGCACCGGCTCATCGGCCTGTCGCAGACACTGGATGCCGCCTACAAGGATTTGGCGACTGCTGCGCGGCCGCTCGGCTCGTTATGGTCCGTTGTCACCAGGCCGGGACAGGTCAGGCAGACGCTGGCAATCTTCCTGGCCGCCACCTATTGGGCGCGGATGATGGCGAAGAACCGGGAGGCGTCGATCACCAACGACGACGCCCGCCAGCTGATCGATGCCTGCCTCGCCCGCGTTGCTTCGGCATCGGCGCGGCGCTCGGAATGTTTCTTCGTCGATCGCAAGGTCCCCGTATCGAGCGTGCGCCACCATCCGCACGCCAGCAGGGGGTGGTGGCAGGGACTTGAGATGATCGGCCTCACGCTTGAACGGCTGTATCCGGACGCGTAACGTGGTGTAGAGGCTCACCGCACCGGGAGCCGACGGCCTGTTTGTGCTGGTCAGAGATTTGTCTTACAATGTCTTGCTAAACGTTTAGCTTGAGGCAGGAGACGATGATGACGAAAGCGAACATGTCCGAATCCGTCACGCTTCGTATTCCCAGCGAGGTGCTCTCGGATATTCAAGCAATTGCCGATGCAACCGACCGATCCAGAAGCTACATCATCGTTCGCGCGCTGAGGACCTATCTCATGAACGAAGGCGCGGACATTTTCGCCGCGATCAAGGGGCGAGAGCAGATCGCATCGGGCGAATACGAAGACCTCGACGATGTGATCGCCGAAATGGACAAGATCATCGCCGGGAAGGTCGCATGATCCCTGTCCGGCTTTCTAGGGATGCGGCCAATTATGTCCGTAAAGAAGCCGAATACCTGCGCCACCATAGTCCGGCCGCCGCCCGCAAATTTTCGCAGGCGGTGAAGGAGGCGAGGGAATTGCTTCGCACCTTTCCGCAGGTCGGAAACCACATGCATGGCCTGCAGATATCGGGCAACCGAACACTGGTGGTCGGCGATTACCTGCTCGACTATTCCTACGACTACCTGCTCGACTATTCCTACGACGGCGAAGCAATCGAGGTCACGTCCATCCGCCATGGCCGCACCGTCGCACAGACTCCTGATCTTGAGCTCGATGCCGGCCTTGATGACGACGAGGAATGAGGTGCGCAACACCGCATAAGCCTTGCCGTTTCAGCCGGTCTTGGCTATTTCCGCGCCTAGCAAAAGGATTTTGACTTCATGGCAGGCACGAATAGCGAGCGTCTTCTTCTGACGGAAGGTCCCGTCATCATTCTGGTCGAACCGCAGATGGGCGAAAACATCGGGATGGTGGCGCGCGCCATGGCGAATTTCGGCCTCTCGGAACTGCGCCTCGTCAATCCGCGCGACGGATGGCCGAACGAGAAGGCGCAGGCCGCCGCCTCCAAGGCCGATCACGTCATCGACGGCACCAAGGTGTTCGACACGCTGGAAGGGGCGGTCGCCGATCTCAACTTCGTCTATGCGACGACGGCGCGCGAGCGCGACGGCTTCAAGCCGGTGCGTTCGCCTGTGGTGGCGGCGCAGACGTTGCGTGCGCGGTTTACGGCGGGTGAGGGGACCGGCATCCTCTTCGGGCGCGAACGTTGGGGCCTCTCCAATGAAGAGGTGGCGCTGGCGGACGAGATCGTGACCTTCCCCGTCAACCCCGCCTTCGCCTCGCTCAACATAGCGCAGGCCGTGCTCTTGATGTCCTACGAGTGGATGAAATCGGGCATGGAGGATCTCGGCAGCGTTCCCTTCCAGGCGACGGAGCAGACGCAATCGACGAAGGAACAATTGCACGGGCTCTACGACCAGTTGGAAGAGGCTTTGGATTCGCGCAATTATTTCCATCCGCCCGCGAAAAAGCCGAAAATGGTCGACAATCTGCGCGCAGTCCTTTCCCGCCGCGCCTTCACGGAGCAGGAAATCAGCGTGATGCGCGGCGTGATCTCCTCCCTCGACCGGTTCTCGCGGCAATATCCGCGCGGAAGCCGGGCGCCCCAAGATGTCAAGGAACAACCTGAAGATGACAGCAGCGACGCATGAGCTGAAGCCCGTCCTGGTCTTCGATTCGGGGATTGGCGGGTTGACGGTGCTGCGCGAGGCGCGTGTGCTGATGCCCGAGCGCGGTTTCATCTATGTCGCCGACGATGCCGGCTTTCCCTATGGCGGATGGGAGGAGCAGGCGCTGAAGGAGCGGATCATCGATCTGTTCGCGAAGCTGCTTCGCGAGCACGATCCAGAAGTCTGTATCATTGCCTGCAACACGGCCTTCACGCTCGCCGGCGCGGATCTCAGGGCGGCGTTCCCTGAGATGACCTTCGTCGGTACCGTGCCGGCGATCAAGCCGGCGGCGGAGCGGACACGCTCGGGGCTGGTCTCGGTGCTGGCAACGCCGGGGACCGTGAAGCGCGCCTATACGCGCGATCTCATCCAGTCCTTTGCGCAGCAGTGCCATGTTCGCCTCGTTGGCTCCGAGAACCTCGCCCGCATGGCGGAGGCCTATATTCGCGGCGACACGCTGTCTGACGAGGCGGTCATGGGTGAGATCGCACAGTGTTTCGTCGAGAAGGATGGCAGGAAGACCGATATCGTCGTGCTCGCCTGCACGCATTACCCGTTCATGGCGAACATCTTCCGGAGGTTGGCGCCGTGGCCGGTCGATTGGCTGGATCCGGCGGAAGCGATCGCGCGACGGGCGCGCAGCCTGGTACCGGAAGTGGCCGATGCCGTGCATCCCGACAATTTCGATTTTGCCGTTTTCACCTCGGGCAATCCGGATTTTTCGACCAAGAGGCTGATGCAGGGGTTCGGTCTCGTGGTCAGGTGATACGCTTTCGCAACGCCCGACACTTCCCGCGTCTTTCGTGCGGCAACCGCTTTTCTTTGCGATGTCGATATCGCAAGTTCGACGACGGGGAATCGTCCGCAGTGCTTTGCGCACTGGCGGGCAGGGGAATGTTCGATGCCGTTTCAAAGACTTGTCATGCTGATCTTCTTCCTGCAGCCGATCGCCTTCGGCAGCTGGCTGCCGCGCATTCCTGATGTGCAGGCGAAGCTCGGCATGGGGCCGGCAGATCTTGCCATCGTGCTCCTGGGCCTGCCCATCGGCACCTTGATGACCTTGCCCTTCGCCGGGCGGCTGGTGGCGCGGATCGGCGGGCGCGCTACCATCATCTACGGCTTTGTGGCATTTCTCGCCGTGGTGTCGCTTCCGGCTTTCGCCGGCAGCATGACGGCACTGTTCTTCGCCCTGATGCTTCTCGGCGTCACGCTGTCGACACTGGAGCTTGGCCTGAATGTCGAGGCGGATCGTGCCGAAAAGACCACGGGCCTTGTCATCATGAGCCGTTGCCATGGGTTCTGGAGCCTCGGCATCATGGTCGGCAGCCTTCTCGGGGTGGGCGCTGCGGCGTTGCATCTGCCGGCGAACTGGTCGATCGCTTTGATCGCGCTGCTCCTGCTAGTGCCGTCGCTGCTGGTGAGTGTTCGCTTGCCGTTGGGTGCCGATCCCGTCGCCGAGACATCGCATCAGCAAGGCGCGCCGTTCAAGCTGCCGAGTTCGGCACTTCTCGGCATCTGCGCCTTCACCTTCGGTATCACCATGACCGAGGGTGCGATCGCCGACTGGTCGGCGGTCTATCTGCGCGACGTGCTGTTTGCGACGGGCGCGCTGACCGGTCTCGGCTACTCCGTCTTCGCCTGCCTCGTGGCAACAGGACGTTTCGGCGGCGATTACATGAAGAGCCGCTTCGGCGCGGTGGCGATCGCGCGGGCCTGCGGCTGCGCGTCGCTGACGGGCATGCTGATTGTGTTGTTGGCGCCGACGACAACGGTGGCGCTCATCGGCTTTGCGGCGATCGGCGTCGGTGTTTCGGTGGGTTTCCCGCTCGCCGTCACGGCATCCGCCAGCCTGACGGACCGGCCGGCGGCGTCCAGCGTTGCCATCCTGACATTCATCGCGCTGAGCGGCTTCCTCGTCGGACCGCCGGCGATCGGGTTCGTCGCCGAGGCCTTCGGGTTGCGCGTTGGTTTAGGCATCTTGCTGGTTCCGCTGGCCGTCAGCCTGCTGTTTACGCGCATGCTGATCCCAAGAGCGGAGTTGGGCGGAAGCGATATTGTTGCCGACAAGGCGGCGTGATTCGAAAAGATGCGATTGGCTGTGGGTTTTGTTCGGTAGGCCAAGCATTCCGCCACGAATCTGCTAAAGAGTGGCGTTGATTTCAGAAGGGGAATGGGACTTGCAGGTTGGTATCGATATGGGATCGGCGTCGGGAGGCAATCCGGCCACGCTCGATATCGAGGAACTGCTGGCGACCCGTCTCCTCGTTCAGGGCAATTCCGGCTCCGGAAAGTCGCATCTGTTGCGTCGCCTACTGGAGCAATCCGCGCAGTGGGTGCAACAGGTCATCATCGACCCCGAGGGCGATTTCGTCACGCTGAGCGACAAGTTTGGCCATGTGGTGGTCGACGGCGAGCGCACCGAGGCGGAACTGGCTGGTATCGCCAACCGCATTCGCCAGCACCGCGTCTCCTGCGTTCTCACGCTCGAAGGGCTTGAGGTCGAGCAGCAGATGCGCGCCGCTGCGGCCTTCCTCAACGGCATGTTCGATGCCGATCGTGAGTTCTGGTATCCCGTGCTCGTGGTCGTCGACGAAGCGCAGATGTTCGCGCCGTCGGTCGCCGGCGAAGTCTCCGACGATGCGCGCAAGATGTCGCTCGGCGCGATGACCAACCTGATGTGCCGTGGCCGAAAGCGCGGTCTCGCGGGGGTCATCGCCACCCAGCGCCTGGCCAAGCTCGCCAAGAACGTCGCCGCCGAAGCCTCTAATTTCCTGATGGGCCGAACTTTCCTAGACATCGACATGGCGCGCGCCGCCGACCTGCTCGGCATGGACCGGCGTCAGGCAGAAATGTTCCGTGACCTGAGGCGCGGTAATTTCGTGGCTCTCGGTCCGGCTCTGTCGCGCCGACCGCTGCCGATCCAGATCGGCAATGTCGAGACCTCGGCGCGTTCGTCGAGCCCCAAGCTGATGCCGCTCCCGGATTCGCCACAGGATGTCGAAGACCTGATCTTCACGCCGGATCCGGAAGAATTCCAGCGGCCGATCGTGCGCCGCGCCGCGCCCGCACCACGGCCGACCACGGATATTCTGGCCGAGCTTTCCCGCTCCGCGCCGGCGGCCACCGCGCCGCAGCCGTCGGAAGGCCGCGCCAGCCAGCCAGAAATGTCGGCGGAAGACCGCGAGGAGCGCGTGTCGGCTGTCTTGAGCGAAATCCTCGATGATCCGGGCTCGGGCTTCCGTACGGATTCGGTACTCTATCAGGAGTTTCTCGTGCGACTTCGCATGCGCCGCGTGCCGGGATCGCCGATGTCGCTGCCGGAGTTCCGCCGCCGCGTCGCTGTATCGCGCTCGGGCGTCGATCCGGAGACCGCCGCGACGGAAGCCTGGGCGACGGCGTTGTCGTTGTCATCGGGCGTGACCGATGATCTGCAGGGCGTCTTCCTGATGCTCGCCAAGGCCGCCGTTTGCGGCGAGCCGTGCCCTTCTGACGCGCGTATCGCGCGCGCCTATGGCACGCACTCGGCCCGTCGCGCGCGGCGTCTCCTGGGTTATTTCGAGGAGCAGGGGACGGTTGTCGTCCACACCGATTTCTCCGGCAAGCGGATTGTTGCTTTCCCCGACATGAACTGCCAGACGGCGCCTGGCGATGCCAATGCGCCTGACGCTGAAGACGTTCAGTCGGCTGCTGAATAAAAGCAGTCATCTTCCATGTTCACATCTGGAGATGAAAACCGCCTTGCGGTTTTTGTCGTGTATCGGCATTTCGGTACACGATAAGGTTGCTCGTGTCACATGCCGTTCATCTCAGGGGTAGATAACCCGCATGCCCCTCGTGGGCGCACTTTGACTTTTTGCCCAGAGGAGATGTTGGTCATGTCGAATTTCACCCGTTCCCATGCGATTGCCGCATTTGCAGCAGTGCTGCTTGCAACCGTCGCCATTCAGCCGGCGCATGCCGCCGATGCCGCAGCGACCAAGCTGCTTGAGCGTGGCGCCAGCGAGGACCTTAGCCAGCCCGGCGGCGCACGCCGTATCTCCGGCGACATCACCGAGGCCTACCGCGCCCAGATCGTCGACGGCCGTCCAAAGAACGTGATCCTCCTGATCGGCGATGGCATGGGCGATTCCGAAATCACCATTGCCCGCAACTACGCCGTCGGCGCCGGCCAGTATTTCAAGGGCATCGACGCCCTGCCGGTCACCGGCCAGTACACGCACTATTCGCTCGACAAGAAGACCGGGAAGCCGACTTACGTCACGGATTCAGCGGCATCGGGCACGGCATGGGCAACCGGCGTGAAGAGCTACAACGGCGCGATCGGCGTCGATATCCGCGAGGAGGCGCACGAGACGCTGCTGGAAAAGGCCAAGGCCGCCGGTCTCGCAACAGGCAACGTGTCGACCGCCGAATTGCAGGATGCGACGCCGGCCGTTCAGATCGCGCATGTGACGCAGCGCAAGTGCTACGGGCCGGAAGCAACGACGGAGAAATGTGCCAGCAACGCGCTCGAAAATGGCGGCAAGGGTTCGATCACCGAGCAGCTGATCAACGCGCGCGCCGACGTGACGCTCGGCGGCGGCGCCAAGAGCTTCGGCGAGACGGCAAAGGCCGGCGAATGGAAGGGCAAGACGCTGCGACAGCAGGCCGAGGAGCGCGGCTACAAGATCGTGACCAACGCCGATGAGCTTGCTGCCGTGAAGCAGGCCAATGACAGCGCACCGGTTCTCGGTCTCTTCGCCGAGGGCAACATGCCGATCCGCTGGCAAGGCCCGCAGGCAAGCCACTACGGCAACGTCGAGAAGGAGCCCGTCGTCTGCCAGCCGAACGAGAAGCGCATGTCGGCCACGCCGACCCTGGCGCAGATGACGTCGAAGGCGATCGAGCTCTTGAGCACCAACGAGAAAGGCTTCTTCCTGCAGGTCGAGGGCGCCTCGATCGACAAGCAGGATCACGCCGCCAACCCTTGTGGCCAGATCGGCGAGACCGTCGACCTTGATGAAGCCGTTCAGGAAGCGCTGAAGTTCGCGCAGCAGAAGGGCGATACGCTCGTCATCGTCACCGCCGACCACGCGCATGCCAGCCAGATCATCGACGCCAAGACCAAGGCGCCGGGCTTGACGGAAGCGTTGATGACCAAGGACGGTGCCGTGATGGCCGTCAGCTACGGCAACTCGGACGAGGTTGACGACCAGGGCCATACCGGTTCGCAGCTGCGTATTGCAGCCTTTGGTCCGCGTGCGGCTAATGTCAGCGGTTTGACCGACCAGACAGACCTGTTCTACACGATCAGCGACGCGCTCGGCCTGAAAGCCCAGAAGGCAGCGATGAAGTAAGAAGGCCAAGCCTTCCGCAATCAGGCGGTTTTGCCGGTGGCGCCACGGATTGTGATTGACATTCCAGTGGCTTCACCCTAAAGACCGCGCCAGCACGGGGCAGCAATGTCCCGTGTTTCATTTGACATGTCCCGTGGAGTTTCCAGTTCGCGTAACCGGAAAATCCTGTCGGGCCTCCCTCAAAGAGGCCAAAGGAGGGCGTGTTTCCTTCGAGCGGTTTGGTAACAAGCCGCCGTAACATTCTGAAAGGAAATACGATGAGCAAGCGCGAATCGTCCAAGTACAAAATTGACCGCCGTATGGGCGAGAACATCTGGGGTCGTCCTAAGTCCCCGGTGAACCGCCGCGAATACGGCCCGGGCCAGCACGGCCAGCGCCGCAAGGGCAAGCTTTCGGACTTCGGTGTGCAGCTGCGCGCCAAGCAGAAGCTCAAGGGTTACTACGGTGACCTGCGCGAGAAGCAGTTCCGCGCGATCTTCGCCGAAGCTTCCCGCCGCAAGGGCGACACTTCTGAAAACCTCATCGGTCTGTTGGAATCCCGCCTGGATGCGATCGTTTATCGCGCCAAGTTCGTTCCGACCGTCTTCGCTGCCCGTCAGTTCGTCAACCACGGCCACGTGACCGTGAATGGCGTTCGCGTCAACATCGGTTCCTACCGTTGCAAGGCCGGCGACGTCATCGAAGTTCGTCAGAAGTCCAAGCAGCTGGTTTCGGTTCTCGAAGCTATCAGCCTGGCTGAACGCGACGTTCCTGAGTACATCGAAGTCGATCACAACAAGATGGTCGCTACCTTCGCTCGTGTACCGGCTCTCAGCGACGTACCGTACGCTGTGATCATGGAACCGCATCTGGTGGTCGAATTCTACTCGCGTTAATCGCGACGTTTTCGCTTACGGAAAAGCCGCTCTCTGGGCGGCTTTTTTGTTATCTGGAGATAGACGATGACCGATTTGCAGGCAGTCCTCGATAGTATCTATACCGAACTTCAGCCGCGCATCGGCGAGGGCAAAGTTGCGGATTATATTCCGCAGCTTGCCAAGATCGATCCCGCCCAGTTCGGGCTTTCGGTCGTCACTGTCGATGGCAACGTCTACAGCGTCGGCGATGCGGCCGTGTCGTTCTCGATCCAGAGCATTTCCAAGGTCTTCATGCTGACGCTGGCACTCGGCAAGGTCGGCGAGGGACTGTGGAAACGCGTCGGGCGCGAGCCGTCGGGCAACTCCTTCAACTCGATCGTGCAGCTTGAGCAGGAAGCCGGCATTCCGCGTAATCCCTTCATCAATGCCGGCGCCATTGCCGTTGCCGACGTGGTGCTTGCCGGGCACGAGCCGCGCGAGGCGATCGGCGAAGTCCTGCGTTTCGTGCGTTATCTGGCTGATGACGAGACGGTGACGATCGACGACAAGGTTGCCAAGTCCGAAACACAGACGGGCTACCGCAATTTCGCGTTGGCGAATTTCATGCGCGCTTACAAGAACATCGATCATCCTGTCGAGCATGTTCTCGGCGTCTATTTCCACCAGTGTGCGCTGTCGATGACCTGCGAGCAGCTGGCGCGTGCCGGCCTCTTCCTCGCCGCCCGTGGCGCCAACCCCGTGACCGGCCATTCGGTCGTCTCGCCCAAGCGCGCGCGGCGCATCAATGCGCTGATGCTGACCTGTGGCCATTATGACGGATCCGGCGATTTCGCCTATCACGTCGGCCTTCCCGGCAAGAGCGGCGTCGGCGGCGGTATCTTCGCGGTGGCGCCCGGTATCGCGTCTATCGCGGTCTGGTCGCCGGGGTTGAACAAGGTCGGCAATTCGCAGCTCGGCGCGGTGGCCCTTGAAATGCTGGCGGCGCGCACGGGATGGTCGGTATTCGGCGATTGATGCTGGGTTGCCGGGCATCTTTCTGCTAGACGGGATTGAGTTTGGACCCTAGGGCCTGATCGGAAGAGACAATGAATATCGCAGCCACTATCGCAGACGAGCTGGAAACGCCCGAGACCGAAGGTGTGGTCGCGCATGCGCTGTTTGCCGATGCGCCGAGCTCCGTCTCGTTCAACAAGCTGCGCAAGCGGTTGTTGAGACAAGTGCGGCAGGCGTTCGACGATTTCGGCATGCTGAAGGGCCAGAAGCGCTGGCTGATCGGCGTATCCGGCGGCAAGGATAGCTACGGGCTGCTGGCGCTGCTGCTCGACCTGCAATGGCGCGGCCTGCTGCCGGTCGAACTCGTTGCCTGCAATCTCGACCAGGGGCAGCCGAACTTCCCGAAGCATATCCTGCCGGAATATCTGACGAAAATCGGCGTGAAGCACCGGATCGAATATCGCGACACCTATTCGATCGTGAAGGAGAAGGTACCGGCCGGCGGCACCTACTGCTCGCTCTGTTCGCGCCTTCGCCGCGGCAATCTCTATCGCATCGCTCGCGAGGAGGGCTGCGACGCGCTGGTGCTCGGACATCACCGCGAGGATATCTTAGAGACCTTCTTCATGAACTTCTTCCACGGCGGCCGCCTGGCCTCGATGCCGGCGAAGCTACTCAACGATGAGGGCGACCTGATGGTGCTGAGGCCGCTTGCCTATTGCGCCGAGGACGACATGGCGAAATTCGCCGGTGCCATGCAGTTTCCGATCATCCCCTGCGATCTCTGCGGGTCGCAGGACGGGCTGCAGCGCAATGCCATGAAGGACATGCTCGCCGATATCGAGCGGCGCATGCCCGGCCGCAAGGACACGATGCTGCGGGCGCTTTCGCATGTGAACCCGTCGCATCTGCTCGACCCCAAGCTTTTCGACTTCGCCGGCCTGATGGCGGGTGAGACCGCGCCGACCGCGACCTGATCGGCGCCACAGCGCAACCGAGGAAATGATCATGACTTCGACGATTGATGTAACGACGCTTGCCGATCTCCTGCGGCGGGCGGCGAAGGCGGAAATATTGCCGCGCTTCCGAAGGCTGGGCAGCGACGATGTGCGCGCCAAGACCGAGGCGACCGATCTGGTGACGGAAGCCGATCTCGAAGCCGAGCGCATGATCAAGGCCGAGGTCGCGACGCTGTGGCCGGAGGCGCTGTTCATTGGCGAGGAATCCGTTGCGGCCGATCCGGCGCTGCTTGGCAAGCTGAAGGATGCATCCTTGTCGATCATCGTCGATCCCGTCGACGGCACCTTCAATTTCGCCTCGGGCATTCCGGCCTTCGGCGTCATGGCTTCGGTGGTCGCCGATGGCGAATGCATCGCCGGCATCATCTACGATCCGATGGGCGACGATTGGGTTATCGCCGAAAAGGGCGCCGGTACATGGCTGAAACGTCCCGATGGCAGCTCCGAGCGGCTCGCGGTCGCAAAGCCTGTCGCGCTCGACCAGATGGTCGGGATGGCCTCGACAGGCTTTTTACCGCTGGGCAAACGCGCCGAAGTGCTCGCCAACCTCTCCAAGGTCCGCTTCATCTGCAACTATCGCTGCGCAGCACACGAGCACCGGGCGTTTGCCGGCGGTCATGTGCATTACCTGATGTACAATAAGCTGATGCCCTGGGACCATCTCGGCGGCACGCTCGCCTGCGTGGAAGCCGGCGGCTACGCGGCGCGTTTCGACGGCTCGGCCTATCTGCCCGAGCATATCGACGGCGGCCTGCTGATTGCGCCGGACAAGGAGAGCTGGGAGCTGCTGCGGCGTGAGGTGTTTACGGTGTAGGGCAGGCGTTACAACGTTTGCATCCGACGCGGCCGGGACGTCGGCCGCAGGATGCGCGGCGATTGACCGATCTTCCCGATGGGATCGATGAACCGGCTGCGATCGGCAGTTCGTGGAAGCCCTATTGAGAGCCTAACCGGCGCGCATGTTCACGCGCCGGCGATCGCGATTTGCTCAGAAATGCCCGGCGCCCGGATCCAGCTGCGGATCGTCGCCCGGGTGAGTGAAGAGCTTGCCGCCCTCGGCCCAGAGGGTGGCCGCGATGCTGATCAGGCCGAACAGCGCGAAGCCGCCGAACAGTGGCTGCACCGTGCCGTTGAAAAGCTGGCCGACCGCGCCGCCGAGGATGGCGCCGAAGGTAGTCGAGACGAAGCCGGTGATCGAGGTGGCTGTGCCGGCGAGATTGCCCATCGGCTCAAGGCTGATGGCCGTGAAGTTGGTGGCGATCACGGCGAACATCATCAACAGGATCGTGAACAGCGCATAGGCGAAGGCGAAGCTTGGCGTGCCGCCGAGCGCCTTGAAGAAGCCGATCGCCGAGATGATGGTGAAGAGGATCATTGCCACATGCGAGATGCGGCGCATGCCGAACTTGCGCACGAAGAAGCCATTGGCGAAGTTGGCAACCGCGATGCCGCCGGCTGTGGCGGCAAAGGCGATCGGGAGCCAGTCACCGAGGCCATAGACTTCGCCGAAGACCTGCTGGACGGAGATGACATAGGCGCTGATGACGGCCGTAAACATCGTCAGGCCGATCATGTAGCCACAGGTGATCTTGTTGGTCAGAACAGTCTTGAAGCCATCGACCACATTGCCGAAGGAGAGCGGGATGCGCTCTTCGCGAGGCAGTGATTCCTTCAGGCGGAGCGCGGCCCAGCTGAACAGGATGGCGCCGACGATGCCGAGAAGGATGAAGATCCAGTGCCAGTTGGCATAGGTGATGATCAGCTGTCCGACCGAGGGGGCGATGATCGGCACGATCATGAAGACGATCATGACATAGGACATGACGCGCGCCATTTCGCGGCCACCGAAACAATCGCGGACGACGGCCATGGTGGTGATGCGGACCGCAGCGCCGCCGAGGCCCTGGATGAAGCGCATGACGAGCAGCATCTCGAAGCTGCCGGTCGCCGCCGCGCCAAACATGGCCAGCACATAGACTGCAAGGCCGCCGAGCATGATGTTGCGCCGGCCGAACGTGTCGGACAGACTGCCGAAGATGATCTGCGACACGCCGAAGCCGAGGAAGAAGACACCGATGACCAGCTGCGCGTCATTGGCGTTGGCGACATTGAGCGCATGGCCCATGGCGGGCAGGGCAGGCAACATGCTGTCGATCGCCATGGCGACACTGGCCGTCATGATGGCGATGGTGATGACGAATTCGAGGAAGCCCATGCCGATGCGGCTGGACCCCTGGTTTTCGGTATGCGGCTTATGGGGAGGCGTCATATGATTGTCCTGAAATAGAAAATTGTCTCAACCGTCGCATGCTTGCTCAAACAGCCGGATTGTGCGGCTGGAAGAGTTTTCCCTTCTCGGCGATCAGCACGAAGACGAGGCCGATGATCGAGACGGTGAAATAGCCGGCGACCATGGGCAGCGCGGTGCCGTCGAAGGCCTGGCCGATGCCTGCGCCGATCAGCGCGCCACCGACGGTGCTCATGAAGCCGAGAACAGAGGAGGCGGTGCCGGCCACGTGGCCAAGCGGCTCCATGGCGAGAGAATTGAAGTTCGAGCCGATCCAGCCGAACTGGAACATCGCCAGGCCGAAGAAGCCGATGAACAGGAAGAAGGGCATCGGGTGCGGGCCGAACACCAAAGCGAGCAGCCAGATGGTGTTGATGGTGATGAAGCCGATCAACGCGCCATGCGACAGGCGGCGCATGCCGAACTTGCCGACGAGGCGCGAGTTGAGGAACGACGACATCGACATGAAGACCGCGACGCCGGCAAAGGCGAAGGGGAAATAGACGCCGAGATCGTAGATGCCCACATAGATCTGCTGGGCCGAATTGATGAAGCCGAACAGCGAGCCGAAGATAAAGGTGCTGGCGATCGTGTAGCAGAGCGCGATGCGGTTGGTCAGAACCAGCTTGAAGCCGCCGAGTACGGATTTTGCCGTGAAGGGGCGAACGTTTTCCGGACGCAGCGTTTCGGGCAGCCGGATATAAGCCCAGCCGGCGATGATGGCGGCCATGACAGCGATGAACAGGAAGATCAGATGCCAGCTGCCGAACAGCATGATGATCTGGCCGCTGCCCGGCGCGATAACCGGAACGATCATGAACACCATCATGATCAGCGACATGACCTCGGCCATCTGTCGGCCACCATAGATGTCGCGAACGATGGAGATGGTGATGACGCGGGTGGCGGCGGAGCCGAGGCCCTGGACGAACCTGAGGATCAGCAAGCCCTCGAAGGTCGGAACCAGCGCGCTGCCAAGCGAGGAACAGATATAGATACCGATGCCGGCAAGAAGCGGGATGCGGCGGCCGAAGCGATCCGAGAGCGGGCCATAGAGAAGCTGGGCAACACCGAAGCCCAGAAGGTAGGTCGAGACGACGAACTGGCGATGGTTTTCGCTCTCGACATTCAGACTGGCGCCAATCTGCTGCAGCGCCGGCAGCATGATGTCGATCGCCAGTGAGTTGATCGCCATCAGGAAGGCGGCCAGCGCGATGAACTCACCCTTGCCCATGGGGATACGACCCACGTGCGCGGCTTGTGATGAATCTGTCACAATGTAATTCCCAAAAACAGGCCAAGGCGCTGTTCAGCACAGCGCCTCGGACTCAAAATACAGAAATGGAAACCGGGCGGACGCCCGGTGACCGGTCAGGTCAGGCAGCGCCGCGAACGGTTACGCCGTTTTCCTGGAAGTGCTGCTGCAATTCACCGGCCTGGAACATTTCCTTGACGATGTCGCAGCCGCCGATGAATTCACCCTTGACGTAGAGCTGGGGAATGGTCGGCCAGTTGGAGTAATCCTTGATGCCCTGGCGGATTTCCGAATCGGCGAGAACGTTGACGCTCTGGTAGTCGACACCGATGTAATCGAGAATCTGCACGACCTGGCCGGAGAATCCACACTGGGGAAACTGCGGCGTGCCCTTCATGAAGAGGACGACGTCGTTCGTCTTGATTTCGTTGTCGATGAATTCGTTGATACCGCTCATGGGACTTAATCCTTTCAACAGGCGAGTTAAAGGCCCGCCGTTTCAATCGTTAAGCTTAGATAGCATGTGACGACCGGAATTCCAGCAGGTGGGAACAAAAAAAGGAGGGCCCTACCGGTCTGATGTCCTCGCTGTTGCCGATCCGTTACGGATTGAGGTTCGTCAACCGTTGCGTGCTGTATGCGTTGGTGAAGAAGCCTGCCGCATTCGCGACCAAGAATCAAAAATGCCCGGCGGAACCCGGGCATTTTTTAACAGGCTATGACGGCATGCCTTATTCCGGCGCCGAGGTCTGCAGCGCCAGCGCGTGCAGAACGCCGCCCATGTTGCCCTTCAGCGCGTCGTAGACCATCTTGTGCTGCTGCACGCGGCTCTTGCCACGAAAGGCTTCGGCTACGACTTCGGCGGCATAATGATCTCCGTCGCCAGCCAGATCACGGATGACCACCTTGGCGCCGGGGATGCCGGCCTTGATCATATCTTCGATGTCACCGGGTTTCATGGCCATGGTCGATTACTCCTTGCGCATCATTCCGCGGCAGCGAGCGTGCCGCTGCCATCCATGAATTCAGGGAACCACGATTCATGGGCGTGGCGCAATTGCTGAATCGGCAGCGACAACAGATCGTCGATGACGAGTGCGTCACCCTCGACCGTGCCGAGGCGACGGAAGGGGATGCCCGCGCCTTCGGCGTTGGCGCAGACGAAGTTGGCGACGTCGGCAGGCACTGTCAGCACGTAGCGGGCCTGATCTTCACCGAAGAGAAGCCCGTGGGTTTCGCCGCGGCCTTCGCTGAGGCTGATCTTCAGGCCCTTGCCCGACGACATGGCCATTTCGGCCAGCGCCAGCGCCAGACCGCCCGACGAGATGTCGTGGCAGGCGGTTGCCTGGCCATTGCGGATGACCGAGCGGACGAAGTCACCGTTACGGCGCTCGGCGAAGAGATCGACCTCGGGCGCCGGGCCGTCGGTGCTGCCGATGATGTCGCGCAGGTAGATCGACGAGCCGAGATGGCTGCCGTCGGCGCCGATCATAATGACCTTGTCGCCATCAGACGCGCCGCTGATGCGGGCCATCTTCTTCCAGTCACCAAGCAGGCCGACGCCGGCGATGGTGGGGGTGGGAAGGATCGCGACGCCATTGGTCTCGTTGTACAGCGAGACGTTGCCGGAGACGATCGGCAAGTCGAGCGCTCGGCAGGCTTCGCCGATGCCCTTGATGGCCTGGACCAACTGGCCCATGATCTCTGGCTTCTCGGGGTTGCCGAAGTTGAGGTTGTCGGTGGCGGCCAGCGGCTCGGCGCCTGTGGCTGTTATGTTGCGCCAGCACTCGGCGACCGCCTGCTTGCCGCCTTCGAACGGATCGGCCTCGACATAACGCGGCGTCACGTCGGATGAGAAGGCCAGCGCCTTGGTCGGGTGCGTCTCGACGCGCACGACGCCGGCATCGCCGCCGGGCAGCTGCAGGGAGTTGCCCTGGATCAGCGTGTCATACTGTTCGTAGACCCAGCGGCGGCTGGATTCGTTCGGCGAGCCGACGAGCTTGAGCAGCGTCTGGCCGTAATCCTCAGGTGCTGCGACGAGGTTTGCAGGCAGCGGCGCGCGCTTGTCGGCTTCACGCCATGGGCGGTCATATTCCGGCGCCTGGTCGCCGAGATCCTTGATCGGCAGGTTGGCGACTTCCTCGCCCTGGTGGACGCAGCGGAAGCGAAGGTCGTCCGTGGTCTTGCCGACGATGGCGAAGTCGAGGCCCCACTTGACGAAGATCGCCTTGGCGACCTCTTCCTTGGCGGGTTCCAGAACCATGAGCATGCGCTCCTGGCTTTCCGACAGCATCATTTCATAAGCGGTCATCTGCTCTTCGCGGACGGGAACCGTGTCGAGGTCGAGCAGGATGCCGAGGTCGCCCTTGGCGCCCATTTCGACTGCCGAGCAGGTGAGGCCGGCCGCACCCATGTCCTGGATGGCGATGACGGCGCCCGTCTGCATCAGCTCAAGGCAGGCTTCCAGCAGGCACTTTTCGGTGAAGGGGTCGCCGACCTGGACGGTCGGGCGCTTTTCCTCGATCGATTCGTCGAATTCCGCGGACGCCATCGTCGCGCCGCCGACGCCATCGCGGCCGGTCTTGGCGCCGAGATAGACGACGGGCAGGCCGACGCCCTTGGCTTCAGAGAGGAAGATGCCGTCGGACTTGGCGAGGCCGGCTGCGAAGGCGTTGACCAGGATGTTGCCGTTGTAGCGGGCGTCGAACTCGACTTCGCCGCCGACCGTCGGCACGCCGAAGGAGTTGCCGTAGCCGCCGACGCCGGAGACGACGCCGGAAACGAGGTGCTTGGTCTTCGGGTGGTCAGGGGAGCCGAAGCGCAGCGCGTTCATCGCGGCGATCGGGCGGGCGCCCATGGTGAAGACGTCGCGCAGAATGCCGCCGACGCCTGTTGCCGCACCCTGATAGGGCTCGATGTAGGACGGGTGGTTGTGGCTTTCCATCTTGAAGACAACAACGTCGCCGTCATCGATATCGACGACGCCAGCATTTTCGCCCGGACCCTGGATGACGCGTGAACCCTTGGTGGGGAGCGTGCGGAGCCACTTCTTGGAGGATTTGTAAGAGCAGTGCTCGTTCCACATGGCCGAGAAGATACCGAGTTCGGTAAATGTCGGTTCCCTGCCGATGAGGTCCAGTATCCGCTGGTATTCGTCCGGCTTCAGGCCGTGGGCGGCGATCAATTCTGGAGTGATCGGGCGGGTATTGGAAATGGTCATGAGCTCTGCGAAGTCCCTGCCGTTGCGCGATTTTGGTGTCTTTAGCCTAAGTGGGTGCGGCGCGCGACAGAAAAAAGCCCGCTGTTCACAGAGAGCGGGCTTCGGATCGAAATATCGCGAGGTTTAGAACTTGTAACCGACCTGAATGCCGGCGCGTGTCATGCCGCTGTTGGGGCCGTCGCACAGATTGGCGTGGGAGGAGTGAGCGACCTGTGCCATGACATTCCAGTGCGCGTCGAAGCGATAGCCCGCACCGACATACTCATGAAACATAAAGCGACAGCCGAGCTCCGGACCGTCCTTCGCATAGTCGAGGTTGCCATTATGCCAGACGCCGCCGAAGCCGGCTTCGGCAAAAACCTTCTCGTTGAAATTGACGGTCCACGATAGACCGCCGAAAATCTGCGTCGCTTCGCCAGACGTGCCGATCGATGTACCGAGGTTTAGTCGTGGGCGAGCAAGCGTCTGCTTCCAGTCGGTTGCCGCATCCTGACCGAAGGGATCGAAGAAGACCGTGACTTCGGGGAAAACGCCGTCTTCGTGACTGTGGCCGCCCTGGATCGAAGCCGATGCGCCGAAACGCAATTCGTCGAAAATCTTATCATCCGCGTGAGCCGCTATCGGCAGGAGCAGGATGTTTGCCACACTTGCCGCCAGCAATGCCGTGCGACCAATCAATGCCGTCATATTCGATGCCATGCGCTGCCCTCAGTCCTGGCGCAAATCGCCATGCCGAGCGCAATTGGTAGCACCCAAATTGATTCGGTAAAGCAGCGAGCGTGTCACAAAGGCGGATTTTCGCCGGTGCTGCCATTCTGCAACAATTTCACACCTCGCCGTCGTATCCGGCCCCGCCACTTTCAAGCAGGCGTCGCAGCGTCATCAAGCCTGCAACCAATTCGCCGTGGTTTTTGGGCGATGAAAAGCTGATGCGGACGCGGTGATAGACCTTGTCAGTGCGGGCGGCCCTGAATTCGTCCTCGTCGTCGATCAGCACACCATCGCGGAAGGCGGCGTTCTTGAAGGTGCCAGACAGCCAGGGATCGGGAAGCTTCAGCCAGATGAACGGCACATGCGGATGGGAGACGAAATCAGAGCCCGCAAGCGCCTCGCGCGCCAGCCGCTCGCGCGATGCAAGCTCGGTGATGCATGTCTCGCGGATCTCGTGAGCCTCGCCGCTCTCGACCAGACGAGCACAGGCCTCGGCAAGGATGAAGGGCAGGCCGCCCGTGATCATCTTGTGCGTAACCTTGATGCGCTGGGCGAAATGGGGTGGGCAGGCGACCCAGCCGCCGCGGATGCCGGCGGCGACGGATTTCGACAGGCCGCTGATGAGAAAGGTCCGATCGGGCGCCAGCGACGCTAGCAACGGGTTCTCGTCGCCGGTCATGCCGCCATAGAGATCGTCCTCGATCAGCCACACGCCGTGGCGGCGGGC
>UBVW01000050.1:0-97858 GCA_900469085.1 Hyphomicrobiales bacterium | reverse complement strand
GCCCGCCGGTCGTGCGGCATGGTGGCCAGCGTCGGGTTGTGTGCCGTCGGCATCAGGAAGGCGAGCTTGGGGTGCTGCTGCGAGCAAAGGCGCTCGAAATCATCAGGGATGACGCCATGCTCGTCGGAATCGACGATGATCGTGCGGCGGCCGAGAATGCGGGCGCTGCGGCTCACCTGCGTGTAGCTCAGGTTCTCGAAGACGATCTTGTCACCGGGCGATGATATGGCGGAGATGACGGCGATCGCGGCTGCGTGCGCGCCAAGCGTCGGAACGATGTTTTCCGTGTCGGGCGCCCAGTCGTTGCGCGACAGCCAGCGGCGTCCGGCCTCATACCAGTTCTTCGGAAATACCCGCGAATAGGACGAAATCTCCGACATGTGCTGTTCGCCGATATCGGCGAGAATCCGGCCGATGATCCTGCCCTGGCCAAGATCGGGCGCCGCTGTCGTGTCGAAGCGGATCTTGCCGGCGGGCGCATCGATTGTCCTGGTGCCGCCGAGCGCTAATGTCAGCGGGTCCGGCTGGTTGCCGGGTGCGGTCTCGGCCCTATCAAGCACATAAGTGCCACGCCCGACTTCGCCGGCGACGAGGCCGCGTTCGTGGACGAGGGCATAGGCCCGGCCGATCGTGCCGATGGTGACGCCGATATCGTAGGCGAGATTGCGTTGCGGCGGCAGCTTGCTTCCCGCCGGCAGAGCGCCGCTGGCGATGGCGGACTCGATGTTGTCGGCGAGCCGCAGATAAACCGGGCCGGAGCCGCGCGAGAGGTCGGGGAGCCAATTTGTCATGATGACATTTTTCTACATTGTCATCATTGTCATGTCAATCATATCAGGGGTGATGCATACAATCAGTGATCGGATAAGGAAATGTCTGCTGTATCGGAGCTCAGGGAAGACAATGCGTGTCACCACCGGATAGGACAATTCGTTGGTGCTCGGGAACAGGCCGCAAGGTCGGTACGGCAGATGGCGGCTGCGCGCCTGATCGGATTATGGAGAATGGTTTCGCTGTGGCAGCGGAAGCGGTCGACCCGTCGCGCGCTCAGGGACCTGACGGACACGGAACTGCTCGACATCGGCGTCAGCCGCGCCGACGCACGCAAGGAAGTCGCGAAGTCGTTCTTCTGGGATTGAGGCTTCCGGGGTTGAACCTTGGAAGTTAGCTGCAGCTCTTGTTGCCGCCGGCCCAGCGCACAACATCGCCAGCGATCCGGGGACGTGCCGGGCTATCCATCATCGGGCCGAAGGCGTCGAGCTTGGAGGGATTGCCTTCCGCCTGCACGACGAGCAGCGGACGGCTCTCGGGGCTGCCCTTGTGGACGACCAGAATGCGGGGGCGTCCGGAGAAAGAGTTGAGTTCCGGCGCCAGCTTGTAGGCCGCAAACGTCGCGTCTCCCGACTTGAACCAGCAATTGTTGGCGGCAACCGCCACACGTTCCATGGTCGATAGGGCGCCGCGATCCTGCGACGGTGCGGGCGCCTTCGACTGGCACGAGGCAACCAGTGCCGCGGTTGCGGCAACGGTGAGGGCTAAGGGCAGGGACAGGCGAGGGCGCATCGATCTTGCTCCAGTGGACCGGATGAATGGCCTCTTACGCGTTTAAGGTTAAGCGGCGATTACGTCGAGCGCCGAGGCGAACAGGCCGCGACCGTCGGAGCCGCCATGGGCCGCTTCGATCAGGTTTTCCGGATGCGGCATCATGCCGAGAACATTGCCGCGCTCGTTCATGATGCCGGCGATGTCGTTCAGCGAACCGTTCGGATTGGTGCCTTCGGCGTAGCGGAACAACACCTGGCCGTTGCCCTCGATCTTCGCCAGCGTTTCGGCGTCGGCGAAGTAGTTGCCGTCGTGATGGGCGACCGGGCTGCGGATGATCTGGCCCTTGGCGTAGGCACGGGTGAAATCCGTCTCGGCGTTGACGACTTCGAGCTTGACCTCGCGGCAGACGAACTTCAGCGAGGCATTGCGCATCAAGGCACCCGGCAGCAGGCCGGCTTCGACCAGAATCTGGAAGCCGTTGCAGACGCCCAGAACCTTCACGCCCTTGTTCGCCTTCTCGATGATCGCCTGCATGACTGGCATGCGGGCAGCAATCGCGCCGCAGCGCAGATAGTCGCCATAGGAGAATCCGCCAGGAATGACGATGAGGTCGACATCGGGGATGTCGGTCTCCGTCTGCCAGATCGTCACCGGCGCCTGACCGGAGATCTTGGTGAGAGCGGCGATCATGTCACGATCGCGGTTGAGGCCCGGAAGCTGAACGACGGCGGATTTCATGGGTGTGGTTCAAACCTTGCTTGTGCTTCTTCGAATTCTCGAAGGTCGAGACGTTTTTCTACGCGTTCAAGGCGCTCGTCAATCTGGTTGATGAGCGAATAGAGATTGTTGATGTCGCCTTGGTTCGCATGGAGCTCCAATCGGAGCGAGTTTACTTGATTCCGCAGGTTGAGCGTCGCCGCGTCCGTGTTGTCCACGCGCTGATGAAACCGGCGCAGGAGCTCGTGAATGAATTCCTGCTGGGCTTCAACCATGCACGGGCGCCGGTGTATCGAAGCGGTTGCCAAACAACTTCTTTTTCAAGAGTTCAGTCTTTTGCCGTTCGGCTGCCAGCTCGCGGTTGATGTCCTGCATGAAGGACACCAGTTCCTGAAGGTTTTCCAGATTCCGCTCCATTTTCTTATCGAGCTTCAAAAGCTCTTCGTAAAGCATCTCATTGGTCACTTCAGCCATCGGACAATCTCCGCAACTGTTAGTCGAGAGAAATAGTATAATTCTCGATAACGGTGTTGGCGAGGAGTTTTTCGCACATGGCCTTGAGGTTGCCTTCGGCCTTGGCCTTGTCGGTGCCCTCTATCTCGACGTCGAAGACCTTGCCCTGGCGGACATGGCCGATGCCGTCGAAGCCCAGCGCGCCGAGCGCGCCTTCGATTGCCTTGCCCTGCGGATCGAGAACGCCGTTTTTCAGCGTGACGGTTACACGAGCCTTGATCACTTTGTCTTCCCTGTCTTGCGTAGCGAAATATGTTTACTTGACGAGAACCGGGCCAGTGCCGCGCACGGGTTCGTTCTCGTTGATGATGCCGAGGCGGCGCGCGACTTCCGAATAGGCTTCGAGAAGCCCACCGAGATCGCGGCGGAAACGATCCTTGTCCATCTTTTCCTGGGTGTCGATATCCCAGAGACGGCAGCTGTCCGGCGAAATCTCGTCGGCGAGGATGATGCGCATCATGTCGCCTTCGTAGAGACGACCGCACTCGATCTTGAAGTCGACGAGCTGGATGCCGACGCCCAGGAACAGGCCGGTCATGAAGTCGTTGACGCGGATCGCCAGCGCCATGATGTCGTCGAGCTCGGCCGGGTTGGCCCAGCCGAAGGCGGTGATGTGCTCTTCGGAGACCATCGGGTCTTCGAGCGCATCCGACTTGTAGTAGAACTCGATGATCGAGCGCGGCAGGACCACGCCTTCCTCGATGCCGAGGCGCTTGGCCAGCGAGCCGGCGGCGACATTGCGCACGACGATCTCAAGCGGAATCATCTCGACTTCGCGGATCAACTGCTCGCGCATATTGAGGCGGCGGATGAAGTGCGTGGGAATGCCGATCTTGTTCAGATGGTTGAAGATGAACTCGCAGATGCGGTTGTTCAGAACGCCCTTGCCATCGATAACTTCGTGCTTCTTCTTGTTGAAGGCGGTGGCATCGTCCTTGAAGAACTGGATCAGCGTGCCTGGCTCGGGTCCCTCATACAGAATCTTGGCCTTGCCCTCGTAAATACGGCGGCGACGGTTCATTGCGATTGTTCTCTTGTCGTTGGCGCTCTTGGGATTAGCGCGAGTGGATCGATCTCGTGGCGTCCCCTTAAAGGAAAAGCGAGGGTTTCACAATCCGCCTGTCACTCCTTCCCCGGATTCCGGTCTTCCGGAGCACCGATGCGAGAATCGAATGTCTAAGAAATGCATTCTACCCCGTTTCCCGGCTTAACAAAACGACCGCCTGTTGGCGCCGTGGTTTTGCAGTGTTTTATTTGGATGCCGTCACGTTGCCCGGCTTTCGCTGCGCCGGCGTATGGGCGGCGGCGGCCTGGCGCCAGCTGGCAGCGCGCACAAAAGAGGGGATTTGTATGGCCGGCATCGGACGGGCCAGCGCATAGCCCTGCAGGACGTCGCAGCCGAGGTCACCCAGAATGCGGGCGTGCTCCATGGTCTCGACGCCTTCGGCGGTCACCAGAATGCTCAACGAGCGTCCGATCTCGATGATCGAGCGGACAAGCTTGCGCTGTTCGGATGAGGTCGGCAGCATCCGGATCAGTTCACGGTCGATCTTCAGCGTCTTCGGGCTCAGCCGCAGAAGGCTGACGATCGAGGCATGGCCTGTGCCGAAATCGTCGATCTCGATGTCGATGCCAAGCCGCCGGAACTGGCGGAGATTGGCGATGACAGCGTCGTCGCAATCATCGAGCGAAATGGATTCCAGGAGCTCAAAGGCGATGGTCCCAGGCACGATCTTCAGCGCGCGCAGCTTCTTGCCAAGGGTCGGGTCGTCAAGTCTCCGGGAGGAGACATTGACCGCGATCTTCGGAATGATGATGCCTTCGCTTGCCCAGGCGGCGCGGTCGGCGAGCGCCTGCTCGAGAATGACGCCATCGATGGTCGCGACGACGTTGATGTCCTCTGCGATCTCGAGAAAGCGATCGGGCGGCAGTAGGCCGTGTTCGCGGTGCTGCCAGCGGGCGAGCGTTTCGACGCCGGTCACGTCGAGCGTGCGGGCATCGAATTGCGGTTGATAGAAGGGCACGAATTCGCGCCGCTCGAGGCCGATCAGGATGTCGTCGGCCAACCGCTTGCTGGCGATTACCTGCCGACGGGCGTCCTTGGAGAAGAATTCGTGGCGGTTCCTGCCGCCGCTCTTGGCGCGATAGAGCGCGATGTCGGCGTTGAGCAGGAGCTGTTTGCCGTCGAGCATCGGTCCGCTGTCGGTGGCGATGCCGACGCTGGCGCCGAAGCGGCATTCGTGGTGTTCGTAGCGGATCGGACGGCCGAGTTCACGCACGATGCGCTTGGCCATGTTGGAAATCTTCTTCGGCGTTACATCGAGCGCGCACAGCACGACGAACTCGTCGCCACCGATGCGGGCAACGAAATCGCCCGGCCGAACGGTTTCGGTGAGCACAGTTGCCGCGTGCTTCAGCATGGCATCGCCAGCGCGGTGGCCGAGCGTGTCGTTGATCTGCTTGAAGCGGTCGAGGTCGATGTGCAGCACCGCGAGCGTATCGTCGCCGGTGCTGGTTCTTGTCGCATATTCTTCCAGCTTGCGGTCGAGATAGCGGCGGTTCGGCAGGCCCGTGAGGAAATCGTGGAGCGCCAGATGCTCGATGCTTTCCTTGGCCGCCTCGAGTTCGCGGTTGTGGGCTTCGGCGAGGTCCTTTGCCCGTTGAAGCTCGGCGTTGAGCGCCACTTCCTCGGTCACGTCCCAATTGGCGCCGATCAGCTTGCGGTGGCCGTTGCCGTCGATGAAGAAGGCGGCCTTGGCGCGGATGACACGCTCGGCGCCGTCGCCGCGAATGATCCTGAATTCGTGCTGGAAGCCTGACTGACGCTCGATATTCTCAGCCACGGTCGCTTGCACCCGCTCGCGGTCGTCGGGATGGAGCATTTCGGTCCAGACGTCGCGCTGCAAGCCGCGGGCAGGGTCCTTGATGCCATAGATCCACAACAGGCGCGCGTCCCATTCCACGGCGCCTGTATCGAGATCGGATTCGAACACGCCGATCCCTGAAATGTCTAGCGCGAGATCGAGCCGCCGCGACATATGCGCCAACCGCTCCTCTGCTTCCTTGCGGGCGGTGATGTCGGTGTCTGTGCCGACGAGGCGGGCAGGGGCGCTGTTCTCGTCCCACTCGACGCAAGCGCCGCGGCATTCGATCCAGATCCAATGGCCGCCCCTGTGGCGCTCACGATATTCGAAGACTCGGAAATTCGGGTCGCCGGCGTTCTGTCGGTCGATCGCCTCGATCACGAAAGCGCGGTCATCGGGATGGATCAGCGCGATCCAGGCATCGTAATCGCCATCCGCCTCTTCGTCGGGTGCCATGCCGCGCATGGTCTTCCATGTCTCGGAATAATAGCGCGTTCCAAGCTTGAGGTTGTGATCCCACACGCCAAGATCGGAGCCAACAAGCGCATAATTCCAGCGGCTTTCGCGCTCATTCAACGTGTTGTTCTCACGATCGGAAGCATCCGCGGAAGCGATTCCTTCACCGCTTTTGCTCGAACCAACCGGTTGATCAGGCGTCTTCTTGGTCAATGCTCGCACTCGCTCGTTTGGCGTGTGTCAATTTGCTTATATTGAATTAAGTTGGGCTTAATATCGGAGCAAACTTATTCCGCCGTCCAGTGCGCCCAAAGTCGTGCTCGCGGCTTAGTGCTTTCGGCTTGATGCTCGCGGCGATGTCATTTGCAACAGTCTCTGTGCGGCCGCAGAATACATGTTCGGTTTTTTCCGCCCTATATGAAGGCTATGGAGGAAAAGCCATGGCTCAGGATTGGCCAATGTTCATCATGCAGTGCGTCGTGCTCGCCGCGTTCGCAAGCGTGTTTTTCGTGCGCGGCGAGGGTGACTAGTTTGTCCGCGTGGAAATGTGCGCAGCTTAGCCCTTCAAGCGGCTGAGGAACTGCGCGAAGACCATCGTGCCTTCGGGCCATGGACCGTGACCGGAATCGGCGTTGATGTGGCCGGATTCCCCCGCATCGATCAGCATTGAGCCCCAGCTTGCGGCGATGTCGTCGGCATGTTCGTAGGCGCCGAACGGGTCGTTGCGGCTGGCGACGGTAATGCTCGGGAACGGCAATGGCTCGCGCGGGTAGGGGCCGAAGGTCATCAGGTGCTTCGGGCGGATGTCGGGATTGGCGACATCGGGCGGCGCCACCAGGAAGGCGCCCGCGACCTTGTTCTTGAACTGCGGGATCGCGTGCAAAACGGAGGGCACGCCAAGAGAGTGGGCGACCAGCACCACCGGGCGGCTGGAGGCGTTGACTTCCTCGGCAATTCTCGCTGCCCAGTCCTCGCGCACGGGCTTCGACCACTCCGCCTGCTCGACGCGGCGCGCGGTCGTGAGTTTCGCCTCCCAGCGGCTCTGCCAGTGGTCGGGGCCGGAGTTGGTGTAACCGGGGATGATGAGGATATCGGCGTCTGAAGCTTTCATGGCCGCCGATGTGAGAAGGCGCGGCCGCAAAGTCAAGGGAAAGCAGGACAGCGCCGCCAATTTTTGTTATGGTGAGCCATTGCCGGTCGCGCTCGATGTCGGCACCGCCGATGCTTTCGCCGCTGGCCTTAATGGCTGAGGAGGAGAAAGCCATGACGGCATTTCACGTCATGTCCGGCGCGGACGATGTCTATTCGCGCCCGGTCATCAACAAAATTGGCCTTGCCGACGTCTTCGATGCCATCAGGCTCGGGATGACGGATTTCAGGGAAAAGCCATCGCATTACGTGTTCTTGTGCCTGATGTATCCGATCGCGGGCATTTTTCTTGCGGTCGCCACGTCGAGCGCCAACCTGCTGCCGATGATCTTCCCGCTGATCGCAGGCTTTGCCTTGATCGGCCCTCTGGCGGCGATCGGTCTTTACGAAATCAGCAGACGTCGTGAGGCTGGCATGGACAGCTCCTGGCGGCACGCGATGGAGGTCACGCGGTCGCCGGCCTTTCCGTCTATCGTCACCGGCGGGCTGATGCTGTTTGCGTTCTTCGTCGTCTGGCTGGTGGCCGCGCAGACGCTCTACATGAATGTGCTGAGCGACGTGTTTCCACGATCGATATCCGCCTTCGTCTCCGAAATCTTCGGCACGCCGGAAGGCATGCAGCTGATCATTTGGGGCAACCTGATCGGATTCGGTTTCGCGCTGATCGTGCTGGCCACGACCGTCGTCACCTTCCCGATCCTGCTCGACCGCGACATCGGCCTGGTTGCCGCCATGGAAACATCGCTGCGGGCCACCCTTGCCAATCCGGTGCCGGTCCTGTTCTGGGGTCTGATCGTTGCCGTGTCGCTTGTCGTCGCGACGATCCCGCTCTTCGTCGGGCTGGCGCTGGTGATGCCGATCCTCGGTCATTCGACATGGCACCTCTATCGCAAGCTGGTGGCGCCGCCGATCGTGTGATCGCAACATAGGCAGTTGCCCTGGTTCATCGCGGAACTCAAAGCCTTCCTCGGAGTTTGACTGGTGCAAGCTTTGAGGGAGGCAATCATGGCTGACACGCAGCACATCTTCACGCGTTTTTCGGCGAAGACATCGGAATTGGCGGGTAAGCCGGCCACATTCGTGCTCGCGTTCGTGCTGGTCGTGGTTTGGGCCGCGACCGGGCCCGTCTTCGACTACTCGGAGACGTGGCAGCTGGTCATCAACACCGGCACGACGATCATCACATTTCTCATGGTGTTCGTGCTGCAGAACGCGCAGACGCGCGATACGCGCGCCATCCAGGCGAAGCTCGACGAACTGATCCTGACGAGCCATGCGGAGAACCGGTTCATCGGTATCGAAAACCTCGATGAAGAGGATCTGAAGCACCTCGATCGGCTGGTGGCCAAGGCGGCAACGGGCGGACAGGCGGAAAAGCAGGCGGTGGCGGATGCCTCACCGAAATCTAGCAAGACAGCCACTGCCGTGCGCAAGAAGATCGATGCCGCGCGTTCGCAGAAGGACAAACGAAAAGCGGCGCCTCGAAAGGCGCCGCAGAAAAGTTGACCGTGTCGATCAGCTGTTGCCGAAGACCCGCTTGAAGATCGTGTCGACATGCTTGGTGTGATAGCCAAGGTCGAATTTCTCGCGGATGTCCTCTTCCGATAGTGCCGCGCGCACTTCGGCATCGCCAAGCAGTTCCTCGAGGAAGTCGGCGCCCTTTTCCCAGACCTTCATGGCGTTGCGCTGCACCAGGCGGTAGCTGTCCTCGCGGGACACGCCGGCCTGGGTGAGCGCCAACAGAACGCGCTGGCTCATCACCAGTCCCTTGAACTGGTTCATGTTGCGCAGCATGTTCTCGGGATAGATCACCAGCTTCTCGACAACACCGGCCAGCCGGTTCAGCGCGAAATCGAGCGTGATCGTCGTATCTGGGCCGATGGCGCGCTCGACGCTCGAATGGCTGATGTCGCGCTCGTGCCACAGGGCGACATTTTCCATGGCCGGGACAACCGACATGCGCACCAGACGGGCAAGACCGGTCAGGTTTTCGGTCAGAACAGGGTTGCGCTTGTGCGGCATGGCCGACGAGCCCTTCTGGCCGGGCGAGAAGAACTCTTCGGCTTCGAGCACTTCCGTGCGCTGCATGTGGCGGATTTCGATGGCGACGTTCTCGATCGACGAGGCGATGACGCCGAGCGTGGCGAAGAACATCGCATGGCGGTCGCGCGGAATGACCTGGGTCGAGATCGGCTCTGCAGCAAGGCCGAGCTGCTCGCAGACATATTCCTCGACGCTCGGGTCGATATTGGCGAAGGTGCCGACGGCGCCAGAGATCGCGCCGGTCGCGACTTCGGCGCGGGCAGCGACCAGACGATCGCGGTTGCGCTTCATTTCAGCGTAGAAGCGCGCGAAGGTCAGGCCCATCGTGGTCGGCTCGGCATGGATGCCGTGGCTGCGGCCGATGCGGACGGTCTCCTTGTGCTCGAAGGCGCGGGTCTTCAAGGCCTGGAGAACGCGGTCCATGTCGGCAAGCAGAAGGTCGGCTGCGCGGACGAGCTGGATGTTGAAGGTGGTGTCCAGCACGTCGGACGACGTCATACCCTGGTGGACGAAGCGGCTGTCGGGGCCGATGAATTCGGCCAGGTGCGTCAGGAAGGCGATAACGTCGTGCTTGGTGACGGCTTCGATCTCGTCGATGCGGGCGACGTTGAACTCGGCGACCGAACCCTTTTCCCAGATGGTGCGCGCGGATTCCTGCGGAATGACGCCGAGATTGGCGAGCGCCGTGCAGGCATGGGCCTCGATCTCGAACCAGATACGGAACTTGGTTTCGGGCGACCAGATGGCGACCATTTCAGGTCGGGAGTAGCGCGGGATCATGGCTTCCTGCTTTCTTTCGTAAGGAATGTTGGCGCCCGTGTAGCAAAGACGCGCGGCAATCTCAACGCATGCGTTTCGCAAGCGCGAAACTCGTTGCCAGCAGGCAGACGAGACCGAGGGGGACGAAGAGCCGCAGACCGAGGACCATGAACTGGTACACGGAGCTCGCACCGGTGAAGATAAACTGGAAAAACCAGATCATCGATCCTCCCGGCGCATGCCAGCGCGAGTAGAAAACCCGGTAGTCCATCGCGAAGAGAAACGCCGTCATCAAGATCGTGCAGGCGGAAAGCGCCACGAAAAAGGCGGCGAACCGGGTCTCGATCCGGCGCTTATGCGCGAAGAAGCGGCCAAGCATGAGCGCGAAGGGCCAGGTAAGCAGGCCGCCCGCAAAATAGAGTAGGGCGAGATCGCCGACGTGGCTGGTCTCCAGGCCGTTGCGGGCATAGAGCGTGCTCATCGCCGACGCCAGCATCTGGAGACCCCAGAGCGGCGCGCCGATGAGTATGGCGGAGTAGGGCGGGTAAGAGGCCCGTAGCCGGTCTCCCATCAGCGACACGCCGCTCCCGGCATTACTTGGACTGGCCTTCGGCGGCGGTGCGCAGCGCCGAAATGGCCCGCTTGTAGGCATCGACCGAGCCGCCCTTGAAGATGGCGGAGCCGGCGACCAGCACGTTGGCGCCCGCCTTGCCGATGACGGGCGCGGTTTCGATCGTCACACCGCCGTCGACCTGAAGATCGATCGGGCGGTCACCGATCAGCGACTTGGCGGCGGCGATCTTGTCTGCCATAGCGGGGATGAACTTCTGGCCACCGAAACCGGGGTTGACCGACATGATGAGGATGAGGTCGATGTCATCGAGCACGTTTTCGAAGACGGAAAGCGGCGTTGCCGGATTGAGGGTGACGCCGACCTTCTTGCCGAGATTGCGCACGGTCTGCAGCGAGCGGTGAAGATGCGGGCCCGCCTCGGCGTGGATGGTGATGCGGTCGCAACCGGCCTTGGCGAAGGCTTCGAGATAGTCGTCGACGGGCGCGATCATCAGGTGGCAGTCGAAGGTCGCATCGGTGTAGGAGCGCAGCGACTTGATGACATCGGGACCGAAGGAAATGTTGGGGACGAAGTGACCGTCCATGACGTCGAGGTGAATCCAGTCGGCGCCGGCCGCAGTGACGTCGCGCACCTCCTGGCCGAGCTTGGCAAAGTCGGCGGCCAGAACGGATGGCGCGATGCGGATGGGCTGGTTCATTGTCTCTCTCCGTTGAACTCGCCTGGGATCAGGCAGGCGTTATTGCGCCGGCGCGCTGAAGGGGACGAATGCCCCCGAGCGCCATTGCATCAGCTGGTATGGGTTTTGCGACAGCTCGTGGCCGGCGTCGAAGGTGATCTGGCCGAGCACGGTGTCGAAGGGCATGCCGCCGAGGTGCTGGGCGACCGGCCGCTCATCGCTTGCCGCCGCCTGCACCGCCTTGATCGCAATCTCGACCGCGGCATAGGCCGGCAAGACGTAGCCTTCCGGCTCGATGCCGGCGGCGCGCATCGCGACACCAGCCGGCGACGCATCGGCAAGGGCGGCATAATCGGGCAGCGTCACGGCCAGCACGCCATCGGCGAGCGGCAGAGGCTGGTCGGCGGCGCGCATTCCGTCGCCGCCCATCAATTGCAGCGGGATCTTCTCGGCCTTGCTGTCTCTGGCAATGATGGAGACGTCGCTGCGATCGCCACCGATGAAGACCTTGGTCGCGCCCGCTCTCTTGAGCCGGCGAACGAGCGCGATCTGCTGCTCCTGGCCGGGGCGGTATGTGTCAGTGAAGACAGGCTTCAAGCCGTTCTGCTCCAGCGCGTTGCGCACGGCCTCCGTGAGTTCGCGTCCGTGGATCGTGCCATCCTCGACAAGGGCGATGGGGCTGGATGCCCAGTCGCGCAGGATGACCTCGATGATCCTGGCGGCTTCGGCGCCATCGGCGGGGGCGAGGCGAAACAGCGGCCAGCCGTTCTTCAGTGCATCCTCCATGAGAATACGGGAGCGCACGGAGACGGTAATCGCCGGGATGTTGGCGTCCTTGAGCTTGGGGAGCGCGCCGTCGAGCGTCTGGCTGCAGAGGAAGCCGATGGCGACCTGGACCTTGGCGGCGATCAGTGCGTCGGCGACGGCGCCGCCGCTATTGTCCTCGCAGGGCTCGTTGACGGTAACGATGGTGTCGCCATCCTGGCGGATCTTCGCCTCGGCGCCGGCGATGATCTCAGCGCCCAGCGGGGCGAAACTACCCATCTGCGGAGCGACGACGCCAATCGTCACGCCGGCTGCATGGCATTCCCCGGCTGCGACAAGCAGCAGCGGAAGAAGACCTAAGCAACGCGAGATAGTCATGAAAGATGCACGCCCCAACCGTTTATTCCTGCTCTTTTATCCGTCCGGAATGGATCGTCAAAGAAAAACGCGCGGATCGGACGCTTTTCGGCATCGGTTTGTAGAAAAGATAACCTATGACCGTCATAATGCGACGCGAAATGCGTGTGTTCTTGGAGTGAAATTTTGTTGAGCAAGCAACCGATCGATCCCGGGCTTTACAGGGACGCGATGAGCCGCTTTGGCGGGCATGTTCAGTTGGTGACGACGGCGGTCGGCGACCAGCGGCGCGGGGTGACGATCACGGCGGCGTGTTCTGTATCGGACAGCCCGGCGACGGTGCTGGTGTGCCTGAACAACAGCAACCCGAAGAACGAAATCTTCTTCCGCAGCGGTATCTTCGCGCTGAATACGCTGGGTGCGCATCATCAAGCGTTGGCCGACGCGTTTTCCGGGCGCACGAAAATGGAAGACGGCGATCGCTTCTCCACGGGTCGTTTCGACAAGCTGGCCACCGGCGCGCCGGTGCTGCTAGACGCGCTCGCCTCCTTCGATTGCCGTGTGACGGAGATCAAGGAGATGACGACGCACCACATCATCTTCGGTGAAGTCATGGCAGTGCGGTTCGACGAAGCGAAGCCGGCGCTGTTTTACATGAACCGCGACTACTATTCTCTCTAGAGCGGGCTCTCTCATGGACGCGGCCGAAATCGAAGAGATGTTTCAAGGGCTTGGCCCGGTCACCATCAAGCGCATGTTCGGCGGCAAGGGGATCTACCACCTCGGCCGGATCATCGCGCTCGAATTTCGGGGCGACATGCTCCTTAAGGCCGATGACGTCAGTTCGCCTGCCTTTGCCGAGGCGGGCGCCAGCCAGTGGACCTATGAGGGAAAGAGCGGCAAGCCGGTGAAGATGCCCTATTGGTCGATCCCCGACGATGCCTATGACGATCCCGATCTCATGGCGGGCTGGGTGCGGCTGGCTTACGACGCGGCGATGCGGGCGGAGTGACCGGCCGCGCTTTCCAAGTTCAATTCTAGAACTGTTCCGTGCCGAGATAGCCGATCGCGGCCTCCGCAAAGGCGGAGAGCGGCTGCGGCAGATCGCTGCGAGTGAACCAGCCGAAGTCTGAAAGCTTGTCGGGCTCGGTCAATGCCGGCTCGCCGGTGTAGTCTTCGGCGATGTAGAGCAGCGAAATCCAGTGCTGGCGGTCGGCATCGCTGATCACCTCGGTCGGGCCAAGGAGGCTGACACGGCCGATCTCAAGGCCGCTTTCTTCTTCGGCCTCGCGCTTTGCCGCCTGTTCGGCCGGCTCCATATGATCAACCTTGCCGCCCACGATGCTCCAGTGACCGGCTTCGGGCGCCTTGACGCGCTTGTAGAGGAGGATCTTCCTATCGCGCAGGATAACCAGTCCCACGCCAAGGCCCGGAAAATCAATGCCGGGGTTGCCCATCTTATCAGATCTTGGCGTTTGCCGTGATCAGCATGAAGGCGGGGATATCGTCGCCGAAACCGACCGGGGTCGGGCCGTCGTCGTGGTCGCGATAGCGGCGGCGGTCACGATTGTCGTCGTTAGCCGGGTAAGGGCGGCCGCCGCGTGCGTTGTTGTGCGGCTTGTTGTTTTCTGCTTTGCGCTCTTGCTTCACGCTTTCGACCCTTGCTGGTGCGGCTTGTACCGGTGCGGCTGCTGTTTCGATCGTTTCGACGCCATTATCCTCGGCGGCGATATCAGATTTATGACCCGAACGATTTCTGCCGCGGCCACGGTCCTTGTCCCGCTCACGGCCGCCCTTGCGGCGCGAGCGATCGTCGTCACGGCTCGGCTCGGCCGGCGGCAACGTCGAGAGATCGCCACTGTGCCACTCGATCTTCTCACCGATCAGCTTTTCGATCGCGTCGGTGAACTTCTGGTCGCGGCTGGTGACGATGGTAAAAGCAGCGCCTGCACGGCCTGCGCGGCCGGTACGGCCGATGCGGTGTACGTAATCCTCAGCGTGGATCGGTACATCGAAATTGAAGACGTGGCTGACATCGGGGATGTCCAGACCACGGGCCGCGACGTCGGAGGCCACCAGGAGCTGGAGCTGGCCATCGCGGAAATTCTGCAGCATGGTCGTGCGCGAACGCTGGTCCATGTCGCCATGCAGCGCGCCGACGGAGAAGCCGTGACGTTCCAGCGAGCGGAACAGATCGGCGACGTCCTTCTTGCGGTTGCAGAAGATGATGGCGTTCTTCAGTTCATCCTGCGAGCGGATGAGGTCGCGCAGCGTCGAGCGCTTTTCGTAATCCTTGCCATGCGCCGCGACGAGGCGCTGCGTGATGGTCTTGGATGCCGATGCGGGCTTGGCGACTTCGACGCGTTCCGGGTTTTGAAGGAAGCGGTCGGCCAGCTTCTGGATCTCCGGCGGCATGGTGGCCGAGAAGAACAGCGTCTGGCGGGTGAACGGGATCATCTTGGCGATGCGTTCGATATCGGGAATGAAGCCCATGTCGAGCATGCGGTCGGCTTCGTCGATGACGAAGATCTCGACGCCGCTCATCAGGAGCTTGCCGCGCTCGAAATGGTCGAGCAGGCGGCCGGGGGTGCAGATCAGGACATCGGCGCCGCGCTCAAGCTTGCGATCCTGCTCTTCGAACGACACGCCGCCGATCAGCAGCGCCACGTTGAGGCGATGGTTCTTGCCGTACTTCTCGAAGTTCTCAGCCACCTGGGCGGCGAGCTCGCGGGTCGGTTCAAGAATGAGCGTGCGCGGCATGCGGGCGCGGGCGCGGCCCTTTTCGAGCAGCGACAGCATCGGCAGAACGAAGGAAGCGGTTTTGCCCGTGCCCGTCTGTGCGATGCCGCAAATGTCGCGGCGCTGCAGCGCAAACGGAATCGCGCCAGCCTGAATAGGTGTTGGCACCGTGTAGCCCGCGTCGGTGACAGCGGAAAGCACTTTTTGGCTCAAGCCAAGATCAGCAAATGTCGTCAAAGGGAAAACTGTTTCCGTTCCGGTTCGGCCAGGCTCAGGCTTGAGTCGGCGTGATTGCATGACGCAATGCAGCGCCACATAGGCTGAAACGGTTGAGAAGTCAAGGAAGCGTAGCGGTCTCAGGGTTGTTGAAGTAAAACCACGGTTAGCGGGATCGCTCAGTTTATATAGCTGGCGAGTTTCGTGCCGGCGCTGATGAAGTAGATCGGGTCGACGGCGCGCCCGTTCTGGCGCACTTCGTAGTGCAGGTGCGTGCCCGTGGAGCGGCCGGTACTGCCGGCCAGCCCGATCGTATCCTCACGACCGACGGTGTCGCCGACCTTGACCAGAATTTCGGACATGTGGCCGTAGCGAGTGGAGATGCCGTTACCATGGTCGATCTCGACCATGTTGCCATAACCGCCGGTCCAGCCGGCCGTGACCACCTTGCCGGGGGCGGTCGGGCGGACCTTTTCGCCGGGGGCGAAGCGGAAATCGACGCCGGAATGGAGCGCAAGCCGGCCGATGAAAGGGTCGCGGCGATTGCCGAAAGGGCTGGTGATTTCCTTGCCGATGGCAGGGTTCTGGAAGGGAAGCGACGTGGCTGTGTTGCGGACGGTCTCAAGCCGGGTGAGGGCAGTGTCCAGTTGCGCCAGCGAGTTGTCGAAGTCATCGCCGCTTTCCGGCTCGACATAAGGGCCGCCGACGGCGCTGTCGTCATCCTGCTTGACGCTTGCCGTTTCCGAGGGAACGCGGATCTGGAAACGGGTCAGCACGTTGGAGATCGCCGCCGAGGCGTCGGTCGCATCCGTCGTCAGTTGGCTGACGCGATCACGCTGGCGCTGCTCGATCCCCTTGAGCGAAAGCGTGACCTTGGAGAAGACGCGGTCGGCGCGGTCGCCCATGGTCTCGCGGGCCGGCACGTAAGAGAGCGTCGAATTATCGGGTGTCACATCGGCGGGTGTCGGGTCGCCCGTGAGCTGCCGCTCGATCGCCTGCATGGCGGCGGGCAGTTCCGCACGCTTGCCTTTGGCATCCGGTGCATAAGCGGAAGCGGGCGTCTCGGTCTTTGCATCGAGGCCGGAATTTTCCGCGCGGTCGAGCAACTGGCCGAGCTTGCCGCGGCGCGAGGTCAGGGCCTGCTGCTGCTCCATCAGCTTGTCGACCTTGTCTTCCACGACCTGCTGATCGAGCAGCTGGCGGGAGGTGACGCGATCCACCTGGGCACGCAATGCGGCGATGCGGTCCTCATAGTCATGCTGCATGCGCGCCTGGCGCGCCATAGTTGCGCCAATCAGGTCGTCACGGAGCACCAGATAGGAGGTGGCAAGAAGATAGCCGATGGCAAAGACGCCCACGAAACACAACGCGACTGCCGCCATCCACGGCCTGACGGTCAGGTGACGAACCCGGTCGCCGCTGGCAAGGATCAGGATATGCTCCTGTTTTTGCTTGCCGAATACGCGGTTCTGCTGTGTGTGCGTCACGGAGAATCTCCCAACGGACGAGCTTGCCTCAGTTGGGTTGATTACACAGTGTTAAGGTTAACAAAGCCTTAGATTTCGACTGTCTCAATCTATGGGCGAGTTCTTATTGATTGCTCGCGAAGAGCGGAACGATCGTGAATTCTGCAGCGAAAGCACCGCCCCGTGGCTGTCATTTCCGGCCATGCCCAGGGCGGCTTATCCGTTTTCAGTTTGCGAGATTTTGCACAGCCGACAACACGGCTTCGGCATGGCCTGCGACCTTGACCTTGTGCCAGATTGTGCCGACGGTGCCGTCCGGGCGGATCAGGAAGGTCGTGCGTTCAACGCCCATGTACTTGCGACCGTACATGCTCTTTTCCTTCCAGACGCCATAGGCCTCCAGCGTTGTCTTCTCCTCATCGGCCGCGAGCGTCACGCCAAGCTTGTGCTTCTTGATGAAACGATCGTGGCAGGCAGCCGAGTCCGGCGACATGCCGATGACGGCGGCGCCGGCCTTTTCGAACTCGTCGGCGAGTGCGGTGAAGGCGATCGATTCGGTCGTGCAGCCGGATGTGTCGTCCTTCGGATAAAAGAAAAGAACCAAGGTCTTGCCGCGGAAATCGGTCAGCTTGACGCGTCCACCGCCATCGCGCGGGAGATCGAAGTCGGGCGCGCTGGAGCCGATGCTGAGTTCCGCCATGGGGAAACCTTTCTTTTGCCGGGTTTGTGGATAAGAGGTGATTTGCCAGATATATATTGGACAAATCAACGTCCAGCCAGTCTGGTCCAATCACAGAACAGGCAAACAGGCGAGGCGCATGTCGGCGATCCGCGGCGAGAAGGTCAGATTCCGCAAGAAAGATATCGTCGCACTGCACGATCTTCCCTCGGCGCGAACCGAAGATCCGCTGATCGTGCATTGCCCGCCAATGCGCTCGCGGATGCGCAGGACGGCGAGCTGGGCGGGCGGCTGCATCGGCGTGCTGATCTTCATCATCGCTGCCATCATCTTCACGGTCGAAAGCGGCATCTTTGACGAACCCTTGTCGCGCCAGGCGCAGTCGGCGCTGAATTCGGCGATCGGGCCACGCTACCGGGCCGAAGTCGGCTCCACGGTCATTCGCTTCACGTCCAACATGAGGCTCGCGCTCGAGGCGCGCGACGTCAATGTGATCGACGAGAAGAGCGGCCAGCATATGTCGACGACAGGCGCCATGCGCATGGCGCTCGATCCGCTGCAGCTCTTCCGGGGACGGATCGCCATCGCACAGGTGGAGGCGCAGGATATCGCGCTCGACACCGCGCTGCTGCCCTCGGGCGATCCGGTCAAGCTGGACAATCTCAGGATCGACCAGATCCCGGCGGCGATGGAGAAGGCCTTCGAGCAGCTGGATATTCTCGATGGATTCGTCGATCGCGGCGGCACGAAGTCAATCAAGCTCGAGGGGCTCGACATCAAGCTCGCGGATACGGCCAACGGGCCGCTTTCGATCATCGTCAACAGCCTGGTGTTTTCGCGAAATGCTGATAACGCGCTGCAGCTGGATGGCGAGGTCGCGATCAATGGCGTCGTGACAACGCTGCATCTCGGGACCGAAAAGACGGATGGGCGAACATCGCGGCTGACGGGCGAGCTCGCTGGCGCCGATCTGGCGCCGTTTACGCTGAAGCGCAATGCGATCGGCGAGATCAGGCAGGGTGTCGATGGCCTTGCAGATACGGTGATCTCGGCGGTGCGCGGCGGCGATACGTCCAAGCCGTCACTTTCCGCAGCGGTCAATCTGCAGCCGGGCAAGTTCTACATGGACGGTGACGAGCAGCCGCTGACCGGCGGACGCATCAATCTCGCTTACGATTTCACCAAGCAATCTCTGGAGATCGCGCGTTCGCAACTGCAGTTCGGGGCAACGATCGTGCCCTTCAACGGCGCGCTGATCGACCTCGACAAGATCGATCCGGCGGCGGGGAAGGGTTTTGGCGTCGACCTTCTGATCAGCGGCGGCACCGCGGCGCCGACGACATCGGGCGAACAGCCGCTCGCTTTCGATATCAAGGCGACGGGACGCTATTCGACAGCGACGCACGAGCTGCAATTCGCCAACATGGCGGTATCCAGCCCTGCCGGATCCCTCTACGGCTCGCTGCGCGTCCGTTTCGGCGACAAGTCGCCCGAGATCAGCTTTTCCGGCCAGTCGCAACAGCTGCAGACGACGGCGGTGAAGCAGCTTTGGCCTTTCTGGATGGCATCCAAGGGGCGCGAGTGGGTCGAGCGCAATCTTTACGGGGGAACCGTCACCAATGCGTCCATCAACGTCTTCATCCCGTTTGGCCGGCTGGAAGAGGCCGTGGGCAAGGGGCTGAAGCTGGACGAGAACCAGATCCAGATTTCGTTCGATATCGCCGATACGCGTTTGAACGTGACCGGCGACATCCCGCCGATCCGCGACACGGACGCCCATTTCGATCTGGTTGGACCAAAGGCGACGATCTCGATCAAGCGCGGCAAGTCGTTCTTCGCATCGGGGAGATCGGTCGATGTCGGCGAGGGTACCTTCATCCTGCCGTCGACCTATGAAAAGCCGCTAATGGCCGAGCTCAATCTGCCGATCTCGGGTGCGGCCGACGCGATCGGCGAATTGCTGACCTACAAACCCATCCAGGTGCTGCAGCGGGCAGGTTTCGTGCCGGAGGATCTGAAGGGCAATGTGACAGCGTCTGTACAGGCGCGCATCGGGCTCATCGCGTCGCAAGACCCGCCGCCCGTCGAATGGAAGGCGACGCTGCAGCTTCAGGATCTCGACGTCGCCAAGGCGATATCGGGGCGCAAGATCACCAATCTCGACGGTGTGCTGACGGCCGATCCCAAGCAGGTGGTTCTCGACGGCAAGGGCGACATCGATGGTGTTTCGGCGGCGATCAAGCTGGTCGAGCCGACCGAAAAATCCTCCGACATCCATCCGCAGCAAAGCGTGACGGCGACGCTCAACAACGACCAGCGCGAGAAAATCCTGCCGGGCCTGTCCGATATCATCGATGGCCCGATCAGCGTCGAGCTCGATCGCATCGACAAGGATCGCCAATCGGTCTCGCTCGATCTCGGCAAGGCGCGTCTCGATCTGCCCTGGATCGGATGGTCCAAGGGGAGCGGTATCGGCGCCACGGCCGATTTCGAGATCTCCGGCCCCGACGACAATCTGCAGATCAAGAATTTCGTGCTGAAGGGCGACGGATTTGGTGCGAGCGGCGCGTTGTCGTTGAGCAAAGGCAATCTGCAGAAGGCCGACTTCGACAGCGTGAAGCTGTCGTCGCTCGACAATTTCGCGATCTCGCTACGTCGCGCCAAGGGTGGCATGGACGTCTCTGTTTCCGGCAGCAGCGCCGATGTGCGGCCGGTGCTGGCGCGGATCAAATCGGGCAGCGGAAGCAAGGGCGATGGTGGCTCCAAGAGCGACGGCAGCATTTCGCTCAAGGCCAAGCTCGATAGCGTCGTTGGCTTCAACGACGAAAAGCTGCAGAATGTGCAGATGACATACGCTGCACAGGGTAGCCGTATCCAGTCCCTCAACCTGTCTGGGGTCACCGGCAGCGGTGAAGCCGTTGTCGCGCAGACGCAGGGTGGCGGCGTCATCAACATTACCAGCGGCGACGCCGGCGCGGTCTCGCGCTTCGCCGATCTATATCAGCACATGCGCGGCGGCCTGCTCAACCTTGCCATCCGGCTCGGCGCCGGCGACGACTGGGACGGATCCATCGACGTACGACGGTTCTCGATCGTCAACGAACAGCGTCTTCACTCGATCGTGTCGACACCTGTCGGCCAGGAGCAGCGGAGCCTCAACGCGGCAGTCAAGCGCGATATCGACACATCGGCACAGCGCTTCCAGCGCGGCTTCGCCCGCATCCTGTCGAGGGACGGTGTCGTCAGCATCGAAAACGGCGTGGTGCGCGGGGATCAGGTCGGCGCGGTGTTCCAGGGTACGCTGCGCGACGTTCGCGGCAACATGGACATGACCGGCACCTTCATGCCCGCCTACGGCCTGAACCGCCTCTTCGCCGAACTGCCGATCATCGGCATTATCCTCGGCAACGGTACCGATCGCGGCCTGATCGGGATCACCTTCAAGCTGACCGGCAAGCTCGATTCGCCGAACCTGACGATCAACCCGCTGTCGATTATCGCGCCGGGGGTTTTCCGGAATATCTTCGAGTTTCAGTGAGGCGGGGTTAGGCGTGCGGGAGTTGATGGCGCCTGTCGCCAAATCATTGAAGTGGCCGCGCCTCGGGCTCGTCCCGAGGATCTAAGCACGTGGCCTAGAATGCAACGGTGATGGCTCCTGCGGCCACGCAGCGGCAGCAAAAAAGGCCGACGCTTTCGCACCGGCCTTTTGCAATCTCCAAAGCCTACCGCCCTCAGGCGGCCGGGCGGATCAGGATGTGCTTCTTCTTGCCGAGCGATAGCTTGATCACGCCGTCGGCGGTCACTTCGCCGCCGCCGATGAGCTTGCGCTCGTCGCTGACGGCCTGGTCGTTGATGCGGACTGCACCGCCCTGGACATGGCGGCGCGCTTCGCCGTTGGAGGCGGCGAGGCCGGCGCGGACGATCAGGGCAAGCAGGCCGATGCCGGCGTCAAGTTCGGCCGCCGGAACGTCGATCGAGGGGAGGTTGTCGGCGAGCGCGCCTTCCTCGAAGGTCTTGCGGGCGGTCTCGGCCGCCTGATCGGCGGCGGGACGGCCGTGCAGGATCGCGGTGACCTCGGTCGCCAGGATCTTCTTGACCTCGTTGAGTTCTGAGCCGGCCAGCGCCGACAGGCGGGCGATCTCGTCCATCGGCAGCGTCGTGAACAGCTTCAGGAAGCGCGGCACGTCGGCATCTTCGGTGTTGCGCCAATACTGCCAGAAATCATAGACCGGCAGCAGGTCGGCGTTCAGCCAGACGGCGCCCGAAGCGGATTTGCCCATCTTGGCGCCGGACGAGGTGGTGAGCAGCGGCGAGGTCAGCGCGTAGAGCTGCTCGGTCCCCATGCGGTGACCGAGGTCGATTCCGTTGATGATGTTGCCCCACTGGTCGGAGCCGCCCATCTGCAGCCGGCAATCGTAGCGCTTGGCGAGCTCGACGAAGTCGTAGGCCTGCAGGATCATGTAGTTGAATTCGAGGAAGGACAGCGAGTGCTCGCGGTCGAGGCGCGTCTTGACGCTGTCGAAGGACAGCATGCGGTTGACCGAGAAATGGCGGCCGACATCGCGCAGGAATTCGAGATAGTTCAGCGAGCGCAGCCATTCGGCGTTGTTGATCATCAGCGCCGGGTTGCCGGACTTGTCGTAGTCGAGGTAGTTGGCAAAGCAGCTCTTGATCGAGGCGATGTTCTCTTCGATCGTGTCGACCGTCATCAGCTTGCGGGCCTCGTCCTTGAACGAGGGATCACCCACCATGCCGGTGCCGCCGCCCATCAGCGAGATCGGGCGATGGCCGGTCTGCTGGAACCAGTGCAACATCATGATCTGCGTGAGGTGGCCGACATGCAGGCTCGAGGCCGTCGGGTCATAGCCGATATAGGCGGTCACGGTTTCCTTGGCGAGAAGCGCGTCGAGGCCGGATTCATCGGAGATCTGATGAATGAAGCCACGCTCTTTCAGCGTGCGGAGGAAATCGGATTTGAACTCGGTCATGACCTTTTGCTTTCGGATCAGGATTTTCGGATTGGCTATTGTTGAAGCAACGCGGCGCGTTTAGCACTGTTTTCTCGCACAGTCACCATTTGGTTGGTTGAGTCTCCTTCTTGTTGATTTCCGGGGAACGATGGGAAAAATCCTGACAGCGATCGGCCTGATGAGCGGCACCTCGATGGACGGGATCGACGCGGCGCTGCTCCACACGGACGGCGAAAACATCATTCACCGTGGGCCGAGCCTCTACGTTCCCTATGACGACGATCTGCGCGGCCGCTGGAAGCGTGCGCTGCAGACGGCCAAGGCGGTGGTCGAACGTGGCGATCGGCCGGGCGACCTTGCCGATGACGAGCGGGTGCTGACGCTCTGCCATGCCGCCGTGATCAGGTCCTTCCTTGCGCGCCATGATCTGAAGCCCGGCGAGATCGACCTGATCGGCTTCCATGGGCAGACGGTGCTGCACCGGCCGGACGCCGGTGTCACCGTGCAGATCGGCGACGGCGCGCTGCTCGCTTCCGAGACCGGCATCGACGTCGTCTACGATATGCGCGCCAACGACATGGTGCATGGCGGGCAGGGCGCGCCGCTGATCCCGGTCTATCACGCGGCACTCTCGGCCAATCTGCCGGATGGTTTCGCGGCGCCTGTTGTCTTCGTCAATATCGGCGGCATCTCGAACCTCACCTATGTCGGCGCCGATGGCGTGCTTTCGGCCTTTGACAGCGGGCCAGGCAACATGCTGATCGACCAGTGGGTCGAGGCGCATACGGGCCGCACCTATGACCGCAACGGTGAGACGGCGAGCCGTGGGGTCGTCGTGGCCGATCTCGCGCGCCGCTATCTGTCGAGCGCGTTTTTCTCCGGCAATATCAGGCGCTCGCTCGACCGCGGCGATTTCCTGCCGCCGGAAAAGGGCGAGGTGTCGCTGGAGGACGGCGCAAGGACGCTGGCGCATGTCACCGCCGCGTCGATCGTCAAGCTCGCCGATCACCTGCCGCAACCGCCCAAGACCTATGTCGTCTGCGGCGGCGGACGGCTCAACCCGGTGATCATGCGCGAGTTCGCTGATCTTGCTGCGGGAAAAGGCGCCCGGGTCGTTTCGGCGGAAGCGGCCGGATTCGATGGCGGTGCCATGGAGGCGGAGGCCTGGGCCTATCTCGCGGTGCGTTCCGTCAACGGACTGCCGCTGACTTTTCCCGGGACAACCGGCGTTTCCGCGGCGGTGACCGGCGGTGTGATTGCGAGGAAGACATGACCGATACAGTTATCCTGAAGACGCCACGGCTCGTCTTGTCCATGTGGGGGCAATACGACGTCCATCTGCTGCAATTGCTGCATTCGACGATAGAGACCACCCGCTATCTCTCTGGCGCGGCACCTTGGAGCGCTGCAAAGGTACAAGAGCGCTTCATGAGCTTCTTTTCCGAACAGGCCCGTGATGGCGTGACGAAATACAAGGTCACCAGTCTCGATGATGGCCGCTTCATTGGCCGGGCGGGCTTTTCCCGCTATGGCGGAGATCGTGGCGAATTCGAGCTCGGCTATTCGCTCCGCCACGAGGAGTGGGGCAAGGGCTACGCGACGGAATTGGGGAAGGGGTTGGCGGACTGGTTTTTCGACAAGGGATTCGCCAACCAGTTCATCGCATTCACGCATCCTGACAATCTGGCATCGCAGCGCGTTTTGACGAAAATCGGCATGCGGGGCCGCATGCCGCTGACCATCGATAACATGTCTTGCCCGACCTTCGAACTGACCGCCGAGATGCGCCAAGCCTAACGGATCGTTAGCTTAGGTCAGCCGTTAGTGTCGGGCTTACGAATCAGGTCCAGCGCATTGTCGACTTCACCGCGTCCGCGTTGTGCCATCGTTTCGAACGTCTGGCGCGCTTCGAAGTCCCGCACCATGCGCGCGGTCATGTCGCTCAGCAGATCCTCGACGGTTCTGCCGCTCTCGGCCGCGATGTCGGCCACCTTCTTCTCGACGTCCTTGGAAACCTGAAAACTCAGCATCGTCATGAATTTCGCTCTTCGAGAACGACGCTGAGTCTATGGCCGTTGCCGATACACGCGCTAACGAGCACATTGGTATCGACAACGATCCGCATCGTCAGCGGATGCGCTTGGCGGCCGGTTCCGGAACCAGTTCGCCGTTGAGGCGGCGATCGAGGTAGTCCTCGCATTCGCCCATCAGCGTTTCCACCTGGCCGTTGAAGAAGTGGTTGGCGCCCGGGACCGTGCGGTGGGTAATGAGAATGCCCTTCTGGGTCTTCAGCTTCTCGACCAGGCCGTTGACGTCCTTCTCGGGCGCGACCTTGTCGGCATCGCCGTTGATGATCAGGCCGGACGACGGGCAGGGAGCGAGGAAGGAGAAGTCGTAGGTGTTCGGCTGCGGCGCGATCGACATGAAGCCTTCGATCTCCGGGCGGCGCATCAAGAGCTGCATGCCGATCCACGAGCCGAAGGAATAGCCGGCGACCCAGCAGGTCTTCGAATCGGGATGCAGGCTCTGCACCCAGTCGAGAGCGGAGGCCGCATCCGAGAGTTCGCCGGCGCCGTGGTCGAATTCGCCCTGGCTACGACCGATTCCCCGGAAGTTGAAGCGCAAAGTCGTGAACCCACGCTTCTGGAACATGTAGAAGAGCTGGTAGACGATCTGGTTGTTCATCGTGCCGCCGAACTGCGGGTGCGGGTGCAGGATGAGGGCAATCGGCGCGCTCTTTTCCTTGGAGGGCTGGTAGCGGCCTTCAAGGCGGCCTGCGGGGCCGTTGAAAATGACTTCGGGCATCGGTACTCCGGCTTTTTATTTCTCGCGTTCACCCTGCGCAGACTTGACGGACGTTGTCAGCTTTTCTAAAACGCAGTTTAGAACAATTCGAAACTTGCATGGCAATCCACGCATTGTGGGATGTGTCATAAGGCAAGCCCGGCTGACTTTTCAAGGAAAATGCACCGGCTTGCCACGCAAGAACCAAGCGCAGGACGAAAAGATCATGGCGCCGGCCCGGCTCTATCTCGATTGGAACGCGACGGCACCGCTGCATCCTGTAGCGCGCGACGCGGTTTTGCGGGCGCTTGATATGTTCGGCAATCCGAGTTCCGTCCACGGTGAAGGTCGCGCGGTGCGTGCCGCGATCGAAGGCGCCCGCCGCCAGGTAGCGGCCCTTGTTGGCGCGGATCCCGCCCATGTGATCTTTACCAGCGGCGCCACCGAGGCCGCCAATATGGTGCTGACGCCTGATTTCCACATGGGTCGCACGCCGATGGCGATCGGGCATCTCTATCATTCGGCGATCGAGCATCCCGCTATCCGCGAAGGCGGACGCTTCGGGAAGGACCGCACGAGCGAGATCGCGGTGACGGCCGATGGCGTTGTCGATCTCGATCATCTGCGGCGCCTTCTTGCCGGCCACGACAAGTCGACCGGCCTGCCGATGGTCGCCGTCATGCTCGTCAACAACGAGACGGGCGTGGTGCAGCCGGTGGCCGAGGTGGCCGGGATTGTTCAGGCACATGGCGGCTTGCTGGTGGTGGATGCCGTGCAGGCGGCTGGCCGGATCGCGCTCGATATCAATGCGCTCGGCGCCGATTTCATCATCGTCTCCTCGCACAAGATCGGCGGCCCGAAGGGCGCCGGTGCGCTGGTGTCGCGCGGCGAGATCCTGATGCCGAGCGCGCTTATCCATGGTGGCGGGCAGGAAAAAGGTCACCGGTCGGGGACCGAGAATTCGCTTGCCGTCATCGGCTTTGGCGCGGCAGCGGACGTGGCCATCAGGGAGTTTGAGGCGCGCAATGCCCGTATCTCCGGCTTGCGGGAGCAGCTGGAAGACGGAATGCGCAAGGCCGCACCCGATGTCGTGATCTATGGCGCGGATCAACAGCGCGTCTCCAATACGACCTTCTTCACCCTGCCGGGTCTGAAGGCCGAGACCGGGCAGATCGCCTTCGATCTCGAAGGCGTTGCCCTGTCGGCAGGCGCTGCCTGCTCGTCGGGCAAGGTTGGCGAGAGCCATGTTCTGGTGGCGATGGGGCGCGATCCCAAGCTTGGCGCGCTCCGAATGTCGCTGGGTTTTTCGACGACGGAAGCGGATATCGCCAAGGCCGTCGCAACGTTCACGAAAATTGCCGCGCGGCGCAAGCCTGCGGGAGAGGCGGCGTGATTGCCTGATAAAGCGTCACGACCGTCTGATAAATTTGCGAAAACGCAAATTTCCACTTGCCATCCGGGCTGAAAAGTCCCCTTTGGCCACTTACATAAGGGGCAACAGAAATTGCCCGAACGACAAGCTGCCGGACCTTTTCTCCGGCGAGATTGGAGAACGACATGCCCGCCGTCCAGGAAACGGTCGACCGCGTCAAAGAGATTGACGTCGACCAGTACAAATACGGTTTCGAGACGATCATCGAGATGGACAAGGCGCCCAAGGGCCTGTCCGAGGATATCATCCGCTTCATTTCCGCCAAGAAGCAGGAGCCCGAATGGATGCTCGAATGGCGCATGGAAGCGTATCATCGCTGGCTGACGCTGGAAGAGCCCAACTGGGCGCGCGTCGACTATCCGAAGATCGATTTCAACGACATCTACTACTACGCCGCGCCGAAGAGCACGCCGGGGCCGAAGTCGCTCGACGAGGTCGATCCCGAAATTCTCAAGGTCTATGAGAAGCTCGGCATCCCGCTGAAGGAGCAGGAGATTCTCGCTGGCGTCGAGAAGCCCCGGATCGCCGTCGATGCGGTGTTCGATAGTGTCTCCGTCGTCACGACCTTCAAGGAAGAGCTGAAGAAGGCCGGCGTGATCTTCATGTCGATCTCGGAAGCCATCCGCGAACACCCGGAGCTGGTGAAGAAGTATCTCGGCTCGGTCGTTCCGACCTCCGACAACTACTATGCGACGCTGAACTCGGCCGTGTTCACGGACGGATCCTTCGTGTTCATTCCGAAGGGGGTTCGTTGCCCGATGGAGCTGTCGACCTACTTCCGCATCAACGAGAAGAACACCGGCCAGTTCGAGCGCACGCTGATCATCGCAGAAGAGGGCGCCTACGTCTCCTATCTCGAGGGTTGCACGGCGCCTCAGCGCGACGAAAACCAGCTGCATGCGGCGGTCGTCGAACTCGTGGCGCTCGACGATGCCGAGATCAAGTATTCGACGGTGCAGAACTGGTATCCTGGCGATGCGCAGGGCAAGGGCGGCATCTACAACTTCGTCACCAAGCGTGGCGATTGCCGCGGCGCGCGTTCGAAGATCTCGTGGACGCAGGTCGAAACCGGCTCGGCGATCACCTGGAAGTATCCGTCCTGCATTCTCCGCGGCGACGATTCCAGAGGCGAGTTCTACTCGATCGCCGTGTCGAACGGCCATCAGCAGATCGATTCGGGCACCAAGATGATCCACCTCGGCAAGAACACGTCGAGCCGCATCGTCTCGAAGGGCATTGCCGCCGGCGTGTCGCAGAACACCTATCGCGGCCAGGTTTCGGCCCACCGCAAGGCATCGAACGCGCGCAACTTCACGCAGTGCGATTCGCTGCTGATCGGCGACAAGTGCGGCGCCCATACGGTGCCCTATATCGAGGCGAAGAACTCGACGGCGCAGTTCGAGCACGAGGCGACGACGTCGAAGATTTCCGAGGACCAGAAGTTCTACTGCCTGCAGCGCGGCATTCCCGAAGAAGAGGCGATCGCGCTGATCGTCAACGGCTTCGTGAAGGAAGTGCTGCAGGAACTGCCGATGGAATTCGCCGTCGAAGCGCAGAAGCTGATCAGCATTTCGCTTGAGGGTAGCGTGGGTTAACCTGAGGCAGGCGTCATCCTCAGGCTTGCCCGGAGGATCCGAGAAACGGTCGTTTGAAGGACGGCAGATATGAACGAGAAGGTCGAACATCTCATCCTCGAACATTCGCGCACCGTACGCGCGGACATCAGTTCGATGAAAGAGGAAATGGCCGGCATGCGCGGCGAAATGTTTGCGATGCGCCAGCACATGGGCGGGCTCATGAGCGCCCAACTCGTTCAAGACACGGAAATCGCGGGCCTCAAGGTCCGTATAGAGCGAATGGAAAAGCGGCTTGAGCTGAGCGAATAAGCTCGCGGACCGTCGACTGAGATCTGAAGGACAAAGAGAATGCTTGAAATCAAGAATCTGCACGCCCGCATCGCCGAAGACGGCACCGAGATCATCAAGGGGCTGAACCTCACCGTCAAGGCCGGCGAAGTGGCGGCGATCATGGGGCCGAACGGCTCCGGCAAGTCGACGCTGTCCTACATCCTGTCGGGCCGCGACGACTATGAGGTCACCGAAGGTGAGATCCTCTACAACGGCGAGAGCATCCTCGAGCTCGATCCGGCCGAACGCGCCTCGAAGGGCATCTTCCTGGCTTTCCAGTACCCGGTCGAAATCCCCGGCGTCGCCACGATGCAGTTCCTAAAGGTCGCGATGAACGAGCAGCGCAAGGCGCGCGGCGAGGAAGAGCTGAAGACGCCCGACTTCATGCGCCTAGTCAAGGACGCTGCCGCCAAGCTGCAGATCAACACCGACATGCTGAAGCGTCCGCTGAACGTCGGCTTCTCCGGCGGCGAGAAGAAGCGCGCCGAGATCCTGCAGATGGCACTGCTGCAGCCGCAGCTTTGCATCCTCGACGAGACGGATTCCGGCCTGGACATCGACGCGCTGAAGATCGTTGCCGACGGCGTCAACGCCCTGCGGTCTCCCGATCGCGCCACGATCGTCATCACCCACTACCAGCGCCTGCTCGACTACATCGTGCCGGATACCGTCCACGTGCTCTACAAGGGCCAGATCATCAAGAGCGGCGACAAGACGCTGGCGCATGATCTGGAAGCCAACGGTTATGCCGACATTATCGGGGCGGCGGCCTGATCTAGGCGGAAAGGAACTGGTCGCATGAACATGCAGACGACGACCCGCCTGACCGCCGCGGAAGCGGCGCTGATCGAGGCGTTCAACAACGAGATCGGCGAACTGCCGGGCGATGGCGCCGTGATCGCCATTCGCGACCGGTTGCTCGACGATCTGAAGACTTCAGGGCTTCCAACGCGCCGCGTCGAGGCTTGGCACTACACCGACCTGAAGACGCTGCTGCGCGCCGTGCCTGTTCAGGCCGGCGATGCCGGCTCCGACGCCCGCGATCCGCTGGTCGAGGGCTCGCCGGTGCTGCCCGTCATCCAGGGACGTCCTGATCACAAGGCGCGTGCCGGCGATCTCGTGCTTTCGAGCTATGCCGAGCAGCTGTCGAACGGTTCGGCGGCCAGCGGTCTCGGTGCGCTCGACAAGGATGACGCCGTCGGCCGCATCAACGGCAGCTTCGTACGCGACGGTTATGTGATCGACGTGCCTGCGGAAACCGTGCTGGAAGAGCCGCTGGAAATCCAGTTTGTGCATGCCGGCGGCCAGACGCATACGCGGCTTCCCGTCTCCTTCGGCGCCGGCGTCAAGGCGACTGTGATCGAGCGTCATCTGGCGGTGACTGGCGATGCCGCGCTGGTATCGCATGTCAGCGACATCAAGGTCGGCGAAGGCACCGAGCTCGTCTGGATCATCGTTCAGCAGCAGGGTGCCGAGGACACGCATCTCGGCCAGATCCGCGTCGATCTCGCAGCCGATGCCAAGCTGAAGCTGTTCGTGATCAACGCCGGTGGCAAGCTGGTACGCCAGGAGCTGCACATCAAGGTGACGGGCGAGGGCGCCGATCTCACGCTGCGCGGGATCAACCTGCTCGGCGCCGAGACGCATACCGACGTCACCATGGTGCTCGGCCACAACGTGCCGCACACCGGCTCGACAGAAATCATCCGCAACGTCGTGTTCGACCGCGCCAAGGGCGTGTTCCAGGGCATGATCCGGGTCGCTCCCGATGCACAGAAGACCGATGCGAAGATGGCGTGCAACACGCTGCTCATGTCCGACGACGCCGAATTCTCGGTGAAGCCGGAGCTCGAGATCTTCGCCGACGACGTTCAGTGCGGCCACGGCGCCACGGTTGCCGATATCGACCACAACCATCTCTATTATCTGATGGCCCGTGGTATCCCGGAGAACAAGGCGCGCGCCATGCTGGTCAACGCCTTCGTGGCCGAGATCGTCGAGGAACTGGAAGACGAAGCCCTGGTCGAGGCGCTTGAGGGCGTAATCTCGGACTGGCTCGAAAAGCACGCCTGATCGGACGAGATGATGGACAAGATAGTGCCCGCAACTGCCTATGACGTCGAAGCCATTCGCAAGGATTTTCCGATCCTTGCGAAGGAAGTGTACGGCAAACCGCTGGTCTATCTCGACAACGGCGCCTCGGCGCAGAAGCCGCAGGTGGTGATCGATGCGATCAGCCATGCCTATTCCAACGAATACGCCAATGTGCATCGCGGCCTGCACTTCCTGTCCAACGCTGCCACAGAAGCCTATGAAGCGTCGCGCGAAAAGGTGCGTCGCTTCTTGAACGCGCCTTCGGTCGACGAGATCGTCTTCACCAAGTCCTCGACAGAGGCGATCAATACGGTCGCCTATGGCTGGGGCATGCCCAATATCGGCGCGGGCGACGAGATCGTCATCTCGATCATGGAGCATCACTCCAATATCGTGCCCTGGCATTTCATTCGCGAACGGCAGGGCGCCAAGCTGGTCTGGGTTCCGGTCGATGACGACGGCGCCTTCCATATCGAGGCTTTCGAAAAGAGCCTGACGGAGCGCACCAAGCTCGTCGCCATCACGCATATGTCGAATGCGCTGGGTACCGTCGTTCCTGTCAAGGAAATCTGCAGGATCGCACATGAGCGCGGCATTCCTGTCTTGGTCGACGGTTCGCAGGGCGCCGTGCACATGCCTGTCGACGTCCAGGACATCGATTGCGACTGGTATGTGATGACCGGCCACAAGCTCTACGGTCCCTCGGGAATCGGCGTGCTCTACGGCAAGAAGGATCGGCTGAAGTCGATGCGGCCGTTCCAGGGCGGTGGCGAGATGATCTTCGAGGTCACCGAGGATGCCGTCACCTACAACGACCCGCCGCACCGTTTCGAAGCCGGCACGCCGCCGATCGTGCAGGCGATCGGGCTTGGCTATGCGCTCGACTACATGGAGAAGATCGGCCGCGCGGCGATTTCCAGGCACGAGGCGGATCTGGCGTCCTATGCGACCGAGCGGCTGCGCGACATCAATTCGCTGCGCGTCATCGGCAATGCGCCTGGCAAGGGTGGCATCTTCTCCTTCGAGATCGAGGGGTTGCATGCCCACGACGTCTCGACTGTGATCGACCGGCGCGGCGTTGCGGTTCGAGCCGGCACGCATTGCGCCATGCCGCTCTTGAAACGCTTCGGCGTCACCTCCACATGCCGTGCATCCTTCGGCATGTACAACACCCGCGCCGAGGTGGATGCCTTGGCCGACGCGCTTGAGTATGCGCGCAAGTTCTTTGCCTAGAGCGATACGCTCTAGGCCATTGTTTTTACGCAATTCCGGACGGAAAACCGCTTCGCACTTTTCCCGGAATTGCTCTAAGGAGTGGCCCACATGAGCCTTGATGACAGCGAACAGAAGATCGACGTGCGCGAAGGGATCGTGCACTCCAGCATTCCTGAGGATGAACTGGCGCGCCTCAGCGACGACGTCATCATGGCGCTGAAGACGGTCTACGATCCCGAAATTCCCGCCGACATCTTCGAACTCGGGCTGATCTACAAGATCGACATCGAGGACGACCGCATGGTCAAGATCATGATGACGCTGACGGCCCCCGGCTGCCCAGTCGCCGGCGAGATGCCGGGCTGGGTCGAAAACGCCGTCGGTTCCGTCGAGGGTGTCTCGGGCGTCGAGGTGGGCATGACCTTCGATCCGCCGTGGACGCCGGACCGGATGTCGGAAGAGGCGCAGGTGGCCGTCGGCTGGTATTGAGAGCTCAGGCCGCCGATCGGCCGTCCGGCATGATCGGCGCAAGCCCGATGCCGAGCGCTTTCATCACCTTCATGATGGTGGCGAATTCTGGATTGCCCTGACCGCTCAGCGCCTTGTAGAGCGCGGCACGGCTCATGCCGATGTCGCGTGCGAGTTCGCTCATGTTTCGCGCTCGAGCGACGACACCGAGGCTCTTGGCGATGAAGGCCGGGTCCTGGGTTTCGAAGGCGGCGACGATGAACTCCTCGATCGCTTCGTCGCTATCGAGAAATTCGGCCGCATCGAACGGCAGGGTTTCGATCGTCATCGCTGGTCCTTCCATTCCCGTGCGAGGCGTTTCGCCTCGATGATATCGCGGGCTTGCGTTGACTTGTCGCCGCCGCAGAGCAACACGATCAGCGTCGAGCCGTCGATCGTGACATAGATCCGGTATCCCGGCCCATAATCGACGCGCAGTTCGCTGACGCCGTCACCGATCGCCTTGATGTCGCCGAGGTGCCCGGTTTCCACCCGCAACAGCCGGGAAGCGATCCGTGCGACCGCGCGGCGATCTCTTAGCCGTGACAGCCATTTGGCGAAAGTCGCCGTTCGCAACACCGTTAGCATGAAAAATGTATCCTGTAGAGTACATTGGTCGATGAAAAAGCATTTACGGGCAATGATCTCGGTATTCGATATTGAAGCATCGAGCATCGCCGCTTAAATTGACAAGCACAAGCACCGGACCTTGACCCCGGTTGCGGAAGGAGAATGGGCCCATGGGCTTTGCAGTCATGAGCATGACCGACACCGCCGCCGCGCGGGTGAAGGCGATCGTCGAGAATTCCGGGCCGGAGGCGAAGGGGATTCGCGTCGGCATCAAGAAGGGCGGCTGCGCGGGGATGGAATATACAATCGACCTCGTCACCGAACCCAATGCCAAGGACGACCTGATCGAGCGCGATGGCGCGCGTGTCTGGATCGAGCCCTCGGCGGTTCTCTATCTGCTCGGCACCGAGATGGGCTTCGAGCAGACGACGCTGCGCTCCGGCTTCACCTTCACCAATCCGAACCAGACGTCCGCTTGCGGCTGCGGCGAATCGGTCGAACTGAAGCCCGCCGATCTGGCCGCTCTTGCTGCCCGCGGCGATGCTGTGGTGCCGGCGCAGTAGACAGCGCAGCTGCGTCGCCGTGGCGGCCATCTTATATGGCCCGGCATTTTATGCCGGCATCCTCCAACGGGCATTTTGTCCTGAGCATTTCGTTACGAGCCGCCGCTTCCGGCGGCTTTTTTCGTTGCGGTGCGCGCCAGAGTGTTTAAGACCCACGACATGCTTCTGCTGTTTCTCAAGGGCGCTCTCCTGGGTGTCATCATCACCGCGCCGCTTGGGCCGATCGGCATGCTCTGCATCAATCGCACGCTGGAGCGCGGCTTCTTGGCCGGTTTCTCCTGTGGGTTCGGAACTGCGATCGGTGACGCCAGCTATGCGCTGGTTGCGGTCACCGGCATCGCCGTCTTCGCCGAGACCATGTCGATGGCGACCTTGCCGCTGGCGATCGGCGGCGGATTGCTTTTGCTGTTCCTCGGCTGGCGCGGGTTGACCCACGATCCGGTGGAGGCGGCCGAGATCAGGGCAGGCGGTCTGTTGGCCACCACGGTCGCCACCTTTCTGCTCACCATTTCCAATCCTGCGACCATCCTGTCCTTCGGAACGCTGTTTGCCGGCTTCGGCCTGCTCGACGAGACGAGGCGTTTCAGTTCCGTCGCGATCGTTGGCGGCGTGTTCGCCGGCTCGCTCGCCTGGTGGTTTTGCCTGAGCGGCGCCGTCAGCCTGGCGCGCGACCGGCTGTCTGACGACTTCACCACCAAGGTCATGCGGGCGACGAGCTGGCTCTTGATCGTCTTCGGCATCGTCGCGCTCGGCTCGGCGGCCTACACGCTGCTTGGCTGACCACGCTTTCCCGAAGGCATGCGTTTTACCCGGCAGATCTATCCCCCGGTTGATACGGCATCGGTTCGGACGGGGCACCAGAAGCTGCCTCGTAAATAATTTGGTTTGGTGACACCTTCCGGCGCCCCGTTCGGCGGTCTGCAATCGTGTCCTGGCCGTTTTACGGGTGTCGGCATCTTTGACAGAGATATGCTCGCGGGGCTGTTCTTGTTCTTGACGCTTTCGCTGCCCGGGCATCCCTAAAGGCCGTCTTGATCGACGCCGAGAGGACCTCCACGGACCTGTCGCCCGCAGCACCCGGCGCCGTTCCGCCAAACCCTGTCGGGTTCACGGCCGGCCAGTCGCCGTCCCTTATGTGCCGAGGGGCGTGGTATCGGCAAATCGACATTTGCGCCCGCACGCCAGCATTTCCGCAGGCAGGGCCATTCCACGACGCCCTCCGTTTCACCTTGCGTTACAGGCTTCCCGAAAGCGCCGATCCCACCTCGCCGGCAACGCAACCGGTGTATCCGAAAACGGGACGGGGTAAGTGTGGCGTCGGCTTTTTGCAGGGGGATGAAAAATCTGTCAGGTCTTTGATTTCGTTGACTGGCAGCTTGTTTTTATCATCAGTTTCGCTCGCTTGACGGTCGCCCGATTTGCGATGTCCATCGACCAGCCGGTTGCAGGCGCTGCGCCAAGTCACGCCTGTCTTCCCGGCAGTATTGGAGAGAGATTTGATATTGATCATTTGGAGATGCCTTCAAGAATATGTCGCGTTGCTTTCCTTTTGGAGTGCTCATCTTCGTTATTTCCGCATTTCATGTAGTTTCTTGCAGGTAAAACCGGTCATTAGAAATTAGTTTAATGTTAACTGCGCGGACCGGATATCGGTGATCGATACTTCGCTCATTGGAGGCCGAATTGTTCTCGATCCGTAATGTTTTGATTGCCGTTGTTCTTGTGATTTCCGCCGCGCTGACTGCCCTGGTGACCAGCAAGCTTGTGACATCCCAGGCTACCTATGCCAATAACGGCCAGGTCGCCGCCAATGCGCAGCTGGACAAGGCATTGTTCCAGGCACTCCTGGCCTTCCGCAGCGAACGAGGCGATAGCGCGACAGCGCTTACGCTTTCTGCTGCTGATGCTGCTGGGAGCATGGAGAGCGTGCGCAAGCAGCGAGCGATCGTCGATGCGGCGCTGGCTGACGTCAAGGACATCTCGTCCGGCCTGAGCACGGACACGCTGAAGACGGTGCTCTCCGATCTCAATTCCGCCTATGCATCACTCGTTTCCCTGCGTTCGTCGATCGATGCCGAACTGGCAAAGCCCGTCGAGCAACGCGACGCGGGGCTTGCGCCGCGCGTTCTTGCCTTCGGCAGCGATTTCCTGGCCAAGCTCGAAACGACGTCGGCTGCCACCGAAGCCGAAATCCGCACGCTCGACAATTCGCTGATGGATCTCGTGCAGTTGCGCTACTTCGCATGGTCGGCACGCGCCGCCGGCGGTTCTGCAACGGTTGCGGTCAACGGCGCGATTTCGGGCAACCGGGCGCTGACGCCCAAGGAAGCCACCGAGCTCGTCGCCGGCGACGTGCGTATCGCCTTTGCCTGGGCATCCACCAAGATTCTAGCCAATCACCCCTCCGTTCCCGAGGCGATCAAAAGCGCTGTCGCGACTGCGGACACGACCTACTTTTCCGGACCGTTCGCCGAGAAACGCGCCGGCATCCTCGCCGACCTGACCAACGATCGTCCTTCGACGATGGGCATCGACCAGTGGCGCACGGAAGCGACGGCAGCACTCGGAACGATCGGCAACGTCGCTTCGCTGGCGATGGACGCGCTGGCCGCCCGGGCCGAAGCGACGCGACAGGCAGCGCTTGATACGCTCATCTTCTACAGCCTTATGCTGGTTGCCACGCTTGCCGTGACGGTCGCTGCATTCTTGATCGTCATCTTCCGCGTCGTCCGTCCGATTGGACGGTTGACGAGGGCGATGAGCGTTCTGTCCGATGGCCACACTAATATTCTGGTGCCTTACGCCGAGCGCGGCGACGAGATCGGCAACATGGCCCGCTCGGTCGAAGTGTTCCGCCTGGCTGCGATCCGCAACAAGGAACTGGAAACCGAGGCAGAGGTCAGCCGCCAGCAGTCGGAGCGGGAGCGCATCGAAGTACAGCGCCGCGCCGAAGAAGAGGCGGAAATTCGCCTCAACCAGGCAACCGGCGCGCTTGCCTCCGGCCTCAAGCTGCTAGCGTCAGGCGACATGACTTGCGAGCTGAACACGGCCTTCGCGCCGCAGTTCGAAGCGTTGCGGCAGGACTTCAACACCTCGGTCATCCAGCTCCGCCAGGCGCTTGTGGGCGTCGGCAGCGCGGTCGACATGGTGCGCAACGGCAGCAGCGAGATCTCCGGCGCGTCCGACGATCTGGCCAAGCGCACCGAACAGCAGGCGGCTTCGCTCGAGGAGACAGCGGCGGCGCTCGAGGAAATCACCTCGAATGTGGTCGCCACCTCCAAGCGGACCGGCGAGGCGCGGGACGTTGTGCGCGAAACCCGCAGCCGCGCGGAGCACTCCGGCGCTGTGGTGCGCAATGCCGTGGAAGCAATGCGCCGGATCGAGGACTCCTCGCAGCAGATCAGCAAGATCATCGGCGTGATCGACGAGATCGCCTTCCAGACCAATCTTCTGGCGCTCAATGCGGGCGTCGAGGCGGCACGCGCCGGTGAAGCCGGCAAGGGCTTCGCGGTGGTTGCCCAGGAAGTGCGCGAACTGGCGCAGCGCTCGGCTAACGCCGCAAAGGAGATCAAGGGTCTGATCGGCAACTCCGCCGTTGCCGTTTCCGAGGGCGTGCGGCTGGTCAACGAAACCGGCGAGGGGCTGACGGCGATCGAGCAGCTGGTGCAGCACGTCAACGCGCATATGGATGCGATCGCCACCGCCGCGCAGGAGCAGTCCGTCGGTCTCGGCGAGGTGAATACCGCCGTCAACCATATGGACCAGGCAACGCAGAAGAATGCCGCGATGGTCGAGGAGATGAATGCTGCGGGCGCCGGCCTGGCGCAGGAGAGCAGCAATCTCGGAACGCTGATCGGCGCTTTCCAGCTCGGCGGCCGCACCGCGCAGTTGCGCGACGTGGCGCGCCGCATGCAGGAGCCGGCCGCACCGGTGCGGGCACAGGTCTCCGCGCCGACGCGGGGACCACGGACGGCTGCTCCGGCCTATGCGAGCCATGGAAACGCGGCTGTTGCCAACAAGGATTGGGAAGAGTTCTGAGGACCGCTTCCCAGGCTGGAACAAGCGGGCGCCCGGACCTTTGGTTCGGGCGTTTTGCGTTTCAGCGCCGCAGATTGGGGGGCGAGATGGCGTTTTCGAGAGACGGGAGCCCCGTCCTTCGGACGGACCCTTGATCGGGCTCAATGAAGAGATCGTCGATTTCGACCATAGTTCGGCGTCGCATTCCGGCAGGGCGACGGGTTGATCTAGCCGGTGGGACAATGCCGCGGTGCTAAAGACGATCTGCTCCATTTTCGGCGACCTCGAGCCTGGCGATGCGCTTGCAGAAGTGCTCTTCGGCCTGATCATGGCGCTGACCTGGACGGTAGGGTCGCGGATGGTGATGCAGGAGGAGGGACTTGATGTTCGCGGGCTGATCATCTCCACCCTCGGATGCAATATCGCCTGGGGTATTATCGATGCGGTCCTGCGCATTCTGGGCACGACGTTTTTCAGGAGCAGGCGATTGCACCTGTTTCGTCAGATCAGGACCGCGAAAGATGAGGCCGCCGCGTTGGCAGTGATCCGCAACGAGTTTCCCACGGAGGGGACGGCTCTTTCCGTCGATCGTGCCGACGCGGAGACGATCTACCGATCGCTGCTGGCGCTAGCTGTCAGATCAGAGCCATCAAGGGTTACGTTGACGCAAAGCGATCTTCTGGCGGCGGTCGCGGTGTTTTTTCTCGTTTCGGCGACTGCGATCCCGGCGGTGATCCCATTCCTCGTGATCGACGATGCTGAAAGAGCGCTGAGGGTGAGCAACGTTCTGCTGATCGGGCTTCTGTTTTTCACCGGATACGCGTGGGCGCGCTGTTCCGGCGGGCGACCGCTTTACGCCGGTGTGACCATGACGGGCCTTGGCTTGATCATGGTTGGTATCGCGGTCGCGTTGGGTGGTTGAGAGATATCGGCGGCTGGTGAGCTTTAGCGCGCGCCGAGCTCATTCAGTCCTTCATGATATCGATGCCAGCCTCGATGGCTGCGGCGATAAAGGCCTTGCGGGCGTCTTCATTGCTGCGCTTGCCCTTGATGACGTCGGCGCAGACGAGGAGCGCCTTGTCGAGCGCGGGGCCATCTTCCGTCGGCCAGTCCTCGATCATCGCCCAGGATGCGGCCTGGGTCGTGGCGATCGTCACATACTGACCGGGTTCTTCCAGCGCCAGCATGACAGGCTTCGGCCAAGGCTGCTGGGTGAGATCGCCGTCGGATTTTGCCATGGGACTGGTCGCCTGTTGTCGGGGTTGGGTGGCGGTCTGCTTAAAGCGGCGGGAGGGTGTGGGCAAGCGGAAAGAAGCAGGATCCCAGCCGTTGGTCGATGATGGCGGGTCTGCGCCGCGGAGATGATGATCGGCCGGCGAGGCGTGGCTGGTGACGGGAGCGTTGGCGGCAACCCGCCAGACAGCAAAACGCCCGGACAAAGCCGGGCGTTTCGTATCGTCGATCTTACTCGGCTGCCTCGGCGTAGTCTTCCAGCGGCGGGCAGGTGCAGATCAGGTTGCGGTCGCCGAAGACGTTATCGACGCGGTTGACCGGGGACCAATACTTGTCGACGCGGAAGGCGCCGGGCGGGAAGCAGGCCTGTTCGCGCGAATAGGGGCGATCCCATTCGCCGACCAGGTCCTCGACCGTGTGCGGGGCGTTCTTCAGCGCGTTGTTCGTCCGGTCGGAGCGACCTTCCTCGATGTCGCGGGCTTCCTGGCGGATCGCCAGCATGGCCTCGCAGAAGCGGTCGAGCTCGGCCTTGGTTTCCGATTCCGTCGGCTCGATCATCAGCGTTCCGGCAACCGGCCAACTCATGGTCGGTGCGTGGAAGCCGCAGTCGATTAGGCGCTTGGCGACGTCGTCGACGGTGACGCCTGCGCTGTCGACAAGCGGACGCGTGTCGATGATGCACTCGTGCGCCACGCGGCCGGCCTCGGACTTGTAGAGCACGTCATAGGCGCCCTTGAGGCGGGCGGCGATGTAGTTGGCGTTGAGTATCGCCACCTTGGTCGCCTGCGTCAGGCCTTCGCCGCCCATCATCAGGCAGTAGCTCCAGGAGATCGGCAGGATCGAGGCCGAACCGAAGGCAGCCGCCGAGACGGCGCCGGAGCGGCCGTCGGTCTGCGGATGGCCGGGGAGATAGGCTGCCAGATGCGCCTTGACGCCGATCGGGCCCATGCCGGGACCGCCGCCGCCATGCGGGATGCAGAAGGTCTTGTGAAGGTTGAGGTGGCTGACGTCGGAGCCGATGTCACCGGGGCGGGACAGGCCGACCATGGCGTTCATGTTGGCGCCGTCGAGATAGACCTGGCCGCCGCGTTCGTGCACGAGATCGCAGATCTCCTTCACCGTTTCCTCGAACACGCCATGCGTCGAGGGGTAGGTGATCATGCAGCAGGAGAGGTTGTCCTTGTGCTGCTCGGCCTTGGCACGGAAGTCGTCGAGGTCGATGTCGCCGTTTTCGCGGACCTTGACGACCACGACCTTCATGCCGACCATCTGGGCCGAGGCCGGGTTGGTGCCATGTGCCGAGGTCGGGATCAGGCAGACGTCGCGGTGACCGTTGCCGTTGGCGATGTGGTAGTTGCGGATCGTCAAGAGGCCGGCATATTCGCCTTGCGCGCCGGAGTTCGGCTGCATGGAGAAGGCGTCGTAACCGGTGACGGCGCAGAGCTTTGCGATCAGATCGTCGATCATCTCGCGGTAGCCCAACGCCTGGTCGGCTGGCACGAAGGGATGGATATCCGAGAACTCCGGCCAGGTGATCGGCAGCATTTCGGCCGTCGCGTTGAGCTTCATCGTGCACGAGCCGAGCGGGATCATCGAGCGGTCGAGCGCGAGATCGCGGTCAGAGAGCCGGCGGATGTAGCGGGTCATCTCGCTTTCGGCGCGGTTCATGTGGAAGATCGGATGCGTGAGGTACTCGCTGGTACGGGCAAGGCCCTTGGGCAGGCGGTAGCTCGGCTCAAACTCGGCCACTTCGAAATTGCCGCCGAAGGCGCGCCAGACGGCTTCCAGCGTCGCCGGACGGGTGCGCTCGTCGAGCGACATGCCGATCTTGGTGGCACCGACCTTGCGCAGGTTGACGCCCTCGGCAACGGCCGAGCGCAGGATGACGGCCTGCATGTGGCCGACATCGACGGTGATGGTGTCGAAGAAGGTTTCCGGCTCGATGGTGTAGCCGAGCTTTTCCAGGCCCTTGGCCATCAGCACGGCCTTCTGGTGGACCTGCTGGGCGATCGCCTTGATGCCCTTCGGGCCGTGGAAGACGGCGTACATCGAGGCCATGACGGCGAGCAGCACCTGCGCGGTGCAGATGTTCGACGTCGCCTTTTCACGGCGGATATGCTGTTCGCGGGTCTGCAGCGACAGCCGGTAGGCGCGGTTGCCGCGGGCATCGACCGAGACGCCGACGAGACGGCCGGGCATGGAGCGCTTGTGGGCGTCCTTGACCGACATGTAGGCCGCATGCGGACCACCATAGCCGACCGGAACGCCGAAGCGCTGCGAATTGCCGATGGCGATATCGGCGCCCATTTCGCCCGGGGACTTGAGCAGCGTCAGCGCCAGGATGTCGGCGGCGATGATGGCGATGGCGCCGGTCTGGTGCAGGCGCGAGATCAGGCCGGTGAAATCGTGGACGTGGCCGTGCGTGCCCGGATACTGGAAGATGGCGCCGAAGACGTCGACCGGATCGAGATCGGTGAAGGGATTTCCGATGACGACGCTCCAGCCGAGCGGCTCGGCGCGGGTCTTGATCAGCTCGATCGTCTGCGGATGGCAGGCGGCGTCGACGAAGAAGGCCTTGGCCTTCGACTTGGAGACGCGCTCGGCCATCGCCATGCCTTCGGCGGCGGCGGTGGCTTCATCGAGCAGCGAGGCGTTGGCGACGTCGAGGCCGGTAAGGTCGCAGATCATCGTCTGGTAGTTGAGGAGCGCTTCGAGGCGGCCCTGGGAGATCTCCGGCTGGTAGGGCGTGTAGGCCGTGTACCAGGCCGGGTTTTCCAGGATGTTGCGCTGGATGACCGGCGGCGTGATCGTGCCGTAATAGCCCTGGCCGATCAGCGAGGTCAGCACCTTGTTCTTGTTGGCGGTCTCGCGCAGCTTGTCGAGCGCCTCGCGCTCGGTCATCGCCGGCCCCCAGGCGAGCGGCGCCTTCTGGCGGATCGATGGCGGCACGGTGGCGTCGATCAGCCCGTCGAGGCTGTTGTAGCCGATGACCTTCAGCATGTCGGTCATTTCGGCCGGCGAGGGGCCGATATGACGACGGTTGGCGAAGTCGTAGGGCTGGTAGTCGGTAAACTGGAATTCCGTCGGCGTCGTCATTACGCGGTGAGCTCCTTGTAGGCCGCTTCGTCGAGCAGGCCGTCGGCATCGGCTGTATTGGCGAGCTTCAGCTTGAAGAACCAGCCTGATCCCTGCGGATCGGAATTGACGAGCGACGGGTCCGCGACGATGGCGGGGTTCACTTCGGTGATCTCGCCATCCAGCGGGCAGTAGACATCCGATGCGGCCTTGACGGATTCGACGGTGGCGGCGTTGTCGTTCTTGGAGAAGGTAGCGCCGACTTCAGGCAGTTCGACGAAGACGAGATCGCCGAGCTGGTCGACGGCGTAGTTGGTGATGCCGACGGTGGCGACACCGGCTTCGATCTGCAGCCATTCGTGTTCTTCGGTGAATTTCAGCATGGGAACGTCCTCTCTGGGGAATGGGGTGTGATGTTCTGGTGTTGGTTGGCGGGCATGGGGGTGCCACAGACGCCGCGCTAAAAATATGTGCCGCAACCGCGCTCATGGGCTTACCGCTTGTAAGTCGGCGTGACGAAGGGAAGCGCCGCGATGGTTACCGGCAGGTACTTGCCGCGAACCTCGGCGTAGACAACCGTCCCGACCTCGGCAGACGCAACCGGCACGTAGCCCATGGCGACAGGGCCCTCGACGCTCGGGCCGAAGCCGCCCGAGGTCACTTCGCCGATCTCGGTCTTGCCTTCCTGATCGGCGTAGAGCTTGGCTTGGCCGCGCACTGGTGCCTTTCCATCAGGCTTCAGGCCGACGCGACGGCGGGTGGCGCCGTTGTCGAGTTCGGCGAGGATGCGGGTCGCACCCGGGAAGCCGCCGGCGCGGATGCCGCCTGATTTGCGGGCCTTCTGGATCGCCCAGACGAGGGCTGCCTCGACCGGGGTCGTGGTGGTGTCAATATCGTTGCCATAGAGGCAGAGGCCGGCTTCGAGGCGCAGCGAGTCACGGGCGCCGAGGCCGATCGGTTCGACGTCGGGATGTTCGAGCAGGCGCTTGGCGATGTCCTCGGCCATGTCGGATGGAACAGAGATCTCGTAGCCGTCCTCGCCGCTATAGCCGGAACGCGAGACCAGACAGGAGACGTCGTGCAGGCGGCAGTGGCGCACGTCCATGAACTTCATGGCGGCGACATCCGCCCAGAGTTCGGCCAGAGCCTCGACGGCGCGGGGACCCTGCAGCGCGATCAGCGCGCGGTCGAGCACCGTGATGTCGCACGTGTCGGAGAGGTGCTTTTGAAGATGCGCGACGTCGGCATCTTTGCAGGCGGCGTTGACGACGACGAAAAGGTGGTCGTCAAGATGGGTGATCATCAGGTCATCGAGGATGGCGCCATTGTCGTCGGTGAAGAAGCCGTAGCGCTGGCGTCCTTCTGCGAGGCCAAGAATATCGACGGGAACAAGGCTTTCCAGCGCAAGCGCGACGTCCTCATACTTGCCAGACTTCGCCTTGATGACGACCTGGCCCATGTGGGACACATCGAAGAGGCCGGCAGCTGCGCGGGTCTGCAGATGTTCCTTCATGACGCCGGCCGGATATTGCACCGGCATGTCATAGCCCGCGAAAGGCACCATGCGGGCGCCGAGCGACAGATGCAGGTCATGCAGCGGGGTTTTCTTCAGGGCAGCAGTATCGTCCAAGGACGCCTCCGGTGTTTGCGCGTGGGTTCCATGCGCGGGCTCAATATTCGGGCGCGGTTGCGCCTTGTTTCGAGCCCCCTCTGTCTGTTTGCCTGAGATTGTTATCCCTTCGGCGCGCGTTTCGAGAACGCGTCTCTCCAGAGTTCCGTCTGCCCCTTGCTGGTCCTTTTGCCTGAGAGTTTCCGGGGCGGTTGCTCCTTCGGCACCGGCTGCGACGAGCCGGCTTCTCCCAACAAGGTTGAGCGCAATTATCTGGCGATGGCCGTGCTTGGCAAGGGGGAATGTCGCCGGCGAGCAATTTTTTGTCGCGGGCTTTGTTCGAGATCTATCTGAGGATCGGGCCGGACCGGTGGTCTCAGTCTTCTTCGTAGAGCTTGAGGGCCTGCTTCAGGCCGGCCTGCGGCTGGCGCTGCCCCATGGTCATCAGGTCGAGCGCGACTTCGGTAGAATTGATGACGGCGGCCGATTCATCCGTATCCTGGCCGGAATCGGTCTGGCGCTGCCGCTCGGCCACCTTGCGGGCATCCTTGGCGGCGGTACTGGCCGAGACGCGCGGTGCGATGCGCAGCGCTTCAAACGCCGCGGCCGCCGTACTTGCCGAAATGGAACCAACCAGAACTGTCATGTGACAGATTTAGGACGGCGGATGTTCCTGTCCCGATAAGAATATCGATAAAATGTGAGCTAATGCGGCGGTTCTTGCACTGGATCACGGGTTTTAAGTTATAATTCAAATGGAATGCGCCACTATATCTGTCTTGCTGCCTCGTTGCTTCTTGTGTTGCTCGACAACAAGACCTCGCGGATCCTCGAAGGAGAAGTCCAGATGCGCCGTTTTCACTTGCTTGCTATAGCCGGAGCGTTGATCGTGACCGCTTTCGTTGCCACGGCCTGCACCTCGACGGCGCAAAGCCGCAATGCCGGCATGCCGCTGAACTCGGCCTGCGCCTATGGCTTCGACAATGACCGGCCTTGCAGTTATTGAGGACAGGCGTTGACGGCGGGTCTGTCGCAATGGGCATCGCCCCACATTAGGGCCGCTTTCCGTGGTCGATCCGGTAGAGCTGTGCGAACCCCTGGTCGGTGACCAACTCCAGGTTGGCGACAAAGGGCATCGGGCCACCGGGATTGGTCATGTCGGCGTTCATGACGAGCAGGTAGTCGAATCGGGCGTTCCAGTCGCGCATATAGGGGACATGGTCGGCCGGAGGATCGTACAGCCGGTGCACGGGCAACGGCGCAGCCTCCGGCACGGACATGTCCTTCCACTTCGGCTGCACGCGCAGAGGCTGCTTGCCGGCGGCCGTGAACAGGTACGGCACGAAGGCCTGACGTTCGATGATCGCCAGATTGGGGTAGTGCCAGAAGCTTCCATAGGTCCAAGCGACGAAACGTCCCTCCGGCGCTTCCAGGAAGTTGGCCGCCTTGATCTCGTGCTGCAGAGGAAGAACGGCGCTGCCCGCAGGCACATGCGCAAGCGCGGCCTCCACCGATGCAACGTCGGCGGAACGCTGGATCCAGACGTACTGGATGAAGGCGATGCGGGAAAAAAGGATGAGCATGATCACCGTCAAGAGCACTGCTTGCGACCTTGCCTTTACCTGCGGGCTCAGACCGGCGGCGGCTGCAAGTACCATCATGCAGGGCAAGCGGTTGTCGATCCCGCCGGTTTTCAGCATGTTCGTCGGCATGACGGTGGCGATGAGCCCCAGAGCAATGGCGGCGAGCACCACACCCCAGTGGACGGCGAGCGTGCGCTCCCAAATGGAAACACCGAGCAGTATGGCGCCGAACATCAAGTATATGAAATCGATGCGGAAGTCATAGGTGCGGAAGTAGGTCAGAAGCAGCAGAGCAGAGCGCACCGGCGACGGGTTTTCCCAGTTCATGCTGGCAAATAGCGACACGCTCTTGTCGCCGGGCAGTGACGGGCCGAAGAGCAGCAGGCCGACAAGGGGCACGAGAAGCGGCAGGATCGCGACGACGATCCGGCCGGCTGCCGCCGCCATCACTCGGAGGTTGCGCAGGGGGGCAAGCGTCGGGCCGAACTGCAGGGCGGCCAAAAGCGCCGCGTAAAAGAGCAGGCCGAATGGATGGGCGACCAGCAACACTGCCGCGGCGATGGCGCGGACCGGAAAGACAAGGGCTTTGCCACGCGGCTTCAGCCAGTCGTCCATAGCGGCAAATGCTAGCGCCAGGCCGAGGCTGATGGAGTAGTTGATGAAGCCGAAGAGATAGACGGCATTCCACGCCAGCACGAAGCACAGCAACTGCCACCAGTGAAAGCTGCCGAAAAGCCGGCGGTTTAGCAAGGCGACACCGAGCGGCGGCAGGAGAAGACCGAGCGCAAGGATGACCGGGCCGATGACGGTCATCGAAGTGATCTTCCCGAGAGCGACGGCAATCAGATCGATGGCGATGTTCGTCCAGGCAACATTCCAGTCGACCACATACATGGCGGCGACCCTGGGATCATCGGTGCCGCCAGTCAGCAGCCACAGACGAACGTAGTGATTGGCGTAGTCCGTCATGGGCGGAAAGCGGACAGAAATGACCGGGATGAGCGTCGCAAGTGCGGTCAGAGCGATGAGGAGAACGATCGTGCGGCTCGACGAGGATACGAGCAGGTTGGGCGCGGCAGCGGTCGAAGTTAGGGCGTCGTCTGCCATATGTCCTGTCGTCATCGGCGCTGATCCTATTGCGAGGCCCGCTTGCCCTGGCTGGCTTGATAGTTTTCGACTGTCGTCTGCAGGTCCCGGATGTCGCCCGAAATTTCCGTTGCAACCGTTTTGCGGCGGATTTGGCCGATGGTGAACAGGGGCCGACGCTTGACCTCCTGCACCACCCGGCCGAGATATTCGCCGAACACGCCCATGACGAAAAGCTGGGTGCCGGAGAAGAAGGAGATTGCCACCAGCGAACTCGCCCAGCCCGGAACCACGTTGCCGGCGGACCACTGGTAAACGGCGTATGCGAGGATGGCGAAGGCGAACAACGACGACATGAGGCCAAGCCAGACAGCGGCACGCAGCGGCTTGGTGGAGAAGCTGGTCAGTGCGTCGAGAGCGAAGGATATCATCTTGCGCAACGGATATTTCGTGGACCCGGCGAAGCGGGCATCGCGCGCATAGGGCAGCGCAACCTGGCGGCCGCCGATCCAGCTGACCATGCCGCGAATGAAGCGGTGTTGCTCGGGCATGGCGACGAGGATGTCGACGACCGGACGTGACATGAGCCGGAAATCGCCGGTATCCTGCGGGATCGGCACGGACGAGAGGCGATTGAGCACCCGGTAGAATGCTGCAGCGGTGAGAAGCTTGAACGTGGTCTCGCCGGCACGGGAAATGCGCTTTCCGTAAACGACGTCGGCGCCTTCATCCATGATCGCCATCATCGCGGAAAGCAGTTCCGGCGGGTCCTGGAGGTCCGCATCGATCAAGAGGATGCGCTCGCCCTTGGCGATCGATAGGCCGGCGGTGACCGCGAGCTGATGGCCGTGATTGCGAAAGAGCTGGATGCCGGCGATGCGGTGGTCCTGATCGGCAAGTCCTTCGATGACGGACCAGGTCCTATCTGAAGAGCCGTCGTCGACCAACAGAATTTCGTAGAAATTCGTAGCATCCGCGCAAGCCTTCGACAGGCGCTGGACGAACTGTTCCAGTACAGCCTCTTCATTGTAGCAGGGGGCAACGACGGACAATCGGATTTTGCTCATGCAGCAAAGCTAGCCGACGGGTTTTAATTTTGATTTACTGCGGCGTGACAATAAGTTCTATTGGCGACGTGCCCATGCAGCTGTGTTTTCCGGATCGGATGGAGCACCTATGGTCCCGATCGCATGGCGTATTTCGCTTGATCGCCCAATTGGCAACTCACCCGGCCTGCGCTACACAAGCGGCATGATCCAAGCTCTCCTCGTCGCTATCGGCGGCGCCACCGGTTCCGTGCTTCGCTATTATGTCGGCCAATGGTCGTTGCGGCTGATGGGGCCGAACTTTCCGTGGGGGACGCTTGTCGTCAATGTCGTCGGCTGTTTCGTGATCGGCGTATTCGCGGAGCTGATCGCGCGGCGCTTCAATGCGTCCGTGGAATTGCGGCTTCTGCTGATCACCGGTTTTCTCGGCGGCTTCACGACGTTCTCCGCCTTTTCGCTAGATGCGATCTCGCTCATCGAGCGCGGGGCGATGGCGTCGGCGGCGGTCTATATGGTGGCGAGCGTGGGGCTGTCGATGGCCGCCGTTTTCGCCGGGCTTGCCGTCATGCGCGCGCTGATTTGAGATGGCGCACGCATTGATCTGAGATTCAGGTTTCCGTTTTTGCGTAAAATGCTCTAAAGCCAGCGGCAAAGGCCGCGCCTGGCGCCGGCAACTCTTTCCGAAAGTACAGACATGGCTGGCATTGAACATATCACCGTCGAAGCGGACGAGGCGGGCATGCGGCTCGATCGCTGGTTCAAGATCCACTATCCGGGCCTCGGCTTCGGTCCTCTGCAGAAGCTGATGCGCTCCGGACAGGTGCGTGTCGATGGCGGCCGCGTCAAGACCGATGCGCGTGTGCAGCCGGGGCAGGTGGTGCGGGTGCCGCCACTCGAGGTCGACGCCAAGAAGGCCGGACCGATCGCCAGCCACGACCTGAAGCATGGCGGCGACTACGAGTTGCTGCAGCGCATGGTGCTGCATGAGGATGACAAGGTTATCGTGCTCAACAAGCCGGCCGGCCTTGCCGTGCAGGGCGGTTCCGGCGTGACGCGCAACATCGACAAGATGCTGGAGGCGTGGACGAGCCCGAAGGGCGAAAAGCCGCGGCTGGTTCACCGTCTCGACCGCGACACCTCGGGCGTACTCGTCATTGCGCGTACGCGCGGCGCCGCCCAGAAGCTGACGGCGGCGTTTCGCGAGCGTGACACCAAGAAGACCTACTGGTCGCTGGTGAAGGGCGTGCCGCGCAAGCACGAGGACAAGATCTCGACCTGGCTGGTTAAGGAACAGACGCCCGACGGCGACCGGATGCGGGTCTGCAAGCACGGCGAGGAGGGCGCCGACCACGCTATCTCCTATTACAAGGTGCGCGAGACCGCGGCGCAGAACCTCGCCTGGCTGGAGATGGAGCCCTATACCGGCCGCACGCACCAGCTGCGCGTGCACGCGCTCCATATCGGCCATCCGATTATCGGTGACCCCAAGTATTTCGACGACGACCACAATTGGGATTTCCCCGGCGGCGTTCAAAAACGGCTGCACCTGCATGCGCGCAAGATCGACGTTCCGCATCCGAATGGCGGGCGCCTGCGGGTGACAGCACCGCTGCCGCCGCACATGGTCCAGACCTGGAACCTGCTCGGCCTCGATCTCGCCGAGGCGGATCGGGAAGATTTTGAATGAGCCCGGGAAATCGGAAATGAAGCTCGCATTGTTCGATTGCGACGGCACGCTTGTTGACAGCGCCGCGCTGATCCACGAGGTCATGGCGCGCACCTTCGTGCATTTCGGCCATGACCGGCCTGATCTTTCGCAGACGAAGGCGATCATCGGCCTCACGCTCGATATCGCCATCGCGCGCATGCAGGGCAAGCCGCATGTGGACGACGAGGCGGTGGCGATGACCACGCATTACAAGGCGATCTATGCCGGAGTGCGCGACGAAGGCGACGGTGTCGATGTTCCGCTGTTTGATGGCATCAGCGGACTGATCCGCACGTTGGCTAAAAAGGACGAGGTGCTGATCGGCGCCGTCACCGGCAAATCGCGTCGCGGGCTGGTGCATGTTCTCGAGACTCATGGTTTTTCCCGCGACTTCATCGTGTCGCGCACCGCCGACGATTGCCCATCGAAGCCGCATCCCGCCATGGTCATGGAATGCTGCAGCGAAACGGGGATGAATCCCGTCGATACCATTGTCATCGGCGACGCCATTTACGATATGCAGATGGCGAAGGCGGCCGGCGCCACGGCGATCGGTGTCAGTTGGGGCTATGCGAGCGTCGACGATCTGATCGCGGCCGGCGCCGATACGATCGCCTATCATCCGGCCGATATACTGAAGCATTTTTCCTGAGGTGAGCCATGCGTGATCTGTTGAACGACCTGTCCGAGGGGTTGAGCCATCCCGATCCGATCCGCCGCGCGCAGATCCAGATGAAGAAGCCGCTGCCCAAGCGCTTCTACAAGGACGTCTCGGTGAGCGAGGGCGAGGGCGGTTTCGTCGTCGCGCTGGACGGCAAGGCGGTGCGCACGCCGGCCCGCAATCTTTTGGCGGCGCCGACGCGCAAGCTTGCCGAGCTGATGGCCGACGAGTGGAAGGCGCAGGCGGACGAGATCGATCCGGCATCGATGCCGTTGACCAAGCTCGTCAACACGGCGATCGATGGTGTTTCTACCGACACGCAGGCCGTATTCGAAGACATTCTGCGTTTTTCCGGCACCGACATGCTGTGCTACCGCGCCGAAGGCCCGGAAGAGCTGGTGGCGCGGCAGACCGAGTGCTGGGATCCGGTGCTGGACTGGGCGTCGAATGCGCTCGGCGCTCGCTTTATCCTTGCCGAAGGCATCGTCCATCAACAGCAACCGCAGAGCGCCATCGCTGCGTTTTCGGCGGCGCTGCGCAAGCACGACAACGCGATCGCGCTTGCGGTCCTGCACACGATCACGACACTGACCGGATCGGCGCTTCTGGCGCTGGCGTTTGCGGAAGGCGAACTCGACGAAAACGAAGTGTGGTCGCTGGCGCATCTCGAAGAGGACTGGACGATCGAGCACTGGGGCAGCGATGAAGAGGCGGAAGAACGCCGCGCGCTGCGCTTCATCGATTTTCTGGCGGCCACACGCGCTTTTTTGGCATTGAAGGGCTGAAATAGATTGCCATGATCGTCTTTATGGCGAAGATCGCGACTCTTAGTGGGGTGGACGCGGTTTTTCGTCATGAATATGTTTCAGTCGGTTATTTCCAAAGTTTTACTGTCTTTTATCGCGCTCGTTTCGGGTCTGGCGCTGATTTCCTGCGGCTCGCTGATGCCGAAGGACCCGCCGGGGCCGATTTATGACGTGCGCAGCGCCGTGGTCGTATCCGGCCCGAAAGTGCCGCCCACCGTGCTTGCGGGGGTGGGTGATCGCGTCAACAAGGCGATCAACGCCACCATTCGCACCGAGGTCTATCCACGCGTCGTCCTGACCATCCGTGTCGTTTCCGTTGCCACCGAGCAGGGATACGACAAGAGCCAGAGCTCGGCGAAGATAACCGTTGACGCGGCGTCCGTCGAGGACGGCACGGTCATTGCCGTGTCGACCTTCGAGGTGCTCAGCCGCTCGAACCTTTCGGATGCGTCCGACGAAATTCTTGCTGAAAACATCGCAGCGCGTATCCGATCGATCTTCACGCTCAGCCCGGGCTCGGAATAATCGCGCCGCAAGGGGAGGTCGCCTTGAAGGAAATTCTCGAAGAGCTCGAACGTCGCCGTGACATCGCCCGCAAGGGCGGCGGCGAAGCGCGGATCGAGGCGCAGCACAAGCGCGGCAAGCTGACGGCACGCGAGCGCATCGATCTCATTCTCGACGAGGGTTCCTTCGAGGAGTTCGGCATGTTCGTCGAACACCGCTCCAACGATTTCGGCATGGAGAAAAGCCGGATCGCCGGCGATGGCGTGGTAACCGGATGGGGCACGGTGAACGGCCGCACGGTCTTCGTCTTCGCCAAGGATTTCACGGTTTTCGGCGGCTCGCTGTCGGAAGCGCATGCCGAGAAGATCATCAAGGTCCAGGACATGGCGCTGAAGAACCGCGCGCCGATCATCGGGATCTACGATGCCGGAGGTGCGCGCATCCAGGAAGGCGTGGCGGCGCTCGGCGGCTATGCCGAGGTGTTCCAGCGCAACGTGCTCGCCTCAGGCGTCATTCCGCAGATCTCGGTGATCATGGGGCCTTGCGCCGGCGGCGATGTCTATTCCCCCGCCATGACCGATTTCATCTTCATGGTGCGCGACACCTCCTACATGTTCGTCACCGGCCCGGATGTGGTCAAGACCGTGACCAACGAGACGGTGACGGCGGAGGAACTTGGTGGCGCCTCGGTGCACACGACGAAATCCTCGATCGCCGACGGCGCCTATGACAATGACGTCGAGGCGCTGCTGCAGGTGAGGCGGCTGATCGATCTCCTGCCCCAGTCGAACACGTCGCCGGTCCCCGAGATCGAATGTTACCAGTCGGTGACGGAGACGGATGCCTCGCTGGATACGCTGGTACCCGCCAATGCCAACAAGCCCTACGACATCAGGGAACTGATCCTGAAGACCGCGGACGAGGGGGATTTCTTCGAGATCCAGGCGAGTTTCGCCAAGAACATCGTCTGCGGCTTCGGCCGGATCGAGGGCTCGACCGTCGGCTTCGTCGCCAACCAGCCGATGGTGCTGGCCGGTGTTCTCGACAGCGACGCCTCACGCAAGGCAGCGCGTTTCGTGCGCTTCTGCGACTGCTTCAACATTCCGATCGTCACCTTCGTGGATGTTCCGGGCTTTCTACCGGGCACGGCGCAGGAATATGGCGGGTTGATCAAGCACGGGGCGAAGCTGCTCTTCGCCTATGCCGAGGCGACCGTGCCGAAGCTGACCGTCATCACCCGCAAGGCGTTCGGTGGCGCTTACGATGTGATGGCCTCGAAGCATCTGCGCGGCGATCTCAACTATGCCTGGCCGACGGCGCAGATTGCCGTGATGGGCGCCAAGGGCGCGGTCGAAATCATCTTCCGCAAAGACATTGCAGACCCGGAAAAGATCGCCGAACATACCAGGATGTACGAGCAGCGGTTCCTGTCTCCATTCGTGGCGGCCGAGCGTGGCTATGTCGATGAGGTGATCATGCCGCACTCGACGCGGCGGCGGCTGGCGCGCGGATTGAAGATGCTCCGCAACAAAGACCTCGCCAATCCCTGGAAGAAGCACGACAATATTCCCCTTTAAGATGAAGAAGTCGTGGAAAAATGATGAAAATCAAGCGGATGTGATGGGAGCACTGGAAATCGTGACTTCTCTGTTTTCAACTAGATCGCTAACGCTCCTCTGTCTTTTGACCTAAGGAGAGTTTTATGCCCCGTTTTGAACGCCTCAATGCGTACCAACCGTATGCCTTGGCCGCCCTCCGCATCATCACCGCTCTGCTCTTCATCGAGCACGGCACGATGAAGCTTTTCGCATTCCCGATTCCGCAGGGTGCCGGCGGTCCGCTGTCGCCGCTGTTTCTGTTCGCCGCCCTGCTCGAGTTCATCGGCGGTCTGGCGATCCTCGTCGGCTTCCTGACCCGTCCGGTTGCCTTCATCCTCGCCGGCCAGATGGCTGTCGCCTATTTCATGGCGCATTTCCCGGCTGGATTCTTCCCTGCCGTAAACGGCGGCGCTGAAGCTATCCTCTACTGCTTCGTCTTCCTGTTCCTGGTCTTTGCAGGCGCAGGTGCATTCGCGATCGACAAGCGCAACGCCTAATCGGCGCTTCGCCGACAGGACAATTCAGATGCGTCGGGACGAACGCATCGACCGATCGGCCCCTTTGGGGGCCGATCGTGTTTTCGGGGCTCCATTTCAGCCGAGGCGCTCGGCGTGCCACTTCAGGTGATCGTCCATGAAGGTCGAGATGAAGTAGTAGGAGTGATCATAGCGTTCGTGCATGCGCAGCGTCAGCTTGATGTCGGTGTCCTTGATCGCCTCTTCGAACAGCCAGGGGCGCAGCCCGTTGTCCAGGAAGCCGTCGGCCTTGCCCTGGTCGACCAGGAACTCGGGGAAGCGTGCGCCATCCTTGACCAATGCGCAGGCATCGTACTGCCGCCAAGCGGCCCGATCGGCGCCGAGATATTTTTCGAAGGCAGGGGCAGACCAGTCGGCCGTCGATGGCTCGACGATCGGGGCAAAGGCCGAGCAGCTCTTGAAACGATCCGGGTTCTTCAGCGCGATGGTCATGGCGCCGTGGCCGCCCATGGAATGGCCGAAGATGCCCTGGCGATCCATGTCCATGCGGAAGTGCGGGCTGACAAAGGCGGGCAGTTCCTCAGTGATGTAGGTGTACATCCGGTAGTTTTCGGCCCAGGGCGTTTCGGTGGCGTCAAGGTAGAAGCCGGCGCCCTTGCCCATCTGCCAGTTGGTCAGTTCATCCGGCACGTCGTTGCCACGCGGACTGGTATCGGGGCAGACGATGATCAGGCCGAGTTCGGCGGCCATGCGGCGATACTCGCCCTTTTCCATGACGTTGGCGTGGGTGCAGGTGAGGCCCGAGAGGTACCAGAGCACCGGGCAGGGCTTTTCGATTGCCTGCGGGGGAACGAAGACCGCGAAAGTCATGTCGCACTTCAAGGCCTCGGACGTGTGCGTGAAGACGCCCTGCATGCCGCCGAAGGCGGTCGCCTGGGAAATGATGTTCATTCTACTCTCCTGATGGTGGCGTGACGGCCTTGGCGCGGCGGCACAGCCGATCGAATGTTTCAAGAAACCGGGAACGGTCCTTCGGACTGAAGGCGGCGTTGTAGCCCTTGCTTTCGCCGGTTTCGCGCAGATGCGCGCCGAGATCGCGCATGGCGCTCGCCATGCCGATGTTGGTGTCGTCGAAGACGCGGCCGGTGGGGCCTGTAACGAAGGCGCCCGTCGCGACGCAACGCACTGCCAATGGCACGTCGGCGGTGACGACAATGTCGCCTGGGCCGGCATGTTCGGCGATCCAGTTGTCGGCGGCGTCGAAGGCATTGGAGACGATGACGTTGTGCACCATCGGGTCGCGCGAGGGGCGCAGTCCAGAATTGGCGACAAAAGTCACTTCGATGCTCAGCCGCTCGGCGACCTTGAGGACCTCGGTCTTGACCGGGCAGGCGTCTGCGTCAACGTAGATATGGTGCATGGGTGTTTGTCGGTGTCCTGTCGATGCGTCTGTACAATGGCTTCCGGTCCGCTGCGTGGCGGCGGCGAAGGAGCGCGGGGTTTGGTACCAAATATTTCAATCATTTGCGAGGGGAGCGAGCCGGATCATCATCCGGTGACATGAGTGGCCGACCGGTTCTCCCGCAGCTTTTCCATCAGCCGCTTGCCTTGCCGGGTGCTGCGCGCCGGGCGGCGCGCAGCGGGTCTGTCGGGTGACGAGCTTTGCTTTCACGCCTCCTTAAGCGTGCCGGCCTTCTTCGCGGCGAACGTCGCCAGCACATCCATCAGCGTCGGGTTCAGGCAGTCGTAGGGCGCGAGGCCGAGTTCGCCGAGACGGTTGCGAACGCCCGTCATGGCCGAGGGCGGCGTGCCGCTCTCGATGATCGAGGAGACGAAGGCGGCGAAGGTCGGTTCGGGCCAGCCGGATTCCTGGAAGCGTTCGGGGTGGACGAAGGAAAGGCCCTTGAAGGCGTGGTCGCGCTCGACGGGGCCGTACATGTGGACGCCGCACTCCTTGCAAGCGTGGCGCTGGATCAGCGCGTCCTTGTCGACGACGGCGAGCTTGTCGCCGTTTTCAAGAACCGTGACGTTGTCGGTCGAGGCGACCGCGACCATCGAGAAGGCAGCCCCCTTGGGCTTCCAGCACTTGGTGCAGCCGCAGGCATGGTTATGGGCGACAGTGCCCTTGACCGCTACCTTGACCGGGCGGCTGGCACAAGCGCAGACGAGCGTACCGCCACCGAAATTCGCCTGGCCCTTCTTGACCCCGCCATCGAGCGCGGGGTGGATCGATACCTGATATGCCATGCTCAGCTTCTCCTCCTCAGCTGCCGATGGCTCCCAAATCAGGACCGATTTGTGAAAAAGCCGCCGGCCATTTCAAAGTCGTGCCGCATTGCGTGGTGGGTGTTTGGGCGCTCCCTGAGCCCTGTTGGGCAGGATCGGATGTCAGATGCAAATCTAACAAACCGGCCTTGTGAAAACCAGCAAATCCGGATGGTGGGATTCGCTGGCTTGGGTGGTTAGCTCAGCGTGCTGCTCTGAGCATATCGACGTGCGGAATGCCGTCCTCGAGATATTCCTCTGACGTCGTCTCGAAGCCGAAGCCGCCGTAGAAGCGGGAGAGATGGCTTTGGGCGGAGAGGTAGATCGGGGCCTCAGGAAAGCGCTCCTCGCAGAGGGAGACCGCTTCGCGCATGACGGCGTCGCCGAGGCGTTTACCGCGGTGATCAGGCGAGACGACGACGCGGCCGATCTTTGCCGGCGCGTCTTGGTCTGTCGGTGCGAAGATGCGGGCGGCGGCGATCAGGTCGCCGTCCTGCAGGAGGCGCAGATGTAGGGCGTCCGCATCCTTGCCGTCGAGTTCCGGATAGGGGCAGTTCTGCTCGACGACGAAAACATCGACGCGCATCTTGAGCAAGGCGTAGAGCTCGATGGCGGAGAGCTCATCGAGCCTCCGCGCGTCGACCGTATAGTTTGGCAGGGCGGTCAATAGACCACCACGCCGCGGATCGATTCACCCTTGTGCATGAGGTCGAAGCCCTTGTTGATGTCTTCGAGCGGCATGGTGTGGGTGATCATCGGATCGATCTGGATCTTGCCCTCCATGTACCAGTCGACGATCTTCGGCACGTCGGTGCGGCCGCGTGCGCCGCCGAAGGCGGTGCCCATCCAGTTGCGGCCGGTGACGAGCTGGAACGGACGCGTCGAGATTTCCTGGCCGGCGCCGGCAACGCCAATGATGACCGACTTGCCCCAGCCGCGATGCGAGGATTCGAGAGCCTGGCGCATGACCTTGGTGTTACCGGTGCAGTCGAACGTGTAGTCGGCGCCGCCGATCAGGTCGCCGTGGCGCTTGGTCATGTTGACCAGATAAGGCACGATGTCTTCGCCGACTTCCTTCGGGTTGACGAAGTGGGTCATGCCGAACTTCTCGCCCCATTCCTTGCGGTCCGGGTTGATGTCGACGCCGATGATCATGTCTGCGCCGGCAAGGCGAAGACCCTGCAGCACGTTGAGGCCGATGCCGCCGAGGCCGAAGACGATCGCCGTCGAGCCGATCTCGACCTTGGCGGTGTTGATGACGGCGCCGATGCCGGTCGTCACGCCGCAGCCGATATAGCAGACCTTGTCGAAGGGGGCGTCGGGATTGATCTTGGCGAGCGCGATCTCCGGCAGGACGGTGAAGTTGGCAAACGTCGAGCAGCCCATGTAATGGTGGATCTTGTCCTTGCCGATCGAGAAGCGCGAGGTGCCGTCGGGCATGACGCCCTGGCCCTGGGTGGCGCGGATCGAGGTGCAGAGGTTGGTCTTGCGCGAGGTGCAGGAATAGCATTCGCGGCACTCGGGCGTGTAGAGCGGAATGACGTGGTCGCCCTTCTTCAGCGAGGTAACGCCGGGGCCGACATCGACGACGACGCCGGCACCTTCATGGCCGAGGATGGCCGGGAACAGACCTTCCGGGTCGGCGCCGGAGAGCGTGAAGTCGTCGGTGTGGCAGATGCCCGTGGCCTTGACCTCGATCAGCACTTCGCCCGCCCTGGGGCCTTCGAGCTGCACGGTCATCATTTCGAGTGGTTTTCCTGCCTGTAAGGCAACGGCGGCGCGAACGTCCATCTTGTGGTCTCCAATGCTGATTTGATGGGGCGGACTTTTGCACGCGTAAGGAGCGCGGCTCAAGGAAAAAGCCTCGCCACTTCGTAAAATCCTTGTCAGATGAGCGGCTTGCGCCGGTCTTTATACCATCTGCGTCAAAACAGCCGGTCGATCGCGGTGATGACGGCGTAGCCGTGCATGGCGATGGCGGCGTAGAGACCGAAGGAGACCAGCATGCGCTCGCCGCCATTCATCTCCTCAAGCTTCTGGCGCGGCTTGAAGGAGCCGCCACCGATAATGCTGACGAGGGTGAAGACCAGGAGGCCGATGCCGAGATAGCGCGCGGGAAGCCCGATTTCGGCGCCGACGGCGAGGATGCAGAGCGTGACCAGAAAGCTCGCCAAGATTTGCGACCGCTGGGTCCTGAATATCTGCCGCAGCACCTGGCCGCCATCGAAGCGATGCATCGGCAGAAGATTGAGCAGGTTGAAGGTGCCGAGAATGAGCAGGAAGACAAGGATGGGTGGGTCGGCGGCGGCGGGAAGGATGCCGATCTCGGTGAAGCTGTGGCCGAGGACAAGAATGGGCACAAGGAATGCCGACATGCCCGAACCCATCAGCGCGCAGGTCGCGACCTCGAAGAGCGAGCGATAGGGCCGGCTGCCTATGGCGATGCCGCCGAGAAAGGGAATGAAGACCATGCGCACAGAGGTGTGGCCGAACATGCGGTAGGCGGCCATGTGGCCGAGTTCGTGCAGGGCGATCACGACCGTAAGGAAGGTCGAGATCATCAGGCCACGTTGCGTGAGGCCGAGGAAGGGCCAGAGAAGCAATGTCGACAGGATGGCGAGCGCCACCTGGACGAGCGGGTGTTCGAAATAGCCCTGCGGCTGCGAGATGCCGGTCTTCAGCCATCCATCAAGCGCCCGCATTTCACGGCGAAGCGCGACGTAGCGGAAGATCAGGAAGGCGAGGCCGCGATAGCGATCCGTCTGGTCGACTTCCAAAACCGCGCGGCCGTCTGCCGTGGGCCTGATGATGCGGCGCTCGCGATAATCCTTCCAGAAGGACGCATCAAGCGTGCTGTCATCGACGATGGACGATTGAAAGCCGTGCGCGTTCGGGGCAAGTGCCACCAGCGGCTCGATGGCGAGAAGCCGGCGGGTGGGGGCATCGTTTCTGTCCTGATACCGGTAGGTCTGCTCGACGACATTGCCGCCCGCCTCCACCTGCCGGCTCGATATCACCTGATGGTGCCAACTGGCATCAACGCCCATCGGGTTCATGGCGTTCCAGAGCGTTTCCGGCGTGCAATCGAAGGCGCGGCTGACATGCAGCGTCCGGAGCCCGAGGGGCATTCGCATCAGGAGCCACAGCATGCCGAGATTGATAAACAGCAGCAGCAGTGCGGATTGTATGACGCTCATCACTCGCTCCATCCGGCAGGGATCCGGATGGGTTAAAGATTAGCGGCGACGCGTTAATAAATGCGGAGCGGAACGTGACGGGGCGGTGTGCCGGAACGGGTCAGGCGAACTCCATGATGACCGCATCGACCGCCAGGCTTTCACCCGGCTTGGCGTTGATGACGCCGACCACCAGATCGCGCTCGGCGCGCAGCACGTTCTCCATCTTCATGGCTTCGACGACCGCAAGCGTTTCACCGGCCTTGACTTCCTGCCCCTCGGTGACGGCGATCGACACGACCAATCCCGGCATCGGGCAGAGCAGGAGCTTGGAGGTGTCCGGCGGCAGCTTGACCGGCATCAGGCGATCGAGCTCCGCATGACGCGGCGTCAGCACCCTTGATTTCACCGACAGGCCCTGCCAATCCAGCCTGACACCGTTGAGGATGGGGCGCAGCTGCGCCGTGACGGACTGTTTGCCGACCTCGCCGCGCCAGACCGGATCGCCCGGTCGCCAGTGGGTGACGACACTCAAGGTTTCGCCTGCGATATCCATCTCCATCTCGAAGGGCATGGTCACGAGGCCGTCCAGGAGGCGCACGTCGATATAGTCGTCGCCGAGCCTGACGCACCAGTCGTCGCGCAGCGGATCGGAGGCGCTGCGCAGCCTGTCGGGGACGGTCTCGCGGCGATTGGCCTCGATCAGCGAGGCGGAGAGGGCGATGGCGGCAAGCGCGGCGCGTTGGCTCTCATCCGGCATCACGGGCGCGAAGCCATCGGGATATTCCTCGGCGATGAAGCCGGTCGACAGCCGACCCTCGCGCCAGCGCGGGTGCTTCATCAGGGCGGAAAGGAAAGGGACATTGTGCTCGATGCCATCAACCACGAAGCCATCCAGCGCCTCGCCCATGGCCTCGACCGCCTCAGCCCGCGTCGGCGCCCAGGTGCAGAGCTTGGCGATCATCGGATCGTAGTACATCGAAATCTCGGCGCCTTCGAAGACACCGGTGTCGTTGCGGACGACGGCATTGCCGGCCCTGCCTTCTGACGGCGGGCGGTAGCGCGTCAGGCGGCCGATGGAGGGCAGGAAATTGCGATAGGGATCCTCGGCGTAGATGCGGCTTTCGACGGCCCAACCGTTCAGTTCGATATCCTTCTGTGCGAAGGGAAGTTTCTCGCCCGCCGCTATGCGGATCATCTGCTCGACGAGATCGATGCCGGTGATCAGCTCGGTAACGGGATGTTCGACCTGCAGGCGGGTGTTCATTTCGAGGAAGTAGAAGTTGCGGTCGCGGTCGACGATGAACTCGACCGTGCCGGCGCTCTGGTAATCCACAGCCCTCGCGAGCGCCACCGACTGCTCGCCCATGGCGGCGCGCGTGGCCTCATCGAGAAAGGGCGAGGGCGCTTCTTCCGCGACCTTCTGGTTGCGGCGCTGGATAGAGCACTCGCGTTCGCCGAGGTAGACGACATTGCCATGGGCGTCTGCCAGCACCTGGATCTCGATGTGCCGGGGATCGACCACGTATTTCTCGATGAAAACGCGGTCGTCGCCGAAGGAGCTCTTGGCCTCGGAGCGGGCGCGGTCGAAGCCGTCGCGGACCTCGGCTTCGCTCCAGGCGATGCGCATGCCCTTGCCGCCGCCGCCGGCCGAGGCCTTGATCATCACGGGATAGCCGATCTCGGCTGCAATCTTTTCGGCCTGTTCGGCGTTTTCGATGACGCCGAGATAGCCGGGGACGGTGGAGACATTGGCGGCGCTGGCGAATTTCTTCGATTCGATCTTGTCGCCCATGGCATTGATCGCCTTGGGCTTCGGGCCGATGAAAACGATGCCTTGCTCTTCCAACGCTTCACAGAAGGAGGCGCGCTCGGAGAGAAAGCCGTATCCGGGGTGGACAGCCTGGGCGCCGGTCTTTTTGCAGGCGTCGATGATCTTCTCGGCCACGAGGTAGCTCTCGGCGGCGGCGGACGGACCGATGTGGACAGCTTCGTCCGCCATCTCGACATGAAGCGCATCGCGATCGGCGTCGGAGTAGACGGCGATGGTCGCAATCCCCATCCGGCGCGCGGTCTTGATGACGCGGCAAGCGATCTCGCCGCGATTGGCGATCAGAATTTTCGTGAACATCAAGACTCCACCCGTGACCTGCGTTCCAAGTCTTAAGCATAAAGACCGGAACGCACAATCACGGAGAGGGCTCGGATAGAGGCGTGTCGGATCAGGCCACGGCCGCTTCGGACCCAAACCTTTCGTCCACGATCCGAAGCCAGCGGGTGCGACGCGGCGCCTCGGCGTAATCGACCAGCGCAAGCGCCGAGACGATCTGCGACCAGCGCGGATGGTTCGAAGCCGGAAGCGTTTCCTCGCCGATTTGCATCATGACCGCCCAGGTCTGCGCCTGTACCATTATGGTACCGCCATCGCTGAGCGCGCGGAGAACGCGCATGATGTAATCCACATCCTGCCGTGTGATTCCCCGGCGATCGATGGCGCGGCTTTGATGGTAGGCGCCGCGGTTATCGGCCAACGCAAGGCGCAGCTGGTCGAGCGCGAAGGCGCGCAGCTCGTCTGGCACGTAAGCGGAGATCTCGATGACGTGGATCACGAGCTCCAGCTCGACAGCCGAATGGACGACGCCGTCGGTCGCGACCATGCGCATCAGCCAGGCAACGTTGATCTCGTCGAGAGAGCCTTGCGGGTAGCTATAGTGGACGATGAAGGCCGCGAGTTGCTCCACGAAAAAGGTGTTCCATTCGGGGCATTTCTCGGGGCAGGAATTGTTCAGTGCCAGCATAACGACGACGTCGTCGGCGGTCCTGATTCCCTCGGGAAAACTGTGTCTACGCAGAAGATCGATGTCCTCCACGCCAAGTCGATGCTTTCCGGCGATGACACATGCCGGAAAAGCGAGTCGAATTTCGCTCATCTTTTCTCTCCAGGCCTCATCATGAAGCCGAAGATTCTTCTAGCGCCAGCGAATTGATGTTCTCTCAATAGGCGGAGTTAACAAGATGTTTACGGCTCAGGCCGGTTTGGCCGCCCGCGCCTGCACCCGTTCGCGCCAGATAATGAACAGCCCTGAAGCGACGATGATCATGATTCCCACCCATTTGGAAAAGTTCGGGAAATCGCCGAATAGGGCGTAGCCGAGGATGGTGGCGGAGATGATCTCGAAATACTGGAACGGCGCCAGAAGCGAGAGTGGCGCCATCCGGAAGGCCCGGACGACGATCATGTGCACATAGCCGGAGAGCGAGCCCAGAATCAGAAGCAGCACGAGGCCGAGCATCGATGTCGGGAGCGAGACGTCGAAATCGCTGACGCCCATGCCGTTTCCGACGATCAGCGCGCCAGACATGAACAACGTGCCGCCGATTCCGGCCATGGTCTGCATCGTCAAAGGCGAATCGGCATTGCCGATGGCGCGGTTGAGGAAAAGATAGAGCGAGAAGAGGAAGGCGCAGCAGACGGGGAGCAGAGCCTTGAGGCCGAAGACCTCATAGCTTGGCTGAATGACGATCATCGCCCCGCCGAAGCCCACCACGATCGCTGTCCAGCGCCGCCAGCCGACCTTGTCGCCCAGAAAAAGCGCCGAAAGGCCGGCGAGCATGAAGGGCTCGACGAAATAGATGGCGAATACGTCGGCAAGCGGCATGTATTTGACCGCGACGAAAAACAGCAGACTGGCCGCCCCATGCAGCGCGCCGCGCAGCAAATTCATCCAGGGGCGCTTGGCCGACAGCGCGCCCCAGCCGAACATCATAAAGAGAATCGGTAGCGTGCAGACGAGCTGGAAAAAGAATCGATAGAACGTCACCTGGCCGGGCGACATGCCCTCGAACGTCGCCATGTACTTCGCGATGGCATCCATGGCGGGGAGGACGATCATGGCACCGGCCATGAGCGCCATGCCTTGCAGGGGATTGTGCAGGTCGGATTGTTCAGACATCGGGGAGACATTCCATGGGACCGGACTATCTTGCCGGGCGGCCTTTGAAGACAAGGGAATGTTTCGGAAAAAGAGGAAGCGAGCAAGGAGCTCGCATCTTCGTCAGCCACTTTATTTGTGGCTTTCCTCTCTTCTCAGAAGAGAGATGGTGCGGTCGAGAAGACTCGAACTTCCACGGGTTGCCCCACAGCGACCTCAACGCTGCGCGTCTACCAATTCCGCCACGACCGCATCGTGGTAGGTGCCGGTTTGTGCCGGCGACGCAGCATGTAGCAAAAGGTTTTTCGGGACACAAGGGCCATGTGACAGATTTTTTCAAAGAAGGTGACAGCATTTGTAAAGGCGGCAATTCGGAGCCATATAGACGCTCTGAAAAGCCCGCGATCACAGGCACTGCGGGCTGCAAGGAATGGCTATGTTACGAACGGACCTCGATTTTTCCATGTTTCCACAGGCAGGCTCGCGCCCGGTGCGCTGGCGGATCTCCAATGGGTTGGTGCCCTATCAGGAGGCTGTGGATATCATGGAGCGGGAAGTGGCTGCTATCGCCGAAGGTGGCGACGAGCTGGTGTGGCTGCTGGAGCATCCGCCACTCTATACGGCCGGAACCAGCGCCGATGCGCGCGATCTGGTGCAGCCCGATCGTTTCCCTGTTCATGCCACCGGGCGCGGTGGGGAGTATACCTATCATGGTCCTGGCCAGCGGGTCGCCTATGTAATGCTCGACCTGAAACGCCGCCGCCAGGATGTTCGCGCCTTCGTGGCGGCGCTGGAAGAGGTGATCATTCGTACGCTGGGTGAGATGAACGTGCGCGGTGAGCGCCGCGAGGATCGCGTGGGCGTATGGGTCTGTCGCCCCGACAGGCCGCCGCTGCCAGACGGGACGGTGGCGGAAGACAAGATCGCGGCACTCGGCATCCGCTTGCGCAAATGGGTGACGTTTCACGGGCTGTCGCTCAATGTCGAACCCGATCTCGATCATTTCGGGGGGATCGTTCCCTGCGGGATTTCAGCCTATGGCGTCACCAGCCTTGTCGATCTTGGCTTGCCGGTAACGATGGAGGATGTGGATGTGCTGCTGCGCGAAGCGTTCGAATCGGTGTTCGGCGAGACGGTGAACGGCTGAGCGATTAGTCAGACAAACCCAATATTGAAAAGGGCCAGCGGCTAGCCGGCCCTTTTCCTTTTCGGGTCTACTTGATTCCGACGTCGCGGCAGGCATCGGTGTGCGAGGCGCCGCTGTCGCCGCCTGCCGTATGCAGGCCGTGACCCTTTGGCGAGTCAGCGCATGGTGGGAGTGGCTTGATGCTTGCCGTCGCCATTTTGTCGACCGACGGCGCGACGCGAACGGGAGCGAAACCGTCGCTATCTGTCGTGTAGTCGTTGGAATATTCCGGCGCCTTGTGCTGCGTGTAGCGAACGGGCTTCGATGGAGCAACTTTGACGGGAGCGAATCCGTCGCTGTCGTTGTTGTAATCGTTCGAATACACCGGTTGAGCAAAGGCTGCACCGGAAAGGCAGAGGGTAAGCACGGCTGCGGCGGCAACAAATTGAATGCGCATATCAGATCTCCTCAATCCATCGTTGCATACAACGTGGCAAGCATCCCCCTCGGCAAGAGGTAGTTCGCGCCTCAATTGAGGCCGGATTGTGAAGGCTATCCGACAGTCGCGAGCACGTTTTCTCACATGAAATCACGGCGGCGCGACTGCGTTTGATCGGTATTTGATTGGTTATGCGATTCGCTAAACCAGCGAGCGATGCGGCCTCATATCGGCAATCAAAAGACGATGTTTTTGTTGGAAACAACCCGTTTCGAAGGTGAAATGTTAGCCGGCGCTGCGCAGGCCGCTGGCGTCGATCAACTCGTTCACCAGTTCGGGCGTGAGCTCGCCGAACGCCTTGATGATGCGTGTCGGCCGCAGGCTTTCGATCGGGACATCGGAATAGCCGAAGGGCACCGCGATCGAAGGGATGGCGGCATTGCGCGCGACGAGGATGTCGTTGGCGCTGTCGCCGATCATGATCGTGCGCTTGGGGTCGCCGCCGGCCTTCTCGATGGTGCCAAGCAGATGGCCGGCATCCGGCTTGCGGACCGCGAAGGTGTCGCCGCCAGTGATGGCGTCGAAATAGTGGGTCAGTTGCAGCCGCTCCAGCAGGGTGCGGGCAAGGCCCTCCAGCTTGTTGGTGCAGACGGCGAGCTTGTAACCCTTGCTCTTCAAGTGATCCATCGCGTCGATCAGCCCCGGATAGGGGACCGTCGCGCCCGGCATGTTGTCCGTGTAGTGGGCAATGAAGCGCTCGAGCAGCGCGGGAAACTTCTCGGGCTCCAGCGGATGCCCCTGCAGCTTGCAGGCTCTTTCGATCATGACCTTGGCGCCATGGCCGACCAGATGCGTCAGGTCGTCATAGGTGACCGGCGCGAGATCGAGTGCTGCGATCGTGTAATTGAGGCTGTCGACTAGGTCGACGTGGGTATCGAGGAGCGTTCCGTCGAGATCGAAGACGACAAGGGCAGGGGTCAATGGAATTTCGCCTGTTCAGTGTTGGGATGCATCCGAGTTAAGCGATGAGGGCCGCAAAAGCAACGCTTTGGCCCGGTGTGGCAGGCCTCCGGAATGTGTTTCGGATTTCCAAAGCAGGACGTTATTTTGGCTTTCGTTTGACTGGCTGGCCGTGTAAACAACGCAACCAACGTAGCATTGGCAACGCAAACTGGGAGTAAGCGGCGCATGGACGCCCGCGAAATGAAGATCAAGGCCGCCGCGGCGGCGCTCGCCCATGTCGAGCATGGTATGCGTCTCGGGATCGGAACCGGAAGCACGGCCGAGGAGTTCGTGCGGTTGCTTGCCGAAAAGGTCGCCGACGGGTTCAAGGTTGAGGGCGTTCCGACATCGGAGCGCACGGCACGGCTTTGCGTCGAGCTCGGCGTTCCCCTGAAATCGCTCAACGAACTGCCGGAACTCGATCTGACGATCGACGGCGCCGACGAGGTCGATGCCGCGCTCGGGCTGATCAAGGGCGGCGGCGGAGCCTTATTGCGCGAGAAGATCGTTGCCGCCACATCCGGCCGCATGATCGTGATCGCCGACGAGAGCAAGCTGGTGGATACGCTGGGCGCCTTCCCGCTGCCGATAGAAGTCAACATGTTCGGCCTCGTTTCGACGCGCATCGCGATCGAAAAGACGGCTTCGAGGCTTGGCCTTTCGGGTGACTTGACGCTGCGCCAGTCCGGCGACGGCAATTTCACCACGGATGGCGGACACTACATTATCGATGCATCTTTTGGCCGTATTCCTGATGCAGAGGCGCTCTCAACCCAGTTGAATGCGATCCCCGGCGTCGTGGAGCACGGGCTCTTTCTCAATATGGCCGCGCTGGCGATCATCGCCGGTCCGGCGGGCGCGCGCGAACTGCGGGCAACAAGGTAACAGGAGTTGGAACTCATGAATAAATTTGCAGGTTTTGGCCGTTTTGCTGCTGCGACCGTCATTCTCTCGGGTGTTGTTCTGGGCTCTGCAGCCCATGCGCAGGAAGCGTCGCCGGAACAGCTGAAGGCAGCCCGCGCGGCCATCGACGCAATCGGCGCCACCACCCAGTTCGACAACATTCTACCGGGTCTCGCCGAGCGCCTAAAGGCTGACCTGATCCAGGATTCGCCGAACTACCAGGACCAGATCACCGCCGAAGTCGACAAGCAGGCGCTGGCGCTTGCACCGCGTCGCGCCGATCTCGAAAAGGAAGCTGCTGTAACCTACGCCAAGGCATTCTCGGTCGAGGAACTCAACGCGATTGCTGCCTTCTACGGTTCGCCGGTTGGCCAGAAGCTTCTGAAGGATGGCCCGATCGCTTCGCGCGAAACCGTCAAGGCCGCCGACATCTGGGCGCAGGGCATCTCCCGCGACCTGCAGAAGTCGACCAGCACCGAGCTTGCCAAGGTGATCAAGCCGGCTCCGGCCGCCGGCACCGATCCGGCAGCGCCGGCCGCCAAGCCCGCTGCCAAGCCGTAAGGCCCGCATCATCGCTCGATACGAAGCCCCGGTTCGCCGGGGCTTTTGTTTTTGGCGATATCGGTACTATATCAAGCCTTCCTTCCTTTTGACGATTCCTGCCGGAGATCCCCATGACAGCCTATGATTACGACCTCTTTGTCATTGGTGGCGGCTCTGGCGGGGTGCGTAGCGCGCGCGTGGCGGCTGCACTCGGCAAGAAGGTGGCGATCGCCGAAGAATATCGCTACGGCGGTACCTGCGTCATTCGCGGATGCGTTCCGAAGAAGCTGTTCGTCTACGCCTCGCAGTATCACGAGCATTTCGAGGATGCTGCCGGCTTCGGCTGGACCGTGGGCAAAAGCACGTTCGACTGGAAGACGCTGATCGCGGCCAAGGATGCGGAGATCACCCGCCTCGAAGGGCTCTACAAGAAGGGGCTTTCGGGTGCGAACGCCGAGATTCTCGATACACGCGCCGAGCTTGTCGACCGGCACACCGTGCGGCTCGTCAATACCGGCAAGACGGTGACGGCGAAGACGATCGTGATTGCGACCGGTGGAACGCCGAACCTGCACGGCGCGCTGCCCGGCCACGATCTTTGCATTACTTCCAACGAAGCGTTTCATCTGGAGGAGCTGCCGCGCTCGATCGTGATTGTCGGCGGCGGCTATATTGCGGTCGAGTTCGCCAATATCTTCCATGGGCTCGGCGTCGAGACGACGCTCATCTATCGCGGGGCGGAAATCTTGTCGCGCTTCGACCACGACCTGCGCCGCGGTCTACACGAGGCAATGGTGGCCAAGGGCATCAAGATCCAGTGCCATGACATGCTGAAGAGCGTGGCAAAGGGCGATGATGGACTTCTCGTCGAAACGCTCAACAACGGAACGATCAACGCCGACGTCGTCATGCTCGCCATCGGTCGCCTGCCGAACACGCACGGCCTCGGGCTTGAGGCGGCCGGTGTGGCGACGAATGCGCATGGCGCCATCGTTGTCGACGACTACTCGCGCACCAGCGTCGAGAACATCTATGCGCTGGGCGATGTCACCGACCGGGTACAGTTGACGCCGGTGGCGATCCATGAGGCGATGTGCTTCATCGAGACCGAATACAAGAACAATCCAACGAAGCCGGATCACGATACGATCGCGACCGCCGTGTTCTCGCAGCCGGAGATCGGCACGGTGGGGCTGACCGAGGAAGAGGCCGGCAAGCGCTACAGCGACGTCGAGGTCTATCGCGCCCAGTTCCGGCCGATGAAGGCGACGCTGTCTGGGCGCACGGAAAAGATGATCATGAAGCTGATCGTCGATGCGGCGAGCCGCAAGGTGGTCGGCGCCCACATCCTCGGCCACGACGCCGGCGAGATGGCGCAGCTGCTCGGCATCACACTGAAGGCGGGCTGCACCAAGGATGATTTCGACCGGACGATGGCTGTGCACCCGACGGCGGCCGAAGAACTCGTCACCATGTATGCGCCGAGCTACCACCTGAAGGATGGGCAGCGCGTCTGACGCGCCGCCGGTCGCTCCTAGTTAGCTGGTGATACGGGGCGTGCTGACGATCTTCATGAACAGCGCCTGCATGGCCTCAGCGATGCCGTCGGTAGGGCTGACGGCGAAGTAGAGGCCCGGGCTTGCGCATTCCTGCATCTTCGAGGCGATCTTGCCTTCGAAAGGCTTGACCCAATCATTGTAGAAGCCGTTGTCGGGAAGCGGCAAATACGGGGTGTAGAGGACGGCGATCTTGATGCCCTTGTCCTTGAGCGCCGTGCAGCTCTTGACGTCGATGGGCTCGATGCAGCGATTGCCATTGGCGCCGCGCGGGCTGGTGCAGCCTGATGGCTTGGCGCTGTCGCCGACGCCATCGGCCACGAAGAACACGATCTTCTGGCGGTCGGCATCGCTTGTACCTTTGCCGACGGTGCCTTTGATCTCGTCCTTGATGCCGGCGAGCGCGCTGTCGAAGCTCGTCTGCTGGTCGTTATTGTAATTCTGGTATGGAATACTCATCAGCTGGATGGCGTTGGTCGCAGTCGCGACCTTGCCGAGGTCGTTGTTGATCTCGGCGACCTTGAAGAGCTTGGCGTCCTGGGCTGTCTTGCCGAATGTGTAGGCCGCGACGCGAAACTGGTTGTCCAACGTCTGGGTGTCGGTCGCCTTCGCCATCAGCGCTTTGACGGCTTGCGCGACCACATCGATGCGGATCGTTATCTTGTTGTTGCGGGCGATGTTGTAGTAGCTGTTCTTGTCCTCTACGCCCGATGTCGAGACGATGTGACAAGCGAATGCGCAGGTGCCGTCGGAGCCAGAATTCGTCGCCTTGAGCATCTTGTTGATGTCATCCTGCGTCGCGCCGACGCCCATCGAGGGCGTGTTGTCCAGCAGCATGTAGAAATCCATGTAGGACGGCGTTTCATAGCGCGCCGTGGCCGTGCCCGAGATCGGCATGCTGGTCTGGCCGAGGATTTGCATGAACGAGGTCGGCACGCGCGTCTGGAAGGTGACCGACGATGTCAGCACGTTGCCGGTCTTAGTCACATCGATGTTGACATCGATTGGAAAGTCCGCCGCCTCACCCAACATCTGTGAGCGGAAGAGCTCCTGGGCGTCGGTCTTGCCTGTCGCGATCGGACCATCGCCGGTCATCGTCTGGGCTTTTTTCATGGCCGGCGACATCTGCGCGACGGCCCCTACGGCTGCGGCATCTGCCGCGGCCTGGAGTTGCGTGCGCATGCTGAGTGCGTGCGAGAAATCGATCGCCAACCCGGCTGCGCCGATCAAGGGCACCGCGAGAATGGCGGTGATCATGCCGAAATTGCCCGAACGGTCCGCGACGAAACGGCCAAAGACGCGCATAAGAATATCCTACAGTAATTCTGGGGACTGAAAATTCATGCTTAAAAGAGGCGAAGCATCATGCCCCGCCGTGTCAAAACAGGACGATCCTTAGCCTCAAAGCATAAATTAGATACAAAGCGTCTTGGTATATCGAACGTTAAGCACGCCACGGGCGTTTGAAAATGCGGCCGCGCATACCTTTATAGGGCGTCATCGCATGGCGCGATAAGGCGGACAAAAGCGCGCGGAACCCCGCTATGCAAGTTGAAGCTAAACGGCTATAAGCCGCCCATATTTCAAGACGGGATATCCGGCCGGTACCGGATACTGAGACAGGTGAACGAGATGGCACAGAATTGGACTCCGAACAGTTGGCGGCAAAAACCGATCCAGCAGGTTCCGGATTATCCGGATCAGGCAGCAGTTGCGGCGACGGAAGCCCAGCTGGCGTCGTATCCGCCGCTCGTTTTCGCAGGCGAGGCGCGCCGTCTGAAGAAGCATCTCGCCAACGTGGCGGAAGGCAACGGCTTCCTGTTGCAGGGCGGCGACTGCGCCGAGAGTTTTGCGGAACACGGCGCGGACAATATCCGCGACTTCTTCCGCGCCTTCCTGCAGATGGCGGTCGTCCTGACCTACGGCGCGCAGCTTCCTGTCGTCAAGGTCGGCCGTATCGCCGGCCAGTTCGCCAAGCCGCGCTCGTCGGGCATCGAAACGCTCGATGGCGTGTCACTGCCGAGCTACCGTGGCGATATCATCAACGGTATCGAGTTCACCGAGGAAGCCCGCATTCCGAACCCGGAACGCCAGGCCATGGCCTACCGCCAGTCGGCCGCGACGCTGAACCTTCTGCGCGCTTTCGCGATGGGTGGCTATGCCAACCTCGAGAACGTGCACCAGTGGATGCTCGGCTTCATCAAGGACAGCCCGCAGGGCGAGCGCTATCGCAAGCTTGCGGATCGCATCAGCGAGACCATGGATTTCATGAAGGCGATCGGCATCACTGCCGAGAACCAGCCGAGCCTGCGCGAGACGGATTTCTTCACCAGCCACGAGGCGCTGCTCCTCGGCTATGAAGAAGCGCTGACGCGCGTCGATTCGACCTCGGGTGACTGGTACGCCACGTCCGGCCACATGATCTGGATCGGCGACCGTACGCGCCAGCTCGATCACGCGCATGTGGAATACTGCCGCGGCATCAAGAACCCGATCGGTCTGAAGTGCGGCCCGACGCTGCAGGCGGACGATCTGTTGAACCTGATCGACGTTCTGAACCCGCAGAACGAGGCCGGGCGTCTGACGCTGATCTGCCGCTTCGGCCACGACAAGGTCGCCGAGCATCTGCCGCGCCTCATCCGCGCCGTCGAGAAGGAAGGCCGCAAGGTCGTCTGGTCTTGCGATCCGATGCACGGCAACACGATCACGCTCAACCACTACAAGACCCGCCCGTTCGAGCGGATCCTGTCGGAAGTCGAAAGCTTCTTCCAGATCCATCGCGCAGAAGGCTCGCATCCAGGCGGCATCCATATCGAGATGACCGGCAAGGACGTCACCGAATGCACCGGTGGTGCGCGCGCCGTGACGGCGGAAGACCTGCACGACCGCTACCACACGCATTGCGACCCGCGGCTCAATGCCGACCAGGCACTTGAGCTCGCGTTCCTGCTTTCCGAGCGGATGAAGAGCGGTCGCGACGAGAAGCGGATGGCCGTCAACGGCTGATCGACTGATCGACTGATGATAGTGAATTGAAGGAGCCCGGCCATCGCGCCGGGCTTTTTTCATTATACGTCTTATTGGACAAGCACGGATTGCTGGCAGCGCGCGTCGGTGAAGCGCACATCGGCCTCGCCGATCTTGATCCCGAGCATCAGTAGCGTGTTGTAGAGCACGTCGTCGAGCGGTGCGGTGATGCTCGACAGCGTATCGGCGATCGCCTGCATTACGGCCTTGTTGGTTCCTAGCGTCAGGATCAGCAGCTGAATCTGAATATCAGTGCCTGCGATCAGCGACTGCACGGCGGAAGTCAGCGTGTCCCGCGTCGAGACGTTCTTGATCGCCTTGTTGGTGATGTCGTTGGGCTGGAACGTCAGGCGCGTCTTGGCTGTGTTGGTGAGGTTGATATCGGCGAGCGCGTTCACCTTGAGGAGCAGGGCGTCGATGATGGTGGCGGCGGTCACGCGCGGCTTGGCTCCGAAATTGGCCATCGCTGTCGGATCCACATCGCCAAGCGCGATCTCGGCGACTCCAGGCACCACATCGACGCCGATGCTGGCGCTTTTCGGTCCACCACCGAGACAGGCGAAGCTTGCGAGCTTTGCCTCGGCGTAGGCAGCCTCGACATAGAGCGGCACGCGAACCTTGATGCCGGCGATGGTGCTGAGCCCTGTCACGCCCGCTTCGATGGCGATCCGGATCTGCGCGGTGCGGACGGCCGATCCCGTCGTGCCGATCGCGTTGGAGGCGATGCCCTTGGGGCGTTCGCCGATCGCGATTTTCAGCGTGACGCTCGTCAGCCCCGGAACCGTGCCGGCGAGATTGACGCCGACCTGCTTGCCCTGGTTGGCGGCGAATGCGCTCGCCGAGATGATGTCGAGTGCGCTGGCTTCGAGCAGCAGGTGCGAGCCGGAGCCGATCATGCGCTCGCCGACGGAACCGAGGCTCAAGAGGTTCTGAAGCTTGACCTTGAGCTGTGTCGTCCCAAGCCCCTTGGAGAGCGATGTGATCGCCTTGTTGACGGTTGGCGTCAAGCCCTGCGTGGCTGCCAGCGTGTCCAGCAGACGCGGATAGGAGATGTCGGTCGCCAGCAGGTCGTCATAGGTGCCGGCGGTCAGGTTGAGCTTGGTTGCGACAAGATCGAGATAGGATAGGAGATCGATGTTGGCGGCGGCAAGCGCATCGTAATCGGCCAACTTGAGCGAGACCGTCGTGCCGAGCAGGCCGCCCAGTACGGCATTGAGGATACCGCCGTTGAGGCTCGCCAGACGCGAGCCGACGGAGAATGCGGCGAGCTTGGAGGCGGATGCGGTTCCGGTCGCGCTCAGGGTCGGCGGTGGGATGATGGAGGCCGCAAAGGTCAACTGCGCCTTCTGCTGGATCGCAACCTTGACGGCATCATAGGGCTGCGTGCCGGCCACGAAACGCTGTGCCGGCGGCACCGCGGGATCGGCCAAATAAATCCCTGGCGTGTACTGGACCACAGCGTCGAAGGTGTCGAGCTGGGCGGCATTCAGCAGCTTGGTTCCGGATGGCGTTGCGTAAGCCACGCCTGACTTTACCGCGACGTTGAGGCCGTTCTGCTGGAAGTTCGCGACCAGATTGCTGGCGGCGTTGTTGATGTCGGAGGCGGCGACGATAGCGCCGATATCGCTCAATTGCTGCAGGCGACGTTGCTGCAGCGTCATCGCGCCAAAATCGACCCCCAGCGCAAGCGTGGAGATGATCAGCGGCGCCGACAGCGCGGCCATGATCGCGATATTGCCATCCCGGCGGGCGCCGAGACCCGCCAGACATCGTCTCATCGCTGCTTTCATATGCCCCCCATGCGGATGGTGGCGAAGCGGCGGATCTTGGTGTCGGGAAGCGGGAATGTGTAGATATTCCAGATCGGTAGGGCGCTAGCGTCATACTCCGTCGTGACCGTGAACTGGTTGGCGTTCGTCGGGTCGGTGGCGACGGTGACCTGGAGCTTCTTGCGGTCGATCAGGGGATCGTTGAGGGTCGAGAGCGCGATGTAGTTGTTGACGAGCTGGGCGCGCTCCTGCTCGGAAAGGCCGGCCACCGCCGTGCGCGCGGCATCCGCCGTCAGCTGCTGCAGCGCGTGCGCGGCGCTCAGATAGATGCCGTAGGCGATCAGGGTGAGAAGAACGAGCAGGAACACCGGGGCAACGATTGCGAACTCGATTGCGGCCGCACCCTGTCGGTTGGCGAGAAGACGGCGGGCATTTCTCATGCACTGCACTCCTTGCAATAGTCAACGCCGCAGCGAGGACAACCGAAGGATACATTTGTCCGTCTTAATTTTTACTTACCTAATAAATCCAATGCGTGTACCCGCGAGATATCGGGGTGTACAGAAATGGCGCGCCGTGCCTGTGGCCGGCTAAACTATCTGTCGCCTTGCCGTCACTCGCCAAGCTTGCGGCTCAGTTTGGCGATGTCTTCGCGCAACGCGGCGATCTCGGTCATCACCTGCATGTCGATCTTCTGGTGCAGAGACAGCACTTCGAGCTCTGCCTTCAGGTTGACTTCGTAGTCCTTTGCCGCCTCGAAGCGATCACGCTCGGCCTGCCGGTTCTGCGACATCATGATGATCGGCGCCTGGATGGCGGCGACCATGGAGAGCACAAGGTTCAGGAAGATGAAGGGGTAGGGATCGAAGGCGCGGGTCGAAAGGATGATGGTGTTGATCACGCACCAGACGGCGAGAAAGACCAGGAAGGTGGTGATGAAGGTCCAGGAACCGCCGATGCGGGCTATGCCGTCGGCCATCCGCTCGCCGAAGGACGATTCGGCGCTGAGCGCGGCATTGATATCCGTCGAGATGACCTTGCGCGCATGCGCCTTTTCCAGCACGCGCTTTTCAATGTCGCCCAGTTCGCCGGCGGACTTGTCGAAATGCAGGTGGACGAGACTGGAGAGGTTGTTCATGGCGCGACTCCCTATCAACTTGTGTTGGCGGGGAGTATTCCGTTATGCGCCAGGAATGCAATGCAGCTCCGTGCATGTCTGCCTTGTTCAGGTGCCCTCGGCCCTCAGCCAAGAGTGCTGCGGGAAGAAGCGCTCGACAGTCTGCGCCTTGCCGAACATCACATCGTGCTGCAGGTAGCGGTAGTCGCGGACCAGCGGATCGATGCTCTTTGCGTCGCGAACCCAATCCGGCGAGGCCGTGTTATCGCGGGTGATCAGCTGGTAGCGATCGACGATCGGGTACTTCTTCTGCACTCGGCCAAGGAAGCCGGTGTAGAAGGGGTGCTCGTAGCCGGCGAATTTCAGGACGTGGTAGGGCAACTGAGAAGGGCTGATGCTGCCGACGTTCTGCTTGACGCCCTTGCGGTTCGACCAGATGACCAGCGGCGTCTCGTGCTCCTGCTTCATGACGCTGACGGACGCCCGGCGGGTGGCGACCTGGTCGGGCATGTAGCCCGTGTTGGTATAGACGCTGCCGAGCGGTGGGAGATGGTCGCCCCAGAGCACGATGATCGTTTCGCGATCACGCTTGGACGCCCATTCGGTCAGCATCTTGAAGCTGTCATCGGCTTCCTTGACGCCCTGCGTGTAGGTCGCAAGTGTGGCGCGGTCAGCGTCGGTGAGATTGCCGGTGATGTCGATCGAATTGTTGGCGTAGCGGTTGGGCTCGTAGGGGCCATGGCCCTGAAGCGTGACGGCGAAAAAGAAGAAGGGGCGGTCGAGGCCGTCGGCCTCCTGCATGATCTCGCGCATCAGGCTGTCGTCCGAGGCGAAGATGCCGCGTTTTTCCATGGTCGGCATGGTCTCTTCGGTGCGGAATTCCTCGAAGCCAAAATCCTTGTAGACTTCGTTGCGGTTCCAGAACCAGCCGCTGAACGGATGCAGCGCGCGGGCCGCATAGCCTTCGCCGCGGAAGAAGGTGGCTAGCGAGGGGACGTCGTTGCGGATGTACTGCTGGTAGGGGATGCTGCCATAGGGCAGGAAGGCGTTGGAGAAGCCGGTCAGCGCCTCAAACTCGACATTGGCGGTCATCCCGCCGAACTCGGGCGAAAAGACGTGGCCTGATTGCGCCGCGCGGATCGTCGGCATCGGGTCTTCGGAGAATTTCAGCGTCTTGAGGCGTGTCGGATCCCAGAAGGATTCGCTCATCAGCATGATCACGTCGGGCTTGTCGCTCGGGCCGCTGAGATAGCCGTAATTGCGCGACGGGATGGCGTCGAGCGCCTGCGTATTGAAGCCGGCGGGCGAGGCGACGTCGGCCATCGGGATGTTGAAGATGAAGGCGAGGATGAAGCCGTTGCTGCGGTAGTTCTCTTTCTGATCCCACATCATGGGCACGACCTGCAGGCGGTCGCGGATATAGGAATACTGCGAGTAATCCATCAGCGAGCCGAAGGCGGCGATGACGGGAACCGTCAGGCAGAGATTACGGATACGATTGTGGCGGGCCATCTTCGGCAAGCGGCGCCAGGCGTGGCGCCATGCAAGCAGGAGACCGGTGACGGACAGAAGAATGCCGACGGCAACCGCCACCGCGGTCACCGGCCGGTCGCGGACCATGACTGGCAACAATTCGAGGATCTGCCGGCCGAAGAGCATGTCCGAGGGATAAAGCGGATCGGAGAGATAGTGCTGCTTCTGATTGGAGACGAGCGCCGGCACGAGGACGAGCGGCAGCACGACCAGCGCGGACAGGAATCGGCGCCCGAGGGCCGCATCGACGCATAGCATCACGATGGTCAGCATGACGACCGTGGTCATGCCCGGGCGGGCTACTGACGTCAGAAAGGCGCCGACATCGGTGACGCCGCCGCGTGCGATGACTTCGACAGAGAAGGTGGCCAAAAGCGCCATGATCGCCGTCAGGGCGACTGCAATCGCGCCGCGCAGGATGGAAGGACGCGTGTCCGCACCGACGCCACCATAGAGTGCCGCCTCGCGCATTGCCGCTCCGGACCTAAAAACTTGCGCGATCAATGGCGGAACTCCAGTGTCATCATAACGTCATCGAACTGTCACATCTTCGTCATGAACGCTAGATGAACCGTAGTGGTTTCCTCGTCTTAACGCTTTTTTGATCACAAACTTTTCGGCCTCCGGTCGCCGCACTTCGCGTGGGCTCGGAGTGCGGCGTGCCATTGCCGCGCGAGGGCGATGCTTGCGCGCCTTATTTGGCTGTCGTAGGTCTTGGATGTGTTCGCGTCAGAGGAGAGTTTGCATGCGCAGTTCCGTCGAGATCTACAACGTCAAGACGGGCAAGGCCCGCGTGGTCTGGCAGACCGAGAGGCTGGTCGAAGCCCCCAACTACGCCCCTGACGGCACCTATCTCCTGCTCAACGACGAAGGCTTGCTCTACCGGCTGGCGCTCGACGGGTCAGCGAAGGTGGAACATGTCGATACCGGCTTTGCGACTGCCTGCAACAACGATCACGGAATCTCGCCCGATGGCACCCGCATCGTCATCTCCGACAAGGTCGAGTTCGGCAAATCGGCGATCTACACGCTGCCGATCGAGGGTGGCGCGCCTGTTCTGGTGACCACCAATCATCCCTCCTACTGGCATGGCTGGTCGCCCGATGGGAAGGAGCTTGCCTATTGCGGCATTCGCGGTGACCTGTTCGATATCTACACCATCGACGTGACCGGAGGCGAGGAGCGGCGGCTCACGCATGGCGAGGGGCGCAACGACGGACCCGATTATTCATTCGACGGACAGTGGATCTATTTCAATTCAAGCCGCACCGGCCTGATGCAGATCTGGCGCATCCACCCCGACGGAACCGGGCTGGAGCAGGTGACGCACGACAATTACGGCAACTGGTTTGCGCATCCTGCTCCCACGAACGACAAGGTGGTGCTCATTTCCTACGATCCAGATGTGTTCGATCATCCGCGCGACAAGCATGTGCTGATGCGGATCATGGACATGGACGGCGGCAACTTGACGACGCTGTTCGAACTCTTCGGCGGGCAGGGATCGATCAATGTGCCGAACTGGTCGCCAGATGGTGACGAATTCGCCTATGTCCGATATTTCCCGATCGGATCTTGAGCGATTGCATAAGACACCGTTTGTCGGCATAGGTGGCGCGTCGGGTGCCCGCAGGCTTGCGGGAGAATCGGGAATTCGGTGCAAGACCGGAACGTGCCCAACGCTGTAAGGCCGACGTTTGCCGCTTGATGCCACTGGCGCTCTTTGCCGGGAAGGTGCGGCAGACGGATGACGCCAAGTCAGAAGACCGGCCCGACATCCATAGACTGACCGCCTGGACAGCGGCCGGTTGTGTTGTTGGGGATTGACGATGCGACCAGACCAATCTGGCTCTCTCACGAGAGCCGGTGCCTTTTCGGCGAGCGAGCGCGACGCGGTTTACAGAGCCATCGAGACCAGACGCGACGTGCGTTCCGAGTTTCTGCCGGATCCAGTGCCGGATGACGTCATCGGACGGCTGCTGGCTGCCGCCCATCACGCGCCGTCGGTCGGCTTTATGCAGCCGTGGAATTTCATCGTGGTGCGCGATCAGGCCGTGCGATCGACCGTGTGGGAGGCTTTTGCCAAGGCCAATGCGGAGGCGGCTGACATGTTTTCTGGCGAGCAGCAAAAGGCCTACCGGGCGCTGAAGCTGGAGGGGATCCGCAGCGCACCTGTCGGCATCTGCGTGACCTGCGATCCGGATCGCTGCGGCGACGTCGTGCTGGGGCGGACGCACAATAAGCGGATGGATTCCTATTCCACCGTCTGCGCGGTGCAGAACCTGTGGCTTGCAGCGCGCGCCGAAGGCGTCGGCGTCGGCTGGGTCAGCATCTTCCATGAGGCGGATCTGAAGCGGGCGCTCGGCGTTCCCGATCGGATCGAGATCGTCGCCTGGCTCTGCGTCGGCTATGTGGACCGGCTCTACGAGGAGCCGGAACTCGCCGTAAAGGGCTGGCGGCAGCGGTTGCCGCTTGAGGAACTGGTATTTGCGGATCGCTGGGGCGGGGGCGCGTAGCGCGCGACGCCTCTACTGCTTCTGCGCCGGCGGCTGTTGCGGCTGGGCGCCCGGCGTTGCGGGGTGCTTGAGGTCGATCGTATCGTGGTCACCGGCGAGAAACTGCGGCCCCACTTGGCGCACCTTGCCGGCCGCGGGATCGTAGGGGCGATCAGGGACCTGCGGCTGTGGCGCCGGCTGTTGTGGCGTGGTTTGGCTTTCGGGCTTGGAGGCAGCCGCGTTCGGAGTTTCGATTGACGTGATCGAGCTCTGTGGCTGTGGCGCGCTGACCTGCTGGTTGCGGCGCATCTGTTCGTAATAGGCGGGCAGATTGCAGCTGCAGGACGACTTTTCACCGGGCTTGCGGTTCTTGTAGGCGAAGGCGTTCGGCATGGCGCTGTAGGGCGCGCCTGTCGAGGCCGAGATCATGCTCTCCGTCTCGCCGCTGGAGACGTCGTGATAAAAGAGCTCGGTTTCGATGCCCGGGCACATCTGTTGGCAGGTGTTGGCGTCGCGGGCGAAATCGAACGAGGTTGCGTTCGAGCGGATGGGGAAGAACCCGCCGTCGCAGGTGCGCACGCAGATCGTGTTCAGATGCGATAGAGGCTGGCCGCCGGGCGAAAACTCATAGGAGCGCTGCCGCTCGCCGCCCAGCGGAATGAACGTGTCGCTGCGCATGGCCTGATCGTCGATGCTGGGCGGGGTCGCATATTGCGGCTCTTCATATTGCTGCACGGGCGCATTGCAATTGTTTTCGTCGAGTGCCGCGAAGAGCTCGTTGCGCAGGCGAGCATCCGGGCTTTGCGCGCGCAGCTGATCGCGGCGCATCTGCAGGTCGGCGATATTGTCGAGCATCTTCGCTTCTGCCTGCTCAAGCTCGCCGCAATAGCCGGCATTGTCGCCGCCGATGACCACCATGCTGCCGCTGCTGCAGCCATTGCGGCGCAGGTCGCTGCGCAGCTTGCGCAGTTCCAGGTTCTGTTCGGTGATGGCGCTCGCAAAGCGGCGAACCTCCGGCGACGTGCCTCCGATCGTCTCCGGCACGGTCGCCAGACGAGCGCGCAGCTGACCGCAGATCGGCGCCACCTGCGCATAGCCGGGGGCGGTAACGGCAATCAGGAGTGCTGCGGCCAGAGTGAGGCGTTTCACGGCATCGTCCCGTTAGTAAGCAAATACCAAATGGTGAAGGGCGGACCATGGCCCGCCCTTCGATATAACCTGCTTGTCTTAACAAGCTGCCGCTCAAAGCCTAACGCATTTTCAGCGCATAAGGCAAATCACGCCGGCTGGGATGCCTCGACGACCGCGAGGGCCGCCATGTTGACGACGCCGCGCGAGGTGACCGACGGCGCCAGGATGTGGGCGGGCATCGCCGCGCCGAGCAGGATCGGGCCGACATGCAGGCCATCCGTCATCGACTTGACGACGCCGAGCGTGATGTTGGCCGCATCGAGGTTCGGGAAGACCAGAAGATTGGCCTCGTCGTGCAGCGTCGTGTTCGGCATGACGCGCTTGCGCAGTGCCTCGGAGATTGCACTTTCGCCGTGCATTTCGCCATCGACCTCCAGATCGGGCGCGGTGTCGCGGACGAGCTGCAAGGCGTTGCGCATCTTGGTGGCGCTTTCCGATTCACGCGAGCCGAAGTTCGAATGCGAGACGAGGGCGGCGCGTGGCGTGATGCCGAAGCGCTTGATTTCCTCGGCGGCGAGGACGGCGGATTCGGCCACTTCCTCGGCTGTCGGATTGAACGTGACGTAGGTGTCGGTGAAGAAGGTGGCGCCGCGCTGCGAGATCAGCAGGCTGAGCGCGGAGAAATCGCGGACGTTCGGGCGCTTGCCGACGATCTGGCGAACATCGCGCAGATGCTTTTCATAGCGGCCTTCAAGGCCGCAGATCAGCGCATCGGCCTCGCCACGCTTCAGCGCGAGTGCGCCGATAACCGTGGTGTTGGTACGAACGATGGTACGGGCCGCTTCCGGGATGACGCCGCGGCGGCCGACCAGCGAGAGGTAGAGCTCGACATATTCGCGGAAGCGCGGATCGTCTTCCGGATTGATGACGTCGAAGTCCGACAGCGGACGAATGCGCAGGCCATAGCGCTTCAGGCGGGTCTCGATGACCTGCGGACGGCCGATCAGGATCGGCTTGGCGATGCCTTCCTCGAGCAGAACCTGGGCGGCGCGCAACACGCGCTCGTCTTCGCCTTCGGAAAAGATGACGCGCTTCTTGTCGGCATTCTTCGCGGCGGCGAAGATCGGCTTCATGACAAAGCCGGAGCGGAAGACGAAGCGGTTCAGCTGATCGAGATAGGCGTCGAAATCGGCGATCGGGCGAAGCGCCACGCCGCTTTCGGCCGCGGCCTTGGCGACAGCAGGGGCGATGCGCAGGATGAGGCGCGGATCAAAAGGCGAGGGGATCAGATAGTTGGGGCCGAAGATCGGCGTTTCATCCGAATAGGCGCGGGCGGCGACGTCGGACGGCTCCTCGCGGGCGAGCGCGGCGATGGCGCGCACGGCGGCCATCTTCATTTCCTCGTTGATCGTGACGGCGCCGCAATCGAGCGCGCCGCGGAAGATGTAGGGGAAGCAGAGGACGTTGTTGACCTGGTTCGGGAAGTCCGAGCGGCCGGTGCAGATCATCGCATCCGGGCGGGCGGCGCGGGCGAGATCCGGCATGATCTCAGGGTTCGGGTTGGCGAGCGCCATGATAAGCGGCTTCTCGGCCATCTGCGCCAGGAGTTCCGGCTTGAGCACACCAGCGGCCGACAGGCCGAGGAAAACATCGGCGCCGCCGATGTTTTCGGCGAGCGTGCGCGTGTCACTCTTCTGGGCGTAGACGCTCTTCCACTCATCCATCAGCTCGACCCGGCCCTCGTAGACGAGGCCTTCGAGGTCATGGACCCAGATGTTTTCGCGCTTGGCGCCGAGGGTGACGAGAAGGTTGAGGCAGGCAAGGGCGGCCGCGCCCGCGCCGGAGGCGACGATCTTGACCTCTTCGATCTTCTTGCCAGCCAACTCCAGGCCGTTCAGGATCGCGGCGGCAACGATGATGGCGGTGCCATGCTGGTCGTCGTGGAAAACCGGGATATTCATCTTCTCGCGAAGCTGGCGCTCGATCTCGAAACATTCCGGCGCCTTGATGTCTTCAAGGTTGATGCCGCCGAAGGTCGGCTCAAGCGCGGCGACGGTGGATACCATGTGGTCGACGGTCGATGCGTCGACTTCGATGTCGAACACGTCGATGTTGGCGAACTTCTTGAAAAGAACGGCCTTGCCTTCCATGACCGGCTTGGAGGCCAGCGGGCCGATATTGCCGAGGCCGAGAACGGCCGTGCCATTGGAGATCACGGCCACCAGATTGGCGCGCGAGGTGTAGTCGGCGGCCGTTTCCGGATTGTCGCGGATGGCAAGGCACGGCGCGGCAACGCCGGGAGAATAGGCGAGCGCAAGGTCGCGCTGGTTGCCGAGCGGCTTGATGGCCTGGATCTCGATCTTGCCGGGACGGGGATAACGGTGGAAGAACAACGCCTGTTCATCGAGGCTGCCGCCTGCCGCTTTGTTGTCCGTCTTCGGTTTGTCGCTGTGATCCATCGTAATGCTCCAGGCTGTCGCACATGCTTTCATTGGAGCGCTTTCAATACATCAATCGAAAGACGGTAACAGCGGGAATTTCGGCTCCTGTTCCCAAAAACAACGCAAATGTGCAACGGCGCACGCGTTGTGGCTGGGATTTCTGATGGAAAGGCCTGACATCCGGACCGTGTCATCTTCCTGAAACACGAGTCTGGTTTTCAGAGGCACAGATGAAGCATGGGGCACGGGCAGTATGCTTGTGAAGGATAATATGGATACCCGCCACTTCCGTACGCTCTTTATTTCCGACGTGCATCTCGGCTCGAAAGCCGCGAAGGCCGACTTCCTGATCGACTTTCTGAAGTATCACGAAGCCGACACGATCTTCCTGGTGGGAGACATCGTCGACGGATGGCGCCTGAAGCGCAGCTGGTACTGGCCGCAGGAATGCAACGACGTGATCCAGAAGCTGCTGCGCAAGGCGCGCAAGGGAACGCGCATCGTCTATATCCCCGGCAATCATGACGAGTTCCTGCGCGACTTCCCCGGCATGCATTTCGGCGGCATCGAAGTGGCCGAGCGGATGATGCACGAGGCGGCCGACGGCAAGAAATATCTGGTGCTGCATGGCGACGAGTTCGACGTCGTCGTGCGCAATGCCCGTCTGCTCGCCTATCTCGGCGACTGGGCCTACGACATGGCGATCATGATCAATATCGGGCTCGCTGCCATCCGCCGCAAGCTCGGCATGCCGTACTGGTCGTTCTCCGCCTGGGCCAAGCTGCAGGTCAAGCATGCCGTCAACTTCATCGGCGAGTTCCAGAAGGTCGTGGCCGAAGAAGCCCGCAAGAGCGGCGCCGACGGCGTGATCTGCGGACACATCCACCATGCCGTCATGGAAGACATGGACGGTGTTCGTTACATCAACACCGGCGATTGGGTCGAAAGCTGCACGGCGATCGCCGAGCACGAAGACGGCACATTCGAGCTGATCGAATGGCGCACCATGGGCGGTGCCGTCGCGCCGGCTCCATTGGCGCTCGAAGACCACCGCAAGCGCGAGCCGGCACAGCAGGCCGCTTGATATTCGCGTCGCGATCTTTCAGATCGCGCTGCGCTTAGACTCTTGTTTTGACGCATGTCGTTATCGCAAAATCGTTTCACACTTTTGCGCGACATGCTTCGGCATCTCGCTGTTGCGAAATGGAATTGTGCAGCTGCTGCCGTTGCCGTTTCGCGACAGTTTTGGCTTATTTTTGAAATCGGTTTGGGGCGACCTTATCTCGCCTTGGTTGCCCTTAAGGTGACGTGTTAGGCAACTTGCAGGTTCCTTTCAGGTCACACCGATGATTCCCGCCACGAATGCCTCCTTCACCGAGGCCGCGCCCGACCATTTCCGGCTGCTGAGCGCTCTGTCCTATTGCGCGCCACTGCTTGTGAACGGTGTCGCGCTGCCGTTTTTCCCGGTCTGGCTGGCGCTGCACAAGTTCAGCGACCATGAGATCGGCATCATCCTCGCAGTGCCGATGGTGGTGCGCGTGCTCGTGGCGCCTGTTGTTGCGATGTATGCGGACCGGATGAAGGAACGCGCCGATGTGCTGGTGTTTTCCGGCGGCCTGTCGCTACTGACGGCGATCGCGCTCTACTGGACCGACACGTTCTGGCCGGTGCTGATCGTCTACACGATCCAGGGCGCCACGTTTTCTCCCTATGTGCCGGTCGTCGAATCGATTGTCATCTCGGGCGTGCGGCGCTGGGGGTTCGACTACGGCTCGATGCGGGTCTGGGGCTCGATCGCCTTCATCGCCTCGACGCTCGTCGGCGGGCGACTGATCGGAAGCTGGGGCGGGCAGATGGTTCTGCCTGTGATGATATTCGGTTTCGTCATGACCATGGTGATGGCGCTCTATTGTCCGCGCATCGGGCCGACGCGGCGGCGCGGAACGCCTGTCGATCTTCAGCAGGCGACCGGCAGTTCGCTCAGGCAGCCGCATCTGCTGGTGCTGCTCATCGGCGTCGCCATCCAGCAATCGAGCCACGCGCTGCTGCAGGCCTTCGCGTCGATCTATTGGCGCGATCTCGGTTTTTCCGGCACGGAAATCGCGTTGTTATGGAGTGCTGGCGTCGCAGCAGAGGTGACGGTGTTCTTCCAGTCGAAGCGGCTCAGCCGATATTTCGATGCCTGGACGCTGATCCGTGTCGGCGCGGCGATATGCGTCTGCCGCTGGCTGCTGTTTCCAATGCAGTGGGGCTTCGTCGGCTTCTTCCTGCTGCAGTGCCTGCATGCCTTCAGCTACGCTTTCGTCCATACCGGCGTGCAGCGGCGTATCATCGCCTCGGTGCAGGCGACGCAGGAATCGTCGGCGCAGGGCGCCTATTTCTTCTACAACGGCATGTTCATGGGGCTCATGACCATCGCGTCTGGCTATATTTACGCGCTATTGGGGATGGCGAGTTACTACATCATGGCCCTGACGGCGGTGGTGGGGCTCGGGCTGATCATCTTTGCCTATTATCTTCAGCCCCAGAGTGCGGCTTCCGGCGGAAAGACGAGCGAGCCGGCATAACGCAGGCCCGGTTCGCGATCGCGGGCAAGAAGCAGCGGTCCGTCGAGATCGACGAAGGCCACGTCCTGGGCAAGAAGCACGGCCGGCGCCATGGCGAGCGATGTGCCAACCATGCAGCCAAGCATGATCTGAAACTCCAGCCGCTGGGCTTCGCGCTTCATGGCCAATGCTTCGGTCAGCCCTCCTGTCTTGTCGAGCTTGATGTTGATGGCGTCGTAGCGGTCGCGCAGGCTGGCGAGATCGCCCGTGTGGTGAACGCTCTCATCGGCGCAAACGAGGATCGGGCGGTCGATCTCGGCAAGCAACTCGTCCTTGCCTGCCGGCAACGGCTGTTCGACGAGCGCCACGCCGCATTCGGCAGCAACCCGCAGATGGTGAACTAAGCGATCTTCCGGCCAGCCCTCGTTGGCGTCGAGAATGATCGCAGCGTTCGGTGCGGCGGCGCGCACCGCGCGGATACGGCTTTCGTCATCGCCCGTACCGACCTTGACCTTGAGAAGCGCGCGGGCCGCGTTGGCGCGGGCGTGCTCGGCCATGACCTCGGCTTCTCCGAGCGAGATGGTGAAGGCCGTCGTCAGCGAATGCGGGGCAGCGAGGCCGAGCATCGCCGCAACCGACGTGCCGCTTTGCTTGGCTTGAAGGTCCCATAGCGCGCAGTCGACGGCGTTGCGGGCGGCGCCGGGTGGCATGGCTTGTTGCAGATCGGCGCGTGAGAGGCCGGCCTCGATCAGCGGCCTGACGGCTTCGATCTGCGCACCGACACTTTCCATCGTCTCCCCATAGCGGCGGTATGGGACGCATTCGCCGCGCCCGGATACGCCGTTCTCGCTGACCGTGCAGACGATCACCTCCGCACTCGTCTTGGTGCCGCGCGAGATGGTGAAGGTGCCGGCAATCGGAAAAGAGTCCGTCTGAATTTCAAGTGACCGTGGCATAAATGCAATCCTGCAAGCATGGAAATCTGGTGCGGCATCGTTATATTGGCACAACGCTGCGACGCTATGTTCGCGAGTCGGCAATGTCGCCGTAAGCCTTGAGAGACACAAGCATTTTGAAGTCCGAGAACCGTAACGCCGCCTCACTGCACGTGGACGACCAAGCTGATGGTTCGGATACGCACGTGCGTCTCGAAGGCAATTGGCGAAGCGCCAACATACATCTCGTTCTCAAGGATTTCGACAAGCTTTCGGCCCATAAGGGCGGGAACCTGACGCTCGATCTCTCTGCCGTCACCGACATCGATACGGCGGGCGTCTGGCTGCTTTGCCGGCTGAAGAAGCAGGTCGAGGATGCCGGCGGCACGGTGAAGGTCGAGGGCAGCAACGAGCATATCGACGAGCTGCTCGAATCGTTTTCCGAGGAGCGCCCCAAGCCCGAGGTCGAGCAGGTTCCGCCACGGTCGCTGCAAGAGCGGATTTTCGCGCCGATCGGCCGGATGATGTACGATCTGTGGAACAATGTTGCCGCGGCGATGTATATTCTGGGCTCGGCTGTGCGCGGCGCGCAGATGAAGTTCGGGCGCGGCAGCGGGGTATCGCCGGCGTCGATCGTCAACCAGATCGACCATATGGGCGTTCGCGCCGTGCCGATCATCCTTTTGATGTCCTTCCTGATCGGCGCGATCATCGCGCAGCAGGGCGCCTTCCAGCTGCGCTACTTCGGCGCCGAAGTGTTCGTCGTCGACCTCGTCGGCATTCTGCAATTGCGCGAAATCGGCGTGCTCTTGACCGCTATCATGATCGCCGGCCGTTCCGGCAGCGCGATCACGGCCGAAATCGGCTCGATGAAGATGCGAGAAGAGGTCGATGCGCTCAAGGTCATGGGCCTCAACCCGATCGGCGTACTGATCTTTCCGCGGCTGGTGGCTTTGACAGTGGCGCTGCCACTTCTGACCGTGCTTGCCAATTTCGCCTCGCTGTTCGGTGCGGCGGTCGTTGCCTGGGGTTATTCGGGCATCACCTTCGCCAACTTCATCGCCCGTCTGCACGAGGCTATCACGCTGTCGACCGTATTGTCGGGGATGATCAAGGCTCCGTTCATGGCGCTTGTTATCGGTATCGTCGCGGCTGTCGAAGGCTTAAAGGTAGGTGGCAGCGCCGAATCGCTTGGACAGCACGTGACCTCGGCGGTGGTGAAGGCGATCTTCGTGGTCATTCTCATGGACGGGCTGTTCGCCATGTTCTATGCAGCTATTAATTTTTAGGGATTTTGCGTGGACGAGCAGCAGACAACGACCAAGGATGAGGCAGGGCGGGATATCGTGCTTTCGGCGCGCGACGTCACCGTCGGCTTCGGGTCGAAGATCGTTCTCGATAATCTCAACCTCAACATCTACAAGGGCGAGATCCTCGGTTTCGTCGGCGCGTCCGGCACCGGCAAGTCGGTACTCATGCGGACGGTGCTGCGTTTGCTGCCGCGCCGCTCCGGCCAGATCAAGATCCTCGGCCAGGACTTCGACGAACTCGACGAGCCGCAGCGCAACGCGCTCGACATGCGGCTCGGCGTTCTCTTTCAGCAGGGTGCGCTGTTCTCGTCGCTGACGGTGAAGGAGAACATCCAGGTTCCGATGCGCGAGTATCTCGACCTGCCGACGGCGTTGATGGACGAACTAGCCCACCTGAAGATCCGACTGGTGGGTCTGGCGGCGGATGCGGCCGACAAATATCCTTCGGAACTCTCGGGCGGCATGATCAAGCGTGCGGCACTGGCGCGCGCGCTGGCGCTCGATCCGGAACTGGTGTTTCTCGACGAGCCGACCTCGGGCCTCGATCCGATCGGGGCTGCGGAATTCGACGAACTGATCGCCAAGCTGCGCGATACGCTCGGTCTCACCGTCTACATGGTGACCCACGACCTCGACAGCCTGTTTTCCGTCTGCGACCGCATCGCGGTGCTGGGCAAGAAGAAGGTGATGGTCGAGGGGACGATCGAAGACATGCTGGCCTATGACGACCCCTGGGTTCAGGCTTATTTCAAGGGCAAGCGCGCGCGTTCGATCGTGCCGCAGGATGGCCACGCTTCAGCCGACATCAGGCTGGCGCAAGATAGCCGCGGGAAGTGAGCGGATAAGATGGAAACCAAAGCGAACTACACAATCGTCGGCTTCTTCACGGTCCTGGTCATCGCGGCTGCCTTCGGCTTCGTTTACTGGATGGCCGAGTATGGCCGCGGCGGACCGATGGCCGAGCTCATCGTGCGCATTCCGGGCTCGGCGAACGGATTGAGCGTCGGCTCGCCGGTGCGCTTCAACGGTATCCAGGTGGGCTCGGTGCAATCGCTGTCGATCGACGCCGATGATCCGCAGTTCTCGCTGGCCTTTACCGAGGTGCGCGTCGACGCGCCGATCTATCCGACGACCAAGGCAATTCTCGAGATCCAGGGCCTGACGGGCGCTGCCTATGTCGAGCTTTCCGGCGGCCGCGTCGGCGAAAAGAACATTCTGCAGACGGCGGCGGAGACGGGCAAGCGCGCGGTCATCGTCGCCGACCAGTCGAGCGTCACCAACCTGCTTGCCACCGCCGACAAGATTCTCGACCGCGCCAATGATGCCGTCGGCCAGGTTCAGGGCTTCGTCAAGGATGCCCGTGGACCGCTGACGAAGACGCTGCAGAACGCCGAAACCTTTTCGGATGCACTGGCCAAGAACTCCGGCAATATCGACAGCTTCCTGCAGAGCGTGGGCCAGCTTTCCGAAACCGTCCGCAACGTCTCCGGCCGCGTCGACTCGACGCTGGCGGCGATCGAGGCGCTGGTGAAGACGGTCGATGCCAAGAAGATCGACACGATCCTCTCCAACGCTGAGACGGTGAGCCGCAATGTCGCCGACGCATCGGGCGGCCTGAAGGAGGCCATTCAGAAGTTCCAGGAGACGGCCACCACCTACAACGACTTCGGCAAGAAGGCGCAGGCGACGCTCGACAAGGTCGATACGCTGGTGGCGCAGATCGACCCGGCCAAGGTGAAGGGCTCGATCGACGATATCTCGCAGGCAACCAAGGATGCCCGCGTGGCTGTCGCCTCGATCAAGGACGTCGCCAATACGGTGAATTCGCACCAGAAGGACATCGATTCGACGATCCAGAACGTCACGCAGATGGCCAACAAGCTGAACGCCGCCTCGACGCGCGTCGATGGCATCCTGGCGAAGCTCGACACGCTGCTCGGCGACGACAGCACACAGTCGATGTTCACCCAGGCGCGAGACACGCTGGAATCGTTCAAGAAGGTCGCGGACAATCTAAACAGCCGCATCGGACCGATCGCCGACAATCTGCAGAAGTTCTCCAGCGGCGGCCTGCAGAATGTTCAGGCTCTGGTCAACGACGCGCGCGCGACGTTCCAGAACCTCAACGATGCGATCAGCAATTTCGACAAGGACCCGCAGCGATTGATCTTCGGCGGGGACACAGTGAAACAATATGATGGCCGGACCAGGCGTTAACAGGGGAAGTCAACATATGGCTGTGTCGGATATGCGTCGTTCGCGTCTTGTGAAGACCATGATTGCCCTGCCTCTGCTCGCCCTGGCATTGTCGGGATGCAGCACGGCAGCCAAGAACGATACTTACGATCTCTCGGCACCGGTGAGCGGCAGCGGCCCTTCGGCCAAGGGGCGCCAGATTCTGGTGCAGCAGCCGACGGCGCTGCAGGCGCTGAACAGCGAGCAGATCGTCATCAAGGTCTCGTCTTCCGAGATCCAGTATCTCGCCAAGGCACAGTGGAGCGACAAGCTTCCGCGCATGGTGCAGGCCAAGCTGGTGGAAGCTTATGAGAACTCCGGAAAGCTCGGCGGCGTCGGCGTTCCTGGCCAGGGGCTGGCGATCGACTATCAGGTGGTCACGGACATCCGCGCGTTTGAAATCCGCACCGGTGGCGGAAGCCAGGCCGTGGTCGAGATCTCGGCCAAAATCCTCAACGATCGCAATGGTTCGGTGCGGGCGCAGAAGGTGTTCTCGCAGACGGTACCTGCCGGCGGCGGCTCGAACGAGGCTTTCGTCAAGGCACTCGACCGCGCGTTTGCCGGCGTCACTAGCGAGATTGTCGACTGGACGCTGAAGTCGATCTGATCGTTCGATTGAGCGGGAAGTTATGTCGGAGGCCTAGATGATCAGGATTTTGGGCGCTGACGATGTCGAGGCATTCAAACGCATCCGGCTCGAGGCGCTGCGCCTGGAGCCTTCCGCCTTTGCCAGCAGTTTCGATGAATGGGCAAAGCTTCCCGACGATGAATGGCGGCGGCGACTGCTTGCCGATCCTGTGTTTCTCGGCTTCGACGGCAATGAACCCGTCGCGATCATGGGGCTGCTCAGGCAGCGGGCCGGGAAGATGGCGCACAGGGCAACGATCATCATGGTCTATGTGCGACGTGAGAAGCGCGGGGCCGGGCTTGCCCGTGACCTCCTCGACCATGTGGTTGATCACGCCAGGCAACAGGGCATTCGCCAGCTCGAGCTGACCGCAAGCGCCGAAAACGCGGCCGCAATCGGCTTTTACAGAAATGCGGGATTTGTCCAGGCAGGGCTGATACCGGGCGGCGTGCTCGAAGATAATCGCGAGATCGACGATGTGATCATGGTCAGGCGGATCGTCGACTGACTGACGCTCAGCTAACCGCGCCGTTCATCAACTCAACATACGAAAAAGCCGAGCGCTGGGAAACGCTCGGCTTTTTATTTCAACTTTCGGGCTGCTCAGAGCCGATCAAAAGACGCTATGCTTGCCATGCAGTCTCTTATCTTCCTCGGTTTCGCGCCGCAGAGCGGTCACGGTCGATGCCACAGATACGATAAACATGATGCTGATAAGGGCGGTAAGCACAGTCAAGATCGTGAACATAAGCAATCCTCCAGGATTTTGCTTTCACGTCCCTTAGTATTGGCTCACAACAGCTGCACGAGCCGATGCATAAGGGCCGTAAACTTTGGACGCATCTACTTTCTGATCATAAAGCGCAACAGTTGCTGCAAGCATACCCGTCATCATTACCATCCATACTGCGTTAATCATGGTAATCTTGTTTGGCATATTTATCTTCCTTGTAGCGCCTATTTGCGCAACGCTTCGATTGAAAGAACGCGTCCGTTTGGAATTGGTTCCGCAGGACATTGACAAGTCGTTTACCAACGCCGATCTGAAGCCTCTTTGAATGCCTCGTTCATCTGGCGTTCATCTTCCTAAATCGGTTTATGCATCTTCTCTAATCGGTTTAAAGGAGACGCGACCCATAACGCGTACGATCTCGCGATGTTCCTTTACGGCTGTCCGCACCCATGCGGCGTCGCGCATCTCCGCCACGTAGGCGTAGACAAATTCGAAGGCGAGGGAGAGGGCGACTGAGGTGATGACAAGCAGGATGAGCATCGTGGGTTTCCAGGAGTGAACCGATCCCTGACGGCATCGGCGGCGTTGATGCATCCTGTTATAGAGATCGCGGCTGAAGCGGCCTTGAATGGCCTGTTCATCCGGCATTCAGTCGCCGGGCCTAGCCCAATCGCGACGGTCCGCGCTTGGGGCAAATGACTTGCGGCAAGGCTTTATCCGTGACAAAAGGCGTCGAAACAAATGGCCGGGGCCAATGACGACAGCTTTCTATCCTGGGTCTTTCGATCCGATCACGAACGGACATGTCGACGTGCTCGTCCAGGCGCTCAACGTTGCGTCCAAGGTGATCGTCGCGATCGGCATTCATCCGGGCAAGACGCCGCTTTTTTCGTTCGAGGAGAAGGGCGAACTCATCCGGCAGTCGCTCGCCGAAGTATTGCCGGAGCGGGCGTCGGATATATCGGTGGTGTCCTTCGACAATCTCGTGGTCGATGCTGCCCGCGTGCATGGCGCAGCCCTTCTGATCCGTGGCTTGAGAGATGGCACCGACCTCGACTACGAAATGCAGATGGCAGGGATGAACCGCCAGATGGCGCCCGATATCCAGACCGTTTTTCTGCCCGCTGGCACGGCCTCGCGGCCCATAACCGCCACATTGGTCCGTCAAATCGCAGGCATGGGAGGCGATGTCAGCGCATTCGTGCCTGCCGCCGTCTTGAAAGCCCTTCAAACCAAGCGCAAATCCTAGGCGAATTCGCCGCAATGGAGCTCACATGAAACTGTTTTATATTGCATTTGCCGGCGTGCTTTATCTCGCTTCGTTCGTTGGCGACGCCTTCGCTGCGGACACGATGACGATCCAGCTGAAGAGTGGCCCCGTCGTGATCGAGCTTGCGCCTGATGTCGCGCCAAAGCATGTCGCGCAGATCGAGGCTCTCGCCAAGAAGGGTGCCTACGACAACGTTGCCTTCCACCGCGTCATCGACGGCTTTATGGCGCAGACCGGCGACGTGCAGTATGGCAACATGGAAAAGGGCTTCGACAAGGGCCAGGTCGGCACCGGCGGTTCCGACATGCCGAACATTCCGGCCGAGTTCTCCAAGACGCCTTTCGTGCGCGGCACGGTCGGCATGGCGCGCTCGCAGGACCCGAATTCGGCCAACTCGCAGTTCTTCATCATGTTCGCTGACGGTTCCTTCCTGAACGGCCAGTACACTGTCGTCGGCAAGGTGATCTCCGGCATGGAGAATGTCGACAAGATCAAGAAGGGCGAAGGCCAGAACGGCGAAGTCAGCGATCCTGACCGTATGATCAAGGTCACCATCGCCAAGAAGTAAGTTTCAAGACCAGTAGGAGAATAAGAATGGCTGAGATCAAGGATCCGGAAAACACCATCATCCTGGAAACCACCAAGGGCAAGGTCGTCATCCAGCTTCTGCCTGAAGTGGCGCCCGAGCACGTGGCCCGCATCAAGGAACTCGCACGCGAGAAGGCCTATGACGGCGTCGTGTTCCACCGCGTCATCAACGACTTCATGGCGCAGACCGGCGACGTGAAGTTCGGCAAGAAGGGCGGCGAGAGCTTCAACCCTGGCCGCGCCGGTATGGGCGGTTCAGGGAAGCCGGACCTGAAGGCTGAATTTTCCGCGATCAGCCACGTTCGCGGCACCTGCTCGATGGCGCGTTCGCAGAACCCGAACTCGGCCAACTCGCAGTTCTTCATCTGCTTCACGGACAGCCCTTGGCTGAACAAGCAGTATTCGGTCTGGGGCCAGGTCATCGAAGGCATGGACAACGTCGACAAGATCAAGAAGGGCGAGCCTGTAGTCGATCCTGACTCGATCGTCTCGATGCGTGTTGCCGCCGACGTCTGATTGTGATTTCTGCAGGAACCCGCCCTTGCGCGAAAGCGTGGGGCGGGTTTCGCTTTGCCTGGATTTGCCCCTATGCGCGTAGACCTTTTCGACTTCGACCTGCCTGAGGAACGCATTGCGCTGCGGCCTGCCGAGCCGCGCGACAGCGCCCGGTTGCTTGTCGTCCGACCGAATGGCGATCAGGTGCTCACCGATCACCGTGTCTCCGACCTGCCGTCCTTCCTGAAGGCAGGCGACGCGCTAGTCTTCAACGATACCAAGGTCATTCCTGCGCAGCTTGAAGGCATTCGCCACCGCGAGGGTGCGGGTGGTCAGCAGGTTTCGGCCACGCTGCACATGCGGGTCGGCGCCAACCGCTGGAAGGCGTTTGCCAAGCCCGGCAAGCGCATCAAGGTCGGCGACCGGATCGCCTTCGGCGATAGTGGCGAAAGCTGCCTCCTCAGCGCGCTCGACTGCACCGTGGAAGAAAAGGGCGAGGGCGGCGAGGTGACGCTGGCCTTCGATCTGTCGGGTCCGGCGCTCGACGAAGTCATCCATTCCGTCGGCCATATTCCGTTGCCGCCCTACATCGCCGCCAAGCGGGCCGAGGACGAGCGCGACCGGGCCGACTACCAGACCATCTATGCCCGGGAGGACGGCGCCGTTGCGGCGCCCACCGCAGGGCTGCATTTTACGCCTGATCTTTTCGAGGCGCTCGACAGGGCCGGCATCGAGCGGCATTTCGTGACGCTGCATGTCGGCGCCGGCACCTTCCTGCCGATGAAGGTAGACGATACCGACGACCACAAGATGCATCTCGAAAGCGGCTATGTCAGCGCCGAGACGGCCGCCAAGCTCAATGCCGTGAAGGCGAGGGGCGGGCGGATCGTCTGCGTCGGCACCACCTCGCTGCGGCTGATCGAGAGCGCTGCGCAAGAGAGCGGCGAGATCCGCGACTGGGCGGGCGCAACCGGCATCTTCATCACACCGGGCTACCGCTTCAAGGCGGTGGACGCACTGATGACGAACTTCCATCTGCCGCGTTCGACGCTGTTCATGCTGGTCTCGGCCTTTGCCGGCCTCGAGACCATGCACGCGGCCTATGAACATGCCATTTCCACAGGCTATCGCTTCTATTCCTATGGCGATTCCAGCCTTCTTTTCCGGAAAGACTAGATGACCGAGAACTTCCAGTTCACCCTCAAGAAGACCGATGGCGGCGCGCGTCTCGGCACAGTCTCGATGCCGCGCGGCGAAATCCGCACGCCGGCCTTCATGCCCGTCGGCACCGTCGGTACCGTCAAGGCGATGTATCTCGACCAGGTGCGTGACGGCGGCGCCGATATCATTCTCGGCAATACCTATCACCTGATGCTGCGCCCCACGGCCGAGCGCGTGGCGCGGCTTGGCGGCCTGCACGGGCTGATCGGGTGGAAAGGACCGATCCTGACGGATTCGGGCGGGTTCCAGGTCATGTCGCTCTCAGGCCTGCGCAAGCTCGACGAACAGGGCGTGACCTTCAAGAGCCATATCGACGGCAGCCTGCACCACATGTCGCCAGAGCGCTCCATCGAGATCCAGGGGCTGCTCGACAGCGATATCCAGATGCAGCTCGACGAGTGCGTGGCGCTTCCCGCCGAACCGCGCGAGATCGAGCGCGCCATGGAGATGTCGCTGCGCTGGGCGGAACGCTGCAAGGTCGCCTTCGGCAACCAGCCGGGCAAGGCGATGTTCGGCATCGTGCAGGGCGGCGATATCCCGGCACTGCGCGTGCGCTCGGCCGCCGCTCTCGCCGATCTCGATCTCAAGGGCTATGCGGTGGGCGGGCTTGCCGTCGGCGAGCCGCAGGCGGTGATGTTGAAGATGCTCGAGGAGACGCTTCCGGTCCTCCCGACCGAGAAGCCGCGCTACCTCATGGGCGTGGGTACGCCCGAGGATATCCTGCGCTCGGTGGCGCGCGGGATCGACATGTTCGACTGCGTGATGCCGACCCGGTCCGGACGCCACGGCCTGGCGTTCACGCGCCGTGGCAAGGTCAACATCCGCAACGCCCGCCATGCCGAGGATATGCGCCCGCTTGACGAGCAGTCCAACTGCCCGGCGACGCGCGATTACTCGCGCGCCTATCTGCACCACCTCGTGCGCTCCAACGAAGCGTTGGGCGGCATGCTGCTCTCCTGGAACAACCTGTCCTATTACCAGGAACTGATGCAGGGCATCCGCAAGGCGATCACCGAAGGTCGGTTCGCGGACTTCATGGCGGAGACCGAAGCGGAATGGGCGAGGGGCGATATCGATCCGGTCTGATCGATCTCGGCGTCAAATCCCCTTGCTCTCGGTGTCCGGCAGGATCTGGACGCCGCCGATCTTGTAGGCGCCATCCGGCTGACGGATAACCTGATAGATCGCCGTCCAGTCCTTGCCGTCACGGCCGGAGATCAGCACCTCGTGGTAGATCATCGCGCCGTTGTCGATCGAGCGACTGCGGCCGAAGGCGTAATTTCCGGGGTGATAGACCGGCTCATAGCTCTTCTTGACCATGGCGAAGAAGACGTTCTTGTCGGGATAGACGGCCTTGATGCCCGGGGCGGCGTAGGAATAGGCTCTTTCCGGATCGTCCTGCAAGAACGCCCTGATCTGCGCCTCGATCATCGACCGCGTGGTGTCCAGCGGGTCTTCCGCACGCGCCGGCGATAGCGTGACGATCACGGCCAGACTGAGAATGAGGACTGCGAAGAAGGCGCGCATAGGCATATCTCCCACTATCCCGTGGCTATAGCCGCCACCCCTTGGATTGTAGGGCTTTCAGCGCCCAAGGAAAGAGGCAATCAGAGCCGGCTGCGTGCGAATATTCGCGACAGGATCAGACCTGCGAGGAGCACGCCGGCGGCGATGAAGATGGTGTCGATCGGGGTGCCGATATAAAGCGGCCCGACATTGGCAAACAGCAGGAAGGCGACGACGAAATTCGCCCAGCCCCAGACGACATTCAGTTCCGCAGAACTCTCGCCGGCGCCGGACATGCGCACGAATGGCGTGCGGAACGGGCGGCCACAGACGCCGTTGACGAAGTGCGGAATGCCGTTCGTCATGATGGCGGCGGCAAAGAAATGAACGATAAAGGCGATCCAGGGCATCGGCGTCTCCAAGATGGTCATCCTGGTCACGCGACGGGACGTTACGCTACGGGATGAGCCAGAATTCGGGCAGGGAACGCGTTGACCTAAGCTCTTGTTCCATAAGCGGGATCAGATCGTGTGGTAGCGGCGATCGAAATAGATCAGCGCCTGGCCGCCTTCGTTCTCCTTGATCGCCACCACCTCGCAGATCAGGATGTCGTGGGTGCCGCCATCGGAGACAGATTTCACCTTGCAGTCGAGCGAGATCAACGCGTCGTCGAGCGCCGGCGCACCCGTTTCCAGGACCGACCAGCTGGCATTTTCGAACCGTTCGCGGACAGGGGTCTTGCCACCGAATCGCCGGCTCAGGTCCTCGTGCGCGTGCGACAGCGTATTGACGCAGAGCACGCGGTTGGCGTTGACCGCGGGGTAGGCGGAAGAGCCGCGATTGATGCAGACCAACAGGGTGGGCGGATCATCGGTCACGCTGCAGACGGCGGTTGCGGCGAAGCCCGCAAGGCCAGCCGGACCATCGGAGGTGACAACATTGACGGCGGCGCCGAGGCGGGCCATGGCGTTGCGGTAATCCTGCTTGCGCTGGTCCGTCGAAACGGCGCCGGGGGCTGTTGCGGCTACGTCTGTGATCACTTTGGCTGATGCTTGCATATCGGGGTCCTAACGGATTTCGGATCTCGCGTCACGAAGGAAGCGCAGCACGGTGTCGTTGAAAGTCTTCGGTTCCGTCACGTTGACGGCATGGGCGCCGAAGTCGGTCAGCGCCAGTTCGGCATGCGGCAGTTCTGCAGCGAGGCGGATCGATCGGGTGTAGGGGACGAGAAGGTCGTCGCGGGTGGCCATGACCAGCGTGGGGGTTGCGATCTCCGACAGCCGCTCGTCGAGATCGAAGGCCCCGAGAGCCGCGATACGGCGCAGGATATTGGTCCTGCCCTGGAAATGGGCGATGGCGTGAAGCTCTTCGGCGTCGAGACGCTCGGCATTGCCGGACATCCAGACCGCGGGATAGAGGAAGAGCGGCTGCGCCTTGACGAACATCTCGACGCCGGAGCGTTCCAGAAGCTCGATCCTGACATCGAAGCAGCGGCCGGAATGCGGGTCCGCCTTGCTCCAGGCGTTGACGAGGATCAGCTGGCCGATCATGTCGGGCCGGCGGAGCGCGATATCCAGCCCTATCAATCCGCCAAGCGCGTGACCCATGAAATCGAAGCGCTCGAGGCCGAGCTCCAGCGCGATCTCCAGAACGTCGTCGGCCATGGCGGCGATGCCGCCCGCTTCGGGCACCTCGCCGCCGGTGCGGCCGGTGCCGCGATGATCGTAGGTGATGACGCGGAAATCATGGGATAGCGCTTCGAGCTGCGGCGCCCAGTAACCGCCGGAACCCCCAAGGCCCGAAGACAGGATGATGGTCCTGGCATCGGCATGGGTCTGGCCATGTATGTCGAAATGCATGCGTCTCACTTCTTGCCGATGTGGGCGACGGTTGCGATCTCGACCAGGGCATCGGGCTTGACCAGACCGCACTGAACGCAATAGCGGGCCGGCTTGTCGCCGGGGAAATACTCGGCATAGACGGCATTGACGGCCTGATAGTTGGCCCAGTCGGTGACGAAGATGTGGTTCATGGTTACGTCCTCCATCGTACCGCCTGCCGTCTCGATCACCGATTTGATGAGCTCGAGCACATGGCGGGTCTGGGCGCCGGCATCGCCGACATGGACGACGTCGTTGTTCCTGTCGAAGGGCAGGGTGCCGGAGACATAGACGATGCCGTCGGCAAGCGTTCCCGGCGAATAGGGCGCTATCGGCTTCTGGGTTCCCTCGGGAACGATGATCGATTTTGGCATGATGTTTCCTCTTCTGTTCCTGATCAGGCTTCGGTGGGTGCGGCTTGGCTGATGACGCCGCAGAAATCGTTGACGGTTGAGACCCAGCCGAAGAACTTCTCGACGTTGTAGACGGTCGCCTGCTGGATGAAATCGGGACCGAGGTGATGAGTTGCATCCTCGAGCATCACGCCGAAATATTCGAGGTGGAAGGCGTCGCGCAGCGAGCTCTCGACACAGACGTTGGTGGCGATGCCGACGAAAACGAGATTGCGGATGCCGCGGGCGCGCAACACGCTGTCCATGTTGGTGTTGAAGAAGCCGCTGTAGCGGGTCTTCGGCACCAGGATATCGCCCGGTTGCGGCTGCAGCTCGTCGACAATGGCGTAGTCCCAGGTTCCCTTTGCCAGAAGCTGGCCCTGCAGCTCCGGCCGCTGGCGCATGGTCTTCAGCGCATTCGACTTGTGATAATTGGGCGATCCCGGTCCGCCGGCCTCGACATAGTCCTTGTCCCAGCCGTTCTGGAAATAGATGACCTGGACGCCTGACGCGCGTGCGGCGTCGAGCGTCTTCTTGATGTTCGCGATCGTGCCCTTGGCGCCGGAGATGTCGAAGCCGGCAAGGTCGACATAGCCGCCCTCGGTCGAGTAAGCGTTCTGCATGTCGACCACGACGACTGCTGTTTCGCTCGGCTTGAGCGTGATCGGCTCGGGGCGGGCGGGGAGGGTGACGCTCTGCATG
>UBVW01000049.1:0-28562 GCA_900469085.1 Hyphomicrobiales bacterium | reverse complement strand
GGGCTCCGGCGCCGATGGCGGCTATCTCGTGCCCGACGAGACCGACAGCGCCATCGGCGCCGGAGCCCGAGGACATGGCCTTGGCCTCGATGTCGCGAAGGCCAGCCTCGTCGCCACGTCGGATATACTGCTCGAAGGCCTGCTTGTGCTCGGTGATGTCGCCGCCGGACGTGCTTGTGCGCCCCAAGGGCGGGCGGGCCTTTTTCAGCGCCAGCTGGTCCAGCACCTTCTTCTGCTCGTCCATCGCGCGGCTGATGCGATCCATCTTGTCGCGGGTGACGACATCGGATGTCAGCTTCTGCTCGATCTCGCCGAGCCTGGCGTCGTTGGTTTCCTTGAAGGCCTCGAAGGCTTCCATGAACTCGTCGAAGGCGGCGGTCATTTCGGGCGCGGCCTTGATTTCAGGGGCGGTTTTTACGGTCGTCTGCAGGTCGGTCATTGCGGGATCATCCTTTGTGAAGGGTCTACTTGAATGTGTCTTGCAGCATCATCCGGGCGGCCCGGCGCATGGCGCGGACGAGCTCGGTCTCCTTGTCGCGGAACCACCGCGCATTCTTGATGTTCTGCACGCGCGCAGACGGCAGCATGGGGAAGGTCACCACCGAGATCTCCCAGAGGTCGGCCTCCAGAATGCGGCGCACGCCCGACTTGGCGTCGGTCTTGGCGCGAACGGTGCGAAAGCCGATCGACAGTCCATCGAGCGCGCCGTTTTTCAACAGCTGGTGCACCTCGCGGGCGCGGCTGACGCCATCGGCCAGCACGCCCTCGACATAGAGCCCGCGGCTATCCTCGCGGATCGTCTTCCAGGCGCCGATCGGCTCGGCGGGATCATGCTGGAAGAGCATGCGTACGCCACCGGCGCCGCGTGTCTTCAGCGAGCGCAGAAAGGCGCCGCGCTCGATCGCGTCCTTGCCGAGATCGACCTCGCCGAAGACGCTGGCATAACCGGAAAAGGTGCCGTCGCGGCTCAATCCGCGGAGCTCCAGATTGGCGAACTTGCGCGTATCGGCGCCGAGAATGGCCCGGCTAGATAAGCGCGTGGGGGATCGCGCCAGCGCGCGGCTTGCGGTCATGATCATGCTCCTCGTTTCATGGTTTTGTGGCCGGTCTTGCCTGAGCGTTACCGGTTGCGGGCGCCGTAGCGGCCGGCGATGCGCGAGAGAATGCCGAGCCCCCACCAGGCGCAAAGGCTGGAGGCGGCCGAGCCCGACAGCATCACCTCGACAGCGGAAAGCTCACCGACCAGATCCAGCCGTTCGGCGATCCAGATCCCACAGGGCCCGCCAAAGACGATGCCGCAGGCAAGCCCGGTGAAGAACCGGCTCGCCGCCTCGCGCCGGCTCTTGGGCAGGAGATAGATCAGCGACACGGCGGCACCCGCCGACGCGCCCAGCGCCCTGGTCGCCCAGAGCGAGGTATCGTTGGAGAAGTCGGCCATTGGTTTGGGCCTTTGTGGTGTGGGTGTGGGTGTGGGTGTGAGGGGCGCAGGAATTCCGCCGGCGGCAATACGGCGACCGGTTCATTTATTGCTGTCTTTTGAATCTGTTGGCGGCGGCGGCTCTAAGATTGAGTCCGGCGGTTCACACGATGAATCAATTGCCGATGAGATCGGCCCAACAAGGTTCAAAACCCGAGCGTTGCCCGTGACGCGTCAGTCGCTCTCGTCGAGCCCGTCGTCCTTGTCCAACTGCTCGCGCTGCCTGCCGTGGGTGATGTCGGAGATCATGATGGCATCACGGCCGATGCGGTAGGTGATGATATAAGGCCCTACGACCAGTTGGCGGCGTCCCGTCAACATGGGTACGGGAGCGCCGATCTGGGGATAAGCGGCGAGCCGTCTGATGCCGCCCTGGATTCGCGCCATGGCGGCGTCGGCAGCGCGGGAATTGAACGCGCTCAGATAGCCATATTCGTGGCTGAGATAGTCTGCGGCATCCTTGGAAAGAATGACCTTCATCATGCCGCGTCATCTCTGGGAGAGGATGTCAGTTCGGCCATGAACTCCTCGAAATCCACCGTCTCGCCATTGCGGATCTGCTCTTCGCCCCTCAGCGTCTGCAGAACATCATTCCCCTCTTCCATCAGATAGTATTTCAGCGCCCGGACGATGACCCAGCTGCGGCTGCGGTCGGTGGCCTTGGCGATGGTCTCGATGTCCTTCAGCATGTCTTCTGGAATGCGCAAGGCAATCGGGTCGGAGAGAACGGGCTTGGTCATCGGCTTGCTCCTCAATTTGTAATACGCTGTATAACAAATTTCCGGGTCGGGCTCAACGTCGCCCCACACTGGTCGTCCTGACGACATTCCGAAACGTCAGCGATATCCGCCGCCGCCTCGGGCGCCTTTCGCCGTCAACGATGTCGGCTTGCCGTGCCGGAATCTCGTGCGTCCATTGATAGCGTGCCGGGCCATCCATCTTCAGCAGCGAGCGCGGCTGCAGCACCAACGTCCGCTTCTCGCCGGTGTCAGGATGACGGAAGATCATCTCGCAGGGTGATAGCAGGCTGAGCGAGGCGATGTTGTCGCCGAAACAGGGGACGCAATCGACATGGGCGCTGATCCCCTGGCCCGGATGATATTCGTTGGCGATGACCTGATCTGGCGGCTGCGGGAAGTACCCCGACGAGACAAGGCTGGCGACAACGTCGAGGAGCCAATCCGGCAAGGGGCCGAGATAGGCATCACCGGTCACCGCCCGGGCGCGATAGTCATAACGGTATCCGAAATGCTGGACGCGGCGCTTGAGTGTTTCGTCCCATGGCGATCCATCCAGGGCCGCGACGAGCGCGTCAGCCATAGCCTCGGATATGAAATCCGGCTGGTATGTCAGACCGTCGGGCAACGTCGAGTGCATCGCACTTATTTAAACGCGATGACTGTAGTCCACTAGCCCCCCTCAATACCCTACCGCCTGCCGCTTCTCCTCATCCGTCAGAAACGCCGCCTCGCCCACCCGTTTCCAGAGTTCGCCGCGCTCCGCCGCGAGGCCTGCGACCTTGTCGAGATCCGGCTCCAGCCGCAGCCCGTCGCCGTAGCCTCCTGCAGCCCAACTCGACAGCGCCGCCAGCGTGCGGGTCAGCATCGGCAGCACCGTCAGCCTATAAAAGGCGCGGTTGGCTTCCTGGTAGTTGGCGTAGGTGTTGTCTCCGGGAATGCCCAGCAGCATGGGTGGCACGCCGAAGGCGAGCGCGATGTCGCGGGCCGCGCCATTGCGGGCCTCGACGAAATCCATGTCCTTGGGCGAAAGACCCATCGATTTCCAGTCCAGCCCGCCTTCGAGCAGCAGCGGCCGGCCGGCGCGCATCGGGCCGGAATAACCTTCGTCGAGCTCCTGCTTCAGCCGCTCATACTGGTCGGGCGAGAGATTGCCGCCCTCCTTGGGCTGATAGACGAGCGCGCCGGAAGGGCGCGCGGAATTGTCGAGCAGCGCCTTGTTCCAGGTCGCCGCCGCGTTGGAGAGATCGAGCGCCACCTGCGCTGCGGCGAGCGGCGGAAAGCCGAGATGATCGTCGAGCGGGTGGAAGAGCTTGAGATGCAGCAGACCGAGCCCGTCCGTCTCGACGGGAAAGCGGCGGACAAGGCCGCCGGCGCGGTAGTCATAGGCTTCCGGCCAGCCATCGCGCCCCTCGACGACGCCGATACGATCGGGCCGCAGCAGATGCAGTTCGCGCAGCGCGCCACTTATCTCGACAGGCTCGACATAGGCGTTTCCCGAAAGCAGCAGGTGGCCATAGAGCGCCTCGAAGAAATCGGGGCCGCTCATGCGGGCGTTCGGCTGGCGCAGCAGATGGAGCAGCGGGTGATCCGGCCGCTCGCGGTCCTGCTCGTAGATCAAGAGCGGCACTGTGGCCGCCGCCTCCGACACCAACCTCACGCAGCGATGCGCCACCGGATTGCGCATGAAGCCCTCGCGCGACAGCGCCGCGTAGGAGCGGCCGGTCCAGCTCGCCCTGCCCTCCGATGTCAGCGACAAGAAGCCAGCGGCGGCCTTTCGTTCAGGTACAGCCTTGCGGCCCGCCGCGGAGCCCCACGGCAGGAGAGATCGAAGGTTCATGATCCGGTTTCCTGGTTTGCGTTCGGCGGCGACGCGGGCAGCCCCAAAGTTGCCGAAGCACGCGTTACAACCTGCTAATAAGTTAGCGTCATATTAAAACTCGACTGCTATTTCTTGCACCGGCGCAAAACCGGCACCCCCGCCGGCGCGCACCGGGTGGAGAAAACCTTTGAAGACTGCCTATAACGCGCTCCGCGCATTGCTTGTTATTGCCAATATTGCCTCGCCGATCTCAGCATATTCGGTCGCTCATGCCGCGACCCCGCCGTCGCACGGCCTTCCCGCGCCGCAGATATCAAGGGCGCTCGATGCGCTGCTGCTGCCCGTCAACAAGGCAGTCATAAAGAAGTTCAAGCTGGCCAAGGGAGAACACGGCGTTCTCGTGCTCTCGGTCAAGAAGGGCGGCGTCGCCGACAAGCAGGGCATCAAGCCTGGCGACGTGCTTTCCGAAGTGCATGGCCACAAGGTTCACAAGCCCGTCGATGTCGATATCGCCGTCAGCCGCGACTTGAAGGCCGGCAAGCCCGATATCGCGCTCGCGGTGTTGCGCGATGGCGCGCCGGTGGCCGTCGCCGCCGTGATCACCCAGGAAGAATACAACGAAACCGTCTCGATCACCGAAGTGTCGAGCTGGGAAAGCGATACGTCCGAGACGTCGTTCTCCTATTCCGAATATGTGTCGGAGGAAACGCAGACGATCGAATCCTCCTATGAGAGCGAGGAGACCACCGTCGAGGAAGCGATGACGCAGGAGGAGAGCTCCAGCGAGGAGGAAAGCAGCGAAGAGGCGAGCGAGGAGAGCTCCGATGACGCAGGTGACGACGGCGCCGATGACAGCGGTGGCGACGACGGCGGCGAAGAGTAATCCGAAACGACAGGAGGCCGGAGACTATCCGGCCTCACCCCATGCAAAGCATCCTGCAGAACGAATGACGGCAGGTTCAGTTCAGCCTCACAGCGCCGAGCCGATGATGTTGCAAAGCCCCGTGCGCACCACTTCCTTGGTGGTCAGCTGTCCGGCCTGGATGTCGAATACCGCATCGACGCGCACACCTGCGCCCTTCTGGCGGGCGACGACGCGCAGCGTCTGGATGCGGCCGCTGCCCGATGTCTCCTGGTAGGCGTCCACCGAGGAGAGTTCCTTGTTCACCTTGATGCCGGAGAAGCCCTCGGCGGCGACTGCCTGCGCGAGGTTCTTCAACACCGCCGCGGATTTCGCCTTCGGAAACTCCTGGAAGGTCTTGTAGCTCAGCGCGGTCACCATCGGCACGCCCGACACCTTGAAATTCGCCTCGCAGGACGCCGCTTCGGCCAGGCCCGCGCCCGAAAGCAGCAGAGCCGCCGTCATTACCATGATCTTCAATTTTATCTCCTGAAGCGTGTGTTTTCCCAACTCACTGGGAATATCCGACTTCAGGTTGAATTAAAACCGGAAATATGCACGCGGCGGCAACCGTCGCGTTTACGAAAGGCCGCAGCGAAGATCAAGCTGCAAGATCAATCGCCATTTCCGCGGTAATCCTGTCCCACGGAACGAATATCTGATTGCCGTCGTCACGCTCGATCAGGTCGATTGCCATCAGCGCATGCACGTCGCTGTGCACGGCGCGATAGTCGCGCTCAAGCAGCTTCGCCAATTGGCGAATGGAGGTTTTACCCTGATGCTTCAGCGTTCGCAGCAGTTGCCAGCGGCTGGCGGTCAGGATCTTCAGCAGCGTTTCCATGTTCTCGAAGGCGACTACGCCCGGCTGCTCGCTGAAGTCGCCGCTGTCGATGCGACGCGCGCCTTCCATCGCATCAGCGAAGAAGCCGTCGAGATCGGTGACATGCAGCTTAACTTCTCGCATTTGCAATCTCCTGTCTGACGTCCTCGTCGAAGTCGCGAAGCAATTGCCCGAGCGTCTTGAACGTGTAAGGCTCCTCCCGATCGCGGTAGTGCCTGTGGTCGCCTTTGCCCGCCTCATTGTCATAAGCGACAATCCGCTCTCCCGGCCTGCCGTAGAAGAGCGAATATTTAAGGCCATGCGGTCGCTCAAGGCTCGGCGACTGCAGCCGCCAAACCCTGATCTGCAAGATCGCTCCGTCTTCTAGAACAACCTTCCGGCTGTAAAACAGTGTGGCAGGCGGCATATGCTCTATATAACATATGCTCTAGCGGCCATCAATCACCCCAGCGGCTGCTTCACCGCCAGGTCGCTCTCGTAATCCGCCGCCATGCGCATTTCGCGGATGGGGCGTACGAGGTCGATGGAGAGCTGGTAGTTCGGGTGCGCCTTGTAGGCGGCGAGCGCCGCTTCGTCGTCGAACTCGCCATAGACGATCAGGTCGACCTCGGTGCCGAGCTGGTCGGTCTTCACATTGGTGCCGATCTCGAGCAGCCGGGCGTGCGGGATGGCCGTCAGGATCGACAGGCCGGCGCGCACCTTTTCCAGGTTTTCGACCGGCGCCGTGAAGAAGACGATGTGACGGATCACGCGGGACTCCTGTAAGTTCTGATGGGGCTTAGCCGATAAGCCGGGCGATACCACGGCAGACCCATTGCTTCAACCGGGCGAACCAGCCCGCCGGGCGCTCGGGCCGGATGGCGGCCAGAAAGGTCTTGCCGTAGCCCGCCAGTTTTTCGGCCCGGTCGGTGCCGTTGACGATGCGGCGGGCATTGATCCAGTCGTCATTCGCAGCGTTCAGGTGGTCGGCGAGCTTGTGCTTGGAGAAACTGCCTTGAACCATGCCCTCGATCAGGATCGACACCGCCGGCCCCATCTCCATCGCCCGGTCGGGTTCGGCGACCAGATCGATGCCCGTGAGCGCGCTCATCGCCTCGTAATTCCGCTTGTGGGTGAGCTGTACCAGCCCGCGGCCTAGCCAGCACTTGCCGTCTTCGTCGGGCCGCCAGTAAGGCGTCTTCACCCAGGAGAGCTTGCCATTGGCGAAGGCCGTTTCCAGGATCTCGACGGCGCGCGCATCGCTGGTCGCCAGCGTCTCGCGCACGGGCTGCATGGTGTAGGCCGTCTCGTGGAAGGCGGTCGCCAGGATATAGGCCAGCCAGCGCCGGTCGGCGTCTGCCATCCGCTCTTCCCAGAAATCGAGAATCGCCGTCATGCCCTCGACCTGCGGGCCCGAAAGCGTGCCCTTGAACAGCGCGTCGCGCACCGTGTCGAAGAAAAACCGCCTGTCGATGTGGATAACCATAGCGTGTAATCCTAAAAGCTGATGAGGACGTCCTGTCCTTAATCGATTAAATTTATTTTAATCGTTTAAAGCGTTTAAGGCCCTGATTTACAGACCGTTTGGCGCATGGCAGTGATGATCCATCATTCAATTCGTCTTCGGAGGACCGCATGACGCAGCCCGTTCACAGCAATCAGCCGATCATTCCCCAGCACGTAACGGACCAACTCGAAAGCGAGTGGCGCCAGGTTCGTCCCGTGCCGCAGGCGCCGCGTCCGGCCACACAGCAACAGCAGCGTTAAGCGCAACTGCCCGGGGGTGTCAAACACCCCCATTTTCATGCGTTGTCCGACAGAGAATGACGCGCATCCAGGGAGCCTTAAACACCCCGTACACGCGGCTCCCCGCCCCCCTCGAGCATCAATGCCGTCAGCGCCCAGACCAGCGCATCCAGCCGGTCGGGCGAGCGGCCCTGGGATAATCCGTCCGGGCCGAAATCGCACATCTGATCTTCCAGCGCCATGAAGCGCCCGGCATGGGCAACGCGCCCCTGCTCGTAGAGTGCCGCCACCGGTTCGGCGCGCAGGAACTTGCCGCGCGTGGCGCGCACCGTCGTCACCGGCAACGTCTCGTCGATGCTTTTGAGCATAGCGGTGACCATATCACCGCCCTGGTTGATCTCGGCCACAACGCGGTCGGCGGCGAAGCGGCGATAGGCCTTCGCGACCGCACCCGCCCATCCTGCCGGGCTTGCGCCCTCCACCGAGCAATCGGCCAGCACGACCGCCCGGCCCGAGGCATCCAGCCCGGCCACGACGATGCCGCAGCAGGAGTTTATCCCCGCCGCCGCCGGCGGATCGACCGCCACGACGATGCGCCGGAGATCGCCGGATAAGCGTATCGTGACGGCATCGAACATCTCGCGGCGCCAGAGCGCATCCTCGCGGTCCTCGATCATCTCGCCATCCAGCTCCTGCCGCCCCAGCCGCGTGCCGCCATAGCGGTTGGCCAGCGCGTCGATGAAGCCGGGTGCCAGATTGTGGGCGTTGGCGCGGGTGCTGATGCGCGTCGTCAACGTACCGGGATCAGCAATCAGCGCCTTCAGGAGCGGCACCGGGCGCGGCGTCGTCGTCACCAGCTGGCGCGGGGCGCTACCCAATCTCAGGCCGAACTGCAGCATGTCCCAGGTCTCCTGTCCATGCTTCCACTTGGCGAGCTCATCGCTCCAGGCGAAGTGAAACTGCGGCCCGCGCAGGCTTTCGGGATCCTCCGACGAAAAGATCTGCGCCACCGCCCCGTTCGGCCAGACCAGCCGGCGGCGGGAAATCTCGAATTCCGGACGGCAGCGGCGGGCGATCCGCATGATCCCCGAGATGCCGTCGATCATCACCTCGCGGGCATCGCCCAGCGTTTCGGCGATCAGCGCGATGCGCAAATCCGAGGAGCGCCCGGCGCTGGCAATCGCATGCACCCATTCGGCGCCCGCCCGCGTCTTTCCCGAGCCACGACCGCCCATGATCAGCCACGTGCGCCAGTCTCCCGGCGGCGGCTGCTGTTCGTCGCGGCCGGTGAAGGCCCAGAGGTTGCCGAGCGAGGGCCAGAGCGCCAGCCGTTCGGCCAATTCCTCGGCGGGAAGATCGAGCATATCGGCCACCGAGCGATCGGGCTGGCCTGCATCGACGCCGAGGGCAGCTTCGGCATCGGCATCGGCATCGGCGGACCGGCTCATGCCGTCCGCCGCCGTTTTAATGACTTGGGCGTCAGCGGAATGCGCGATATCCTCGGCCAGCGCGGCGCCGGACCTGACAGCATCCTTGATTGTTGCGCGGTCATCAGCCAGTTCCGCCATGATCGCACCCATACCATGCTTGAAGCCCACGAAGACACCGGCGGCCTTGCGTGTGTTTGCCTTGGTGACGCCCCGCTCAGCCCGGTTCGGCTTCGCGGTTGGCGACGACGGGTCCGTCGTCGGTTGGTGGAGCGCCGTCGCGCTGCCATTCGGCCAGCAATTGCCGGGCGCGGGCTTTGGCGCGCTCCTCGATAAGCGCGAGAAATTTGGTTTTGACATGGTCGAGCCCCCTCGCCGCTTCGCTCTCCTCGGCGGCCTGTTCGCGATCGCGGGCGAACTGGCGCTGCAGCTGGTCGATCTTCTCCAGCGTGCGGACGATCAGCGACATTGCGTCGGTGGCGGCCTTCAAATCGGCACGGGCAAGCTTGGCGGCGGCATCGTCGCTGTTGCCGGATGCCGCCTGCTCGGCCGCCCTTCGCAGCGCTCGAAAGGCCGCGAACTGCTCGCGCATCTCTGACGTCATCTCGTTCAAGAGCACGCGCAGTTCTTCGGCGGGCGATGCGACGGACTTTGTCTCGAGCATGCAGGCCTCGGCCACCGCCTTTGCCCTGTCCGCGTCTACCGCCTGCGCGGGATCGCCCTCATAGACATGGCTGGCCGGCCAGAGGCCAAACAGCTCCGGCGCGAAATCATCGATATCGGTCATGGGGACATCCCTTGGCAACAGGCGTTGCGTGAAGAAGCGGCGGTGCCGGCAGCAATGATCGATCAGCAAGGAGACCACGTCTCTCGCCGCGCCCTGCCCGCAACTTTCCGACTATGCCATAACCCTATCAAAGCACCGTTACGCCGTCAAGGATTATTTTCCTATATCCGGAAAATTCTCCTGCAATGCCCCGTCGAATTGCAATTTATCTATATCTAATCTATTGATAAATATAGATTTTTCTGCCTTCTCTCGGCTATTTCAATGAATCCTCAAGAAACCCGCGGCTAGAACGGATCGCAGCAAAGGGCGATCGACATGCAGGCCATCCAGATACGACTAGCGGAGATCATCGAGGCGTTGAGCAAGGCGCTCGACCTTACCGAGGGCCAGCCGCCCGGCCATTGCATCCGCGCCTGCTACATCGGCACCCATGTCGGCCGCGAGATCGGCATGGCGGATGAGGCGCTGCAGGAGCTCTACTACACGCTGCTGCTCAAGGATCTCGGCTGCAGCAGCAATGCGGCGCGGATCTGCGAGCTCTACATGGCCGACGACCTCTCCTTCAAGCGCGACTTCAAGCTGGTCGATGGCAGCCTCAGCCAGGTGCTGCGCTTCGTGCTCGGCCATACCGGCATGCAGGCCGGCCTTGCCGAGCGGTTTCGCGGCATCGTCAACATCCTGCAGAACGGCGGCCGGATTGCCACCGACCTGATCCAGACCCGCTGCCAACGCGGCGCCGAAATTGCCCGGCAGATGCGCTTTTCCAACGGCGTCGCCGATGGCGTGCTCAGCCTCGACGAGCACTGGAACGGCGGCGGCAAGCCGCTGGGCATCTCAGGCGAGGACATCCCGCTCTATTCGCGCATCGCGCTCCTGTCGCAGGTGGCCGATATCTTCCAGATGAGCGCCGGCCGCGAGGCCGCCATCGCCGAGATTGAAAAGCGCGCCGGCAGCTGGTTCGACCCTGCGCTTGCCGCCGCGTTCATCCGCATCGCCGGCTGCGATGATTTCTGGGAAACGCTTGGCTCGGAGGCGCTTGAAACCATCGTGCTCGACAGCGAGCCGGGGCAGCTGGCGATCATGGCGGATGACGATTATCTCGATGATATCGCTGCCGCTTTCGCCCGCGTCATCGACGCCAAGAGCCCCTATACATCGGGCCACAGCGACCGCGTGGCGCTGTTTACCGACCTGATCGCCGAGGAGATGGGGATCGACGAGAACGGCCGCCGGCTGCTACGCCGCGCCGCCTTGTTGCATGACATCGGCAAGCTCGGCGTCAGCAACAGCGTGCTCGACAAGCCGGCCAAACTCGACGACGAGGAATGGGGCCAGATGAAGCGCCACGCCGAGTTCTCGGAGATGATCCTCTCCCACATCGGCGCCTTCTCCGATCTCGCCCGCATCGGCGGCGCCCATCACGAACGGCTCGATGGAAAGGGCTATCCGCGCGGACTGATGGCCGAGGACATCCCGATGGAGGTCAGGATCGTCTCGACCGCCGACGTGTTCGACGCGCTCACCGCCGACCGCCCCTACCGCGCCGCACTTCCGATCTCCAAGGCGCTGTCGATCCTGTGGGAGGGCGCGGGGCAGAGCCACGATCCAATCTGCATCGAGGCGCTACAGCGGGCGCTTGCCAGGACCGAGCTGGAGCAGCCCGACGGCCTGAGAGAAGAAGACCGCGCGGCTGCGTGAGTTTTTCTGATTGGCCTCACAATATTCTATTGTGCTAAAATACAAGCCATGACCCGCGAAGAGCTTGCATCCTTCGCGCTCAGCCTGCCCGAGGCTATTGAGAGCGCACATCACGGCACACGCGATTTTCGCGTGCGGACGAAGATTTTCCTGACCATGCCGGAGCAGGATTATTGCGTCGTCCGGCTGACGCCGGAGCAGCAGCACATGACGCTGGCGGTCTCGCCGAAGGAGACGATCGCGGTTCCCGGCGGCTGGGGATTGCGCGGCTCGACGCGGCTGTTCTTTCAGCTGGCGAGCGACGCGCTGGTGCAGGATCTGGTGCGCCGCTCCTGGCAGAACGCCGCACCGAAAACCCTGCAAAGACAATGGGTTGTTATCCCCTCTCCATGAGCTGATTCAGCCAGAAGCCACTCAGCGATTGCCCACCTCATCCGGCGTCTTCGGCGCATCGTCGCCCACCGTCAGCGGCCAGTCGACGACATAGTCCTCGTAGTTGTCGACATCGATGCCGGTCTCGTCGACGGTGCGTCCGCGCGCCGAAATGCCGGCCAGATGTACGGTTTCGCGGTCGCCCGAGACCAGCGGATGCCACCAGTAGAGATCACGCCCCTCGTTGAGCAGCCTGTAACCGCAGGTCGGCGGCAGCCACGGGATCTCGTCGACATTCTGCTTGGTGAGCTGGACGCAATCGGGCACGAAATCCCAGCGGTTGGGATAGCTCGAACACTGACAGCTTTCGCTGTCGAGCAGCTTGCAGCGGATCGAGGTGAAGTAGATATCGCCGCTATCCCACTCCTCGATCTTGTTGAGACAACAGAGCCCACAGCCGTCGCAGATGCTTTCCCACTCGGCATTGGTCATCTCGTTCAGCGTCTTTTGCTTCCAGAAGGGTTGCTCTTCCATCATTCCGTTCTTGCAACAGCACCCGCAAAATCGCGTGAGTGCTTTCCATTTCTCTTGTTCTTCTCAGGCAAATCAACCAAAGATTCACCCTGCGCCGGCTACCCCGGATGCGAGCGGCAGATTTGCCATAGTTCGACCTCAGGCTAGCCCAAGCTAGCCAGTGTCGAACTGACTGATCGGGCGGGAATATAAGACGTGACGGATCCGGACAATCCAGAAAAGCAGCCGCGCAAGAAACGCCACTTGCTGCTGAAGATCGATTCCTGGATCGATTCCACCATCTGGAACGCCGGTTTCCGCTCCGCCGAGATCTGGGAAGACATCACCATTTTCTTCCGCCGCTTCCGCGTTCGCGGCTGGAAGCGCATCGTCGTCGAACTCGCCGGCGAAGGCCTGACATGGGGCTCCGTCGGCGCCGTGCTGATGCTTGCCCTCGCCCAGCCAGCGTTTGAGGCTACCAAAGAAGATTGGCGCAATCGCGGCGACTATGCCGTCACCTTTCTCGACCGCTACGGCAACGTCATCGGCCATCGCGGCGTCATCCACCAGAATTCCGTGCCGATCGACGAGCTGCCCGACAGCCTGATCAAATCGGTGCTGGCCACTGAAGACCGGCGCTTTTTCAGCCACTTCGGCATTGACGTGATCGGGCTCTTCCGCGCCATCGTCACCAACGCGCAGGCCGGCGGCGTGGTCCAGGGCGGCTCGACGCTGACGCAGCAGCTCGCCAAGAACCTGTTTCTCTCCAACGAGCGCTCGATCGACCGCAAGATCACCGAAGCCTTCCTGGCGCTCTGGCTCGAGGCGAACCTTTCGAAGAAGGAAATCCTCTCCACCTATCTCGACCGCGCCTATATGGGCGGCGGCACGTTTGGGGCGGCGGCGGCGGCGCAGTTCTACTTCGGCAAGAACATCACCGACGTGAACCTCGCCGAATCCGCCATGCTGGCAGGCCTCTTCAAGGCACCGGCGAAATACGCCCCGCACGTCAACCTGCCCGCCGCGCGCGGCCGCGCCAACGAGGTGCTCACCAATCTCGTGCAGAGCGGCATGATGACCGAGGGCCAGGTGATCGCGGCGCGCCGCAGCCCAGCCACCGTCGTCGACCGCAACCAGGTGGAATCGCCCGATTTCTTCCTCGACTGGGCCTTCGACGAGGTCATGCGGCTGTCGCCGCGCTTCCACCAGCATTCGCTCGTTGTCCGCACCACCATCGACATGGGCCTGCAGAACGCCGCCGAGGATTCGGTCGAGACGTCGCTGCGCGAATATGGCGAGAGCTATCACGCCAAGCAGGGCGCCATGGTGATGATCGAAAACGGCGGCGCGGTGCGCGCCATGGTCGGCGGCCGCGATTACGGCGAGAGCCAGTTCAACCGCGCCACCAAGGCGCTGCGCCAGCCGGGCTCGTCGTTCAAGGTCTACACCTATTCGGTCGCCATGGAGAACGGCATGACGCCCGACAGCATCGTCGTCGATGGGCCGATCTCCTGGGGTAACTGGAGCCCGCACAATTACGAAAACCGCTATGCCGGCCGCATCACGATCGCGACCGCCGTGGCGCAGTCGATCAACACCATTCCGGTGCGCCTCGCCAAGGAGAAGTTCGGCATCGCCCCCATCCGGGCGATGGCCACCAATCTCGGCGTGGAATCGCCGGTTCGCAACGACGTGACGATCCCGATCGGCACCTCCGAAGTGACCGTCATGGACCAGGCGACGGCCTATGCAGTGTTCCCCGCAGGGGGCTACCAGTCGCGCCGCCATGGCATCACGCAGATCCTCGACTACGGCGGCGACGTTCTCTATGATTTCGACAAGGACGAACCGCCGGCCAAGCGGGTGCTCTCCGAGCAGGCCGACGCCTACATGAACCAGATGCTGTCGCGCGTGCCCTATGTCGGCACCGCGCGCCGCGCAGCACTCGACAACGGCATCCTGACAGCCGGCAAGACCGGCACGACGCAGGCCTATCGCGACGCCTGGTTCATCGGCTTCACCGGCAATTTCACCACGGCCGTTTGGTTCGGCAACGACGACTACACCTCGACCAACAAGATGACCGGCGGCACCCTGCCCGCCATGACCTTCAAGCGGCTGATGGACTACGCCCACCAGGGCATTACGCTGCGCCAGATCCCCGGCGTCACCGCCCCGCCGCCGCCGAAGACCGTCGCCGCCAAACCCGCAGCCGGCGCCCCGCCACCCCTGGTGCGGCCACGGATGCTTTCGGTGGAATCGACGAAATTGCTGAAGGATTTGGGCGAGGCGCTGAAGACGGCCGCACCGCTGGCACCACAGAAGGTCGCGAGCGCGGAGTGAGGGGCTAGGCTGCCCTTGGCGCAATCGCCTGAAGGTCTTCGCCGATTTCCCTGCGTCGCTGCATCAGATCGTGATCGGCCTGCAGGCCGAGAAAGAAGCCTTCCGACAGGCCGAAATAGCGCGCTAAACGCAGGTCGGTGTCGGCGGTCACACTGCGCTTGCCGAGAACGATCTCGTTAATGCGGCGCGGCGGCACCTGAAGCGCGCGGGCCAGCGCGTTTTGGCTCAGCTCCAGCGGCTTGAGGAACTCCTCCAGCAGGATTTCTCCCGGATGCGGACTTTGCAAAACTTCGTGAGCCATTTCGTGCTCTCCAATAGCTATCGGCGCGATAGTACGACTTCATCGACGGGTGTCAAACCACCCCACCTTTTCCCCCTCCGCCATTCCGCCCAGCCAGAATCAGTGGTAACCCTTTCAACTGATTTGGCTATCAAGGGCGACCGGTGTTTCGATTTCCTCTCTTTATCGCGATGACGCTGATCATTGCCTTCGGTGGCGGGATTCTGGTTTCGCTCTATGCGCTGAATGCGACCGCGGGCTTCGGGGCCATCAAGCTCGGCGCATGGGAGGCGTTTCCGGAGTTGCAGACGGAGAATGCCGATCCTTATGCGAAATCGCATCGGGCGCGCGCAGGAAGGCTGCTTTATGGCTCGGCCGAGGGGCTGATGTTTACCGCCAAGGTGGACGATGCCGGCAACCGGCTGGAGGCGGGGTGCAGCTACAGGATCACGGGGCAGACGCCGCCGGCCAGGATTTGGACGCTGTTCACATCTGATAATTCCGGCAATCCGGCCTCGTTGCAGCCGGGGCTGCCGGGTGCGCTGAACTCCTGGACGGTGCTGCGCCAGCCCGATAGCAGCTTCACCATCGATATCTCGACCCGCGCCCGGCCGAACAACTGGCTGGCGCTTCCCGCAGCCGGCACGTTTCAGCTGGTGCTGACGCTGTTCGACACGCCGACGGCCGGCAGTTCCGGCGTCATCGATCTGGCGATGCCGAAGCTCGAAAAGACAGGGTGCGGCAATGCTTAGGGTCCTGTTCGCGCTTCTGGCGGGCCTGTTCGGCGCTGCGCTGCTGCATCTCGTCATCATCCTGTCGCTGCCCCACTTCACCGGTAAGGATGCGGCGACGCGCGTCGCGTCCGAAGGCGATCTCGACACGTTCTACCTGCTTGGCGGCACCGAGGACACGGCGGGGCTCTCCAACGACGATCCGTTCGTGCGCACCGCCGTCTGTTCCTTCGATATCGAGGAAAACCCGGTGCGGTTCACGGCCAGAGGCAACGTGCCGTTCTGGTCGATCGCGCTGTTCGACGATGCGTCGAACGAAATCTTCAGCATGAACGACCGAACCTCGGTCGGGGGCGCGGTGGATATCCTGATCGGCAGCCCGATCCAGCTCACGGAATTGCGCAAGTCGCTGCCGCAGGAGCTTCAGAGAACAATCCTCGTCGAAACGACGCGGTCGGGCGGATATGCGGTCTTGAGAACGCTGGCGCCGCAGACGAGCTTCGACGCCGCGGCCAAGAGCTTCCTGTCGGAAGCCGGTTGCGAGGAATTCGCTCCCTCGAACTAACGCCTTACTTGCTCTTCGAGCGCGAGGCGCGGCGAACGGCCGCCGGTTTGACCGGATCGGTGAGGCGCTCGTAGCGCACGCCCGTGTAAAGCAGGATCTGCGCCTCCAGGGGCGACCCTTCCACGCCGGATGATCTTTCCTTGCGGCCTGGCGTCCGAGATAGACGATCAGCCAATGCGATGACTATTGCCATTGTCGTCTCCCTGCACTGCCCGAGACGGATGAAGCTCAGATCTCACCCTGCCCGCCTGCGCGGACCGGCGCACCCCCTGGCCGGACCAACCGGCATCGGGTCATTCGCGCCTTCTCACGGCATATCGTGAACAATACCGTGATGCGTATCATGGCGCCCCTTTGAAGGAGCGCGTTCTGCTTACCGAATTGAGACAGACGGTGGTTAACAGAATATTAAATTCGAGCCGGATATTCCTGCGCTATCGCATCTCACCAAAACGCATGGGTGTGCCTTTTGGTTGCATGGCCGATCGCGAAGATCCGCTTTTCTCAGCGAGCCTAAATTTTAGCCTTAAATCATATAGTTAGCGATGCAGCGTCGGACATCGGCTTCGCCAAGGCGAATGTGGCAAATTTGCATCACAAAAATATTAATTGCAGTTCGCCGAGATGCCGCTAAGGTCGAGTATCGGCTGCAGGGCAAAACGCGGCCGCCCCTGGACTTGGTCTGGGGACTGGGCCTGACGGTTAACCAGGGTGGGCAGACAGATGTCTTTGATGATTGGGTCGACATTTTCGCCAGAGGATCTCGATGTGTTGCGCCATGCGCTGGATGCCTGGTGCGCGGAAAACCGCATCGACATCAAGAGCTCGAAGGCGCAGGTCGCCGCTTCCACGGCGCTCGACCTCTACCAGTCCGGCTATGACGACCGCGACAGGCTGCTCACCGCGCTGCGCGGACATCGCGCCCTTTAAGCCATCCCTATCGCACCCACACCACCCGCATGACGGGCATCGACCGGACGGCCCGGCGCCGCGACCGCTGATGCTGCACAGCACCATTTCGGGACGATCCCCCTTAAATCTTCAGCAACGGTTAACCGTGTCCCTGTAGGATTTGTTCATATCCCGTATGTGGTAGAGGCGTCTTCGCGTCCAGGCCAGCGGCATCCCTCTAGCGTGTTCAGGGTGTGTTTTGTGCGTGACCGGTTTCGAGACCTAGAGGCCCCCTCCGCGAGCCGGAAGAAGGACGTGGTTCTCATGGCGACAGTGAGCAGTTTCGAGGGATTGCAGCCGCCGACCCGATCGGAGCTTCGCCAGTTCGCAGAATTGTTCACCCCCCTCTTCGTCGCCTCCTCCGATGACGCCAAGCGCCAGGCCGTCGCAGCACTCTCGCAATGCGCCGCCATTCCGCAGGCCGTCGCGCTGTTCATCGGCTGCCAGCCGATTGCCATTGCCGCGCCGTTCCTCATCTCCTCGCCCGCCATCGACGACGATACGCTGATCGCGGTTGCCCGCATGCAGGGCGTCGACCATATGCGCGCCATCGTCAACCGCGATGCGCTGTCGCCACGGGTGATCGACGTGCTGGTCGGGCTCAGGCATGCCGCGCCGAAGCGGCAGGCGGAGACGATGGAAACCGCGCCGGCGGCAGACAGACGCGACGTCGCCGAAGCGCTCGCCATCGCGGCGATGCCATACATCACACCGATCGCCGAGAAACGGCCAACCGCCATCGCTGAGATCGCAAGCGTGAAGGTCGAGATGAACGAAGCGGTCTCCGAGGCTGGTGAGGCTGCTCCTCTGGCTGACGAGGCGGCGTCCGTTGATGTCGCTATGCCTGTGGTGGTCGAGGTGCAGGCCATAACCGTCGAAGCCGACGCCAAGGTCGTGGTGGTCGAGACGGTTTCCGTCCATCCCGTCGAGCCGACGCCCGCCGCCGCGTTGCCGCCTGCGCCAGCCGAACAACCGAGCGCTCAGTCGACACCTTCCCCTGCCCCGGCGAAAACCGCCGAGACGCCTGCCAGCAGCGGCGCACGCGAGGAAGAGGTCCGCGATACGCTGCGCGGTCTGGCGCGCCATCTCGGACGTGACGACAACGACCGGCTCGGCATTCACACGCTCTCGACGCTGCAATCAGCACTTATGGTGCGCTTTGCCCGCAGCCGCGAGGCAATCGCCTTCGCAACGGCGCTTGCCGATACGCTGTCGGCCAGCCGCTGGCTTGCCGAGCGCATCATGCTCGACACGTCGGGCCAGCAGATGGCGACGACGCTTACCAGCATCGGCATGGATTTCTCCGACGCCGTCTTTGTTCTCGAAAAGCTCTATCCGCATCTGGCCGAGGCGCAGCACAGCGTCACCCGCGCCTGGATGGTGCTCGACGCGCTGGATCCGGAAGAGTGCCGCGACCGCGTCGAGGCATGGCGCCGGGCCGACAGCTATACCTATCTGCCGGAACAGGCGCCGACAGCGCCCCATCCGGTCGCACAGCAGACCTCGCATGCCCGCGCCGTCCACCAGCCGCCGGCACGCGCCATGCGCCTCGTCGGTCGCTCGCGATAAAGGCAATCAAGGACGATCGTCGCGCTCCTTGGCGAGCGGCACGATATCGGCGACATCATCGGCTTCGAGTTCGACGATCCAGAGGTCGTTGTCGAACTTGCGCTCGCGCTCCAGCATCGTTCTGATCTCCTCCGCATCCTTGCGCTCGAGCCTGATCTCGAACAGCCGTTCGCCGCTGTCTTCCTCGTCGAAAAAACTTTGCGGCGCGGGGCCGTACAGCGTCTCGGAGCCATCGCGAAAATGCTGGCGGATGAAGATCGCCCCAGCCTCCTCGGCCCCCTTCTTCTCGACGGCGGCGAAATCGCCCTTGGCGAAGACACGGCGCAGCAGCGCGGATACGAAGATGTCGGTGCGAAGTCTCATGCAGGCGGTATAGACCGGCGGACGAGCGGCCGCAACGCGGCAACGCCCGTTCAGAGCGCGCCGATATCCTTGAGCTTCTTCAGCACTGCCTCGCTGGGCTCGCCGTTTTCAGGCAGGTTGTAGTGCTTCTGGAAATGGCGGATGGCGACGCGGGTCTGGTCGCCGACGACGCCGTCGACGCCGACATTGGTGTAGGCCATGTTGACGAGGCCCTGCTGGATCTTCAGGACCAGGTCGACGCTGTTCAAGGTCGACGAGGGCGAGGTCGATGGGGTTGCGGCGGCGCGGGCGAGCGAGGTCTGCCTGGCCGGAACGGGTTCCAACGCGTTTTTCGGAGCCGAGATCTTCTGGACCGGGACCTGCCTGACCGGCACCTGGGCTGCCGGGGCCGAAACCGGGGCGGGCTTGGGGGCCGCCTTTGGCGTCGGCGCGGTCTTCACCTGATGTTCGGCGCTGCGGATGGCGGCGGCGACCGGGTCTTCGGCGAGCGCTTGCGCCGAGACATCCTCGCGCGGGCGCTCGGTGGGAATTGCGGATGGGCCGATGGCGTCGGTTCTGAGTGCCGCCAGCACTTCGGGCGTGGCGTCGCCCGATTGCGGCATGCCGACGGTTTCCTCGAAGAACAGGATGGCGGCGCTGGTGCGCGGGCCGATGACGCCGTCAGGCGCACCGTTATAGAGACCGCGGCGGACGAGCTCGGCCTGGATATCCATGACCAGCTGGTTCGCCGGCTGGCCGGCAACCGGCGCCGGCGGCACGGCGTTGGTGGTCTCGGCGCTGCCGGCCTCGCCACTATTGCTTTCCCCTTGGCGCTCGATCTTGAAGGTGGTGACCTCGCCCGTGTGTTCCTCGACCGACGGGCGGCCGATGATGGCGCTCGGGAACAGGCTGTCGCGGGTGCGCAGGAACGGGTGCGGATGCACGCCCGGCTGATACCAGAGCGCGTTGGCGGCGACGAAGGAGAAGATGACGAGGAAGGCGGCCGTGCCGCCGGTTATCGACGGATTGCGGCCGATGACGCCGCCGAGCACGCTTGCGCCCTGCAGCCCCAAACCGCCAATGGCGGCAGCCCCGGTGAGAAGAAGGCTCGGCTTCTGCCGTCCCCTCTTTCCCTTAGGCGATTTTCGCTTGCTCGCGGCCATCGAAAAGCCCCTCTTCCAAGATGTCGGTCATGCCAGGCGACGCCTTCAGCCTCGGCGGAAACTCGACCGGCTGATTGGCCGAGATGTCCATTGCCGGAACGCCGGAGCCATCTGCCGCAATCGAGATCGTGATGATGGTGCCGGATCCCGGCGCGCTGGCGATGGCGAAATCGCCGCCGTGCAGCGCGACCAGGCCCTTGACCAGCGACAGGCCGAGGCCCGTGCCTTCGAAACGGCGGGTGTAGTCATTCTGGATCTGCACGAAAGGCTGGCCGAGCAGCTGCAGCTTGTCTGAGGGAATGCCGATGCCGGTATCGGAGACGCAGAGCGTCAGGATGCCGTCGCGCACCGAGGCGTCGAGCGAGATCGCGCCGCCGGCTTCGGTGAACTTGACGGCATTGCCGACCAGATTGATGAGGATCTGCTGGATCGCCCGCTGATCGGCCACGACCTCGTCGAGACCGCGCTGGATGCGGCTGGTCAGCGACACGCCCTTGGTCTTGGCCTGGAGCCCGAGCATGGCCTCGCAGGAGCGAACGACGGTTGATATGTCGAAGGGCTCCAGCACCAGCTCGTAGCGTCCGGCCTCGATCTTGCTCATGTCGAGCATGGTGTTGACCACGGAGAGCAGGTGGGCGCCGGAATCGCGCACGAGGCCGACATATTCGCGCTGGCGCTCATTGGCGAGCTTGCCGAAATACTCGCCGATCAGGATATCGGAGAAGCCGAGAATGGCGTTGAGCGGCGTACGCAGCTCGTGGCTGACGGCCGCGAGGAACCGCGACTTGGCGTCATTGGCCGAGCGGGCATCGGCGGCGTGGGCTTCGGCCTCGACGCGGAGCTGATGCTCGACGGAGACATCGCGCAGCTGCGCGACGACGCTCACCAGCGCGCCATCGCTGTCGCGCCGCGCGGTGAGATCGGTTCTGAGGTGTGCGAACTGGCGATTGTCGACCGAGACCGATGGACGCTCGAGCCTGAGATCGACGGCCGCCTGCTCGTCGCCCTGGCGCAACAGGTCGAGCGCCTGCAAGAAGAGGATGCGGTCGGAGACGTGGATCTGCTCCATGAAGCCACGACCGTCAGGCGCGCGCATCCAGGCGAGATAGTCGCGCCGGTCGCGGCCGCCGACATTGATGACGGCGCCCTGCGGATCGAGAAACAGGATTAGGCCGGCCGAGGCTTCCATGAAGAATTCCTCGGCGGACTGGGTGGCCACACCCGAGGTGACGATCGACTGGCGCGACAGCGCGATGCTGCCGACGGCCGAAAACAGGAAGCCGCCGACGACGGCGGCGACGCCCGCCGGCAAGGCGACGGCAGGGCTGGTGACGATGGAAAGCGCGGCAGGAGCGACGACAAGGGCTGCCGAAGACAGAAGCGCAAGCCGGCGCAGGATGGTCAGCTCGCGCTCACGCACCGCGGCACTTCCTCCCGTCCGGGAGAGCCAGCGATCCGCCGCCCGGTCCACGAGGGCTGTCGCCCGATCCACGATGTCACTCAATACAAGCACGCAATACCCGCCCTAAAAAGGCTCTTCACAGAGGCCCAAGAATAGGCCCCGGGCGCTTAAGGAAAGAATAAGGGAAAGTGCCGCTCCACAGCCGGAAAGCGCGAAAAGTCCCATTTTGGGCCACCGGATGGGCCCTTTGTTTTTTACGGTTAACAGCGAGTAAGCGACGGATTTCGCTCATTTTTCGGCAAGTTGTTAACGCTTGTGGCGGGCGCGCTTCAAGGAAAGCCTGCAATTACAGGAGGTGGCTCATGGCATGCTTAACGCCAATGGCTACAATTCGACCGAAATGCGCCGAATGCGGTTTCGATTAAAATTTGAACTAAATTTGACGCAAATGCCGACGAGTTTCGAAAACCGGCATTCGCAAGTTTTGGCTAGGGTGAAATCACACCGGAAGACGGACCTGATTCGGCGGCAAGACCGAGCGGGAAAACAGGATGGGCAACGAACATGTGGTTTCTATTCAAATCATCGATCTGGCTCGGGCTTCTCTTCGTCGCCTTGTCGTTCTTCAGCGGCGAGCGCCAGACGAATACGCAGACCGGATCGACATTGCAGATTGCAGACGCCTTCGTCGCCGTGACCGGCGCCTATGACTATCTGAGCGGCCTGTGCGGCGAAAAGCCGGAGGTTTGCGCCAAGGGCGCCGATACGCTGGGCGTTCTCGGTGAGCGGGCCCGCTCCGGCGCCCTCGTTGCCTTCGAACTGCTCGACAGCAAGTTCGGCAGCGGCAAGAGCGACACCGTTGCAAAGACGGCGACGCCATCCGTCGGCCTGGCGCCTGCGACCGCTGAGAATGTGGCTATGGCCGCTCCGCAGCAGCTGCGCGACAACAGCGCGGTGGCGCTGAACCAGCCGATGCCCTACCGCCCGCCTGTCGATGACGGCGAAGACAGCCCGGTCGCTGCCCATGTCGCGACCGACCGCGTGACGACCGGCACTATTCCGCTGCCGACCCCGCGCCCGGCCATCTGATCCATTCCGCGGCTGCCGCCGCGCCCAAAGCTTGCACCGGCGACGGCCAGATGGCCCCGCCCTGTGCCTGACGTGCCTGCCCTGTTTATTCTTCAGCAATTTGCTGCGCCGCTGGGATGCCCATCCCTAGCGGCGTTTTCTTTTTAATGGTTCAAATATGGCCGGGCTTCCCCTATATGATCGGGAGACAACGAAAGGCCATTTGCATGACGTCCCTCGATCAGATCATCGACGATTTCACCTTCCTAGATGATTGGGAAGACCGCTATCGCTATGTGATCGAACTCGGCAAGGCGCTGCCTGATCTTGCTGACGACAAGAAGACGTCATCCAACAAGGTGATGGGCTGCGCGAGCCAGGTGTGGCTGGTGACGCATGCATCCGACGACAGCGACAATCCCGTCATGACCTTCGAAGGCGATTCCGACGCGCATATCGTGCGCGGGCTGGTGGCGATCGTGCTCGCCACCTATTCCGGCAAGACCGCCTCGGAAATCGCGACACTCGACGCCTTCGAGGTGTTCGGCAAGATGGGCCTCGTCGAGAACCTGTCGGCGCAGCGTTCCAACGGGCTGCGCTCGATGGTCAACCGCATCCGCGAGGAAGCGCGGCTGCGGGCGGCGGCGTAAGGGCCGGCCTCTCCTCCCCCTCAAACGATCAAGACCAGAGTTCCGGCCGGTAATCATCCGTGCCCCAATGCTCCATGCGCGGGCGGCGGGACGGCGGTTGCGGATTGTAGTGGCGCGCGAGGACCAGCAGCGCGGTGCGCAGCATCAGCTTGGCCGAGCGCACCGGCCATTGCCGCTCGCGCTCGACGGTCTCCAGCCCCTTCATGAAGCAGCAGACATCCAGCGCCACGCCTGACAGCTCCGGCCCCAGCGCCTCCAGCGCGCGGTTGACGGCAAGGCGGGCGGCGACGGCGCTGTCCGTCAGATCCGCCATGCCGCCGCGCCCGCCGCTTGCGCGGCTCGAAAGGCGCGGTTCCCAGGAGGCGGTGACGCGCGGCTGCAGCTGGCCGCGGGTGAAGTCGGCATGCAGCCTCTCGCCGGCCTTCAACGCGGCCTCGGGCATGAAGGCGGCGCCGTCGCGGTCCTTCAGCCGTTCGAGGCTCGAAAGCGGCGATTCGTCCTTGTCGACCCGCAACCGCCTGATAACGCCGTCGACCTCGCGGGCGCTTGTCGCGATCTCAGCGTGCTGGGTGAGGAAGGCTTCATCCGCCTCGGCGGCAGCGCGACGCAGATAGGCGCGCGCCTGATTGGATGCGCGCAGCAATTCGCCCTGTTCTTCGATGAGGCCGGAGGCGCGGGCTTCGGTGATGAGCCTTTGGGGAAAGCTGGCGGTCGTTCCGTCGGCGGAGAGGATGTCGATATCGCTCCCCTCGCCCTGATGTCGCCGCGCCTCACCGCGGATGAGCAGCTTCAGCAATCTGACCATCGGCTGTCGCGCGGCGGCCGGTTTCGTCTTCGTCATCGCCTTTGGGGATTTACTCATGGCCAGATCCTGCGCCCGTCCGGAAGATGGAATTGACGGTGCGCTCGACGGCGGCGACGAACTCGTCATAGGCGGGATCGTCGCGGCGATCCTCGACCACGTGGCAGGCATGGCTGACCGTGGTGCGATCGCGGCCGAAGCCGGTGCCGATCTCGTGCAACGGGATCTGCAACGCGACATGGCAGACATACATGGCGATCTGCCTGATATGGCAGAGTGTGCGGCGACGGTCGCGGCGCATCTGCACGCGTTGGCCGGCGATCATCACCATCTCGGTCGTGACTTCGGAGCAGATGCGGCAGACGGTGCGCACGGCGTCTCTGGCCAAGGGCGGGCGATCATCTCTCAGGGGGGCGGTCTGCTCTTCCCCATAAAGCGGGGACAGCGGCGCATTCGCGGCGCCGGGCGGGGAAAAATGTCCAATCGGCATATGAATACTCCTATGAATAGGAATTAATTCATACACGCTATACAGGAACGGGGACGAACGAAAGCGCGCCTCGATCGATTTTCGGTGATTTCGCTCACGAATTTTAACGGAAGTAGAATATTAGTGGGATTATTTTCCTCCTTTTCAAATTCTGAAAATGAAAAAGCCGGGCTTTCGCCCGGCTGGTCGTGATCGCGCAATGCTAAAAACTATCAGCCGCGGCCGCGCTTGCGGCGCTGGCCAAGACCCATTTCCTTCGCAAGGCGCGAGCGCGCCTCGGCGTAGGCAGGCGCTACCATCGGGTAGTCGACCGGCAGATCCCACTTCTCACGATATTCTTCAGGCGACAGGCTGTGGTGAGTCATCAGGTGGCGCTTGAGCGACTTGAAGTTGCCGCCGCACTCGAGGCAGGTGATCTGCTCATCCTGGACGGACTTGCGCACAGAGACAGCAGGCTTCTGCTTTTCAACGACAGCCATGGCCGGTGTCGGCGTCGACGTGTTGCTCAACGCCGAATGCACATCCGAAATAAGATTGGCGAGATCGCCAACCGGCACGACATGGTTGCTGACATACGCTGCGACGATATCCGCGGTAAGCTCGACCAGCAATTCTGGCCCGCTTCCGGCTGCAGTATCCGTCATATTTCGTTTCTCCTGTTTGCATGCTCAAAAGGTCTAGAGCCTCCTTGGCTCTTGACCGCTATCGTAGAGCGAACAGCAAAAAACTCAGTCTGCGGCTACATGTTTCGAAAAACTGAAATCCACCCCTAGATTCCTGAGGCCGAAACCCGTTCTTATACTGCCTGATCTTGCATTAGTACGCACACACTCACACACGACCCTCAATTAAACATTGAAATTCAAAGTGACCGAGGAAATATGCAATGTGATTCTAATTCAATATCAGAACTCTACTTGAGCATCAATTATCACCGTTTTGCGAAAACGCCAATTAATATTTCATATATATCTGTCAAAAAACGTCTCTATCCCAAGAATTAGTGGGGCACGAAGGAAACATTAATCATCCTCACGTCTGCTTAAAACTGCAAAAAACTGCTTAAAATCTTGAATATATGGCACTCTTACCTTTCAAGAAGATCGTCGCGCACCGAAGGCCGTAAAAGACGATAACCTGTCTTGTGTGCCGCCCTGGCCAACAGATGAGCAGCGACCGGCGCCGTCAGTATAAAAAACACGAAACCAGCAAGCGCACGTGCAAATACCGCGATTTCTCCCGATTCGATGCCGGCCGCAAATAACAAAAGCCCCGAGCCCACGGTTCCGGCTTTCGACGCTGCATGCATGCGCGTGTATAAATCCGGCAGTCTGACTATACCAAGGGCTGCCACCAGCGCGAAAAGCGCGCCCGACAAAAGCAGCAGGGATACCAGGATGGCGACGACGTAATCCATCATGTCCTGTCCTTCTTCGTCTTGCGCGCTGCGGTGGTCTTGGCAATTGGCTTGTCATCCGGCTTCAGCTTGGCATCGCTCTTCACCTTCGCATCGGGCTTTTTCGAGGCCGGGCGGAAGATTTTATCTGCCTGCACTGCCGCAACGCCAGTCGAACCTGGCAGCGGACCCCGTGACAGAACGAAGCGGGCGAAAGCGACGGTGGCGAGGAAGCCGACGAGGCCGAGCGAGATGGCGATATCGATATAGAGCGCAAAGCCCGTCTTGACGGCGACGACGGCGAGAAAGCCGATCGCCGTGCCTGACAGCGTATCGAGCGCCAGGATGCGATCCGGCAGCGTCGGTCCGACGATGACGCGCCAGGAGGCGACGAGGAAGGTGACCGCGAGAACGACGAGCGCCACGGATGCGGCAATGGAGACGATCGCGTCAGGCGTCATCGGAAGGCCTCCATGATCTTGCGCTCGAAGCCATTGGCGATATCGCGCCTGATCGCATCGGGATCGGCGCAATCGAGCGCGTGGACGTAGAGCGTCTTCTTGTCGTCGGAGACATCCACCGACAGCGTTCCCGGCGTCAGCGTGATCATGTTGGCGAGCAGCGTGATCTCGAAATCGCGATCGACGGTGAGCGGAAAGGCGAAAATGCCGGGCTTCAGGTTCATGTCGGGGCTGAGTACGGTCGCCGCCACCTTGACGGCCGACAAGGCGAGCTCCTTGAGGAAGAGCAGCGCCAGCGACGTGATTGCCCAGAGACGCCAGAGATAGGCCTTGCTCCCGAAGGGTTCGCGCACGAGGAAGAGCGCCAGCGCGCCGAGCGCGAAGCCGAGCACGAGATTGTGGGCGGAGGCGCTGCCGCCGAGTGCCGCCCAGGCAATCGCCAGCAGGAGATTGAGAAGCAAGGCGATCATGGCGCGACGCCTCCCGGGAAGACCGATTCGATATAGGGATAGGGATCGGTGAGCTCGGTGGCGACGGATTGGGTCAGCGCCAGCAGCCGTTCCGGCAGCAGGCCGAAGCCGACGATGAACGATGAGAGCAGCAGGAGCGGCAACATCGCCCGCCAGCCGGCGGCGACATAAGTCTCGGCACTTTCGGTGGCCGGGCGCCAGTAGGCGAGCAGGAAGACACGGCCGAAGCAGATCGTCGTCAGGAAGCCGCTTGCCAGCACGGCGGCGGCCAGCCACCAGGCGCCGACATCGAGCGTGGACTTGACGAGGATGAGCTTCGGCCAGAAGCCGGAGAACGGCGGCAGGCCGCAGGCGGCGAAGAAGAGGATGAGCGAGATCGCGGCGAAGAGGCCATTGCGGCGATAGAGACCGCCCAGCCGGGTCAGCGAGAAACTGCCGCCGAGAAAGGCCATCTGGCCGGCCGCCAGATAAAGTGCGGTCATCAGCAGCATGGAATGCAGCGCATAAAAGACCGTGCCGGACAGGGCTCCCGTCGTTCCGACCGCGATGCCGATCAGCATGTTGCCGATGCCGGAGATGACGACATAGCCGAGCAGCTTTCTGACATCGTCCTGCGCCAGCGCGCCGAGCGCGCCGAGAATGGCGGTGACGGCGCCTGTGATCGCGATCAGCAGGCTGAGCTCCTCACGCTCCAGAGGCAGCAACATCACCAGCACGCGGATCAGCGCATAGATGCCCACCTTGGTGAGCAGGCCGGCAAAGAGTGCTGATACGACGATGCGGGGGGTGTGGTAGGAGGCAGGGAGCCAGAAATTGACGGGAAAAGCCGCAGCCTTCATGGCGAAGGCCAGCAGAAAGAGGGCTGCCAGCGTCGTCAGCGGCGCGGTTTCGCTGAGCGTGCCCGCCTTGGTGGCGATATCGGCCATGTTGAGCGTGCCGAAGATGGCATAGAGGATGCCGACGGCGATCAGGAACAGGGTGGTGCCGAGGAGATTGAGGACGGCGTATTTCATCGCGCCGTCGATCTGCCTGCGCTCTGAGCCCAGGATCAGCAGGCCGAAGGACGAGATCAGCAACACCTCGAACCAGACATAAAGATTGAAGACGTCGCCGGTCAGGAAGGCGCCGGTGACGCCGGCCATCAGCATCAGGAGGAATGGGAAGAAACCGTAGCGCCTGTTGTTGTCGTCGATATCGGAAAGCGCGTGGATGCTACCTGACAGTGCCGCGATCGCCGCCGTCAGCGCCATGACGGCGGAGAGCGTATCGACGGTAAAGGCAATACCAAACGGCGGCAGCCAGCGGCCCATCACCATGGTGAGCGGGCCGTCATTCATGACCTTGACGAGGAGTGCGGCGTCGAGCGCGACCAGCAGCGCCAGACCGGGGATGGCGAGTGAGGCTTGAAGGCGGACGGAGCCACGGGCCATCAGGAGGATGGCACCCAGCGTGATGCAGAGCGCTACCGGGGCGATGACCAGCCAGTGGGCGAGCGGCACCGGAGCGGTGAGCACGGCAGCGGAGAGATCGGGGATGGTTTGGGTGGGGGTGGCCATTTAGGGGGTGGCCTCCGGAT
>UBVW01000091.1:0-2835 GCA_900469085.1 Hyphomicrobiales bacterium | reverse complement strand
GTACCCCTCCGCCGAAGGCCGTCTGTTGTGATTTGCTGATTGGCTTTAAGTCCATGCCTTATGTCATGCGCTACAGTCATTTCCCCCATTGAGGTCTTACCGGCCGACCATTTTGGTCGCCGACGAGATTGGTCGGATGAAGAGAAGGTCCGGATCGTTGAGGAGAGCCTACGAGGCTTTCGGCAGGGCTCGATGACGGCGCGGCGTTATGGATTGTCGCGGTCGTTGTTGACCCGTTGGCGTCGGGAATACCGAAGCGGGCTTCTGAACGTTTCCGCTACAACGGGGTTCATACCGCTTTCGATTTCGCCGCCGTCGGCATCTTTCGAGATGGCCTCACCGCCGCGGCCTGAAGACGACAGGACGATCGAGATCGGCCTACCGAACGGTCGACGGCTGACGATCCCGGCCTCGCTTGATCCAACTATCCTTGCTCGACTGTTGCCGGTTCTGGACGCGTCATGATCGCCTTTCCGCCCGGAGTGAAGGTGTGGATTGCGGGCGGCGTGACGGACATGCGCTGCGGCATGAACAGCCTGTCGTTGAAGGTGCAAGAAGGCCTTGGCCGCGACCCTCATGGCGGCGAGGTCTTCTGCTTCCGCGGTCGCAAGGGTGACTTGATCAAAGTCCTTTGGCATGACGGCGTTGGCATGTCGCTTTACCTGAAGCGGCTGGAAGCTGGAAAGTTTATCTGGCCCGTCAGCCAGAGTAGCTCTGCCGTGCCAGTGTCGGCTGCGCAACTCGGCTATCTCCTGGAAGGGATCGACTGGCGCAATCCACGCTGGACACAGCGGCCTTCGAAGGCTGGCTGATTGTCTGCACTGCTCTGTTTTTGTTGGTCTTTCAGCGCGTTGCATGGTAGCTTTTTGCCATGGATGATACTGCTTCGGAGATAGCCAGACTGCGCGCCGCGCTCGCGCAATCCGAAGCGCGTGCCGCTTCTGCCGAGGCTGATCTCGCACAGGTGCGTGCTGTCGTGACGACGTCCGAGGCGATGATCCGGCACCTCAAGCTCGAGATCGCCAAGTTACGTCGCGAGCAATATGGTCAGAGTTCGGAACGACGCGCCCGGCTGATCGACCAAATGGAATTGCAGCTCGAAGAACTTGAGGCCGACGCCACCGAGGACGAGATCGCCGCGGAACGCGTGGCGGCGGAGGTTGTGCAAGTTCCAGCCTTTGAACGCCGCCGCCCGGTCCGCAAGCCGTTTCCCGAGCACCTGCCGCGCGAACGGCTGATCATCGAGGCACCCTCGACCTGCAACTGCTGTGGCTCAGCCCGGATCGTTAAGATGGGCGAGGATATCACCGAGACGCTGGAGGTGCTCCCGCGCCGGTGGAAGGTCATCCAGACGGTGCGCGAGAAGTTTACCTGCCGGGACTGCGAGAAGATCAGCCAGCCACCGGCACCTTTCCATGCGACACCACGCGGATGGGCGGGACCGAACCTGCTCGCGACGATCCTGTTCGAGAAGTTCGGCCAGCACCAGCCATTGAACCGCCAAGCCGAGCGCTACGCCAGGGAGGGCGTCGATCTCAGCCTCTCTACGCTGGCCGACCAAGTTGGAGCCTGTGCAACGGCACTGCAGCCGATTCATGATCTGATCCGCGCCCATGTGCTGGCCGCCGGTCGGCTTCATGGCGACGACACCACCGTGCCGCTGCTGGCCAGGGGTGCAACGAAGCAGGCAAGGTTATGGACCTACGTTCGCGATGATCGTCCCTTCGCGGGCGGCGCGCCTCCCGCGGCACTCTTCTACTTCTCTGCGGATAGGGAGAAGACCCATCCCCACACGCATCTTGCCGGATGGCACGGCATACTGCAGGCGGATGCCTATGGCGGCTACAACGATCTCTACCGAGCGGATCGCCGCCCCGAGCCGGTCAAGAGCGCGCTCTGCTGGAGCCATGCGCGGCGCAAGTTCTTCGAACTGGCCGATATCGCCGGTAACGTGCGCAAGGGCAAACCTGCCCACGAGATATCGCCGGTCGCGCTCGAGGCTGTAGCCCGCATAGATACGCTCTTCGACATCGAGCGGGGCATAAACGGGACGTTCGCAGAGGAACGATTAGCTGCCCGACAACAGCATACTCGTCCGCTTGTCGAGGACCTGCACGACTGGCTCATGACTCAGCGTTCCCAGATGTCGAAGCACAATCCTGTCGCCAAGGCGATCAACTACATGTTCGAGAAGGACGGGCGCTGGGAAGCCTTCACCCGGTTCCTCGACGATGGCAGGCTCTGCATGTCGAACAATGCGGCAGAGCGCGCTCTGCGCGGAATCGCTCTGGGAAGAAAGGCATGGCTATTCGCTGGCTCCCAGCGCGGCGGCGAGCGTGCTGCCTTCATGTATTCCCTGATCGTCACGGCTAAGATGAACGATATCGATCCGCAGGCCTGGCTGGCCGACGTGCTCGCCCGCATGCCCAACCTTCCCGTGTCACAGCTGTCCGAACTATTGCCGTGGAACTGGCCCGCCAACGGCCACACCCGGCAGGTGGCTGCCTGATGGCGCGCCCGACCCATGTCTACACGATCGATTACGTCGCCAAACTGATCGGCGAGAACATCGAACTCATCCGGAAGATCGCCGGCAACTCGGACAACATCGACTACGGCGAGATCATTTATGCCCACGACGGCAGCGAAGAGGGCATCATGACCTTAACGGACCGGGGAATCGAAAGCTTGCAGGAGTTCCTCGCTGATGTCCGCACCTGGGACGGAGGTGTTCGGCAGTTCCTTATCGACGAGCAATGTGATCCGGAAAAGATCGAACGCATCATCGCTGATGAGCTAAATACATAAGGTCTGCGGCCTAGCCCGGATGGTTAC
>UBVW01000096.1:0-10995 GCA_900469085.1 Hyphomicrobiales bacterium | reverse complement strand
GAAGCGGCTTATAAGGCCCCATACCCAAACAAGTCAACAAGCCCGGACAAAGTTTTTTGACAGTTTTATAACATGTTGTTTTGACTGGGGGAATTTCAACGGACTTCTGTGGAGCCATTTCGACGCCGCTGCGCGGCCCCGTCAACATCAGGCAAATTCGCCGCTCGGCATCCCCCACCAGCCATTATCCGGATGCGAAATGCCCGTTTTTCGGAACCGAACCCCTCTTTCAGGTGTTTCTAGACGTGTTTCTATCGTCAGCAACAAAGGAGACAGCCCAATGGCTTCCAATACAGATGATGTGAGATCTGCCGTCAGCAAGGACATCAGTGCCCTGCAGCAGGAGGTCGCCCGTCTGCAGAAGATGATCTCGGCCCAGGGCGCAGAGGCCTATTATGAAGTGCGCGACCGCGCCGGCAAGGCCTATGAGGACATGGCGCCCCGCGCCAAGACCGCCGTTGCCCAGATCAAGGCCGAAGGCGTCGCCGCAGCCGACGCCGCGCGCGAACACCCGGCGGCAACCACGACGGCGCTGGCGCTTGCCGGCGCGCTCGGCTTTCTCGCCGGCTATCTTCTCAGCAGCACCCAGGCCGCTCCGCAGCGCCAGCAGTGGTGGCGGTAGCATTCGTTAAAATTAGAGATATCTAATTTGTTTACGGGCCGGATGATCCGAAGTATCATCCGGCCCGTACTACTTAGGTCTTAGAAAAACCCATTTTTCGGGCCAGTAATGGAGACTATAAAGAACGAGGGAGGACTGCTGATGATTGCCAAAGGATCGAACTGCATCGTCGAAGTCAGTGTAGACGGAGCGCAGGGCCGCCTGGCGGTCGGTATCATGAACATGCGACAGGCTCTCGAACTTCCTGAAATGCCCAGCGTATCCTATACCCATCCGGATCCCGCCAAGGCGGCAGCCGGCGTTACCATGAACCGCGAGCAGCTTGCGGGCTTCGTGGCGCGTCACTGAGGACCGGTCGCCACCGCGATCCGTTCCTTCACTATAAATGCGGCCAAGACAGGCGGCGCCCATGGCGCCGCCTCTTCTTTTTGGTCGAGCGGCAGAGCCCCCTCCCCTCTTGTCCTATCGCGTCTTATCCCCGCGTTTTGCGACCCCGCGTCTGGCATCCCCTCACCATTCATGCCAAAAACGCCGATAACAGAACGCCGAGAACAGAGAGCAGAGGAACAGGCGATTGAGAGAGCGGCGCGCACCGCAAAGGCAGAACGGCCGCACCAAGCCTGCAGCCGTCGACAGCAAGCGGGTGACCCTGCCGCGCGCATTGTCCAAGCTCGGCTATTGTTCGCGAACCCAGGCCGAAAGGCTGATTGCCGACGGTCGCGTCACCGTCAACGGCCGCATCGTGCTCGACAGCGCCGCCTGGATCGACCTCTCATCGGCGAAGATCAAGGTCGATGGCAGCGATGTCGCCGCCGAGCCGATGACCTACCTCATGCTCAACAAGCCGCGCGGGCTGGTGACGACACGCCACGATCCCGAGGGTCGACCGACGGTGTTCGATTGCCTGAAGGATGTCGACACCCCGCATTTGTCGCCGGTCGGCAGGCTCGACAAGGCAAGCGAGGGCCTGCTGCTTTTCACCAACGACACCGTCTTCGCCCAGGCGCTGCTCGACCCGGTCACCCATGTCACCAAGACCTATCACGTCCAGGTCGATCGCGTCATGGAGCCGGAGATGCTGGCCGAGATGGCTTATGGCGTTCGCCACGACGGCGAACTCCTGAAAGCGACAGCGGCCACGCTTCTAAGACAAGGCGAGCGCAATTCCTGGATCGAGGTCGAGCTCGACGAGGGCCGCAACCGCCAGATCCGCCGCATGCTGGAAGCGCTCGGCACCGAATGTCTGCGGCTGGTGCGCGTGGCGATCGGCGATCTGAAACTCGGCGACCTCCCGAAGGGCGCGGTAAGGGCGCTGACCGAGGCCGAGCTGAAGGCGCTGCGCCGCCGCGCCGGCATGGAAACGACCAAACGGACCAGATGACATCATGACAGACAGCGCCGCCCTCGCCCCGCACGATTTCTGGCAGGAGCTGCACGCGCCGGGCACCTTCGCGATCGGGGACGACTTTACGTCTTTCTATGTCGCGACGCTCACCGATGGTCGCCAGCTCAGGCTGCCGCTGCGCGCGCTTGCCGATGGCGAGCATGCGCTTGCCTCGCTTATCATCAACCAGGCGAGCTTCGAGGTGCTCGACGCTTTGGCCGAACAGCTCGCAGACAAACTGAAAGCGCTCGACATCGAGGTCGTCGCCGGGCTCCCGACCCTCGGACTGACGCTTGCCGCCGCCGTGGCGCAAAAATTGGGGCACACGCGATATGTCCCGCTCGGCACCTCCAGGAAGTTCTGGTACCGCGACGACCTCTCCGTCCCGCTCTCCTCGATCACCACCCCCACCCAGCAAAAGCGTCTTTACATCGATCCGCGCATGCTGCCGCTGCTCGAAAACAGGCGCGTCGCGCTGATCGACGACGTGATTTCGAGCGGCACCTCGATCGTCTCCGGCCTCAAGCTGCTGTCCGCCTGCTCCATCGAGCCGGTGGCGATCGGCGCCGCCATGCTGCAATCGGAGCGCTGGCGCACGGCGCTCGATGACGCCGGCCCGCAATGGCTGGAACGAACCTTCGCCGTCTTCGCCACCCCAATGCTCGACCGGACCGGGAATGGCACCTGGCGCGCGCCCGCGATCCGAGCTGCGCCTCTATTATAGAGTGCGCTTTATGACCGGTCCTCTGTACAGCGCGACGCGAACCGCTACATTCCCCATAAGCGAATAGAGCAAGCGCATAAATCCGGAAGACCTGATGACCTCAGAACAAGCATGTCTGCTGATCCTGCTGATCGCCATGCTGGTTCTGTTTCTGATCGATCGTTTCAGGGTCGAGGTCGTCGCCATAGCGGGCCTGCTTGCCGGCTATGCGCTCGGGCTTTATCCAACCGATGCGGTTTTCGCGGGCTTTGCCAGCCCCGTCGTCATCACCGTCGTCGAGATCCTGCTGGTGGTTCAGGTGCTTGCCCGCACGCGATTTTTCGACAGGGTATCGACAGCACTTGCCAGCCGGGGCATGCGCGGCACCGGCTTCATCGCCATCCTGTCCGGTGTGACCGGGTTCATCTCCATCTTCATGAACAATATCGGCGCATTCTCCATTTCACTGCCGGTGGCGCTGCGCATCAGCGCCGTCAGCGCCATCCCCAAGCGTCAGCTGATCATGCCGATCTCGTTTGCCGCCCTGCTCGGCGGCCTCGTCTCGCTGATCGGCACCCCCGCCAACCTGCTCGTCAGCAATGCGCTGGCGTCCGCGACCGGAGAGGGCTTTCGCCTGTTCGATTTCGCCTATGTCGGCCTGCCGGTCGCCGCAGCCGGCATCCTGATGACATCGGTATTGGCGCCGCTTCTATTTCCGGCGGATAGCGATGACGATGCGGCGGCGCCCGAAACGCCGCGACGCCGCATGGTGGCCGAACGGCGCGTACCGATGGGGTCGCCGCTGATCGGCGTGAGCCTCGCCGACCTGCCCGCGCGCTTCGCGCTCAAGCCGCATGCGCTCCTGCGTGACGGCGCCTTCGTCTTCGGAACCGCCGAGCGCTCCATCGTCGAGGCCGGCGATCTCCTCTTGGCCGAAACCGACGACACGGTTCTTGTGGACCTCGCCGCATCGGGCGCGCTGCAGACAGATCACGCGCTGGCGGAGAAAAGCCGCGTCGAGGCTGTCGTCATGCCGGAGAGCACGCTTGTCGGCTCGCGCCTGCGCTCGCTCGAGGTCTTTTACACCAGAGGCATCTCGATCAGTGCTTTATCCATGCGCTCTCCCCGCATCGAGGGCCGCTTCGAGGATTTGCAGCTGTCGATCGGCGATGTCCTGGTGCTGGAGGGCGATCGCGCGGCAATCGCCGAGGCGCTCGAGGAATGCGAATGTCTGCCCCTCGCCTCGCCGCCCCTCCCGCCCTCATTCTCGCTGAGCTGGCAGCCCTTCGCCATCTTTGCCTGCGGCATCGCCGCGACGACCGTGCTGCGGCCCGATATCGCGCTCGCCGGCGTCGTCCTCGTGCTGGCGCTCCTGAACTATCTCAACATTCGCCAGGCGATGGCCGACCTGAACTGGCCGGTGATCATCATGCTCGCCGCGATGATCCCGATCGGCTCGGCCGTCGGCACATCCGGGACCGCCGAGGTGATCGCATCGGCGCTCGGCACCATCCTGCCGGTGTCGCAACCGCTGGCGGGCATCGCCGTGGTGTTGTTTCTGGCCATTGCGCTGACACCCTTCATCAACAACGCCACAGTCGCCATCATCCTCAGTCCGATCGCGATAGAGTTTTCGGCAGCGGGCCACCATCAGCCGCAAGCCTATCTGCTCGCCGTCGCACTCGGCGCCTCGCTCGACTTCCTGACGCCCTTCGGCCATCACAACAACACGCTCGCCATGGGCATCGGCAGCTACCGCTTTTCCGATTTCATCCGCGCCGGCCTGCCCGTGACCGTGCTCAGCTACTTTTTGAGCCTGCTGCTTCTATATGTCTTCTGGGTTTGAGCCCCGCTTGCTTGACATCCCCGGCGATGGAACTAGAGCAGGGGATGAACGACCCCGTTAACTGACAAGGACGGTCAAGCCCGTGCGTATCCTCTCAGAAGCCCATTTCCCGGAACTGCCGAACTACTACCGCGGCAAGGTGCGAGAAAACTACGACCTTCCCGATGGCAGCCGCATCATCATCAGCACCGACAGGCTGAGCGCGTTTGACCGGATCCTGACCTGCATCCCCTACAAAGGCCAGGTGCTGACCCAGACGGCGCGCTACTGGTTCGAGGCGACCAAGGACATCTGCCCCAACCACGTCATCGCCTATCCCGATCCGAACGTCGTCGTCGGCAAGCGTCTCGACATCCTGCCGGTCGAGATCGTCGTGCGCGGCTATCTCGCAGGCACCACCGGCACCTCGATCCTGACGCTCTACAAGAAGGGCGAGCGCGAGATGTACGGCATGCGCCTGCCCGACGGCATGCGCGACAACCAGAAACTCCCCGAGCCGGTCATCACGCCGACAAGCAAGGAATTCGACGGTGGCCACGACGAGCCGCTGACGCCTGCCCAGATCGTCGATGGCGGCCTGCTGACCCAGACGCAGTGGGACACGCTGTCGAAATACGCGCTGGCGCTCTTTGCCCGCGGCCAGGAGATGGCGGCCAAGCGCGGCCTCATCCTCGTCGACACCAAGTACGAGTTCGGCGTCGATGAAAACGGCACGATCATCCTTGCCGACGAGATTCACACGCCCGACAGCAGTCGCTACTGGCTGGCCGACAGCTATCAGGCAAGCTTCGAAGCCGGTACGCGCCCTGACAGTTTCGACAAGGATTTCGTCCGCGCCTGGGTGGCCGAACGCTGCGACCCCTATAAGGACGAGATCCCGGAAATCCCCGCCGATCTCATTGAGCAGACCTCGGCTGTCTATATAAAGGCATATGAAGCGATCACCGCGCAGACTTTTGTGCCCGACGATACCGGCGCGACCCCGGTGGAGCGCGTGCGCAAGAACCTGTCACGCTATTTCCCGTAAACGTTAGATCGCATGAAGGCCTGCGACTTTGGCTTGCAGGCCTTTCCAATGTCGCGTTAGGTTCAGGAAGCAGCGATGCCGGGCGGATCCGGCTGGAGAATCCATGGCACGAAGGCCAAGGCGCAAGGCCGAAGAAACCCGCGAAGATATTCTGACGATGGCCGAGCAGCTGTTTCGCCAGCGCGGCTTCGTCGCCGTGTCCATCGCCGATATCGCCGCCTCCCTCGCCATGTCGCCGGCAAACGTCTTCAAGCATTTTCATTCCAAGACCGCTTTGGTCGATGCCATTGCCGAACGGCACTTGAGCGATGTCGCCGACCGCTTCGTCGCCGATGACCTTCCGCCGCGCGAGCAGTTGCTCCGTTTCGTGCTCAGGCTGCTCGACAGCCATCTCGAGGACATCCAGAAAAACCCATACATTTTCGAAATGGTCCTCGTCAGCATCGATGCCAAAATCGAGGCTGGACGGCGATATCGCGAAAAGGTGATCCAGAAACTGGAGGTCATCATTTGCGAAGGTGTCGCAGAAGGCCGCTATCACTGCGCCGACCCGGCGGTGGCCGCAAGGACAGTCGCAGACGTGCTTGCAGGCGTGCTGCACCCGGTTCTGATCGTCAAGGACGACAGGGAAACCCTTGTCGAAAAGGCCCGGCATATCGTCGATTTCGCCGATGCCGCGCTGCAAAATAGCACTTGCTAAGTGACGATCCATCACTTACGTCACTTTCGAAACGCTTTGTTAATTCGCATCAGAGGCATTTGACTCCGGATCGTTTGTCGTGTGGCATCCCCGGCAGGCTTCGATCCGCGAGCCAGCGCATAGGGAATTGAACATGATACGTCGCCTTCTCCTCGTCTCCTCAGCTCTTGCCATCGGTGGCGTGCTCGCCGCCTGCAGCGACAGCGGCAAGACACCGGCCGCCGGCGGTGCCGGGGCGGCTCAGCAGGCGGCTGCCGTCGGCGTGATCACGCTGAAGAAGGGCGACTTCCCGGTTACGACCATTCTTCCCGGCCGCGCCGAGGCGTTCCAGACAGCGGACATCCGCCCGCAGGTGAGCGGCCTCATCCGCGACATCACCTTCCGCGAAGGTGGCGAAGTGAAGAAGGGCGATGTTCTCTACCAGATCGAAGACGCCCCCTACGTCGCGGCCGTCGCGCAGGCGCGCGCCGCCATCGCAAAGGCCGAAGCCAGCGTGCCGAGCGCGCAGAGCAATTTCGACCGCTACCAGCGCCTGGTCGGTTCCGGCGCAACGCAGATCGAGCTGGAAACGGCACGGACCAACCTTTTGCAGGCCCAGGCCGAAGTCGAATCCGCGAAAGCATCGCTTGCCGCCGCCGAGATCGATCTCGACCACACCAAGATCGTCGCTCCCTTCGACGGCGTCATCGACCAGACGGCCTATAACGTCGGCAACGTCGTCGCCGCCAACCAGACGACCGCGTTGACGACCGTCCGCCAGCTCGACCCGGCCTATATTCTCCTGACGGAATCGAGCACCAACCTGCTGCGCCTGCGCAACGCCATCTCAACCGGCGAGATCAAGGGCAACAGCGGCAACGGCGCCTTTCATCTCATCCTCGAGAACGGCAAGGAATACGACCAGAAGGGCACGCTCGACATGTCGAAATCGGTTGTCAGCGAGACAACCGGCACCTTCACCATCCGCGTGCGCTTCCCCAATCCCGACCGCATCATCTTGCCGGGCATGTATGTGCGCGCAACGCTGGAACTCGGCTCCGAGAACGGCTTCGCCCTGCCCCAGCTCGCGACAAGCCGCAACGCCAACGGCGAATTGTCGGCGCAGTTCGTTTCCGCGGATGGCAAGGTGGAGAACCGCATCTTCGAAAACGCATCGCCATCCAACAATGCATGGCTGGTGACCGAAGGCGTCAAGGACGGCGATCAGCTGATCGTCTCCGGACTGCAGTCGATCACCGCGGGCATGCCGGTCAAGCCGACCGAGATGAAGATCAATGACAAGGGTATCGTCGTGCCCGTGGCGCCTCCAGCCGCCGCCGGCGACGCGCAGAAGCCCGCCGCGAAGTAACGCGTCGATCATTGATCCGAGCCGACAGGAATTAGCCAATGGCCAAGTTTTTCATCCGACGTCCGATCTTTGCGTGGGTCATAGCGATCACGATCATGCTCGCGGGCGTGCTGGCGATCTTCACGCTATCAATCTCGCAATATCCGGATATCGCGCCGACCACCGTGCGCATCAACGCCACCTATCGCGGCGCCAGCGCCGAGACTGTCGAAAAATCGGTGACGACGCTCATCGAGGACGGCATGACCGGCCTTGACGACCTCACCTACATGACCTCGACCTCGTCCACCGGTTCGGCCAGCATCTCGCTGACCTTCGGTACGGCCGCTGATCCCGATATCGCCCAGGTGCAGGTGCAGAACAAGCTGCAGCTCGTACAATCGCAGCTGCCGAGCGATGTCATCGACGCGGGTATCAGCGTCACCCGTTCGACCTCGAGTATTCTCTTGGTCGGCGCGCTCGTTTCCACCGACGGCAAGCGCAATTCCGTCGATCTCGGCAACATCCTGTCGAACTCGATCGAGAAGCAGATCCAGCGTCTCGAAGGCGTCGGCAGCGTCAACATCTTCGGCTCCGGCTACGCCATGCGCGTCTGGCTCGACCCTTACAAGCTGGTCAAATACCAGTTGACGACAGGCGACGTGACCTCCGCGATCGAGGCGCAGAACACCCAGGTCTCGGTCGGCTCGCTCGGCGCGCAGCCTTCCGTCGATGGCCAGCAGATGAACGTGACGATCACCGCCCAGAGCCAGCTGACGACGGTGTCGGACTTCGAGCACATCATCCTCAAGGTCGAAAAAGACGGGTCGACCGTGCGCCTGAGCGACATCGCGCGCATCGAGATCGGCCAGGAAAGCTATGGCGGTTCCTCGCGCTACAATGCCCAGCCGTCGAGCGGCTTCGCCGTCAACCTCGCGATCGGCGCCAACGCCATCGACACCGCCGGCCGTGTCCGCACGGCACTCGACGCCATCTCCAGCGGCCTGCCCGAGGGCGTCGAGATCACCTACCCCTACGACACCACGCCGTTTGTCGAGCTGTCGATCGAAAAGGTCGTGCACACGCTGATCGAGGCGATCGTGCTGGTCTTCGTCGTGCTGCTGGTGTTCCTGCAGAATTTCCGGGCAACGCTGATCCCGACCATCGCGGTCCCCGTCGTGCTGCTTGGAACTTTCGGCATCCTGGCGGCGACAGGCTATTCGATCAACACACTGACCATGTTCGCCATGGTGCTTGCGATCGGCCTGCTCGTCGACGACGCCATCGTCGTTGTCGAAAACGTCGAACGCATCATGACCGAAGAGAAGCTGTCGCCGATGGAGGCCACCGAGAAATCGATGGGTGAAATCACCGGCGCCATCGTCGGCATCGCGCTTGTTCTCACCGCCGTCTTCATCCCGATGGCCTTCTTCGGCGGTTCCACCGGCATCATCTATCGCCAGTTCTCCGTCACCATCGTCTCGGCGATGCTGCTCTCGGCGCTCGTCGCCATCGTGCTGACGCCGGCGCTTTGCGCCACGATGCTGAAGCCGGTGCATGACCACAAGAAGAACCGCGCCAGCGAATGGTTCAACCGCAACTTCACCCGCTCGACTAACGGCTATGTCCGCTCGATCGGCTATCTCCTGAAGCGCCCGGGCCGCGTCATGATCGTCTTCCTCCTCGTCGGCGTCGGCTGCGCCTACTTCTTCACGCGCCTGCCGACCTCGTTCCTGCCGCAGGAAGACCAGGGCGTTCTGCTGAATATCGTCACCACGCCTCCCGGCTCGACGACCCAGCAGACCCAGGCCGTCGTCGAAAAGGTCGAGAACTACTATCGTGAAAACGAAAAGGATGCCGTGCAGTCCGTCTTTGGCGCGCTCGGCTTCGGCTTCAACGGCTCCGGCCAGAACAGCGCCATCGTCTTCACCAAGCTGAAGGACTTCTCCGAGCGCACGGACGCCAAGCTGCATGCGCAGGCCGTCGCCACCCGCGCGCTCGGCGCCTTCTCGCAGATCCGCGAAGCCCAGGTCTTCGCGCTGCTGCCGCCGGCGATCCAGGGTCTCGGCGTGTCGAGCGGCTTCTCCATGTATCTCGTCGATAGCGGCGGGCACGGCACCGAAGCGCTCGACGCAGCCTCCAAGCGCCTCATGGCCATGGCCAACACGAGCGGCAAGGTCGTTGCGCTGCGCAGCAACAACAAGGAAGTCGAGCCGCAGATGAAGATCATCATCGACCAGGAGAAGATCGGCGCCATGGGTGTCGATATCTCCGCGGTCAATGCGATGCTCTCGGTCATCTTCACCGGCCGCGACGTCAACGACTTCACGCTGAACGGCGAGATCAAGCCGGTCTACGTCCAGGGCGATGCCCCCTACCGCATGCAGCCCGACGACCTCGACCACTGGTATGCCCGCAACACCAGTGGCGAGATGGTCCCCTTCTCGGCCTTCACCCGCACCGAATGGGTCAAGGGCGCCCCGACGCTCGCCCGCTTCAATGCGGTGAGCGCTATCCCGCTCGACGGCGCGTCCGCGCCGGGTGTCAGCTCCGGCGACGCCATGAACGCGATGGAAGAGATGACCGCACAGCTCGGCGGCGGCTACACCGTTGCCTGGCAGGGCATCTCCTACCAGGAACGTCTGTCCGGTTCGCAGGCGCCGATGCTCTACGCCATCTCGGTTCTGGTCGTCTTCCTCTGCCTCGCGGCACTCTATGAAAGCTGGTCGATCCCATTCTCGGTCATCATGGCCGTTCCGGTCGGCGTGCTCGGCGCGCTCGTGGCGGCAACCGTTTTCGGCCAGGCAAACGACGTCTACTTCAAGGTGGGCCTGCTCACGACCATCGGTCTGGCGGCGAAGAACGCGATTCTCATCGTGGAGTTCGCCAAGGATCGAATGGAGACCGGCATGGGCATCATCGATGCAACGCTCGAGGCTGCAAGGCTGCGTCTGCGGCCGATCATCATGACGTCGCTGGCCTTCATCTTGGGCGTCGTCCCGCTGGCGATCGCCACCGGTGCGGGCTCCGCCGCGCAGAACGCTATCGGTATCGGCGTGCTCGGCGGCATGCTGTTTGCCACGGCACTCGGCATTTTCTTCGTGCCGTCATTCTTTGTGGTTATCCGCCGTGTCTTCTCGCGACGTCAAAAAAATGAGGTATGAGTGTGACATATCTGCACTGTGATAAAGTGAGACTCATTGATACATTGCCGCCAACTGCTTCGGGATGGTGTTTCTCGTTTGAGCGAAGCGCGGCCGATAGTGAAGCATGATCGCTTCTGACATGAATGCATTTTTTGGTCGAGTTACAGGAAGATAGTTAATGGCGTCTTTTCGTTTTGCCTCTCCGGCATTGTTACTATTGCTCGCGGGCTGTGTGAGTGG
>UBVW01000048.1:0-4782 GCA_900469085.1 Hyphomicrobiales bacterium | reverse complement strand
CGGCATCAGTTCGGCGCGCACCTCGATCCCGAGTTGCTTGCCCACTGCCTCGGCGGTACGGGCGTTGTCGCCGGTCAGCATGACGATCCTGACGCCGGCGTCGGTCAGCGCCTTGAGGCCCGATTTGGCGTCGTCACGCGGCTCGTCGCGCATGGCGATGGCGCCTGCCAGTTGGTTGCCGACGACAAGCACGGAGACGGTCTTGCCTTCATCGTTCAACCTGGTGATGCGCGCCTGCTCATCGTCCGACAAAGCGACGCGTTCGGCCGCGGCCTTGGGGGAACCGAGGAAGATCGGCTGGCCGGCCACAGTGGCGGTCACACCCTTGCCGCCGAGCGCCTTGGCGTCGGTTGCCTGCGGGATGGCGATGGCGTCGCGCGCGGTTCTGTCGAGGATGGCGAGCGCCAGCGGGTGGCTGGAGCCGGTCTCGAGTGCTGCGGCATAGGCCAGCACTTCCGCCTCGGGCTTTCCGAAGCTCAATATGTCGGTGACGGTGGGCCTGCCCTCGGTCAGCGTGCCGGTCTTGTCGAATGCCACGGCGTTGACCTTGCCCAGCGTCTCGAGAACCGCGCCGCCCTTGAGCAGCAGGCCGCGCCGCGCGCCCGCCGAAAGCGAGGCGGCAATGGCGGCCGGCGTCGAGATGACCAGCGCGCAGGGGCAGCCGATCAGCAGGATCGCGAGGCCCTTGTAGATCCATTCATCCCATGGGCCGCCGAAGAACAATGGCGGCAGCAACGCGACGAGGGCGGCAACGACAACGACACCGGGCGTATAATAGCGCGAGAAGCGGTCGATGAAGCGTTCCGTCGGCGCCTTCTTCTCCTGTGCTTCCTCGACGAGGCGCACGACGCGGGCGATGGTGTTGTCGGCGGCAGCGGCGGTAACCTTGACGCGTAATGCCGCGTCGCCGTTGACCGTTCCCGCGAAGACCACGTCGCCTTCGCCCTTGCGCACCGGCGTGCTTTCGCCCGTGACCGGGGCCTCGTCGATCGGGCTTTCGCCGGACAAGATGACGCCGTCGGCGGAGATACGGTCGCCGGGGCGCACCAGAATGGTCGAGCCCACGGCAAGCGTTTCGGCCGGCACCTCGCGGGTTACTCCGCCTTCTTCCAGAAGGGCGCTTTTCGGCACCAGCGTCGTCAGCGACTGGATGCTGGCGCGCGCCTTGCCGGCCGCCACGCCTTCCAGCAATTCGCCGACCAGGAACAGGAAGACAACGGTGGCCGCTTCCTCGCCGGCATGGATGATGACCGCACCGACGGCGGCGATGGTCATCAGCATCTCGATGGAGAAGGGCGTGCCAGACACTGCTGCCATGACCGCGCGGCGGGCAATCGGTATGAGGCCGACCAGCATCGCGGCGATGAAGGCATAGGGCGCGATCGAGGGAACGAGATGGCCGACAACATATGCGACGACGAGGGCGGCGCCCGAGAGGGTCGTCAGACGTCCCTTGCGGCTCTGCCACCACGGGCCGGACATGGGCGCATGGTCATGACCATGCAGCCCTTCGATTTCCGGCAGCGCGCTTGCGCTGTCGTGTCCGTGCGCATGAGCGTGTTCGTGGTCATGATTGTCATGATGGTCGTGATCGTCATCGTGCGCGTCGTGACGCGCATGGCTGTGTCCATGATCGTGGCCGCAGTCCGGTCCGTGCACGTGCTCGGTGTGGCTCGTCGGGCGGGGCGCCACGGTGGCCGCGAATGGGCGAAGGGCATAACCGAGACCGGTCACCTTTTTCTCGATCGCGGCAAGGTCGCTGCTGCCGTCATGACGCACGGTCATGGTGCCCGCGGTCACCGATACAGAGACGTCCTCGACCCCGGAGACGCGGCGGACGGCGGTATCGATCTTGGCCGCGCAGCTGGCGCAATCCATGCCCTCGACCCTGTAGCGCTTCTCGATCCTGTCGCTCATCATCGGCTTCCTTATGGGCTTCCTTGTCATTGACGAGCATCCTTCCTACATCCTCTAGCGACTAGAGGTGCAAGAGAAAAATGATGAAAAAGATCACCATCGGCGAGGCATCGCGTCAAAGCGGCGTGAAGGTGCCGACCATCCGCTATTATGAAGGCATCGGCCTGTTGAGCGCACCGAGCCGCAGCGAGGGCAACCAACGCTCCTACGAGCCCGCCGATATCAGCCGCCTCGTGTTCATCCGCCATGCCCGAGAACTTGGCTTTGAGGTCGATGCGATCCGCACGCTTCTGGTGCTGCAGGACGATCCGAACCAGTCCTGCGCCTCGGCCGATGCGATCGCCAAGGCACGGCTTATTGATGTCGAGCAGCGCATCCGTAGCCTGATGGCGCTGAAGGTGGAGCTGGAGGCGATGGTCGCCGGATGCGGTCATGGGCGGGTCGATCAGTGCCGGGTGATCGAGGTTCTGGCCGATCACGGGCAGTGCGCGCACAACCACCACTGATCTGGCACCACTGATGTGGTTGATCTTTGTGCACACCTTTCCAAGGTGTGAAGAAAAGTCGCGAAACATCATAACAAGCGGTTATCGCTGCACATCGCACAGGCTGTTCGCCTAAAGTTTGTGCGGACTATGATTCTGATTTTATTTAGTTTTTTTCACTATAACTGCGAGATCAGCCATCAAATTCATGTGATATTGCCGATGACAGGTATTCAGAGAGCATTCGTTTCGACCGATACTCCCAATGACGATTTCCAGTCCCTGTTCGCAACCCATCCGTCGCCGATGTGGGTCTACGACCCCGATACGCTGCGCTTCCTGATCGTCAACAATGCCGCCGTCGATCTCTACGGTTACTCGCGCGAAGCCTATGCAGGCATGACCGTGCTCGACATCCGCCCGGCGCATGAGCGCCAGCGGATGATCACCGCCGTGCACGCGCGCTCCGACATGGAGCGGGCCGAGCGATGGACGCATCTGAAGGCAGACGGCACCATGCTCGAAGTGCTGACCTATGGGCGCGGCGTGCGCTTCAACGGCCGCGATGCGATCCTTGCCATCGTGCAGGACCGCACCGAGGTCAACGCCGCGCATCGCGAGGTCAGCGACACGCGCTCGCTGCTGGATAGCATCGTCGACAACCTTCCTGTTGGCGTGTTCGTGAAGGACATGGAGGCGGATGGCCTTTATATCCTCTTCAACGAAGCCTGCGGCGAAATCATCGGCCGTCATTCTCTCGACGTGGTCGGCCGCAGCGATCACATCTTCTACAACGACGAACAGGCCGCCGCCTTTCGCGAGCAGGATGCCCGCGCCTTCGCGGCGCCGGCGGCGATAAGCTTCGAAGAGACGATGCATCGCACAGACGGCCAGCAGCGGATTCTCAGAACCGTCAAGCGCGCACTGCCGTCGCCCGATGGCAGTGCTCCGCGCTACCTGCTCGGCATTTCGCAGGATGTCACCGAGGAACGCTCGGTCGAGGCGCGGCTTGCCTATATGGCCATGCACGACGCTTTGACCGGCCTGCCGAACCGCGCCTTCTTCGCCGAGCACATCAAGCGTGTCTCCTCGCTTGCCACCGCGGACAAGCCGGTGGCGCTGCTCTATCTGGACGTCGATCACTTCAAGCACATCAACGACAGCAAGGGGCATGCGGCCGGCGACGCGCTGCTCTGCCAGGTGGCGGCGCGGTTGACCGATCTTTCCGATGAGGGCGATCTGGTAGCGCGTCTCGGCGGCGACGAATTCGCGCTTGTGGTGGGCTTCCGGGAGGCCGGCTGCATCGAGCGTTTCGCCGAGCAACTGCTTATGTCGCTGTCATCGCCCTTCGATCTCGATGGTGTCAACGAGCATGTCACCTGCAGCATCGGCATCGCGCTGGCGCCGGATCATGCCGAGGACGACGATGTCCTGATGCGGCACGCCGATCTTGCGCTCTACGCTGCCAAGGAGAGTGGGCGCTCGACCTATCGCTTCTACGAAGCATCGATGCGGCTTGAGGCGGAGCGCCGGCACATGCTGACGGTGGAGTTGCGCGAGGCGCTGCTGAAGAACCAGTTCGAACTCTATTATCAGCCGATCGTGCAGCTGGAAAATGACGGGCTCGGCGGCTTCGAGGCGCTGATCCGCTGGAACCACCCGGAACGCGGGCTGGTGCCGCCTATGGAGTTCATCCCCGTCGCGGAGGAGACAGGGCTGATCGTCGCGATCGGCGAGTGGGTGCTGCGCGAGGCTTGCCAGACGGCAGCGCGTTGGCCCTCGGAGCTGAAGGTGGCCGTCAATCTCTCGGTCAGCCAGTTTCGCCACACCAGCCTGCTTGCGAGCGTCGTCTCGGCACTCGACGAGAGCGGGTTGCGGCCGGAGCGGCTGGAGATCGAAATCACGGAATCGGTCTTCCTTGCCGATGTCGGCCAGAGCCTGCCGCTCCTGAAGGCGCTGAAGGAACTCGGCATCCGCATCGCCATCGACGACTTCGGCACCGGCTACTCCTCCTTCAGCTATCTGCGTGCCTTTGCCTTCGACAAGATCAAGCTAGACCGCAGCTTCATCGCCGGCATCGATACCGATCCCGGCAATCTGGCGATCGTGCGCGCCGTGGTCGGCATCGGCTCCGGCTTCAATGCGACGACGCTCGCCGAGGGGATCGAGACCGACGCGCAGCTGCTGCGGCTGCGACAGGAAGGGTTCCACGAGGTTCAGGGCTATCTGCTCGGCAAGCCGATGCCACTTGCGGAGGCGGAGCGGCTGATTGCGGGTGGGGGTACGGTGGCTTCGACCGCGGCTTGAGCGGGATAGATAGGGTGTGCCGTGTGACACCCCCCTCTGTCCTGCCGGACATCTCCCCCTCAAGGGGGGAGAT
>UBVW01000047.1:0-87051 GCA_900469085.1 Hyphomicrobiales bacterium | reverse complement strand
GGCGGGCAGGGGTTGGCGCGCTATGTACTCGATCATCCCGAGACGGTGGCGGGCAGGTGCGTCGTCGATTTCGCCAGCGGCTCCGGACTGGTGGCGATCGCGGCGAAGATGGCGGGCGCAGGCCATGTACTTGCCGCCGATATCGATCCGTGGACGGCGATGGCGGTGGCGCTCAACGCTGACCTGAACGGGGTCGAGATCGATTTTACGGGTGACAATCTGATCGGCTCAGAAATTGATGCCGATGTGCTCCTAGCCGGGGATGTGTTCTACGATCGCGATTTCGCCATGGCGCTGGTGCCGTGGTTCGAAAAGCTGGCGGGCGATGGCGTTACTGTGCTCGTCGGCGACCCCGGGCGGGCCTATCTGCCGAAGGACAGGCTTGTCGCCTGCGCGGTCTACGAGGTGCCGGTAACGCGCGCACTCGAAGACAGCGAGGTCAAGAAGACCACCGTCTGGCGCTTCAACGGCTGATCGTTTTCATCAGGGGCGGATGACGCAGACGCCCTGTTCGTAGGAGCAGGCGTTGCTGCGGTTGTTGACGTGGATGACCTTGGCCATCGGCGCCAGCCTGACTGTCGGCTGATAACCGTAGCCGGCATAACCGTAGCCGCCGGCATAGGTGCCCGACGGCGCGCGCGCTTGACCCCGCTGGTCGATGATGACGATGTTGCTGCGGGCGAAATTCGACGTGGGTGACGAGAAGCGCTGGATGAAGCGGCCGCGGCCCGGATGCGGGCGGTAGCCGTCGTAGCCGCCGGCGATAGTGCGCGAGCCGTTGTCCCAGCCGCCGTAATTGCCGATGATCGACGTGCCGCGGTGGCGGATGATCGAGCCGGATGCGAAGCCGTTTGCGATGTCGCGATGGCCCATGCCGCGTCCGATGTCGCCATATCCACTGCCGCCGCCATGGCCGCGATCGTGATGGCGCGTGACGACGTTGCCGCCGAAATCGCCGGCTGCGGCAGGCAGCGCGATCAGCGCTGCTGCGGCGAGCGAAACGAGTTTCGAGGATGTCTTGAACATCGCGTTGGTCTCCGGAAACGGAATGCTTAACAAAGCGTTAACGCGAAAATGCGCCAAAAGCGCAGGCTTGTCCACCGAAGCTTGAAAATTCATCCGCAAGGGGTAGCGGCGCGGGCGGGCTTGCTTAAGTCCGAAAGGTCGTCAAGACGCAAATCGATTAAATTTCACGGGTGCGTCAATTATACTTGTCGTTAGGTGTTTCCGTGATTAAACGTCGCCATTGATGCAACGCACACACAGCTTTCTGTCAATCGTGTGGTTGCTGGGATGCTTTCCGGACCCCGGAAGCGCAGAAAGACCGCCGCGAGGTTCTGATGGCGAACACGACAAGTAACCGGCCCCTGTCGCCGCATTTGCAGATTTATAAACCAATCCCCACCATGGTTATGTCGATCGTCCACCGTATTACCGGTGGCGCGCTCTATGTCGGCACGCTGCTGATCGCGTGGTGGCTGATCGCAGCCGCAACCGGCGTCGGCGCCTATGACTGGGCCAACTGGGTGCTCGGCAGCATCATCGGCAAGCTCGTACTGCTCGGCTACACCTGGGCGCTGATCCACCACATGCTCGGTGGCTTCCGCCACTTCATGTGGGACCTCGGCTACGGCTTCGACAAGCAGTTCTCGACCAAGCTCGCCATCGCCAACATCGTCGCCTCGCTCTGTCTGACCTTGCTGGTCTGGGTGATCGGCTTCCTCATTCGCTTCTAAAGGTTGATCACATGGATATGCGTACCCCCTTGGGTAAGGTTCGCGGCCTCGGTTCGGCCAAGGACGGCACCGAACATTTCTGGCGCCAGCGCGTGACGGCCGTTGCCAACGTGCCGCTCTTCCTCTTCTTCATCATCTTCATGATCATCCATGCCGGCCAGCCATACGCGCAGGTCGTGCACGCGCTGTCGAACCCGTTCGTCGCCGTCGTCATGGGCCTGATGGTCGTGTCGGGCGTCATCCACATGAAGCTCGGCATGCAGGTCATCATCGAAGACTACGTGCACCATGAAGTCACCAAGATCGCGCTCGTGATGCTCAACACCTTCTTTTCGATCCTGATGGCGGGGCTCTGTCTCTTCGCCATTCTGAAGATCGCCTTCGTAGGATAATTGATATCATGGCATCGAATTCATCCGCTCAGAATGGCCCGGCTCAGAACGGGAAGGCCTACAAGTACATCGATCACTCCTATGACGTGATCGTCGTCGGCGCCGGCGGCGCCGGCCTGCGCGCCACGCTCGGCATGGCCGAGCAGGGCTTCAAGACCGCCTGCATCACCAAGGTGTTCCCGACCCGCTCGCACACCGTTGCGGCGCAGGGCGGCATCGCGGCCTCGCTGCGCAACATGACGCCCGACAGCTGGCAGTGGCACCTCTACGACACCGTCAAGGGTTCCGACTGGCTCGGCGACGTCGATGCCATGCAGTACCTCACCATGGAAGCGCCGAAGGCGGTCTACGAGCTCGAGCATTACGGCGTTCCGTTCTCGCGTAATGAAGAGGGCAAGATCTACCAGCGGCCGTTCGGCGGCCACATGCAGAACTACGGGGAAGGACCGCCGGTGCAGCGCACTTGCGCCGTTGCCGACCGTACCGGCCACGCCATCCTGCACACGCTTTACGGCCAGTCGCTGCGCCATAACGCGGAATTCTTCATCGAGTATTTCGCGCTCGACCTGATCATGTCGGATGACGGCAGCCGTTGCACCGGCGTGGTTGCCTGGAACCTCGACGACGGCACGATCCATCGCTTCGCCGCCAAGATGGTGGTGCTGGCGACCGGCGGCTACGGCCGCGCCTATTTCTCGGCGACCTCGGCCCACACCTGCACCGGCGACGGCGGCGGCATGGTGGCACGCGCCGGCCTGCCGCTGCAGGACATGGAGTTCGTGCAGTTCCACCCGACCGGGATTTACGGCTCCGGCTGTCTGATCACCGAGGGTGCGCGCGGCGAAGGTGGCTACCTCGTCAACTCCGAGGGTGAGCGCTTCATGGAACGCTATGCCCCTTCGGCCAAGGACCTTGCCTCGCGCGACGTCGTCTCGCGCTGCATGACGCTTGAGATCCGCGAAGGTCGCGGCGTTGGCAAGGCCAAGGACCACATCTTCCTGCATCTCGACCATCTCGATCCGGCCGTTCTCCACGAGCGTCTGCCTGGCATTTCGGAATCGGCGAAGATTTTCGCCGGCGTCGACGTCACGCGCGAGCCGATCCCGGTTCTGCCGACCGTTCACTACAACATGGGCGGCATTCCGACGAACTACTGGGGCGAGGTGCTCAACGCCGACAGCTCCAATCCGGAGCGGATCATTCCGGGCCTGATGGCGGTCGGCGAAGCCGGCTGCGCCTCGGTGCACGGGGCAAACCGTCTCGGCTCCAACTCGTTGATCGACCTCGTTGTCTTCGGTCGCGCCGCCGCCATTCGCGCCGGCGAGGTCATCGATCGCGCGTCCCCCGTGCCGCACCTCAACGTCGCCGCCTGCGACAAGATCATGGACCGCTTCGACGGCCTGCGCCACGCCTCCGGCTCTACGCCGACGGCCAATCTGCGCGAGAAGATGCAGCGCGCCATGCAGGAAGATGCCGCCGTGTTCCGTACGCAGGAATCGCTGGAATCGGGCTGCAAGCGCATCTCGGCCATCTGGCAGGAAATGCGCGACATCAAGGTTACCGACCGCTCGATGGTTTGGAACTCCGACCTCGTCGAGACGCTCGAGCTGCAGAACCTGATGGCCAACGCCATCACGACGATCTACGGCGCCGAAGCGCGCAAGGAGAGCCGTGGTTCGCACGCCCGCGAGGACTACACGGAAGGCGCATTCGCCGGCCGCGACGACGTCAACTGGCGCAAGCACACGCTTGCCTGGGTCAACGACGCCGGCGACGTGAAACTCGACTACCGCCCTGTGCATACCGAGCTGATCGCGGAAGGGATCGACCCGCAGAAGATCGCGCCCAAGGCGCGTGTTTACTGATGGGGAATGTGGCAAGGTAGGACTGGCTGAGCCGCTTTAAGGAGCGAAATCATGGGTGAAATGCGCATCAGGATCGATGAAAGCCTTTTGACCAAGCTGGAGAACCTTGCCCGTGCGCACAAGCGGACGTTGGAAGAGGAGGTCAACGAACGCTTGAGCGCATCCGTCGCCGACAGCTCTGCGGAGTCACTCTACGATGCTGCCGTTCGTATCGCTGCAATGACGCCGAAGGGCGTCGTGCAGACCGACAGCGTCGAAATCTTGCGCGAATTGCGGGATCGCTGATGTTTGTCGTCGATGCATCGGTGGTCGTGAAGTGGTTTGTCGATGAGGGAGATCACCTCGACGCCATTCAGTTGACGAAGGCTGAAGCGGCGTTGAAGGCTCCCGATATCGTTCTGGCTGAAGTGGCACATGTTCTTCGAAGGAAAATCCGGACCGGAATCATCTCAACGGCGCAGGCTTCGGAGGCCGTTTCAAGATTGAAGACGGCCTTCAAACATCTCGTGCCATCGATAGACTTGATCGATGTCGCATTCGATCTTTCTTCCACGATGGATCACTCCATCTATGACGCGATGTATCTCGCCTGTGCGCTCGACGATGCCGACGATATTCTCGTGACTGCCGACCGAAAATTTGCCGCCAAAGCATCCGCGGCTGGATTTGACAACAAGATTCGTATTTTGGGAGCGGCCTTGCCCGGCTCCACGTCGCCACAGGAAAATAACCATGGTTGAACTCGCACTTCCCAAGAATTCTCAGATACGCGAAGGCAAGGTGTGGCCGAAGCCGGCGGGCGCCACCAATACACGTGAATTCCGCGTCTATCGCTGGAGCCCGGACGATGGCCAGAACCCGTCGATCGACACGTTCTACATCGATGTCGACGATTGCGGGCCGATGGTGCTCGATGGTCTGCTCTACATCAAGAACAAGATCGACCCGACGTTGACGCTGCGCCGTTCCTGTCGCGAGGGGATCTGCGGTTCCTGCGCGATGAACATCGACGGCACGAATACGCTGGCCTGCACCAAGGGTCTCGACGACATCAAGGGCTCGGTGAAGATCTATCCGCTGCCGCACATGCCCGTGGTCAAGGACCTCGTGCCTGACCTCACCAACTTCTATGCCCAGCACCGCTCGATCGAGCCCTGGCTGAAGACGGTGTCGCCGGCGCCGGCAACCGAATGGAAGCAGAGCCACGAAGATCGCCAGAAGCTCGATGGCCTCTACGAGTGCATTCTCTGCGCCTGCTGCTCGACCTCCTGTCCGAGCTACTGGTGGAACGGCGACCGTTATCTCGGTCCGGCCGTCTTGCTGCAGGCCTACCGCTGGCTGATCGACAGCCGCGACGAAGCCAAGGGTGAGCGCCTCGACAATCTCGAGGATCCGTTCCGCCTCTATCGCTGCCACACGATCATGAACTGCGCGCAGACCTGCCCCAAGGGTCTGAACCCGGCCAAGGCGATCGCCGAGATCAAGAAGATGATGGTCGAGCGCCGCGTCTGACGCGATGCCATCCATCCGGCGGCCCGTTAGGGCCGCCGATGCCTGCCGGTGCGACATGATGATCGTTCAATCGTGAAACAGGCGATAACCATTTCCAAGAGAAATGGCGGCTCATCACCTTGCTGACAAATTCTATCTTCAGGAAGTTCTCAGCCGTAAAGGTTGAATTGCGCTGTCACAGGCCTAGCTCCGTCAGGCAATTCACGGCCATTACGGCTTGATTAACCAAAGTGAAACACGTTCATTCGAAAATAAGCTAATTACTATTTTCATGCGACAAAAGCGGACATTCGGGAGCATTCAGATGCAGTTGCGATATGCGATGACAGGTATGGCGGTTGTTCTGTCACTCGCCGGTTGCCAGCGTACAGCCTATAACGACGCGAGCTACAGCGCAGCACCGGCGCCTTTGACGGCGCAGCCGGTGCCTTCGGTGCAGGGCGGTCAGCTGCCTCCTCCCGGTGGCTCCTCGCAGTTTCCAGCCGCTCCGGCCTCGACGGCGCCGATGGGCGGCGTGCAGGGCGGTGGGGCGATGGCGGCCAATGGCGGCGGCCTCGACGTCACCAAGGAATCGCTGGTCGGCAGCTGGCGGGTCAACGGCTCCTGCGACATGTTCCTGACGCTGACCAACCTCGGCAGCGGTTCGCGCGGCGGCACGCGCGGCTGCGTCGGCGAACTGACGGCAATGGGCTCCTGGGAAGTGTCGGGCAAGCAGGTCCTTCTCAAGGACCGCAACGGCACCCAGATCGGCAGCGTCTACAAGACCGCCGACAACGCCTTCAGCGGCCAGACCAGCAGCGGCCAGCCGATCGCGCTCAGCCGATAAGCGAGCCGGCGGCTCGCTCCGCCGATCTTTTCCAGGCGGATTATCTCCATGCAACCGATGCCAGACTACAGCTTGAGCGTCAGCGANNAACAATTGAAGTCGCTGACGGCCTCGGGCTCGCTTCAACTCGACTCCGCCCAGATGCATGTGGCGAAATGCCTGGATCGGGTGCTGTCGGAACTCAAGCAGAAGCGTCCGGCTGCGAAATCGAGTGCGCTCGGCTGGCTGTTCGCGGCCAGGAAGAAACCGTCGGAGAAGGTCAAGGGTCTCTACATTCACGGCAGCGTCGGCCGCGGCAAGACGATGCTGATGGACATGTTCTTCGAGATGGCGCCCTGCGCCAAGAAGCGTCGGGCGCATTTTCATGAATTTATGACCGACGTGCACAATCGCATCGCTGCCCACCGGCTGCGGCTGAAGAACGGCGACACCAAGCAGGCGGACCCGATCCCGGTCGTGGGTGCCGATCTCTATGCCGAAGCCGAGCTTCTGTGCTTCGACGAGTTCACGGTCACAGACATCGCCGATGCGATGATCCTGTCGCGGCTGTTTTCCGACCTGTTCGGTCGCGGTTGCGTGCTGGTCGCCACGTCCAACGTCGAGCCTGACAATCTTTATCGCGACGGCCTCAATCGCAGTCTGTTCCTGCCGTTCATCGGTCTGCTGGAGAAGCACGTAGAGACGGTGACACTGGATTCTCCGACGGATTACCGGATGGAGAAAATCGACAGCCTGCCCGTCTACATCACCCCGCTCGATCGCCATGCCGACATGGCCATGGACGCCGCCTGGAACCAGGCGCTGCACGGGCGCAAGGCGCATCCGATCGACATCCCCATGAAGGGGCGCGCGATCCATGTGCCGCTCGCCGTTGACCGGCTGGCTCGTTTCACATTCGCCGATCTTTGCGACAAGCCGCTGGGCGCCGCCGACTTCCTTGCCATCTCCGAACGCTTTGATGCCATATTTGTCGATCACGTTCCCATGCTCGGACCCGAGAAACGGAACCAGACGAAGCGCTTCATCATTTTGGTCGATACGCTCTACGACCATGCGGTGAGGCTCTATATCTCGGCTGAGGCCATGCCTGAGAACTTGCTGACACAAGCGCGTGGTACCGAAGGTTTCGAGTTCGACCGAACGGCATCGCGTCTGTTCGAGATGCGGAGTGCGGAATATCTGGCTCTGCATCATGAGAAACGGGCCGCCGAATAGCAGTTTGATGACAAAAACTCTTACGTTTACGTAAGTATTTTGTCTTCTAAACGATTGAAATTGCTGGTCTCAAAATAATCAGTTGCCATTTTTGGCCTTAGGGTCTATGCGATTGCGGCAATTGGGCGCAGCCCCTCAGTGCGTCGCCCGACGAATTTTGGTCGCAAAGGAAACACCGAAATGGCGCGTAACAAAATCGCTCTCATTGGTTCTGGCATGATTGGTGGCACGCTGGCGCATCTCGCCGGCCTCAAGGAGCTGGGTGACATCGTTCTATTCGATATCGCCGACGGCATCCCGCAGGGTAAGGGTCTCGACATCGCGCAGTCCTCGCCGGTCGAAGGCTTCGACGCCAACCTGACCGGCGCAAGCGACTACTCCGCAATCGAAGGCGCCGATGTCTGCATCGTTACCGCCGGCGTCGCCCGCAAGCCGGGCATGAGCCGCGACGACCTGCTCGGCATCAATCTCAAGGTCATGGAACAGGTCGGTGCCGGCATCAAGAAGTATGCCCCTGATGCTTTCGTGATCTGCATCACCAACCCGCTCGACGCCATGGTCTGGGCGCTGCAGAAGTTCTCCGGCCTTCCGGCCAACAAGGTCGTCGGCATGGCCGGCGTTCTGGATTCTTCGCGCTTCCGCCTGTTCCTGTCGAAGGAATTCAACGTTTCCGTACAGGACGTCACGGCGTTCGTTCTCGGCGGCCATGGCGACACGATGGTACCGCTCGCCCGTTACTCCACGGTTGGCGGCATCCCGCTTACCGACCTCGTCACCATGGGCTGGGTCACCAAGGAGCGCCTCGAGGAAATCATCCAGCGCACCCGTGACGGCGGCGCCGAAATCGTCGGTCTCCTGAAGACCGGCTCGGCCTATTACGCACCGGCCGCTTCGGCGATCGAAATGGCTGAATCCTACCTCAAGGACAAGAAGCGCGTCCTGCCTGCCGCCGCCTATCTCTCGGGCCAGTATGGCGTCAAGGACATGTATGTCGGCGTTCCCACCGTCATCGGTGCCGGTGGCGTCGAGCGCATCATCGAGATCGACCTGAACAAGGCCGAAAAGGAAGCCTTCGACAAGTCTGTCGGCGCTGTCGCCGGCCTGTGCGAAGCCTGCATCAACATCGCGCCGTCGCTGAAGTAAGCCGACCGACCGCTGACGCAATCCAAACAGGAATAGATCCATGAACATTCATGAATATCAGGCCAAGGCTCTCTTGAAGGGCTATGGCGCGCCGGTCGCGGAAGGTGTGGCAATCCTCAAGGTCGAGGAAGCCGAAGCCGCTGCCAAGTCACTCCCGGGCCCGCTCTACGTGGTCAAGAGCCAGATCCACGCCGGCGGCCGCGGTAAAGGCAAGTTCAAGGAACTCGGCCCCGACGCCAAGGGCGGCGTTCGTCTCGCCAAGTCGATCGAGGAAGTCGTGGCGCACGCCAAGGACATGCTCGGCAACACGCTGGTAACCGCCCAGACCGGCGAAGCCGGCAAGCAGGTCAACCGTCTCTACATCGAAGACGGCGCCGACATCGACCGCGAGCTCTATTGCTCGATCCTGGTCGACCGTTCGGTCGGTCAGGTTGCCTTCGTGGTTTCGACCGAAGGCGGCATGGACATCGAAGCCGTTGCCCACGACACGCCCGAGAAGATCCACACGATCGCCATCGACCCGATCGCAGGCGTCACCGCTGACGACGTTGCCAAGATCTCCAAGGCGCTCGAACTCTCCGGCGCTGCTGCCGAAGACGCCAAGTCGCTGTTCCCGGCGCTCTACAAGGCGTTCGGCGAAAAGGACATGGCATTGCTGGAAGTCAACCCGCTGATCGTCATGAAGGACGGTCATCTTCGCGTTCTCGACGCCAAGATGTCCTTCGACGGCAACGCCCTGTTCCGCCATGACGACGTCAAGGCGCTGCGCGACGAGACGGAAGAAGACGCCAAGGAAATCGAAGCCTCCAAGTGGGACCTCGCCTACGTTGCGCTCGACGGCAATATCGGCTGCATGGTCAACGGTGCCGGTCTCGCCATGGCGACGATGGACATCATCAAGCTGTACGGCAAGGAGCCGGCAAACTTCTGCGACGTCGGCGGTGGCGCCGGCAAGGAGAAGGTCGCGGCTGCCTTCAAGATCATCACGGCTGACCCGAAGGTCGAGGGCATCCTCGTCAACATCTTCGGCGGCATCATGAAGTGCGACGTCATCGCCGAAGGCGTTGTCGCAGCTGTTCAGGAAGTCGGCCTCAAGGTTCCGCTCGTCGTTCGTCTCGAAGGCACCAATGTCGAGCTCGGCAAGAAGATCCTCAACGAATCCGGTCTCGCGATCACGGCAGCTGACGATCTCGACGATGCAGCCAAGAAGATCGTCGCGGCGATCAAAGCCTAATTTGAGGACCTGATAAATGTCTATTCTCGTAAACAAGAATACCAAGGTCCTGGTTCAGGGCCTGACCGGCAAGACCGGCACGTTCCACACCGAACAGGCGCTTGCCTATTACGGTACGCAGATGGTCGGCGGTATCCACCCCAAGAAGGGTGGCGAAACCTGGACCGGTTCGAAGGGTGAGAGCCTGCCGATCTTTGCGACCGTCGCAGAAGCCAAGGAACGCACCGGCGCTGACGCATCGGTCATCTACGTTCCGCCGGCAGGTGCCGCCGACGCCATCATCGAGGCAATCGACGCCGAGATCCCGTTCATCACCTGCATCACCGAAGGCATCCCGGTCATGGACATGGTCCGTGTCAAGGCTCGCCTCGACAAGTCCAAGTCGCGCCTGCTCGGGCCCAACTGCCCGGGTATCCTGACGCCGGAAGAATGCAAGATCGGCATCATGCCGGGTTCGATCTTCCGCAAGGGTTCGGTCGGTATCGTTTCGCGCTCCGGCACGCTCACCTACGAAGCCGTTTTCCAGACATCCAACGAAGGCCTCGGCCAGACGACGGCTGTCGGCATCGGCGGCGACCCGGTCAAGGGCACCGAGTTCATCGACGTGCTGGAAATGTTCCTGGCCGACGAAGCCACGACCTCGATCATCATGATCGGCGAAATCGGCGGTTCGGCTGAAGAAGATGCAGCCCAGTTCCTGATCGACGAAGCCAAGAAGGGCCGCAAGAAGCCGATGGCAGGCTTCATCGCCGGTCGTACGGCTCCGAAGGGCCGCACCATGGGCCATGCCGGCGCTGTCGTTTCCGGCGGCAAGGGCGATGCGGAATCCAAGATCGCTGCCATGGAAGCAGCCGGTATCAAGGTTTCGCCTTCGCCGGCACGCCTCGGCACCACGCTGGTTGAAGTCCTCAAGGGCTAAGCCAATCTATACACCGGGCAGGATGCGCTTTGCGTGCTGCCCGGTTCGAACCAAGACTGAGCCGCGGACAGGCGGCTGAACATGAAGATGCGGCAGCCGGTCGATGGGATCGGCAAATCACAAAGTCAGGAGGCGGGCGGAAGCGTCCGCGTATCACCATGGCACGGCAAGAAGCCAACGAGCAGTTTCAGATCACCTCGTTCCTGGATGGCGCCAACGCTGCTTACATCGAGCAGCTCTATGCGCGCTACGAGGAAGATCCCGCCTCGGTCAACGAGGAATGGCGGTCGTTTTTCAAGGCACTTGAAGAAAATCCTGACGACGTGAAGCGGGCCGCCAAGGGTGCGTCCTGGCGCAAGAAGAACTGGCCGCTTCAGGCCAGCGGCGACCTCGTGTCGGCGCTCGACGGCGATTGGGGCGTGATCGAGAAGGTCGTCGAGACCAAGGTCAAGGCCAAGGCGGAAGCATCAGGCAAGCCGACCGAAGGTGCCGACATCCTGCAGGCGACGCGCGACAGCGTGCGCGCCATCATGATGATCCGCGCCTACCGCATGCGCGGCCACCTGCACGCCAAGCTAGACCCGCTCGGCATCGCCGCTCCGGTCGAAGACTACCACGAGCTGGCGCCCGAAAATTACGGCTTCACCGCCGCCGACTACGACCGCAAGATCTTCATCGACAACGTGCTGGGTCTCGAATACGCGACCGTGCGCGAAATGATCGAGATCCTCGAGCGCACTTACTGCTCGACGATCGGCGTCGAGTTCATGCACATTTCGAACCCTGAAGAGAAGGCCTGGATCCAGGAGCGGATCGAAGGTCCGGACAAGGGCGTCGCCTTCACGGCCGAGGGCAAGAAGGCGATCCTCGCGAAGATCATCGAAGCCGAAGGCTACGAGCAGTTCCTCGACGTCAAGTTCAAGGGGACCAAGCGCTTCGGTCTCGACGGCGGTGAATCGCTGATCCCGGCGCTCGAGCAGATCCTGAAGCGCGGCGGCCATCTCGGCCTCAAGGAAGCGGTGTTCGGCATGGCCCACCGCGGTCGCCTGAACGTGCTCTCCCAGGTCATGGGCAAGCCGCACCGCGCCATCTTCCACGAGTTCAAGGGCGGCTCCTACGCGCCGGACGAAGTCGAAGGTTCGGGCGACGTCAAGTACCACCTCGGCGCTTCCTCGGACCGCGAGTTCGACGGCAACAAGGTTCACGTGTCGCTGACGGCCAACCCGTCGCACCTCGAAATCGTCGACCCCGTGGTCATGGGCAAGGCCCGCGCCAAGCAGGACATGAGCGCCACCGTCTGGGACGGCGACATCATTCCGCTGTCGGAGCGCGCCAAGGTTCTGCCGCTGCTCATCCACGGCGATGCCGCTTTTGCCGGCCAGGGCGTGATTGCCGAAATCCTCGGCCTGTCCGGTCTGCGCGGTCACCGCGTCGCCGGCACGATGCACGTCATAATCAACAACCAGATCGGCTTCACCACCAATCCGGCCTTCTCGCGTTCGTCGCCCTATCCGTCCGACGTCGCCAAGATGATCGAGGCGCCGATCCTGCACGTCAACGGCGACGATCCGGAAGCGGTCGTCTACGGTGCCAAGGTCGCCATGGAATTTCGCATGAAGTTCCACAAGCCTGTCGTGCTCGACATGTTCTGCTACCGCCGCTACGGCCACAATGAAGGCGACGAACCGTCCTTCACGCAGCCGAAGATGTACAAGGTCATCCGCAGCCACAAGAGCGTTCTGCAGCTCTACAGCGAGCGTCTCGTCGCCGAGGGTGTGCTGAGCGAAGGCGAAGTCGAGAAGATGAAGGCCGATTGGCGCGCCCATCTCGAACAGGAGTTCGAGGCCGGCCAGCACTACAAGCCGAACAAGGCCGACTGGCTTGATGGCGAGTGGTCGGGCCTGCGCACGGCTGATAACGCCGACGAGCAGCGTCGCGGCAAGACCGCCGTGCCGATGAAGCAGCTGAAGGAAATCGGTCGCAAGCTGTCCGAGATCCCCGAGGGCTTCCATGCGCACCGCACGATCCAGCGCTTCATGGAAAACCGCGCCAACATGATCTCGACCGGCGAAGGCATCGACTGGGCGACGGCGGAAGCGCTGGCGTTCGGCGGTCTCGTCACGGAAGGTCACAAGATCCGCCTTTCCGGCCAGGATTGCGAACGCGGCACCTTCTCGCAGCGCCACTCGGTGCTCTACGATCAGGAAACGGAAGAGCGCTACATCCCGCTCGCCAACCTGTCGGCGACCCAGGCGCGCTACGAAGTCATCAACTCGATGCTGTCGGAAGAAGCCGTGCTCGGCTTCGAATACGGCTACTCGCTGGCCCGTCCGAACGCGCTGACCCTCTGGGAAGCCCAGTTCGGCGACTTCGCCAACGGTGCGCAGGTGGTGTTCGACCAGTTCATCTCGTCCGGCGAACGCAAGTGGCTGCGCATGTCCGGCCTCGTCTGCCTGCTGCCGCACGGCTATGAAGGCCAGGGTCCGGAGCACTCCTCCGCACGTCTGGAACGCTTCCTGCAGCTTTGCGCCGAGGACAACATGCAGGTCGCCAACGTCACGACGCCGGCGAACTACTTCCACATCCTGCGCCGCCAGGTGAAGCGCGACTTCCGCAAGCCGCTGATCCTGATGACGCCGAAGTCGCTGCTGCGCCACAAGCGCGCCGTCTCCAACCTTGCCGAAATGGCGGGTGAGACCTCGTTCCACCGTCTTCTTTGGGACGATGCCGAGGTCATCAAGGACGGTCCGATCAAGCTGCAGAAGGACGCCAAGATCCGCCGCGTCGTGCTCTGCACCGGCAAGGTCTATTACGACCTGCTGGAAGAGCGCGAAAAGCGTGGGATCGACGATGTCTACCTGCTGCGCGTCGAACAGCTCTACCCGTTCCCGGCCAAGGCGCTCATCAACGAGCTCTCCCGCTTCCGCAACGCGGAAATGGTCTGGTGCCAGGAAGAGCCGAAGAATATGGGTGCCTGGTCGTTCATCGACCCGTATCTGGAATGGGTGCTTGCCCATATCGATGCGAAGTACCAGCGCGTTCGCTACACCGGACGTCCGGCCGCGGCATCGCCCGCAACCGGCCTGATGTCCAAGCATCTGGCACAGCTCGCCGCGTTCCTCGAGGACGCGCTCGGCGGCTAATGAGAATGAGAGCGGAGAGGGAGCGTATCGGCTTCCTCTCCGCATTGCTTCGCTCCCCGGCCGCCGCTGCCGGGATGCCGTCAAACACAACGATTAGAAATTCAGGATTTGAACAATGGCCACAGAAATCCGCGTTCCAACTCTCGGTGAATCCGTCAGCGAGGCAACCGTCGGCACCTGGTTCAAGAAGGTCGGCGATGTCATCAAGGCCGATGAGCCGCTGGTTGAGCTTGAAACCGACAAGGTGACCATCGAAGTGCCGGCACCTGCCGCCGGCGTGCTCTCGGAAATCGTCGCGCAGCCGGGCGAGACCGTTGGTCTTGCCGCCCTGCTCGGCCAGATCGCCGCCTCCGCCGGTGCTGCCGCAGCAGCGCCTGCCGCAGCCCCCGCAAAGGCTGCCGAGCCTGCACCGGCTGCTGCAGCTCCGGTTGCCGCCGCCGCTTCGGCTTCCGCTACAGCCACCTCGATGCCGCCGGCACCGGCCGCTTCGAAGATGCTGGCTGAAAACAACATCTCGGCCGATCAGGTCGATGGCTCCGGCAAGCGTGGCCAGGTTCTGAAGGGTGATGTGATCGCGGCCGTCGCCAAGGGTATCGCCGCGCCGGCTGCCGCAGCCGTTCCTGCCGCACCTGCCGCCGCGCGGGGTCCTTCGACCGTCGAGGATGCCGGCCGCGAAGAGCGCGTGAAGATGACGCGCCTGCGCCAGACGATCGCCAAGCGCCTCAAGGACGCGCAGAACACCGCCGCAATGCTCACCACCTACAACGAGGTGGACATGAGCGCGGTCATGGCGCTGCGCGCCAAGTACAAGGATGTCTTTGAGAAGAAGCATGGCGTCAAGCTCGGCTTCATGGGCTTCTTCACCAAGGCCGTCACGCACGCGCTGAAGGAACTGCCCGCCGTCAACGCCGAAATCGACGGCACCGACATCATCTACAAGAACTACTGCCACGTCGGCATGGCCGTGGGTACCGACAAGGGCCTGGTCGTGCCGATCATCCGCGATGCCGACCAGCTGTCGATCGCCGAGATCGAAAAGGACCTCGGTCGTCTCGCCAAGTCGGCTCGCGACGGTTCGCTGTCGATGGCAGACATGCAGGGCGGCACCTTCACCATCACCAATGGTGGCGTCTACGGTTCGCTGATGTCCTCGCCGATCCTGAACGCGCCGCAGTCGGGCATTCTCGGCATGCATAAGATCCAGGACCGTCCCGTCGTCGTCGGCGGCCAGATCGTCATCCGTCCGATGATGTATCTCGCGCTCTCCTACGATCACCGTATCGTCGACGGCAAGGAAGCGGTTACCTTCCTCGTCCGCGTCAAGGAAAGCCTGGAAGATCCGGAACGTCTCGTTCTTGATCTCTAAGAGACCGACAGGGCCGCGCGAGCGGCCCTTTTCGCCTCAGCACCGGAACCCCTGATGTCGCTGGAACTTGTTTACCTGCTCTGGAGCGCTGCGCTCGCCTTCGCCTACATGATGGCGCAGGCAGTTGCCTACCGCATGCAGAGCGGCGTCAAGGACGCCAACTCGACGCGCGACCACGAGCCGGAGCCGAATGTGCTGACCGGCCGTGCGACGCGGGCGCTGAGGAATTTCCAGGAAACCTATCCCATCTTCATCGCGCTCGCGGTGGTGGCGGTGGCATCCGGCCATTCCGACAGCCTGACCCGTTGGGGTGCTGCGCTGTGGTTCTGGGCGCGCGTCGCCTATCTGCCGGCCTATCTGATCGGGCTTAGCCCCTACCGTTCGTGGATCTGGTCTGTGTCGGCGATCGGGCTGGTGCTGATGTTCTCGGGCATCGTGTGGTGAGGCGATGATGCGTAAGCTCCCTGTGACCATCGCCACGCTCGTTTTCACCGCGCTCTGCGGCCAGCCGCTGTTTGCCGCCGCGTGCAAGCAGGCCGATGCTGTCTACGGCGATCGCGACGGTGCCTACGAGCTGCGGTTCACGCCGATCAACTCGGCGGCTGCCGCAGCCAGCAACAAGTTCACGCTCAAAGTCCTGAAGACGCCATTGGTGCTCGACGGCTATGTGATGCCCTCCGAGGATCCGTCGCGCACGATCGGCATGGTGATGTTCCATTGCCCCGACGGCGACGCGACCGGCGCCGATCTCGAAGCCTGTACCATCTGGCAGGGCATGGTCTATGGCATGAGTACCAAGGGCGAGATGGCCAACCTGCAGCCGGAAGCTGGCGAGGCGGCCGACAAGGTGGTGCTGCCGGGCATCGGGCCGGCCATTCGCGGTTCGTCGATCTGGGGCGAGGGCAAGGCTTCGGTGGCGCCGTGGGATATTCTCGACTTCAAGGAATGCGGCCAATGAGCGAAGCGCCTGTTCTACTGGTCACCGGCGGTAGCCGCGGCATCGGCGCCGCGATCTGCCTGCTTGCCGCCCGAAAAGGCTGGCGGGTGGCCGTCAATTATGCGTCCAACAGGCAAGCGGCCGACGCCGTGGTCTCGGCGATCGAGGCCGGTGGCGGCGAGGCGTTCGCGATCAAGGGCGACGTCGGCAATGCCGACGATATCGTGGCGATGTTTGCGGCCGTTGACCGGCGTTTCGGCCGGCTGGACGGGCTTGCCAACAATGCCGGCATCGTCGATGCGCCAGCGCGTGTCGACGAGATGTCGGTGGCGCGTCTCGAGCGGATGATGCGGATCAACATCACCGGCTCTATCCTCTGCGCGGCGGAAGCCGTGCGCCGCATGTCGAGCAAGCATGGCGGCAACGGCGGGGCGATCGTCAACATCTCGTCGATGGCGGCGATCATCGGTTCGCCGTCGCAATATGTCGACTACGCCGCCTCCAAGGCCGCGATCGACACCTTCACCATCGGCCTTGCCCGCGAGGTGGCGACCGAGGGCGTGCGGGTGAATGCGGTGAGGCCCGGCGTTATCGATACCGAAATTCATGCGTCCGGCGGCCTGCCGGACCGGGCGCGCGACATGGCGCCCAGTATTCCGATGCAGCGGGCGGGCACGGCGGATGAGATCGCCGACGCGGTGCTCTATCTGTTGTCTCCGGAGGCTTCCTATATAACGGGCTCGATCCTCAATGTGAGCGGCGGGCGGTGACGGTGCGGGTAGGGATGTGACCATGCAGTATCTTCTCGAATTTCTCGGCCTGATGGCCGTCTTCTCGATCTTCATCGTCGTGCCGGGCGCCGATTTCGCGGTGATCCTGCGCCAGAGCATCGTGCATGGCCGCCGCGCCGCGATGATGACGGGGCTCGGCATGGGCTTCTCGCTGCTGTTCCACATCAGCTACACGATCCTCGGCCTCGGGCTGATCGTGTCGCAGTCGCTGATGCTGTTTGCGATGATCAAGTGGGCCGGCGTCGCCTATCTCGTCTATCTCGGCATCAAGTCGTTCCGCGATCCCGGCTTCAATGTCGGCGAGATCGAGGTGACGGACGAGGATCGCAAGCCGATCTCGGCGCTCAGGTGCCTGGGGATGGGCTTCATCACCAACGCACTGAACCCGAAGCCTGTGCTGTTCTTCCTGTCGCTGTTTTCGACGCTGGTGCATCACGACACGCCCGCGCTTATCCAGTTCAGCTACGGCATCGGCATGGCGACAGCGCTGGTCGCATGGTTCGCAGGCGTCTCCACCTTCTTCACCGTCAAGCCGATCCGCGATCGTTTCATCGCTGGCGGCAAATGGTTCAACCGCATTACCGGCGCCGCCTTGGTCGGCTTCGGCTTCCGCCTCGCACTCGCCCGCGCGGCGGACTAAACACATAACGAAAAGGAAAAGAAACAATGTCCTATGATGTGATCGTTATCGGAACCGGCCCCGGCGGCTATGTTGCTGCCATCAAGGCAGCCCAGCTCGGCCTCAAGGTCGCTGTCGTCGAAAAGCGCGCGACCTTCGGCGGCACCTGCCTCAACGTCGGCTGCATTCCGTCCAAGGCTTTGCTGCACGCGTCGGAAATGTTCCATCAGGCCGGTCACGGCATGGACGCGCTCGGCATCGAGGTCGCGGCGCCGAAACTGAACCTCGACAAGATGATGGGCCACAAGGACGCGACCGTTAAGGCCAATGTCGACGGCGTCGCCTTCCTGTTCAAGAAGAACAAGATCGACAGCTTCATCGGCACCGGCAAGATCGTCTCATCAGGCAAGGTCTCGGTTACGGCTGAAGACGGCAAGGTGCAGGAGATCGAGGGCAAGAACATCGTGATCGCCACCGGCTCCGACGTCGCCGGCATTCCTGGTGTCAAGGTCGATATCGACGAGAAGGTGATCGTCTCCTCCACCGGCGCGATCGCGCTTGACAAGGTGCCGGAAACGATGATCGTCGTCGGCGGCGGCGTCATCGGGCTCGAGCTCGGCTCCGTCTGGTCGCGTCTCGGCGCCAAGGTCACCGTCATCGAATATCTCGACAAGATCCTCGGCGCCATGGACGGCGACGTCTCGAAGCAGTTCCAGCGCATGCTGGGCAAGCAGGGCGTCGACATCAATCTGAGCTCGAAGGTGACAGGCGTCGAAAAGGGCGGCAAGGGGGCGAAGGTGACCTTCGAGCCGGTCGCAGGCGGTGCTGCGCAGACGCTGGAAGCCGACGTCGTGCTGATCTCCACCGGCCGCATTCCCTATACGGCCGGCCTCGGCCTCGAGGAAGCGGGCGTTGCGCTCGACAATCGCGGCCGCGTCGAGATCGACGGCCACTTCAAGACGAACGTTGCCGGCATCTACGCGATCGGCGACGTGGTGAAGGGCCCGATGCTGGCGCACAAGGCTGAAGACGAGGGCGTGGCGCTTGCCGAAATCCTCGCCGGCCAGCATGGCCATGTGAACTACGACGTCATCCCGAGCGTCGTCTACACGCAGCCCGAAGTCGCCTCCGTCGGCAAGACCGAGGAAGAGCTGAAGGCTGCTGGCGTCGCCTACAAGGTCGGCAAGTTCCCGTTCACGGCAAACGGCCGCGCCCGTGCCATGCTGGCGACGGATGGTTTCGTGAAGATCCTGTCGGACAAGGAAACCGACCGCGTTCTCGGCGGCCATATCGTCGGCTTTGGCGCGGGCGAGATGATCCACGAGATCGCCGTGCTGATGGAATTCGGTGGCTCGGCCGAAGACCTCGGCCGCACCTGCCACGCGCACCCGACGATGTCGGAAGCGGTGAAGGAAGCGGCACTGGCTGCGTTTTTCAAGCCGATCCATATGTGATTGGTGGGTGGGGCTAAAGCCCCTCCCCAACCCCTCCCCACAAGGGGGAGGGGCTTCCGCGCGGTAATCGCTCGGCAGAACTTTGCTCTCTCAACTGATGAGAAGATGAAAGCGACGCCCGGCGTCGCCACAAGCTAGCCCCTCCCCCTTGTGGGGAGGGGTGGGGAGGGGACTTTAGCGGCAACCGCAGAGCTTGGTCCTCAGCACGCCCTCAATTCACCGCCGTCAGCGTAAAGCCCTGCTTACGCAATAGCTCGATAACGCCCTCTTCGCCGGGAAGGTGCAGGGCGCCGACGGCCATGAAGATGTTGCCGGCAGCCAGGATCGGGGCGGCGCGTTCGGCCATGACCTTGTTGCGGTCGAGGATTATGCGCTGCTCGAAGGCAGCGTAGTCGCTGCTGTCGTCGGCGCCGTCCGGCGTCACGGTCTTCAGCATCGGCATGGTCATGCCAATGTTGCCGGAGAGATAGAGATCGGTCATGGTTTCCACCACGTCGTTCATCTTCGAGCCGAGTTCCAGCGTTTCGATCAGCGACTTCATGTGGAATTCGGTCGGCAGTTCGGCCATCGCCTGCAGCTGCTCGGCAAGCGTTTCGAGACCCTTGACCTGCTTGCCGTGAGCTGCCGCGTCGGTGGCGATCTTCTGGTCGAGGAACTGCACGCCTTGGGCCTTGCGGGCCATCTCGCAGGCGGGTAGCGCGACGACGCTCGAGATCATCCATGGGCGCATGCGCGAGACGGCGGAGAGCGGAATGCCGCGGGTCTTCAGGCCGGCTTCGAGGCGGGTGTAATCCTCGGGCGACAAGAGCTTGTCGATGGTCGTGCCGTCGGTGAACATCATCAGGTCGGGCTTCATCATCAGGGCCGCCGAGGCCTTCTTCTCGTCGAGGATCTCGTCGGATTCGATGACGATGGTATCTGCGGCATCGTGGGCCGCCTGGGTGCGCGGCGGCAGGTCGAGCACGCGCGGATCGGTCACGTGCATGCTGCCGAGGAGCCAGGATGGCTTGATGCCCGGTTTTTCGATCTTCCAGAAGATGCCCTTGCCGTTCGGGATCGCGTCGCCTTCCTTGACCGCCTGCTCGTAACGCGCCGGGTTGGTGGCTTTCAGGTCATCGAGGATATTACGGCCGGTGCAGGTGGCGTCGTCGGCGGCCGACGCCGGGGAGACGGAGACGAGGGCGGCGATCAGCAGGGCGGCCAGCAGGACGTGTATGGCGGCGATAAGCCAGAGCACGACGTTGCCCGGCGATGCCGAGCGCATCGATGATGGGCCGGGTGCGGCTGGGTTCAGGGTGCGGTGGCCGAGGGTAATCGTCATGATGTGTTCCGGTCCCAAAATACAAGAACCAAGCTCTACGCGCTGGGCTGATCATATTCCTTTAAGGGAAACCGTTAACAAAGGATTACGCCCTTGGGTGGGCGCGGTCGTAAACGTCGAGAAGCCGCGAGGCATCCACACCCGTATAGACTTGGGTGGTCGACAGGCTGGCATGGCCGAGCAGTTCCTGAATGGTGCGGAGATCGCCACCACCGGCAAGAAGATGAGTGGCGAAGGAGTGGCGCAGCGCGTGCGGGGTCGCGGTCTCCGGCAGGCCGAAGGCGCCGCGCATCTTCTGCATGGTGCGCTGGACGATCGCCTGCTGCAGCTTGCCGCCGCGGGCGCCGCGAAACAGCGGCTGGTCGGCGGCCAAGTGGTATGGGCAGAGCACCCGATATTTGTCCACCGCCTCGAAGACGACTGATAGCAGCGGCACCAGCCGGGTCTTGTTGCCCTTGCCTGATATGCGCAGCGTCGCAGCGCCTGAGGTGATGTCGCCGGGCAGGAGGTCGAGCGCTTCGGAGATGCGCAGGCCGCAGCCATAGAGCAGGGTCATCACGGCGGCATCGCGGGCGGCGATCCAGGGCTCGTCGTGCAATTGCGCCTCGTTGCTGACGACGGTGACGGCCTGTGTGTCGGTGAGCGGCTTGGGCAGCGATTTCGGCTGCTTCGGCGAGCGGATGGCGCCTGCGCCGGCGGCATTGACCAGGCCCTTCTTTTCGAGATGGCGCAGCAGCGAGCGCAGGCCGGCGAGATTGCGGCCGAGCGAGCGGGCGCCGATGTCGTCGCGGCGGCGGGCGGCGAGGAAGGCGCGGAAATCGGCGGGCCTCAGCGCCTCGATATCCTTCAGCGTCGTCGGGCCGGCGAGATGGCCGGTCATGAAGGTCAGGAACTGGCGGGTGTCGCGCTCATAGGCGTCGAGCGTGTGCTTCGAAAGGCGGCGTTCTCCGGCCAGGCTCTGCAGCCAGGCGGCACGTTCCGCCATCAGCCGCGCATCGGCCATGATCAGGAGTTCATTCACGTTTCCGCCTCTTGAATTCGCCGGTATGGCCGCCAATTCTGACTGAGGGACGGTTATGGAATCGCTAACATCGGCCAAGTGCCTGTCATGCTTCGATCATAATAATCGCGATAACTGGTTTCCCAACGAGGCAGGATCTTGCATGGCACGGCGCCAACCCACGACGGCATTCGGACAATTCGCAGAAACGATCGCGCTCGTTTCCCAAGGCAGACCCGGACATATCGTCGACACGCTGATCGCCGAACGCGGACAACGCATCGTCGGCCACCCGCTGTGGCCCGTCATGCGGCCGTTTCTCTATACGCTGCTGCGCTACAACAAGGCGATGACCTTCGCCAACGACATCGCGAACATGCCGGGTTTCCAGTGCTTCGAATATATGAGCAATTTGCTCGATCTCGATATCGGCGTGACCAATGCCGAGCGGATTCCCAACAAGGGCGGATTCATTCTCGTCAGCAACCATCCGACCGGGATCGCCGATGGCGTCGCGGTGTTCGACCTTCTGAAGACGCGGCGGCCGGATATGATGGTATTTGCCAACCGCGATGCGGTGCGCGTCAATCCGCGCTTTGCCGAGATGATCATTCCGGTCGAATGGCGCGACGAGCACAAGAGCAAGCTGAAGGCGCGCGAAACGCTGCAGATCACCAACCACGCGGTGCGAGAGGGTAAGGCGACGGTGCTGTTTCCCTCCGGGCGCATCGCCTACTGGGCGAATGGCCGGCTCAACGAGCGGCCGTGGAAGACCTCTGCCGTCGGGTTGGCGCGCAAGTACAATCTGCCGATCCTGCCGGTGCATATGACGGCGCGAAATTCCGGGCTGTTCTACTGGTTTGCCAAGTGGTCGACGGAGCTGCGCGACATGACTGTTTTCCACGAACTCCTCAACAAGCGTGGCGACCGCTTCGATTTCGTGATCGGCGAGATGATCCCGGTCGAGCATCTTGATGGCGATATCAATGATGTCACCCGGGCTCTGGAGAGGCACACCGTCGAGGCGCTGAAGCAGCATGGAGACGCGCGGTTCCGGCCGCTGGTCGAACCCAGCCTCCCCGAGATGGCCGATGCCCATTCATTTCGCTGAGCGAATGGGGTAAAGCGGGGCATGCAACTCCGCTCCATGTTCGCCCAGAATTACCGGTCGCTCCGCTCGATCCGCATGGATCTGTCGGAGACCTCGCTGTTTCTCGGCGAGAACGGTGTTGGAAAATCCAATCTCTATCGTGCGCTGCAGCTGGTGCAGGCTGCCGTCACCGGGCGGCTGGTGCGCGAGCTTGCGGCCGAGGGCGGCATGTTCTCGGTGCTGTGGTCGGGCACGCGCAAGCAAAATGAAGGGCCGGCGCGGGTCAGGCTCGAGGTCGAGCTGCTGGACGAGGAGCGCGCCGTCACCTTTCGCTACAGGGTCGAGGCCGGCCTGCGTCCGCCCGAGGCCGCGGCCGGATTTCCGCTGGAGCCGCAGGTGAAGGCCGAGGAGCTCATCGTCGATCACGGGCGGCCGGTTGTCATGATGAAGCGGGCGGGTCCCGCGATCCAGGTGCGCGATGGTTCCGGCCGGATGCAGGAGTATCCGGACCAGGCGCTGACGTCCGAGACGGCGATGGCGCTCCTTGGCGATGCCGGACATTTTCCCGAGATTGCCGCCTTTCGCCGGGTGGTCTCCAACTGGCGCTTCTTCCACGGCTTCCGCACCGACCGCGCCTCGCCGCTGCGCCAACCCTGCCTTGCGGTGACCGGGCCGATGCTGGACGAGGACGGCGCCAATCTCGCGGCGGTGTTCGCGACGCTTCGACATACGAGACAGGATACAGTTGATCTCGACCGGGTCGTCGCATCGGCCTTCGGCGGCTCGCGCCTCGTGGTGCCGGAGCCGGAGGAGACGGCGTCGTTTGGGCTTGCCTTTCCTGATTTTCCGCATCGGGTTTTCCAGCCGCGTGAGCTTTCCGATGGGCAGATCCGCTTTCTCGGACTGGCGGCGGCACTGCTGTCGTATCGCCTGCCGCCGCTGATCGCGCTCAACGAGCCGGAATCCAGCCTGCATCCCGATATGCTGGAGCCGCTGGCGGATATGATCGCCACCGCTTCAAAGAGCAGCCAGGTGTGGATCGTGACCCATTCGGCGCAGCTGGCGGAAGCCGTGCGCGGGCGCTGCGGGGTTCGGCCGCGCAAGGTGATCCGTGAAAACGGCGCCACCTGGATCGAGGGCATGCGGCTTACCGGCACGATTGCCGGCGAGGACGACGATGACGATTGATAGCGCTATGTCGCGGGTTTCATTTTGTTCTCGTTGCGGGCATGGTCGCGCCCGATGAGCATAGATTCGTCCGACCTCTTTGGCCCGATCGAGCCGCCGCCCGCCGTGCGCACGGTGGCGGTGCTCGTTCCCCTGCCGACGCCAATGCCCTATTCCTACGCGGTGCCCGAGGGCATGGCCGTCGAGCCCGGCTCCGTCGTGCAGGTGCCGCTTGGGCCGCGCCAGGTGATGGGCGCCGTCTGGGAGGGAGGCGACGAGGGCGTTGATCCGAAGAAGCTCAGGCCGATCACCAAGGTGTTCGATTGCCCGCCGCTTTCGAAGGACATGCGCGATTTCGTCGACTGGGTGGCGAGCTACACGCTGTCGCCACCTGGGCTGGTGGCGCGCATGGCGCTGCGCGTTCCGAACGCGTTCGATCCGGAGCCGATGGTCGAGGGTCTGCGCTTCGTCGGTGGAACGCCGGAGCGAATGACGCCGGCGCGGGCGCGGGTGCTTGATGCCGCCGGTGACGGGCTATCGTGGACACGGATCGGGCTGGCGCATGCGGCCGGCGTTTCGACGAGCGTGGTCGATGGATTGATCGCGCAAGGGATCTTCGAGACGGTCTTTTTACCGCCGCCGCCGATCGTGGCGAAGCCGGATCCGGACTTCGCGCCGTCGCGGCTGGCCGGTCCGCAGAAGGAGGCGGCCGACGAGATTCTCGAAGAGGTCCGCAACGGCCAGTTTGCGGTATCGCTGATCGATGGCGTTACCGGGTCGGGCAAGACCGAGGTCTATTTCGAGGCGATCGCCGAGACACTGAAGCGTGGCAAGCAGGTGTTGATCCTGCTGCCGGAGATCGCGCTGACGGCCAGTTTCCTTGAGCGCTTCCAGGACCGGTTCGGGGCGAAGCCCGCTGAGTGGCATTCCGACCTGGCGCCGAAGACGCGCGAGAAGGTGTGGCGGCAGGCGGTGACGGGTGAGGTCCGGGTTGTGGCGGGCGCGCGTTCGGCGCTGTTCCTGCCGTTCGAGGATCTCGGGCTGATCATCGTCGATGAGGAGCACGATCCTGCCTACAAGCAGGAAGATCGCGTCTATTACAACGCCCGCGACATGGCGGTCGTGCGCGCCCGGATCGGCGATTTCCCCCTCGTGTTGGTCTCGGCCACACCCTCGGTCGAGAGCCAGGTCAACGGCCAGAGCGGGCGCTATACGACCATCCATCTGCCCACCCGCTTCGGCGACGCGGCGCTGCCCGATCTGCATCTCGTCGACATGCGAAGGCATGCGCCGGAGCGCGGCGGGTTCCTGTCGCCGGTGCTGTTGAGAGCGATCGGCAAGACGGTGGAGAAGAAGCAGCAGGCGCTGCTGTTCCTGAACCGGCGCGGCTATGCGCCGCTGACACTCTGCCGGGTCTGCGGCCATCGTTTCCAGTGCCCACAATGCTCCAGCTGGCTGGTGGAGCACCGGTTCAAGAAGCAGCTGCAATGCCACCAGTGCGGCTATCACCAGCATACGCCCGAGGCCTGCCCGGAATGCGGCACGTTCGATCATCTGGTCGCCTGCGGGCCGGGAGTGGAGCGGATCGCGGAAGAGGTGGAGCGGCATTTCCCGGACGCGCGGACCATCGTGCTCTCCTCCGACATCATGGGCGGGGTGAAGCGGCTGCGGTTGGAGCTCGATGCCATCGCCAAGGGCGAGGCGGATATCGTCATCGGCACGCAGCTGGTAGCCAAGGGGCATAACTTCCCGCTGATGACGCTTGTTGGCATCATCGATGCCGATCTCGGGCTGGCGAACGGCGATCCCAGGGCGGCGGAGCGGACCTTCCAGCTGCTGTCGCAGGTGACGGGCCGCGCCGGGCGCACGGGCTTGAAGAGCCACGGCCTGTTGCAGACCTACCAGCCGCAGCATCCCGTGATGCAGGCGATCGTCTCGGGCGATGCGGGCGCATTCTACGAGCGCGAGATCGCCGAGCGCGAGCGGGCGATCTTGCCGCCGTTCGGGCGACTGGCGTCGATCATCGTCTCGGCGGAAACAAGGCAGGATGCGGAGGGGCATGCGCGCAGCATGCGCAACGCAGCGCCTCAGGTGACGGGCATTTCCGTGCTCGGCCCGGCCGAGGCGCCGCTGGCGCTGGTGCGCGGTCGCCATCGCTTCCGGCTTCTGGTGCATGGCCGCCGGAATTCCGACATGCAGGCGTTCCTGCGCACCATGCTGGCGCAATCGCCCAAGGAGCGCGGCTCCATCCACGTCCAGCTCGATATCGATCCGCAGAGCTTCCTCTAGATCAAGCGATCTCGGGCGTTTGCGGCCTGCCGATATCATGGCATAAGGGCAGCAAATCACAGTGATTTGGGGTCACATCATGGAATTCTACTTTCCGACGGAGCTAGGCGAGCAGCTTGCCTTCGGTGCCGCCGCGTTTACAGCACTTGCGGGCTTCATCATCATGTTCGCGCCGGGCTATGCGATGCGCTTCTATGGGATGCAGGTGCGCGAGGGTCGTCGCGACGGTTATGCCGAGCTGCGCTCGATGGGCGGCTTCTATCTCGGCACCGGGCTGGCGGCGATCATGCTGGCGCAGAACTTCACCTATCTGGCGCTTGGCGCAGCCTTTGCGATGGCAGCTTTCGCACGCATCATCTCGCTGCTTTCCGACCGGGGAGGCACCGTCATGAATTATGTACTTCTGGTTGTGCAGGTGGTTCTGGCGGCGCTTCCGCTCGGCTATGTCTTCGGTTTCTTTTCCGCCTGAAACGCACCGATTTTGGAGTGACGGTCTCTGGACCGTGAACGGTTTCGGCATTTTTGCGGCATAAATCGATGCTAAAATAGGATTACGGCGTTACGCGTGTTGCGAGTCCCGATATCCTATGTTAGACGGACCCCGAATTTCGGAAGAAGCAAGAGGCTTCTCTTGCGATTTCTGGGGGAAATCATAACGAATTCAAGAATTTAAATCAGGCGCCCGCCGGAGGCCGGATTCTTGGGTTGAAATCAGGGAAATTTGTGCCCGTGGCAGACACGTCCCAGCTTACATCTGGTGTTGCAGAGCGATATGCCTCGTCGCTGTTCGAACTGGCGCTCGAGGAGGGTGCAGTCGCGACCGTGACCGCCGATCTCGACCGTTTTCAGGCGATGTTGGACGAGAGCGACGATCTGAAGCGCTTCATCTCCAGCCCGGTTTTCTCGGCTGAAGACCAGCTGAAGACGATCATCGCGATCAGCGAAAAGGCTGGCATCAGCGGGTTCGTCGCAAACTTCCTGAAGGTCGTGGCGCGCAATCGCCGCCTGTTTGCTCTTCCGGGCATGATCAAGGCTTTCCGTGTCATCGCTGCCAAGCAGCGTGGCGAAATTACCGCCGAGGTTATCTCGGCCCATGCGCTCGACGCAGCGCAGGAAACTGAATTGAAGGCGGCGCTGAAGGGCGTCACCGGCAAAGACGTGGCGGTCAACGTCACGGTTGATCCGTCAATTCTTGGTGGTCTGATCGTGAAGGTCGGGTCCCGTCAGATTGATACGTCTCTTCGTACCAAACTCTCTACCCTTAAGCTTGCATTGAAAGAGGTTGGCTGATGGATATCCGCGCCGCGGAAATTTCCGCAATTCTCAAAGATCAGATTAAAAACTTCGGCAAAGAGGCGCAGGTCTCGGAAGTCGGTCAGGTGCTCTCCGTCGGTGACGGTATCGCTCGCGTTTACGGTCTGGACAATGTCCAGGCAGGCGAGATGGTCGAGTTCCCGGGCGGCATCCGTGGCATGGCGCTGAACCTTGAAGCCGACAACGTTGGTGTCGTTATTTTCGGTTCGGACCGTTCCATCAAGGAAGGCGACACCGTCAAGCGGACCGGCGCCATCGTTGACGTTCCGGTTGGTCCGGAGCTGCTCGGCCGCGTTGTCGACGCTCTCGGCAACCCGATCGACGGCAAGGGCCCGATCAACGCGACCCGCCGTGCGCGCGTCGACGTCAAGGCTCCTGGCATCATTCCGCGCAAGTCGGTTCATGAGCCGATGTCGACCGGCCTCAAGGCTATCGACGCGCTCATCCCGGTTGGCCGTGGCCAGCGCGAGCTCGTCATCGGCGACCGCCAGACCGGCAAGACCGCGATCATTCTCGACGCGATCCTGAACCAGAAGGCCATCCACGACAACGGCCCGGACAGCGAGAAGCTGTTCTGCGTCTACGTCGCTATTGGCCAGAAGCGTTCGACCGTTGCCCAGTTCGTCAAGGTTCTCGAAGAACGCGGCGCAATGAAGTACTCGATCGTCGTCGCCGCGACCGCTTCGGACGCTGCTCCGATGCAGTACCTCGCACCGTTCGCCGGTTGCGCCATGGGCGAATACTTCCGCGACAACGGCCAGCATGCCCTGATCGGTTACGACGACCTTTCGAAGCAGGCTGTCGCCTATCGCCAGATGTCGCTTCTGCTGCGCCGCCCGCCGGGCCGCGAAGCTTATCCGGGCGACGTTTTCTATCTGCATTCGCGTCTCCTCGAGCGCGCTGCAAAGCTCTCCGACGAAATGGGCGCTGGCTCGCTGACGGCTCTACCTGTCATCGAAACCCAGGGCAACGACGTTTCGGCGTTCATTCCGACTAACGTGATCTCGATCACCGACGGCCAGATCTTCCTCGAAACCGACCTGTTCTACCAGGGCATTCGTCCGGCCGTTAACGTCGGTCTGTCGGTTTCGCGCGTCGGTTCGGCTGCTCAGGTCAAGGCCATGAAGCAGGTTGCCGGCTCGATCAAGGGTGAACTCGCCCAGTATCGCGAAATGGCCGCCTTCGCCCAGTTCGGCTCCGACCTCGACGCCTCGACACAGCGCCTATTGAACCGCGGCGCACGCCTGACCGAACTCCTGAAGCAGCCGCAGTTCTCGCCGCTGAAGACGGAAGAACAGGTCGCGGTGATCTTCGCCGGCGTCAACGGTTACCTCGACAAGGTCGCGGTCAACCAGGTCGGCAAGTTCGAGCAGGGCCTGCTGTCGTACCTCCGTTCCGAAGGTTCGGCGATCCTCGACACGATCCGTAGCGAAAAGGCCATCAGCGACGATACGAAGGGCAAGCTCACCGCTGCCATCGACAGCTTCGCGAAGTCTTTCTCGTAATCGGACCCAGTTAGGACGGATCACGGATGCCTTCACTTAAGGATCTGAAAAACCGGATCGCCTCCGTCAAGGCGACGCAGAAGATCACCAAGGCGATGAAAATGGTCGCCGCGGCGAAGCTTCGGCGTGCGCAGGAGGCGGCCGAGGCCGCCCGGCCCTACTCGCAACGGATGGGTGCGGTTTTGGCGAATATCGCCAACGCCGTCACCGATGCGGATGGTGCGCCGGCTCTCATGACCGGTACAGGCAAGGATCAGGTTCACCTGCTTGTTGTCTGCACGGCTGATCGCGGTCTCTGCGGCGGTTTCAACTCGCAGATTTCCCGTTTTGCCCGCGATCATGCCCGCAAGCTGACCGCCGAAGGCAAGACGGTAAAGATCTTCACTGTCGGCAAGAAGGGCTACGACAGCCTGCGCCGCGAATTCCTGCCGCTCATCGTCGAGCGCAAGGAACTCCGCGACGTCAAGCGTGTCGCCTTCGAAAACGCCGACAGCATCGGTAAGCGCATCATCGAGATGTACGAAGCCGGTGAATTCGACGTCTGCACGCTCTTCTATTCCGAGTTCAAGTCGGTGATCTCGCAGATTCCGACGGCGCAGCAGCTGATCCCGGCTTCGGCTGGCGAGGCTGTGGCCGAAGACGCGGCACATGCGGGCGCGGTCTACGAATACGAGCCAGATCCGGCATCGATCCTCGAGGATCTGATTCCACGCAACATCTCGGTCCAGATTTTCCGCGCGCTCCTCGAGAACGTCGCCGGCGAAATGGGCGCCAAGATGAGCGCGATGGACAATGCGACGCGTAACGCTGGTGAAATGATCAACAAGCTGACGCTTTCCTATAACCGTCAGCGTCAGGCTCAGATCACCAAGGAACTCATTGAAATCATTTCGGGCGCGGAAGCGCTCTGAGGTAAAGGAAAGAGGGTAAGAAGATGGCTAAGGCAGCTACCCCCAAGAAGGCCGCGGCAGGCTCCGCCGGCAAGGTTACGCAGGTTATCGGCGCCGTCGTGGACGTTGCCTTCGAAGGCGAACTGCCGGCGATCCTGAACGCACTCGAAACCACGAACGGCGGCAACCGCCTCGTGCTCGAAGTCGCTCAGCACCTGGGTGAAAACGAAGTCCGCACGATCGCCATGGACTCGACCGAAGGTCTGGTTCGCGGTCAGCCGGTCTCCGACACGGGTGAACCGATCACGGTTCCGGTCGGCCCGGAAACGCTCGGCCGTATCATGAACGTCATCGGCGAACCGGTTGACGAAGCCGGCCCGCTGGTCACTTCGGGCAAGCGCGCCATCCACCAGGACGCTCCTTCCTACGTCGACCAGTCGACGGAAGGCCAGATCCTCGTCACCGGCATCAAGGTCGTCGACCTGCTCGCGCCTTACGCAAAGGGCGGCAAGATCGGCCTGTTCGGCGGCGCCGGCGTCGGCAAGACCGTTCTGATCATGGAACTGATCAACAACGTCGCCAAGGCGCACGGTGGTTACTCGGTATTCGCCGGCGTGGGTGAACGTACCCGCGAAGGCAACGACCTTTACCACGAAATGATCGAATCGGGCGTCAACAAGCACGGCGGCGGCGAAGGCTCCAAGGCTGCGCTCGTTTACGGCCAGATGAACGAACCGCCGGGTGCGCGCGCTCGCGTCGCTCTGACCGGTCTCACCATCGCTGAAGACTTCCGCGACAAGGGCCAGGACGTTCTGTTCTTCGTCGACAACATCTTCCGCTTCACGCAGGCAGGTTCGGAAGTGTCGGCTCTGCTCGGCCGTATTCCTTCGGCGGTTGGCTATCAGCCGACGCTCGCCACGGACATGGGCCAGATGCAGGAACGCATCACCACGACGACCAAGGGTTCGATCACCTCGGTTCAGGCCATTTACGTTCCCGCCGACGACTTGACCGACCCGGCGCCGGCAACCTCGTTCGCCCACCTGGACGCAACGACCGTTCTGTCGCGCTCGATCGCCGAAAAGGGTATCTACCCGGCCGTCGACCCGCTCGACTCGACTTCGCGCATGCTCGACCCGATGGTTGTCGGTGAAGAGCACTACGAAGTGGCTCGTAAGGTTCAGACGACACTGCAGCGCTACAAGGCTCTCCAGGACATCATCGCGATCCTGGGCATGGACGAACTGTCTGAAGAAGACCGTCTGGCCGTTGCCCGCGCCCGCAAGATCGAGCGCTTCCTGTCGCAGCCGTTCTTCGTCGCCGAAGTCTTCACCGGTTCGCCGGGCAAGCTGGTCGCGCTCGAAGACACGATCAAGGGCTTCAAGGGCCTCGTCAACGGCGAATACGATCACCTGCCGGAAGCAGCCTTCTACATGGTCGGCTCGATGGAAGAAGCCATCGAAAAGGCCAAGAAGCTCTCCGCAGCCGCTTGATGCATTCACTTACGGCGCGCAGGGATCGTCCCCGCGCGCCGTCTCTCGTTTCAAAGACAATCAAGAAGTGAAACGTCATGGCTGACAATTTCAATTTTGAACTCGTATCTCCGGAGCGTCTGCTCTTGTCCGAGATGGTGACCGAAGTTGTCATTCCGGCAACCGAGGGCGAGATGACCGTCATGGCGAACCACGCGCCGACGATGACGACCATCAAGCCTGGCGTCGTGAGCGTCCGCTCCGCCAGCGGTGTCAAGAAGGACTTCGTGGTGTTCGGCGGCTTCGCCGACATCCTGCCGACCGGCTGCACGCTGCTTGCTGAATCCGCGATCCCTGTCGAGGATGTCACCAAGGACGAACTCGATCTTCGTATCGAAGCTGCCAAGGCAGAACTCGAAGATGTCCAGCATCACGAGCACAAGTCCAAGCTGGAACACTTCATCATGGAAATGACGCACCTCCAGGGTGTCGTCAACAAGGACTGAGCCTTGTTGCTCGGACTGTCATCGAAGCGGCCGCAAGGCCGCTTTTTTGTTGACCGGTCGGTACTCTTCTGTGCCATCGGCATCATGTGAGACCGGTAGCGGTTGATCACCGGAGGACGCAGAGGCTATCTTCGCCCCGCGCCTGATCCTGATTGGTTCGGCCGCTGATCGGGAGGGTTTGATGTTTCATCCGAAGTTGTTCGAAAACCGGAATGTGGTGGTCACGGGTGCTGGCCGCGGAATCGGGCTCGAGGTTGCGAGGCAGTTTCTTGATTGTGGTGCGCGGGTGCTGGTTCACACCGGCCGCGACGGCGAGCGGGCGCTGCCTGACTTTCTGATGACGGCCGAAGAAGATCGCCGCGCCATTCTGGTCGCCGGCGATTTTTCGACCGGCGCGGGGTGCGAGGCCTTCACCAGCAAGGTGCTCGGCCATTTCGGCAAGATCCACGCGCTCGTCAACAATGCAGGCACAATGGTCGGCCGGTTTCCTGCGGGCACGCTCACTGATGCGCAGTACGGCCAGGTGGTGCAGCTGAACCAGACCTCGGTGGTCGAGGTCACGCGGGCGCTGCTGCCGGCGCTGAGGGCAGCGGGCGAGGCGGCGATCGTCAACACGGTTTCGATCTCTGCACTGACGGGCGGCAGCCCGGGCTCGGCGATTTATTCGGCCTCCAAGGCGTTCGTCTCGACTTACTCGAAGGCGCTTGCACGCGAGCTCGCGCCCGATAACATTCGGGTCAATTGCATTTCGCCGGGCACGATCGAAACCGATTTCCACCAACGCTATTCCTCAGCCGAAAAGCTCGAGCAGACGCGCAAGAGCATCCCGCTGCAGCGGCTGGGCACGGCCGAGGATTGCGCGCCGGCCTATCTGTTCATGGCGGCACCGTCGCTGTCGGGCTACGTGACCGGCCAGGTGCTGGAGATCAATGGCGGCCAGCTTATCTGCTGATTACGTGACTTTTTTTGGCATTTTAGGAGATCCAAACTGTCCAGCCTTGCGTACATGTTATGAGGAATTATCATTTTTGATATATATGCAAGCAGAGACATAACATGCACTTGCCGACACCTCGATCGGGTATGGCCGATCACGAATTGCAGGGGTTTTCGACGAAAGCTCGGGCAGCAAGTGAACTTCTGAAAGCGCTGGCTCACCATACGCGGTTGCTCATCCTGTGCATTCTCGCGGAAGAGGAGAAGACTGTCGGCCAGATCGAGGAAATTCTCGGCATGCAGCAGGCGATGGTCTCGCAACAGCTGGCCCGCCTGCGTCTCGAAGGGTTGGTCAATACCCGTCGCGAGGGCCGCATGATCTATTACAGCGTCGGCCATTCGGGCACGGTGTCGTTGCTCAAAACGCTGTTCGTGATGCTCCCTGATGGGATCGAGCAGCAGGGATAAAGGCGCGGTGGCCTTTTAGGCGTTCGGCGCCCAGCCGGGTGGCGCCATCTCGAAGCTTGAGAATTCGAAGCCGGGTGAAACTGTGCAGCCGACCAGCGTGTAGTCGCCGAGCGTTTCGGCCGATTGCCACCAGTTGGCCGGGATGATCGCCTGCGGACGCTGACCGCCAAGGATGTCGGGCCCGAGCATCAGCGTTTCGCTTCCGCCGCCATCCTCCGTGCGATGCAGCGCCAGCGGCGCGCCGGCATAATAGTGCCAGACCTCGGCTGCGTCGTGGACGCGGTGCCAATGCGAGCGTTGCCCGGATTTCAGCAGATAATAGATCGCAGTCGAGTGCCCGCGCTCATCGCCCGCACCGTCGCGGAAGGTCTGGATGTAGAAGCCGCCCTCGGGGTGCGGCTGCAGGTCGAGTTCGCGGATGATGTCGTCGGCGGAAATCGGCGCCGATGTCATCAGAAGTTATCCTTGCGCTTGCGGATCTCGGCGAAGACCTCTTCGTTGGTCTTGGTCTCCATCAACAGGTTGCGGCGGATGGCGGGGTCGCCGGCGCGCAGGAAGGGGTTGGTTTCCTTCTCCAGGGCGAGCGTCGTCGGAATGGTGAACTTGCCTTCGGCGCGCAACGCCTCGATCTCGGCGGCGCGGGCCTTCAGCCGTTCGTTACCGGGGTCGATGGTCAGCGCGAAGCGGGCGTTCGAGAGCGTATATTCATGGCCGAAGTAGATCGCGGTTTCATCGGGAAGCACGGCGAGCTTCTGCAGCGAATGCCACATGTCGGCCGGAGGGCGTTCGAACAGCCGGCCACAGCCAAGCGCGAACAGCGTGTCGGCGGCAAAGAGCAGCTTGTCCTCGGCAAAATGGTAGCAGATGTGGCCGGCGGTGTGGCCAGGGGTCTCTATGACGCGGACTGGGTGTTCGCCGAACAGGAAGGTGTCGTCGTCGGACATCGTCATGTCGAGACCGGGGATCGCCACCGCCTCGTTGATCGGGCCGACGATCTCGCAGCCGTATTTTTCCTTCAGCGCCAGATTTCCCTCGACGTGATCGGTGTGGTGGTGGGTGGTGAAGATGTGGCTGATCGTCCAGCCGCGACGGTTCGCGGCGGCGATGACGGCTTCGGCATCGGGGGCGTCGATGGAGGCGGTGAGGCCGGTCTCGGGATCATGAACAAGCACGCCGAAATTGTCGGTGCGGCAGAGAAAAACGTCTAAATCCAAAGGTTTCATAATCTAAAGTGCCTCTTTATCTCGGACTGACCCCGAATGTAGAGGCTGCGGCCTTGAAGTCCAACCGCCCACTGATAACATTTGTCGCAATGCACGCAGATATCGTCGACCTACGCCAGTTCTATCATTCCGACCTCGGCCGCATCGCCGAGCAGTCGATCGCCATGGCGCTCTCGTCGCTGTGGGTGCGGCTGCCGCAGGAGCGGCTGGTGGGGATCGGCTATGCCGTGCCGTTCCTTGATCGCTTCCAGGCCGATACGGAACGCACCTTCGCCTTCATGCCGGCGGGACAGGGCGCCGTGAACTGGCCGATGGGATCGCTGTCGTCGACGGCGCTGATCTTCGACGAGGAATTGCCGCTGCCGGATTCGTCGATCGATCGGGTGCTGATGGTGCACTCGCTGGAGTTCGCGGAAAACCCGCGCGAGACGCTGAAAGAACTATGGCGGGTGCTGGCGCCGGGCGGGCGGCTGGTGATCGTCGTGCCGAACCGGCGTGGCGTCTGGGCCCGCCTGGAACACACGCCTTTCGGCTCGGGCCGCCCCTATTCGCGGGGCCAGCTCACGCATCTGTTGCGCGAGACGAATTTTACGCCCGGCGCCTCGGCCGAAGCGCTTCTGTTTCCGCCGTCGAAGCTGCGCACCATGATGCGACTGCGTGGCGCGTTCGAACATCTCGGACGGGCGCTATGGCCGGCGTTTTCAGGCGTCATCATCGTCGAGGCGCAGAAGCGGCTCTACCAGGGCCTGCCTGTGGCGGTGCGTGCGTCGCGTCGCGTCTTCGTACCGGTGCTGTCGCCGCATGGGGTGCCGACGACACGGACGCGGTAGGCACCCCATGCGGCATTCCCTTCTCCCCTGGGGGAGAAGGTGGCCCGAAGGGCCGGATGAGGGGGCTCCAGGTGCTTCGTTTTCTGTTCTGCCATTACTAGGGAAGTGAAGGTTGTGCCGCTTGGCCCCCTCATCCGCCTGCCGGCACCTTCCCCCCGCTGGGGGGAAGAGACTCGTGGTGGGCGCTCGCCTCAATTTCCCCGAGCGGAGGGTAGGTGCGGATCTCCCTCCACCACTCGACAACGCACCGTTTCCGTTCTATTGCCTCAAGGCAATTTCCAGCCGGATATCCCGGCCTTTTCCAAGGTTGATCCCATGAGCGTAGAGACGAGCAAGCCTGTTCCCCGTGCCGGTATTCTTGACATCGCGGCCTATGTGCCCGGCAAGGAACATGCGCCAGGCGTGGCGCGCGTCTACAAGCTCTCCTCCAACGAAACGCCGCTCGGCGCCAGCCCGAAGGCAATTGCCGCCTATCGCGCCGCGGCCGACAATCTCGAGCGTTATCCGGATGGACAGGCCGTCGAGCTGCGCGAGGCGATCGCTTCGGTGCATGGGCTTAACCCGGCTAATATTCTCTGCGGCAACGGCTCGGACGAGCTGCTCGGCCTGCTCTGCCACGTCTATCTGGCGCCCGGCGACGAAGCCATCATCACCGAGCACGGCTTTCTGGTCTACAAGATCCAGATCATGGGCGCCGGCGCCACCGTCGTCACGGTCAAGGAGAAGGAAGCGACCGTCGATGTCGACGCGATCATCGCTGCGGTGACCGAGAAGACCAAGATGGTGTTCATCGCCAACCCCGGCAATCCGACGGGGACCTATGTTCCCGTCAGCGAGATCCGCCGCCTGCACGCCGCCCTGCCGAAGAATGTCGTTCTTGTTCTCGACGCGGCCTATGCCGAATATGTGCGCCGCAACGACTACGAATCCGGTATCGAGATCGTGTCGTCGAACCCGAACGTGGTGATGACCCGCACCTTCTCGAAGGTCTACGGCCTGGCGGCACTGCGCGTCGGCTGGATGTATGCGCCCGCCGATATCGTCGATGCGCTGAACCGTGTGCGTGGCCCGTTCAACATGAACATGGCCGCGATCTCGGCCGGTGCTGCTGCCATCCGCGATCAGTCCTTCATGCAGGAAGCCGTCGCCTTCAACCAGATGTGGATCGACAAGCTGACCGGCGCCTTCGAGGCGATCGGGCTGAAGGTCACGCCGTCGGTCACCAATTTCGTGCTCATCCATTTCCCCGATGTGGACGGCAAGCGTGCCGACGAGGCCGACGAGTTCCTCACCAGCCGCGGCTATATCCTGCGCGCCGTGAAGGGATACGGCTTCAAGAATTCGCTGCGCATGAGCGTTGGCCCCGAAGAGGCCAACCGCGGCGTCATCGAGGCGCTCGGCGAGTTCATGACGCGCCAGAACCCAGGGCAGAACAAATGACGGTCCAGTTCGATCGCATCGCGCTTATCGGCATCGGCCTGATCGGCTCTTCGCTGGCGCACGACATCAAGCGGCTGGGGCTGGCGAAAGAAGTTGTCATCGCCACCCGCAGCGCCGAGACGCTGAAGCGGGCGGAAGAGTTGCAGCTGGGCGATCGCTATACGACGTCTTCGGCCGAAGCGGTCAGGGATGCGGACCTCGTCATCGTCTCGGTGCCTGTCGGTGCTTCGGAGGCGGTTGCCAAGGAGATCGCCGGTAGCCTGAAGCCGGGCGCCATCGTCACCGACGTCGGCTCGACCAAGGCGTCCGTCATTGCGCAGATGCAGCCGCATATGCCTGGCAACGTCCACTTCATTCCCGGCCATCCGCTGGCAGGCACGGAGAAGTCGGGTCCTGACGCCGGCTTCCCTGGCCTGTTTGCCGGCCGCTGGTGCATCTTCACACCGCTCGAGGGGACGGACGGGACCGCGCTCAAGGCGCTCAGCCGCTTCTGGGAGACGCTGGGCTCGAAGATCGACGTGATGGATCCCGAACACCACGACAAGGTGCTCGCGATCGTTTCGCACCTGCCGCACCTGATCGCGTTTAACATCGTCGGCACGGCCGACGATCTCGGCACGGTGACGGAATCGGAAGTGATCAAGTATTCCGCCTCCGGTTTCCGCGATTTCACGCGTCTGGCGGCCTCGGATCCCACCATGTGGCGGGATGTGTGCCTGCACAACAAGGATGCGATCCTGGAGATGCTGGCGCGGTTTTCGGAAGACCTCGCCTATCTGCAGCGGGCGATCCGCTGGGGCGAGGGCGACAAGATCTTTGACCTCTTCACCCGCACTCGCGCCATCCGCCGCTCGATCATCGAGGCCGGCCAGGATGTCGACGCGCCCGACTTCGGACGGCCGCATACGCTGGACAAGAAGTAGCTTTCCTCAAATCGGCGGGATCTGGCCCAGCGGGATGAAGCCGCTGACGGTGGCGTTGCCGCGCTGGACGACGAGGTCGACGGAGACCGTGCCGCCGCCGCCGGCCATCGCCTTCAGGAGCTTGGCTGCGGTATCGACGGTCTTGGCGATATCGGGGAAGCCCTGCTTGATGCTGTCGCGCCAAGCGTTGACGTCCTCGATCTGCAGCTTGAACTGGGCGGTCAGATAGCCCTCCTCGTCGAAGGAGAAGGGGCCTGACAGCGTCATCACCTTGCCGTCGCCAATATCGGCCACCAGCTTGCGAAGCTCGCCGCTGGCGCCGTAGAGGCCCTTCTTGTCGCTGCCGTCGATCATGCCGGCCTTGCCTGCAAGAGTAACGTCGGCGCTGGTCGAGAGTTTCGGGAAGACCTGTGGCCAATCCTTGATGACGGCCTGCGCATCGGCGAGGGATATCGCGCCGTCGAGATCGGCGCCGTTCTGGCGCAGGTGCAGCTCGGTGTGGGCGGCGTCGAAGTTGATCGTCTGGCCGGTAGCGGACGAGACGGCGGTCGCCTTCAGGCCGTCGATTATGGTCGAGGAGTGGTCGATGCCCTTGAGCTTGGTGACGAGGCTCGACTGCAGGTTCGTCCACTCGGCGTTGACGGAGAGGCCATGCGCGGTGCGGATCTCGGCCGGCGAATCAAGTTCCCAGACGATATGGCCGGGGGCGTAGATTTGGGCCGCGGAGCGCAGGGCGCCGAAGCTTGCCGATACGCCGTTGACGTTGTCGTCGACATCGACCTTCGCGCAGTAGAGGCCGATGCGGAAGGGGAAGCCTCGGAAGTCGATATCGGTGCATTCGCCTGATACGCCGGCCTTGTTGCCGGGGCCGATGGCCGTCAGAACCGTGCTCTTCAGCGTCGAGGCGGCGTAGAACCAGCCGCCTGTATAGAGTGCGACCACGAGAACGATGCCTGCTCCGAGCAACCAGAATTTCTTGCCGCTACGGGATTGGCTTGACGCTGCCATGATGTTCTCCAATGGTTATCCGCAAAAGGGAATCTCGGTCTGGCTTGGGATATGGACGAATTTTGGGTGTTTGGCTACGGATCGCTGATGTGGAATCCGGGCTTCGCGTTTGTTGAACGGTCACAAGCGCTTATTCATGGCTATCGGCGATCTCTCTGCGTTCGCTCGTGGGTGCATCGGGGCACCGAGCAAAATCCGGGGCTGGTGCTGGGGCTCGATCGCGGAGGATCGTGCCGCGGCATGGCGTTTCGCGTCGCGGGCGAGGATTGGGACGAGGTCATCACCTATCTCAGAGAACGCGAGCTGGTGACCAACGTTTATCTGGAGCGTCAGGTTCCGCTGCAGCTTGCAGGCGGACGCGGGGTCCAGGGCGTCGCCTATGTCGTCGACCGCGACCACACGCAATATGCCGGCTCGCTGGATACGATGGCTGCGGCGCGCATCGTGCATCAGGCGCAGGGAAAATCTGGGCCGAACGACGCCTATGTCTTCAACACGCTGGCGCATCTGAAAGAGATGGGCATTCGCGACCACTGGCTGGAAAGCGTGGTCGACGAGGTGGAGCGGCTGCGGGCGGCCTAGTTGGCTATGCGCGGTTTTTAGGCCAAGGCGCTGTGTGCCTGGAGGGCCAAGCCACTGCGCACCCTAGCCGGCGTTTAAGCCGTTGCGGCGTTCTGCTTGCGCAGTTCTTCCAGACGCTGGAGTGCCGTGGGCGGCAGCGGCAGGTCTGGGTTACGTTCGGCGGCGTCGACCAGTATCTCGTCGCTGGCGCGTTCCGTCACCTCGATCAGATGCGCGAAGAAAGCGTCGGGGTCCATGCCCGGTTCGATCGGCTTCAGGATGCGGACCTTATAGTGTCCGGGATAGCGCATGGTAGAGCGGCGCGGCCAGAAGAGGCCGGGCTGCATGGCGACGGGGACGACGGGGAGCTGCAGGTCGCGGTACATGCGGGCGATGCCGTATTTGTAGACCGGCTCGGCGCCCGGCGGGCGGCGGGTACCCTCGGGATAGATGATCAGCTGGCGGCCGGTGGCGAGCTCTTCCTTGGTACGGCGAAGCGCCTCGACCATGACCTTGCCGCGGGCGCCGCGATTGATCGGAATCATCCGTTGCTTCCTCGCGTACCAGCCGAAAAGCGGGATCCACATGAGTTCGCGCTTCAGGATATAGACCGGATCCTTCAGCCAGGGGAGCAGCGCATAGGTATCCCAGAAGGACTGGTGCTTGGGCGCCAGAATGTAGCCGCCCTCGGGCAGGTTCTCCAGGCCCTCGATCTCGAAGGTGGTGCCGACGATCTTTTCCATCAGCCAGTGATTGGAGCGCGCCCAGTTCTTCGGCACCCTGTAGGCCGATTTGCGCGGCGCCAGGAAGTAATAGGGCGAAAACACGATCATCCGCAGAATGAGATTGGCGTAGAAGATCGTGTTAAAGATAACGGAACGCAGGGCGATCATGAAGTTTCCCGAGGCCAGTATCCGCCAGAGCGGCGGCTCAGCCGTCCTACACGATATTCATGCTTATAAAAAGCGCTGAACGGACTCTAGGTGTCGCCCTCGGCCGAGCGCAGGCCAGGGTGGCGGAAGAGGCCGGTCAGGTTGCGGGCGCCGGCAAACAGCAGCTTGCCATATTCGGCCAGCATGACGCGCATGGCGTTGGGATCGGTGAACCAGTTGCTGTTCTTGAGGTCAGTGTTGACGACGGGATAGGGCACGAACTGGGTCTCGGGATCGACATAGGCGAGTTCGGCGAGGCTGCGCGGCATGTGGTAGTTGTTGGTGACGATCAACACGCTCTTGTAGCCCTTGGCGTGAATCCAGTTGGTCGCTTCCTCGGCATTGCCGATCGTGTCGAGCGCGTCGTAGCCGATGTCGACGCAGCAGTCGAAGAGATCGGGCGCTGCCTGCGTCATCTTGCGGATCTGGTTACGGGTGGTAGTCGGGTGCACGCCAGAGATCAGCAGGCGTTTGCCGGCGCCCTTCTGCAACAACTCCACGGCCTGGTCGATGCGCTGGTAGCCGCCTGTCAGGACGACGATGGCGTCCGCATGCGGATCGAGCGGCGGCTTCAGGGTGGTGACCGAATCCGCGAAGAACAGAAAGCCGCCGAAAACCAAGGCGATAGCAAGGACGACGGCGACGCCGCCCCAGCGCAGCATGCGGCGCACAGGGCCACGGCGCGCGGGTTCGCTCTCGGAGCGGGAAAGCTCCGTTTTCGGGCGAATCGGGTCGTGCGACATGCGGCTCATGCTCATGAATCGAAAAATATACGCAGATTAGGGCGGCGAACAGACGCTTTCATGGCAAAATGCAGCCCGTAATCTTAATTCGGAAGACCGTCGGCGCGGGTGGGATCCGAGCGCAGCGTGTCGATTTCGTAGATGGTGCGCATGACCGTTAGCCGGGCAGTGAAGGTGGTCAGAAGGGCGATGACGATCATCGTCGCGAAGATGCCGGCATAGCCGAGCGCGCCGACCGAAAAAGTGCCGAACAGCGCTGTCGCCTGGTCGGTCTGCGGGGTGGCGAGCGTGCGGCTCTGCAGGAAGCCGGCGCTCATGAAGAAGAAGGCGGCAAGGGCGCTGCCGACGGCCGAGCCCTTGAGGCTGATCTTCAGGAAGTGCTTCTGGAACTCGTTGGCGACGAAGGAACTCTCGGCGCCGACGAAATGCAGGACCTCGACGATGTGCCTGTTGCCGGACAAGGCGCCACGGGTGGCGAAGACCACGGTCAGCACCATGGCGGAGAAGACCAGCAGCAGTACGCCGGTGCCGATCATGACCGTCGTGTGGGCCATCGAGACGAGGCGGTCGACCCAGGTGCGGTGATCGTCGAGCGAGGATTGCGGAATGCTCTCCTTCAGCATGGCGCGCATCGCATCGAAATCGGGCGGATTGCTCTCGTCGATGGTGATGATGACGAGACGGGGGACGGGGAGTTCCTTGATATCGAGGCCGGTGCCGAGCCAGGGTTCGAGCAGGCGGGCGGTGGCGGCCTCATCGACGATCTGGCCATCTTTGGTGCCGACGAAGGTGAGCGCGATGCGGCGGGCATCATTCAGCGCCTTGTCCATGTCGAGCCCGTCGTCGGGCTTGATCTGGATGGTGATCTCGCGGGAGATCTGGCTTTCCCAGCTTGCGGCCGTCGAGCGCACCATCGAGACGCCGCCGAGCGTCAGGCAGGCGAGAAAGGCCATGATCGCGATCACGACCATCAGCGCGTTGCCCTGGATATTGGCGGACGGCAGGATCGGCGCGGTCGGGCGCACCTTCATCTCCGGGCGTTTCTGACCCTTGGAGGCTGCAGGCGTTGCGGGGCGGGCGGTTGGCTCAGTCATGGATGTCGAGGTGCCCTTCCGAGAGGATCATCCGGCGGGCATCCACCTGGTCCATCAGCGTCAGGTCGTGGGTGGCGATGACCACGGCGGTTCCGAGGCGATTGAGTTCGAGGAAGAGGTTCAGCAGGCGGCGCGCCATCGGCGGGTCGACGTTGGCGGTCGGCTCGTCGGCAAGCAGGATCTCGGGGCGGTCGATGAGGGCGCGGGCAATCGCGGCGCGCTGCTTCTCGCCGCCTGACAGCACCGGCGGCAGCACGTTGATGCGCTCGCCGAGGCCGACCCATTTCAGCAGTTCCAGCACGTCGGTCTTGTAGGAAGCCTCGTCCTTGCCGCGCACGCGCAGCGGCAGCGCCACGTTCTCATAGGTGGTGAGATGGTCGAGCAGGCGGAATTCCTGGAAGATGATGCCGACGCGGCGGCGCAGAAGCGGAAGCTCGGCGCGGGGGATATCGGAGATGTCGCGGCCAAACATGCTGATGAGGCCGCGGGTCGGCTGCAGCGACAGGAAGAGAAGCCTGAGCAGTGTCGTCTTGCCGGCGCCCGAGGGACCGGTGAGGAACTGGAAGGATTTCTTCGGGATGTCGAAGGTCAGGTCCCGGAGAATTTCCGGTCCCATTCCGTAGCGCAAACCGACATTCTCGAAGTGGATCAACGGGCCGCTCAGTTTCTTGTTGTTTCACCGCATGACTTGTTAACCAGATCCGTTAACACCAGGTAAATTTCGCCGGAAAGACGCCTGTTTGATGGCGGTCTTTGCGAAGCATTAACCAATAAAATTTACGACTAGAGAGGATTCGTTTCAATGCCCGCCTCACAGGCCGGCCATGGAAGCAGTGGATACCGGAAAGGCGGTCGTCATGACATCCTCCTCGTTCAAGCGCCAGACACCCGGGCGGGCCTACGATTTCCTGCCGCCGGATGCCGTGAAGCGCGAGCACCGGCAAAGCCGTCCCGCCGATATCGCGGACGCCGAGTTCGTCGTCATCGGCAAACACCGCGCGCCTGAGTTCAATGATCGCAGTTTCAAGGCCCGTAGCTTCAACGACAACAGCCGCAGCGGCGCCGCCCGTCCATCGCCGCGTACGGAGAGAGCAGCGCCGGTTCAAGCGCCATCGCTCTTTCACGCGGCGGAAGCGTGGCTGCAGCAGGCGTCGGCCAAGCATTTCTCCGTGCTTGTCGTGGCGCTCTGCGTCCTCGTCTTCGGTCTGTCCGGCGGGTTCTCCGGCCTGTCTGAATCCAACGCGGCTGTCGATACCGATCCGCTGCACTTTACCCATGTGACGGCGACGCCGCGCGATGCCAATGGCATGCGCGTCCTTCTGATCAATGGCATCATCGACAATGCCACCGGCACGACGCAGATGGTGCGTCCGATCCGCGCCAACCTCTATGCCGACGAAAAGCTGGTCGCCAGCGTGGTGATCAATGCGCCCGCCGATGTGATCTATGGCGGGCAGAGCCGTGGCTTTTCCTCCAGAATACAGTATCCCGGTGGAAAAACGCCGGAGGTTCGGCTCTCCTTCATGCCTTAAGGGCTGTTTCGCCGCGCGGTTTGTGGTAACGGCTTGTGCTTGTTTTCAGGGAGCAAGCCTTCATGCCCGTGGTGCGCGGTAAGAATATCGATCCTCTTTTCACGGCCGAGATGATTGCCGAGCGCAATCATGCGATCGCAAAGGAGATCGCCGCCGGTCCGACCAAGGACCTGCTTGTCATCGCCATTCTCAAGGGCTCGTTCATTTTCGCGGCCGACCTTATCCGCGCGCTGCACGACACCGGGCTTGCACCAGAGGTCGAGTTCATCACGCTGTCGAGCTACGGCACCGGCACGGTTTCGCAGGGCGTCAGGATCGTCAAGGATATCGACAGCGAGGTGAAGGATCGCGACGTTCTCCTGATCGACGATATCCTCGAATCCGGCCGCACGCTGAAGTTCGCCAAGGAACTGCTCTATGAGCGCGGCGCCCGCAATGTCACCATCGCCGTGCTGCTCGACAAGAGCGTCAAGCGCAAAGAAGAACTCGAGGCGGACTATGTCGGCTTCGAATGCCCCGACTATTTCGTCGTCGGCTACGGCATGGACGTGGCCTATGCCTTCCGCGAGCTTCCCTTCGTCGGCGTGGTGACGGGCGACGCGTAGTCACCTCTCACTTGCGCCATGTCAAGACGGGTTGTTAACCATCCCGTCCATCGCCCGGATCATTGCCCTCGACCGTTTACCACTCGCAAAGGAAAGTCGTGTGATTTGCGGGTAGGGCATGAAACGGAGCAATGCACACCATGGCAAGAATTCTGATTACGGAAGACGAAGATTCCCTGCGTTCTTTCGTAGCCCGCGCTTTGCGCCTCGACGGTCATGAGACCGAAGAAGCGGCTGACGGTGCGGAAGGGCTGGAGAAGCTCAACATCGGCGGTTACGACCTGCTGCTGTCGGATATCCGCATGCCCGTGATGGACGGCATCGAACTCGCGCACCAGGCGAAGTCGGCCTTTCCGGCGCTGAAGATCCTGTTGATGACCGGCTATGCCGAACAGCGCGAACGCGCCGATGACCTCGCCGAAAAGATCGTCGATGTCGTGTCGAAGCCGTTTGCGCTTCCCGATATCCGCAAGGCGGTTGCCAGGGCGCTGGCTGCCTGAGGGCATCGCCCGAGGCAGGTCGATCGTATCCACAGCCGGCGGTTCTCGCCGGCTTTTTCAGTTTTGCGGCTGAATGAACTTGCCCTCGAAGCGCACGCGAAAATTCCGGCGCTGCGGGTCTTCCTTGAAACAGACGAAGATCAGTTCGATATCTTCGGCATGGTCGCGCTTGTCGAGCAGGCTGAGGGTGACCACGAGCACGCCGTCATAGGCGCGGGTGACCCTGAAGGCGGCGTTTCTGATGTCGTTGGCGTCGGGATCCTTGCGGTCGTCGCGACGCTCGTAGACAACCCAGAAGGGGCAGATGTCCCAGGTGGCGCGAAAGATTTCCGTGACTTCGGCCTGGAACTGCTCGGCATGCATGTTCGGGCCCCAGGTGAGCGTCTGCTCACCTTCGTCGGCGACGACGTTCAGATAGCCGTCGTAATCGTTGCCATGCTCGGACAGGGCATTGCCGATCATCTGGAATGCCGTGTTTTCGTCGATTACCGTCTTGAAGAGAATTGCCATCGAATCGCTATCGTTCGTCGCCTGCCGCCGCGACATTACGAAGCTTCCGCGGTTCTGGAATAGCCCCATACGGGTGAAAATCCGCTGTTCGGGGCATGTTTGGAATCAAGAATATTTCCTGCGTCTTATTGAATATCGAGCAGGCGTTCAAGATAGCGCCGTTCCATCTCCTGTGAAGGGTTGTTGCCGAGTTTTTCTCTTATGGCATCAAGGATTTCGCGGGCGCGCTGCACGTCGATCTCGTCGGGCACCTTCACCTGGTCGCCGAAATCGGGACCGTCGGCGCGGCGCGGCCGGCCAAGCGGATCGCGGCCGTTCTGGTTGCCCTGGCCGACCTGCCCTTGCGGTCCCTGACCCTGGCCTTGCTGACCCTGCTGCGCCTGCATCATCTGGTTCATCATGTCGCGGGCACCCTGGCGCAATGCCTCGAGCGCGCGGCCCTGGCCCTGGATCGCCGGCTCGCCGCGGCCCTGGCCGAGCTCGCGGCCGGCGCCTTCCATCTCACGCTGCGCCTGGCCGAAGCCCTGGCCGGGCTTCATGCCCATCTCGCCGAGGCTCTTCTGCATTTCGCCAAGCTGCTTGCCGAGCTGGTCCTGACGCTCGCGCAGCTGCTTCAGCGCCTCGCGCAGCTGCTCTGCCGTCATCTCGTCGGACGGGTTCTGGCCCTGCTGGCCTTGTTGTCCTTGTTGCTGGCCCTGCTGGTTCTGGTCACCCTGCTGGCCCTGCTGCTGATCCTGCTGCATGCCGTCATTGTCCATCGGCATGTCGTTCAGAAGCGGGTCGTTCATCCCGAGGTCGGGGCTCATGTTGTTGGGGTCGCCGCGCTGCATGCGATCCTTCAGCTGCTGGTCGAGCTTGAAGGTCTCTTCCATCAGCTTCTGCTGGTCGCGCAGGATCTGGCCGAGCTTGTCCATCTGCTGGCGCATCTGGCTGTTGTCCTGGCCCTGCTGCTGGCCGCGCTGCGGCCGGCCGGCCTGCATGTTGTTCATCATCCGCTGCAGTTCCGACAGCATCTGCTGGGCGGCGTCGCGGTTGCCGGAGCGGGCGAGGTTTTCGATCTGGTCCATCATCCGCTCCAAATCCTGCTGGCGGATGACGTTCTGGGCGTTCTGGTTGGGCTGCATCGGCGCGTTCTGCATGCGCTGCGCCAGTTCCTTCATGTAGTCCTGCATCGCCTTGCGCAGCTCGTCCATGAGCTTCTTAACCTCGGCGTCGGGCGCATTGCGCTGCAGGGCGTCGGCGAGGTTCTGCTGGGCGTTGCGCAGGTTACGCTCGGCCTGCGAGAGGTCGCCGTCCTCCATGCCGATGGCGATCTCCCAGAGATAGTCGGCGGTGTCCTTCAGCGCCTCGTCGCCTTTGGCGAGCTTCATGCGCTGGCGGGCGGATTCGATCAGCAGGTAATTGGTGAGGTTGGGGATCGTCTCTTCCGGGCGCAGCGTCAGCGCCTCGTTGAGGGCGATCGCGTCGGGCATCTTGCGGGTATCGAGCGCGAAGGTCTGGCGCTGCTCGGCGACGGCAGCGGCGAGCGGCTCGTTGAAGGGCCGCGCGGGCAGCGTCATCTCGTGCGGCGGGCTGCGGCCGGTCTGGCCGGCGGCGTCCTTGGCGATCAGCGTGATGCGCACGCGCTTGCCTGCGAGCGGATGCTCGGTCAGGTTCTTGCTGGTGAGGCCCTTGGCGTCGCGGGCGTTGCGGCGCGGAATGTCGAGCTTGTATTCGGGCAGCGGATAGAGGGGCGTGGCGCTGCTGTCGGCTTCGACAGGTACGATTTCGGCCGTTGCTTCCTGCACGCCGTAATCGTCCTTGATCGTGTAGCCGATCTCCAGCGCGCCGTTGATGGTCGGCTTCGGAAGACCGTTGAAGGCGATCTCGGGCGCCTTGTCGGGAATGACGTCGAAGGCCCATTTGCGGCCGTTGACCTCCAGCGTGCCGTTCTCCTCGAGCTTCATGAGGTGCGTGGAGGCGTTCTGTTGCTGGGGCGTTAGCGTTGCGGGCTGCTGGCCATCGGCGGTTGCCGGCGCAGGTGTCGCGGGCGTTCCTGAAGCGGTGTCGTTCGGCGCGGTAGCGGGGTTTTCCGCCGCGGCTATCTCGATCTTCTTGCCGTCCTCGCGGGCAAAAACCACCTTCTCATCGGCCTTGCCGCCAGAGACACGCACGGTGAGGTTCGATGATTGCGGAATCTTGATCGCGGCCTGCTCGCTGCCGGTCGCCGTCAGATAGACGGGAGCGCGACCGGTGTAGGCCGGCGGGGTGACCCAGGCGTCGATGCGCACGGCCGGGTCGGTTGCCTGCGCCTGCGGGCGCGGCTGCAGCGCATCGCTGATCGAGCCGCCATTGGTCGACAGCGAATAGCCGAAGGCGATGACGATCAACAGCGCCGGAGCGGCACGTAGCGCCCAGCGGTCGTGGGCGGCGATATCAGGCTGCGGGAAGCCGGCGTCCAGCGTGGCGATCTTCTCGGCCATGCGGGTCTGGTGCTCGCGCCACAGCGCGCGGGCGAAGGGGGTGTCGAAGGCCGGCTCGTCTTCCTGCACGGCGACCGGCTGGTGTGGCAGGCCGTTGCGCTCTTCCAGCAGACGGTCGGCGGCGGCAGCGCCCGGCCAGTGCAGCTTGCGGAGGGGATAGAGGGTCGCCAACAGCCCGAGGCCGAAGCCGAGCAACAGCACGATGCGCAGCCAATCGGGAACGATGCGGAAGACGCCGAACCAGGAGGCGGCGAGATAAAACGCGACAAGCGACAGGATCGGAAGCGTCAGCGGCAGCAGCTGTTCCAACAGCAGCACGCATTGCGCCGTCAGGCGCTTTGCCGCGACCAGCCGTGCGAGAGACGGCTTCAGGGCAAAGGCACCTTTCCTCTGGCTGTCGGTGCTGTTCTTCAATCCGGTCTCCGCGATCTGGCGTTAGGGGCAGAGGGGGCTTCCGGCGATTGCTGGGCAATTCGCTCTTGGCCAAGGATAACAGTCTTTGTGGCGAAGGCGAGGGCAAGCACCGGTTAATGCCGGTTTTTCGCCCTCGGTCGCCAAAAAGTGATTGTTATCCTCAGTCCAGCCAGGCAGGGACGCTGTCGAGCGCGATCAGCTCCTCGTAGGTGCGGCGCGGGCGGATGACGTGGAAATCGCTGCCCTTGACCAGAACCTCGGGGACGAGAAGGCGGCTGTTGTAGGTGCCGGCCTGCACGGCGCCGTAGGCTCCGGCGGAGCTGACGGCGAAGAGATCGCCCGACTTCGGCATCGCCATCTCGCGGTCGAGCGCCAGATAGTCGCCGGTCTCGCACACGGGACCCACGACATCGGCCTTGATGCGCGGCGCGTTGGCAGCCGAGATCACCACGGGGCGGATTTCGTGATAGGCCTCGTAGAGTGTCGGGCGGATCAGGTCGTTCATGGCGCCGTCGACGATGACAAACGTCTTTTCGCCGCCATCCTTCACGTAAAGCACCTCGGTCACGAGGATGCCGGCATTGCCGACGATCAGTCGGCCGGGCTCCATGACGATCTTGCAGCCGAGTTCGCGCAGCTGGTTCTTGACGATCGCGGCATAGGCGTCGGGCAGCGGCGGCGGGTTGTTGTCGTCCTTGTAGGGAATGCCGAGACCGCCGCCGATATCGACGTGGTGGATCTCGTGGCCGTCGGCGCGCAGTGTGCTGACCAGTTCGCGCAGCAGCTTGAAGGCGTCGTCGAAGGGCTGCAGCTCGGTGATCTGGCTGCCGATGTGCATGTCGATGCCAGTGGCCTCGATGCCGGGCAAGCTGGCGGCGCGGGCGTAGACGGCGCGGGCGCGTTCCCAGGAGATGCCGAACTTGTTTTCCTTCTTGCCGGTCGAGATCTTGGCGTGCGTCTTGGCATCGACATCGGGATTGATGCGGAAGGAGACGGGCGCCTTCTTGCCGGCCTTGACGGCGCGCTGGTTGAGGATCTCGAGCTCCGGCTCGGATTCGACGTTGAAGCAGTAGATGCCGGCTTCGAGCGCGTAGTCCATCTCATGCGCGGTCTTGCCGACGCCGGAGAACATGATGCGGTTGGCCGGGATGCCGGCTGCCAGCGCGCGGCGCAGTTCGCCTTCGGAGACGACGTCGATGCCGGCGCCGAGATTGCCGAGCGTCTTCAGGACGGCCTGGTTCGAATTGGCCTTCATGGCGTAGCAGACCATCGAGTCCACATCGCTGAAAGCCTGCGAGAAGACCTTGTAGTGGCGCTCGAGCGTTGCCGTGGAATAGACGTAGAAAGGCGTGCCGACGGCCTTGGCGATCTCGGGAACGGGAACGTTCTCGGCGTAGAGGATGCCGTCGCGATACTCGAAATGGTTCACTTTAGTCGCCTGTTACAGAAGAGGATCGAGGAAGAAGTGCCGGTCCTTGACGCCGGGCTGCTGCGTCGGTTTCGACGAGTCGCCCTCCTTCGTTGCCTGCACGCTTGGCGGATCGAGGTCTCCCTTGCGCCCGCATCCGGCGACGGCAAGGCCGATCACGGCGAAAACGACCGTCAGGCGGATGATCTGCGGGAAGCTGGTCTGCATGGAATTCCTCTTGGGAAGCGGCACGGATGGACACCTTCATAGCGAAGTTTATTCGCCTTGTGCACCCTGATTGTTGAGGTCTCGCGCTTTGCGAAATCGAAGGGGCGAAGCGGGTTGCGCTCCGCCCTTTTCGCGATCAGTTGCGGGTGCGCCAGTAGGCGATCTGCTTCCTGACTTCCGACGGCGCCGTGCCGCCGAAGCTCTTGCGGCTGGCGACCGAGGCCTCGACGGTCAGCACGTCGTAGACCTTGTCTGTGATCGCCGCATTGATCTCCTGAAGATCGGCGAGCGGCAGTTCGGCGAGATCGCAGTTGCGGCTCTCTGCCAGCGCCACGGCGCGGCCGGTCACATGGTGGGCGTCGCGGAAGGGCAGGCCCGCTTCGCGCACCAGCCAGTCGGCGAGATCGGTCGCGGTCGAATAACCGGTGCCGGCGGCGGCCTTCATGCGCTCGGTGTTGATGCTGAGGTCGCGGACCATGCCCGTCATTGCGGCGATGGCGAGTTCCAGGCTTTCGGCGGCGTCGAAGACCTGTTCCTTGTCTTCCTGCATGTCCTTGGAATAGGCGAGCGGAAGGCCCTTCATGATGGTCAGAAGCGCGATCAGCGAGCCGTTGATGCGGCCTGTCTTGGCACGCACCAGTTCGGCGGCATCGGGGTTCTTCTTCTGCGGCATGATCGAGGAGCCGGTGGAGAAGGCGTCCGACAGGCGCACGAAGCCGAATTGCGGCGTCGACCAGATAACGATCTCTTCGGCCAGACGCGACAGGTGCATGGCGCAGATGGCAGCCAGCGCCAGGAATTCGATGGCGAAGTCGCGGTCGGAGACAGTGTCGATCGAGTTGCGGGTCGGCTCGCGGAAGCCGAGCGCCTTCGCCGTCATGTGGCGGTCGATTGGGTAGCCGGTGCCGGCAAGGGCCGCCGAACCGATCGGGCTCTCGTCCAGATGCTCGATGGCGTGGCGCACGCGCGAGCGGTCGCGGCCGAACATTTCGACATAGGCCATGCAGTGATGGCCGAAGGTGACGGGCTGGGCGGTCTGCAAATGCGTGAAGCCGGGCATGACGGTATCGGCATGCTCTTCGGCGCGGTCGAGGAAGGCGGCGATCAGGCCGGTCAGCAGGGTCTCGGTCTTCTGCAGCTCCTCCTTCACCCAGAGGCGGAAATCGAGCGCCACCTGGTCGTTGCGCGAGCGGGCGGTGTGCAGCCGGCCGGCGGCCGGGCCAATCAGGGTCGCAAGGCGCGCCTCGACGTTCATGTGAATGTCTTCGAGCTTGCGGGAGAATTCGAAATTGCCGGACTGGATTTCTGACAGGATCGTGTTTAGCCCTTCGACGATCTTGTCCTTATCATCGGCCGAAATGATGCCCTGGTGGGCGAGCATGGTGGCGTGGGCGATCGATCCGCGAATATCCTGCGCAAACAGCTTCTTGTCGAAACCGATCGAGGCATTTATCTCCTCCATGATCGCATCTGGGCCGGAAGCGAAACGTCCGCCCCACATCTGGTTGGAGGATTTGGTGTCCGTGCTGTCGGCCATGAAAGATGCCTGCCTTGAAGAACGCGTGTCCGGGAGAATGAAATGACAACAAGAACGCCCTTGCGCCTGCCATCCCTGAAACTGATCGGGATCGCGGTCGTCGCAGGCATCATTGCCGGTGCGGCAGCGGTTTACATTAAGGAGACGGGGTCTGGCAATGGCGGCGCCGACATGGCGGCGGGCGAATGCAAGGCCACAAAGGACATAGCGACCCGCATCAAGCCGTTCCTGAAGGGCGAGGTGGCCGCCATGGTCGCGCCCGAGCAGCCGCTACGGATGACATCGATCGCCTTCAAGGACAGTGACGGCAAGCCGATGACGCTCGACCATTTCGCGGGCAAGACGGTGCTGTTCAATCTCTGGGCGACATGGTGCGTGCCCTGCCGCGAGGAAATGCCGGCCTTGAACGCGCTGGAGAAGGAACTCGGCAGCGACAAGTTCCAGGTGGTGCCCGTCAATATCGACACCGGCGACGACGAGAAGCCGAAGACTTTTTTATCGGAGACCGGCGTCGATGCGCTGAAGCTCTACCGCGACGACACGATCGCCGTGTTCAACGGACTGAAGAAGCAGGGGCTGGCGTTCGGTCTGCCGGTGACGCTGCTGATAGACGATAAGGGGTGCCTGATCTCGGCGATGAACGGGCCGGCTGCCTGGGACAGCGCGGATGCCAAGGCGCTGATCAAGGGGGCTGTTGGGATTTAGTTTTTGGGGTAGCCGCGACGTTTGCGCCTGTGGCCCCCTCATCGCCTCGCTACGCTCCGGCACTTCTCCCCGTTGGGGAGAAGGGGCTAGGCGCGGGCGCTCTGCCCTTCTCAACCGTCGTAAGTGATAAGTTTCGCTGAATTTTGAGGCGAGCACCCCGCCACGATTCTCTTCTCCCCAACGGGGAGAAGGTGCCGGCAGGCGGATGAGGGGGCTCCGGGCTCGGAGCAAAACCTACCGCGTCGGAACCGGCACTTCGCCGCGGTAATCGTAAAACCCGCGGCCGGACTTGCGTCCAAGCCAGCCGGCTTCGACGTATTTCACCAGGAGCGGGCAGGGGCGGTACTTCGAGTCCGCCAGGCCGTCATGCAGCACCTGCATGATCGACAGGCAGGTGTCTAGGCCGATGAAGTCGGCGAGCTGCAGCGGGCCCATGGGGTGGTTGGCGCCGAGTTTCATGGCGGTGTCGATGGCATCGACGGTGCCGACGCCTTCGTAAAGCGTGTAGATCGCCTCGTTGATCATTGGCAGCAGGATGCGGTTGACGATGAAGGCCGGGAAGTCCTCGGCGACCGTGACGGTCTTTTCGAGTGAGGCCACGAATTCGCGGGCCTTCTTGAAGGTCGTCTCTTCGGTGGCGATCCCGCGCACCAGTTCCACCAGCTTCATAACAGGCACCGGGTTCATGAAGTGGATACCCATGAAGCGCTCTGGGCGGTCGGTGGCGGAGGCCAGCCGGGTGATCGAAAGCGATGAGGTGTTCGTCGCAATGATTGCTTCCGGCTTCAGGACCGGACAGACCAGGGCGTAAATCTTGCGTTTGACGCTCTCGTCCTCGGTCGCTGCCTCGATGACGAGATCGGAGGAGGCGAGATCGTTGATGTCGGCGGAGCCTGCGATCAGCGACAGCGTGCTCGAGCGCTCCTCGTCGGTCATCTTGCCGCTTGTGACGTGGCGGGCAAGGTTGCCGTTGATGGTGGCCAGCCCCCGCTCGATGCGATCCTGTGTGAGATCGTAGATGTGGACCTTGTAGCCTGCGCTAGCCGAAACCTGCGCGATGCCGCAACCCATCTGGCCCGCGCCGATAATTCCGATTGTCTTGAACACCGCAGTCATCTCCACACCCCTGCTCGGCTTTCGCCCCCGCGATTGCCGTACCTATTCAACAAAACTGCCGGGCGAATGATCGCCCGGCAGCAGTAGTAGCCCCTAAAAAGATAATTTTCCAGTCGCTCGCATCTGCGAAAGATGACAGGCGATCATGGAAGCCCGGCGCCGCATGCGAAACCGGTCATCCAATGCCTTAGAGAGCCTTCTGCAGCTCGGGCAGGGCGTCGAACAGATCGGCGACTAGGCCGAAATCGGCGACCTGGAAGATCGGTGCTTCCTCGTCCTTGTTGATCGCGACGATGACCTTCGAGTCCTTCATGCCGGCCAGATGCTGGATGGCGCCGGATATGCCGCAGGCGATGTAGAGATCGGGTGCGACCACCTTGCCCGTTTGACCGACCTGCCAGTCGTTCGGCGCGTAGCCGGCATCGACGGCCGCGCGGCTTGCACCGACCGCAGCGCCGAGCTTGTCGGCAACCGGCAGGATGACTTCCTGGAACTTCTCGGACGAACCGAGCGCGCGGCCGCCTGATATGATGATCTTCGCCGAGGTCAGTTCCGGACGGTCGGATGTCGACAACGCATCCTTGACGAAGGTTGAGAGGCCGGAATTGGCCGCAGTCGAGGTGGTTTCGACCGGAGCGGAGCCGCCTTCACCTGATGCGGCGAAGGACGCCGTACGCACGGTGATGACCTTCTTGGCGTCGGTCGACTGCACCGTCTGGATGGCGTTGCCGGCATAGATCGGGCGCTTGAAGGTGTCGGCCGAGACGACTTCGATGATCTCGGAGACCTGGGCGACGTCGAGAAGGGCTGCGACCCGCGGCAAGACGTTCTTTCCGACCGAGGTGGCGGCCGAGATGATGGTGTCGTAGTTGCCGGAAAGCGAGACGATCAGGTCGGCCAGCGGCTCGGCCAGATTGTTGGCGAGGTCGTCGCTTTCGGCGAGCAGGACCTTGGAGACGCCGGAGAGCTTTGCGGCGGCGTCTGCCGCTGCCTTGGCGCCCTTGCCGGCGACGAGAACGTGAACGTCGCCGCCGATCTTGGAGGCGGCCGTCAGCGTCTTGGCGGTCTGGTCGGAAAGGCTGGCATTGTCGTGATCAGCCAGAAGAAGAATTGCCATGATGATTTGTTCCTTTCTCGACCCTTAGAGGACGCCAGCAGACTTGAGCTTTTCGACGAGCTCGCCGACCGATGCGACCTTGACGCCTGCCTTGCGGCCGGATGGCTCCTCGGTCTTCAGGACCTTGAGCTTCGGCGCGGTGGAGACACCGAAATCAGCAGGGCTCTTCTTGTCGAGCGGCTTCTTCTTGGCCTTCATGATGTTGGGCAGCGAAGCGTAGCGCGGCTCGTTGAGGCGCAGGTCGGTGGTGACCACGGCCGGAAGCTTGACGTCGATGGTCTGCAGGCCGCCGTCGACTTCGCGGGTCACGGTCGCCTTGCCATCGCCGATCTCGATCTTCGAGGCGAAGGTGGCCTGCGCGGTGCCAAGCAGGGCCGCCAGCATCTGGCCGGTCTGGTTCGAGTCGTCATCGATCGCCTGCTTGCCGACGATGATGAGGCCCGGCTGCTCGGCGTCGGCGACGCCCTTCAGAATCTTGGCGACGGCGAGAGGCTCGACGGCGTCGTCGGTCTCGACCAGGATGGCGCGGTCAGCACCCATGGCGAGCGCCGTGCGCAGCGTCTCTTCGGCCTTGGCCGGACCGATCGAGACTACGATCACTTCCTCGGCCTTGCCGGCTTCTTTTAGGCGCAGCGCCTCTTCCACCGAGATCTCGTCGAAGGGGTTCATCGACATCTTGATGTTGGCCAGCTCGACGCCCGTGCCATCCGGCTTCACGCGGATCTTCACGTTGTAATCAACCACCCGCTTTACTGGGACGAGAATCTTCATGTGGTCCTTCCTTCAACTCTTTCGTCAAGAAAATGCGCGTTTCCGCGCTGCTCCGATTGTCGAATGGCGACATGGATACGCGTTTTTCCTCCAAAGACAACGCTTCCATGACGCAGACAGGCAAATTCCATGGGGGATTATATTACCTTTACGTTCACGTCAATATTTGCCGCCTCACCTGTCCCAGGGCAGGCGCGGGCGGGGCGGCTGGCCCGGGATGGTGACCATGGCAGGATTGGGCGTGGCGCGGTCGCGAACAGCACGCGGCGCCACCACTTCGCGATCGAACAGCGGCACACCTCGGCGGCGCATGATGACGACAAGCACGGCGCCCGCGACGATGCCGCCGACATGGGCGCCCCAGGAGACGTTGCCATCAGGCTCCAGCGCCAGCATCACGAATTGCTGGCCGGTCCAGAGAATGAGCGGCACGAAGGCGGGAAGCGGCAGCGGCACCCGCATGAACACCAGCACCCAGATTTTCACGCGTGGGTGCAGCATCAGATAGGCGGCGACGACGCCCGCGATCGCGCCCGAGGCGCCGATCAGCGGCGCCTGCGAGGTCATGCCGACGAGGCCATGAAACAGTGCGCCCGATATGGCGCAAAGGAGATAGAAGACGAGGAAGCGCAGATGGCCCATCGCATCTTCGACATTGTCGCCGAAGACCCAGAGGAACAGCATGTTGGAGGCGAGGTGCCAGAAGCCGGAATGGACGAAGGAATAGCTGACATAGGTCAGCGGTTCGGGCGTGATTGCGAGTGCGGGCTCGAGGTGGGCATAGTGGAAGGCGACGGCCGGGATGTAGCCGAGGCCGACAAAGGCCGCCTGGGCGACCGATTCAGTGGCGATGACGCCGGTAAACAGCCAGACGACGATGTTGACCGCGATCAGCCCCATCGTCACCCATTGCAGCTTGATATGCTTCAGCGTGTTGGCATCGTGCAGCGGTATGAACATGAGGGCCGGCGGTCCAGTTGCTTGGTATTTATCAAGCCTAGCGGTTTTTTCCGGGAACCCAAAGCACATCCGCATGGCCGCGATCGTTGGCATGGCGGGCGGCGACGAAGAGGAAATCAGACAGGCGGTTGACGTATTTCAGCGCTGCCGCGCTAACGATCTCGCCCTCGCTGCGCGACAGCGTCACCATCAGCCGTTCGGCCCTACGGGTGATCGTGCGCGCCAGATGCAGGTGGGCTGCGGCGGAGTGGCCGCCCGGCAGCACGAAGGATTTGAGCGGCTGCAGATCGGCATTCAGCTCGTCGATATCGTTTTCGATGCGTGTCACCTGGTTTTCGACGATGCGCAGGGGCTCGTATTCCGGCGGCGTGCCGGTGTCGGGCGTGGCGAGGTCGGCGCCGAGATCGAAGAGATCGTTCTGGATCGACATCAGCATGGTGTCGAGATCGGGCATGCCTTGCATGTGCAGCCTGGCAATGCCGATCGCCGAATTGGCTTCGTCGATAGTGCCGAAGGCCTCGATGCGCAGATCATCCTTCAGCCGTCGCGGACCGGCGACCAGCCCGGTCGTGCCGTCGTCGCCCGTCTTGGTGTAGATCTTGTTGAGCTTGACCATGGCTGTTCCTCCTCTGTAATCAGCTGGGGCGACCGCCGCCGGTGAGCCACAACGTCAGCATGATTAGGAGCACGGCCACGGCCTGCAGCAGCACGCGCAGCTGCATCAGCTTGTTGGACAGGTTGGCGTCGCCACCCTTCATCATTTTGAACAGGCCACGGATCAGAACGATGGCGACAAGGCCCATCACGATGATGGCGAGAACGTAGACGACAGTTGACATTGGGTTTCCTCCTCCTCAATCGAACCTGCGCAGCAGCCGGTAGAAGAGGTCCGCGGGCAAGAGCTTCTTCAAAAACATGCCCTGCTTGGCCGGCCGCGTCACTGGGTAATGTGGTCGCGGGCGCGGGGCGTTCAATGCGTGCTTCAGGACATCGTAGACGGCTTCGGGGCCGAGCTTGTGGCGGTTGGCAGGGCCGGAGCCATCGAGCCTTGCCAGCTGGCGGCGATACTCCACGGCATGCGCCGAGCCCCTGACGTCGATATGCTCGTTGATCTTCGAAAGCGAGTTAGCGACGAAGCGCGAGGCGATCGGGCCGGGCTCGATCAGGCTGACATGGATGCCGCTGCCTTCGAGCTCCATGCGCATGGTGATGCTCAGCCCCTCGAGCGCGAATTTCGAGGCGTTGTAGGCGCCGCGAAAGCGATAGGGGACGACGCCCAGGATGGACGAGCACTGGACGATGCGACCGCGGCCGCGCTTGCGCATCATCGGAATGATCTGCCGCGTCAGCTCGTGCCAGCCGAAAAAGTTTGTCTCGAACTGCTCGCGCAGGACGTCAGTCGTCAGATCCTCGACGGCGCCCGGCTGGCCATAGGCGCCGTTGTTGAAGAGCGCGTCGATGCGTGCACCGCTGAGCTCCGTGACGTCGCGGACGAAATCGGCGATCGAATCGCTGCTGGTGTAATCCATGCGGAAGGCTTCGATGCCGTCGGCCTGAAGCGGTGCCAGATCGTCGAACTTTCTGACGGTCGCGAAGACGCGCCAGCCGTCGGCCTTCAACGCTCGGGCACAATAAGCACCGATCCCGGACGAACATCCGGTAATGATGATAGTGCGTTGATCCGACATGGAATGATTCCTGTACAAACTAGGACTCGTTTCCCATATTCGATCGGGCGACACAATGAGGAATGCCGGGAGCCGGAATGCCGAAACTTTTTCGCATCTTGTATGATGTGCTTTACGATGCGATCTGGCATTTCCTTGAAGATGACGGCTTCGCCATGGCAAGCCATGTCGCGCTTTCCACGCTGCTTGCCGTCTTCCCCTTCCTGATTTTCGGCACTGCGCTCGCCAATTTCCTCGGCGCAGACCAGTTCTCGATGACCGCCGTTCACCTCGTCTTCGACACGTGGCCGGAAGCGATCGCCAAGCCGCTCGCCGATCAGGTGCTGCAGGTGCTGACCGTGCCGCGCGGCGGGCTGTTGACGATCTCGGTGCTGGCGGCCGCCTACTTCGCCTCCAACGGTGTCGAGGCGCTGCGCATCTCGCTCAACCGCGCCTACCGCGTGCAGGAAACGCGGCCGTGGTATTTCACCCGTCTCGCCAGCCTCGGCTTCGTGATGATCGCGGTGACGATCTTCGCGGCAATCAGCATCCTCTTGGTGGCAGTGCCGCTGGCGCTCGATTATGCCCGGCAATGGTTTCCACTGTTCGCCGACACGCTCGACATCGTCTTCAACTGGCGTATCTACGGTACGCTGTTCGTGCTGACGGTCGGCCTGCTGGTCGTGCATCTTTGGCTACCGGCCGGCCGGCGCAGGGTGTTCGATGTCGTGCCGGGCGTGCTTCTGACGCTGATCCTGTGGTTCATCGGCGCGCTGATCTTCGCCTATTATCTCGCGACCTTCGCCAACTACGCCGCCACCTATGCCGGTCTGGCATCGGTGATGATCGTGCTGATCTTTCTCTACATGATCGGGGTGATCTTCATTATCGGCGCCGAGCTCAATGCAGCGCTCCTGAAATTTAGGGTGCGGGCGATCTTCTCGCACAACTTCCTGAGCGGCCAGGGCCAGAAGCCGTCAAAGCCCGACGAGGTGGCGAACATCGTGCGCCGGGACGCCTCGGGCTCTTAGGTCTGAGAGGCCCGTGTCGCCGCTGCTTTTCGAGAGCTTCCGGCCTGTCGTGTCAGTCACGAGGCGATGGTGGTGATAGGTGGGTGCCGGAAGATCGAGCAGCGTCTGCAGGACGCGATGCACTGACGTCGCGTGGAAGAGATCGAGGCCGCGCACGACATGGGTGACGCCCTGCAGCGCGTCGTCGACGACCACGGACAGATGGTAGCTCGACGGTGCATCCGAGCGCGATAGCACGACATCGCCCCAGGACAAGGGATCGGCTGCGATGGCGCCCTTTTCGGCGTCGCCGGTCTCCTGCCATGAGAGCGGCTCGCCGATCAGCGCGATCGCCTTTGCCATGTCCAGCCGCCAGGCGTGTCTCAGGCCGGAGGCGAGCATCGACTGCCGCTCGCCTGAGGGGCGGTCGCGATCGTCCCGAGGGTAGAGCGGCGATCCATCGGGATCGCGGGGCCATGCGATGCCCGCAGCCTCGGATGCAGCGACCTTAGCCTTGACCTCGCCGCGGGTGAGGAAGGCGGGGTAGGCGAGGCCGCGGTCGATCAGGTCGGCCAAGGACGCCTGATAGGCGTCGAAATGCTCCGACTGCCGGCGCACCGGCTCTTCCCAATCGATACCGAGCCATATGAGATCGGTATAGATGTCCGCTTCGAATTCGGGTGTGCAGCGGGTGAAATCTATGTCTTCGACGCGAAGCAGGAAGCGGCCATCGGCGGCGTCGGCCATGTCGCGGTTGAGGAAGGCCGAGAGCGCATGGCCGAGATGCAGCGGGCCATTGGGGCTCGGGGCAAAACGGAAGACGGGCTTTTGACGGGGAATCGCGATCATGCTTTCTTCTGCCACGTATTTTTGAAGATCGCGAGGAAGCGTGCATATCATTCGCAACGACGGGGACGTGGCCCAAGGATTGGCCGAACTGCTCATTCTCGACCCGCGCCTTGTTTCCATCGTCTCCGATGCCGGTCCGCTTCCCTTGCGGCTGCGCGAGCCCGGCTTCGAGGGGCTGGCGCATATCATCGTGTCGCAGATGGTGTCGCGGGCAAGTGCGGAAGCAATCTGGCGGCGGATGCGGCCTGAGGATGTCGTGCTGACGGCCGAGGCCTATGCCGACCTGCACCCCGAGGCATGGCGCGACGTCGGCCTTTCGCGCGCCAAGGCGGAGACACTGACACGGATCGCCGAGGCCGTTGTCTCCGGCGGGCTCGATCTGCAGGCGCTCTCCGGCCTGCCACCGGAGGAGGCGTTGGCCGCGCTGACGGCGCTGAAGGGCGTCGGGCCGTGGACGGCGGAGGTCTATCTGATGTTTTGCTGCGGTCATGCCGACGTCTTTCCATCCGGCGACGTGGCGCTGCAGAACGCGGTGGCGGCCGCCTTCGGTTTGGATGCGCGGCCGGGCGCGCGGCAGCTTGCTCAACTTGCCCTGGACTGGGCGCCGTGGAGATCGGTGGCGGCGCGGCTTTTCTGGGCGTATTATGCAGCGAAACTGGGACGCGGCCTGGTTCCGGTCGGCTGAACGGCAACACATACAAATGCCATTGTGTGGCTTGAATTTATTGGACTTCACAATGCCGTCACAACCGGCCTAATATAAGAGTGCAGATGCCGAATCGATCAGGAGAGTGCCTTGACGATTGCAGTTTCACTTCAGGCCCTGCCAGCGCTCGTTCTGAACGCTGACTATCGGCCGCTGAGTTATTATCCCTTGTCGCTCTGGTCCTGGCAGGACGCGATCAAGGCGGTCTTCCTTGACCGTGTGAATATCATCGCGGAATACGAACATTCGGTCTCCTCGCCGAGCTATTCGATGCGGCTTCCGAGCGTCGTGTGCCTGAAAACTTACGTGCAGCCTTCGCGCAATCCGGCTTTCACGCGCTTCAACGTATTCCTACGCGACAAGTTCGAGTGCCAGTATTGCGGCGATCATAACGACCTGACCTTCGATCACGTCATTCCGCGCGCCCATGGCGGCGAGACGACGTGGCAGAACGTGGTGGCCGCTTGCTCTCCCTGCAATCTCAGGAAGGGCAGCAAGCTCCCGAAGCAGGCCGGCATGTTCCCGCACCAGAAGCCGTATCAGCCGACCGTGCAGGACCTGCACAACAATGGCCGGCTCTTCCCGCCGAACTATCTGCACGATAGCTGGCTCGACTATCTCTACTGGGATAGCGAACTGCAGCCCTGATCCCCAGTCCGGCCCGTTTCCGGGCAGGACTGCTTCACGCTTCGATGATCAGACCGACTTGTTTGATCAAGCGAGCCTGATCGGTCATGCCGACTTGCGCACGCCGATGAAGGCGAAGGCGGCGAGGATCAGGCTTGCAATCACGTTCCATCCGGCCATGGAGAGACCTGCTACACGCAGCGCCGCTTCCGTGCAGGACGGGCCCTTGATGGTGTTCAGTTCCGTCAGCAGATCGCCGGCATTCTGCGTCATGCTGCTGGCACTGGTCGAGCAGGCGGTGGGGCCAGCCCAAAAATGCCATTCGACACCGGCGTGATAGACGCCCATGCCGGCGCCGACGATCATCAGCAGGCCGCCTGCCAGCAGGAACGTGCGGCCGATCCAATTGGGCAGGCCGAGTGCTGCGGTGATGGCGCCGATGATGACCAGTGGGATGCCGTAGTAATAGGGCTGGCGCTGCATCAGGCAGAGTTCGCAGGGAATATAGCCGCCGATATACTGGAAGCCGAGCGCGGAGCCGATGACCACGGCCATGCCGATCGCCAGCACGATGGAATAGATGAAGGTGGGACGGCGAACAGAGAAGGTCATGCGGGGGCTCCGGGCAAATGGCGCATGGGAACTAGTGGATACTCAGTGGGCAAGCAGCTTGTAGCCGACACCGAGCACGATCAGCACGCCTGCAACGATCGCGGTGATCTGGCCGAGGCGCTTTTCGATGAAATGACGGATCGGTTCGCCGTAGCGGCGCAGCAGCCAGGCGAGGAACAGGAAGCGCGCGCCACGGGCGATGATCGCCGAGATGATGAAGAAGCCGAGGTTCATGTGGATGACGCCGGCAAGAATGGTGACGATCTTGATCGGCGGCAGGTGCGCGAGACCCGACGTCACCAGCAACAGCAGCAGGATTTCCCATTCGTCGTGGATGTAGGTCCGCATCTGCTCGAAGGCATCGAGCTTGCCGTAGAACTCCAGGACCGGCCGGGCGACGGTGTCGTAGGCGTAATAGCCGAGCGCCCAGCCGGCGATGCCGCCGAGCACGGAAGCGACGGTCGCCACCAGCGCGTAGCGATAGGCGCGCTCGGGCTTGGCAAGCGCCATCGGAAGATAGAGGACATCGGCCGGAACGAGAAAGACCGAGCTCTCGACGAAGGCGATAACGGCAAGCCAGACTTCGGCCGATTTGCGTGATGCCAGCGACATGGTCCAGTCGTACAATCTGCGAAGCATTCCGGTCCTTTCAGGTTGCGTGCATGAGCTTTATGGGCCTGATATCGGCCTGTAAATGGCTGCTGTGTCAGTCATGCGGCAGTGCGGTAAAAAACTCTTCGTGATCACGGAGGTCGATCGCGCCGGATCAGGAAGCGACGCCGGGGGAGGGGACGCGCTTCTGGCGCATCACGTTCATCTCGGTGCGTTCGCGCGCCATCTCGCTCACCATCTGGCGCAGCGCCGGGTGCTTGGCTGTGAACATGTTGAAATCGCGTCGTTCCAGCACGAAGAAATGGCAGAAATCGACGGCGACCACATCGGCGTTGCGGCGCCCGCCGCTCAATAGCGCCATCTCGCCGAAGAAGGCGCCGGGCTCCAGCCTGATCGCATCATCGGGTAGCTGAACTTCGACGGCGCCCGCCGACAGGAAATACATGCCGCCGCCGCGATCGCCCTTGCGCATGACGCGCTCGCCGGGAAGGGCCGATTTCGGGCGGAACAGTAAGAGCAGCTCTTCCTGCGAGTTCTCGTCGACGTTGGCAAATAGCGGGAAGGTTTCGCTGAGCTCGCGCATTTCCAGCTGGTGCTGGTGTTCGCGCGCTTCGGTGATGGCGCGGATCTTGTCGAGTTCGTCGTTCAGCACGTCGAAATTGGCGTGGCCGTGGCGGGCGCTTTGCGGCCAGCGGCGCTGGATATAGCCATGCAGCGCTTCGGCGCCGGCGCAGACGATCGGATTGAGGGTGATCGAGATGATGGCGCTGGCGAGGATGATGTCCTGGCCGTCGGTCGGCAGCAGGCCGAGCGTGACGCCGAGGCCGGCCAGGATAAACGAGAATTCGCCGATCTGCGCCAGGCCGCCCGCCACCGTCAGGCCCATGCCGATGGGATAGCGCAGCAGCGTGACGACGACGAAGGAGATGATCCCCTTGCCGACGATGATGAGCAGCAGCGCGGACAGAACGCCGAGCGGCTGGCGCACGATGATCGACGGATCGAACAGCATGCCGACGGACACGAAGAACAGTACCGAAAACGCGTTCTGCAGCGGCAGGGAATCGGCGGCGGCGCGGTGGCTGAGGCTGGATTCGCTCATGACCACCCCGGCGAAGAAGGCGCCGAGCGCAAAGGACACGCCGAAGATCTGCGCAGAGCCGAAGGCGATGCCGAGGGCCAGCGCCAGGACGGTCAGGGTGAAGAGTTCACGCGATCCGGTGCGGGCGACGCGGATCAGCAGCCACGGCACGACCTTTGGGCCGAGGAAGATCGCCATGGCGGCAAAGGCGCCGACCTGCAGGAGCGTCAGCGCGATCGTCAGCGGCAGCGGCATGGCGGCGCCATGCGCGCCTGAGGGGGCGTGGCCGCCGAGCAGTTCGGCCAAGGCCGGCAGGAGTACCAGCGCCAGCACCATGGCTAGGTCTTCGACGATCAGCCAGCCGACGGCGACGCGGCCGCTTGCGGCATTGACGAGGTTTCGCTCCTCCAGCGCCTTCAGGAGCACCACGGTGCTCGCGACCGACAGGCTGAGCCCGAAGACGATGCCGGCGCCGAGGCTCCAGCCCCACCATTCGGCCAGCCCGATGCCGAGCAGGGTCGCAACCAGGATCTGCGCGATCGCGCCGGGAATGGCAACGCCGCGCACAGCGAGCAGGTCGCGCGCCGAGAAATGCAGGCCGACGCCGAACATCAAAAGGATGACGCCCATCTCCGCCAGCTGGCTGGCAAGTCCCGAATCCGCCACGAAGCCCGGCGTGATCGGCCCCATGATAATGCCGGCCATCAGATATCCAACCAGCGGTGGCAGCCGCAACCGGTCGGCAACATAGCCGAGGATGGCCGCGCAGACGAAGCTGACGGCGATTGTCGCGATAAGCGGGACGTCGTGATGCACCCTGATAGGTTCCCCTGTTTTGGCGGAGGCACTTTGAACGATGTGGGCCGGAAATTAAACCGCTGATTTAAAGTGCGCTATGTATGAATTTCGATAGGGAGCTCCCGTTCCGCGACGTCTGGCGTCGTCGGCTATTCGATCAGTTCATGGCTTTCGGCTGGCTTGCTGTTTTATTCGTCATCACTTGATTGCTTTGTTCGCCTTTAGGGCGCATGTTCCGTCCTTCAGTAGCCACTTTTACGGGCGCTGCTGGTTGAGGGCCTCCACACCCTAGCCCCCTATCGAAAGGAGGACCACGATGTCTTCCAACGTAGATTCCACCTACCTCTCCGGCGCCGATCTCGATTACCTTCACGGCATCCTTGCCGAGGCCGGTTATTCCGGCGACGGCGATACTGCGCGGCAGCTTCGCTCAAGCGGCGTTGCCGCCAATCTGCTGATCCGGCTGTTCCAGGAAGGCGTGACCGAGCGCGCCGAGCTTGTCGTTCAACTCGAGCATCGGTTCGGACGGTTCGTGCAGGTGCACAAGAGCGCGGTTTCGCCGTTCCACCGCTATGCGATCCAGGGACTGCCGGTGAAGCAGCGCATGAGCCGCGTGCAACTGGCGCCGGCGAAAGTGGCTGCGCACTGATCCACGAGATGGTTTTCAGGATAGGCGGCGATGCAGGATGGCGAGAGCCAGGCGACAAACGCCTGAAATCGGTGGTGCCCCATGCCGGGGTCGGAAAAACAATAACTTTCAGAGTGTTGAACGATTTCTGGACACGTCGTGTTTCCATGTAATCGTTATGCTTTTTCAAATTGTGTCCAGACGTTAAATTCCTGTCAACACCTCGCGAAATGATGCGCTACGTTCTAGAAAAGGGCGAGGCGTTGGCGCGGCTGAGTGACGCCTCTTATACACATGGGCCTGCCTCGCGGCGCGCCTAGTTGTCCCAACCAGTTGCGATTGCTTCTGCCTGTCGGACAACCAAATCCACAGCAATCTTTTGTAGGTCTGGTGGATACCCGTATCTGGCTAGGGTTTTCCTCACTTCAATTCGCATCTTAGCTCTCACGCTTTCCTTTCGTGTCCAGTCGATAGTCGCCGAGCTTTTGATTGATTGAACAAGGACCTGGGCCAAAGCCTTGAGCTGTTGGTGCTCCATTAAGTCTTTCGCCGAACCATTCTCAGCCAGTGCATCGTAGAAGGCCACCTCCTCGTCGTTCAATCCTAACTCGGCTGCTCGGCTCTTAGCTGCACTTATATCTGTTGCGAGGGAAATTAGTTCCTCGATAACCTGAACGCTGTCCACCGCCCTATTATGGTAGCGTCGCAAAGTCTCATCTAACCGATCGCTAAGCTTCGTTGCCTCAACAATGTTTGATCTAAATCGCGCCTTTATTTCATCGCTCAAAAGCCGTCGGAGCGTTTCGACAGCAAGGCTCTTTTCGGGAGTGTTTCGAACCTCCAGCAAGAACTCATCTGAGAGTATTGCAATATCTGGCGTCGCTAAGCCTGCTGACTTGAATACATCCAATATTCCGTCGGACATGACGGCGCGCGAAAGTAGCTGGCGGATATCTTGCCTTACATTCTCTCGTGTTGTGCCTTTTCGCGCGGTATATTTCAGCAGATTTACTCGGATGGCAGCGACAAGCGCTATCTCATCGCGCCGCGCGCTGACCCGCTCATCCCCTGCACACAACGCATATGCGGTTTCCAGATTGGTTGCGGCGTCTAGGAATTCGTCACGCAAGTTGTTTTCCAGGACCATATTTAAGCAGCGCTTTAGGATAGTCAGGCGCATAGCCGGCGAAGCATTGAAAAACTCTCTCCACATGGCACCTTCGAGATATGCCTGCGCACTTTCAAGCCGAACCAACGTCTGGCGGACAGCATCGTCGATATCCAGCCGTATTTGATCTCGGTCCCGTGCAGTGTAGTAAGCCAGAGCAGACCTGAGCTCAGCACCGAGGCCAAGGTAATCCACAATCAGCCCGCCGGGCTTCGCACCCCAAACGCGATTTACTCTTGCTATAGCCTGCATTAGACCATGCCCACGCATCGGCTTGTCAATGTACAGCGTGTGAAGGGCAGGAGCATCAAAGCCAGTCAGCCACATGTCTCGAACGATCACCAAATCAAAGCCGGACCGTGGGTCCTTAAACCTGTCAGCAAGTTGCTCCCGTCGCTTATCGGTACGAAGGTGGGGCTGAAGCTTTGCCGGATCTGCGTTCCCTTTGCCGGTCATTACGACCTTAAGCAGCCCACTACGATCATCGTCAGGGTCGCGAGATATCCAATTCGGGCGAAGTTCAGCGATAGCATTATACAAGTCAACGGCAACCATCCGGCTGATCGCAACGATCATACCCTTTCCACCTCCTAAGGCTTCTCGACGGTGTTCAAAATGGTCGACAATGTCCCTGGCAATTTTTTGGATCCTGTCTGGAGATCCGACTATTGCTTCGAACTTAGCTAGTTCGCTCTTGTTTCTCTCGTTAGAGAACTCGTCGTCCTCCGTAAGCTCTTCAGAGAGAGCATCCAGCTCGGCTCGTTCGCTCTCGGATAAATTTAACCGCAGCCTGGCGAGCCGCGCGGTGTAGTGTATCGGCACGGTTGCTTTGTCATCGACCGCCTGCGTCATATCGTACGTGTCGACAATATCCCCAAATATGCCGGTGGTGCTTCGGTCTTTCTCTTCAATTGGGGTTCCGGTAAAACCTACAAAGGTCGCATTCGGTAAAGCCTGTCTCAAATATTCCGCGAAGCCAACTTGGACGGAAATGTGACCTTCTTTTACGGCGAACCGTTTTTTAAAGCCGTATTGCGACCGATGAGCTTCATCTGCAATGACAATGATATTCCGCCGATCACTCAGTATTGGATGTTCGCCATCGTCAGCCCGGAATTTCTGAATGCCAGTAAAGACCAATCCGCCGATGTCTACTCCGACGAGCCTTCGCATCCCACTGGCCGTGTCAGCCTGTGACGGAGTTCCGCGTAGTACAGATCTATGAGAGTTGAAGGTACCAAATAGCTGATCATCCAGGTCGTTGCGATCTGTGACAACCACGATTGTTGGATTTCGTAGGGCCCGAGAAAGCTGAAGCTGTCTCGCAAAAAAAAGCATCGTTAGCGACTTGCCAGACCCTTGTGTATGCCAGATAACGCCGCCCCGCCTTAGGCCACCGTCTCCCGCCGCAGCGACGGTTGAGACCAGAGCTTTCCGGACCGCGTGGAACTGATGATAGCCTGCAAGCTTTTTTGATTTTACGACACCGTCAGATACCTCAAAGGCGATGTAATCAACTACTAGGTCTAGGAAGCGACTTGGAGAGAAGACGCCTCGGATCAACACTTCTAGTTCCGACCGCTCGCCATCTTCCAGGCTTGCGCCGTCAATAGTGCGCCAGGGCGCGAACCTGTTGAACCCAGCTGTGAGGGAGCCGATGCGTGCTCTTATGCCGTCACTTACAACCAATACTTGGTTGTACTTCATTATTTCCGGGACCTTTAACGAATAGTTTTCAAGCTGTGTGTGTGCTCGTTCAAGGGTCGCATTTCTGTCGACAGGGCTTTTTAGTTCCATCAGTGCGAGAGGGAGCCCGTTGACGAAGAGAACGATGTCAGTACGTACGGTTTCCCTGTCTCCCTGAACAATAAATTGATTTGCTGCCAGGAGCCGGTTTTTGGCTGGGTTTTCGCGGTCCAACAAACGCAAAGCTACGGTTCTGATTTCACCGTTATCGTTTAGCTCGACCGGAACGCCCGATCCTAACATTGGGTGAAATGTACGGTTATTTTCAATTAGATTTTGGCTAGAAGCGCTTAGTATAGTTCGAACTGCAGCATCGATCATTGCAGTCGTAGCTTCGGGATTAAGGGTTGCGAGCGCGCTTTTTAGTTCGGGCTCAAGTACCGCCTGCCGATAGCTTGACCGAGCGCCCAAAATACCACTCGGAGACAGATCGTCGCCATTGACCACGCGCCAACCAAGAAGTTCAAGCCACGACAATGCCGCGAGCTCGATCGCTTCCTCACGTATATGCGAAGGGGAATTCGATGAAGATGGGAGCGCCGGGTCCATGAGATCGTATGCCTAACTTTCGATAGGTTGGTTAACTTGTTCAGTCTGCCACTCTTCCTTGGCCGCCTCGTACTGAATGGGATCAAGGGTGTAGAGGATCTTACTGGGAAGAAAGAGTGATCCTACAATTTCAACTTCATCGTACTCGTCATCAATTGAGGCGTTGAAAAGATCCCAGTCCTCGTATCGGCTCTCAAGCATAGTGTCGTCCGACGCTCGTCCCCACGCAATGTCGAACAGAAAGCTTATTAGGGTATCACATAGGCCGCCCAGCATGTAGGCGTGCTGACGCTCCAAAGTGTTCCAGTCCAAAGAGCCGCCGTGGCGTATCCCGGGGATGTTGCTGAGTTCGGCGAGCGCCCCGATGGTCCCATTGATACTCCCCACCAGCTTTTTAATCGCCTTGTCGATCTTGTCCTCCTCAGGGTGACCCTTCAATGCAAAATCTAGAGCTTTGAAAACGCGGCTGTTCCGAGCTGGGAAATCCTCGCTTTCGAGAAATACTATGCCGAGGTGGGGGCCGATGGTCAGATGGGTGGCCTCGAATAAGGCACGTACGCGCTCTAGGCATCTCGCTGGTTCGCCAACGATTGTAGTTTCTAACGCCTCCACGTGGACTTTCAGTCTCGAAGCTCGATCGGGATGGGCCTCGATCAGGGTGCGCAACATTTGAAGAGTAAAGGGCATTTAGGCGACCGAAATTTTTTTAACTTGATTTGTTTGCAATTCGCCAGAAATCAACTTTGGCAAAAGTGCAGCTCTCAGAGCTTCTAGGGTTTGTATCTCTTCCGAAACCAAGAAAATGCGCTGTAAAAGTAGGTCTGCAACCTTCTTAAATTCCGCCAAGGCTTCAGCTCCGGGCTCTAACATGGGAAGGCTACGCAACGTTGATTTGCTAATTTCGGGAAACGTCGACCCCCCTGCATTGGCTTCAATCAGATTTAGGTTCGTCTGACACCAAGCCCATGCGAACGCGTTACCCCCATTTTTGCCAACGATGCCAGCAAAGCCTTGATTAATTGCGGTGGGGCGCGAGGTGAACGCCATATAACCGATCGGAGCGCGGGTCGAGAGTAGCAGCGAACCTGGCGGAAGCAGGCCAGAGTTCGATAAGGCCAACCCTTCATCTGTGAGCTGTCGGGCTGTTTGCATCAACACGGGCGTCTGCAGTTTTGATAGGTCCTTCGGCGTTGCCCACTGATGCTCGCCATTCCAGAAAGCCGGATTGTCTGTTCGTGGCGTGTTGCCTCCACGGACTTCAAAGTTGTCCGCAAAGCACCCCATACGCCAACCTAAAGGTAATGCATCATCTGAAAATTCAGCGGGAAAGCAGTTTGCGAGCTTTTCAGAAAGTCCTGTCGAGCGACCTTCCGCCTTTGCCCGAACAGGATCGAAACTAACGAACCAGCTTTTGAACATCGTGAGAATAATTGCCTGGACCGTCTCGATAAGTTGTTTACTTAGCGCAATCTTGTCATCGATTGTACCAAGTAGGTTTGCAATGCGGTTTTGCTCCTCAAGTGGCGGTTTGAGAACGGGCAGCGCGTAAAACGCAGGTCTTGTCGTCGATGGAATTGGCGAGCCGTCATTTACGTTATCGAGGTCAACCGTTTGCAGCTGGTAGTAGGCCCACCGGAGATTTAGTTCCTCCCTGGGACGCAAAGTGTAAGCCGTATCAATTACCCAGTAAGGCTGCTCCGTATAGTGAACCCCCCTATAAGCGCCCTTGCGTCCAACAATTACGCCAGGTCCATTCCAAAGACTTTCCGTGTGCCATCCGATTGGGCCATTTGTGCCAAATACCCTCGCATGAGCAGGCACATCCCCATAACCCCGAAGTGACTTACCATACTCAAGAGTGGCGATTTCGCCCCACGTTGTCTCTTGCCATTCACCAGCCATAACCGACCTCGGCCAGCGCATTCTGGATGCGGTCTTGTAGTTCTTCACCTCTATCAAGTTGCTGCGCCATCTTTGCGAGTAGTGCACCCACGCGTTCGTCGAAAGGCTCGTCGTCTTCTTCCGCAGCACTAGCGCCAACGTATCTGCCAGGAGAGAGAACATATTGTTTGGCCGATATCTCGTCGGTAGAGGCGGCTTTACAAAATCCGAGTTCATCACCATAGGCAGAGGTGCCCTCACGCCACGCATGATAGGTGCCGGCTATTTTCTCTATATCTATGTCCGATAGGACTTTTAAGGTGCGATTATGCATCTGCCCTAGGCTGCGCGCATCGATGAAAAGTGTTTGCCGGCGGCGATCCCTCAATTTCGCATCGCGGACGAGGCCGTTGGACTTGTCCCGCGTGATGAACCAAAGGCATACAGAAATCTGCGTCGTTGAAAAAAGTTGGCCGGGAAGGCTGACAATACAATCTACCAAATCCGCCTCTACGATAGACCTCCGAATTTCGCCTTCCCCCGACTGTTGGCTAGATAGTGATCCATTCGCTAGGACAAAACCAGCGTAGCCGTGAGGAGCAAGGTGGTGAATGAAGTGTTGCACCCAGGCGAAATTGGCGTTGCTAGCTGGCGGAACGCCGTAGGCCCAGCGGTCTCCGGTTCGGAGCTTGTCGCCACCCCAGTCGCTGTCGTTGAATGGAGGATTAGCCAATATGTAATCCGCTTTGAGGCCTGCGTGAAGATCCTCGTGGAATGTATCTGCCCACTTCTGCCCAAGGTTTGCTTCAATTCCCCGAATAGCCAAGTTCATTTTCGCGAGGCGCCATGTCGTGGGATTGCTTTCTTGGCCGAAAATTGAGACATCGTTGCGTTGCCCGTTGTGTGCTTCGATGAACCTCTCAGATTGAACAAACATTCCTCCCGAACCACAGCAAGGATCGTAAACCCGTCCTTTGAAGGGCTGCAGCATTTCTACCAGCAGCTGCACGACGCTGCCGGCAGTATAGAACTGGCCTCCCCGCTTCCCCTCAGCGATCGCGAACTGTCCAAGAAAATATTCGTACACACGACCCAGGACGTCCTGGCCATGATGGGCATCTTCAAACTTCAAATCTGAAAAAAGTTTTATCACGTCTCCAAGTTTGTTTTGGTCCAACTCTTGTCGCGCGTAATTTTTCGTTAGCACGCCTTTCAGAGTAGGGTTTTCAGCCTCCAATAAGAGCATTGCTTGGTCGACCAACGCCCCAATAGTTGGTTCGATACTGGTCGCATTTTCCTTCAGGTATTCCCACCGCGCCTGTTTCGGCACCCAGAAGACGTGATCTCCTACGTACAAATCGAGCTCGTCAACAAGGTCCCGCTCTTCCGGATCGGCGAGAGCCGCTCGGCGCCGCTCTTCAAAACGATCAGATATATATTTCAAAAAAATCAGACCCAAAGCGACGTGTTTATATTCAGCTGCATCCAAGTTGCCGCGAAGTTTGTCAGCCGCTGCCCACAATGTGGCCTCTGGCGCCACGCTTGCTTTTGCGGGCGATTGAAGTTTTTTTTCCCTTGGGGCTCGGGCCACGTCCTACTCCTGCTCATTCTCTTTAATTGCCACTTCAGCAGACGCTCACTCGTTCCGAACTGCTTGCTGGCGTACGTTTAACTCTTGGAGGTTGAATGTCCATCCTATTGAACCGCGTCTCGTACAAGCTTGCCCCAGCGAGACAGTTGTCATCCATTTAGGCGCTGTCTCAATAGACTTATCTCTGGCTTTTGGTGCAACGTGTTGCATTGTGTCTTTGATGTAGTGAGACACGGGGAACACAATGCTGGTTGGATATGCAAGAACTTCGACTGCCGAACAATTGGCGGGCTTGGAAGCACAGATCAGGGACCTCGGCACACTTGCAGCTTGCAGTAAGATTTTCCACGAGCAGGTCTCCTCTGTTGGGCAGCGCAACGAGTTGTCTGCGGCGCTCGATTTTGTCCGCGAAGGTGATACCCTGGTCGTAACAAAGCTAGATCGTCTTGCTCGTTCAACCTCTCATTTGCTCTCGCTTGTGGAACAGTTAGACGGCAAAGGCGTCGCTCTTCGTATTCTTGATTTCGGCGGGGGCGAGATTGATACGAAGTCCCCGTCAGGCAGGATGCTCCTCACCATTTTTGGCGCGATGGCTCAATTCGAGCGGGAAGTGATGCTGCAGCGGCAGCGGGAAGGCATCCTAGCGGCCAAGGCGTCCGGGAAATATAAGGGCCGTGCACCAACGGCCCGGCGGAAAGCGAAGGACGTTAAAGCGTTAGCTGAGAATGGCGTCGGTGCGACGGCTATCGCTCGCAGGCTCGCCATAAGCCGAGCATCGGTCTACCGCATACTCGGCAGCCGGGGGGCAGGATGATTTGGCGCTGCAGCCTAAGCTATCGAGCAAGCATCTCCCCGTTACAAAGGCGCGTCATGGCTTCATGAACTCGTGAAGCACGCTCGCTCAAGAAGGCGTCGTAGTCGCCAGCAACAAGCGCGTCATATGGAACCATGTGGCTTTCCAACCGATTTCGGACTTCAGGTTCGCCGAGGGTGGCATCGGCGGCCCTTGCGGCCAGATAAGCATCCGGAGTTTTCGCCGCTATCTTCCTGTTTGTCCTCCACGTGATCAACGCGCAGTTCAAAGCCCTGTTTGCGTAGCTGTCGTCACGGTCAACCCCCAGGATACCGATCGGAAAGAGATGATGATACTCTCGCTTACTCGCGTTATCGGCATTTATCTTGGCTCCATCTGCGAAATCATAGCCGCCTCGGTGCAAGGAAACAGCAAGGATTGCTCGCGCGAGGCGATCCCGACGCGACGGCCATCCGGCCCTCTGCAATTCCTCCAACGAAGGTAGAGGGTTCACGTCCTGATCAAACAGTTCAGGCATTTCGGCTGCAGACTTGTCGGCTATCATTGCGGCCAGTCTTGTATAGTCGGAAAATGCCCTTGTGGCAGCAGTCTTAAGATATCGATCAGTGAAGTTCGCTCGCCACAAAGCCTTTCGAATAAGGGTTCGCGCCCGACCTTCCATGTCATGACCATGTTCTGGCACACGAGCCCACAACGCCGAAATCAAGTAAACGGCTACTTCTGTAGGAACGAGCTTTTCAACAAATATTGCCTCGTCCCGCAGAAACCCTATTCCCTTTTCGATCCCAGTTCTCACCGAGGGCCATACCTTAGCCAGACCCTCACCAAAATCTTTTTCTAGATAGGTTCGCTTGATAGGTGGTCGTCCGAGCAAAAGTGCCGCTACAGCTAAGGCTAAGTCCTCCATACGACCGTAGTCTCTTGTGGCTGGCACAGCCTGCTGTAGTTCTTCAATCATCGAATGAAGGGAATTCCCGACCGCTCCCTCTAACTGCGCAACCACGATGTCGAAATCTTTGAGAGGCGACGCAGAGGTGTTCATTCTTATGAACACGTCTAGTGCAGTTTCCTGCGATGTCTCCACCGGAAGAGAAAGAAACGGCATCGGGTACGCGGCGACCCGCGCCCGCATCTTGGCGAGGCGCATCAGCATATCTGTTCCTGCGCCGGATAGCTTACACCACTCATTCATGCGTTGCTCACCAATCGATCCGGGGCAAAGCAAGTCCACAGGCGCCAAGCTGTTTTCAAGCACCTGTTTTGGATCATTTAGCCACGCAGGGTACCGCACGCCGTTGCGATCCCAGCGTTTTTTTATCTCGATCTCGGGTTCATCGTCAGGCGCGTCGAGCGCTACATAAAGTGAGAAGTCTTCATAGTCATTATTCAGTGAACGCCAAATAGCTGTCATTCGCTGCTGACCGTCAAGCAAGTGCATTTGGGGACGTTCTTTGAGAGCGGGCGCGCCAACGATCGCTCTTGAGTGGAAAAGCTCCTCCGCTCCCACTTCAAGTGTCAGTAGAGCGCCAATTGGCAAAGATGGCACCCGAAGAATATTCTCTAGGACACCCTCAATCTGGTCTGCTTTCCAAGCCTCGTGTCTCTGGAAGCGAGGCAGCGCAAGCTGCCCTTGATTTATCATCGACATCCAACCTTCGACGTTTTTCGTGCGTGCTTCCAAATCTCTGTCTCCCAAATCACATGCGCAAGATTTGATACTCGCTTGAGATGAAAAAAACGCAAGATCAACTGAAGTTCTTAGTACGAAATTTCTACTTCAAGCCGTCATAGCCAAAGCGTCGCTGGAGTAAAAGAGAAGGCTCGCGATGTGCAGGCCTTTGGAGTGGTCAATGCGATCGTTTGGCCGCTCAGTAGCGATCGCCCCAGGGGGTAACGTGGAAGCCACGGCCGCAGGCGTAGTCGACCTTGACGACATGGTTGGTGTCGCCGCTCTGGACGGCGCCCATGGGTATGGCTTCGGCAACCGTGGCTCCAAGCCCGGTCAGTGCGATCGCGATGATTGTCGTGCGCATCTCTGCACTTCGTTCCTTATGCAAGTCCTTGCATGTGGATTAGAGGGCCGTTCGGGTGAGTGGGAACTGAACCAAACGAGGCATTATTGTGTCTTAAAAAGTCGGTCGTTACATACATCGAAGCTTTGACAAACGGTTGCAACCGCGCAAGATGGTGGCCAGAGCGGTACGTGCCGTTCTGGGGCGTAGTAACCCCTCATGACTAGGCGGTGTCGCCGATACGACACCACTCTTCGACCTATAGGGTCGGGGAGCCTGCGGCGTATGCAACAGGTTCTCCGGGACTAAAGGCCGTTGGGCCGTGTCATGCGGTTACTAACTCCCCGATCACCAGAGGATCGAAGGGCACTTTCGCGGGGACGCACCGCGACGACCGCCCTTTCGGGGAACGGTATGATTTCTGGAGTTATATCAAATTGCATTTATGTCGCGGGGCGGCTCAGCCTCGTTGGGGCGACAATTCTTAGCCTGTCGGGGTGCGAACCCGCCAACGGCGAAAGTTCACGCACACCTTCTTCGGTAAAGGCAGGCGAAGCGCCACGTTTCGGACGGTGGGATGTCACGGTAAAAGCTGATCCGATGACTGATAAAAAGGTCGTTCGCATCAATCTAATCGCCAATGAAGGGAACGTGATTTTAAGCGTCGCCTGCACCAAGGAGGATGCTTGGGTTCAAATCCACTGGGGACAGTTTCTAGGCGGCGAGCAAATCACCATAGCCGACAGCGTGGAAGGCAAGCAATTCGAGGAGAAGGCTGTCACCTACCGTGTGGGCGACGGTAAAGCAGTCAACGATAGTATGATCGTCCTCGGCAATCGGACGTCAACTCAAGTTAGCCGCACAGAAGCATTCATCGAGCAGGTTCGTACCGCAGACAAACTCGCTTTGCAGACGCAACCCTACAACGAAGACCCGCTAACGGCAGTCTTCGAGACGAAAGGCTTGACTGACGCCCTCAATGCTAACCGTCCGGAATGTGACTGGTTTGTAAGAGATATTATTCGTGCGGAATTCGCCGAAAAAAGGAAGATCTCAGCGGAGCAGGCGAAGCACAATTCCGCTTCGCGGACTACGCTCTCCCCTCAGAAATCCTTTTTAATGCCCACTGAGGACGCCCTAGCAAAATGATGGGAAAACTCGTGGTCGACAGGCCGGGTAGCCTTTCTTGAAGAATTTGCGGACATGGCTTTGGGGCGATCTCCCCACTTTCAACGGCTTCAGCCATGCGGAGAGAGTGCGGGGCTGGCAACTGATCATGTGGCGCATGGATAACGGCTGGTGGGAGCGGCCGAGCGTCTGTTCGATCTCTGGTCAGTCAATCTCCCTGACTGTCCACAGCGAGAACTACTACTCGTGGGAGCCCCTAACGCTCAATCATTCTATTCATATGGCGTTGCATCGCCGTTTTAAACAGCCAGCACCATGGCTGCGCATCGTGGACAAATATTCGACCACAGGCGCCGAGTGGTACGCCCGCCTTCCGATGACCCCAGATGACATTGCGGGGTCGCTACGGGCCAGATATGGCCCGGAAATCACCGATATTTTCAACCGGGTTCCCGTACCACCGGGGGTCACTATCCCTTACTCTCAAATCTACCAACGAGGCACTTTATGATCACTCGCCCCGACCTCACCCGTGCCCTGAAAGTGACGCTTGTGACAACCGCTGTGGTCATGCGCAACTGCGGCTCTGGCGTACGACCGCAAGGATGCGGCCTACGTTACCTCTTCGAGAAGTAGGGCCGTGCTCGATTACATCGTTTGTCTGGAGGGCGCCGTTAGCGAAACCCCGAAAAAGATGCCTATTGCCATGTCGTTGGACAAGGCGATGAAAGCTTGTCGTGTCTACGAGAAGAAGCTTCCAGCTTCCGCATCAGAGCCCAATGCAGAGGATATCCGGGCGATGGTTCAAGAGTGCGGCTTCAATCCCGGTGACGCAAGCCCGGACGCCGGGTGCAATACGCCAGACCCCGCCACTGAGACGCCGCCTCCATCAGTTCAACAGAAGTCATCGAGCACGGACAAATATCAACTTTCCCAGACAGAGCAACTTGCGGTCCAAACCGGTGTCCGAGAAGGACTGAAAGACCCTGCAAGCGCGATGTTTGGCGGCATGGCCGCAAGCCGAAATGCGAAAGGCTTCGTGTATGTCTGCGGCTCGGTCAACGCAAAGAATAGCTTTGGCGGCTATGTCGGTCACCAGCCATATTTCGGCATGCTTATCGGCGAAGGCCCAAAGGTTGGCTTCGTAGTGGCAGTTCTGGGCGGCGAGGAAACGAAGAGTGAAGCAATTCTCAAGGTGTGCAGGGATCACGGAATACTTTGAAATCAGGTTGCTTCGCGGGTCTGTCCGGCGCTCGCAAGGTGTTCCTCCTACCGCGCGAAATGTTGCACCAACCCAAAAATGGATTGCAATCGAGCATACTGTCGAGCCTCTCCTTACAAAGAAGATGTTAGCTTCGAATGCATCTAACTTGGAGACCGTGTCGGACGTGATAGGCTCCGTATATGGCGTCCATCAATCCTTACATCATCCCAGATTTTTCTTACGACCTCGAAATCCGAGCGATGAATGGTCGGCACGACCGAATTGCGGTCGACGCGGTTCAATGCTGGCAAATAACGGGCCGACAAAGTCAGATCAGTGCCTTTCGTGAAATGTTAACGGGTTGGTCCCCCAGCGATGGGGACGGGCAACGTCTGGTTGGGCAACAAACCAGTACGCAGCCGCGATTTGCGCGCTGGAGCATTGCTGGAAGTGCAGTCGAAGGTGAAACGATAGATATCGGTGATCCCCTTATTTGGGGTTTGCTGGAGGCGAACCTTGCGACCGGTGGCGTCATTGAAACGTGGCTCATAACAGCGCGACTGACGCTCAATCCCACCAAATGGGTTTCCCAGCAATCCGCACGCTTAACGATGCTCCCGAGCGACCAGTGGCTCCAAGAGCCATCAAATATGTTTGCATGGAAGGAGCCCTTCTCCGTCGCAGAGATACCGCTTGTGCGGAGCCCGAACGTGTTCGTGGGAATGCCTCGGGAGATGCTGATGATACGACCCGAAAGCTGGGGCGTACAGTTGCACCGTTACATTCGAGACGCTGTCTCTCTTCTCCACGCTAACCTTGGCAGAGTTGCGGCCCTTACCGACGTTCAGATGCACCAGCGTGCAATCGACCTTCGACTGAAAGAAGCCGAAATCTATTGGGAATTTTGGTCGGAGCGTCCATTGGAGGAGATGGCTCGCATCGAGGCGTCTGCCCGGACTGTTGCATCTTCGTCAAACACCGCATGGTGGCCGATAAGCGACGAGGCTGCTGATGTACTTACCTCTATCGGCCAGATCGAGGTGGGGGTCGAAGACAATTCACCTCGGGTGTCGATGCGGTTGGCGCAGGGCACCGCTCTACGCATTTACGCCAAGACTAGCAAACGCCTGCGGTTTGAGGTTGCGTACAAAGCCCCTAAGGCGCGCGCCGTATTTCCTCGCAGATCGTTTGCCTCACCGGATGAGTTGTCAGAAAGTCTCGTTAATGCACGTCTTCCCGCTGCGGACAGACTAGGTCGTATTTTTGATGCGATCCGGTTAATGGCGGTAGAAACCGTTGATCGAAAAGCTCCGCACGAGTTGATTTCTGAAATTCTCACCATAGTCGAAGGCCAACTCGGCCGAGATTTGGTGTCAATGCTGATCTCCTGCGGCAGGATCGCAGCTTACCCAGATTTGAGTTTTCATGCTGAACTTGTTCGCCTGAAAAGGCGGGGCGTTCTCCGGACCCTTACGCGCGCAGGAAACGATTTTCTTTGGACGGTGACGCCTGCGTATCGATCCGCGCTTCTGGCACTTCGCACTCGGCGTTGGAACGTTGCAACTGTTGCACCGGAGGGGGCGGACTGAGACGAGACCTACATGTGTAGGTCGCATTGGTATTTGCGATGTCATTGAATAATATAGTATTATTTCTTGACCTAATTTAAATAAGCTGCGATCTGTATCAATGCTGACGTGTGTCAGTGACGCGTGCTGCTGTAATGGGGAAGACTACCGCATACCAAACCCAAGCCGCAGCACGGCCTTGAGTGTCCTGCCATGACATATCAATCCTCCGAGCGGGCAAATGGCGTGCCCGCACATTCCATTTCATGCCCGCTGCCTTTTGCTAGGGGTCTAAGCCGTGCCGACGCAGCGTGTTACATCGGTGTTTCAGCCAGCCTTTTTGATCAAATGGTCAACGACGGCCGAATGCCGAAACCCAAACGTATCAACTCCCGGACGATATGGGATCGTCACGCGTTGGACCGCGCATTTGATCGTCTTCCCGGTGGAGACGGTGCTGAAGAGGCTTCAAGCTGGGACATGCAATAGATGCCACGAAAGTTTGCGAAAAAGTATGTTGTCGAGGATAGGACGGACGGTGTTCTCCGTTTCTATTTTCGGAAGAAAGGTCAAAAAAAGGTAAGGCTTCCGGGTGTTCCCGGCTCGGACGAGTTCAATAAAGCCTATTACGAAGCGTTGGATAACGTTCCCCGTGTAACCTCTTCCGGGCCAAAGATGCCAACGAGCGGTACAATTCGTTGGCTCTGTACGCTCTATTTTCAGTCCGCCGAGTTTCGGCGGCTCGACCAACGTACTCGCTCTGTACGCAAACGGATCATCGAAAGCATTTGGGCTGAGCCAATCCGTGAGGGTTCGCAAAAGCTCGTTGAAGATATGCCCGTCAACGACCTCACACCTAAGTCAGTCCGGATTATTCGCGATAGGAAGTCGGCTACTCCTGAAGCGGCTAATGGCCGAATAAAGGCGCTCAGAGCAGTGTTTAGTTGGGCTACGTCTAAAGACGTGGAGCGAGCGCAGGCTAATCCCGCGCGCGATGTGGCTTATTTTCCCAGCGTTGGAGACGGCTATCACACGTGGACGGAGGAGGAAGTCGCAAAATTTGAGCAACGTCATCCAATCGGCACAAAAGCACGACTTGCGCTTGCGCTGATGCTGTTTACTGGGCAGAGGCGTGGCGACATCATTTTGTTTGGTCGTCAGCATGTTTCGAACGAGCGCCTACGTTTCACGCAGCAAAAGAACAAAAACCGAAAACCAGTAACTCTGGAAATTCCGATCCATCCAGAACTTAGAAAAGTTATCGATGCGACTAATTGCGGTGAACTCACGTTTCTCGTAACCGAGTTTGGCAAACCCTACTCAAACGACGGCTTTGGCAATTACTTCCGGCGGCGTTGCATTGAAGCTGGCATCCCCCATTGCAGCCCTCATGGTCTACGGAAATGTGCTGCGACACGCCTCGCGGATCGAGGTGCTACTGAGAAGCAAATAATGGCATTCACCGGACATACCACCTCAAAAGAGGTGGCGCGATACACGAAAGCCGCAAGTCAGAAGCGACTTGTAGATAGTGCCGTAGCGTTGCTGGGCACTGCCGACAAGGTTGGTTAGTGAATTAACCGAGAACAAAAGTGTCCAGTATCAACCGTCGTTGAAGTTTTCTGGACGTCTGATTGCAAATAGATAAATGAAATCAATGGCCGATTTCATCGGTGGTGCCCCATGCCGGAGTCGAACCAGCACTTCTTTCGAAACTCGATTTTGAGTCGAGCGCGTCTACCAATTCCGCCAATGGGGCAACGGATACCGACGAGGCGGGTGTCTAGCATGCGTTTAGCCGCGGGCGCAAGACGGGGATGAGGGTATCGGGCTGATTTCGTGGGGCTTCCGGCCGAATGGCTTCGGCCGGAAGGGTGTTGTCAGTGGGCGGCGGAGACGGCCGGGGTTGCGACGCCGGATTTCTTCAGCGTGATCGCCAGGATAGAGGCGAGCAGGCAGAAGGCGCCGGCGATGAAGAAGGCGGGCAGATAACTCTGCAGCTCGGTGCGCGACAAGCCTGCACCGTATGCCGCCGTGGCGGCGCCCAGCTGGTGGCCGGTGAAGATCCAGCCGAAGACGATGCCGACCTTTTCCTTGCCGAAGCGCTCGGCGGCGAGCTTGACCGTCGGCGGCACGGTGGCAATCCAGTCGAGCCCGTAGAAGACGGCGAAGATCGACAGGCCGTAGAAGGAGAAATCGCTAAACGGCAGGAAGAGCAGCGACAGGCCGCGCAGGCCGTAATACCAGAAGAGCAGCCAGCGATTGTCGAAACGGTCCGACAGCCAGCCGGAGCCGATCGTGCCGAAGAAATCGAAGATGCCCATGACGGCGAGAACGCTGGCGGCGGCCACCGGCAGGATGCCGAAATCACCGCAGAGCGTGACGAAATGGGTCTGGATCAGGCCGTTGGTGCTCAGGCCGCAAATGAAGAAGGTGGCAAACAGGATCCAGAAGGTCGAGGTCTTCGAGACTTCCTTGAGGACGACGATCGGTGCTGCGAGCATGGTGAGCAGGCCGCCCGCCTGCGTCGGCGGTGGGGTGACGCGGTCCTCGCCGAAGGAGGGGAGGTTGAGATCGGAGGGGCGGTCGCGCATGAAGGCGAGCACAACGAGGGCGGCAAAGAGGATCATGCCGCAGACGAAGAAGACGGTGGCGCGCCAGCCATAGCTTTCGGTCAATTGCGCCATCAGCGGCAGGAAGACCAGCTGGCCGGTGGCGGAGCTTGCAGAGAGCATGCCGACGACGAGGCCGCGGTGCTTGGTGAACCAGCGGGCCGAGACGGTGGCGGCCAGAACCATCGCGGTCAGGCCGGTGCCGAGGCCGACGACGATGCCCCAGAGCAGCAGGAGCTGCCAGATCTCGGTCATGAACAGCGAGCCGATGAAGCCACTGGAAATCAGGATCATGGCGAAGACGATGACCTTGCGGACGCCGAAATAGTTCATGAAAGCGGCCGAGAAAGGTCCCATCAGGCCGAACAGCAGCAGGCGCACGGCGAGTGCCGAGGAAATCTGCGAGGTCTCCCAGCCGAACTCGTCCTGCAGCGGCTTGATCAACACGCCAGGCGCGCCCATGGCGCCGGCCGTGACCAGCATGGTGAGAAAGGTGGCGGCGACGACGACCCATCCGTAGTGGATGTTGCGCCGCGCCAGGGTGGAGGCAAGTGCAGTGGAGACCATGGGGCTGTTCCGTTCGGAGGTTGCCGGAAGCTAAAGCGCGTCGCGATCTTTCAGATTCGCTCCTGTCGCCTCAGGTATTTGTTTTTCGGCATGTCTTAATCCCGAAACCGGTGACCACTTTCGGGGGACATGCTAGTGCAAATATTTAGATGATGACCATCATCATTGTTGATTATTGATGATGGACGTCATATAAATTGTCAAGTAGTGTTTTTCAGGAGCCTTGCGATGCGTGTCAGCCGAGAGAAGTTCGCGGAAAACCGGGAAAAGATCCTTGGTGTCGCGGGCGTGCTGTTTCGCGAAAAAGGGTTCGAATCAACAGGCGTGGCCGAGATCATGAATGCGGCGGGGCTGACCCATGGCGGCTTCTACGGGCATTTCCAGTCGAAGGAAGATCTGGCGCTCGAAGTCAGCCGGGCATTGATCGAGCGGGTGAAGATCCGCTGGAAAGAGATCATAACAGGCGCGCCGGACGCGCCGCTCGATGCGCTTCTCAACCATTATCTTTCGCGTTGCAGCGTCGACGATCCCGGCGGTAGCTGCGTCTTCGCCTCGCTCGTGCAGGAGGTCAGCCGCAGCCATGGCGCGGTGCGCTCGACCTTCAACGACGGGCTGTCGGCGCTGGTCGATATCCTGTCCGGGATCGTGCCCGGCGAGACACCTGAAAAGCGACGCGCCAAGGGGTTCACGACGCTTTCGGCGATGATGGGCGCGGTGATTCTGGCGCGCGCGGTGGAAAGCCGGGAGCTATGCGACGATTTCCTGTTCACGACGCGTGACGCTCTTTCGCCGGCTAATGGTAGCCGCGTCTCGCGATCAGGCCGCTGATCTCGACTGTCTCCGCAAAGCGCCCTTCAGGCGAAAGCCTTGCCAGTGCATCGCGCAGCTCGCTTTCGAAGGCCTGGGCCATTTCTCCCAGCGGTTCTGGTGAGGTGACGGAGGTCGAGAAGGCGCGGCCGATTATGTCGTCTGCGCTCAGCTGACGCTCCTTGACGATGCCGATCCGCTCGAGTTTGCTGAAGGGCGATTGCAGAAGGACGGTTTCGTGGGCGACCCAGTCCGGACCCTTGCGGCGCTCGCGGTCGGCGTTGCGCTCCGGCGCGAAGGTTTCCGAAAGCGCGTGCACGGCCGCGCGCCAGTCCGGCGTGGAGGCTATGTGGCGATCGCCGAAGAGCACGACGCAGCCGTCGTCGACGGTGATGGCCTCGAGTGCCTTGAGCGTTGCCGGGCGGTCCATCCAATGGAAGGAGCGGCCCATGACCGTCATCTTCAGCGGCGCGAGCGACGGGCCGAGATCGTAGGAGGAGCCCTGGATGAAATCGACGGCGACACCGGCGGCGTTGGCGTCGGCGCGGGCGGTCTCCAGCATCTCCGGTTCGGGATCGATGCCGGTGACCTTTGCGCTCGTGATGCGGGCGAAGGCGATGCCGAGCTGGCCGGGGCCGCAGCCGAGATCGAGCAGGCGCTCACCTGTTTGAAGGCCGGAGCGTTCGGCGACGCGCGTGATCAGTTCGTCCGGATAAGGGACGCGGTAGCGGGTGTAATAGGCAGCCGTCGAGCGGAAGCGGCGGGCCTCGAAGGGGATGACGGTCATGGTGATATCCTCAAGGGGCAATATTTTGCGGACGTCCTCGCATGGATGCAGCGCCCACGCTGTTCCGGGCAGGCGTGTGCCGGCAGCCTTACTTGAAACCCTCGACGCGGTGGGGCACGTAGGGCTCTTCCAGCGCGGCGATATCCTCGGCCGAGAGCTTGACTGAAAGCGCGCCGACGGCGTCGTCGATATGACCCGATTTCGAGGCGCCGATGATCGGGGCGGTGACTGCACTTTTCTGCAGGATCCAGGCGGTGGCGATCTGAGCGCGGGAGACGCCGTGCTTCCTGGCGAGATCGCCGACCTTGCCGATGATGGCGCGGTCGGCGTCCTCGGCCTGCTGGTAGAGTGTCTTGCCGAATTCGTCGGTCTCGCTGCGGGCGGTCTTTTCGTCGACATCGCGCGTCAGCCGGCCGCGCGCCAGCGGGCTCCAGGGAATGACGGCGATCTTCTGGTCCTTACAGAATGGTAGCATCTCGCGCTCTTCCTCGCGGTAGAGCAGGTTCAAATGATCCTGCATGCTGACGAAGGGCGTCCAGCCATTGGCCCTTGATGTGTAGATCATCTTGGCGAACTGCCAGGCGTGCATGGACGACGCGCCGATATAGCGCGCCTTGCCTGATTTCACGACATCATGCAGCGCTTCCAGCGTCTCCTCGATCGGCGTCGTCGGGTCGAAGCGGTGGATCTGGTAGAGGTCGACATAATCGGTGCCGAGGCGGCGCAGGCTGTTGTCGATCTCGTCGAAGATCGCCTTGCGCGACAGGCCGGCGCCGTTGGCACCGGGGCGCATGCGGTTGAACACCTTGGTGGCGAGCACGATTTCCTCGCGGCTCGAAAAATCCCTGATGGCGCGGCCGACAATCTCCTCGGAGGAACCGTCGGAATAGGTGTTGGCGGTGTCGAAGAAATTGATACCGGCTTCGATGGCCTGCCGGATCAGCGCACGGCTCGGCTCCTCGCCCTGTGTCCAGCTGTGATTGCCGCGGCCGGGCTCGCCGAAGGTCATGCAGCCCAGGCAAATCTTCGAGACTTCGAGGCCGGTGCCGCCGAATTTGACGTATTCCATGAAATCGCTCCGTGATGAGACCAGAAACCCTTGCGCTACCCCTATCTAGGGCGGCGCCCGGCAGATTGGCAGCGGCAGCGGTAAACAACCACGCGTTCCGCAGGGCCGTCAGGGCGATCGGGCTTCACGCTTGCGTGATCCCCGCCCGCGGTGTTAGCTGCTGCAGCATAACCGCACGTTGCCCCCTTGATCTAAGATAGCGACCGAGACCCACCGATGATCATGCGCCCATGAAGCTGCCGCCGCGCGCTCGCTATGACGATCTCTATCGCGATTTCGCCTGGACGGTCCCCGAGGATTTCAACATCGGCCGGGTGTGCGCAGACGATTGGGCGGCACGCGAACCGGAGCGGATCTGTCTTCAGCACTTCAGCCCCGATGGCAATCACCTGTCGATGAGCTATGGCGCGCTTGCGGCGCGCTCCGCCTCGCTGGCCAATGGGCTTGTTGCGCTCGGCCTGACCAAAGGTGATCGGGTGGCGCTGCTCCTGCCGCAGTCCTTCGAGACCGTGATCGCGCATATGGCGATCTACAAGATGGGCGCGATCGCCGTGCCGCTGGCGCTGCTCTTCGGCGTCGAGGCGCTGGAATACCGACTGAAGACGTCGGGCGCGGCCGCGGTGGTCACCAACGGATTCGGGCTCGAGCGGATCGCTGAAATCCGCGATCGGCTGCCGGAATTGAAGATGGTGATCAGCGTCGATGCTGCCGGTGACAACGATGAGGTCATCTCGTTCGGCGGCCTTGTCGAACGCCATGCGCCCAGCTTCGACGTGCCGCCGACCGGGCCGGACGAGCCGGCGCTGATGATCTTCACCTCGGGCACGACGGGCGCGCCGAAGGGCGCGCTGCATGGACACAGGGTGCTGGCCGGGCATATTCCGGGCATCCAGTTCGCGCATGAGGGTTTTCCTCAAGCCGGCGACCGCATGTGGACACCGTCCGACTGGGCCTGGGCGGGCGGGCTGCTCAACGCGCTGCTGCCCAGCCTGATGCTCGGCGTGCCGGTGGTCTCGTCTCCGGCGCAGAAATTCGATGCCGACATGGCCTACAGGATCATGGCCGAGATGAAGGTGCGCAATGGCTTCATTCCGCCGACGGCCTTGCGGCTGATGAAATCGGTACCCGATCCGCGCGAGCGATACGATCTCAAGCTGCGCACCATCGGCGCTGCCGGCGAGGCGCTCGGGGCGGAGACGCATGACTGGGCAAGCCGCACGCTTGCGATCGAGGTCAACGAATTCTACGGGCAGACGGAATGCAATTTCGTGCTGTCGTCGAACGCGGCCCTCGGCGTCAGCAAACCGGGGGCGATCGGCAAGGCGGTGCCGGGGCATCGCGTGGCGATCGTTAACGAGGCCGGCGAGGTGTTACCCTCAGGCGCCATCGGGCAGATCGCCATTGCGAGGCCGGATCCAGTGATGTTTCTCGGCTATTGGAACGATGCGGAGGCGACCGCGCGCAAGTTTGCCGGCGAGTGGCTGCTGACCGGCGATCTCGGCCGGCAGGACGAAGACGGCTACGTCACCTTCCTCGGCCGCGACGACGACGTCATCACGTCATCCGGCTACCGCATCGGCCCGGCCGAAATCGAGGATTGCCTGAGCGGCCACCCGGCTGTGCAGATGGCGGCGGCGGTGGGCAAGCCGGATGCGCTGCGCACAGAGATCGTCAAGGCTTATGTGGTTTTGACACCGGGGTTCGTGGCAAGCGATACGCTGGCAGCGGAGATCCGCGATTGGGTGAAGATGCGGTTGTCGATGCACGAATATCCGCGCGAGGTGGCGTTTGTCGACGCGCTGCCGATGACGACGTCGGGGAAGGTGATGAGGCGGATGTTGCGGGAGCGGGCGGTGGGGGAAGGGTAAGGGTAAGGGTAAGGGCTGTCGCGGGCTTGTCTGGCGCTTGCTGCGAATCACGCAACTCGCTAGGTTCTGGCCACAGGCTGGACCCAAGCCTCCTCCCTCCTTTCGGGAAAGCATCTCACATGCAGGGTGACGCCAGTTCATCGAACCATCTGTTCGAGCATCGCATAAGGAGGGGTTGCGGTTCGGCTCGTGATGGAGGTTTGCAATGAAGCTTTCGGCACCGATATTTCAGCTAAAACGGCGCGCCAAATTGATGGCACGCACTGATGGCATTGCGCTCAACGAAGCATTGGACCAGATCGCTCGAGACGAGGGCTTTGCAAGGTGGAGCCTGCTCTCGGCGAGCATGACGTCGGGACCACTTTCCGAAACCATCTTGTCTCGCCTGGAACATGGCAATCTGTTGCTGCTTGCGGGACGTCCAGGGCAGGGCAAGACCATGCTTGGGCTTAAGCTCCTACTCGATGCAGCCCGCAGCGGGCGCAGAGCAGTCTTGTTCACGCTTGAATTAACGGAAGAGCAGGCGCAAAGGCGTCTAAAGACGTTGGACGAGGCGGATGGCGCTGCGGCTAATGGAATTGAGGTCTCCACGTCCGATGAGATCAGCGCCGGCTACATCATGAAATACATGGCGGGATCTAAGCCGGGAACAATCGCGGTTATTGACTACCTTCAGCTGCTCGACCAACAGCGAAGCAAGCCTGTTCTCTCAGAGCAGTTGAAATCCCTCGAGGATTTCGCACGGGAAACCGGTGTCATCCTGGGATTCATTTCGCAGATAGACAGGTCGTTCGAAGCCGCTGGCAAACGCCTTCCCGACATTCACGATGTACGTCTTCCGAACTTTGTCGATCTCGGCTTGCTCGACAAGGCATGCTTCCTGCACGGCGGCGAGGCGCAGCTGCAAGACGTCGGGCAAGGTGATCCGGCGGATGTTGCGGGAGCGGGCGGTGGCGGCGGGGTGACATGATGGAAGATCGTCGAGCCGTCAGGTTGGGACCGTATTGCTTCTGTGGAAACAACATTGCTGAAATTTCGCCTGATCCGCTGCGCGTTACGGTCGAAACATCCGAAGAAAAATGGCAGGTTTGGTTCGCTCACGCTGCGTGCTTCAAGGGCCGGTTGACCGTTCCCCCAGATGCACCGCAGGGGTTCTATGACCCTGTATATTTTTGATTTTGTGGGATTGTGGTTTTGATGTTTTCGCCCGGGGCGTGGGGCAGGACTCGCTAGGTTGTGCCTTGCCGGCCCCCCTCTGCTGTGCCGGGCATCTCCCCCACAGGTGGGGAGATCGGCTGGGCGCAGCCGCTCGCTCCAACCTGAATGTTCTGCAAAGGGCTCACCACTTGCCGATCTCCCCC
>UBVW01000032.1:0-78361 GCA_900469085.1 Hyphomicrobiales bacterium | reverse complement strand
GTCAAGTTACAAGGGGGGTATCGCGTCCACGGTCCCGACTATCTCGCCATGACCACCCTCCCCCAATTCCTCGCCACGCACCCCGACACCATCCTGATCGACATTACCGGCACCCAAGGCTCCACACCGCGCGAAACCGGCACCTTCATGCTGGTCGCGATCGATACGATCTGGGGCACCATCGGCGGCGGGCAGTTTGAGTTCATGGCGATATCAAACGCCCGCAAACTTCTGCAGGGCGCTGATGGCCGCGACGTGATGGATATCCCCCTCGGCCCCGAGATCGGCCAATGCTGCGGCGGGCGCACGCAGTTGCGGTTTCGCAAGGTGACGGAAGCGGTGATCCGAGAGCTGGAGGAACGGCGCAGCGATGAGGCGGAGCGGCGGCCGGAGGTCTGGTTGTTCGGCGCCGGCCATGTCGGCCGCGCGCTCGCCATGGCACTTTCGCCGTTGCCGCTCGACGTCACCGTGATCGAGACGCGCGAAGACGAACTCGCGCATCTGCCCGAAGGGATCGACGCCCGGCTCGTCGCCATGCCGGAAGCGCTGGTGCAAGACATGCGCGCCGGCGCCGTCGTCGTCATCCTCACCCACGACCATGCGCTCGATTTCCTGATCGCCCGCGAGGCGCTCGCCCGCACCGACCTCGCCTATACCGGCATGATCGGCTCGGCCACCAAGCGTGCCACTTTCGCAAGCTGGCTGCAGCGCGAGGCGGGAGGCGAGAAGGCGTGGATGGAGCGGCTGACCCTGCCGATCGGCGGTCAACAGGTGCGCGACAAGCGGCCGGAAGTGATCGCTGCCATGACCGCGGCCGAAATCCTGACCGCACTCGCCGCCTACCGTGTCCGCGCATCCTCGACATAGGGCTCGCGCCCATCCATGAAGCCGAGGTCGCGCTTGACGCGATCCGGCATGCCCTCGAGATCCAGCCGGTCCGGCCGCGCAAGACGCACGGCAAGCCCTCTCAACAGATGCGCCAGCCATTCGAACGCCGTGCTGTGGGTCGGTTCGGCCACCCGTTGGCCGATATGCTCGTTCGTTACGCAAGCCATGACATCACCTCGATAATCTGATCTGATGACTTGCAGTCTGCGCCTGAAAATGCTGCAATTCCAATCGAACAACCATCTGCACGCATAAAGAGAACTTATCCATGAAGCTGTCCAGGCAGGTTCCGCTGAATGCGCTGCGCGTCTTCGAGGCCGTGGCGAGACTGGGCAGCTTCACCAAGGCCGGCGACGAGCTCGGCATGACGCAGACGGCGGTCAGCTATCAGGTGAAGCTTCTCGAAGAAAACATCGGCGAGCCGCTCTTTTTGCGCCGCCCGCGCCAGATCAGCCTGACCGATACCGGCGAGCAGCTGCTACCCAAGGTCGCAGAGGCCTTCCTGCTGCTCAACGAAGCGCTGGCCGAGGCGCGCGGCGAAATCGAATCGACGCTTCTGATCAACACCATCGCCACCTTCGCCTCACACTGGCTGGCGCGCCGCCTCGGCACCTTCCAGCTCCGGCATCCGCTGGTCGCCGTGCGGCTATCGACGTCCGAGGCGCTGATCGACTTCACCCGCGAACCCGTCGACGTCGCCATCCGCTCGGGCGACGGCAAGTGGCGCGGTCTCGCCGCCGACAAGCTGCTCGAAGTCGATTTCACGCCGATGCTGAGCCCGAAGCTCGCAGAAAGCGTCGGCGGCATCCACAAGCCCGAGGACCTGATGAAGCTGCCGATCATCGGCGCCACTGATCCCTGGTGGCAAATCTGGTTCGCGGCATCGGGCTTGGTCGATCACGCCCTGGAATCGCGCCCGCGCAGCCAGTACGGCTCGCAGACCTTCGAGGCGAGTGCGGCGATGGCCGGCCAGGGCGTCGCCATCCTGACACCCGCCTTCTACGGCGAAGAGATCGCCCAGGGGCGCCTCTACCAGCCCTTCAAGATGACCTGCACGGATGATCGCGGCTACTGGCTGGTCTACGCCGAAAATCGCCGCAACGTCCCGAAGATCAAGGCGTTCAGAAACTGGATCCTCGAGGAGATCGCCCGCGACAAGGGTGCTGCTTAGAGCCTTTCCTGGTTAGATTGAAGCATTCTGCCGGAGCAGGTTTTCGTCAGGGCAAAGGCGATCGGCGAAGGGCATACCCCTCGGTACGGTCGAGCCGATCGCCTTTGATCCTGGCGGAAAGATGCCCGGCCCTAGCCGGTTTGCGAAGCAAACCAGCTAGGGTTGGCTGAAACGGGCCGCCTGATCGTCCGGCCGGCTTGGCCGTATGCTATGGCTACGACGCGCGCCGGCCGGACGACCATCCGACTCCGTTTGAGCCAACAGAATGTTTCAATCTAACCAGGAAAGGCTCTAGTAGCCCATTTCGGGCGCGTAGAAGCAGCGCGGCGTATCCTCGTTGGGAAACAGGCAGAGATGGTAATCGCCATCGCCCGATTTCATCGCGCGGCCCATCGGCAGCAGGAAGACGTGGGCGTGGGTGACGAGCCGGTGGTCACCCGGCAAAAGCGTCACCCGATAGCCGTTCGGCGTGATCGCGACGCTCTTCGGCGGGATCATCTGACAATCACCCGTCTCGTTGTCGCCGTTGCAACAATAGGGCTCGTAAGCCCAGCCGGACGGCGCGTCATGGGCCTGGGCGCCACTGGTTTGGACGCCGGGGATTTGGACACAGAACGAAAAGGCAATCATCACAACCACAAGAATACTGCGCATCGGCATCTTCTCCGTCGATGAATGCGCCGCCACGCCGATGCGGTTTCCCCTCGTCCCGGCGGCCTTGCATAAAACTGTAATGAAGTCTTGGCATTTCAATGGCGGGCGGATTGATCGGCTGTGCTTCACCGCGACCGACGCACACGGAGGCATGAAATATTTGCGCGCCGGACCGATATTATGTAAATTTACGTAAAATGGTGGGAGCGCCCAATATGCAGACCATTCGCTCGATCAACCTGCAGAAAAATCTCGGCGACGTTTTGAGAACGGCCGATGTCGAGGCGGTTCTAGTGACCAATCGGGATCAGCCACGCGCCGTCGTGATGTCGGCGGAGGAGTTCATTCGGCTGAAGACGGCCGCCGGCGAGCCCGTGCCGAAAGAGGTGCGCAAATCGCGCCCCACGCTTCATCGCCGCGTTGCAGACCCGCTAGGCTACGACACCCGAGATCCCGGCTATATCAATCAGACGGCGAACGACGCGCTCAGTGGAAAGCATCCCGAGGAGATCGCGCGCGAAGTCGACAACGCGATGCGCCGCTGGAGACTGCGTTGATGGACGAGAAGATCGCGCGCATCCCTCGCCTGCTCATCCCCGACACATCGCCGCTCTCCCTGCTTTCCATGGCAGGACCGGATGCGCTGGACTATCTGTTCTTGCCGCAGGTCGAGGTCTGGATCACGGATATGGTCGCGATCGAGGCCACGCGCGATCCCGATCCCGACGACGATCCCCGCACCGAGCAACGAAAGCTCCTCGCCACGTGGCTTGCCGACAACAGGCATCGGATCAGGGTCATGGAGACCGCCGTCGGCCGCGAATACGAAAAGGCCATGACGAACTGGCGCATGGGAGGAAGCGTTCCGGACCTGAGGCCGAGCTGGAAAGGACGCGGCGACTACAGCCTTCTCGACGTTCTCTCAGCCGCTGAAACGGTCGTCGACGACAGCGAAGCCGTCGTCCTTCTGGTCGATGACCGGAGGGCGCGGGCGGCGCTGAGACAGACCGAAAACCTCAATCTCGACATCCTCTCGACCAGAGCCTTCATCGCCATGCTGGAGACGGAGTTCGGCATCGAAAACGCAAGCGACATCTGGACGATCATCGAGATCGGCGCCGGTGTGAACGAGCACGGAAAGTCGAAAGTGCCCGATCCGCTGCCCGAGGACCCGCTCTACGTCCGAAAGCCGTGACTTCCGCGCCCACAACGTGGCGATGTTGCCCTAATGCCCCTTTTCTCCCGCCCAAACATTCTGCACACTGCTGAATCGGAGAGAATAGGGGAACTGAATGTATGAATACGCCATCGCGTGGGAATGGCTGGCCTTTGCGGCCCGCTGGTTCCACGTCATCACCGCCGTTGCCTGGATCGGCTCGTCCTTCTATTTCATCGCGCTCGATCTCGGCCTGGTGAAGCGTCCGCATCTACCCGTCGGCGCCTATGGCGAGGAGTGGCAGGTGCATGGCGGCGGGTTCTACCATATCCAGAAATATCTGGTGGCGCCGGCTGAGATGCCCGAGCACCTGACCTGGTTCAAGTACGAGAGCTATTTCACCTGGCTCTCCGGCTTCCTGATGCTCTGTATCGTCTATTACGGCGGCGCCGATCTGTTCCTGATCGATCGCCACGTGCTCGATGTCAGCGCGCCGGTCGCGATCGCCATCTCGCTCGCCTCGCTCGCCGTCGGCTGGATCGTCTACGACCTGCTCTGCAAGTCGCCGATCGGCCGGAACACCTGGGGCCTGATGGTGGTGCTCTATGCCGTGCTCGTCTTCATGGCTTGGGGCTATACGCAGCTTTTCACTGGCCGCGCCGCCTTCCTGCATCTCGGCGCCTTCACCGCGACGATCATGTCGGCCAACGTCTTCATGATCATCATCCCCAACCAGAAGATCGTCGTCGCCGATTTGATCGCCGGCCGCACGCCGGATGCGAAATATGGCGCGATCGCCAAGCAGCGCTCGCTGCACAACAACTACCTGACTCTACCCGTCATCTTCTTCATGCTGTCGAACCACTATCCTCTCGCCTTCGGCACGGCCTACAACTGGGTGATCGCGGCGCTGGTGTTCCTCATGGGCGTCACCATCCGCCACTGGTTCAACACCACGCATGCCCGCAAGGGCCGCCCGACCTGGACATGGCTGGCGACCGTGATCCTGTTCATCCTGATCATGTGGCTCTCGACCGTTCCCAAGGTGCTGACCGGCGAGAAGGACGCCGCCGAAACCGTCGCCCCGGCCTTCCAGCGCTTCGCCGGCGACCCGCATTTCCCCGCGGTCAAGCAGCTCGTCGGCACACGCTGTTCCATGTGCCATTCAGCCGAGCCGGTCTACGAGGGCCTGGCGCGGCCGCCGAAAAACGTGATCCTCGAAAACGACGCCGAGATCGCAGCACACGCCCGCGAAATCTACATCCAGGCCGGCCGCAGCCACGCCATGCCGCCCGGCAACGTCACCGACATAACGCCCGATGAGCGCAAGCTGCTCGTCGCCTGGTTCGAAAGTGCTGTCGAGGGCAAACGCGAATGATCAAAGGCCTCCTCCGCCCCCTGCTTCTGGCCAATCTTATCGCCCTCTTGGGGCTGGCATGGACGGAAGCGCGGGCCGAGGAAGCCATTGCAAAGCAGGAAGACGTGAAGACGACGGGCACCGTGCCTCCAAGCGCCCCTGGTGATATCGCCGCCCCCACCGATCTCTGGGGCGAGGTCAATGTGCTGGGCACCGGCCCCTTCTGGGCGCTCCGCATCCGCGAGGGTCAGATCACCTTCAGCCGTGCGGGCAAGAACGACGTCATCACCGTCAATCCCGGCCCGATGGCGACGACACAAGACAGCGCGACATGGACCATTACCCACCCGCCGCAGCACTACACGCTGACAGTCACCAGGGAGACCTGCGTCGACGGCGCATCCGCGAAGCGTTACGATCTGGCGGCAAGGCTGGTATTTCAGGGCAGGACATTATACGGCTGCGCCGCATCGGTGGCGGCCCTCCCCGCCAAGCCGGCTCCCTGAGACTGACGTTGATACCGACGACGACACGCAATCTATAAAGGCGAACGCCCATGACCCAAACCCTCCTTCGCGGCCGCCTGCTCTCCTTCCTCAGGGCACCTCAGAGCCTGACCGACAGCGAAAGCTATCGCTACGAGACTGATGGCGGCCTGCTGATGGATAATGGCGTCATCGTCGAAAGCGGCCCCTATGCCGAAGTGAAAGCCAGGGCCGCAGCCGATGCGGTCGAGATCGACCACCGCCCGCACCTGATCATGCCGGGGTTCATCGACATGCACCTGCACTTCCCGCAGATGCAGGTGATCGCCTCCTACGCCGCCAATCTCCTGGAGTGGCTGAACACCTATACTTTCCCAGAGGAATGCCGTTTCGTCGAAAGCGCGCATGCTCAGCGTATCGCCACGCATTTCTACGACGAACTTATCCGCCACGGCACGACAACGGCGGTCGCCTACTGCTCCGTGCACAAGATCTCCGCCGACGCCTTCTTCGCCGAAGCCATGAAGCGCAACATGCGCATGGTCGGCGGCAAGGTGATGATGGACCGCAACGCCCCGCAGGGCCTGCTCGACACGCCGCAGATGGGATACGACGAGACCCGAGAGATCATCGCCGAGTGGCACGGCAAGGGCCGCAACCACGTCGCCATCACCCCGCGCTTCGCCATCACCTCGACGCCGCAGCAGATGGAAGCGACGCAGGCGCTCGCCCGCGAATTTCCGGACCTCCACATCCAGACGCATCTCTCCGAGAACCACGATGAGATCAAGTTCACCTGCGAGCTCTATCCAGACGCGATCGACTACACCGATATCTACGCCCGCTACGGCCTACTGGGAGACAGGACGCTCTTCGGCCACTGCATCCACCTGTCGGAGCGCGAGGCCGACGCCATGAGCGACGCCGGCTCCGTCGCCGTCCACTGCCCGACCTCCAACCTCTTCCTCGGCTCCGGCCTGTTCCCGCTGAAGGCGCTGATGCGCCGCGACAAGCCGGTCAGGATTGGCGTTGCCACCGATATCGGCGGCGGCTCGAGCTACTCCATGCTGCGCACCATGGACGAGGCCTACAAGATCCAGCAGCTCCTCGGCGAGCGCCTGAATCCCCTGGAAAGCTACTACCTGATGACGCTTGGCAACGCCCAGTCGCTCTCGCTCGCCGACCGCATCGGCACGCTCGACAACGGCACTGATGCCGACGTGGTGGTACTCGATGCCTCCTCGACACCCGCGATGGCGTTGAAGATGGAAGTGGTCAAGACGCTGCCGGAGGAGCTTTTCCTGCTGCAGACCATGGGCGACGACCGCGCGATCGTCGAGACCTATGTCGCGGGCGTGGCGGCAAAGGCTGCTCTCCGGGAAACTTGAGACTTGCATGCCGGCCTGATAAAAAGGCCGCATGGCTGATACTATCAAAAATCGAGCGATCTGGCGCGCGCTGACAACGGTCAACACGCCACTGCCCGGTCACATCGACGCCGACACACTGAGTTCATGCCTCGCCCTGTCGACGACCGATACACGTTGGCGTCCACATGTTCGCGCCTTCTTCCGTGAGGTCGGCGTAGAAGTCATCATGGACATGGTTTTGGAGGGCGCAATTACGTTCGATAGTCTCTCAAAGGCGATTTCGTTCTGGAACGTCGATGAGGATTACGAGAATGCGCGATGGATCCGGGAGATGGCTGCCGAGCCAGTGGCAGGAGCTGATGCGGCTGACGCTGAGAGCGGTACCGCTGGCTTCGCGGCCAGAGCGATGCTTTAGCTAGGACTGATCACCGCCAAGTCTACCCCCGGCGATAGACCTGCGCGATGGCGCCCTTGGGAAACACCCGAGAGCTGACCAGTTGCAGCCGCCTCGGCTCCGCGAGATCGGAAAAGATCGGCAGGCCGCGCCCGAGCGCCAGTGGATAGACCATCAGCATATACTGATCGACCAGATCATGGGCGATGAGGCTGCGCGCGAAGGTGGCGCCGCCATGGGCGATGATCGGCTTACCGTCATCAGCTTTCAGCCGCGCGATTTCCTCGGCGAGATCGCCGCTCGCCACATGGGCTTTGCCCCAGCTGTCGGCCCCCGGCTGCGGCTGGCCCGATGCCGCTGCGTCGGTCTTGTCCGGCAGGATCGCCGCGCCCTTCTTCGAAAACACCGCCTTGGGTATCTGGTTCATCGCCGGTGCGAACACGTTGGTCGATGTCGGCCAGAAGTGCGCCATCCCCTCGAAGGTGCGGCTGCCCATGATGTGCAGGCTGGCATTCCACGCGTTCTCGACCTTCCAGGCGATCGCCTCCTCGTCGCCGGTGAAAATCCATTCGGTCTCACCCTCGGGTCCGCTGACAAAGCCATCGAGCGACATCGCCATGGCCAGGATCAACTCTCGCATCGCTTCCTCCTCTTGTGCTCCCCTCAAGGACGGATAGGCTGAACCTATTCCGACATCCGCGAACCCTGAAATACATCTCCATCGAGCAATCGCGCATCACCGTTCGCGCAGCGCATCCATCACCGCCCGCACCAGCGGCACGTCCTTGATATCGCTATGGACCACAAGCCACAAATCACGCGTGATATCGGCGCCATCAAGTTCCAGGCGCGTCAACCCATGCCCGTTTGCGATGAAATCGGGCAGCAGCGCCACGCCGCCACCGGCCTTGACTGCCGCCAGCTGGAACTCCAGCGTCGAGGCCCGGATCGCGATCGGCCGGCCGGCGGCGATCTCCGCCAGCCGCTCCTCCTGCGGCGACGACGCCATCCCTTCGTCGTAGCCGACGAACGTCCAGTCACACTCTTGGACAGTCTCGGCATAATCAGGCGCGGCATAGGCGTGGAAACCCACCTCGCCGATCTTCGAGACCGTCAGATCACCGCTCTCGGGCCGGTTAAGCCGCACGGCGATATCGGCCTCCCGCCGCCCGAGCGAAGCGTACCGCGTTTCGCCGATCAGTGTGACCCTGATGCCCGGATGGCGCTCTCTCAGCCGCACTAGCGGCGGCGCCAGAACCGCGCCTGCATAGGCCGGCGGCGCGCTGATGCGAACCTCGCCGACATGGGTCTGATCTGCGCCGATACCGCCGCGCGCGATCGCCATGGCATCGGCGCTCATGCGCTCGGCGATCGCGGCGACACGCACGCCCTCCGCCGTCAAAAGGATCCGCCGCCCGCGCCGATCGACCAGCCTGGCGCCGATCTCGCGTTCCAGATGCGCCACCCGCCGCGACACCGTGGCATGCTCGACGCCAAGCGCCCGCGCAGCACCCGACAAGGTTCCGAGTTGCGACAGCGCCAGCAGATGGCGCAAATCTTCCCAATCTAGCATTGATCATTTTTTCCCATTGCTTGGGAAAGCATAGGGAATTTTCAATCACGCAACCATCCCCCATCTTCAGCCGCGAGCAAGCAGGAGACCGGAAAATGGATATCGCAATCACCGTCACCACCCCCGGCGGCATCGAGCAGCTGAAGATCACGCCGCAAGAGCCGCAGGCTCCAGGACCGCACGAGATCCGGATCCGCCACGACGCCATCGGCGTCAATTTCCTGGATATCTACCATCGCAAGGGCCTTTACCCGCTACCCGCCTACCCCGCCGTGATCGGTGCCGAGGGTGCTGGCGTCGTGGAGGTAGTCGGCTCCGAGGTATCAACGGTCTCTCCCGGCGACCGCGTCGTCTATATGGGCGCCCCCGTCGGCGCCTATGCCTCGACGCGCCTGCTGCCGGCACACCGCGCGATCCGTCTGCCCGAGGACGTCAACTCCGAGCAAGCCGCCGCCATGATGCTCAAGGGCATGACGGCATACATGCTGCTCAACCGCATTTACGCCGTGACGCCGGAGAGCACTATCCTCGTGCACGCGGCCGCAGGTGGCCTCGGCACGCTTCTGGTGCGTTGGGCCAAGCACCTCGGCGCCACCGTCATCGGCACCGCCAGCAATGCGGCAAAGGCAGCGTTGGCCAGCGACAACGGCGCCGACCACCTGGTGATCGGCCGCGATGCCGATCTGGTGGCCAAAGTCATGGCGCTGACGTCAGGGCGTGGCGTCGATGTCGGCTATGACGGCATCGGCGGCGCGATGCTGGCGAAGACCATCCACTGCATTCGCCCCTTCGGCATGGCCGCGAGCTTCGGCCAGGCGGCGGGACCGATACCGCCGGTGGCGCTTGAAGCGCTGCGTCCGAACCGCTCGCTGTCGCACCCTAGCATCATGGCGGCAAGCGCCGATCCGGCCTTCTACCGCGAGGCTGCAACAGCGGCGATCGATGCCATCCGCCTCGGCATTCTCAAGCTTCCCGTCCGCGAATTCGCGCTATCCGATGCCGCCGTCGCGCACGCCGAATTGGAGGCCGGACGCAGCAGTGGCAGCCTGTTGCTCATCCCGTAAATGGGCTGCAGCGCGAGCGAGAATGATACCGTTTCGGATGTAAATTATATGTGATATGGCCGATTGCATTATTCAGATGTGAAAGTCTTATCCATGACCAAACCTCTCACCATTGCCGATCTGAAATCACTCGCCCAGCGCCGCGTCCCCAAGATGTTCTTCGACTACGCCGATTCCGGCGCTTGGACGGAGCAGACCTACCGGGCCAACGAGAGCGATTTCGCCAAGATCGGCCTGCGTCAGCGCGTGCTCGTCGACATGACCAACCGCACGCTCGAGACGACGATGGTGGGCCAGAAGGTATCGATGCCGGTCGCTCTCGCGCCGACCGGCATGACCGGCATGCAACACGCCGACGGCGAGATGCTGGCGGCGCAGGCGGCCGAAGAAGCGGGCGTTCCCTTCACGCTGTCGACCATGAGCATCTGCTCGATCGAGGATGTCGCATCGGTGACGACCAAGCCTTTCTGGTTCCAGCTCTATGTCATGAAGGACAAGGACTTCGTGCTGAACCTGATCAACCGCGCCAAGGCCGCCAAGTGCTCGGCGCTGGTGCTGACCGCCGACCTGCAGATCCTTGGCCAGCGCCACAAGGACCTGCGCAACGGCCTGTCCGCCCCTCCGAAATTCACGCCCAAGCACATCTGGCAGATGGCAACGCGGCCCTTCTGGTGCCTCGACATGCTGCAGACCAAACGCCGCTCCTTCGGCAACATCGTCGGCCACGCCAAGAACGTCTCCGACCTCTCCTCGCTTTCCTCCTGGACGGCCGAGCAGTTCGACCCGCAGCTCTCCTGGGCTGACGTCGCGTGGATCAAGGAGCGGTGGGGCGGCCCGCTGATTATCAAGGGCATCTGCGACGTCGAGGACGCGAAGGCTGCCGCCGACACCGGCGCCGACGCCATCATCGTCTCCAACCACGGCGGCCGCCAGCTCGACGGCGCCCCCTCCTCGATCAGCGTGCTGCCCTCCATCGTCGACGCCGTCGGCGACAGGATCGAAGTGCATCTGGATGGCGGCATCCGCTCTGGCCAGGACGTTCTGAAGGCGGTAGCGCTTGGCGCCAAGGGCACCTACATCGGCCGCCCCTTCCTTTATGGCCTCGGCGCCATGGGCAAGGAAGGCGTCACTCTGGCGCTAAGCATTCTCCGCAAGGAGATGGACGTGACCATGGCGCTTTGCGGCAAGCGCGACATCAAGGACGTGAACTCCTCGATCATCGCGGGACGGCAGTAAGGCGAGATTTGAATTATACACACGATTGTGTATAATTCAGCCCGATGAAGAGCGCCGACGTCATTGCTTTGCTGCAGAAAGCCGGCTGGTTCGAGGTCGGCCGGAAAGGCAGCCATGCCCAGTTTAAACATGCGGAGAAATCGGGCCGGGTGACTGTGCCGCATCCCAAACGGGACATTCCGATCGGGACGTTGCGAAGCATCGAGAAGCAGTCTGGCCTGAAGTTGAGGTGATCATGCGCAACTATATCGGACTGATCCACAAGGACGCCGAGAGCGATTACGGCGTCTCCTTTCCGGATTTTCCCGGCGCGGTGACAGCTGGCTCGACGCTGGATGAGGCGCGCGAAATGGCAGAGGAAGCTTTGGCATTTCACGTAGAGGGACTGATCGAGGACGGCGAGACGCTTCCGCAACCCTCCTCGCTCGAAACGGTCATGGCCCACACGGAGAATAAGGACGGCGTCGTTATCCTCGTCTCGCTGAAAGCCGCGTCCAGCAGAGCCGTGCGCATCAACGTGACGCTGCCGGAAGATGTTTTGGCCCGCATTGACGCGGTCGCTGCCGCGGCCGGCCTCTCCCGTTCGGCCTTTCTCGCCAAGGCCGCGAAGCACGAAATCGAGCGCAACGCGGCGGCCTAGCCTACCGCATCAAGCAGTTCAAGCGCTGATCAATAGTGCAGACGGCATTGGAGGATTGTCAGCGTCTGGCGCTCAGCTTCTCCTTCGACAAGATAGATCAAACGGTGCTCTTGGCTGATGCGTCGCGACCAGAGACCCTTTAGCTGCCGGCGCAAGGGTTCAGGCTTTCCCAGCCCTTCAAAGGGATGACGCATCGTGTCACGCAGCAACTCGTTAATGCGCGCCAGCGTCTTGCGATCGTGTTCCTGCCAATAGAGATAGTCGTCCCAACCGCGCTGATGCCAGGAGAGTAACATCCGGCCTCACATCGGGTCGATGAGATCGTGATGAACGATATTCCGGCCGCTCTTGACGTCCTCGAACGCTTCCATCAACCGCGTCGCGTTGGCCGGTGTGGACAGGAGATGCAGCGTCTCCATCATCCCCTCATACTCATCCTTGTCGATGAGGATCGCCGAGGGCTTATCACGGCGAACGATCTCCACGGCGACTCGGTCCTGCGAGACTTCATCGAGAAGGCTGGCGAGTTCGTTTCTGGCTTTTGAAAACATGACCGTGCGCATGATGGTCTCCCGCAACGACTTGTGCGATATATGGTACAAGTCCGCGGAAATGTCAATTTTAGCGTCGACATCGGCGCCTGCGCAGAACGCCTACCGCACCCACCCCGTCGCCAGTGCGGCCGCCCAATCCGGCCGCCCGTTCTCTCGGGCCAGCCGCGACATCGCCATATGGTCGTACGCAACGGTGCGGAAATCAGGCACGAAGCCGGACGCAGTCTTCTCGATGACGCAGTATGAGGCCAGCGGATGTCCTGCCTCGACCTTGTGCTCATAAGGGGTGTCATCGCTATAGGCGGGGCAACCGACGCTGCCGGGATTGACGATCAACCTGCCATCGCTGAGACGAACCATGCGCGGCACATGGCTGTGGCCACAGAGGATCAGCGGCTTATCGATCCCCTCGGCCAGCGCCTCGATTTCTTCGAGAGGCTTCACGAAGACATGACCGTCCGGCGAGACGGATTCCAGCCAATAGGTTTCGTCATGCCCGGGCGTGGCATGGCAGAGATAGACCTCGTCGCGATAGACGGCGCTGAAAGGCAGGCTCCGCAGCCAGCTGAGATGCTCGGACGATAATTGCCCGTAGGCATGCTGTTCCCACGAGGGCATGGCGTCGGCGGGGCTTTCGATCAGGTAGCGGTCGTGATTGCCGCGAACCGTGACGGCATTGAGCGACATCAGCCGGTCCGCCGCCTTGCCGGCTTCGAGCGGCCCGCTCAGGCAATCGCCGAGATTGACGATCTCGGAAATCCCCTGGGCGGCGATATCGGCAAGCACGGCCTCCAGCGCCAGATGGTTGCCATGCACATCGGCAATCGCGGCAAAACGCATCGCTCAGCTCCCGCGATAGGTCGAGTAGCCATAAGGCGAGATCAGCAGCGGCACATGATAATGCGCGCTCTCGTCGGCGATGCCGAAGCGGATCGGCACAAGGTCTAGAAAGGCGGGATGCGGCAGCGCCGCACCAGTGCCGCGCAGATAATCGCCGGCATGAAACAGAAGCTCGTAGGTCCCGGCCCTAAAACTCTCGCCGACAAGGATCGGCCCGCCATCGACGCGACCATCGGCATTGGTGACGACGGTCTTCACATGCCGGCGGACATCGGCCTCGATGTGAAACAGCTCGATCTTCAACCCCTCGGCCGGTTTGCCGGAGGCGGTGTCGAGGACATGGGTGGTCAATCCGGTCATGAAATGGGCTCGCTGATGATAAAGGGAGTGTCGAAGAAATATTCTTCCAGATTGTTGCCCGATCCGTCGCGATCGACAACCAGGAAATCGCTGGTGGCGCCCAGCGACATCAAGGGATGATGCCAGACATTACGCCGATAATTCACCCCCTGGTCGCCGCGCGCCAGAAACACCTGCGGACGCCCCGGCTTGCCGCCCTCGTCCTCGGACACGACGACCAGGAACGGTCGCCCCGAGATCGGCGAGAAGCTCTGGCTGCCGAAAGGATGCCGCTCCATCATGCCCACTTCATAGGGAAAGCCGCGCGGCTGCCCGCGAAACAGGTTGATGATGACACGAGCACCCTCACCCACAACATCGGCCGAAGCCAGCGCATGAAACCGCTCGGTGGTGCCGTTGTTGATATAACGCATCGTCGCCGGATCGGCTTCGATGACCTCGCCGAAGGGCGCGAAGGTGGCTTGGGTCAGCGGCTGGATATCGAGGAAGTCTGTCACGTCATTCGCCTTGTATGCGCCAGTGGCGCAGCATGTGCAGTGTATCGATCAACTCGGGAATGTTGTTCGTGGCCGTATCCCAAACCGTCTCGAGGTCGATATTGAAATAACCGTGCGCGATCCGGTTTCGCATCCCGCGCATCTTGGTCCAAGGGACTTCAGGATGAGCCGCGACGACCTCGGGAAACTCGTCGGACAATCGCGTGACGACCTCGCCGATCATCAGCAGGTTCATGCCGACGGCACGCTGCTTCATCACGTCTCCAAGAAACGCATCCTTGGACGTTCCCTTCACGAAATCGCCGATCTCGTGGGCAGCCTGTTCCATCTGGTCGAGATAGGATCGCAGCCAATCCGAATTCATATCGGCTTGGCCTCGCTGAGAACGCTTGCGCGTACCCTCTCGGGAAAATCTCCGGGAACCATGAGATGGATATCCGTTCCCTGCATGATGTCCTTCAACTCTTCCAGCAATCCACCGAGATCGAAAAGAGACGTCCCCGGCAGCGTATCAACCAGAATATCAAGATCGCTATCCGCCCGATCCTCCCCCCGCGCTACCGAGCCGAAGACACGCGGGTTCGCCGCATTGAAGCGCTTGGTCGCCTCGCGGATCGCCTGCCTGTTTTGCTCCAGCACCTCGGATGGTCTCATCGTCTTTGCTCCTCGGCGACGACTATAAGCGGCGGATGGGAAAGAGAAAAGCACGCCCACGTAGCTCAGGAAAGAGCGAACGTGGCATCCTCATATCGGTAGGGAATTCTGAAGAACACGCTCGCGAATGTTCTCAGGCAAGCCGCCCGGCGTCACCAGATCCACCTTCACCCCCAGAATATCCTTCAATTCCTCAAGCAGCCCGCCAAGATCGAACAAAGACGTGCCTGGCAGCGTATCGACCAGAATATCGAGATCGCTATCTGCCCGATCCTCGCCCCGCGCCACCGAACCGAAGACACGCGGGTTTGCCGCGTTGAAGCGTGTCGTCGCCTCGCGGATCGCCTGCCTGTTTTGCTCCAGAACCTCGGATGGTCTCATCGTCTTTGCTCCTCGGCGACGACTATAAGCGGCGGGCGGACAAGAGAAAAGCGGTGTCGCTTAGCGTGTCGGCAAGAGCGCCTCGAGCCTCAGGAGCGCAATGCGCTCCACCTGCGCGGTTGCCGTTTCGAATTCCTCGTCGCGGCTGTTGTCGATGCGCTTTTCGAAGGCAGCGAGAATTGCCTGCTTGTCGAGGCCCTTTACCGCGATGATGAAGGGAAAGCCGAATTTTTCAACATAGGCGCTGTTGAGTTCCGTGAAGCGCTGGTGCTCTTGCGCGGTCAACCGGTCGAGGCCGGCGCCGGCCTGTTCCTTTTTGCTGTCGTCGGTGAGATCGCCCGAGATCGCCAGGCGGCCGGCGAGGTCGGGGTGGGCGCGCAGCACGCCGAGGCGCTCCTGCGGGCTCGCGGCGCGGAAGATCGCCACCAGCGCCGTGTGCACGCGGTCGACATCGAGCGTCTCGCCGACGAAACCGTCGTCATAGGCCCGCTCGGCGATGAAGGGCGAATGCTCGAAGACGCCGCCGAAGCGGGAGATGAATTCGTCGCGCGCGATCATCAGATGGCCTCCGGCTTGTGGTGCTTGTGCCAATGCTCGGCGATCTCGATACGGCGCGGGATCCACACCTTTTCGTGGTCGAGCACATACTGCATGAAGCGCTTCAGCGCCGCGGCCCGGCCCGGCCGGCCGACGAGGCGGCAATGCAGGCCGATCGACATCATCTTCGGGCTGCCAGCAGCACCCTCTTCATAGAGCGTGTCGAAGGCATCCTTGAGATAGGTGAAAAACTGGTCACCCGAATTGAAGCCCTGCGGCGTGGCAAAGCGCATGTCGTTGGTTTCGAGCGTGTAGGGAATAATCAGGAACGGCTTGTCGTCTACGCCCTTTACCCAGAAGGGCAAATCGTCGGCATAGCTGTCCGACGAGTAGAGAAAACCGCCCTCCTCCTGCACCAGCCTCAGCGTGTTGTCGGATGGCTTGCCCTGATACATGCCGTAGGGCCGCTCGCCGGTAAGCTCGGTGTGCAGACGCACGGCTTCAAGAATATGCTTGCGCTCCAGATCCTCCTGGAAGTCCTTGTATTCCAACCAGCGGTAGCCGTGGCTGGCGATTTCCCAGCCGGCTTCCTTCATCGCCGCCACCGCCTCGGGGTTGCGCGCCATCGCCTGCGTCACGCCATAGACGGTCGCCTGCACCTTGAGCTCGGTGAACATACGCCACAGCCGCCAGAAACCGGCCCGCGAGCCGTATTCGTAGATCGATTCCATGTTAAGATTGCGCTGGCCGGGCCAGGCCGCAGCGCCGACGATCTCCGACAGCAGGTTTTCCGACGCGGCGTCGCCATCCAGAATGCAGCTCTCGCCGCCCTCTTCGTAGTTGATGACGAACTGCACGGCGATATTGGCGCCGCCGGGCCATTTCGGGTCGGGGGTGTTGCGGCCATAGCCGACGAGATTGCGCGGGTAAGTCTCGGATACCATGAAATCACCTTCCAGAAAATCGGCGAACGGTAACACCTCGAGAGGGAATGTCGAGACGGAAACGACGCAACAGCGTTTTGCGCTTATCGCACAATCGTTTAGGCCGGAACCGGAACCCGTTCGCGCCGCGCGCTGACCTTGCCCATCGGATGCAGCGAATGCACCCTGAACGGCCCGCCATTGCCCTCTTCGACCATCAGCGCCACGTTCGATATCTTCACCGGATCGATGAGAACCGGCTCGAAAACGCTGCGCAGCGAGCGCTCGATGCGTTGCATGTCGATCAGGCTGACCGGACCGGTCAACGGCATGTGGAAACGGAACTCGTCCATCACATAGGGGCATCCCCAGCGATGCAGATTGGCGAATTGCGCCGCCGAGAGCCCATCCGGATCGCTGCGCTCGATGTCCGCATCGCTGAGCGGCGCCCGGAACTGATCGAACTGCTGCACGATCGAGGATGCCAGATACTGGACGTTTTCGCAGGGCACTGACGGCACCAGGCTGAAGATGCTACCACTGCGCGCAACCTCAAGCCGCGGGATGGAAAACGGCGTCAGCGTGCCGCAGAAGCGCATCAATTCCCGCAGGAGTTGCGGCTCCGACATATCGGCCGCAAGCCGAAATGGTGCCTTCAAAGCACCATGAAAGCCGTAGCGTCTGGGCACCGCCGTGTGGAAGGCGACCTCGTGAATGCTGAGCCCGCGGATCGCCGTGGGCTCCACCATCTCGCCGGAAAACACGTTTCGGCCAAGCCAATTGGCAGCCGCATGCGACAGCGGGTCATTCGCGGCAGGCGTGAAACAAATGGCGTATCGCATGCAATTATCTCCGTCGGCACCAGGCGCGACTCGTCAGCGCGCTGCCGTTTTGCAAGCAGATAGGCGATTTGCATGACAGATTGACGAAGGGTAGCGAACGCTAATTCACGTTTAACGTGAACTAGCGTGAAGCGACGTGAATATGATTGATCAGGTGAAAACTCTCGGGCACCGCAAACCGTATCCCGTTGCCCGCGGCCATCTGCACCACCGCCTCGGCCAGCCGGTGCGCAAGGCCGAAGCTGACCTTGAAGCCGCCGGTCAGCGCCAGCAACTTCTCATGCTCGGGATGCGGGCCGATCATCGGGTCGCGGTCGATCGCCTTGGGCCGCAGTCCCGCCCAGCGCTCGATAATGGGCGCGTCGCGCAGCAAGGGCACCAGCGCCCGCGCCTTCTCGACCAGCACATCTAGCTGCCCGTCGGTCGCAAACGGTGCGTCGAACCGGTTCTCGCTGGTGCTGCCGATCGCGACATGCCCGCCCTCGTGCGCCACCACGTAAAGCCCGTCGCGAAAGATGGTCGGCAAGCCAGGATCGACATCGACCTTCAAGAGCGCCGACTGGCCCTTCACCGGCTGGCCGAGCGGCTGTGTCAGTCCTGATGTCTCGCGCGCCAGAAGCGGAAACGACTGATGGCCGGCCGCGATGATGCAATGTCCGAAGGCAATCGCCCCGGCAGCGGTTTCGGCGATCCCGCGCCCGGCATCGATATCCCGAACGACCGAATTCCCGACGATGCGGACGTATTTGGCGCGGCGGAGAAAGGCAGCGAGCACACCCGTCAGCGATCGCGGCGCCACCCGGCCGGACAGCGTGTCATGCACGAAGCCGCCCTCCATATCGGCAGCATCCGGCCAGCCGGATACGTCAGGAGTATCGATCACATGCCAATGAAAGCGGCGCTCTCCGCTATGCCAATGGCTGTCTGCATCGGCAGAGTGCCCGAGCGCGATATCGCGCAGATGCGGCTTGGGAAGCGGGATCAGGCGACCCGAACGGCGGTAGCCCGTCGAGAGGCCCGTCTCATTTTCCAGCCGCGTGACCTCCGCCTCCAGCGCCACCAGCGCATCGAACTGAAACTGCTTCTTCGGGTTCCATTTATCCGGCATGTGCGGCATCAGCGCGCCGAGCAACCCACCGCTGGCTCCTTGGCCCAGCACGCCGGCATCGATCAGCACCGCGTCGATCCCCATCCGTTCGGCGTGAACGGCCGCCCAAAGCCCCATGATGCCGCCGCCGACGATCAACAGTTCAGTGGACGATTGACCCGAGAGCAAGGCCGGACTATCGGCTGTTGACATGACAGACATCGATCCCGATCAGAGTAATTCGGCGCAGGCTGAGATGGCGAACCGGCCGCTTGAATGGCGCGACGGCGATATGCCCTATTCGCCGGCCTTTGGCGACCATTTTTATTGCCAGACCGACGGCCGCCTCGAATGCGGCCATGTCTTCCTCGCCGGAAACGGCCTGCCCGAGCGATGGGCTGAGGCGCAAAGCTTCCTGATCGGCGAGCTGGGCTTCGGCACCGGCCTGAACTTCGCCGAGACCTTCAGGAACTGGAAGCTGAGGCGCACCGAAGGCCAGCAGCTGCACTTCATGTCCTTCGAGCTCTACCCGATGCGGCGCGCGGAAATCGACCGCGCGCTGTCGCACTGGCCGGAGATCGATGCCGAGCGTATCGCGCTCACCGCCGCCTGGCCGAATGTGCCCGAGGGCATCGTGTCCTTGAAGCTCGACGAGCAGACCACGCTCAGCGTCGTCTGCGGCCGGGCGCTCGATGGCGTTGCCGCCGCCGAGGCGGGTTTCGATGCCTGGTATCTGGATGGCTTCGCGCCATCGCGAAATGCTGACATGTGGTCGCAGGAGCTGATGACGCTGGTCTGCGAAAAGACAGCACCAGGCGGGACTTTCGCGACCTATGCCGCCGCCGGTTTCGTCCGGCGCAATCTGGGTGCCGCCGGCTTCGTGGTCGAGCGCCGTCCCGGCTTTGCCGGCAAGCGCGAAATGCTGTGCGGCGTCAAGCCCGCCGAGAGCTAATCAAGCGCCGGATCAGCTCAGCGAAATGCCGCTCGTGCGGCCTTCCTTGCCGAGCCAGAGCGCGATCTTTTCTTCCAGCAGCTCCGGGCTGATCGGCTTGGCCATGTAGTCGTCCATGCCGGCGTCGAGGCAGAGATCGCGGTCGGCGTCGAGCGCATGCGCGGTGACGCCGATGATCGGCACCCGGTGCCCTTGCCCGCGTTCTAGCTCGCGGATACGCCGCGCCGCGTCGTGGCCGTTCATGACCGGCATCGACACGTCCATCATGATGATGCGTGGCGTATAGGCCTCCCAGGCCTCGACGGCCTCTTCGCCGTTCTTGACGACGAGGAAGTTCAGACCTGTCGCCTGCAGGATCTGCGTGAAGACGATCTGGTTGACCTCGTTGTCCTCGGCGACGAGCACGTCGATGAAGGATGGCAGCGCTCTTTCGCTGAGTGCGTCTGGCAGCAATTCAGGTTCGAGCGGCGGCGCCTCGATGACTGCACGGAGCGTCGGCGCCAACCGGATCCGGTTGGTGCGCACGACATCGACGATGGTATTGCGCAGCACATTGGCCCGCGCCGGCTTCATCAGATGCGCCTGGCCGTTCAGCGCCGCGAACTCCTTCTCCGTGCCGGAAATATCCATCGACGTCAGAAAAATGATCGGCAGGTCGCTGAACCGTTCATCGGCACGCAACAGGCGGGCGATGTCGGCGCCGTTCATCCCCGGAATCTGGTAGTCGAGCACCAGCGCATCGATGGAAACGCCGAGCGCAAAGGCCTCCTCGAGAATGGCGAGCCCCTCGACGCCGTCCTCGGCAGCCGCGCCATCGAAGCCCCATTGCGCAAGCTGCTCGGTTAGGATTTGACGATTGACCGCATTGTCGTCGATGACAAGCACGCGTGCGCCGCGCACATTGACCGGTAGCGGCCGCGGCTCCGCCCGCTTGGCGCCGACGGTGAACGGCAGGGTGACGGTGAAGACCGAGCCTTCTCCGACAGCGCTGTCGACTTCGATATAACCGCCGAACAGATCGACGAGACCCGCGGTGATCGCCAGCCCCAGCCCGGTGCCCTCGTGACGCCGCGTCGAGGAGGAATCGATCTGCGAGAACTTGCCGAAGATCTGGTCCAGCCGATCTCTCGGCATGCCGATCCCGGTATCCTCGATACGCAGCGTCGCCATGATCTCGTCGGCCGCCCCCGCGATATAGCCGACCTCGACCAGCACATGTCCCCACTCGGTGAACTTGACGGCATTACCGACAAGATTGGTGACGATCTGGCGAAACCGCCCGGCATCGCCGATGATGGCGGCTGGCATGTCAGGCGTGACGCGCACGAGCAGCTCGATGCTCTTTTCCGCCGCCAGCGACGACAGCAGCGTTACCACGTCCTCGACGGCCTCCACCGGATCGAACGTCACACGGCGCAGGGTCATCTGCCCGGAATCGATCTTCGAGAAGTCGAGAATATCGTTGATGATGGTCATCAGCGCGTTGCCCGACTTGGTGATGATATCGATGAAGGTCTTCTGGCGCGTATCGAGATTGGTCTTAGAAAGCAGCTCGGCCATGCCGAGAACACCGTTCATCGGCGTGCGGATTTCATGGCTCATATTGGCCAGGAATTCCGACTTCACCCGATCGGCGACTTCGGCGCGTTCGAGCAGGTTCTCAAGATCGCCTTCGCGGATCTTCATCACTGAAATGTCGGTAAACAACACCACCCAATGCCGGCGCGCGCTGACCATGACGTCCATCTGCACCCAGCGGCCATCGGGCACGCGAAACAGACGCGACGCCGGGCGGCCATCGGCAAGTGCCTGCCCGATATCGTTGAGCACCAGATCGGCACCCTCAGGGAAATCCCCACGCGCAGCGCAAAATGACAGCATCTCGCGCCAGTCGCGCCCGACCGCGACGCGTTCGGAGGAAAGGTCCAGCATACCGGCCAGCGCATCGTTGCTGAGCAGGATTTCACCGTCCTGCAGCACGAGCAGCCCCTGCGACATCGCATGCGTCGCATCGCCCATCAGCTCGCCGAGGTTTTCGAGTTCCTCGCGGGCGGCGTGGATTTCGCGCTCATGCCGACGCACGGCCGAAACGTCGGCATAGGTCAGCAGAATGCGGTCCGTGGAGATCTTGCGGCTATCGACCAGGAGGAACTTGTCGCCCCAGTTGATCTCGGCCGCCGCCGGCTGCTCGGAGCGGAACTGATCGGTGCGCCGCGCCAGTATCTCCTCGGCCGTCACGCCGGGCGGATAGCGCCCCAGCGTGTGATTGTATTCGACAAGCTCGGCAAAGCCCTTGCCGTCGAACAGGCCCTCGGGCAGCTCCGAGATCGTATAGAATGCTTGGTTGCCATAGCGGATCGTGAGATCGCTCTCGAGGATCACAACACCGACGGGCAGCGAATTCAGCACCCTCGCCATATCGCGATGGAGAATTTCCGTATGGGCCTGCGCGGCGATGAGCGCGCTTTCGCGCTCCTTCAGCAACGAGACATCCGAGAAGGACCCGACGGTATAGGGCCGGCCGTCGTCGCCATTGATCCGGTTGATCTGCGCGAGGATCGGATAGACACCGCCTTTGGCACCGGGAACCAGGCTCTCGATATCGCGAGCCTCCCCCTTGGCGAGCGCCTGCACATGGCCACGGCTCACCATGTCGCCGGCCGCCTTGCCGAACATCTCGCGCTCGGTCTTGCCCAGCGCCTCGGCCCGCGGCAGACCCGTCAGCTGTTCGTAAGATGCATTGGCATAGACCAGACGGTGATCCTCGTCGCGCACGAAAGCGGCGACCGGGAGCGCTTCGATCACATCGCGCAGAAAATCGATATCGGTGCTGTTTTCACCGAGCGCCCGCGTCGCCGGCCATTTCGGCCGCGCCGCCTTGCGCGCCTCTTCGAACATGCCGAGCACGTAGATCCGCTCCTCCGACAGCGCGAAGCTCTCGATCCGCACGCGGTCATGGGCATCGCCTGTTGCGTCGAAGCAAAGCGCGCTTTCCTCGCTGCCGAAAACCAGCGCGCGACGTTCCTTGTCCTCGCGGTCCTGCTCTTCCGGGCGGTCGAACAACTCGCGGCTGCGCCGGCCGATGAAATCCGAAATCTCCTTTTGGAAGAAATCCGCATAGGCCTGGTTGACCGCGACATAGCGCAGTTCGCTGTTCTTGACATAGGCAGGGTTGTCCAGATCCGCGATCCGGCGGCATGCCAGTTCGAGAATGTCCCCGTTCGGTCCCAAAAACACCTGCTCCACCATGAAAACACTAGGCAAATTGCTACGTCCTCGACCATAGCCGACAGGCGTTTAACAACGCATTAACCATGACCCGGCGAAACAAAAATAACGCCGCAGATTGAGAAGTGTAGAAGAAGCGCATGCGCGGTTGCAGCTCTGGTGCTCCATGTCATGACCAAGCAAAACCCTGGAAATCGTGCTAAAATCGCAGCCATTTCTTGGCGCCGCCGCGATCTTCTGCTGCCGACGCCAAGAAGAACTTATCCGTCACAGGAGGCGAACATGCCCGTACTTCACAAAAGCATGGCGACCGGCTCTATCCTATTCACGCTCGCAGCGGCGACGCTGGCATCGGGCCAGCCGGCGATGGCGCATGAGCACTACGCCTGGGGCGGGGCGGCCGCCGGCTTCGTGGGCGGCGTGCTGCTGTCGCAGGCGCTGCGCCCCTACCCATACACCTATGGCTATCCCGATGGTTACGGTTATCCCTATGCCTATGGCTATCGCTACGGATACCCCTACCGGGCATACCGGCCCTACCGCGCCTATCCGGCTTACCGCGCATACTATGTCCAGCCATACCGCCGTTGCCATGTCGAATGGCGGCGCAACGGGTGGGGCGAAGCCTACCGCGTCCGCGTCTGCCCTTACTGAAGCACCGCGCCTGCCGCGCCGCCTTTTCCGACCCGGCCACTTGACTTTCCGGCCGAACTAGACCAAATGCAGGCCAGCTTTCACCTTCCGGCCGCCGCGTGAGCGTGCCCCTGCCAGCAAATAGGATGCAGGAAGAAGGACAAAAGCGCATTTCGAATAGACCGCATCCAGGATGCGGCAGAAGCGCTGGAAAGTTTTTCCAACAAGACAAGTTCCCACTTCACGCGGGGTGCTTGACGCCAGAACAACACCGGATCGCAACCCCGCGTTCCGGCGATTTTGATTTGGCGCGCCCTAAAAAGGTTATGACTTGACCAATTTTGAATCGCTTGGTGTCTCCAAGCCGATCGTCGCCACATTGTTCCAGCTCGGCATCGAGACGCCGACCCCGATCCAGGAAAAGGCGATCCCGCTTCTCCTCGAAGGCCGTGACCTCATCGGCCTCGCACAGACGGGCACCGGCAAGACGGCCGCCTTCGGCCTGCCGCTGATCGAAAAGCTGATCCCGGAAGAACGCCGCCCCGACAACCGTACCACCCGTACGCTGATCCTGGCGCCAACCCGCGAACTGGTGAACCAGATCGCCCAGAACCTGAAGAACTTCCTGCGCAAGTCGCATCTGCGCATCAACGTCGTCGTCGGCGGCGTATCGATCAACAAGCAGCAGCTGCAGCTTGAAAAGGGCACCGACATTCTGGTCGCCACCCCAGGCCGCCTGCTCGACCTCGTCAACCGCCGCGCCATCGGCCTGACCGCCGTGCGCTATCTCGTGCTCGACGAAGCAGACCAGATGCTCGACCTCGGTTTCGTGCACGACCTGCGCAAGATTTCCAAGATGGTGCCGAAGCGCCGCCAGACCATGCTGTTTTCGGCCACCATGCCGAAGGCGATCGCCGATCTCGCCGCCGACTTCCTGACCGATCCGGTCAAGGTCGAAGTGACGCCTCCGGGCAAGGCTGCCGACAAGGTCGAACAGTATGTTCACTTCGTCAACGGCAAGAACGACAAGACCGACCTCCTGAAGAAGTCGCTCTCCGAGAACCCCGATGGCCGCGCCATCGTCTTCCTGCGCACCAAGCACGGCGCCGAGAAGCTGATGAAGCATCTCGAAACCGTCGGCTATTCCGTCGCCTCGATCCACGGCAACAAGAGCCAGGGTCAGCGCGAGCGCGCGCTGAAGGCCTTCAAGGACGGCGACATCAAGACGCTGATCGCCACCGACGTCGCTGCCCGCGGCATCGACATCCCTGCTGTCAGCCACGTCTACAACTACGACCTGCCCGAGGTTGCCGAAGCCTACGTCCACCGCATCGGCCGTACGGCCCGCGCCGGCCGTGACGGCATCGCGATCGCCTTCTGCGCACCGGATGAGACCCGTCTGCTGCGGGACATCGAGCGCCTGATGAGCATCAACATCGCGGTCGCCAGCGGCGAAGCGCCGGCCAACATGAATGCGGCGCCGAAGCGCGGCAATGGCAACGGTCACCGCGGCCAGGGCCAGGGTCGTGGCGGCGAAGGCCGTAACGCTGAAGGCCGTGGCGCCGCCCGCGCCGGACGCCCGGAACGTCGCCCGCGTCCAGAAGCCGGCAACGAAGTCCGCGCCAACGAGGAGCGCCGCGAGCGCGCGCCTCGTCCAGAGCGCCGGACCGAACGCAACGAGGACTTCCGCGGCCAGCGCCGTGGCGAGGCCGCACCCGTAACGGCAGGGCCCGACAACGATCTCGCATCGACCTCGGATTTCCGTGGTGCCGGCCCGGCTCGCAAGCAGCAGCGCCCGCAGCATGGTAACCACGCCCATGGCGACGCCAACCGTCACCAGCCCGGCGGCGGCGCCCGCAATGCGCCCCGCAACGGCCAGGGCCGTCCGGCCCGCAAGCCTGGCGAAGACCGTGGCGCGCAAGCCAATGCCGGTGGCGAACGTCGCGAAGGCAACGGCGGCAACCGCCGCGGCGGCCCCTCGCGCGGCGGCAATGGCGGCCAGCGTCGCGAACGCGCGTAATTCTTAGACGCGATTGAACAACGAACGGCGGGAGAGATCCCGCCGTTTTTATTGCGCCTGTTCGCGCATCGACGCGGCCGCCTGCCGGTTGGTCAGGTAGACGCCAGTGACGACCACAATGGTGCCGACGACAAGCGGCACGGTCAGCGGTTCGCCGAAGGCGATAAAGGCCTCCAACGCCACGGCCGGCGGCATCAGGTAGATCAGCGACGCCGCGCGCGACACCTGCCCGCGCCGGATCAGATAAAGCAGCAGCCCGACCCCACCCATCGAGAGACCAAACACCGACCACACGAGGGCAGCAACCGCCGTTGCCGACCCGTCGAAATGCATGCGCTCGAAACCAAGCATCAGCGGCACGCTGACGATGAGCGCTCCCACATATTGCAGCGTCGCGATCGCGGGCAGATTGCCTGTCTGCAGGTGTTTCTTCTGGTAGAGCGTTCCATAGGTGACCGAAGCCATCGCCAGGAGGTTGATGGCGAGCGGCACGAGGGCATGGGCGAGACTGGCGTTTGCGGGATCGAAGAGCTTCGGGGAGATGGCGATCGCGATGCCGACGAAGCCCAGCAGCAACCCGGCCTTCTGCATCGGCTGCAACCTTTCGCCGATCAATAACGGTGCCGCCAGCGCCGTCAGAAGCGGCTGCAGCGCCGCGATGATGCCGGAGATACCGGCCGGCACGCCATTGGCGATCGCCCACCACAGGCCGCCGAGATAAAAGCCGTGCAGGAAAAGCCCCGAATAGACCGCTCTCCACATCACGACCCTATCCGGCCACTGAACCCTGAGCACGAGACACAGCGCGAGGAAGGCGAGCGCGGAGAGCGCGAAACGAATGGCGAGAAAGGTGAAGGGCTCGGAATGGATGGCCGCGTATTTCGCCACCACCCAGCCGGTGGACCACAGCAGAACGAAGATGGCGGGTGCGAGGCGATCGAGCGACATTGGCGGCCCTCTGAAGCATATCTCCCGAAGGTGGCCGACACTTTCGGGCTGAAGACATGCTGCAAAACAAACACAGGAAAACGCCGAAATAGCCGCACGCCTGCCGGCAGTCAAAGGCGAAGCGCTGATGTTTATTGTCAGTTTCATTGAAGCCGTCGAGAAACCGCTTCAGCATTGCGATCGCCCGAAAATGAATCGCGTCGCGCGTGGAAAATAATCACATGCTTATGTTTTGAGCGGCGAGATACAATTGCCGTTCGAAGCTTCGGCGCTACCTTCTCGGAAATGCTCAGTTTTTCGGCTCTTTTCGCCGATAGCTATGATTTTATAAATCTTCCGCGTGAACTGAGCATGGTTCTTGCATTGCTTTCTCCGTTGTACTCAAATGAAGAAAAAAGGGGAGCCACACCTTTGGCATTTGACGAAATGATCACCGGGGACGAAAGCCCTCGACAGCCATATGGAAAATACTTTGAGTGGTACAATAATCAGGATCGAGCCCATCTGATCGCCAAGTCCCGGGACGCGGAAAACATCTTCCGCAAGACGGGCATCACCTTCGCGGTCTACGGCCACGAAGACTCCTCCGAAAAGCTCATCCCCTTCGACATCATCCCGCGCGTCATCTCCGGCCGCGAATGGCGCAAGCTGGCCCAAGGCATCGAGCAGCGGGTGATCGCGCTCAACGCCTTTCTCGACGATATCTACCACAAGCAGGAAATCATCCGCGCCGGCCGTATCCCGCGCGAACTGATCGAGAAGAACGACGCCTTCCTGCCCGAGATGATCGGCTTCCGCCCACCGGGCGGCGTCTACACCCACATCGTCGGCACCGACATCGTGCGCACCGGCGAAGATCAGTTCTACGTTCTCGAAGACAATGCGCGCACGCCGTCGGGTGTCAGCTACATGCTGGAAAACCGCGAAACGATGATGCACATGTTCCCGGAGCTGTTCCACGAGAACAAGGTGCGCCCGGTCGAGGACTATCCCTATCTGCTGCGCCAGTCGCTCGCCTCGCTTGCCCCTCCCGGCTGCAAGGGCAAGCCCCGCGTCGCGGTGCTGACACCCGGCATCTACAACTCCGCCTATTACGAGCACTCGTTCCTCGCCGACACCATGGGCGTCGAGTTGGTCGAGGGCTCGGATCTGCGCGTCATCGACGGCAAGGTGAAGATGCGCACCACGCGCGGCTACGAGGCGATCGACGTGCTCTACCGCCGCGTCGACGACGACTTCCTCGACCCCCTCACCTTCCGCCCGGATTCGGCGCTCGGCATTCCCGGTATCATGGATGTCTACCGCTCCGGCAACATCACCATCGCCAACGCGCCGGGCACCGGGATTTGCGACGACAAGGCGATCTATTCCTACATGCCCGAGATCGTCGAGTTCTACACCGGCCGCAAGGCGCTCTTGGAAAACGTGCCCACCTGGCGCTGTTCGGAGGCGTCCAGCCTGAAATACGTGCTGGAGCATCTGGAAGAGCTCGTGGTCAAGGAAGTGCACGGCTCCGGCGGCTACGGCATGCTTGTGGGACCGACGGCATCCAAGAAGGAGCGCGCCGATTTCGCCGACAAGCTGCGCGCCAAGCCCAACAACTACATCGCCCAGCCGACGCTGGCGCTGTCCACCGTGCCGATCCTCGTCAACAAGGGCATCGCGCCGCGCCACGTCGACCTTCGCCCCTACGTGCTGGTCTCCGACAAGGTGCAGATCATCCCCGGCGGCCTCACCCGCGTGGCGCTGAAGCAGGGCTCGCTGGTGGTCAACTCCAGCCAGGGCGGCGGCACCAAAGACACCTGGGTATTGGAGGATTGATCTGATGCTCGGAAGAACCGCAAACGGCCTCTACTGGATGTTCCGTTACATAGAGCGCGCCGAAAACATCGCACGCCTGATCGACGCCGGTATCCGCATGTCGCTGACACGAAGCAGCGGCAGCGACGACAATTGGGACGGCGTGCTGCAAAGCGCCGGCGTCCGCGAGGCCTTCGACGAGGGCCATGCCAAGCTGACCGGCGCCGACGCCATCGACTACCTGCTGCGTGATCGCAACAACCCGTCAAGCGTCATGTCGTGCGTCGATTCCGGCCGCAACAACGCCCGCATGGTGCGCACGGCGCTCACCCGCGAGACCTGGGAAGCGACGAACGAGTTCTGGATCGAGCTCAAGGATCTGCTCTCGAAGCGGCTGAAGCCCGCCGACCTGCCGCAGGCGATCGACGTGATCAAGCACCGCGCGGGGCTGATCCGCGGCGCGCTGCACGGCTCGATGCTGCGCAACGAACTCTACAACTTCGCCCGCATCGGCACCTTCATCGAGCGCGCCGACAACACCAGCCGCATCTTGGACGTCAAGTATTACGTGCTGCTGCCGGCCGTCTCCGCCGTCGGCACCTCGATCGACAATGTCCAGTGGGAATCGATCCTGCGCTCCGTCTCCGCCCACCGCTCCTACAGCTGGGCCTATGACGGCGAGTACCGTGCGATGAACATCGCCGACTTCCTGATCCTCAACGGCCAGATGCCGCGTTCGCTGGCCTATTGCTACGAGAAGATCACCAGCGAACTTGGCCACCTCGCCACCGATTACGGCGAACGGCTGCCGGCCCACGAGACGGCGGACGCCATCCGGCAGTCGCTGAAGAAGCAGGCGATCAAGGATATCATGGATCAGGGCCTGCACGAATTCCTCGAGGACTTCGTCTCACGCAACAACCAGCTCGGGCAGCAAATTTCCGACGGTTACCGGTTTTACGTATAGGCGGGTCGAGACATGAAACTGAAGATTAGCCACGTCACCGAATACCGCTACGACGAACCGACGGCCTTTTCGCTGCAGCGCCTGCGCCTGACACCGCCGACCGTGCCGGGCCAGACAGTGCTCAACTGGTCGCTCAACGTCAAGGGCGCCAAGCCTGAAGTCGAGTATGACGACCAGTTCGGCAACCACGTCAACCTCGTCTCGCTGCAGGGCGAGCAGCAGGTGACACGCATCGTCGCTGAAGGCGAGGTCGAGACGGAGGATCGCAACGGTGTCATCGGTGTTCACACTGGCTTCTGCCCGCTCTGGCTGTTCCTGCGCGACACGCCACGCACCAAGCCCGGCAAGCTGGTGAAGGAGCTGATCAAGAGCGTCAGCGGCGAAAACGAGCTTGGTCGCATGCATGCGCTGATGGAAGCCATCCACGAGACGGTGAACTACCAGCCCGGCACCAGCGACGTTGAAACGACGGCGGAACAGGCGCTGGAGAAGAAGACCGGCGTCTGCCAGGACCATGCCCACATCTTCGTCGCCGCAGCCCATGCGCTCGGCGTTCCCGCGCGCTACGTTTCGGGCTATCTGATGATGGAAGAAAAGATCGAGCAGGCGGCAACCCACGCCTGGGCCGAAGCGCATATTCCGGGTCTCGGCTGGGTCGGTTTCGATCCCGCCAACAAGATCTGCCCGGATGAGCGCTATGTCCGCATCGCCACCGGCCTTTCCTACAAGGACGCCGCCCCTGTATCCGGCATGCGTATCGGCACACCGGGCGAGAAGCTGCAGGTGATCGTCAAGGTCGCGGACCAGGGGCAATCTCAGAGTCAGTCCCAGAGCTAGAGCCGGTCACGGACTGAGGGTTGAACGGCCTCGGCGGCACCGTGTCGCCGGCAGCGATATCGCTGGCAGAAATCTCGTAGGTGACGACCTCGAACTGCGCCAGCCGCGCCGGACCGAATGCGGTTGAGATCGCGACATCGGTGGCATCGCGCCCGGTCGCCATCAGGATGCGGCCGATACGCGGCGTGTTGTGGCGAGCATCTACGGTGTGCCAGTGGCCGCCGAGATAGACCTCGAACCAGGCGCTGAAATCCATCGGCGCCGGATCCTTGGGAACCCCGATATCGCCGAGATAGCCGGTGCAATAGCGCGCCGGGATGTTCATGCAGCGGCAAAGCGTGATCGCCAGATGCGCGAAATCCCGGCAAACGCCGGTTCTGTCCGTGTAGCCGCCATGCGCGGTGCGCAGGAGATCGGCGTTCATGTAGTCGAAGCGGATATGTCCGTGCACGAAATCGGCGATCGCCTGCACGCGGGTCCAACCCGGCTGGGTGGCCGAGAACGTCTTCCAGGCGAAATCGGCAAGCCGGTCCGTGTCGCAGTAGCGGCTGCCGAGCAGGAACACCAAGACTTCGTCGGGTAGATCCTTGATCTCGTGTTGCACGGCATCGTAAGGCACGACATCCGGCTGACCGCTGTCGTAAATGTCAAAGCTCGTCGAGATGGTGGTGATCCCCGCCGGCGCCACGATACGGGTGCAGGCATTGCCGAAATCGTCGGTATAGCCCCAAGCGTCGATCGGCTGATTGAAGGTCAGAACCTGCTCGGTCAAGAGATCGACACGTCGCGATGGATGGATATTCAGCACCAGAAGCATCGGCGTTGGTTGCACGCATTCATAGCCTATCGTGAAACCGGCATGGATCTTCATGGTGCATCCTTTGCAAAGCGGGGTGAAGCCGAAGCTGTCGGCCATGAGGGAACGCCATGGACACCGATCGGTTCCACGCGCAACCGCCAGACCAAAACATCAGGTTTCGGTGGTCACATTGACCTGCACGACCATGTCGCCGAAGTCGTCGCTGCTGCCATCATAGCTCCCCCAGAGCGGGATCGCCTGGCGCGGGTCGCGGGCAACGCCGACACGGATGAGGTCCTGATTGCCGACGATGCCGTTGGTCGGGTCGAACTCGACCCAACCTGCTCCCGGCAGATAGACCTGGCACCAGGCATGCGTCGATCCGCCACCAAGCGTGCGCGATCCGTCGCGATCGGGCACATAGATGTAGCCGGTGACGAAACGCGCGGCAAAACCGAGAGACCGCGCCGCCTCCATCATAAGAAGCGCGAAATCCCGGCAGGTCCCCTGTCGCAACTGCAACGTCTCCAAGGGCGTTTGCGTACCCCTCTCGACGCGGCGCGCATAGACGAAGCTCTGGCGGATCGAAAAGCAGAGCGTCATCAGGATATGACCCGTTTGCACGGAAGCGCCTGCACTGGTGAACTGCCGCGCCCAATGCGCCACTGCACCATCGGGATCGTCATAGGACCGGGCTATGGTACAGCTGAGATCGGGAAGCTCGTCGGCGTCATAAGAAAACGGATAGGTCAAAGCGTCGCTGTCTATCTCGAACTCGACAGGCACCTCGGGCGTATGATCCAGCCGTATATTGGTCTCGAAGCGGAGATGATCGGACGCGCCCGCCATATCGACGAGCGCGATGCAATTGCCGAACACGTCGTGGATCCAGCGCACCCGCGCCGGCGTGGGCTCGATCACCATTGTCGCGTCGAGCAGTCGCTGATCGAAGCTGTCGCGCGGGCGAAACAACACCCGATGCTGGCCGAACGTGACCGGGCGCTTGTAGCTGTATTGAGTGATATGCCTGACGGAATAAATGGTCATGCTGCCCTCGCCCGTCGCGGTCTGGGCGGACGCCCTGCTATCGAATCCTGCTAATCGAACTCCGGAACCTGCCCCGACTGGAAGAGAATGACCGATGGTCCCTGCTCGCCGACCGTGACATTGGCCTCTCGGCACCAGACGACCACGCCGGCATAATCGTTGACCATCGTCTCGGCCACATAGACAGCCGTATCCTCGCCCTTCATCCGGCGAGGTTCGAACGCATGAACAAGAGCGCCGCTATCATCGATGTTGAACGCGCTCAGCACAATCAATTTCCGCACTCCTGGCATTGATGCTCTCCTGCGGCGATAACGGCAGGACGCCCGATTTCGTTCCTGAGAGCGGGCGGTCTGGAGAAGAAATATGGCCGAGATCACTCAGCAATCGCTCAGCCCCTGCGGGCAGCCTCGATCGCCGCAACGTCGATCTTGCCCATGTCCATCATCGCATCGAATGCGCGCTTGGCCTCGGCGCCGCCGGCCGCCATCGCCTCCGTCAGCACACGCGGCGTGATCTGCCAGGATACGCCCCACTTGTCCTTGCACCAACCGCAGGCGCTCTCCTCGCCGCCATTGCCGACGATCGCGTTCCAATAGCGGTCGGTCTCTTCCTGATCCTCGGTGGAAATTTGGAACGAAAAGGCCTCGCTGTGCTTGAACGTGGGGCCGCCATTGAGGCCGATGCAGGCAACGCCTGCGACCGTGAACTCGACAACGAGCACCTGGCCCTCCTTGCCTGAGGGATAATCTCCCGGCGCACGGGTGATCGCGCCGACCGAACTGTTGGGAAACGTCTTCGCGTAGAAGCGCGCTGCCTCCTCCGCATCCTTGTCGTACCATACGCAGATCGTGTTCTTTGCCATGACGCGCTCCTCCCGCGTTTGTTTCCTATGCCAGGACACATAAGGCAGCGACGCGAGTTGACCAGCGCAACGGTCTCTCGGGAGCGGATCGTGAAGGCGGGTTCAGAGGCTCTCGTAGTTTTCCGCCGTGCGGCGGGTCGCCAGCGAATAGAGCCAGTAGAACGGGATGAAGCAGACCAGAACGGCGATCTCGAGCACCGAATGGCGCGTCTCGCGGACATCTTCGACAACCACGGGCGCCTCCGCCCTCACCTCACGCTGCGCGTTCTCGAGGAGACGATTCACCAGCTGGCGATTGTCTTCCCTCTCGGTCCCGTCAGCGTCGTGGTGGGCGGTGTTCGGCGCCGGCTTGCGCATGTCTGGCCTCGTCGTCGTTGCAGTGCGAGGCAAAACCTAACACGATTTTATTAAATCTTTAACTATAAGTTCCCGACCTCGCGCGCGGGGCGTGCGCGCCTCGCATACGAAAAAGGCGGAGCTTTCGCCCCGCCTCCTCGTCAAATCACCCGATCGAAACGACCGTTTAGTGGCTGTCCTTGCCAACCGCGCTGCCGCGACATCCCTTGAGGAAGTCGAGGTCGGCGCCGGTGTCGGCACCTTCGACGTGGTTCTGGTGCAGGAAGGCGTAACCTGAGGTCGGCAGCTCGTGCTGCGGCTTCCACTCGGCCAGGCGACGCGCCATCTCTTCGTCGGAGATATCGACGTGCAGACGGCGGTTCGGCACGTCGAGCTCGATCATGTCGCCATTCTGGATGACGGCGAGCGGACCGCCGACGGCAGCTTCCGGCGAGGTGTGCAGAACAACGGTGCCATAGGCGGTACCGGACATGCGGGCATCCGAGATGCGCACCATGTCGGTAATGCCCTTCTTCAAGACCTTCGGCGGCAGACCCATGTTGCCGACTTCGGCCATCCCGGGATAACCCTTCGGACCACAGTTCTTCATGACCATGACGCAGGTCTCGTCAATGTCGAGATTGTCGTCGTTGATCTTCGCCTTGTAGTCGTCGATATCCTCGAAAACCACGGCGCGGCCGCGATGCGTAAGCAGATGCGGCGAAGCGGCAGACGGCTTCAGAACCGCACCCTTCGGCGCCATGTTGCCGCGCAGAACGACGATACCGCCCGACTGCGTGAGGGCCTTTTCGGCCGGCAGGATGACGTCTTCGTTCCAGTTGACGACGTCCTTGACCTCGTCCCACATGGTCTCGCCCGAAACAGTCAGCGCATCCTTGTGCAGCAGACCGGCTTCGCCGAGGCGCTTGATGACGACAGGCAGGCCGCCCGCATAGAAGAACTCTTCCATGAGGTACTTGCCCGACGGCATCAGGTTGACGATGGTCGGCACGTCGCGGCCGCAACGATCCCAGTCGTCGAGCGTCAGGTCGATGCCGACGCGGCCGGCCATGGCCAGCAGGTGGATGACGGCATTGGTCGAACCGCCGATCGCCGCATTGGTGCGGATGGCGTTTTCGAAGGCCTGCTTGGTCATGATGTCGGAGGGCTTCAGGTCGTCCTTGACCATCTGCACGATGCGGCGGCCGGTGAGCTGCGCCATCACCTTGCGGCGGCTATCGACACCGGGGATCGCGGCATTGCCCGACAGCGCCATGCCGAGCGCTTCGGCCATCGACGCCATCGTGGACGCGGTGCCCATCGTGTTGCAGGTGCCCGACGAACGGCTCATCGAGGCCTCGGCCTCGAGGAACTCGGCCTGCGTCATCTCGCCGGCCTTCACCATTTCGGAGAACTTCCACAGATGCGTGCCGGAGCCGACGCGCTCGCCGCGGAAGTAGCCGTTCAGCATCGGGCCGCCGGTGACGACGATCGACGGCAGATCGACCGAGGCGGCCGCCATGATCAGCGACGGCGTGGTCTTGTCACAGCCGACCATCAGCACGCAGCCGTCCATCGGCTGGCCGCGAATGGTTTCCTCGATCGAGAGCGCCGCGAGGTTGCGGTACATCATCGCCGTCGGACGGAAGGTGTTTTCGGAGGCCGAGAACACCGGCACTTCCATCGGGAAACCGCCGGCCTCCCAGATGCCGGCCTTCACCTTCTCCGCCAGTTCGCGCAGATGGCCGTTGCACGGCGTCATGTCCGACCATGTGTTGAGAATGCCGATCACGGGGCGTCCGTCGAACAGGTCGTGCGGGTAACCCTGGTTCTTCATCCAGCCGCGGTGATAGATGACGTCACGGCTGGTACCGCCGTACCATTCCTGCGATCGAAGCTTGCGCGGCCATTCCGCTTTTTTAAACATTGTCTTCTGCCTTTTGAGGGATGCCGAGCCGTCCTCGCGACGGCCCGTATCGCTATTTTGACGTCAGGCCAGCGTATAGCTGGTCTTGACGGATGTGTAGAATTCGGCGGCGTACTTGCCCTGCTCGCGCGGGCCATAGGACGAGCCCTTGCGGCCGCCGAACGGAACGTGGAAGTCGACACCCGCCGTCGGCAGGTTGACCATCACCATGCCGGCTTCGGCGTTGCGCTTGAAATGCGTCGCATGCTTGAGGCTGGTCGTCGCGATACCGGAGGACAGGCCGAACGGCGTGTCGTTGGCGGTGGCCAGTGCCTCTTCGTAATCCTTGACGCGAATGACCGAGACGACGGGTCCGAAGATCTCCTCGCGGGAGATGCGCATCTGGTTCGTGGCTTCGGTAAACAGCGTCGGCTGCAGATAGAAGCCGGGCGTGTCGCGCTTCAAGAGTTCGCCGCCGAAGGCAAGCTTGGCGCCTTCCTTCTTGCCGATCTCGATATAATCGGTGTCGGTCTTCAGCTGCTTCTCATCGACGACAGGGCCGATATGCGTGCCTGATTTCATGGCGTTGTCGACGATAAGCGTCTCAAGCTTGGCCGTCAGCGCTGCCACGAACTTGTCGTGGATGCCCTCGGTGACGATCAGGCGCGACGAAGCGGTGCAGCGCTGGCCGGTCGAGAAGAAGCCGGAGTTGGCTGCGGCTTCGACGGCAACGTTGAGGTCGGCGTCGTCGAGAACCACCATCGGGTTCTTGCCGCCCATTTCCAGCTGGAACTTGCGGTTATGCTCGAGCGATGCAGCGGCGACGCGTTTTCCCGTGCCGGTGGAGCCCGTAAACGTGATGCCGGCGACATCGGGGCTGTCGAGCATGGCCTGGCCGACGACCGAGCCCTTGCCCATGACGAGGTTCAAGACGCCCTTCGGCAGGCCGGCACGATGCAGAATATCGACGATCGCCCAGGAGCAGGCCGGCACCAGTTCGGCCGGCTTGAAGACGATGGTGTTGCCGTAGCAGAGCGCCGGCGCGATCTTCCAGGCAGGGATCGCGATCGGGAAGTTCCACGGCGTGATGATGCCGATGACGCCAAGCGGATCACGAGTGATCTCGACGCCGATGTTCGGGCGCACCGACGGGATGGTCTCGCCAGCAAGGCGCAGCACTTCGCCTGCGAAGAATTCGAAGATCTGGCTGGCGCGGATGGTCTCGCCGATCGCTTCCGGAAGCGTCTTGCCCTCCTCACGCGCCAGCAGCGCGCCGAGCTCGTCCTTGCGGGCCATGATCTCGTCGCCGGCCTTCTTCAGGATGACGTGGCGTTCCCAGATGCCGGAGCGCGACCAGGCCGGGAATGCGGCCTTGGCGGCGGCGATGGCGTTTTTCGTGTCTTCGGCCGAACCATCGGCATAGAGGCCGACGACTTCGTTCGTATCCGACGGATTGATGTTTTTGGTGGCGCCCGCGCCGATCCATTCGCCGGCGATCAGGTTCTGATAAATGGTCATGGGCCCTACAAGCCTCCTTTACCGCTTATGAAAGAATGGCCCGACCGCGATGCCGCCGAGCCATGAGAGATTAGAGCTGCTTGACGACAATCTCTTCTTCGGCGTCGATCTTCAGCGGATTGCGCAGCGGCAGGCCGAATTCGGCAACTTCGATTTCGAACACGTCGCCCTCTTCCGTCTTGATGCCTTCGGCAAACGACAGCGTCGCCGTGCCGAACATGTGGACGTGAACATCGCCGGGGACGCGGAACAGGCCGTACTTGAAGTGGTGATATTCGAGGTTCGCGAAGGTGTGCGACATGTTCGCCTCCCCCGACAGGAACGGCTTCTCGAAGATCACCTTTTCGCCGCGCTTGATGCGCGAGGTACCGCGGATATCCTCTGGCGCGGCGCCGATGCGGATCTCGGGGCCGAAGCTCGCAGGACGCAGCTTGGAATGCGCGAGGTAGAGATAGTTCTGGCGCTCGGTGACGTGGTCGGAAAACTCGTTGGAGAGCGCGAAACCGATGCGGAACGGCGTGCCGTCCTCTGATATCACGTAGATGCCTGCCATTTCGGGCTCTTCGCCGCCATCGAGCGCGAACGACGGGGATACGAGTGCAGCACCCGGAGCCGCCGCGCCATAGCCGTTGCCCTTGTAGAACCACTCGGGCTGAACGCCCTTTTCGCCGGCTTTCGGCTTGCCGTTCTCGAGGCCCATCTTGAACATCTTCATCGAGTCCGTCAGCGTCTCTTCGGCGGCCTCGGAGGTCTTCTTGTGCATGCTGTCACGCGTCGCGGCAGAGCCGAGATGCGTCAGGCCCGTGCCCGTCAGATGCAGGTGCGCGGCGTCAGGATGCGTCATCGGGGCCAGGAAGCGGCCTTCGTCATACGCCTTGTCGAGATCGACGGCCTCACCCAGGCCATGCGCTTCGATGACCGATGCGAGCGGCTTGCCACCGTTTGCGGCTTCCATGGCAAGCGCATAGACGCTGCCGGCATTGTTGACGGCTTTCGCGGTACCGCCCGGCTCGCGCACGGCGACGACGATCTCTCCGTTCGAACCCTTGATCTGCGAAATAAGCACGGTCTTCATCCTTTTTCGATTGCGCGGAATGTGCTCCGCCATTCCGGCTCCCGAGGGAGCCGGATTACAAGTTCATGTCACTGCGAATTCAAGTCACTGCGAATAGGTGGGCAGCGCCGAAGCGCTTAGCCCTTGTTCTTGTTGTAGACGTCGAAGAAGACGGCTGCGAGCAGCACGAGACCCTTGACCATCTGCTGGAAGTCGATGCCGAGACCGACGATCGACATGCCGTTGTTCATGACGCCCATGATGAACGCGCCGATGACGGCACCGGTGATCTTGCCAACGCCGCCGGATGCCGAAGCTCCGCCGATAAAGCAGGCCGCGATGACGTCGAGCTCGAAGCCGACGCCGGCCTTCGGCGTTGCCGAGTTCAGGCGAAGCGCGATGATCATCCCGGCAAGACCGGCCAGAACACCCATGTTGACGAAGGTGAAGAAGCTCAGGCGCTCGGTGTTGATACCCGAAAGCTTGGTCGCCTTTTCGTTGCCGCCCATGGCGTAGATGCGGCGGCCGATCGTCGTCTTGCGGGTCACGAAGCTGTAGATCGCGATCAGCACCAACATGACGATGAGAACGTTAGGCAGGCCGCGATAGGTCGACAGCAGGTAGCCGAGTGCAACGATCGCCAGCGAAACGATGACGTTCTGCGCGATGAAGAAGCCCATCGGCTCAACGTCGATGCCATGGCTCTCGTTCACCTTGCGGCGACGCCATGCGAGATAGAACAGGACCACCGGCAGGATGACCGAGAGCACCAGCGAGGTGAGCTGCGTTGGAACACCGAAGATATCGACCATGTCGCCGGGAAGGAAGCCGGTGGAAATGATCTGGAATTCCTTCGGGAAAGGACCGATGTTCTTGCCGCCGAGAACCGTCAGCGTCAGGCCGCGAAACACCAGCATGCCGGCAAGCGTCACAATGAACGACGGAATGCGGTGATAGGCGATGAAATAGCCCTGCGCGGCACCGATGATGCCACCGACAATGAGACAAAGCACCGCCGCGAGCCAGAAGTTCATGCCCCAGGAGACGGTGAAGATTGCCGCCAGCGCGCCGACGAAGGCGACGATGGAGCCGACCGAAAGGTCGATATGCCCGGCCACGATGACCAGCAGCATGCCGAGCGCCATGATGACGATGAACGAATTCTGGAGAACGAGGTTCGTCAGGTTGACCGGCTTGAACAGAATGCCGCCGGTGTAGAACTGGAAGAACACCATGATCGCGACGAGCGCGATGAGCATGCCGTATTCACGAATGTTGCCGCGGATGTAATCGACGACGGAAACGACGTTGCTTTCCTCGTGACTGGTCGGGTTGACAGGAGTCATTGTTTCTTCTCCCCAGAGCGCATGATGGCGCGCATGATGGTTTCTTGGCTCGCTTCGCCCTTCGGCAGTTCAGCGACGATGCGACCTTCGTTCATCACATAGATGCGGTCGCAGTTGCCAAGCAGTTCCGGCATTTCCGACGAGATCATCAGAACGCCTTTTCCATCGGCAGCAAGCTGGTTGATGATAGTATAAATTTCATATTTTGCACCCACGTCGATACCGCGGGTCGGCTCGTCGAGGATCAGCACGTCGGGATCGGAGAACAGCCACTTCGACAGAACCACCTTCTGCTGGTTCCCGCCCGAGAGATTGACGGTCTCCTGGTAGATGCCCGACGAACGGATGCGCAGCTTCGACCGATAGTCGGTCGCAACCCGGCTTTCCTTGATGCCGTCGATGACGGTGCTGTTCGAAATACCCGCCAGGTTGGCGAGCGACGTGTTGTGCATGATGTTGTCTGCGAGCACGAGGCCCAGATGCTTGCGGTCCTCGGTCACATAGGCAAGACCGGCATCGATCGCCTTGCGCACGGTGCTGGTGTCCACCTGCTTGCCGTCGACATAGACTTCGCCGCTGATCTTGTGGCCATAGGCCTTGCCGAAAACGCTCATCGCGAACTCGGTGCGGCCGGCACCCATCAGACCGGCAATGCCGACGACCTCGCCCTTGCGGACGTTGACATTGATGTCGTGTAGAACCTGACGGTCGCGATGCTGCTGGTGAAACGCATTCCAGTTCTTCACTTCGAAGATGGTTTCGCCGATCGGCACCGAGCGTGGCGGATAGCGGTCTTCGAGATCGCGGCCCACCATGTTTCGGATGATGGTGTCCTCGCTGATCTCTTCCTTGTGACAGTCCATCGTCTTGACCGTCATGCCGTCGCGCAGAACGGTGATCTGGTCGGCGACCTTGCGGATCTCGTTGAGCTTGTGCGAGATGATGATCGACGTGATGCCCTGCTTGCGGAACTCCATCAGGAGGTTCAGCAGCGCATCGGAATCGCTTTCGTTGAGCGAAGCGGTCGGTTCATCGAGGATGAGCAGCTTGACGCTCTTGGACAGAGCCTTGGCGATTTCGACGAGCTGCTGCTTGCCGACGCCGATGTCGGTCACGAGCGTGTTCGGGGATTCGCGCAGGCCCACCTTGGCGAGCAGCTGCTTTGTGCGGTTGAAGGTGGTTTCCCAGCTGATGACGCCGCTCTTCGCATTCTCGTTGCCGAGGAAGATGTTTTCCCCGATCGAGAGCAGCGGTACGAGCGCCAGTTCCTGGTGAATGATGACGATGCCGATTTCTTCGGAGTCCTTCAGGACTTTGAAATTGCGGACGTCGCCGTCGTAGAAGATCTCTCCATCATAGGTGCCCGAGGGGTAGACACCGGAAAGAACCTTCATCAGGGTCGACTTGCCGGCCCCGTTTTCCCCCACAACTGCGTGAATCTCACCTTGGCGAACCTTGAGGTTCACATTCTCGAGCGCCTTCACGCCCGGGAACGTCTTGGTGATGTTCCGCATTTCGAGGAGTGTATTTTCCATGATCAAAATCCAGCGCCGTAGCCGTAAGATCGGCCTGGCGTTCTAAAAATCGGAAACCGGAACCCGCGCGCAGAGGCGCGGATTCCGGCGTTCGTCAGATTACTTCAGCTGGTCTTCTTTGTAGTAGCCGCTGTCGATGAGGACGGTCTTGTAGTTGTCCTTGGTGACGGCAACCGGCTTCAGCAGGTAGGACGGAACGACCTTTACGCCGTTGTCGTAGGTCTTGGTGTCGTTGACCTCAGGCTCCTTGCCGGACATGACGGCATCAACCATGGCAACGGTAACCTTCGCCAGTTCGCGGGTATCCTTGAAGATCGTGGAATACTGCTCGCCTGCGATGATCGACTTGACGGAAGGAACTTCCGAGTCCTGGCCGGAAACGACCGGAAGCGGCTGATCGCCAGAACCATAGCCTACGCCCTTGAGCGAGGAGATGATGCCGATGGACAGACCATCGTAAGGCGACAGAACGGCGTCAACCTTGGCGTCGGTGTAGTTAGCCGAAAGCAGGTTGTCCATGCGAGCCTGGGCCGTTGCCGGATCCCAACGCAGCGTGCCGACCTTGTCCATGCCGGTCTGGCCGGACTTTACGACGAGCTTGCCGGAGTCGATGTAAGGCTGCAGGACCGACATTGCGCCGTCATAGAAGAAGAAGGCGTTGTTGTCGTCCGGCGAACCGCCGAAGAGCTCGATGTTGAACGGGCCCTTGCCATCCTTGAGGCCGAGCTTGTCGACGATCGTGCCGGCCTGCAGAACGCCGACCTGGAAGTTGTCGAAGGTTGCGTAGTAGCTGACATTGGCCGAATCGCGGATCAGGCGGTCATAAGCGATGACCTTGATGCCGGCGTCAGCAGCCTTCTGCAGCACGTCCGACAGCGTGGTGCCGTCGATCGAAGCGATGACGAGAACCTTTGCGCCCTTCGTGACCATGTTCTCGATCTGAGACAGCTGGTTCGGAATGTCGTCGTCGGCATACTGCAGGTCGGTCGTGTAACCGGCGTCCTGGAGCTGCTTGACGATGTTGTTGCCGTCGTCGATCCAGCGAGCAGACGACTTGGTCGGCATTGCGATGCCGACGAGACCCTTGTCAGCGGCAACAGCCGGCATAACGAACGAAGCAACGCCGAACGCGGCAGCTGCCATCAATGAGATAATGGATTTCATCTCTCTCTCCCTAAGTTAATAAATGCGCGGGCGACTCCTCGCCCACCCCGAACTGTGGCGGGTTTCGTATTGGATAATACTTCAATAGCGAGAAACGAAGTAGGTCTCCTCCACGCTCTCACACGTGTTGAGTGCCAACCAGCACACGGCGGCAAACTGGTATGGATTCCTATAACTGTCAAATAGAATAAGTGGCAAAAGGCATAACAAATTTGGTATATCGTTAAAAAGTATTACTTTTGATGGAGAGCAGTGGGGAGGCTGCAACCATGTCGAGCAATTCAGGGCATGTGGCATTAGAAAACGTGGATATACAGACCGAGATTTTTGGGGACGACGGCCTTCTGCGGGCGGGACTCAAGCTGAATCACCTGCGCATGATCGTCGCAATCGAAGATAGCGGCCAGATTTCGGCCGCTGCCGAGGCGCTCAACATTTCGCAGCCCGCCGCGTCGCGAATGTTGTCGGAAATGGAGACCATTGTTAAGACTCCGCTTTATGAGCGCGTCGCTCGCGGCGTGGTGCTCACCACCTTCGGCGAAGCACTCGCAAGGCGTGCGCGCAAGATCATGTTGGAACTCAGGGAGGCAAGCCGCGAGATCGCGGAGCTGAGATCCGGCAAGGGCGGATCGGTCTTCATCGGCGCGGTGACGGCACCCGCCATGAGCCTCGTCGTTCCCGCCATCAAGCAGATTCGCACGGCGCTTCCCGGCATCGAGGTCAACATACAGGTCGAGACCAGCAATGTGCTGGCCCGCGAGCTTCTGGCCGCCCGCCACGACTTCATCATCAGCCGCATCCCCGACGACCTCAACCCACGGCTTTTCGAGGTGCAGGAGATCGGCGTCGAGCGCGCCTGCCTGATCGTGCGCAGCGGCCACCCTCTATTACAGAAGGGTGTGGCTACCATGGCCGACCTGACGGAATATGATTGGGTCTTCCAGCCACCCGGCACACTATTGAGACGCACGATCGAGGATCTCTTCCTGTCGCGCGGCGTTGCCGTGCCTGACAATATCGTCAACACCTCGTCGCTGCTGCTCACTTGCGCGATCATTTGCCAGACCGACGCGATCGCCCCCATCGCGATCGACGTCGCCCACTTCCTGGCGGCGCAGCGCTCGCGCGCCTCGGATGTGCGCGTGCTGCCGATCGACTTCGAGATCAATGTCCGGCCCTACAGCCTGATCACCGCAAGGGAGCGCGCCCTGCCCCCGAGCGCGCGGCTGCTTTATGATCTTGTTCTGGCCGAGAGCAGGAAGGTCGGGACCTGATTGTCTGGCTGGGGCCTCACAAGCCCCACGCCATCTTGGTCGCGTCATATGCGCATTCGCGCAAGGGAGGCTCCATGCTATTCGGACAATCGGTGTTCCAGTCTGTCCTCGATCGCCTGAAGGAAGAGGACGGCGACACCGCTGAGGACGCCGCTCCCGTCTTGCATCGTATGCCGGGCTTCACGACTGGCCTCGCCTTCGACGTGATGGAGGGCGTGTCCGCCCCATCGGCGCGGCCCGGCCAGGCCTATTTCGACAATCTGGACTTCGCACCGCCTCGCGAGACAACCGATGCCGCTCTACCGCCCGAGCCCGCGGCCGAGCCAATCCCCGAGATCGAGCCTGTCATGCCTGAGCATCTCGCCCGCACGGCACTGTCGGAGATCGCCGCGGAGCTGGCCATTTCTCCAAATGACGCCATCCAGAGCCTCAGCGACAAGCGCCGCGGCTTTGCGAAGGCGAATCACCCCGATCGCGTCCACCCGCTGTTTCGCGACAACGCCACAAAGCGGATGACGATCGCCAATCAATTGATCGACGAAGCCATCCGCCGCAAGACGAGATTTTCCAAGCGCTGATTACGCGTCGTTCTTGGGAGCGTCCTGCGTTTCGGAAGCTTCAGCAGCCTTGTCCTCGACAACCGCTTTTTCCTCGGTGGGTTCCGCCGGCTTGTAGGTCCACAGCAGCACGTAGGCAGCGTAGGCGCCGGCACCGGCTGCCAGCACCGCCCAGAAGGGATCGCCCCATAAGGCCTCGATCCCGGTCCAGCCAAAGCAGACCGCGACGATGAGAACGCGCACCCACAGCGCGCGGTAGGCCGGATGGTTTGGATCGATCAGCTGCATCTCATTCCCACATGTAAAACTGTTACACGTCTTTAAGGTGGTTTCTTGAAATGTGAAAGGCCCACGGCCTTGACGACGCGCACATAAAATGGAATGAAAATTCCACAAGGAGATAAATTTGGCCCATACATTCCGTGAGAAGGTGGGCTGAATTCAAGGGAGGAAGTCATGACAGTCAGATTTGGTCTTCTGGGCGCCGGTCGTATCGGCAAGGTTCACGCCAAGGCGGTCAGCTCCGATGCGAACGCGACACTCGTCGCCGTCGCCGATGCCTTTCCGCAAGCCGCCGACGCCATCGCGTCCGCTTACGGCTGCGAAGTCCGCACCATCGAGGCGATCGAAGCCGCCAAGGATATCGACGCTGTCGTCATCTGCACGCCGACCGACACCCATGCGGACCTGATCGAGCGTTTCGCCCGCGCAGGCAAGGCGATCTTCTGCGAAAAGCCCGTCGATCTGAGCGTGGAGCGCGTCAAGGCCTGCATCAAGGTGGTGGAGGAGACCAAGGGCAAGCTGATGGTCGGCTTCAACCGCCGCTTCGACCCGCACTTCATGGCCGTGCGCGGCGCGATCGACGATGGCCGCATCGGCGACGTCGAGATGGTGACCATCACCTCGCGCGATCCGGGCGCCCCGCCGGTCGATTATATCAAGCGCTCCGGCGGCATCTTCCGCGACATGACGATCCACGATTTCGACATGGCCCGCTTCCTGCTGGGCGAAGAGCCGGTCGCCGTCACCGCAACGGCCGCCGTCCTCGTCGACAAGGCGATCGGGGAAGCCGGCGATTACGACAGCGTCTCGGTCATCCTGCAGACCAAATCGGGCAAGCAGGCGATCATCTCCAACTCCCGCCGCGCGACCTACGGCTACGACCAACGCATCGAGGTGCATGGGTCCAAGGGCATGGTCTCGGCCGAAAACCAGCGCGCCGTCTCGATCGAAGTCGCCAACGGCGACGGCTACACCCGCCCGCCGTTGCACGACTTCTTCATGACCCGCTACACCGAAGCCTATGCCAACGAGATCGCGAGCTTCATCGCCGCCATCGAAAAAGGCGCCAAGATCTCCCCTTCGGGCACCGATGGCCTCGCCGCCCTGGTGCTCGCCGACGCGGCTGTCCAGTCCGTCAAGGAAGGCAAGCTGATCAAGATCGGCTGACGGTTTTCTCCCGACCGAAAGCCACACAAGAAATGGCCGGGCCCGAACCCGGCCATTTCTCTTTTTGGCACGATCCACGTCGCCGCCATCACGCCTGCCGCCTCCAGCCGCCTGTAACATTCCCTCGTTCCGATCACAAAGACGTCTGGTGCAGGCACCTCGCAAGTGTCTTGGTTGCGCTGCAATATTAGCGATTTTTTCGGACACTTGGCTTGTGTTACAAAGCCTGCGACCTGCGAATTTGCATTGGATTCCTTCAGCTTTCGGGCCATTTATGCCACCTCCGATGAACCAGGTGATCAATGGATGGCGGACGGATCGGGCTCTTCGGGGCGAATTGGCAGTCTCGATGGCTTGCGCGGCATCGCAGCTTTATGGGTGCTGGTCGGGCACGCGATGCTGCTCACCGGCTGGCACCTGCCGCTGATCGGCGACCCTGATCTCGGCGTCGATCTCTTCATCATGCTCTCGGGCTTTCTGATGGTGTTTCACTATCAGCTGCGCCAGGACAAGGAGCCCTGGTCGGAGATCTCGACCTGGTCGAATTTCTGGACCCGCCGCTTCTTCCGCATCGCGCCGCTCTATTACGTGATGCTGGCGATCGCCATCGCGCTTGGCCCCGTCATTTTCGAAAGCCGGATGGTGATCGACCACTTCCTTGAGGTCGCGCCGCAGCAGCCCGAACGCTATCTGGACGGCAGCCTTGAGAATGTGCTGCTGCATGTGAGCTTCCTCTTCGGCCTTTCACCGGCGCACGCTTTCCGCACGCCGCTGCCGGATTGGAGCATCAGCCTCGAGATGCAGTTCTACGCCGTTCTGCCCTTCCTGATGCTCTTCATCCACAGGCTCGGATGGCTGCGGGGGAGCATCGGCGTCGTTGTGACAGGCATTGCGATCGCCATGGCGTTGCGCCTCGTCGGCATCAATTTCCCGATGCCGGCCTTCCTGCCGCTGAAGATGCATGTTTTCGCATCAGGCATGCTGCTGGCCGGCGCGCTCAACGCCTCGACCCCACGCGCCCTGGTGCACTTCCTGCTGGCGCTGGCCTTTGTCGCACTGCCGATCGGCGGCGGCATGACTGTTCTGCGCGAGGTGGTACGCCTCGGACTTGTCATCGCCTTCTTCGCGCTGATCTTCCATGCGCATCTGCCACGCCCGCTGGCAAACCCGCTCAACCGGGTTTCCGATTTCATGGGCAACAAATTCTGCCACGAGCTCGGCGAACTCTCCTTTGGCGCCTACCTCATCCACCTGCTGGTCATGCAGCCCGTCATCGCCTACCTGATCAGGGCGCATGGGCACGACATCAGCGACTTCCAACGCTTCCTGCTCTCGATAGCAATCACCATCCCGATCACCTATGCGCTGTCGGCGGTGGGGCACAAACTCATCGAGATGCAGGGGCAGAAGATCGGCAGGACGCTCACCCGGCGCAGGACATCTGCCGCTTAGCCGAGCCCGCCCTGAACGATATCGCCGTCCATGACCGATAGCGCCCGGTTCAAGTGCCCCTCGAACACCAAAAGCGGTTCGTCGAACACGACCCGCAGCTCCGGCATGCCCTGCATCCGCACCATGTGGGATTGGGCAAGCCCCTCCTCGATACCGGGCCTCAGAAGGTCGTAATAGCGCGTGCCGGGACCGGTGATCGCGACCGGCATCCGTTCGGTGAGGCTGAGCAGCCGCGACAGCCCGTTTCCGAGCGCCAGGCCCGCCTGCCGAAACGCAAAGGCCGACATGCGGTGTCCCTGGCGCGCCCGCGCCGCGATCTTGTCCAGCTCTCCGACGGGTACGAACTTCGCCGGGATCGTATCGTCAGGCACTTCGAAGGCCATGCGCAGGATCGCGTAGAACCCGGCATAGGCTTCGATGCAGCCCCTGCTCCCGCACCGGCAAAGCCCGCCATTGGCCACATGGAGCATATGCCCGAAATTGGGCGCCGAGATCTCCCGTTCCGCCGGCCCGGCGTTTCTCACGATCCCGAGCCCGATACTGTGGCCCAACGACAGCGCCGCCAGCGACCGCAGCCCATCGGGATTGCCCGCATCCTCGCGCGCGCCAAGCGCTGCGGCAACCAGCAGCGTCTCGTTGTCGAGAATGATCTTCGCCTGCCATGCGGGCCTCAGTGCCGCCTCGAAATCGATCCGGTCGCTGCCGAAGATCGGCGACCACAGGAGCACGGCATCATCGGAACTGACCAACCCCTTGCTGCTGATCGAGATCAGCTTGATCTCGGTCCGCGACAGGCGCGAGCGTTCGAGCAACCTTTCAAGGCCCTCGCCGATCGCATCCACGAATCGCGCCGCGCCGTCGGGATCGTGCGACCGGTCCTCACCGAACCGGTCGATCAGCGTGCCGGCATAATCCACCAGCGAATATTGCACCCCATCGGACGAAATGATGACGACGATCAGATAGCCGCTGTCGCGCCGCTGGCGGAACTGCACGCGCGGCCGTCCGCGGCCGCTCGCCGCCTGCTGCTCGGATTTTTCGATGACCCCGCCCTTCTCGAGATCGGCGGTGATCGCTGAAATGGTGGCCGAGGAAAGCCCGGTGAAATCAGATATTTCGGTATGGGACAGTGCGCCGTGGCGCCTCAGCGCGGCAAGCACCAGCACGCTGTTGCGCTGGCGCACCAGTTCCGTGCTCGATCTGGTCAGCATGAAGGCCGCCCTATTCCCGCGTGCATTCCACCCCTCGTTCACACCGTATCTCCAACAACCTCCACGTGAGAGATCATTCACAGGTAGTGCGGTGTTGACAGTTGAAAAAATCTCTGACACTTAATTTCTCGACTGTCGAGAAAATAATCAAAACCTTTCCTGACAGCACATCGCGGCGGCCGGAGGAACCACTGGCTGGGGCTGGCCGCATTCTATTCGGGAGGATATTATGAAGCATGTTATGAAGCTGATGGCAGGTGCTGCCATCCTCGTGTCGGTGCATACGGCCGCAATGGCCGCCGACCTCGTCGTCGGCGTGTCGTGGTCGAACTTCCAGGAAGAGCGCTGGAAGACCGACGAAGCTGCCATCAAGAAGGCGCTCGAAGCCAAGGGCGCGAAATACATTTCCGCCGACGCCCAGTCGTCCGCCGCAAAGCAGCTGACCGACGTCGAATCGCTGATCTCGCAGGGCGCCAACGCACTCATCGTTCTCGCGCAGGATTCGGACGCCATCGGCCCGGCCATCGAAAAGGCCGCCGCTGAAGGCATTCCGGTCGTCGGCTATGACCGCCTGATCGAAAACCCGGCTGCGTTCTACATCACCTTCGACAACAAGGAAGTCGGCCGCCTGCAGGCTGAAGGCGTCTTCAAGGTCAAGCCCGAAGGCAACTACGTCTTCATCAAGGGCTCATCTTCCGACCCGAACGCGGACTTCCTGTTCGCCGGCCAGATGGAAGTTCTGAAGGCTGCCGTTGGCGCGGGCAAGATCAAGAACGTCGGCGAAGCCTACACCGACGGCTGGCTGCCGCAGAACGCGCAACGCAACATGGAACAGTTCCTGACCGCCAACAACAACAAGGTCGACGCCGTTGTTGCCTCCAACGACGGCACCGCCGGCGGCGCTGTCGCGGCACTCGACGCGCAGGGCATGGCGGGCACCGTTCCGGTCTCCGGCCAGGACGCCGACAAGGCGGCGCTCAACCGCATCGCGCTCGGCACGCAGACGGTTTCCGTCTGGAAGGATAGCCGCGAACTCGGCAAGCGCGCAGCTGAAATCGCGCTCGACCTCGCCGGCGGCAAGACCATGGACAAGATCGACGGCGTAACGGCCTTCGAAGGCGGTCCGAAGAAGGTGAAGATGCAGTCGATCTTCCTGAAGCCGCAGGCGATCACCAAGGACAACCTGAACGTCGTCATCGACGCAGGCTGGATCACCAAGGCTGAAGCCTGCCAGGGCGTCAAGGCCGGCAGCGTCAAGGCTTGCGACTAATCCTCGCTGGCTGAACCAACACACCGGCGCCGTGGCGATCTCGCCGCGGCGCCGGATGCGGATGGAGCCCTCCTGAAGCGCTCCCCGCCTCGCAACGCACCGCGAACGCTTTGATTCCCTGCCGCAACGATGCCGCACCCCACGCGGCCGCTTCGGAAGTCTCTCGGTGGTCGATTTGAAGAACAGGGCACCTCGGCAAGGGCTTTCGGGCGCCCGCGCCAGAGCCCAAACAATGGGGGAAACGGCAAACCCATGGCAAACATCACGCAATCCTCATCGAGCCATCCGCGCTCGGCGGAGGGTAACGCTTTCACGCGCTTCCTGCGCGCAACCGAGATCGACACGCGCCTGCTCGGCATGGTCGCGGCGCTGCTGGTCATCTGGATCGGCTTTCATCTCTACACCGGCGGGCTCTTCCTGACCCCGCGCAACCTCTGGAACCTCTCGGTCCAGACCACCGAGATCGCGGTTCTCGCGACCGGCATGGTGCTCGTCATCGTCACCCGCAACATCGACCTTTCGATTGGCTCGATGCTCGGCCTCGTGGCCATGATCATGGGCGTCGTCCAGGCGAAGTTCCTGCCGCAATATCTCGGCTTCGACAATTCCTGGACATGGCTGATCACGCTGATCGCGGGCCTGGTCGCCGGAACGCTGATCGGCCTCTTCCAGGGCGTCATCATCGCCTTCCTGGGCGTCCCCTCCTTCATCGTCACGCTCGGCGGCTTTCTCGCCTGGCGCGGTCTTGCCTGGTACGTCACCTCGGGCCAGACGGTCGCCCCCCTCGACACCACCTTCCGCATCATGGGCGGCGGTGCTGAAGGCTCCGTCGGCGCCACATGGAGCTGGATCATCGGCCTGGTTGCCTGCGTGCTGATCATCGTCGGCATCATCGGCTCGCGCCGCCAGCGCAAGCGCTTCAACTTCCCGCGCCGGCCGCTCTGGGCCGAATACTTCCTTGTTGTTCTCGGCTGCGCGCTGGTGCTCGGCGCCATCTGGGTCTCGACGATCTATTACTGGCCGGTCGCGATCGCCAAGAAATACGCCGAAGCCAACGCTATCGCCTGGCCGGAAACGGGGCTCTTCATCTCCTATGGCATCGCCGTGCCTGTCCTGATCGCCGTTCTCGTCGGCATCGTCATGACCTTCATCGCCACCCGCCTGCGCTTCGGCCGCTATGTCTTCGCGATCGGCGGCAACCCTGAGGCGGCCGAACTCGCCGGCATCAAGACCCGCTGGGTCACGGTGCGCATCTTCGCGCTGATGGGCTTCCTGGCAGCCGTTGCCGCGGCGATCTCGACCGCCCGCCTCAACGCCGCCGCCAACTCGCAAGGGACGACCTACGAGCTCTACACCATCGCGGCAGCCGTCATCGGCGGCACGTCGCTTGCCGGCGGTACCGGCACGATTGCCGGCGCCATGCTCGGCGCGCTCGTCATGCAGTCGCTGCAGTCGGGCATGGGTCTCGCCAATGTCGATACCCCCATACAGAACGTCGTCGTGGGCGCGGTTCTCGTCGTTGCCGTCTGGCTCGACACCGTCTATCGCTCGCGGTCGAAGTAAGAGGAGCCTGGATATGACTGATCAACGCACTTCCCCAAGCCCGAACACTCCTCTCGTGGAACTGAAGAACATCTCGATCTCCTTCGGCGGCATCCACGCCGTGGACAATGCCTCGGTCGATCTCTACCCCGGCGAAGTCGTGGCATTGCTCGGCCACAACGGCGCCGGCAAGTCGACGCTCATCAAGATCCTGTCGGGCGCCTACAAGCGCGACAGCGGCGAGATCCTGATCGAAGGCGAACCCGCCGATATCAGGAACCCGCGCGACGCCAAGAAATACGGCATCGAGACGATCTACCAGACGCTCGCTGTCGCCGACAATGTCGACGCCGCCGCCAACCTCTATTTGGGACGCGAGATCCGCACCAAGTGGGGCACGCTCGACGACGTCGCCATGGAGGCCTCGACGCGCGAAGTGATGGGCCGCCTCAACCCCAACTTCCGCCGTTTCAAGGAACCGGTGAAGGCACTCTCCGGCGGCCAACGGCAGTCGGTGGCCATCGCCCGGGCGATCCTCTTCAACGCCCGCATCCTGATCATGGACGAGCCGACGGCCGCCCTTGGGCCGCAGGAGACGGCGCAGGTCGGCGAGCTGATCAAGCAGTTGAAGAAGGAAGGTATCGGCATCTTCCTGATCAGCCACGACATCCACGACGTCTTCGACCTCGCCGACCGCGTATCGGTGATGAAGAACGGCCAGGTCGTCGGCCATGCCCGCACCGAGGACGTGACCAAGGACGAGGTGCTCGGCATGATCATCCTCGGCAAGGTTCCCCCAAAAGCCATCCCCGGCCCCGGCGCCATGCAGGTGTAGATGCAGGTCTGAGCAACAGAAACCGACGACAATAAAGTCCGCCGCGCGAGAGAACGGCGGACTTTTCATTTTGGTCATTGAAGCCGGCCACAAGCTAGGCTAAGAACCCTTCATCGGACAGGCGATTCAAACCCGCCTCAGGCATGCACCCGTAGCTCAGCTGGATAGAGTGTTGGATTCCGATTCCAAAGGTCACAGGTTCGAATCCTGTCGGGTGCGCCATTCTCCTCATAAAAACGCAGCAAAATCAGACACTTAGGTTTTTTTGGTCGATTTTGCAACACATTTTGCACACAAGGGCCGCTTGCGGCAGCAACTATCGAGCGATAATTATGCCTCATGGCAATTATCCGTCGCGGCTCAACTTACCATCTGCGAAAGCGCGTACCTCTTCGATTTCGATTGATAGAAGTCCGCGAACACGTCGCCGTGTCTCTTCACACCGACTCCGAAAAGCTCGCTATTCGCAAAGCAGAGGAAATTTGGTCGCAGTTGGTAGAAGGTTGGGAAATGGCACTTCGCGGCGACACTGGCGGCGCTCAAGCATGACTTTGCATCTCCTAGTCGATACGTCTGTTTGGCTCGACCTAACTAAAGACCATCGTCATCTTCCACTTCTCGACGCACTTTTAGCCATGACGAAGGCGGACGAAGTCGAGTTGATTGTGCCGCAAATCGTTCTCGATGAGTTCGCCCGAAACAGAGAGCGTGTGATGGCGGCAAGCAGAGCCAGCCTTTCCAGTCACTTTAAGCGGGTGAAAGAGGCTATCATCCAGTTCGCGCCAGAGGACGCCCGAGACGCGACCATCAAGCAACTGAACGAAGTGGATCATCGCATCGCGACTGGAGGCGGAGCAGTCAATGAGGCCGTCGATCTTATCGAGAAATTGTTCGCGACGACATCCCCGATCCCCATCAGTGAGAGTGTCAAAGCTAGGGCGGCTGATCGGGCTATAGCGAAGATCGCACCTTTTCATCGCCAGATAAACGGTATCGGCGACGCGATTATTGTTGAGAGCTATATCGACGCGCTTTCGGCAAGGAAAGACAATGATGTATTCGCCTTCGTTACCCATAACGTGCATGATTTCAGCCAAAAAGGCGCCGACACTCGGCTTCCTCATCCTGATCTTGCAGTCCATTTTGATGGAGTAAATTCTCGCTATTCGACGAATTTAGGTCCCCTACTCAACGAATTTGCCGAGGACTTGATTGAGGAGGTCACGTTCGACCGTGAATATAGCCAGCAGTCCAGGCAACTTTCAGAGTTGGTGGAGGCCGAGCATAAGCTGTTTCAACAAGTTTGGTACGGTAGAAAATGGGGGATTATAGATCGCGTAGAGACTGGGAAGACGCAAGTAGTAAGCCGCGAGATATGGGATGGAGCGCCTTTAAAGAAGCAACGTAAGATGATCGTTGACGATATCTGGAACGGCATGCTCGCGGCAATGAAAAGCACCGAAGAAGAAATCGGCGTCGATGAGCTTGGACCTTGGACGGATTTCGAATGGGGCATGATCAACGGAAAACTCTCTGCGCTGCGATGGGTGCTAGGCGATGAATGGGACATGCTAGATACCTGATTTTGCAACACATAATGTAACACATTTTGAGCGCCGCTAAGATATTTTATACATACAAATCATATACTTACGCATGCTCTACGACGAATTAGGCGGATGTCGGGTGCGCCACCGCCTCAAACCATCAACCCGCGCACATAGCGCCGCAACTCACAGTCCTCGCGCGGCACGCGCTTGACGCTGAAGATCCCCTCGAAGGTCGACACGCCGATATGCGGCGAGCGCATCGATCTCGGCACGCGCTGCGCGTAGACCGTACCCTTTCCCGATCGGATCTGGTCGATCAACTCCGGCGTCATCCTGATCGCCGTCGAGTAGTCGCAGAAGGTGATCGGATGCGCGTAGCTGACCCCGGCCATGGAAAGGCTGGCCGCGACTGTCGGCGGGATCACCTCTTCGCTGTTGAACCCGCAAGGCGCCATCGGAAAATTCTCGACGAACAGCCGAACGATGCGGGCGAAGATGCGCTCATTGAAGAACTGCCCCTCCGCCTGCCCCGCGAAGTAGGATGTCAGCCCGAGGCTGGCGACGAATTTGCGCACGGACCGGTCGCTCGCCACATCGGTGCGAAACCCTCCCCAATCGGCGGCAAGGTCGTAGACCTGCACATGGCTGCCCATGGCGAACTTCGACATGTATTCCGCAAGGCCGGGTTTTACGAGAAGCTCGTTGGAGGATAGCAGAACGATGCGATCGAAGGCCACGCCGCGCTCAAGCGCATAAAGATAGTTGCTGACGTGGGTATGGAAGATGCCTTCATTCCATCTCGTCTCGTAGGAGCTCGGATTGATCAGGACATTCGGAAAATCGCACTGCCGCCGAAATTCGTCTTCCAGCGCAGACGCACCCGCCGATATGTGGATGGCGATCGTGGAATTGGGGCAGAAGTAATTTATGTTTTCGATCTGGTCCCGCACGATGGCGGGCATTTCGTGCACTGGCAAAGAAAATAGAACATTTGTCATGAACAGGCCCAGGCTTGGAGAATTGACGGCGTGGAATGAAACGAGGGGCGGCTCAGCTGTTTTCCAGCGGCCCCATCACCTTGCTCCAGGTTTCATATCGGTCGGCCGGTAAACTGACGGCGTATACATTCTTCAGCACGCATGCGCCGAGATGAGCCGGCCGCAGTGCACCTGGCCTTGCGCGCGCATGGAGCGCCCCTTCGCCTTTCGTGAGCTGATGAAGAACCCCTTCGGAAACCTCCAGCTGGGCGTTGCCCGCCGTGAAGGTGATCGGCAGGGAAATATTCATGCCGGCAAAACCGTGGCGCATGGCAAGCGTAGCAGGTACGATCTGCTCGGTTGGAAATCCGCAAGGCTCCATCGGAAACGCTTCCGTGAAGACGCGCTCCAAATGGGCGAAGACATCACGGCTGAAGAACTGCCCTTCCGCCTGCCCGGCGGCAAAAAGAGGAAGCCCGAGAAGCGAGAGGACGCGTTTGACGCCGGGGAAATTCAAGACCTCCGGCCGAAATCCGGCCCAATTGTTCGCCGTCTCGATATTTTCGTATAGCTCGGTTTGCGCACCGATTGTGAACCGCTTTGTGTACTCGCCCAATCCTGGCTTTATGAGCAGTTCCTGCGCAGAAAAAAGCACGATCTTGTCGAACTCGACGGACTGGGCAACGGCATGTTGGAAATTACCGACATGGGCGTGCAAGACGCCTTCCTGCGGTCGGATCACATAGGAATTGGGATTGATCAAGACATTGTCGGCGCCGCTGCGATCGAGGAGCTCCACTTGCGAAGACATCGCATCCTTTGGATGATGGATGCAGATAACAGAACCCGGCGCGAAACGATTGATTGCCGAAATCTGGCGTTCAAGCGTTTCCGAGCTGCCATCGGCGATGATCGAGAAAAGTAATCTGTCCATTTAGACACCAGCTTGTTAGACGGCAATTGCGCGCATTCGACGACTAAAAACCGGCGTCGTAGCTGCGCTTGCCTTAGCTGCCTAAGCTGTCCCGAAGCTGTGTTGCATCCGGGATGCATATCGTGAAACTCAGCCCCCGAGCTTCGGCATTGGCGTAAAATGCCGCCCACGCGGCCTGCCGTTTACGCGCCCGTTACACCGCCATTTACTGTTACGTACTTACCCGCGCCCGCATAAAGCGAAAGGCTCCCCACGCGTCGGCTGACGACGATCGAGATCCGGCGGCACCGGCCGCCCGGCACAAGGGAGACCGCAATGTTGAACGATCCATCCGTGGGGAGGCCGTCATGACAAACTTCCTTCCAAAGAAGCTGTTCTCGGCAACGGTCGCGGTCGCGATGGCGCTGACATCGACCACATTCCTCTCTCCGGCCAGAGCCCAGCAAGCAACGCCCGCGCCCGCCGCGGATTCTGCGGCTACACAAGACACATCCAAGCCCAATATCCTGGTCATCTTCGGCGACGACGTCGGCCAGACCAATATCAGCGCCTATTCCTTCGGCGTGCTCGGCTACAAGACGCCGAACATCGATCGCATCGCCAAGGAAGGCCTGATGTTCACCGACTATTACGCGGAGAACTCCTGCACCGCCGGTCGCTCGACCTTCATCACCGGCCAGGTGTGCCTTCGGACCGGGCTCTGCAAGGTTGGCATTCCCGGCGCCACCGTCGGCCTGCAGGCGCGCGACATCACGATCGCCCAGGCCCTCAAGCCGCTTGGCTACGCCACCGGACAATTCGGCAAGAACCACTTGGGTGACCGCGACGAATTCCTGCCGACCAAGCATGGCTTCGACGAATTCTACGGCAACCTCTATCACTTGAATGCAGAGGAAGAGCCGGAGCGGCCCTACTATCCTTCAGACGACGAGGAATTCGTCCGCACCAACTCGCCGCGCGGCGTGCTCAAGGCGTCGGCTGACGGCAAGATCGAGGACACCGGTGCGCTGAATGCCAAGCGCATGGAAACCATCGATGACGAGACGACCGATGCCGCCGTCGATTTCATCAACCGCCAGGCCAAGGCCGGCAAGCCGTTCTTCACCTGGATGAACACGACGCGCATGCACGCCTTCACCCATGTGCGCGACAGCATGAAGGGCCAGAGCGGCATGAAGGGCAACGATTATGCCGACGGCATGATCGAGCACGACGGCGATGTCGGCAAGCTCTTGAAAGCGCTCGATGATCTGAAGATCGCCGACAACACGATCGTCGTCTACACCACCGACAATGGGCCGAACCAGTGGTCCTGGCCGGACGCCGCGACGACGCCGTTCCGCAGCGAAAAGGACACCAACTGGGAGGGCGCCTTCCGCGTGCCGGCGCTCATTCGCTGGCCGGGCCACGTCAAGGCCGGCGAAGTCTCCAACCAGATGGTATCCGGTCTCGACTGGTTCCCGACTCTGCTTGCGGCGGCAGGCGACGCCGATATCAAGGACAAGCTCGCCAAGGGCACGACGATTGGCGGAAACCAGTTCAAGGTCCATCTCGACGGCTACAACCAGCTGGCCTACCTGACCGGCAAGGACGACAAGTCGGCGCGATCCGATTTCTATTATTTCGACGATGACGGCAATCTCGTCGCCTATCGCTACAATGACTGGAAGCTGGTCTTCTGCGAACAGCGAGAACCCGGCGGCTTGCAGGTCTGGGCCAATCCCTTCACCTGCCTGAGAGCGCCGAAATTCTTCAACCTTCGCATGGACCCCTACGAGCGGGCCGACATCGTCTCCGATCAGTATTACGACTGGTACGCCAAGAACGCCTACATCTTGCAATACGGCGTCTGGCGCGTGGCGCCCTTCCTGCAGACCTTCCGCGAATATCCGCCAAGCCAGCGCGTGGCGAGCTTCAGCGTCGACCAGATGATCGAGGCGCTGATGCGTTCGCTGGACCAGACACCCGCAGGAGCGAAGTAACCTTACGAAGGAAAAGGCCAGCCACGATCGGGATCGTGGCTGGCGTCCATTCAATCGCGGAGCGCAAATGACGGCACGTGACGATATCCTTGCGCTTGGCCAGCGCATCGGCCAATCCATCATCGGCCAGGACGCCATGGTGGAACGGCTGCTGCTCGGCCTTCTGGCCAACGGCCATCTGCTTGTCGAAGGCCTGCCGGGCCTGGCAAAGACACGCGCGATCAAGAGCCTGGCAAAAAATCTTCAAGCCGAGCTATCGCGCGTGCAGTTCACGCCGGATCTGCTGCCCGCCGATATCACCGGATCGGAGATCTATGTTTCGGACGCCGGAAAGGGCGCGTTCAAGTTTCAGCAGGGCCCGATCTTCGCCAACCTGATCCTTGCCGACGAGATCAACCGCGCGCCGGCCAAGGTGCAATCGGCGCTGCTGGAAGCAATGGAGGAGCGGCAGGTCACGGTGGGCGGCAAGAGCTATCCCCTTCCCGAACTCTTCATGGTGATGGCGACCCAGAACCCGATCGAACAGGAAGGCACCTACCCGCTTCCTGAAGCCCAGCTCGACCGCTTCCTGATGCATGTCGAGGTGGGCTATCCCGACGAGAAGTCCGAGGCCGCGATCATGCGCCTCAACCGGGATGAGGAAAACGCGGTAGACGGGATCGCTTCGCCCACACCCCAGGAGAGGCTCGATCCGCAGGCCGTCTTCGATGCCCGCAAGGAAATCGGCGCCGTCACCGTGTCCGAACCGGTCGAAAAATACATCGTCGCACTCGTCTTCGCCACGCGCTATCCTGATCGCTATGACAAGGATCTCGCCAGGCTGCTGCAGGTCGGCGTCAGCCCGCGTGGGGCGATCGGCATCGACAAGGTCTCGCGGGCCTATGCCTGGCTCAAGGGCCGCGACTATGTCACGCCCGATGACGTCAAAGCCGTGGTTCATGACGTCTTCCGCCACCGCCTCATCCTCTCCTACGACGCACATGCATCGAGCACGAGCGCCGATCAGGTGATCGATCGGATCATCTCACTGGTGGCCGTTTCATGAAACCGGGCACGACAAGCGATGGCATCCATGCGACGACGGAGCAGCTGGTCGCGCTCGAAGCCCGCGCCCGCGATCTCTCGTTCGTGCAGAAAACCGCCAGCCATCAACAGCTTGCCGGGCGCATGCAATCGTCAATGCGCGGTCGCGGCCTGATCTTCGAGGAACTGCGCGACTATCTCCCCGGCGACGACATCCGTTCCATCGACTGGCGCGTCACGGCGCGAACCGGCAAGCCGGTGGTGCGGATCTATGGCGAGGAAAAGGAACGACCGGCTCTGCTTCTTGTCGACCAGCGCATCAACATGTTCTTCGGCAGCCGCCGCGCCATGAAATCGGTCGCGGCAGCGGAAGCCGCCATGCTCTGTGCCTGGCGCATCCTGGGCTCCGGCGATCGCATCGGCGGCTTCGTCTTCGGCGACGATGGGATTGACGAGATCAAGCCGCACCGCAGCCGCAACGCCGTGATCGCGCTTGCCGACAGGATATCGAGAAAGAACGAGGCCCTTTGCGCCACCTACGCCACAAGGCCTTCGCCGGAGGCTCTCAACGATGTCTTGCAGCGCGCCGAAAACATCGCGCACCATGACAACCTCATCATTCTCGCCAGCGACCTGAACGGCCACGATGCCATCACCCGCGACACGTTGTTGCGGCTCTCCGCCAACAACGATGTCATCTGCCTGCTCATCTACGATCCCTTTCTGCTGGAGCTTCCGAAATCGGGCGAGATTGTCGTCAGCGGTGGCGACCTGCAGGCGGAGCTTTCCTTCGGTGAACGCTCTGTTCGCGGTGCGATCGACAGCTTCGCACGGGAGCGCGGACGGGAGTTGCGCGCCTGGCAGCTGGAGCTAGGCCTGCCCATGCTGCCGGTCTCGGCTGCTGAAGAAACCGCCCCACAGCTCCGCCGCTTGCTGGAGCAATCGGCGTGGCGGCAACGGAGGCGCTGATGGACCCGGCCCCGAAGCTCGATCCCGCGACTGAATCCGCGCTGCGCAGCCTGCACGACATCGTCGACCCTGCGCCCATATCCTGGTTCCCGCAGACCTGGGGTTGGGCTGCCGTTGCCGGCATCCTCGCCTGCGCCCTCATCGCCTATATTGCCGTCGCCTTGCGCAGCTATCGCCGCAATGCCTATCGCCGCGAAGCACTGCGCCTGCTGAATGCCGTTCAAGAAAACATGCACGCGCCATCGTCTCGAACCGAAGCCTTGCGTACGCTTGCCGAGTTGATCAAGCGCACCGCGCTGGCGGCCTGGCCTCGCGCCGACGTCGCCTCGATGACGGGCAGGCCTTGGGCCGCCTTTGTCGAGCACGCATCCAAGGACGAGGCGGATCGGGCGCTCGAGGCCCTGCTGGCCGACAGTGAATATCGCGACAGGCGAACCCTCGACACACTCGCGTTGAACAGCGGAGATGAGATGATCGCGGCCGCGCGGCGGTGGATCGAGAGGCATCATGTATCGCCTTGACCTGCCCTGGCTGCTGATCCTTCTCCCGCTGCCGCTTCTCGTCTGGTGGCTGCTGCCGCCACGCCGCGAAGTTTCCGCCTCGATCCGCCTGCCCTTCTTCGATCAGGTGGCGCAAGCCGCTGGCATCGATCCGACCGAGGGGTCGGTGATCGCGCGCCGCTCGTGGCCGCAAGCCGTGGTCGAGGCGCTGGCCTGGGTCCTGATCGTGCTGGCGCTCGCACGCCCGCAATTCGTCGAGCCGCCGATCGAGAAGCATGAACCGCAGCGCGATATCCTGCTCGCGCTCGATCTCTCGCAATCCATGGAGACGAAAGATTTCCGCACGCCCGATGGGGCGATGCAGGCACGCGTCGATGCGGTGCGAAGCGTGGTCTCCGATTTTGTGGCCAGGCGTGCGGGCGACAGGATCGGCCTGATCGCCTTCGGCGACGCCCCCTACCCTCTGGCGCCATTCACCATGGATCACGCGCTGGTCCGCTCGATGATCGACAACCTGTTGTCCGGCATCGCCGGGCCCAGAACCTCGCTCGGCGATACGCTTGGCCTTGCGCTCCGCATGTTCGAAAAGACGTCCGTTCCCGAGAAGGTGATGATCGTCCTGACCGACGGCAACGACACCGCAAGCAGGATGCCACCGCTGAAGGCAGCGGAAATCGCCAAGGACAAGGCGATCGTCGTCCACACTGTCGGCATCGGTGACCCCGCCGCCACCGGTGAAGACAAGCTCGATGTCGCGACGTTGCAGAAGATCGCCTCCGATACCGGTGGCCGCTACTTCTTCGGCGGCAGCCAGGAGGAACTCGCGGCGATCTATGACGTGCTCGACGCGATCACGCCCGAGGATCAGAAGGCGCTCTCCTGGCGGCCCCGGATCGAGCTTTTTCACTGGCCGCTGGCGGCGGCCATGGCGCTCCTCGGCGCCTGGTATGCTCTTGCCGGCATTGTGGGCTTGATCGAGCGACGGTGGAGGACGGCCGCATGATGTCAGATTTTCACTTCCTCCGCCCCTGGTGGCTGCTGGCTTTGCTGCTCCCGCCTCTGATTGTCTGGCTCTCGGCGCGCGCGGGCGACATCCGGGGGCGATGGACAGGGATGATCGCGCCACACCTGATGGAAAGCCTGATTGTCGAGCCCGATCATCGCAACCACATGAAACCGGCCTGGCTTCTCGCGCTCGTGTTGACGCTCGCGGTCATCGGTGTCGCCGGACCAACGTGGCAGCGCGAGCCGCCGCCATTCGTCTCCGACACCGCTTCGCTCGTCATCGCCGTCGATCTCTCGCCCTCCATGGACGCGACCGACATCACCCCAAGCCGGATCGAGCGCGTGAAGCTGAAAATCCACGACATCCTTGCCGCCCGACCGGGTGCCCGCTCGGCCGTCGTGGCCTATTCCGGCACGGCGCATCTCGTCGTGCCGCTGACGGACGACGCGGCCCTCATCCAGAGCTACACCGACGCGCTGGCGACACCGCTGATGCCGAAGCCCGGCAAGGACACGGCAGCGGCCCTTCGCCTCGCCGACCAGCTGCTGAGATCGGATGGCGCGTCGGGCACGATCCTGCTGATGACCGACGGCGCGGAAGAGCAGGCCATACAGGCTGCCAGCGACATCGGCAGCCTCGTGGTACTCGGCGTCGGCACGGAGCAAGGGGGCGCTATCAAGTCGGCGAATGGCCGCGGCACGGCCGGCGTCTCGAAGCTCGATCTCACCGCGTTGAAGGACTTCGGTAGGCAAACCGGCGCCGCTGTCGCGACCATCACCGACGACGATGCCGATATTCGATGGATAACGGAGCGCGTCGCGACGAATTTCACCCAGCAGACGGCATCGGATGGAGATCGCTGGCGCGATCTCGGCTGGTGGCTGATTATACCCGTCGCCCTCTTCTTTGCGCTCTCGTTTCGGCGCGGCTGGGTGATGAAGGTCGCGGTGCTCATCTTCGTCCCGCCATTCTTCTCGCCGCCATCAGCCCAAGCAGGCAGTCTCGCGGACATGTGGCTGACGGCGGACCAGCAGGGCCGGCTTGCCTTCGAGCACGGCGACTTCGCTGCCGCCGCCACCCTTTTCCACGATCCGATGTGGAAAGGCACGGCGTTCTACCACGCCGGCCGCTTCCAGGAAGCGGTCAATGCCTTCGCGCTCTCCGACACCGAGGAAGGCTGGTTCGATCAGGGGAACGCGCTGATGCATCTCGCCCAGTTCGAGGATGCCATCACCGCTTATGGCAACGCGCTCGCCAAACGCCCGGACTGGCCGGAGGCGCAGGCAAACCTTGCGCTGGCGAGAACGCTTCTCAAGCAGCAGCAGGACGAGGAAAGTCAGCCGGAGCAACCGAACGAGAAACCCGACAGCATCCAGTTCGACGACAAGGGCAAGAAGGGCAAGGCCGGACAGATCGACATGGCCGAACAGACCTCCGAAATGTGGATCAAGAACATCCAGGCGAGCCCGGCCGACCTGATGGCCCGGAAGTTCGCCATTGAGGCGGAGAGACGAGCGCCATGAGAACAGTGCTGGCGCTTCTTGCGGTACTCGTCTCGCTGCCGGCTGTCGCGGCGGAGCCATTCGCCCGCGCGTCGCTGGAGGAAGGCGGCCAGCTCGTCCCCGGGCAACAGCTTCACCTTACCGTCGACGTCTTTGCGCCCGGCTTCTTCACCTCCCCACCGCAACTGCCGCTGTTCGACATCCCCGACGCACTCGTCACCCTTCCCGAGGAGCGCGCGAGCAACCTCACGCAGACGATCGATGGCATCGAATTCACAGGCATACGCCGGCAATACGCCATTGTGCCGGAGCGTGCGGGTTCCTTTGCGGTGCCGCCGATCGTGATCGAGTTCTCCTATTCGTCCGGCGGTGCGGCGGCAAAGGCTTCTGTCTCCACCGGGGCGACGAACTTCGAGGTGACAGGTCTCGGCGACGGCAGCATGCCGTTTTCCGCCCACCAGCTGGAGATCGCCCAGTCTTTCGATCGCGATCCAAAAAGCCTGCACGTCGGCGATGCGCTGGTCCGCACCATCACCATCACCGCACGGGAAACGCAGGCGATGCTGATGCCGCCGGTGCAGGCGGGGACCGCGCCGGGACTGGCGCAATACGCCAAGCCGCCAAAGCTGGAAGACGGCATCTCCGCGGCAAGAGGCGATATGCTCAGCCGGCGCACCGACACGGTCGTCTATACGGTCTCGCAGGCCGGAAGCTTCGTCCTGCCCGCGATCCGCTACCCCTGGTTCGACATCGACGCCGCAGCGGCGACCGCTGCCATGTTACCCGCCACGTCGGTCGAAGCGGCCGCAGCAGCCGCGCGCAACGGTATAGCGCCGCAGCAACCAATCTCGCGATCCAACACTTTCGAAAGCAGGCGAAAACTCTCGCTGGCGATCCTGCTGGCGCTAGCCGCCATCGCAGCCGCATGGAGCGCCCGTCGCCTTCCTGCGGCAGCACTGCGGCATCTCCGCGCTGCGATCGGCCGCCTGCGAAACGCCCGCCGCTTCCGCCTTCATCGCCTACGCAAGACGATCCTGACGGCGGCGCTTCCCGAGGTCTATGCCGCCCTGCAGGCTTGGGCGATGTCGGAGGGTTTTCGCACGCTGGATGCTTGGGGCGACACGCGCGGCAGCATCGCAAAGGACGTCATTCGCGATCTAGAGGCTTCGCTTTTCGCCGCGACCGGCGAACAATCGTTCGACCGAAAGGTGGCAGCAACCGTGCTTACACAAGCAAGCACTCCCCTGCGCGCTCCCCCAGCTTCACCGCTGCCGCCGCTGAACCCCGCCCACGGGGCGTAAATTTACGCGCTGATTTACCGTTGCGTACTTACGCACGCACGCGTGACCAGCCTCTAGTGCAAAAGCAACAAGTGCGGGGTTACGTGCGATGAGATTTCTGGCGATCGCCTTCTTCACGCTCCTTCTCGCCACGCCTCTCGCGGCGGCCGACAACCGCGTCCGCACGATCTTCGACGCGGAGTTGGAGCGCGCTGCCGTTGAGGCGGTGATCTGGGGCATGCCTGCCGTCAACTATGATCTCATGCGCCAGGAAATGCTCACCAAGACACCCGGCAAGGTCGGTGGCGTCATCTATTGGGGACATCCGCTGGATTGGAAGAACCAGACGCTGACGCCCAATCCCGATGCACTCTACTTCATGGCCTTTTTCAACACGAAGGACGGACCTGTCGTTCTAGACCTACCCGCAGCCGATGGCGGCGCCTCGTTCAACGGCAACATCGTGACGGCATGGCAGATTCCGCTGGAGGATGCGGGATTGCTCGGCGCCGACAAGGGCAAGGGCGCCAAGTTCGTTATCCTCCCTCCCGACTTCACGGGGGCCGTTCCCGATGGCTTCACGCCACTGAAGTCGGAGGTCTACGGCGGCTACATGCTCCTGCGCTCCAACCTCGCCAGCCATTCCGATGCGGACGTGGAAGCCTCCATCGCCTACGGCAGGAAGATGAAGGTCTATCCTCTGTCGGCGGCTCAAAACCCTCCCGAGACCGTATTCTCCGACGTGAAGGACATCATGTTCGATAGCACCATCAAATGGGATGCGAGCTTCTTCGACAATCTCGACAGGGTCGTCCAGGAGGAGCCCTGGATCGAGCGCGACAAGATCATGATCGACAAGCTGAGGACAATAGGCATCGAGAAAGGCAAGCCATTCGCCAAGGACGCGCGGACCCGTCCCCTGCTCGACAAGGCCGAGAAGGAAGGCCACGCTCTTCTTTCGGCCAGATATGATGCAGGCCTTCCGCCGTTCTTTTCCGACAGGAGCCGCTGGACACTGCCGGCCTATCCAAGCCTGGTAAAGGCGGCTTCCGCGGACTTCAAGGAGCCAGATGCCTATCCGGTGGATGACCGCGGCGTTGCGTATCACTATGCCTATATCGGCATCAAACGCCTGGGAGCCGGCCAATTCTACTGCATTTCGATTCGTGACAAGGACGGGCGCGACTTCGACGGAGGCAGGTCGTATCGTTTGCGGGTGCCGCCCAACGTTCCGGTGCAACAATACTGGTCGGTGACCGCATACGACCGTGAGACCCATGCGCTTATCAAGAACATACCACGGGCCAGCCGCTCATCGCAAATCCCAGAGCTCGCGAAAAACCAGGACGGCTCGATCGATCTCTACTTTGGTCCGAAAGCACCAAAGGGCAAGGATGCGAACTGGATCCCGACGGATGGCAAGCGCAAGTTCGAGCTGATGTTCCGGGCCTATGGGCCAACCGAAGAATTCTTCGCCAAGAAATGGGTGCTGCCCGACGTCGAAGCCGTGAAGCAACGTTGAGGAGGAAGGCATGACGCTTGCGTTCAGCGATACGATCGATTGCGAGGCGGCCCCGCAGGGAATGCGCTGGATCGAGGGCGGTACCTTCGCTATGGGCTCGGACCACCACTACCCCGAGGAAGCGCCAGCGCATCCGGTGACGGTGGACGGGTTCTGGATCGATGAAGCGCCGGTCACCAACCGAAAGTTCATGGAATTCGTCAAGGCGACCGGCCATGTGACAATGGCGGAGAAAGCGCCTGACCCGAAGGACTATCCCGGCGCGCTGCCGCACATGTTGCGGGCAGGCTCCCTGCTCTTCACGCAGCCGAAAGCGGTCAATGGCAACGACATCTCGCAATGGTGGACATTCAAGTTCGGCGCCAATTGGCGCCGCCCGCTTGGCGGCATCAGCGATTTGCGCGGCAGGCTCGACCATCCCGTCGTTCACGTGGCCTGGTCGGATGCGAAAGCCTACGCCGACTGGGCGGGCCTTGATCTCGCCTCCGAAGCCGAATGGGAGTTCGCCGCTCGCGGTGGATCGGAGAGCGAATATGCCTGGGGCGAGGAGTTCGCCCCCGGTGGCAAGGCGATGGCGAACACCTGGCAGGGCGTCTTCCCGACGCGTTCCACCAAGCCGAAGGGCGAAGAGCGGACATCGGCGGTTCGTTCCTTCCCGCCCAATGGCTACGGCCTGTACGACATGATCGGCAACGTCTGGGAATGGACATCGGACTATTGGACGACACGTCATCCGGAGCCCGCGCGGCACTCCTGCTGCATCCCGAACAATCCGCGCGGCGGCGACGTTGAAGCGAGTTACGACCCGCACCTGCCCGACATCCGCATTCCGCGTCGCGTGCTGAAGGGCGGCTCGCATCTGTGCGCCCCCAATTACTGCCGGCGCTACCGCCCCGCCGCCCGCCACGCAGAGCCCGAGGACACATCGACAAGCCATGTCGGCTTCCGATGCGTGAAAAGAGTCGCGCGCCACGGAGAGACGCAATGAACATGATGGAAACATTGTCACGCGCCCTGTGCACCTTGCTCCTCGCAGTCGCGCTGCTCGCTGCGCCCGCGCTCGCGCAGGAACCGTTGGCCTCGTGGAACGACACGCCCGCCCGGCAAAGGATCATGGATTTCGTGAAAGCCACGACCACCGAGGGCAGCGATGGTTTCGTTGCTCCGGACGACCGTATCGCCGTCTTCGACAATGACGGCACGCTGTGGACAGAGCAGCCCTTCTATATCCAGCTCGGCTTCATGCTCGACCGGGTGAAGGCGCTGGCACCCGAGCATCCGGAATGGAAGACGAAGGAACCCTTCGCCAGCATCTTGAATGGCGATTTGAAGGGAATCGCCCGAGGCGGCGAGAAGGGTATCGTCGAACTCGGCATGGCAACGCACGCGGGCATGACGACGGATGAGTTCGCAAAGATCGTGACCGACTGGTTCGCGACCGCGAAGCACCCGAGATCCGGCCGGCTCTACACGGAGATGACCTTTCTGCCGATGCGCGAACTACTGGATTATTTACGCGCCAACGGTTTCGCGACCTACATCGTCTCCGGCGGCGGCGTCGAGTTCATGCGACCGGTGACGGAAAAGCTCTATGGCATCCCGGCGCAACAGGTTGTCGGCAGCACCATCGCCACGCAGTATGCCGTCGTCGGCGATGTGCCGGTGCTGAAGCGCCTGCCGAAGATCGATTTCATCGATGACGGCCCCGGCAAACCTTCCGGCATCAACAGGTTCATCGGCCGCAAGCCGATCTTCGTGGCCGGCAATTCCGATGGCGATTATGAAATGCTGCGCTGGGTCACAGCCAGGAAGCCGGGCTTTGCCCTCATCGTCCACCATACCGATGGGACCCGCGAATATGCCTATGACCGCCAATCAGCTTTCGGCAAGCTCGACAAGGCGCTGGATGAAGCCGAACGTCGCAACTGGCTCGTCGTTGACATGAAGAGCGACTGGAAGAAGATTTACGCCTTCGACCCGTGATCCAAAGTGGCGATGACCGCCCTACTGCACCGCCACCGGCTTGGTGATCGAGAGCGGCATGGAGATCGTCAAAAACACGGAATCTCCCTCCGCGCGGTTCTCGGCGGCGAACTCGTGAAAATACTTGATCCGGGCCGAGATTGGCAGTTCGCCAGCCTTGAAGTTCCAGCCGATCGTCGCGCCGATTGCAGCCACCCGTCCCTTGAACGGACCAATCGCGCCCTCGCCGCTATCCCCTGTCAGCTGGTCGTAATAGTAGCCGACCAGACCCGCATCGAATTGCTCGTTGAAGTGCTGAACGGCGGCCCATTCGAAATGGAATTCGGTGCCGGTGCGATAGTTCGTGTCCGGGTTCTCGCCGTTGAAGGTCACGCCGATCGCTGCCGAGAGATCGAGCCCTATCTCCGGATCGAGCCATGTTCCGGCAGCGCTGACATCGGCGCCCCAACGGTGGAAGGCGATATTCGAAATCTCGCCGTCCTGATAGTCGCCGATCGGGATGTTGACGAGAACGCCCGTGCTCCAATGAAAGTTGCCGGCATCCCAGCCGAGCGTGCCGCTGACGAGCGGATCGCCGATGGTGAAGACCGTGTCCTTCGTCGCGCCGGAAAGCACGCCGCCGCCCGCACCTGAGAGGGTAAGATCAGCAATGGTCTCCTGCCAGCCAACGGGGATGGTCGCGCCGAGCCCAAGCCGCCCGCCCATCACCTCTTCGGGGAGAACCCAGAGAACCGTCGGGGCGGCCAGAACCACCTTGCCTTCGACGCCGACGGCGACGCGGCCGCCGGTCGGGAGCTGCTTGCCGCCGCCGAGGTCGCCGTTGTAAATCCAGATGTCGTTCTGCAGGAAAACGCCCGGTGGCGGCAGAATGCCCGCAGCCGGCCCCTTGGAACCGAGCAGGTAGAAGCCGGCTCCCCGTTCGGCAGCAGTGGCCATCTGAGCGCAGGCAAGCATCAATGCGCCGGCAACAAGCGCTCCGGTCGAAAATCTCAGTTTCATGCTCTTCCCCTCATTCGTCCCCGGCCGGCCTTGCGGCTGCCCTGGCACCTTCAATCCCCCCATTCGCCGTCGCAAGTACGCAACGGTAAATGCGCCCGTAAATCACTGCCCCGCGATGCTCGCTACGGCCTCGAAACTAGCATCCGCTTTTCCAAGCCCCGTCTCCAGGCTGGCGACGAGTTCAGGCCGAAGCTGTGCCATTTTCGCCGCCTGCCGGAATGCGGAAACGAAAGCCACCCGGTCCGGCGCCGCCTCTCCAAGACGCTGCCTCGCACCATCCGCGCCGAGCTCGCCAAGCGCGGCCACGCGAATGGCAAGCGTCAGCGTATCGTTGCCGACGGCCTGCTCGGCCGACAGGGACGCCTCCGACCACCGCCCGTTCCGGTAAGCGTCCAGCGCGATCACCAGCGAGGCGTCGCGCGGCGGCGTTTCCTCCATCGCGACAGCCTCCCGCGCAAGATCGTTCGCCGCCTTGAAGTAACCCGCGGCAAACAACACCAGGCTGAGCGACGCGGCATTCGCCGAATTGTTGGGATTAAGCGCCATCGCCCTGTTTCCGGCATCGATCGCCGCGTCCAGCCGTCCGTTGGCGAAGCGCGCCACCATCAGCGCGCCCTGCGCGCGATCTGAAAGTGGCGCGATGGACACCGCAGCCTTCGCCATGTCGAGGGCCTGCGGGACGGTTGCCGTATCGCGTGCATAGAGCCGTGCCAGCATCGCGGTCGTATCGGCGTCATCGGGATCCCCCGCCAGCGTCCGCTCCAGGCATCCTGGCAACCCCTGTCCGCCGCCGCTCTCACTGCCGTCGAGCATGAATTCTGCCTTGGCAACGCAGGCATTTCCCAAAGCATCTGGGGGAGCAGATCTCGCCTCCAGCGCGTTGATCACGCCCCGCGACGACGCAATCTGCCGTGCCACCGCGCCGGCGATTTCGAGCCTGATCGTGGCCGGTTCCTTACCCTCGATCTCGACCCGCTCCAACCCCGATTTGAGCAATGTGCCACTCGCGCTATCGACGACCTGCCACCACACCGAGCGATCATCGCTATCCGCATAATATTTGAGATCGACCTCGTAGCCTCGGCGCTCCGGCTGCGTCGGCGAGCCGGGCCTTGTCACCACGATCGTGTTGAACGCGGAGAGAGCGGTGAGCAGCGTGTCCCGTGCGACGCTTGCCTCGCCCGCCATGTCAGGCGAGGCCGCGCTCATAAGAATGGTCACGGCGGGCTTCAGCGTCACGATGGGACGATCGATGGCTTTCCAAGCTGCCACGCCAGCGAGAACGAGCAGAGCGACACACAGAGCCGCCGGCATCCACCGTCGCAACATTGGCGGAAGCGACGCCGCCACCATGGCGGGGCTTTCCAGCGCCCCATCGGCAAGTGTCGGATCCGGACGATGAGCAAGCGGCGATGGCGAAACCTTTTCGCTGCCGTTGACATCGCTCTGCAGAAACAGCGCGACGTAGCTGCCCTTTGGAATATGGACGGAGACGCCGAGTTCGGCGCCGAACGCGGCATAGTAGCCATCGAGCGCCGCTCTGAGACGGCTGATCTCGATCCTCACGATCGGATCGATGGATGCATCGAAATTGCTGGAGCGCCCGAGCACGTCTATCGCGATAGAGTAGGCTTTTATGCCTTCGGTGCAGCCGCCAAACCGTCGTTCGGCGAGATAGCGCAATATGTCGCGCTGCCGGTCCGATACCCTGAAGCGACTATCCGCGAGAAGCCGTTCCAGCTCCGCCTCGGCGTCGTCAAGGCTGACTTCACATGCTCCCTCACCGTGTACTTCAGCACTCATGGGCCGCCCCCTGTACGCACTGGTCACTAAAGCAGAACAGGAAAACTATCACTCACTTAACATTAAGTTGCAACACGAAACGCTAACAAACCCAATAAATGATAGTTTTCGAGACAGGCGCGCGTCATTTTCGTTTAGGTGAATTCGTGCGTAGGATGTGCTGGGTCACATCATCCTCGATCCCGGTACAGAGCCCTTCATATTCGCCGGTCCGCACCCGGTCACCACCTCTGCGAAATGTCTCAAGCGCAACGGCGGCGATTTCGTAAGCTTCGAAGAGTTCGTCCAGGGCACGCGACTGCGATGCAGCGTCTTGCAATCCCGCGCGCAAGGCGGGCAGCTTCAGCATCAACCGCGCCAGCCCGCGTCGCGCCGTGTCGCTGGTCGTTCCGCCTGCCGATCCCTGCCTGCTCATCGTCGTGAAGACCTCCGCGCAAGGGTAATCGAGCAAGACTAGAGACAGCGATCCGCTGGCGTAAGTACGCAACGGTAAACGGCCCGCCGTTACGCCCGTGGGCGCACGTTTACGCTTCCGTTTACCGTTGCGTACTCCCGCGCACGATGCCCGCATCGGCTTCGGTGTCGGCAAGGTGATCCCGCTCGAAAAGCGCATAACCATGAACGCCTTCATCGAGCCGCAATACACCGTGTGGCACGACGGGACCGGCGCGCCGCACTGGCAAATCTTCGCGGGGATGAACTTTCAGTTCCCGATCAAGACCGACGGAATAGCGAAACGCCGATCCAAGCACGCCACAGCAACACCATTCGGCGCTGATGTTACGGCGCCGTGTCGGCCGGACCGGCATGCCGAACAGTCTCTCCGTTGCGTCCGGCGGGCTGGACAACGCGCTGTTGCGCCGCCCCCATCCGGTTCCACCAGGTATTGGACAAGACGGGCGGGACGAGCGCGCCGTCGTGCGGATTGACCTTGATGACGTCGCGAACGGAAATCATGGCGCCCGGCGGCGTGCGTCCGGCCGCTTTCTCCTGCGCCAGTAGCGGCGATGCCTGGCCCGCGATCGCGGCGGCGATGACGAATGATGTAAGCGATACTGTCCTATTGCACAGCATGAGCATTCATCCAGCGGGAGATGGAGAAACAGTGTAAGGCCGAAAGCCCGCGGAAGGGAAGTGGTCGCTGAAAATACTGTTGCCAACGGCTGGGCGACAATGCGAGATCGGTGGGTCCCGCCAGCACTTGCAGGCGTCGACATACGAACAGCAAGGACGCCTTGAATGAAGACCAATCCGCCGCTGCCGATGGGCTATTCCGAGCTTCCGCGTGGCAAGCTTGCCAACGTCGTGACCTGCCTGGAGATGCGCGAGAAGCCCGACGTCAGCGTGCCCGCCCCGCGGGGCTTGCGTTTCGAACGCTGGCATGTCCCCGCGCTCGACGACTATCGCAAGCTGTTTCGCGAAGTGGGTGAGAATTGGCTCTGGCTGTCGCGGCTGATCATCAGCGACGAAGCGCTCGAAGCGATCATCCATGATCCGGATGTCGAGATTTACGTGATCCTGTCGGAAGAAGGCCGCCGGATCGGCCTGCTCGAGCTCGATTTTCGCGAGCAAGGCGAATGCGAACTGGTGTTCTGCGGCCTTGTCCCTGATGCGATCGGCCAGGGCGCCGGAAAGCTTTTGATCACGCAGGCCGTTGCCCGCGCATGGGCCCGCCCAATCAACCGCTTCTGGCTGCATACCTGCCACTTCGATCATCCATCAGCCATCTTCTTCTACCAGAAGGCGGGCTTCAAACCCTATGCATTTCTGGTCGAGGTCATCGACGATCCACGCCTATCCGGCCATATGCCGGAGACAGCCGCTCCGCACGTTCCCCTGCTGCTGCCCTGACCTCACGAGTGGTCGTAGCGCCGGCGCATTTCGGCCGCCGCCAGAGGCAGGGCAGCGCCCGCCACCGTGCCGAGCGGCAATCGCCGCAGCAATCTGGTTGCAACGAAGGCAAAAGCCATGGCGCCGGCAAGCTTCGCCCATGGATAGGCGCCGAGTTGCTCATGAGCGCTGGCATCCGCCCATTTGGCATTTGCGCTGACAACGGTACCCGCCTGCTCGCGGATGACGTGAAGCCGCGCACGCAGATTGTCGATCTCTTCCTGCAACCGCCGCACCGATCCTTCTTCGTCGAGGATGTCTTCCTCGACCACGTAATCATCTTCGAGCACATAATCGGCCGGCGGTCCTTTCGGATCCTCTTCGGCGGGCGCGTCAGCGTCGAGCGCAGCCAGGTGTTCCTGCAACTCTGCCACCGTCTCAAGCCCTTTCGGCTTGCCCGTCTTGGCTCCGATGACCTCGCTGGTCTTCGCGGCAGCAGCCGATGACGCGACGACGGAAGGATGCTCGCGAAGCTCCTCAGCCGCGATAAACACGTCGGTCTCTCCTGCCTCGTGATCGGGATGCGACACCTCGACGTCGACGCTATCGGCAAGCTCAAGCGCCTGCTCGGCGTTCATGATACCGACAGCCACGCGTCCTTCCTCCGATGTGACGGCGACTTCGACGATCGGGGGCTTCGACTTCTTTTTCATGCGGGTCTCCTTTGGCAGGGAAACACCTGCAGGACTCGATGAGTTCCATGTCAACGCCATCAAATTCGCTTCAACCCGCGCTCTCTGGAACCCGGCCCCGGCAATCCCCATATATGTCTGGACCACGGAGCAGATATCGCGACCGGCTCGCGATCCGCGTTCCGCGAAAACCCTCACAACGAATTGGAGACTAAGGATGGCTCAAGCCACACGAACGGCTGCGTCAGAAGGACCCTATGATGCGGTCACGCTTGCCAAGAAACACCGCATTTCGGTCGAAGACGCCAAGAAAATCATCGAGCAATACGGCGACGATCGCAAGGCGTCCGACAAGGCCGCGCGGCGTCTCGCCGCCTGATACGCATTGCGGCGGCCAGAAACCCCGGCCGCCGCACACTTCAAAAATAGATATTATAGATCAATGGATTGCCGAGAATTTCGGAATCACGTTGGCAAGCGATTCAACAAACGCTCGAAGTCATCAGCAAAGCTCAGCCGAAACGCAGCTTGCTCTTCTGCTGTCCGGCATCGTCGAAATTGTCGGGATCGAGCCAGGCCTCGTAGCCCGCCTTCAGCCTCGGCCAGTCGGAATCGATCATCGCGAACCAAGCGGTATCGCGGTTTTCTCCCTTCGCCACCATATGTTGGCGGAAGACCCCTTCGAAGGTAAAACCGAACCGCTGTGCGGCGTTCTTCGACGGCTCGTTCAAACTGTTGCACTTCCACTCGAAGCGGCGATAGCCGAGCGTGTCGAAAGCAAGCTTCGCGAAGAGATAGAGCGCCTCGGTGGTGATCCGCGATCGCGCGATCGCCGGACCCCACAGGATGCTGCCGATCTCGATCACCCCGTGCGCGGCATCGATGCGCATCAGCGCTTGACGCCCTTCGGCTCGGCCTGTGCGCTTGTCGATGACCGCGAAGAATAGCGGATCAGGCGATGCCTCGGCCTTGTCAAGCCACGCCGCGAACGCCGCCATGTCGGCCGGCGTATCCTCGAAGAGATAGCGGAAGCGATCGTCGGCACCGGGCTGCTGCGCCGAGGCAAGCAGGTCGCGCCCGTGGCGGCTGGCGTCGAGTGGCTCGAGTCTGACATATTGCCCCTCGAGAACAATACGCTCCGGGCGCTCCACGCCCTTCCAGTTTGAGAGATCCATCGAAAATTCCCCATTGTCGACATGAAGCGGCCTTGCCTCCTCGGCTAAGGAGGCCGCTGTACGGATATGTTGTTTTAGAGTCTGACGAATTACTTTGCGAGGTCTAATTTGGTCAAGCGGACCTAAGAACGGCCGCCGTCACAGCGTGGGAAGAAGCGTGAAAAGCTCCTGGGCGCGGTTGACACCGCGCAACGCGTGCTGACCGATCGACATCAGGTCGATCTGCGTCGAGGGAACAATCGCCGCGAAGCTTGCCGACATCAATACCTTGCGCTGCAGCGATCGACAGAGCGACACGATACGGCTCACCTCGTTGACCGCAGGCCCGATAACCGTGAAATCGAGACGGTCCTTGCTTCCGATATTGCCGTAGAACACATCGCCCATGTGCAGGCCGAGATAGACATCGGTTACCGGCCGGCCCTCGATGCGGCGCTGCGCTGTCAGGTCGGAAAGCCGCTTGTCGAGAAGCGTCCGCGCCTTCAGTGCCGAAAGGCAGGCGTCGCTCGGCTTTTCCCCCTTGAAGATCGCTAGCGTGCCGTCCCCCATCAGCTTCAGCACCTCTCCGCCGGCTTCCTGCACCGAGGAGATGACCGCGTCGGCATAGTCATTGAGCATCGGGATGATTTCTTCCGGATCGACCGTATCGGAGATGTGGGTAAAATTGGCGAGGTCGGAAAACCAAAGTGCCGCCGAAATCCGGTCGCTGCGTCCGCGCGTGATCTTGCCGTGCAGCACTTGGTTGGCGGCGTCGTCGCCCAAATACACCTTTGCAATCGTTCCGGCGACACCGCTGACCGTCACGCATTTGACGGCCAATGCCAAACACGGAAGCAACTCGCGCAACGCCGCCAGATCCCACGCCGAAAAGCCGGCGGCGGCGCGTGTGGCGAAATGCGAAAAGAAACAGTCGATCTCGCCGATCGCACCCTCATCGCCGAAGCGATGTGCCATGGCGACGAAGTCGGTGAAACCGGCGGCTTTCAATTCGTCGAGAAGATAGAAATCGGCAGCATCGCCCCGGTTGAAAGAGCGGCGAACCTCGTTGCCGCCCTCTACCTCGAGATAGTGAAACGCCGACCGCAGCCAGTTGTCGGCGAAGTTGCCCGCCCCGGCAACGCCATAGGCCGAGACACGCTCCACGGCCAGACAGGAATCCCACCGGAATGCACGTCCCTCGTACAGTGGATGAAGCGTGTCGATGACGGCGACGGACCGGCCGATCGGAAGGCCGTTCGCGACGCAGCGCTCACAGAAGCCATCAAGCAGGTCAGCCTCGGAGAGGCCTTTGAGCCCGCTCTGCATCAGCCATGTGGTAATTTCGATAACGTGGCGATCGTCCACGGATGTCTCCTGATCCCAGTTACTCGTCGAATACCGGGCATTCGTAGGTTCAGGCATGCGCGGACGGGCTTAATCCGCGCATGCCTCGTCACGGCCCTTGAAGGACCCGTGGGCCGTAACGTGTTGGAATAATGCGCGAGGACCGAACCGGCTGCCTCGCGCGCTTGCTCGATCACTCGATGATCGTCACGCTTGCCGTACGACCGGCGACCAGCGCCGCACCCTCAAGCGTTCCGTCGAGCGTCACCCGAACCGGTACGCGCTGCGCCAGGCGAACCCAGGTGAAGGTCGGCGTGACGTTGGCAAGCTGCGCACCCGTATCGCTGCGCTCGCGGTCTTCGATACCGCTGGCAACACCGGTGACGCGACCTTTGAGCGGCTTTTCGCTGCCCATCAGATAGACCAACGCTTCATCGCCGATCTTGATGCGATCGAGCTTGTTTTCCTCGAAATAGCCGGAGATGTAGTAGGAGTCGGTATCGATCAGCGCCGTTACGGCACTACCCGCCGTGACGTAGTTGCCGGGACGCATCGAGAAGTTGGTGAGCACGCCGTTGACCGGTGCGCGCACGACCGAGCGGTCAAGGTTGAGCTGCGCGGTGTCGCGGCTGATGACGGCCTGGTTATAGGTCGCCTCGTCCTGCTGAACCGTGGTTTCCGCCTGCTGGATCTTCTGCCGGGTCACTGAACTCTCGCCGAGCTTGCGATAGAGATCGAGATCGCTCCTGGCCATGTCGAGCGCGGCCTTGCTGCTCTCCATCTGGGCCTCGGCCTGGCGCAGCGCGAGAGCAAATCGCGCCTGGTCGATACGGAAGATTACGTCGCCCTTCTTGACCGTCTGGTTGTCGGTCGCGTCGACTTCGCTGACGATTCCGGAAACGTCGGAGGCGAGGTGCACGACGTCAGCGCGCACCTTGCCGTCACGTGTCCACGGGTCGTTCATGTAGTAGTCCCAGAGATGCCAGCCCAGCACACCCGCCAGCGCCACGACGACGCCGGTCAGAAGGAAGCGGCCGGAATAAGCAAGAAGCGATTTCATAGTGACACCTTGTTCAAAGATAGCGCGAGCGCGCCGAGCAGGCAGAAGTACATGGCCGTATCGAACAGTGGCCGATGCCACACGAGACGATAGAATCCGATGAAGGCCAGGATCCGCCGCAGGATGGAGTTGAGAAAGAAAGCCGCAACGGCGATTGCCGCCAGCGTCGGTATGAAGACGCCATAAAGATCGAGTTCCGGTCTCATGCCGCATTCTCCTTTGCGAGTTGTTCGCCGGTCTGAATGGTCGCGCCTGGCATCACGAAGTGCGCATCCGGATACAGATTGTAGCGAAGCGACGTGATGGCCCGGCGTGCGCCCTCGACGGCCGATGACGGGTTTTGGTGAAGAAGGTCGGCTAATGACTTATCGATCGCCTTCAGCAGGCTCTCGCCCGGCTGGGCGTGGCCATGCCTTTGTTTCTGCTGATAGAACCCGGCAATACCCGACAGGACCTCGTTGACATCCTCGCGGCTGTCGCGGTTCAAGAGTTGACGGTGGCGCTGCAGTTCCATCGTGTTCAGGCCATTGCGCAGATCGCCCAAGATATCGTTCTGGGCGACGGCCGATTCGACCGGGATGCGCGCCAGGCGCGGCGCGACCAGACCGAAGCGATCCACCATGCGGTAGAGCATCCGCGCGAAGTCAGGTGCATCCGACTTGCGTGCCACGGCGACGATATCTGCCCAGCCGGCGCGCAATACGCGGTAGGCCGTCCACTCGGCGCCGACGGAGCGCACCAGGACCGTGGTGCCGCAGGCAATGACCAGGCCTATCACCATGGCCATGTTGGAATTGAGGAACGAGCTGAGGTCCAGGTTCAGCCGGTCCTGCAGGGCAAGCATGTTGGGAAAATTGACGCCGAAACCAAGGCCGTAGATCATCAGCGAAGGCTTTGTCATCAACACGCCGGCAGGAATGAGCAACAAGCCCAGAGCGGCAGCCAACGGCAGGTAGCCGTGAACGAGCGGCAACAGACCGAACTGGAAGACGAAGGCAACGGCGACCGCGAAGATCGACACATACATGAACTTCAGCATCATCGGCGCCGGATCGTCCATCGTCGCGAAGATGCAGCAGAGCACACCTGCCATCATCGCCGCTGCACTGCCCTGTGACCATCCAGTGAAGATCCAGAGCGCTGCGGCGATAAAGGTCGCCAGCATCACCGAGAGACCCGAATGGATCGCCATGCCGTAGTCGCGGTGGATCGGCGCGCGATCGAAGAGCGTACCGAAACGCTGCCAGCGCAGCTCGAGGCGACCACCTGTTTCGATATCGTCACGCAGCGCCAGACAGTCGCTCCAAATCTGCAGCAGATCACGCAGGCGGGAGGTGAAATTATGGGCGAGAAGGCCGTTCCACTCCTGCTGCTCCCTGCCCTCCTTCTCGGTCTTTTCCATCAGCAGGAGAATTTCCTGCCGCTCGACCTCTCCATAGGAGGCCTCGTTCGCCAGGAGTTCCGTCACGCGACGGATCAGTTCGTTGGCGGAAGCGGTCAGCTTGCCGTCGGTCGCCTTGCGGAAGGCGTGAAGGAGATCGGCAAGGCCGGAGACGACGGGCAGCATGGCGACCATACGCTGCTGCAAGGTGCGTGTGCGTCCGACCATGTCGCGCAGACCCGATGTGTCGTAGGCGACGTGCGTGGTGAAGCTGTGCAGATCGACGGCGTCGGCGGCCAGCCTGCGGGCGGCAGCGTGAAGCGCGTCGCTCTTGTCAGTGCTGTTGAGCGTGCTCGTTGCAAGAGCGGCGACATCGCGAACCCAGCTGTCGATACGCGCGGCAAGCACGGGTCCGGCATGGCGTGGAAAGACCAGACGACTGACAAGCGCGGCGCAGATGATGCCGAGCGCGATTTCCTCCACGCGGGCAACGGGATAGGTGAACGCGGTTTCGGGGCTGGCAACGATCGGAAAACCGGTAAGCGCCGTCGTGTAGCCGGCCAGCATGAAGGAATAGCTGCGCGGCGTGCGGTCGAGCAGGCTGACACCGAGACAAAACGCCATCCAGAGCGCGATCGCCAGCGTCAGCAACTCGGGCGAATCGACGAGATTGGGCACCAGGATGATGGTCATGGCGCCGCCGACAGCGGTACCGATCAGCCGGTAGATCGCCTTGGATGTGCTTGCGCCCGACAGCGGGTGCGCAACGATATAGACCGTGCCGACGGCCCAGTACGGGTTCGTCAGATCGAAGCAAAGCGCGATGAGAAGCGCCAGCATTGCTGCGATGAAGGTCTTGATGGAGAAAACGACATCCCAAACGCTTGGGGCGATCGTGTTATGGCTGCTCGTCATTATCCTGCGTTCCGGTTATCGCCGCGGTCCTATCCGCGACGGCGCGCAAAACCTCGATAGCGGCATCGACCTGTTCGGGATCGAGATCGCCAAGGATTTGCTCTCGCAACTTTGCCGCACAACGTTCGGCGCGCTCGGCGACCGTTGTGCCCTCTCCGGTAAGCTGCACCAGCTTGATCCTCCGGTCCGCCTCATCGGCGACCCGGCAAATCAGGCCATCATTCTCCAAACTGTCGAGCACGCGCACCAGCGTCGGGCCTTCCACGCCTACCCGCTCGGCCAGCACATTCTGTGGAATCCGGTCGCCGTGGCGCAGCAACGCGATAAGCGGTGCGGCGCTGGCATCGGATAGTTTGTGGTCGGTCAAAACGGCGTTGAGCGCGCGGCGCCATCCACGCCCGCAGATCATCAGCAACGGTGCGAACTCGGTCCAGCTCTTCTTCATGTTCGTTGTCATGGAATTAGATAACATCCTATCGATTTGAATTCAATGATATTGCTGCATAGCTGCCATTCGATAGTTAGCGAACTCTTATCCGCCCATGATCCTGTGCTCCCCTTCCAAGCACCGATCCTCTCTCGGCAAAGCCTGCCATGCGAACTTGCTATGCGACATGGAAAGTAAAAATTAACCATAAGCGATAATAGTTTGTTAGCGAACCGCCTTGCGGTCATCGCCTATGGAGATTTCATGCGCCGCATAGCAATTCTTGCCGGATTATCCGTTCTCGCGGGCTGTGTGAGTGG
>UBVW01000019.1:0-92289 GCA_900469085.1 Hyphomicrobiales bacterium | reverse complement strand
CCTCGGCTAACCGCTTACGAAAAACGAGCTTCGCATGACTATGTCGAGTTCAACGTCGCCGATATCGAACGCTCCAAGGCGTTTTACGGCAAGGCTTTCGGGTGGCGTTTTACCGATTACGGTCCCAACTACTGCGAATTCGACGATGGACGGCTGAAGGGCGGCTTTACCAACCTCGATGCACCCCGCCCCGGCGGTCCGCTCGTCATCCTCTATGCCGATGACCTGCAGGCGGCACTGGAATCGGTGGAAGGCGCCGGCGGCAAGATCGTGCGCCCGATCTTCGGCTTTCCAGGCGGCAGCCGCTTTCACTTCGCCGATCCCGATGGATACGAACTGGCGGTGTGGACGAAAGCGTAATCAGGCGGCGAGATTGGCGGCCGACGAGCCGGCGTCCTGCGAGACGATAAGTGCCCCGATGATATAGCCGGACGAATCGCGCAGCGGCGACATGCGATAGCGTGTCCTCTGCACGACGTTTTCCTCGCGCCGTTCATAGGTTTGGTCGCAGGTTTCGCCTACGAAACACGCGTCGAGCATTCCCTTGACGCAGTCCACGAAACGCGCCTCACCGAGCACGTCCTTGATATGGCGCCCCACCATCTCGAACGGCTTGCGCTTGGCATAAGCGGAGCTCGCGGCATTGGCGTAAAGATAGCGATAGTCCTTGGTCACAACAGCGACCCGATCCGGCAGGGATTCGAGGATAGCCGAATTCAGGAAGTTGCCATTGTCGGTGTTGGGCACATAGGCAGCAGGCGCTGGCACCCGTTCTCGATCCATGCGCTCCAGCGGCGGCATCTGCCAGCGCGGAACGGTCGAACCGAGATATTGCTCCATCAGATACGAGAGCAACTTCACGTGTTCGCGCACGGATTCGCTGTCTTCGGCATACTGATCGATCAGGCAGCCGACGAATTGCATCTGCATATGTGCATAGAACAGATTGGTGGCGCGGTAGCCAAGGATCGTTTCGATAAGCGCGTCGATAGAGCCGTCGAGGCTGCTCACGCGCGCATCGTCACCAAGCCTTATGGCCTCGTCAATCTGCGAACACCGCAACGAGAACGCCTGAAAAAGCCCGAGCACGACACCTCCCATGCCGATTTCCGTGAGGGATTGATCCGATATCCAGGATCATGACGGCAACATTGCCATTCACCTTCCCCTTTGTCAGAAATCGGTAACATGACGCCGTTTCATGTTCAATGAGGAAGAGACCTTGTTTTTCAATGACAAGATGTAGGGGAGCGCCAGTCTACATGATTTGGCGCTTGATTTCCCATCGGTCATGATACCAGAGCCACTGTTCCGGGTATTCGCGCACCCAGCTTTCAACCTTGTCGTTCAACAACTGGGCCGTCGCCGTCAGATCAAGATTGCCCTTTTCATCTCGCGGTAGCTCGACCTTCGGCTCGATCTCCAGCCGATAGCGATTACCGGGAAGGCGGATGCAGCGGGCCGGATAGACCTCACAGTTGAACTGGCGAACCAGCTTGCCGAGCAACGGATTGGTCTTCACCGGTTGGCCGAAGAATTCGGTCTTCAGCCCGCGGCCGAACTTCTGATCGACAAGCACGCCGACCCCCTGCTCCGCTTCCAGCTGGCGTGCGAGTGCGAATGACGATCCGGCATGCGACGGCACCAGCTTGCCCATGCGGGCGCTGCGGAAGTCGAACACCTTCTGCGCCACGTAAGGGTTGTTGGGCGGCCGGAAGAGAACGCTGACATAAAGCCCGAAAGCAGCACCAGCCACCGGCAGCAGCTCGAAATTGCCGGTATGGCCGGTAAAGACGATAAACGGACGCGGGTTTTCCAGGAGATCGAGGAAGATCGGGATGCCCGACACCTCAACCCTGCCCGGCTCGCTCTTTTCGGGATCGAAATCGAACAGCCGGTCGAGAAACACATATTCGGCGGCAAGCCGGCCCATATTGGCCCAGCTGCCGAGCGCGATCTGCTGGATCTCCTCGTCGCTCTTTTCCGGAAAAGCGTTGCGCAGATTGGCGAGAATCAGCTTGTGGCGCTTCATCTTCGGGCCGATCTTGCGCATCAGCCAGTCGATGAAGTTGATCGCCCCGTCGGCCGGGAAGATCTTCAGAAAGTTCAGGAAGCCGAACATCACCTGCGCGATCAGCCACTGGCGAAAATGGTCCAGTTTCAGGACGATCCGGGTGATGAAGAGCTCCAATGGATCAATCCATCTTCAGGATGATCTTGCCGAAGATCTGGCGTGATTCCATCCGCTCCAGCGCGACGTTGATCTCGTCGAAGCCGACTTCGGTGTCGATGACGGGGTGCACGAGGCCGCGACCCATCTTCTGCATGGCATCGGCCATGTTCTCCATCCGGCAGCCGAAGGAGCCGAGCAGCTTAAGCTGCTGCTGGAACAGCATCATCAGGTTCATGTCGGTCGACACGCCCGACGTCGAGCCACAGGTAACAAGCCGCCCGCCACGCTTCATGCACAGCATGGAGCCTGCCCAAGTGTCCTTGCCGACATGTTCGAAGACGACGTCGACGCCCTTCTTCTTGGTCAGCTTGCGCACCACGCCCTCGAAGCGGTCGGTGCGGTAGTTGATGACGTGATCGGCGCCGAGTGCCTTGGCCTTTTCGATCTTGTCGTCGGAGCCGACCGTGGTGATCACGGTGCAGCCGATCTTCTTGGCAAGCTGGATCGCTGCCGAGCCGATACCGGAGCCGCCGGCATGGATCAGGATGGTTTCGCCGGGCTCGAGCTTGGCGTTGTCGAACAGCATGTGCTCGACCGTACCGAACGTCACGGGAGCAACGGCCGCGCCCACGGCATCGACGCCGGGAGGTGCCGGAACCAGCAGGCGCGCCGGCAGGTTGACTTTCTCCTGCGCGAAACCGTCGAGATGGAAACCATGCACGCCGGAGACATGTTCGCAGAGATTGTCGCGGCCTTCGCGGCACGGGCGGCAGAGACCGCAGGTGCGCGCGCCGTAAATGGCGACGAGTTGGCCCGGAAGCACGTTGGACACGCCGGGGCCGATCGCCTCGACGACACCAGACGCTTCCGCGCCGATGACCAGCGGCATCTTGCGCTTGGCGAACGCCATGCCGCGCCAACCCCAGACGTCGATGTGGTTCAGCGCCACGGCCTTGACGCGCAGCGTCACTTCGCCGGCGCCGGGCGCATCAGGTTCGGGCAGATCGGTGATCTCGAGCTTGCGGTCGTCGATCAGTTGCAGAGCGCGCATGGCAAAATCCTTCGCGGGCGCACCAGCCATGAGGCCGATACGCGGTTTGTTCGTGCCGCCACGCCAGCGCAGCCGATCGGGCGCGGGCGCGGCAATGTGAGGTCGGAAACCGATTAAGCCGGTTCGAGCGCCATGACAAGGCTGGCGTTCTGGCCGCCGAAACCGAAGGAGTTGGAAAGCACGGCATTCACCTGCGCATCCCGCTTCACGTTCGGCACGACGTCGAGGACGATCGCCGGATCCGGGTTGGTGTAGTTGATGGTCGGCGGCAGGGTACCCGTCCGCATCGTCTGCAGGGAGAACACCGCCTCGACCGCACCCGCCGCCGTCAGCGTATGGCCGATCATCGACTTGTTGGAAGACAGCGGGATGGAGGCCATGCGGTCGCCGAAGACGGCGAGCATCGAGCCATATTCCATCTTGTCGTTTTCCGGCGTCGAGGTGCCATGGGCGTTGATGTAACCGATATCGCCTTCATCCATGCCGGCATCGGCAAGTGCCGCGCGGATCGTCGCGATCGCCGGGCCGCCATCCGGCGAGGAGCGCGTGCGATGGAAGCTGTCGGCCTTTTCGCCGGCGCCCTTCATGATGCCGAGCACCTTGGCGCCGCGCGCGATCGCCGATTCCAGCGATTCCAGCACCAGCGTCGCCGCACCTTCGGCAATGACGAAGCCATCGCGATCCTTGCTGAACGGCTTGGATGCCTTGGTCGGCTGTTCGTTCTGCGTCGACAGCGCCGAGAGCAGCGAGAAGCGGATCAGCGCCTCGGCGCTGACCGAGCCGTCGGTCGCCACGGCGAGCGCGCGGTTCGTGCGGCCCTGGCGGATCGCCTCGATGCCGAGCTGGATCGCGGTCGCGCCCGAAGCACAGGCCGTCGACAGCGTCACCGGAAGTCCGCGCGTCCCAAAACGATCGGCGAGACGCTCGGAGATGGCGCCGAACAGTGCCGCCTCATGGAAGGCCGGATCCGGACGCTGGCGCATGGCCGTTAGGAAACGGTCGTAAGCGTCACCCGGCTGCGAGGGCGGAGGCGAACGATCGCCGAGTTCGAAGCGGGCAATCCACTCCGGCTCGATCGGCGGTGCTGCAAGAAACAGCGGGCCATTGAAATCGCCTGATATGTCGGCATCAGCCAGCGCCTCGATCGTCGTCTCGCGCGCGAATGCGTAGGAGCGTTCGACGGCGTTGGGTGCGGGAACGTCGATGAAATCGACCGTGCCGGCAATCCGCGTCGAAAGACCGTCCGTCGGGAACCGGTTGATGTCGTGGATACCCGACTTGCCCGATATCAGCGCGCTCCAGTTGTCCTTGAGGCCCTGCCCCAACGAAGTCATGATGCCGACACCGGTTACCGCCACGATCGGGCGGCCGAGATGATCCTTGTAAGCTTGATCCGTCATGTGCCTGCTCCTCACGCGTCCGCCGACAGAACGGCGACGCCTTCGCCACGCTGATGCCCGACCGTCGTGACGACCGCAGCCTTCGTGCCTGATCTCATTGCTTTTTCATGGGCGCCGTCGAATGCCGGAACCTTGGCCTCGCCGTCGATGGCAAGGGCGGCCAGCGCCAGCCCGAGGGTGAAGTGCGCCTCCAGCCCATGGCCGGTTACGCCGCCGAAACCGCGGATGGCAGCACCCGGCAGCTGATGCTCGAGAACCGCCTTCTCGCGCGACGCGAGCTCCGGCATCCCCGAGGAGCCGGAAAAGATCGCCGTGCTTTCGGCGGGCAGGCCGCGGGCCGGTTCAAGCAGCCGCTCGAGGCGCTTTTCGAGATTGCCGGCGCCGCGATTGCCACGATCGCCCTCGATCGAGGAGATCGTCGAATAGATGTGAGCCCCGCGCGCTTCGGCATGCACCCGCGATTCGAGCACCAGGAACGCGCCGAGCGAGCCGCTGGTGATGCCGCCGACATCGCGCGACCACAAAGGCTGCCAGTCGCCGCGCGAATGCGAACCGATCGCTTCGAACAACAGCACCATGTCCAGACGTTCGGCCGAGAAGGCACCGCCAACCAGCGCATGCGAGGATTCGCCCGACTTGATGCGGTAGAACGCGGTCTCGACCGCGGAAATGCCGGCCGATTCCTCACCCATGAAGGTCCGCGACGAACCGGTCACCTTGTGAACGATCGAGATATTGCCGGCGAGCAGGTTGGAGAGCTGCGCTAGGAAGAGCGTCGGGCGCAGTTCTGTCGTCAGCTTTTCGTTGAGCAGCACTTCGCGGTCGTTGCGCTTCAGGCCCTCGTCGACGATCAGCGTATCAACATTGATGTCGCGCTCACCACCGCCGGCCGCCACGATCATGTCCATCGTGCCGCAGGCTTCGAGATCTTCCTTCAGGCCGGCGTCATCGAGCGCCAGGCCCGCGGCGAAGACGCCAATGCGCTGCCAGTTTTCCATCTGCCGCTGATCGCCGCGCTTGGCGATTTGCTGCGACCAGTCCACCTCGGGCAGCGGATGGATCGGATAGGGCTTGAACTTTTCGGTCTCGACAATCGTCTTCGGCGCATCGGCGGCGGTGAGCAGCGCGATATGCGGTTCCTTGCCGACGCCCTGACAGGTCACGATACCGACGCCCGTGATCACGACATCATTCTGAGCCTTGCTCATCCATTCACTCCCTGCGCGGCGATTGCATCCATAAGGCCGATTTCACTTGCGCGTTTTTTGACGATGTCACCAAGCGGTATCTCGCTGAAAGGCATGGTGCGAAGCTTCAACTGCGCGTCGCACACCTTCTTGCCGCCACTGGTGATTTTTGCTTTGGTCACAGCGAAACCCGATCCGTCATGTTCCAGAAACGCCTCGATATCGAGGACCGCCTCCGGCTCGACGAAGGTGCGCATCTTGGCGCCGTCGACCGACATCAGGAACGGCATCGCCGCGAAATCGGTCGCCGCCAGCACCAGCATACCAGATGCCTGCGCCATGGTTTCAATGAGAAGCACGCCCGGGACAAGGGGCATGCCGGGGAAATGACCTTCGAACACCGGGCTCTTCGCCGGCACGACAGAACGTGCCTTGAGTATCTTGGTCTGAAGGTCGACCGCCTCGACGCGGTCGATCATCTGGAAGTATTCCAGGAGCATGTGATCCTCCGGCCGCACAGACACAATGCTGCCGGCTAGGCCTACTTAGTAACAAAACCGCCCGGCCGCCATGGTGAATGGCGACAGGGCGGATAAAAAATATGGACGAAGCGATCAGGCCTTGGCGGCGCGCAGTTCGTCGATCTTGGCGCAGAGGTTTTTCAGCACGAAATACTCGGACGTGGAAACCTTGCCCTCGTTGACTTCCTGCGTCCACTTTTCGAGCGGAATCTTGATGCCGAATTCCTTGTCGATGGCGAAAACGATATCGAGGAAGTCGAGGCTGTCGATACCGAGGTCGTCGATCGTATGGCTTTCCGGCGTGATCGTATCACGATCGATCTCGCTGGTTTCTGCAATGATGTCGGCAACTTTATCGAATGTAGCGGTCACGCCTGTACCTCTTGGAAATGATAGTTTTCCCCCTCATAGGCAAATCCATTTCAAAAGCCAATGCTTTCGTCCGCTCGCCATTGCAATTTGCGCAGGCACTGTTGCTCAAACAGCATGCACCGCAAGGCAGCCTGCAACCGTTACCGCGACGTTTCGCCTCGTTCAGTTTGTGACGACGACGCGCGTATTGGCCAGTCCCGCCTGCCGCGTCATGTCGAAGAACTGCGCGGCATTATTGGGATGCAGGCGAATGCAGCCGTGCGATGCCGGGCGCCCGAGACGCTTGAGATCGAAGGTCGCATGCACGGCGTAGCCGCCATTGAAGAATACCGCATAAGGCATCGGCGCATCGTCGTACTTCTTGGAACGATGATCGCGCGACAGCCATTTGGCGCTCCAGGAGCCGACAGGGGTGACATAACCGGAGCGCGCCGTCGAAACCTTCCAGCGATATTTGACGAAGCCGTTTTCGGTAACCGTCATGGTCTGCGAACTGATGCTGATCTTCGCGATCAGCGTCGATGCCTCGGCCGCAACGGCGGAAAGCTGCAGCAAGGCGATGGCCGCAGCTCCTGCAAGTATAATTCTCATCGTCCCCTCGCTCATTCTGCATGAATACAGATGAAAAGACTACGCGACGAGACGCTATATCCGCTTAAGGAGCATGGTAATCAATATGATAACAGTATCGCGCGAACCTAAAGAAGAAACAGGAAGATCACCAGCGTAACAAAGGCGAGAACAGAGCAGCTGGCATTGAAGACGGAGACGGCGCTGTCGATATCCTCGATGACAGCGGTCTCTCTTCCACCGCCGTTGATCATAGGCTCCATCACCACCACGCCGGAATAGACGCGCGGTCCCGCAAGCTGCACATTGAGAGCGCCAGCCATAGCCGCTTCCGGACGCCCCGAGTTCGGCGAGCGATGCATCCCGCCATCGCGCATCGCGATCTTGAACGCCTCGCGGCACGCATCACCGCCGCGTCGGAGCCACGCACCCGCGGCGATCAGTGCGATCGACAGCCGCGCCGCCGGCCAGTTTGCGAGATCATCGAGCCTGGCCGACGCCCAGCCGAAATCGACATAGCGTTCCGACTTGTGGCCAATCATCGAATCCGCCGTGTTCAGCATCTTGTAGGCAAGTAGCCCGGGCAACCCAAACACCAGGTACCACAGCGCCGGCGCGACAACGCCATCGGAGAAATTCTCCGCAAGGCTCTCGATCGCCGCCCGGCAGACCGCCGGCTCGTCCAGCGTTTCCGGGTCACGCCCGACGATCATCGACACGGCCTTTCGCCCGCCATCGAGGCCGCCCTGCCGAAGACCGGTTGCGACCGCCTCCACGTGATCGGCAAGGCTCTTCTGCGCCAGGAACACAGTCACGCAGAGAACCTCAAGCAAGATGCCCGCAAGCCCAAACAGCGCGAAGAACAAATGCAGCGCGACACCCGCGACGATGGCGATGAGAAGCAGGGCCGCGATGACGAGCATGCCGTTGCGACGGCGGCTTTTACCTGGCAACTCCGTTCGGTTGAACTGCGTCTCCATCCGCGAGATCGCCTTGCCGAACAGCACGATCGGGTGCGGCAGCCGCGCCCAGAGAACATCCGGATCGCCAACGATCCTGTCCAGCATAAGAGCAAGCACCAGCACGAGAAGATTCAGTTCAAAGATCATCGATTGAAGCTCAACAGGGCATCGGCGAGTCTGAGATCGCCAGTGGTATCCGCGGTCACGCCGAAGCGCAGCCAGGAAGGGGCATAATCGAACTTGCGGACCAGAATGTGGTGCACGCACAGATGTGCCTGCAACGCATCAGCAGCCTCGTCTTCGACCAGCGAGAAAAGCGCGGTTCCGCCGCGAATGCGAAGCCCGCCTTTGGTCAGAACCTCGCGCATCGCCTCGCTACGCTCAGCGATCGCACGTCGCAGCGGCTCGGTGTCGGTGCGCAGCAGGGAGGCGGCGATCGACAGCGCCGGCCCGGAAACCGCCCAGGGGCCGAGCAGGCTCTCGAACCGATCGAGAAGCTCCCTTGCCGCAATGACGAAACCAAGCCGCAACCCGGCAAGACCGAAGAATTTGCCGAAGGAGCGAAAGACGATGAGGTTGGCATGATCCACGACATGGCCGGCGACACTGGCCTCGGCAACCGTATCGCCGAACGCCTCATCGACCACGAGAAGCCCTCCCCGCGCCGCCAAGTTGCGCGCAAGATCAAGAAGCGTCTCCGGCAGGTAGATCCGGCCATCGGGATTGTTCGGATTGACGATGACCACAAGCGCGTGATGGTCGCCAATCTGGTCGATCCCATTGAGCCGATCGACAGGGACTCCCGCCATCAGGAAGGCCCGCTCATATTCACCATAGGTCGGCCCAAGAATGGCGACGCGCCCGCCCGCCGCCATCAGGCGCGGCAGAAGCTGGATGACGGACTGGGTACCGGGCACCGGCAACGGCAGGCTGACGCCGCTTCCGTAATAATCCCGCGCCGCCTCGCGCGCCTCGTGGACGAGATGCTGGTCCGGCAGCCGGTGCCAGGCGCGCAGGGGGATCTCGGGCAGAACGGCGGGAAACGGGCTGATACCGGTGGAAAGGTCGAGCCAATCCTCCGGCTTGCCGCCATAAAGTGCCGCGGCGGCCGTTATGCCACCGCCATGTATGATTGGGGCATTCATCGTGCCAGTCCGCCCGAAGCCTGGCCGCCCGAAGCCTGGCCGCCCACCTGAGCCGCCACATCGATGAGATGCATGTAGGAACCCGCCACCTGCCAACGCTGCAGGCCGGCGGTGCCGAGGTCGTTGTTCAATGCGTCGGTAACCTTGAAAAGCCGGTCCGCCTCGCCTTCCGAAACCACCGACGAATAGTGAAACTCGTGCGCGGTCATCGGCTGCGCGAAGAAGGAGCCGTTGATGGGATAGACCCGCCGATAGCCGAGATGGCGCCTGCGCTCCTCGTAGCTGGTCACCAGCGGCAAAAGCCCAAGCATCTCATGGCGCTCGCCGCTGGCGTCGATCAGCCCGTCGCCCATCACCATATAACCGCCGCATTCACCGTAAATCCGCACGCCATTTTCGGCTGCCTGACGCATGCTTGTCCGAAAGGTCGAGGCGCCTGCGATCCGTCCGGCGTGCAGTTCCGGATAGCCGCCGGGCAGATAGATGGCGTCGGCGGTCCGCTCCGGCGGTTCGTCGGCAAGCGGCGAGAAAAACGAGATATCGGCGCCGCGCCGCCGCCAGCCCAGCAGCATATGCTCGTAGCAGAAGGCAAAGGCGATATCGCGCGCCACCGCGATCCGGCTTCCGAGGGGCGGCAAACGGTCGATATTGGCGGTCGAGGGCCGTGCGAATCCCTGTTTTGCGACCCGCATCAGGAAGTCGAAATTGCAGTTCTGAGAGACCGCCTGCGCCGCATGCTCGACGAATTTCTCCAGCGCCTCATGCTCACCAGCCTGCACCAGACCGAGATGCCGCTCCGGCAACGCAATCTCGGCGTCGCGGCGGACGACCGCGATCACAGGCATGCGGCTGGCCTCAAGCGCCTGGCGCAGCATCATTTCATGCCGGTCGCCGCCAACCTTGTTGAGAATGACCCCGGCGATCCGGACATCGGCGCGAAAACCGGCAAACCCGGCCACAAGCGCCGCGACGGATTGCGACATGTGCGACGCATCGACCACCAGCACGACCGAAAGCCCCAGCATCGCCGCCAGATCCGCTGCGGTTCCCTTGCCGTCGGCCGCGCCGTCGAAGAGACCCATCATCGCCTCGATGACAAGCAGCCGGTCGCCGGAGCGGTGCAGCGTCGCATTTGCGGCAATCAGGTCGGGGCGCATCGCCCAGGGATCGAAATTGAGGCAGGCGACACCGCTCGCCGCGGCATGGAAGGCCGGATCGATATAGTCGGGCCCCGCCTTGCCGGGCGCGACCTCCACCCCGCGCTTGCGAAGCGCCCTGAGGAGCCCAAGCGTCACAGTCGTCTTTCCCGACCCGGAGGACGGGGCTGCAATCAACAGACCACTCATGCCGTCTCCTTACTGCCGGACCTCCGGAACGGATCGGGATGCAACCGTCGTCCGGCCAGCGCACCCAGCCAATCGAGAGAGCCTCGCAACCGCACCACCTCGCCGACCACCACGATCGCCGGCGGCTCGATGCCTGACGAGAGCGCCGCGGCCGGTGCATCGCCGAGCGTGGTTTCCAGAACCTGCTGCGCGCTCGTCGACGCGTTACAGACGAAGGCGACCGGCTCTTGGCGCGAGCGCCCCGCGGCAATCAGGTTGGCACTGATCTCGGCAATATGCTTCATCGCCATATACATCACGATGACGGGCGAGCCCTTGCCTATAGCATCCCAGTTTATCGCGTCCGGCACCAGCCCCGATGAATTGTGGCCGGTCAAAAACGTCACCGCATGATTGATGTCGCGGTGGGTAACGGGGATGCCCGCATAGGCCAGCCCGCCGATCCCCGCCGAAATCCCCGGCACGATGCGAAACGGAACGTTATGTTCGACGAGCGTGAGCGCTTCCTCGCCGCCACGCCCGAAAACGAAGGGATCACCGCCCTTAAGCCTCAGAACGCGATGGCCCGCCTGCGCGAGTTCGACGAGGCGAAGCGAAATGTCGCGCTGCTTGGCGGACGGCTTGCCGCCGCGCTTGCCGGCATATTCGAGCACGGCACCCGGCCGGGCAAGCTTCAGGCATTCGGCGTCGACCAACGCATCATGCACGATGACATCGGCTTCCATCAGCCCCTTGACGGCAAGCAGCGTCAAAAGGCCTGGATCGCCCGGCCCCGCGCCCACGAGCCAGACACTGCCGGGATCCATCGCCGGGAGGTGAGAAAGTACCGTTTCGATCATGACGATGATCTATGCCCGGCGGCCGACGACGTCAACGCCGCAAACGCGGCGAAGATACGTGTCACCATCAGGCCGATTGCCGCGCACCAAGCGGACTCAAATCATGAGGATATCGGCGCAAGCGACTGAATGGATTCGTCAATGCGCTTGCGCCGAAATACCAAATACGATCGCCGACTAAGCGTTGAGCAGCGTATCGCGGATCAGGTCGATGACCTCCTGCGACTGGATGCCGGTGCAGGCGATCTGGCTCGGCAGGCCGTCCCAATCGCCCGGCGGGAAACGACGGCCGTCCTGCTTGATGATCGTCTGGCCATCGGCGATACCGCCGCACGCCACGCGCATCGCACCCGAGATCGTGGTGAACAGCTCCGGCGCCACGACATAGACGCAAGCGCAGCTGTCGTGCACCATCATCCCGTCCTCGACGGCATGCTTGTAGAAATCGATGTAGAACTGCGAGAGCTTATCGAGCAACTGGACCGCCTTGTCGCCCTTGGCCGCCATCTCGCCGAGATAGCCACGGCTCATCGTGGTGATCGCGGTGACATCGAGGCCGATGACGACGACCTGCCATGGCGCGGTCAAGACGATATCGGCGGCCTCGGGGTCGCCATGGATATTGGCTTCTGCAACAGGCGTCACGTTGCCGGGCACATAGAAGTTGCCGCCCATGATCACGACCTGCTTGACCAGGCCGGCAATCTCAGGGTCCTCCTTCAGCGCCAGCGCAAGGTTGGTCATGCGCCCGACGGCCACCAGCGTCACCTCACCCGGATTGGCGCGAACGGTGTCGATAATGAACTTGTAGGCCGGACGCGGATCAAGCGGCACGTCGACGACCTCAGGCACGTCGATGTTGCCGAGCCCGTCATCGCCATGCACGGAGGTCGGCCAGGCGCCTTCCTTGCGCGACGGATCGATCGTCACGCTCGCACCCTTGGCGACGGGTGCCGGAATATTCCACTCGCGCTTGAGGAACAACGCATTGCGTGTCGTCGTCTCAATCGAGGCGTTGCCGAACACGGTCGTGATGCCGATCAGATCGATGTCGGCATGACGGTGCAGGAAAAGCAGCGCCATCGCATCGTCAACACCCGGATCCGTGTCGTAAATCACCTTATGCATAATCGTCCCTCTTGCATGTTTTCATGTCATGTATTGGCAGCCGCGCGACAGAACCGCTGCGACGGCGTCGGCGGTCACCATAGCGAGCGCTATTCTTTCCGCAACAGGGCGCGTGCGATCGCAACCGTCGCATGCGCCGATTTGATTTTCGGCAGCACAAGCTCTGCATCGGGCCCGATCGCCGCAAGCGCCGCGGATTCCGCAACCCCATGACAGCCCACCCGCGCGAAGACGACATCGGAAGGGTTCTTGATCCTCGGCGTCTCCCGCTCGAGCGTTTCGGCATCGAAAAACAGCGCGGGAACGGCAAGGCGCGCGGCAACCACCGCCATTGCGGGCTCGTCGCGACGTGCTTCGATGGACGCTAGCCCGGCGACCTGATCAGGCACGACATCCGCCATCTCCAAAGCCGAAGCGACCAGCGCCATGACCTCGTCCGGCGATGTCGCGCGCTCGCAGCCAAGGCCGAGCACATAACGGCGGGTCGTATCGAAGGAGAATGCGGTCATATCCAGAAAATGCCGGTTGCCTGTGTCACGCAAGCCATTGCAGCCCCAGCCGGTAAATGCAACAAGCGCGCCGACACAGTGCATTAGCATTCCCACAGGTTTCCCTTTGTCCGATATTGCCCCCCACCTGCTTTTCCTCCTTGCCCTCGCAGCCTTCTTCGCCGGCTTCGTCGATGCCATCGCCGGCGGTGGCGGACTGATCACCGTTCCGGCGATGCTGATCGCGGGCATCCCGCCGCTGCAGACGCTGGGCACCAACAAGGTGCAATCGGTCTGCGGCGCGGCATCCGCGACCATAGCCTATGCCCGCAAGGGCCACGTGAACCTGCGGGAACAACTGCCGATGGCGTTGATGGCGGTCATGGGCGGTGCGCTCGGCGCGGCACTTGCGACGATCGTGCCGGGCGATGTGCTGAGGGCAATCATGCCGGTCCTCCTGATCGCGATCGCGCTTTACTTCGCGCTGAAGCCGAACCTTGGTGATGTCGACAAGCACCGCCGCATCACGCCCTTCGCCTTCGGCCTGACGCTGGTTCCGGCTATCGGCTTTTACGACGGCGTCTTCGGCCCAGGCACCGGATCGTTCCTCATGCTTGGATTCGTGTCGCTGGCAGGTTTCGGCATGCTGAAGGCCACCGCCCACACCAAGCTTTTGAACTTCGGCTCGAACCTCGGCGCGCTCGCCATTTTCATGTCGTTCGGCGCAATCCTCTGGAAGGTCGGGCTCATAATGGGTGCCTGTCAGTTTCTCGGCGCACAAGTCGGATCGCGGCTTGCCATGCGCATCGGCGCGAAGTTGATCAAGCCGCTGCTCGTCATCGTCTGCATCGCCTTCACGATCAAGCTATTGTCCGACCCCGCCAACCCGCTGCGCGTCTGGCTGGGCGTCTGATCCTCAGAACAGCGCGAGAAGCAGCGCTCCCCCGGCAATCAGGCTGACGCCGAGCCAGTTCATCATGTTCAGCTTTTCGCCGAGAAAAACCACGCCGAAGATGGCGACGAGAACGATCGACAGCTTGTCGATCGGGGCAACGCGTGCAGCGTCGCCGATTTTCAATGCGCGGAAATAGGCAAGCCATGACGCCCCGGTCGCAGCTCCCGACAGGCACAGAAACAACCAGGTCTTCGACGAAATGCTGGAAAACGGCTGCCACTGCCCGCTCGCCAACACAATGGCGCTGATGACGACGAGAATGACGACGGTGCGGATCAGCGTCGCGAAATCGGAATTGACGCCTGCCACGCCGATCTTCGCGAAAATCGCCGTCAGCGCCGCAAACGCCGCCGACAGGAAGGCCCAGAAAACCCAACTCTGCGTCATCAGAACTCCACGCCCGCTTGTCCCTTGATGCCCGACCGGAACGGATGCTTGATGAGCTCCATCTCCGTCACCAGATCGGCGACCTCGATCAGTTCATCCTTTGCATTCCGGCCTGTCAGCACGACGTGTGTCATATAGGGCTTTTCCGTCCTCAGGAACTCCACGACCTCGTTGATATCGATGTAATCATAGCGCAGAGCGATATTGATCTCGTCGAGCAGCACCATCGAGTTGCGCTCGTCGCGGATCAGTTCCTTGGCCTTTTCCCAGGCAGCACCCGCGGCTGCGACGTCGCGAGCACGGTCCTGCGTTTCCCAGGTGAAACCCTCGCCCATCGTGTGGAACTGGCAGACATCGGAGAAATGCTTCTCGATCAGGTCGCGCTCGCCCGTCCACATCGCGCCCTTGATGAACTGCACGACGGCCGATGGCTTGCCATGCGCGATATGGCGAAAGATCATCCCGAACGCCGAGGACGACTTGCCCTTGCCCTTGCCGGTATGAACGATGATCAGGCCCTTCTCGCCCGTCTTCGTCGCCATGATCTTGTCGCGCGCGGCCTTCTTCTTGGCCATCTTCTCGCTGTGGCGGGCGTCGTCGTGGCCAGTGGCCTCCGTCGTGGTCTCGGTGGTTTCCTCAGTCATGTCAGTATTCCCCGGATGCAAGCTTCAATCGGTCGGCGGTGTCGACACCGCCTGATCTGTCGTGTGTGTTGTCTGTGGAAGCAAGATCGAACTGCGCCGAATTGCTGCGCGGCGTCCAGAGCCGCCGCTCGATCGCCTCCAGCAGCCTCTCTCTCATTTCCTCGTAGGCGGCCGGGTTCTTGTCGACCATGAAATCGCGCACGCGCTGATCGACGACGAACGCCTGATAGACCGCCTCGAAATGATGGTTGCCGACAGCGCCCGTGGTCGCCGCGAAAGCGAAGAGATAATCGACGGTCGCGGCGATCTCGAACGCCCCCTTGTAGCCGTGGCGCATGACGCCATCGATCCATTTCGGATTGACGACGCGGCCGCGCACCACGCGGGCGATCTCCTCTTCCAGGGACCGAATGACCGGCTTCTCCGGCATGGAATGATCATTGTGGTAGATCGACGGTCGCGCGCCACCCAATGTTTCCGCCGCCGCCGCCATGCCGCCTTCGAACTGGTAGTAGTCGTCGCTGTCGAGCAGGTCGTGCTCACGATTGTCCTGGTTCTGCACCACCGCCTGAATGGACCGCAACCGCTCCTCGAAGACGCCGCGCTCTGCCCGGCCCTCTTCGCCGGCGCCATAGGCATAGCTGCCCCAGACCAGGTAGGCCTCCGCCAGATCGGCGCGCCGCTCCCAGCCCTTCTCGTCGATCAGCGCCTGCAGCCCGGCGCCGTAAGCACCCGGCTTCGACCCGAAAATCCGGTAACCGGCTCGTTTGGCGGCCGCGGTTTGGTCCAGGCCGGCCGCCACAAGCCGGACGGCTTCGCCGCTCATCCGCGCCGCGATCGGATTGTCGTCCGCCACCTCCTGCAACGCGCCAACGGCCCGGATGGCCTTGTCGAACAGCGCGATCTGCTCCGGAAAGGCATCGCGGAAGAAACCGGAAATGCGCAACGTCACATCCACCCGCGGCCTTCTCAGCATAGCCGGCGGAATGATCTCGTAGCCCGTCACCCGCCGCGACGTCATATCCCAAACCGGCTTGACGCCGATCAGCGCCAGCGCCTGGGCGATATCGTCGCCGCCGGTGCGCATGTTCGACGTGCCCCAGGCCGTCAGCCCGAAGGACACCGGCCACTCTCCATGATCCTGCACATAGCGGCGCACCAGAAGCTCCGCCGATTTCCTGCCCAGCTCATAGGCCGCCGGCGTCGGTACCGCACGGCTGTCCACGGAGTAGAAGTTACGACCAGTGGGCAACACATCCGGCCGGCCCCGCGTCGGCGCACCGGAGGGACCTGGCGGCACGAAGAGACCGTCGAGGCCACGCAGCAACCCATCGATCTCGGCGTCGCCACAGGCGAGAATGGCGGGCTTCAGGCGAGTTTCGATCTCGTGGAGCACCGCGCGGGTGGCGCACCAAGCATCAGGGCACGTAGCTTCGCCGGAAACGAATTTGGCGGCCAGCAGCTCGACGCGTTCGACGGTATCGCCCTGCGTGCGCCATGGGTCCGTGGAAACGGTTGCGAGGATGTCAGGGCGCGCGCCGGTCCAGATGGCGGCCATGTCGCAGTCCAGGGGATCGAAGGGTCTGTTGGCGGCTATGGCACCCCCCTCTGTCCTGCCGGACATCTCCCCCTCAGGGGGGGAGATTGGCTGGGGGCGTCCGCTCGCTCCAACATTTGCTGTTTGGCGATGTCCCATCCGCGGCTCGACCTCCCCCCTTGAGGGGGAGATGTCCGGCAGGACAGAGGGGGGTAAGCCGCCCGGCACAACGCTCGCAATACCAGCCAACCCCGCATCCCCAACAATCGCCCGCTGCAAGCTCCGGTCACCACCGTCACCCAGCCCACGCGGCACCCGCGCCAGCGCCACCGTCAGGTCCGTCAGCAGCCGCCCCTGAGGCGACACGCCAAACACGTGCAGTCCGTCGCGAATCTGCATCTCCTTGAGATCGCACAGATAGGCATCGAGCTTCTTCAGCGCCTCGGTCTCGCTCTCCCCCTTTGATATCCCCGCATCCTGATCGAGCCCGATATCGGCGACCAGGTCGAGGATCTGCCTGCTGAGCAGCCGGATGCGCCGCGGATCTCCACCCGAGGCCTCGTAATATTCATCGACCAGCGCTTCCAGATCCTTCAGCGGCCCGTAGCTTTCCGCCCGCGTCAACGGCGGCGTCAGGTGGTCGATGATCACGGCGGCGGTGCGGCGCTTGGCCTGCGTGCCCTCACCGGGATCGTTGACGATGAAGGGATAGAGATGCGGCAGCGGCCCGAGGATCGCCTCTGGATAGCAGCTTTCCGAAAGCGCCAGCGCCTTGCCCGGCAGCCATTCGAGATTGCCGTGCTTGCCCATATGGATCACCGCATGCGCATCGAACGAATGGCGCAGGAACGCGTAGAAGGCCAGATAACCATGCGGCGGCACGAGATCCGGCGAATGGTAGCTTTCCTTCGGATCGATATTGTAGCCGCGCGCCGGCTGGATACCGACGAGCACCTCGCCGAAACGCGTGAACGGCAACGCGAAGGCACCGTCCACGACATAGGGATCGGCCTCCGGCAAACCCCAGCGCGCGCCGATTTCGGCTTGAATCTTTTTCGGAAGACTTTCGAAGAAAGCCTTGTAACGACTCAACGAAAGCGTCTCACGAACGATCTTCCCGTCACGCCCCGAATTGGTCGGTCCATCCATCAGGTGCCGCATCACCGCATCGCCGTCGCAAGGGATGTCGGCGACCGGATAACCGGCCTCAAGCATCGCCCTCAGCACCTCAATCGTGCCGGCGGGCGTATCCAACCCGACGCCGTTTCCCAGCCTGCCGTCGCGGTTCGGATAGTTCGCCATCACCAGCGCCACCCGCCGCTCAGCCGGCTTCGCATGCCGCAACCGCGCCCAGTTGGTGGCTAGCCGCGCCGTGTAAGCCATGCGCCCGGCATCCGGCTCGCTGGCGATGATATTGGCCTCGACCAGTGCATCATAGCGCGCCGCCGACTTAAACGACACCGCCCGCGCGAGCACGCGCCCGTCCACTTCAGGCAGCGCCACGTTCATGCCCAGATCGCGCGCCGACAGCCCTTGCGAAGACTTTTCCCATGCTTCCTTCGAAGACGCGGAAAAGATCGCCTGCAGCACCACGGCATCGCTGACCTCAAGCACCGTCGGCTGCCGCTCTGCACCCGGAGCGGAGACGGCGAAACCGGTCGTGTTGATGACGACATCGGGTCTGGTGGCAGCAAAGACGCTTTCGAGGATGCCCTTGGAGACGGGGTCCTTGAGGCTGTAGGCGAAGACCGGGAGCGGCCGGATACCTTGTTGGATCAGCGCCTCGATCAAGGCTTCGACGGGGCGGGTTTCGCCGCTCTGTACGAGAGCGCGGTAGAAGGAGATGGCAACTGTGGCTGGGTTTCCTCTCGCTGGCGTCGCGCCCGGGATACCCCCCTCTGCCCTGCCGGGCATCTCCCCCTCAAGGGGGAGATGTCCGGCAGGGCAGAGGGGGGTACCGCAGACCGCAGCGCCTCCGCCGACAACCGCCCCCACTCCTCAACCCCGACAACACCGCGCCCCGGCCACCAGATCCCGGCCTTCATTAACGGTGCGGCCGCCTCCGGCTTTTCAGCCCCCGACAACATCGCCTCGGCATAGTCGAGAAACGCATGCGTATTCGCATCGCCGCCCTCGATCAGATAGGCCCAAAGCGCATTCAGCTCCTCAAGCGGTACATTCGAAAACGGCGTCAAACCCGCATCTGGCTTGGAATCGCCAGGCAGCACCGCAATCAGCGCGCCATGTCGCGCCGCCGTCGCATGCAGCGCTTCCAGCGCGTAGTGGAAGTAGCTGGCGCCGCCCAGCGCTCTTACGATGATCAGCTTCGCATGCCGCGCCGTGCGCTCGACATAGGCATCGACGGACATCGGATGCTTGAGGCTCATCAGGCTGGCGATGCGCAGCGACCTTGCGCCAGCGCGTCGGCCATGCGCGGTGGCGACCGCTGCAAGCTCCGTATCGGCGGCAGAGAGGAACAGGACGTCGCCGGGCGACTGACCGAGATCGATCGCCTCCTCGCCGTCGCTGATCGTTCCCTGCTGGGCTAGAAGGAGGTGCATGGCGATAGGTCTTTACGGGAAATGTTGCTCGTAGGCGCGGAGTATGTGGCCCCCTCATCCGCCTGCCGGCACCTTCTCCCCATTGGGGAGAAGAGACTCGGAGCCGGCCTCTCGCTCGAACTTTCCCTTCTCCCCAGCGGGGAGAAGGTGGCCCGAAGGGTCGGATGAGGGGGCCACACGGCACCACCCAAGCAATCTTCGAAATCCGACGCGCGCATTCCAACCATCAACCTTAAACCAGCCCCTCGATAGCCTTACGCACGGCGCCCTCATCCATCTCATGCAGCCCGATCACCACCAGGCGCGTGCCGCGCGTCTCGCCGGCCGCCCAGGCGCGGTCGAAATAGTGGTCGATGCGGCTGCCGACGGCCTGCAGCTGCAGGCGCATCGGTTTGCCGGGGACATCGACGAAGCCCTTGAGGCGCAGAACGTCGTGCTCGGCGATGATGCCCTTCAGGCTCTCGATGAAGATAGCCGGATCGGCGATCGGGCCGAGGTCCACGACGAAGCTGTCGAACTCGTCGTGATCGTGCGGCGTCCCGTCCTCATGCTCAAGCTCATGATGAGACTTGCGGTTGCCGATATCGTCCTCGGTACCGATGCCGAGGCCGAGGAGCACGCTCGCAGGCACGTCCCCGTTCTTCGCCTCGATCATCGCGGGCTTGCGCGCCGTGCGCGAGGCAACCTCTTCGCGCACACGGGCAAGGCCGGCGCTGTCGATCAGGTCGGTCTTGTTGAGCACGATCAGGTCGGCGCAGGTGAGCTGGTCTTCGAACAGCTCCTCGATCGGGCTTTCGTGGTCGAGGTTGTCGTCCGCGACGCGGCGGGCGTCCACCGCGTCATGATCGTCGGCGAAACGGCCGGCGGCGACGGCAGCGCTGTCGACTACGGTGATCACGCCGTCGACGGTGACCTGCGTGCGAATGTCAGGCCAGTTGAAGGCGGCGACCAGCGGCTGCGGCAGGGCAAGACCCGAGGTCTCGATGACGATATGATCCGGCCGGTTCTCACGTTCCAGAAGCTTGCTCATCGTCGGGATGAAGTCGTCGGCCACGGTGCAGCAGATGCAGCCATTGGTGAGCTCGATGATATCGTCCTCGGTGCAGTTTTCCGCGCCGCAGCCCTTCAGCACTTCGCCATCGACGCCGAGATCGCCGAACTCGTTGATGATGAGCGCGATCTTCTTGCCGCCTGCATTGGTGAGCAGGTTGCGGATCATCGTCGTCTTGCCGGCGCCGAGGAAGCCGGTGATGACGGTGGCGGGGATCTTCTGCTGGTTCATCAATTCAACCCTTCATTTTCAGCGGCAGTCCCGCCGCGATAAAATACACATCGGCGGCGACCGCCGCGATCATCTGGTGAAGTCGCCCGGCATGATCGCGAAACGCGCGCGCCATGCGGTTCTCGGGCACGATGCCGAGGCCGACTTCATTGGAAACGATAACGAGACGGGCGCGGGCGTTCGGCAGATAGGCGGCAAGTGCCGCAAATTCCGCGGCCATATCGCGCTCATCCATCATCAGATTGGTGACCCACAGCGTCAGGCAATCGACAAGCACCGCCCGCCCCTCGCCATCGATCGCGTCCAGCCTGCCGACGAGATCAAGCGGTTCCTCATGGGTGGTCCAGAGCTCGCCGCGATCAGCCTTGTGCTGGTCGATGCGCGCACGCATCTCCTCGTCCCAGGCGCGGCCGGTGGCGACGTAGTGGCGCTCGAGGCCGGTGTCGATGACGAGTTGCTCGGCAAAGCGCGACTTGCCGGAACGCGCGCCGCCAAGGATGAAGGTGGAGGAAGTCATCGCGGAAAGGTTTCCGTGGGCGTGTGACCACCGGCATCGCCGCCCTCGGCATTCTCTGCCTCATTGTTGTGCTCTTCACAGGAATCCTGTCCGCCCAAACTCTTGGGCGGGGAAGGCTCCTCGCGCGTGCCGGGGTCATTCACCGCGCCGACGCGCGGTGGTTGCTCCCCTGTGACCCGCACAGAAATGAGGGCGGGTGGAGCACCGAACGCCCCAAACGCCAGCCGAGCCGGCGAAAAAAACTCATTATCTGCCATGACAACCTCCGTGCTGGCATCGGGCACACTTGCCCTGGGTTGGGCTTTGCGCCCGGCACGAGTGGCAGGTCTCCTGGCTCGCGGGTCCAGGCGACGATCGGGACGGCGCAATTGGCCATCCCGATCGTGCCATCGGATCATCCTCGCCTTCCCGGCTGCAATCATGAAAAGGCGGACGATTCGTAGATAAGGAGGCGTCCAACCCCGGTTGATCATGGCTTGCATTGCCAGTGGCTTTTCCGCCGTCTTCAGCCCCTCACCCGCCTGCACCACGCAGGCAGCCGGCCAGAAGAGCATCCGACGTCGGACGGAAGACCCTGACCGCTCTACAGTCGCGGGGTCGGCTGTGATGAAGGCGCCCTGATTGGGTCCACCCCGCCACATTCCCTTTTCATCCGCACCGCTTTTGGCGATCCGGAACCATCCGTTATCGTTTCATGGTTAGGCAAGCGCGACAACGAAGTCAATCGACCGTCAATCGACGCCACCAGCCGAATTGACTGATATCAAGCCTCAAGACGACCATCTCTACCAGATTTATCGTCTATTATCAGCCACTTAATGTCATAGAAACTTGTTGCATAAGCCGGGTTTTTGCCGCATTTGCAGCGCATGCGGCGCTGCACCGCAAATGTCTCCTCTTTTACCACCCTTGAACGGGCTTTCGCCCGCCTAGTTTCCCCACCATGCGCCTGAAAATCATTCTTAGACGGCTCGGCCCGCTACACACGCTTCTCGATGCGGGGCGCATGCGCGCGCTCTTGCGGCGCAGCGAGATGGGCATGGTGCTCGCCGGCGCGCTGATCGGCGTCACGTCAGGCCTCGCCGTCACCGGCATGAGCCTGATTTCGCGCGAGATGCACAGCCTGATCTTCGGGATCAGCGATGTCGAGCGCCTGAGTTCTTCTCAGATCGACGACAAGTTCCTGCTGATGGCGGCCCCCGTCTGCGGCGGCATCCTGCTCGGCCTTCTGATGTATGTGCTGGCGAAGACCCGCAAGAAGCCGATGGTCGACCCGATCGAGGCCAACGCGCTGCATGGCGGCCGTCTGTCGCTGACGGACAGCATCATCGTCGCGATCCAGAACCTGATCTCCAACGGCTTCGGCGCCTCCGTCGGCCTCGAGGCCGGCTATACGCAGCTTGCCTCGGGCATCGCCTCGAAGCTCGGCTTCAAGCTGCAGCTGCGCCGCGCCGACCTGCGCGTTCTCGTCGGCTGCGGCGCCGCCGGCGCCATCGCCGCCGCCTTCAACGCGCCGCTGACGGGCGCCTTCTACGCGTTCGAGTTGATCATCGGCACCTACACGATCGTGTCGCTGACGCCGGTCGTCGTTTCCGCGCTCGTCTCCACGCTGGTCGCCCGGCTCCTCGCCGGCAGCGACTTCATCATCGATGTCGGCGATTTCGGCACCGTCATGCCGGCCGACTACGTTCCCGCCATCCTGCTCGGTGCCTTCTGCGCCGGCATCGGCATCCTGATCATGCAGGGCGTCGCCTTTATCGAGGAGCTCGCACGCCGCAGCTCGATCGCGCTCCCCTTCCGCCCGGCGCTTGGCGGCATCGTCGTAGGCCTGCTCGCGCTGATAACGCCGCAGGTACTGTCGGCCGGCCATGGCGCGCTGCATCTCAATCTCGACCGCGAGGTCGTGATTCCCGTGCTGATCGGACTTTTCCTGCTCAAGGCGCTGGCCTCGGCGATCTCGATCGGCTCCGGCTTCCGCGGCGGCCTGTTCTTCGCCTCGCTGTTCATGGGCGCGCTGCTCGGCAAGTTCTTCGCCTACTCGGCCCCCTATTTCGCGCACGCAACGCTGACGCCGATCATCTATGCCGTCGTCGGCATGAGCTCGCTTGCCGTCGCCGTCATCGGCGGACCTTTGACCATGACCTTCCTGGCGCTCGAGATCACCGGCGACTTTCCGATCACGGCGCTCGTTCTCGCCGCCGTCATCACCTCCTCGCTGGTGGTGCGCAGCACCTTCGGCTACTCCTTCGCCACATGGCGCTTCCACCTGCGCGGGGAAAGCATCCGCAGTGCCCATGATGTCGGCTGGATTCGCAACCTGACGGTCAACAAGCTGATGCGTGCCGACGTCAAGACGGCCAAGGCGGGGATCAGCATCGAGGCGTTCAAGGAAAGCTTCCCGATCGGCTCAGCCCAGCGCGTGATCCTGGTCGAAGAGAGCGGCAAATATGCCGGCCTCGTACTCGTTCCCGACATCTACGCCAACCTCACCGACACCGCCGACGAGAGCAAGGGCCTGGACGAATTCGTGCGCTACCGAAACGACTTCCTGACGCCGCAGATGAACGCCAAGCAGGCGGCGGCGATCTTCGACAAGACCGAGAGCGAAGCGCTCGCCGTGGTCAACAATCTGGTCGAGCGCACCGTTGTCGGCCAGCTCAGCGAAGCCCACACGCTGCGCCGCTACAGCGAAGAACTGGACCGCCGCCGCCGCGAGGTCTCGGGCGAAATCTAGCCCAACAGGCGATCCAGCCAGCGCTTGTCGAGATGGACTTCGAGCTCGGCGGCCACCTCGTCGAGCGCCTGCTCGACGCCCGCGCGATAGTCGCGACTTTGGCCCGTGAGGCCGAAGCTTGCAAGCAGCCGGGACCGGTAGCCATCGCTGGCAAACAGCCCGTGCAGATACGTCCCAACGACCCGCCCATCTCCCGAGATCGCGCCATCGGGCTTGCCGTCGACGATCGCGAAGGGCCGGGCTCGGTCGGCGCCCTCGGTAATCCCGAGATGGATCTGGTAGCCCGAGAGAGCTTCCCCATTCTCGGCCGAAACCGCCACGCTGTTGCGCACCGTCTTCTCCGCGTCCATCACGGTCTCGACATCGAGCAGCCCGAGACCCTCGATCTCGCGCACGTTGCCTTCGATGCCAAGCGGATCACGGACCATCCGACCCAACATCTGGTAGCCACCGCAAATGCCGATGACCCGTCCGCCGCGCCTTACATGCGCGGCGAGATCCTGGTCCCAGCCTTGCGCCCTGAAATCGGCGAGATCGGAAATGGTCGATTTCGATCCTGGAAGGATGATCAGCTGCGCATCAACAGGTAATCGGTCTCCCGCACGAACGAAAACCAGTTCCACATCCGGCTCCGCCAGCAGCGGATCGAGATCGTCGAAATTCGCGATGCGCGGCAACACGGGAACGGCGATCTTCAGCGCTCCGGCCTTGCTACGCGCCAGCCGCTCCAGCGCCACCGAATCCTCGGCCGGCAGGCGCGATGCGGCCTTCAGCCAAGGCACGACGCCGAAACAGGGCCAACCGGTAAACTTTCCGACCGCGGCTATCCCATCGTCGAACAGCGACACGTCACCGCGAAACTTGTTGATGATATAGCCCGAGATCATGGCGCGATCCTCGGCCGAAAGGATCGTATGCGTCCCGACCAGCGAAGCAATCACCCCGCCGCGATCGATGTCGCCAACGAGAACGACCGGCACCCTGGCGCGCGTCGCAAACCCCATATTGGCGATATCACCGGGCCGCAGGTTGATCTCGGCCGGCGACCCCGCCCCCTCGACGATGACGAGATCAGCGCCATGCGAAACTTCCTCGAAGCTCTGAGTGACATAATCGAGCAGTTGCGGCTTGAGCCGCTGGTAGTCGCGCCCCTTGGCCTGCCCCCAGACCTTGCCCTGCACGATGATCTGGCTGCCGACATCCGATTGCGGCTTAAGCAGCACCGGGTTCATGTGCACCGATGACGGCACGCGCGCGGCCATCGATTGCAGCCATTGCGCCCGCCCGATCTCGCCGCCGTCATCGGCCACAGCAGCGTTGTTCGACATGTTCTGTGGCTTGAACGGGCGCACGGAAATGCCGCGATTGGCAGCCAGCCGGCACAGGCCGGCGACGAGCACCGTCTTGCCGACGTCCGAGCCGGTTCCTTGCAGCATGATGGCTTTGGTCATTGGCGCGGCGCTCCAGAAAACTGAACACGGCGTACAACGGCGTTTCAGCCCCGGTCAATCGCAACAAGTCAATCGCAACCGCTCTAAATGCGAAAGCCGCGCTGACCTCGAGGTCGCGCGGCTTGCCGAAATACGCTGGCGCTTTGGCCCATACACGACCAAGCTCACGTTCCCCGGGACGCAGTACCTGATCCGGAGAAGCAGCGGTTGTCCCCCGCCACGTCGCTATTCTTAGCGCCACATCGTTACCGGATGGTTAGTAAGGGCTTAACCAAATATGAATTCGGGTCTTTTTGACGGTTTTGTCGCGGCAACGATATGAGGGCGTTGAGACAGGCTGACGCATGGGCAACAGGTTTCCGCAAGCAAACGCGGTGCATATAAGTCGCCGAAAACGACTCGCCGCGTTCAGCGACGAATGACCGACATGGAGAATGACGATGACATCAGCCCCTTTTCCCGATTCCGAGACGATCGCCGCCAAGTTTTCCGCGCTGGGCGAACAGGACAAGTCCTATCTCGGGCTGATCATGGAAAATCCGGCACAGGACGACAGCCTGCTCGACGGCATCCATCGTCACCTCGACAATGCATCGCGCGCGCCGTTCCTGAATTCGCTGAAACTGGAGGCATTCGGAAAGTGGATTGGAGACGCCGCACCGCCGCGTCTCCAGATTCGCCTGATGGAAGCTTCCAAGTCCAGCCAGCATCCCGCTTACGCCGCCTTCCGCAAGGGCTTGACGGCATCGGGCGGGCTGGAGAAAGCCTATCCGCAGGCGAAGATCTGAGCCGACTTACTTCTTGGCTGCGTGATTGACGTTGCGGCCGGCATCCTGCGTGGCGTTGACGGCGTTCGCCGTATCACGACCGACGCCACGGATGGTGTTGGCGCAAGAGGCCAGAGTGAACAGAAGCATGATGGCAGCACCAATCTTTACCGTGGTGGTCATTGTCGGAAATCCCTTGTTAAAAAACCGCTCTCCTCAGCCAGTCCCGCGACTGCTGCGCGCTAATAACGCACTGAACCCATAAAGGTTTCAGGCAGGCATCGCTTTTTTGATGAGTGATATTAGCCGGGCATCGGTCACATGCCGAACTAGCCGTCAGGCGGCGATCGCCTTGGCCTTTTCGCTGAACGCCAGCCGAATGCTCTCGGCGACCGTTTTCATCGGCGCCGTCAACTGCGAGACGGTCAGCAGGCGGATATCGAACGAGCCGAGCTCGGGCAATCCGTCCTGCGCGCCGAGAATCTCCATGTCCTCTCCGACATAGGAGCGCGGCAGCGGCGCGATCGCGAGATCGGACACCACGGCGGCACGCTGCGCCATCGTATGGCCGCTCAGAAACGCGACGCGGAAATCGCGCTTCATCCGTTCAAGCTGCGCAAGCGCCTCAAGCCGCCAGATGCACCCCTCTTCCCAGATGGAGATCGGCAGGGGGTCGCGGCGATGCGCGGTGCCGCATTTGGCGCCGGCCCACACGAGCCTCTCTCGATAGACGATCTCGCCGTCGGTCGGCAGCGGGCGCGTGGCGCAGTTGATCAGCGCCAGGTCGAGCCTCTGCTCCTCCATGCGCTTGCGGAGCCCGAGGCTCATGTCGATGGTGACGTCGACCATGATTCCCGGAAAATTCTCGCTGAAATTCTTCAGAATGCCGGGCAGGATGCGCTCGCCGATATCTTCGGGCGCCCCCAGCCGAACAACACCGCTCAGCTCCGGCATGATGAACCGCGACACCGCCTCGTTGGAGAGAGCAAGCATGTTGCGCGCATAGGAGAGGAGAACCTCGCCATGCTGCGTCAGCGACACTGAGCGCGCGTCGCGCAGAAACAGCGTGGCACCGAGCTGCTCTTCGAGCTTCTTGATCTGCATGGAAACGGCCGACGGTGTTCGAAAGACGGCTTCGGCAGCCGTTGAAAAATTGCCGGTCTCGGCGATCGCCACGAAGGTGCGCAGCACATCGTTGTCAAGCAGCGGAATGGGACGGCGAAGCGGCGCTGTCATCATCTCATCTTTCAATTTTCTTGATACATAAGACCATATCATTTTGTTTGATTGAAAGTCAACCGAGGTTCAATCTGGTTGGCATCGGAGCACTTCGATGAAGGAGACAAACCGATGACCACACGAACCCTTGTAGACAGCCTGCGCGACTTCATCGGTCGCCGCCGCATTCTGGCAACGCGACGCGCAGCGATCGAGCAGATCGCGCGCCAGCCCGGCCATCTTGCCGCCGATGTGAACGTGCCGCGCAGGTATACGCCGGCAGGCATCACCGTCGTCATCATCAGCGCCATCGGTGTCGGGATTAGTGAAAACCGACTCAACTATGTGACTGAAATTTCAGGCTCCCGGGGAAATTATTGACTCGCATTCGCGGATAACGCGGTGTGGGGTCTTTTATGGCTATCTCTGTAGAATGTTCGTTAGCCCAGGTTGGGCCGACGTCCATTCTCAATCAAGCTTTATTAGCAGATAGCGTTAATGGACGTCCGTTATGTCGTCGCAGCCCGACAGCCCGCTGCCGAGCGCCATTAGCATTGGCCGCACGCGCTTTGATTTGCCATCGCGGGCTTCCTCCTACTTTGGTCCGGCCGGTCGAAATGTACAGGCTCCCAAGGATGTACCTTGCTCCGTTCCGCACGCGAGACCGGAAAAACCGAAGCTTACTCCTAAGCTATATCTTTCTTATTCGGGGGTCCCGAAGCTTCACTTCTCCAGCGCACTCCGACGCCCGAGTCCGAAGTCTCCGCGAGTAGGAGAATGTCGAGCTTTGAATAGGCTTGATCCAATTTCGCTAATGTTGCGAGATTGACCCCAATGATCTCCCCAAGCTCTAGCCGAGCAACGAAGTTGCGGTTGACACCAGCCACTTTCGCGACATCAGCCTGAGATAGGTTGGTCAAAGCGCGTGCTGCCCGATACTGGGCGCTTTTGTGCGGATCATCAGTCGCTGGCGCACGAAGCCGGACCCCTGCTCCCAAACCATCACCAGCGTCAATGAAATCAATACCCGCACGCTCATAGGCTTTACGAAGATCAATCGCCACCTTCGACATCAGCTTATATTTGCAAGCTTCCCAACCGCCAACTTCACGCCTGTCCAGACCTACCCATCCAGCGACGACTTCCTGCTCCTTGGCAAGAAGCGCTCGCGACGCTCGAAGCTGACTGGCAAAAATACGCATTGCCGGAGAAGCGACAATGCTGCGCGAAATGTCAACATTATGCGCACGCACCTCTTTTTATTGGCTTGAGCCTTAATTTCTTTGCGTTTAACTCACGAATCGTATTTCTCTTAAGTGCGTCGGTAAGGAAAAACCGAATCGGCCACGCGTCTGAACGGCAGCATCAGGTCGGCGAACGGCCACAAAACCAGCAGCATATGGACGGGCTCATCTCGATGGCCACTCGGGGATGAAAGTCGCGGCCCACACATCAACAGCGCGATGTTCTATCGCGTATGGAAGGAACTCATCATGCTCGACAAATGGCTCGGTACTCCCCCAAGCGTAATAATCCCACGACTACAGTCGCTTCTTGGTGACATTCAGAGCCTTGCCTCACCCGGCGGCTTCAATGGACCGGTTGATCCAGTAGTCATCCGCAACTGCATGCTCGTCCAGCGCTCGGTGCCATGCCTTATCGGCGAGATGTCCGGCCACCCGCACATCAAGGAAGGAAGCCCGGGCGTTACGAGCGAACTCTTTTACCTAGATCAAAAACGCAAAATCGGCAGGACCCTCAGCAGGTGGTACTATTTCGACCACGGGCTGATCGGCTAGGGAGCGAACCTATGGACAAAGCCCTGACCGATAGCCTGGACCGCTATATCGTGAAGTTGCAGGAAGCAGCCGAACAGCTGAAAAGCCCGCGAACAAATGAATTTCGGCTGACGAAGCGAAATCTTCCCGCAATCGCTCGCAAGTCTGCGACTGACTTTCTAGCTTACTGCGCTCTCGTGGCCCTGTTCCGTAGAAACATCAGTGCCCTCTCGGAACCTTCCTGCGTAGCGGTGATTGCCGTCCCTTCCCAGTGGCAACTGAAGGACGTCCATGACGCTGCCAACATTATTCTAAAGGACAAAAAGGCCGTGAAATTCTGCCTACATCCCACTTCTAAGCACAAACGTGGATGGGAAATCGATCCGGCGGAATTCCTTGAGTCCGGAGAGAAATTGATCATCTTCACTCAGGAGGGCTCTATCCTTCATGAAGATTTCGAGCTTGCGGCTACCCTCTCCGACAGGCTGGCTGTTTGCGATATTCGGCACCTGCGAGCCCTCGCTATCTTTCGCAGGTGTGGCAAACTCACCGACGAGCAGGGAGCAGTCATCGCAGAACAAGCGTCGGAGCGAATGGAAGCCATATTCCGTCGGGACCAGCCCGCAAGCCGCGCCGCGATGAAGCTGTTGAAGGTGGCGAAGGTCGTCCCTGGCAATGAGCGGCTTCTAGACGTCAGCAAGGGCTTCGGCGAAGCGAGCGTGTGGGCTGAGGCTTTGAAGAAGGACCTGTCAGATTGGCGACAAGGAAAACTTCCCTGGGCCGAAGTGGATAAGGGTTGTCTCTTGTACGGGCCGCCGGGAACAGGGAAGACGCGGTTTGCCGCTGCTCTCGCGGCCTATTGCGGTCTGCATTTGGAGGCAACCTCAATCCCGAAGTGGCAGTCTTTTAAAGACGGCGATCTCGGTGACATGTTGAAGGCCATGTATCAGGCGTTCGGTTCCGCCAAGGAAAAAGCGCCCTGCCTATTATTCCTGGATGAATTCGACGCCATTGGCGACCGAGCCAAATTTCCTAGTCGCCACGAGACCTATTCGACAACAGTCGTGAACGCTCTCTTGGAATGCTTGGACGGAACGGAGGGCCGCGAGGGCGTCATCGTCCTTGGTGCGTGCAACTATCCAGAGCGGATTGACCCTGCACTATTGAGAAGTGGTCGACTCGAAAAACACGTCAGATTTCCTTTGCCTGACGCAACAGCGCGAGGAGAAATCCTTGAGTTTCATCTCCCGAACTTAGCGGGTGAAGCCGCACTCAGGGAAATAGCGGCACGATTACCTGGCAAAAGCGGCGCTGATATCGAGAGGCTGGCCCGAGAAGCTAGAAGGATTGCTCGGAAAGAAAATCGAGATGTCAACATTTCGGACGTCAGATCGCAGGTGCAAGTGCCGCCTCCGCTTGATGCCAAAACCCTATACCGTGTCGCAATCCACGAGGCGGGGCATGCACTCGTGAACCACGCGTTGCTGTTGGGCAAGATCGAGTGGGTTGAAATCTATGATAACGTCGAGAACTTTGCCACTGCTGTGGAAGCCAACGGCGGCATGTTCATGGAGAAACCTCACCGGGAGTTTTTGACCCGTTGGGACGTTATGAAGATGATCACGTCGGACCTCGCAGGAGCAGCAGCCGAGGACCTTATCTTCGGCCACCGAGCCAATTGGTCAACCGGGAACAAGGGTAGCGATTTTGCCAGCGCGACCACGATGGCGATCCGGATGGTGACGGAATACGCTTTCGGAAATTCGTTGTATTATCTTCCTGGATCAGTCGACATGACTTCGCCTCCCAAACTTTGGGAGGACCTCGCGCTTCGCGATGACGTCACGGAAATCCTTCAAGAGCAGTACCAGCGAGCGAGAGATATGCTCGATGGCCTCAAGCCTACGCTGCTCAAGCTGGCCGACGCGCTAATGAAGCACAAGCGCCTGGATGCCCGACAGCTGGAACCATACTGGCCGGGAGCGCGAAAGGTTGCTCCGCCTCCGACCCAGCCCCGAAGCCGCCGTCCACACTAACCGTCGAACAACCCATCCCCCGCCTATCACTCACGCGCCGCATCTCCATGCGGCCGATGGAGGACCTGTGAAAGCCTGGATCATTAGCGACATTCATCACAGCCACCTCACGAGGCTGCTTCGCGACCCGCCCAAAGTTCCTGACGCGGACATCTGCATATGCGCTGGTGACGTCACGAACTTTATCGATGACAGCATCGGCTTCATCCGTATGGTCATCGAGCCAAGGATGCCGGTGATACTCGTCCTTGGGAACCACGATTATTATGGGAGCAGCATCAGCGGGGCACTGGAGCGTGCCCGGCGACTCGTTGAAGAGACCCAAATCCGTCACCTTGAAAACGAGACCGTCACCGTCGGTGACTGCCGATTCATCGGCGCGACTCTGTGGACCGATTTCGCGGTGTCGGTTGGCGACGATGAGCATATCTCGCCAGAAGAGCGGCGCGTCAAAGCTTTTGAACTCTTGCCGTCGCGCATGATGGATTTCCAGTGCATTTTCCCTTCTGACCCTCGACAACCAAGTGAAAACGGCATGGTGACGGCCTGGGAAATTCTTGAACGCCACAGAGAAAGCCGTAAATTTATAGACCAAGAATTATCAGTTGATTTTCCAGGACGTACGGTCGTCGTGACCCATCATGCGCCCTTGATGCAAAGCTTGAACCCTGACTTTTTCGGAAACGTGACCAACGCTGCTTTCGCTTCCGATCTTTCCAACTTGATCATGCGCCGACGCCCAGGTCGATGGATTCACGGTCACATACATAAGTTTCGGGACTATATGGCCGATCAAACGAGAGTTATTTGTAACCCGTTGGGCTACAGCGGCGAGCTTTACACGTCCGGCTTCCGCCCGGGTTTTACCATCGATCTATAGGTCGGCAGTGTCGGAAGGTTCGTTTTTCCAAAATGAGAGTGCAGATGAGAAGCCACGAGGTCAACATTCGTGGGCCGTCCTGGAAATCTTCGTCGCTCTTTTCTGTGTCCGAATGCACCAATTCCTAAGCTCCTAATGCGAGAAGGAAATGGTCGGTGAGATCGTTCGTCAAAGCGAATTTGCAGGATTTCCTTGAGCCGGAACTATAGGGACGAGACAAACAATGAATGACGATCTGTTCACCGCGTCTTTGATCGTCGTGTTGGCGTTTGCTGGCTATGCTCTATTTTTGTGTATCTGGCACGCTATGGAGGCCTTCACCAACAAGTTTAGTCAAAGCGAGTGGGCACCTGACCCAGGCAAACCGCTCAGTCTGGGCCGCTTCAAACTCCCAGTCTTGTCTGCTCTCATGATCGTGGGCACTATCGCATTTTCAGTGGTTCTCGGCCAAACGCTACTGATGCTTGGTGTTCGCCCTCCCGGTAAATAACTCCATGAGCGCCAGCGGCACAAAGAAATTCAATAAAATCTGAAGGGCAGAAGCACTAGACGACGAGAGCGACGGTGCAGTTCGTGGAAAAGACAACATAATGGACCCGAAACTTCTCACCCTTCCCTGGGTAACGCTTCTGACCCTCGCCGCCGGATACATGGGTTACTTCGTTGCCCATGTCGGTCTTCGGGATCACCACAAGACCGTGGACGTGACGTTCAGTACACTTGTCTTTGGGTTTTGTGCTGCGTTCGCCTATGAGCTGCTGAGATATGTGGACATTAACATCCTGGCCGCATCTGGGGCTGCTGTGGTGACGTCCATTGTCCTTGGAGCAGTATGGCGAGCGCTGCTTCGGCCGGTTTTCTACAACATAATGCGGAACACGAATGTCAGTTATGCCGACGATATACCCACAGCGTGGCTCAATCTCTTTGGCGAGACGAGCATCGTCGCCTCTCAGTTGATCGTGCGACTGAAGGACGGACGGACGCTGATGTGCGCCGATCTCCATCGGTTCAAGGACGAGCCCAACGGCCCCTTCCGGTTCGGCGCGACCGGCGACATCCTAATGTATGTCACCGACCAGAAGGTGGGCTATGCGTGGTCGACAATAGACGACGTGTTTTGGGACGAATGGGGATCGGAAATAACCTACATACCCGCTTCAGAAGTTGCGCAGGTCAACTTTCGCCGTCGAAGGCGAGGAACTATTTCTTAGGTGGCGGCGGCCGGTTATGGTTTTCGGTCGGCGCGGTATAGCTCCCCCTTTTGCCGTCGGTGTTTCCGATAGGCTGTCTGGGAGGCTGGGGTATTATAACTTTCTTTTCAGTCATTGTTTCCTACCTTTAGAATCGCACCGTTTATCATTTGCTTGAATAATTTCGCGGACAAGCGGAGCAACGTGGAGAAAGTCGATTTGTCAACAGAACTAATCAGCTCGGCACCGTTCAGGTTTTTTCTAGCTGGAAGAAGATAACCCAACTTCACGGTGGAAGCTTCAGCCGTCCCCAGTGGTGACTCGATGTTCCGCTTAGTTAACCAGCAGCTATTCAGCAGCAAAGACATACTCGGTTCATTCGCTGGAGAGCGAGTGTTTATGAGAACGAAAGGCCAGCGAGCGGACAGTGAGCAATGTGAACTTCGCTGCTCAAGCAAATTGCTATCCGGTTGACCACTTTGTGAAAACGTCAGGCTTATCGCAATAAAGACTCAACACCATCTAGCTTGTTGGCGTCATGTCCTTCAGCAGATCGCTTACTTCACGTTTTACGTGGCGATGGAATGTCTTGCGAATTCTTTCTTCTGTCCAGCTTCGAATGTCGTCAAGTTCTCTAGCTTCGAAATCGGCGATGAACTGCATCATTTCATCAATGGTATAGTCGTCGTAGCGCGGAATATATTTAGTTGCAGTCAGGTTGTATCGGATTTCGTGAAACGTTTTGATGAAGGTCTTGGGCTTCCCATATTTGTCGAATCCGGCTTTCTTCCATAACCGCGAAACGAAGCGATCCAACCGTCGCAGCTGCTCTTTGTCATCGGTCATCGAAAAGTAGAACATAGAGCCGTATCGCTTTCCATTCACGAAGCACCCGGTTATTTTCAAGTTTAAACGCCGAACTTGCCGACGATCTGTCGGCTTGTACTTCGCCGCAGTAGCAACAGAAACAAGACTCTCCATGATGTTACGGTAAGAGCTGCGTCTGATCGACACCTTGTTAGGTGTCAGGTGATAGCCGAGATACTCAACGCCCTTGGACAACGGTTCAATCTTTGTTTTGCTGCCTGGAGTCGGCTCATGAACCTGTAGCCCCACTTTTGCCAGCCTTTTCATCATGACTTCCAAGTTGCGTCTGGCATTTTCTGCCTTGCAGATAATCAAGATGTCGTCGACATACCTGTAATACTCGTATTTATGGTGAGCTTCCTCATCGATAGGCATCATGTAAATCGACGATAGGACGTTTGAGATGCTTAGCCCCTGAGGCACTCCCCTGTCGTTCGTCCCGGGGGAACCGGTTGAGGTCTTTATCGCAGCTGCAACCAATGACAGGAGCTTCCTGTTACGAGTCTTGCTTCTTAGCCGCTTCATCAATTCGGGATGAAGTAGGGAGGGAAAAAACTGTTGCACGTCCATCTGAACGAAGGAGTATTCGTCAGAGAGCGGTTTTATATAGGCTTTGATCTCCCCAATATGCTGGTGTGCCAGCGCAGGCTTGGCATCTGAAAAAATTGTAGCCAGCGAATTGGTTAGCGCTCGCAGGCACACCCTATCTCGAACACCCGCTATTGAAATCTCGCGTGGAGCTTTTCCAGCGCCCTTTAAAACAAGACGCTGCTTGTAGGTCGTAAATCGATACTTTTCAGCGTCGACGTTCTTTCTGATCAAGAGAATTTCCTGATCGAGGTTTTTCTCAAACGCAGCGGGATGAACACCATCCCTTCCTACCGTGCCGGACTGCGAGACCCTGTCACGGAAGATAGCAGCTAAATTTTCTGCTTCGAATTGTTCATCAAAAATCTGTTTTGGTGTCGAAACCATCTCGTCAACCAACTAGCGGCCATAGGAGAAAAACTATTGGTCCGATAAATAGAATTGCGAGCAAACCCCAGTACAGCGCGATTCTGAAAATGAATGACGCCATCATGAAACCTGTATACGCCAGCTCGCTTGCTCCGTTTGTAAGCGATTTCCCTTCAAAGGCAATGTGGTTTACCAAGAGATCGGCGTAGTCTCTGGGAGTATGATTAGGGAAGTCGACCATGATTTCCCTATACTTCATTTTCTTGTCTTGATCGGAAAAGTCCTCATCGTACAGGGTCTGAAGTTTCAGGTAGCATTCCCTGAAGGCAGAAGCTCGTGCTTCGAGACGGAATCCAGCCGCGACCAAAGATGCGACCAGAACAACGACTGACGATGCTAGATTGATATCAGCGAGTGCCGGGTACGGCCCACTATAGAAATCGTCGAAGATCGACAGGATGACTGTAAAGAGAGAATAGTAGGTTACGGCCAGGAAAGAGACGTTTTGATTTCTAAGCGCTTTCCGCTCGGCTATCATTCGAACTCGGGATGTAATCCAAATTGTGTCGTTAATGGTTGACTTTGCAGTTGCTTCCATACTCCCCCCAAGCGCTGTGGTGGTGCGGACGCAACATCTCGAAGCAACTAAACACTCGGAAGGAATGTAGCTTAAGCCAAGGACAAGCCTTGATTTGTGACCGTGACCCAACAAGTGAGCCAGTGGTTTTACCCACTCCGCCCGCACCAGTTGCAAGTTACGTTTTTTCTACGAGGAATTCAACTTCCCGCGCATTCCTGGCGCAACGTTTTTTTCTGGCTCGCTCGCTTACCGACCCCGACCCTGTCGCGACCATCCATCTTGTGAGCCGAGCCGAATCCGCAGTGTTATACCAGCTACCCGTCATCGAGCCATAGATTGGATTGGTCAGCATCTCGACCTGATATCGATATCTCCGTCGACCAGCAGGCAGACTATCAGTCCAAAACGCGAAGCGAAGCAATTACGCCCCGCCAGTCTTCGCGGTCAGATAGGTGGCTGCTAGCCTGGCGTTCCTTCGCCCGAAGGGGCGAACGGGCAAAACCGCTAGCTCACCATCCCAGTCGGGTCTGGTCGACACGGCCCGCGATGAACAGAAATCTCGGCCAGACAACCATCCCATTCGCTCTATATGTGCTCACAATGAGTAATGGCAGACATCAAGTAAAGTACACGCGCCCTCATGGAGACCGCACTCGCCAGCGCCAAGACAAGGCATCTCTTGAACCTTGTGACGTTTCCACGATTAATGCTTGATCCTGGAGACCAGCGATTTAATCCAGGACATGCAGGTCTCGATGGCCCAGCTAGTCTGCTCATGCGTCAGCGCAGGAATCGGCTCATCGCCCGGTCCATGCCCTAGCGGATTTCTGACTTTGGCGAAGAAGGCCTTCAGAATTTCGCCCTCCCATACATCGATAAAGCGTCCATTCCTTTGGCTGACCAAATTGTCGATATAGTGGGACGCTCCGTTTTCCTTCCCGTGAGTCCAGTTGTTCATCCCGGAAATGATCTTGATGGTGCTTTCCAATGCCCTTGCCGCAGAGAGCGAAGCGTCTCGGTCGCCAGTGTCTCTCTGATCGACCGCCCTCAGCATGTCATACTGGACATTTTCCCACCTGACGTTCGCAACCAACTCCCAGAAGGGTTTCTCAATCGTCTTATCCACCAGCGCGTCGCTCGACAGCTGGACGAAGCCATTGTGATACGACAGGGGGAACTTGGCCTGTCGGAATCGCTCATTCAGTTCATCTAAATTTGCAGTGAAGCTTTGGTTCATCAGTGCGTTTCGTTGCGTGAAACCCGCTGTCGTGTACTCCGCCATTTTAAGAGATTTTGCTATGCCTGCCAGACCAATCCCCTTGTCGACGGCCAACTGGCGCGGCAGCGCTCTGTTTGCTGCCTGCACCTGATCTCCGTATTCCCTGACGGCTAACTCAACTAGGCTGATCCGCCGCTTTATGTGCACGTCGGGATCGAAGCTAGCTTCGAACTCGCGTTGCAGGAAATTCTTCAGGACGTCCGCAATTGTGTGCCGATAGGTGCCTAGAAAAAGCGGAGATAGAGGGTCAACGCCGATCTCCATGGCAAGCTTATCGTGAATACGTTGCAGGCCTTCTTTCGCCGGTTTGTTGATTTCGCCGTTGATGTAGAAAGGAAAAAGCTGCTCGGTGACCATCTTGGTCGCCTGGACCATAAAGCGCCGAGCACTCTCTCCGTATGAAATCCAGATCGTCGTGCCCTCGTATCGATTGACAAAGACATCGGTCAGCATCGGGAAGCTCCATCGGTTGGTTTCTCATCGATGTCAGCTGAACGATAGCTGTTCAATCGCCCGAAGGCATCGAACGCGTCTGCTCCACAGCAATATCGGGACTTAGCCGCCCACCATGGTACAGTCGGCGTGAGAATTGAGCGTCAGAGGTCTCAGGTTGGGTCGAAAGCGCCATCAGTGGAACAGCCCGCAACTGCGTCAGCCTTACAAGCAGCGGCCTTCCAGGCGTGTCCGTCCCCGGGTGAAGCTGGCGGCCAACAAACAGATCGCGATCATCGCCGGGATTGCCTTCACCCTTGCGATGATCGCGTTTGGACTTGACGCGCTGATGAACTAAGCGCCGCCAGCTGACCGTTTTCAGTCCTGATCGTGGTCGCACCCCTGCTGAGCTTTACCTCGGCAACCTCACCCAGCGGCACCGTTCCACCGCCTCGTAGCGCAACTTGTACATCTCGTGCAATCGACTGCGGGTCGCTTCGCATCGAGCGCGGATAACGAACAGCCACCCCATATCGCTCTCTTCCCTCGACGGTGGATGTCACGGTTTCGGAGCCCAGCGCAGTGCCGATTACAGTCTGTACGTCGTCGATTGTCAGTCCGTAACGGCCAAGGGCGATACGATCAGGAATAATGTCCAGGTAGTAACCGCCGATCACCCGCTCCGCATAGGCGCTCGACGTACCCGGTATCGTTTTCAAAACCTGCTCGATTTGACGAGCGACCTTTTCCATTTCGCCAAGATCGGTGCCATAGACCTTCACGCCGACCGGCGTCCTGATGCCTGTCGAGCAGGCACCAACTCTGCAGCGCTACATCGACTTCCTGCTGAAAAACGACCCCGGATTCCTCATGCGTTTACAAAAAGGTATTCACCTCCAGCCGGGTGGGAAAATCGTCCTCAACTTTGCCTCCCTCCTGCGCCACATCAAGAGCGCAGACGTGACCGATTATGCTCGAAGGCAGCACCCACTCTTGACTGACTGGGCTCGCAAAACGGCTGACGACCCGGTGTTTTCCCAATTTCACACCTACTACAAAGGCGCTTTGTCCGACATCGCGCGATACCTGACCTGACACGCGGCCTGGCAGGTACACCTCTGCCGTCCCCGCCCCGCTTGTGGCTGGCCCTCCGGTTGTTCCTCGGCAGACTCAGTGGGACTAGATAAAAAAAGGCTCAATCAATCTGAAGCGGCCCAAGAGACCTTTCATATCGCGCATCAGAAGCTCTCAGAGCCATCTCATCCTGGAGCCGCTGCCTTGAGACGCGTGCTTCTTCCGTAAACAGTTCGATCTCCTCGATCTTTTGCTCGAACGATTTCCGCAAATCGCCTTTTCGCTGGCTTTCAAACGTTAGGTCGTAGTCGCCCTTGATCCGCTCAAGCAGATGAAATACTGACAGACCGATAGCGGCATATCGATGCTGGCGCTCATCGAAATACTCCTCATAGTCCGGCGGACCGGCAATGTTCTCCGAGATGAAGGCCAAGCTTTCGATGGCGCTTTTGATCATTCCCGGCAACAGCAGGCAAGGTACATAATCTCAGGGCTAAGGAGCGGCCAGTCTAAAGCGTCCGGCCAGCTGATAGCTGGGTTTGCTGAGGTCGTGACTCGTTCACCCTCTTGATCTGACATCCCGTCGTCAAACGCCGCAGTCATGCAATCGTCGACAAGCTGATCCAGATTCACTGCAAGCAACATCGCATGGTAACGAGCTTGCCGTCTGCGTTTTCACCAGTCGGTGAAAATCTCCTTGAAGGCCCCGAGCCGGACACCGAAACCCGTGACGAGCAAGGTCCTGCCACTGTGAAGATGGCTTTCCCAACATCGTCACTGGCAAAATTCCTCAGCGAATCCACGACATCCTCCATGGTCAGAAAACTGATACAGCATGGACCGAAGCTCGCCACCCGCGAGAGACTTGAAAGCTGCTCGAATCCCAACTATCTTTCAGCTGTTCCCGGTAGGAGCATGCCGCCCGTCAGTTGCGAAGCTGTTGACAGCACTGCCTTTGATTAGACGTTCCCCCGTTCATGTTATTTGATCGGGCTCGCGAGGTGGTTGACGGGTGACGCTTCAAAAAGAGTCCGGGAGAAAAAACATGTCCGTCCAAGACGTCACACCCACGACCATCGAAGGAATTAAGCGCCTGGCGAGAGATATCTCGAAGCATGACGGCGTTGCTCATTCCATCGGGCTCGACCGCGCTTCGTCCCGCGCAGGTTTCTCAAACTATCAGCACGCCCGGCGCTCGATATTGGCTTCGAGCACCACTTCTGTCACATCTGAGTTTTCGACGTTCATCAGCGTCTACTGGCGTGACCCGAAGACGAAGGTCAGCGGCAACCAAATCATCGAGGTATCGCTGTCGAAGGCTCTGGACGACATCATTCCGAGCAGGAACTACAAGCACGCACGAGGACTGGCATACTTCACGCGTTCGGCGTCAGACCTTATTTACTGCGAGATGACTAACGACAGCTCATCTGCACTCGCATTGGCGTGCAAGGCAGCGCGGGTCTTGCAATTCATGGCGGCAACCGGACTACAGCCATCTTCAAAGGCTATGCCCGTGAGTGACGGGCGTGGAAGTGGACTGCCGGGTAGAGACCACGGGAGCAGCTGGTTCGATTCGGAATCGAGGCGATACATCTACGTCGATGAGCCCTACGCCGCCGCAGTGAAGGACCGCCAGGACGAGCGTGCCGATTGGGCCCGCCGGAATGGATGGGAAGTCGCCAGAGCAATTTGGCCGGGAATGTATTATCCCGAGGGTGGTAGCGAGCTTTATCTTGCAACGGATCGTAAAAAGGGACTGCCTATTGGTCCTGTTCTTTCAGGCATGTCCCGCATTCAGGCCGCGACCGTGCCGGAGAACTGCAAGCAGGTTCATGTGCCAGATGGCGGGTATTTCAGGTCACCCGGGCAGGAACGCGATGCCACTGCAAAGGTTTTGAAGCTGAAGCAAAAGCGCCCTCCTCGCGCGACCCCTCATACCGTTCCTTTCAAAATGGTGATGGCCTCAGGACGGCGACCGAATGCAAAGATGGCTGTCGCTATCCACCAGCGGGTCGGGCAACTGCTTAAAGATGTGCTGACGGCGACCCGTGATCGAGCTGGCGTTGCTAATAGAATTGGGTCCGTTCGGTCAGAACTCGACGATTGGGTCCAGATGGAGTACGACCACGACGCTCTTCCAAACGATGTCTTTTTCGAACTCTACTACCGGGAGCGTGTGACTGTCCCCGATGATGAGCGTGGTGTCGCTGGTCGCGAAGTGCACATTGAGCGGCTGATTGAAGCCAAGGAACTGATTGGCTCTGCGTATCCTGATTGCGAGCCCGTCCGCAACTTAGTTCGCAAGCTCGATCTGGCAGTAAAATCGCTGACGAGCTGGAAGTGAGTCTATCTTTACTAAATGCAGCGTGACATTCGCGGGGGAAGCCAGTCGAAGCCCTGCGAATGCCGCTCAGTCGACGGATCGGATAGCGGTGCAGCGTTTCATCCAACTGGCCCCTTGCACTATTGCCTTTGGCTTGCCGAATATTCGACCCACACTTAGACAGACCAACTTGGATTGGTGGAGAGAAATGCAAAAGCGAAGGGCTACTGGTGCGTCGCGACGGTTCTCATCATCAGGCGCGTCGGCCTTTAATTCTGGGGACAGCGTCGACTGAAGTTCGTGGTGAGGTTGCAAATGAATGCCTGGACCTGAGAAAACAGCGTTGAACACATGAGTTCAACCAACAAAGGGCCCGGATATATGGCTACCAAAATCACTTCAGCCTTCTTCGCCTACCCGGGCCAGCCTATAGACCTAACCTCCACTATTGATCTAGGCTGCAGACGCACGGCAGCAACGGCTAATATTGATATTAAAACATGGCCAGAGATGGGCGTGTTTGGCCAGGTCATACCTGATGACGTTCGCAAAAACATACGAAACGCGGCGGCGCTGGTGTTCGACATAACGCAACCAAATCCCAACGTTTACTATGAGGCCGGTTATGCAATTGGCCTTGGTAAGCCAGTTGCGCCCGTCGTTAATTCTTCTTTCAAAGACGCCGCCAGTGATGTTCAACGAGATGGCCTCTTCGACAACATCGGGTACAAGACATATGAAAACTCAGAACAGCTTGCCGACATTCTTGCGAACCTGCCATCAATTAGTCTGCTTGAGTTGTACGGCCGCGAGCTGGATACGCAGCAACCGCTCTTTATTTTAGACGCATTTAGGAAAACTGATTTCCGGAACGCAGTTGTATCGGCAGTTAAATCCTCGAAAGTTCATTTTCGCAGTTTCGACCCGGTGGAAGTCCCGAGACTATCTACCGTGACAGTGATAAATCAACTTACGGCTTCCTCCGGCGTGATATTACCAATACTCGCGGAGCACATAGAAGATTCCGCTCGCCACAATCTTCGAGCAGCGTTCCTTGCTGGTATCAGTCACGGTCTCGGTCGTCAGACACTACTCATCGAGAACAAGCGTGCAGATGGAGTAGGCCCGGCGGACTTCCGAGACATGATCCGACCGGTGACCGACGATAAAATGACTATGTCGGTGGTTGGAGAATTCGCGCAAATTTCTCTCCTGGCGGGACAGTCGATAAGTTCCAGACCAAACAAGGCAGCGAAAAGTGCGCTTCAGCAACTCACACTGGGCTCGTCTGCTGCTGAAAACGAATTTCGTACGTTGGCGAATTATTTTGTCGAGACGGCGGAGTTCGTCCGCACGCTTCGCGGGGAAGTGAACGTCGTCGCAGGAAGGAAAGGCTCGGGAAAAACGGCCATTTTCTTTCAGGCGCGTGACAACTTCCGGGAAGAAAAGGGATCGGTCGTGACCGACCTCAAACCAGAATCTCACCAGCTCAGCCTCTTTCGTGAAGAACTCCTTAAAATCGTTGACGTTGGAGCATTCGACCACTCGCTAGCAGCATTCTGGTATTTCCTGCTTCTGTCGGAAGTCCTTTTGACGATCAAGCGTAACTTCGAGCATCGCTCACGTTACGATGGCCGCGCCCTCGAAACGCTCGCTGAAATCGATAGAGTTCTTAACGGGTATCAGATCAACGAGAGTGGCGACTTCACCACCCGGATCAACCGGCTGAGTCGTTTTGTTGTGGAGGAGATCGAGGCTGCAAAGAAACGAAAACAGGTCATTTCACCAGAGTTTCTGACGAACGTCATTTTCAGAGGGGGCATCACAGACCTTAAAAAGACCATCTTAAAATTCGTCGGACCGAACGATATAATCATCCTCCTATTCGACAATATCGACAAAGGGTGGCCCACGAACGGCGTCGACGAGTTCGACGTCAGGCTCGTCAGATTGCTCATCGAGTCCCTGGACAAGATCAAGAGAGACTTCGCTGCGGTAAAACGCGACTTCTTATCGGTCGTGTTTCTGCGTAATGACATTTACGAGATGCTGGTCGAAGGCACTCCTGACAGAGGCAAAGCGGGGCAGGTGCGTATCGACTGGACGGACAGAGCGAAACTCAAGCAAGTCATTTTCAAGCGGCTACAGGCTTCCGCAAAGGATAGTTCGGCAAATTTCCATCAGCTCTGGTCACGCTTTTTCCCGCCTTTGGTCGGCGGTCAAGAATCCTTCGACTTCTTTACTGATCACTGCCTGATGCGGCCGAGATTTTTGATCAATGTCATTGAAAACGCAATCTCGAATGCGGTAAACCGTGGGCACGACAAGGTTGGGGAAGAGGATTGCATTGATGCCGTCAGGCAGCATTCACTTTATCTCGTCGACGATTTTGGGTATGAGATACGAGACGTTTCGGGTCTCTCAGCCGAGCTTCTCTACTCCCTTGTTGGTGCTGAGAAAATGATGACAAAGGAGGCCTTCCTCCAGAAGTTCAGGGAGTTCGGGCTCGAAGAAAGCGATGCTGACCGCGCATTCACTCTCATGGTCTGGTACGGGATACTGGGCATTATAAACCGGGAGGGCAAGGAGCGGTTTATCTACGACTACGAGTACAACATGAAGAGGTTGAACGCTGAGGTACGAGCCCTAAGCGATGAATCTCAATTCGTTACCAATCCTGCTCTGCACGTCGCGTTGTCAGCATAGAGGCAGCAGTTAGTCCCCTCGGTTCGAAGTGACTTGAATGATAATAGCTGTCGCGGTCTTGGTCCACAACCGTTTGAATACCATCAGCGTTGATGAATAGGGGCAGTATGTAGTCCGTAAAGGGACTTGACACCACCAATATATCCATTACCTTGGATATATGGATTCGATAAAAGCTATCGCGACTCTCGCGGCCCTTGCCCAGGGCACCCGCCTCGAAACGTTCAGGCTGCTTGTTAAGCACGAGCCCGATGGCCTACCTGTTGGCGAGCTTGCTGCTGAAATCGACATCCCGCAGAACACCATGTCGGCTCATCTCAAGACCTTGTCCCAAGCGGGCTTGATCTCCGGTGAGCGACACAGCCGCTCGATCATCTATAGAGCGAACCTGGATACTCTCCGGGACCTAACGCTGTTCCTGCTGAAGGATTGCTGCGGCGGTTCGAGCGAGCTTTGCGCTCCGTTGATTGCCGAACTGACGCCGTGCTGCGAGCCGGGAGTGCGGCCATCATGACAAGACTTGCTCTGAAGCCCGTACAAGGAACCGATCCTGGCTTGAAACTTGCGCTAGCAGCGTCTGGCCTACCGATTGAGGATTTAGGCTACACAGATCGCTCATTTTTTTGCGCGAGCAATGAGGATGGCGACGCTATCGGCTACTCTGGAATTGAAGCGTGCGGCGGCGACGCCCTACTTCGTTCGGTCGTTGTCCTGCCGGAACACCGAGGGCGGGAACTGGGAGCCTTGCTTGTGCGAGAGACGCTGGCTTTCATAGGCGAAGAGTCGGCTGTCTACCTCGCAACAACATCAGCTGCATCGTTCTTCGAGAAACTTGGTTTTGCGGCGGTGAACCGCGCCGACGTTCCTGCGAACGTCCTAACCACCCAGCAGCTTTCGAGCATCTGCCCGGCGTCAGCTACCGTCATGAAGCTCACCCGACCTCCAAGCTAACCACGGATCACGACAATGACCGACAAGACTTATAACGTGCTCTTCTTGTGCACGGGCAATTCCGCACGCTCTATCCTTGGCGAGTCCATCCTAAATGCCGAGGGCAAGGGACGCTTCAAGGCGTATTCGGCGGGCAGCCAGCCAAAGGGCCAAGTCCATCCACTCGCCCTGCAAACTTTAGATTCTCTTGGCTATCCGACGGAAGGCTTCAGTTCCAAGAGCTGGGACGTCTTTGCCGAACCCGGCGCACCGCAAATGGACTTCATATTTACGGTTTGCGACAGCGCAGCCGGAGAGGCTTGCCCCGTCTGGATCGGGCACCCGATGACCGCTCACTGGGGTATCGAAGACCCCGCCGCTGTCGACGGCGCTGAATTTGAGAAAGCCCGGGCTTTCTCTGACGCCGCTCGATTCCTCAAAAACAGGATTACCGCGTTTGTGAACCTGCCGCTGACTTCCATCGAAAAGTTGGCTTTGGAACAGCAGCTTCGTCAAATCGGGCGCATGGAAGGCTCCACCAATCACCAAGGGAAGGCAAGCTGATGTCGGTGTTTGAACGGTATCTGACCGTCTGGGTTTTCCTCTGCATTATCATCGGTGTCGCCTTGGGCCACTTGATGCCGGGGGTGTTTGAGGTCATCGGTGCTGCCGAGATTGCCAAGGTCAACATCCCGGTCGCGATCCTCATCTGGCTGATGATCATCCCCATGCTGGTCAAGATCGACTTCCGATCTCTCGCCAAGGTCGGGACCTATTGGCGCGGGATCGGCGTCACCCTGTTCATCAACTGGGCGGTCAAACCCTTCTCCATGGCGATCCTTGGATGGCTGTTTGTCGGCTGGCTTTTCAAGCCTTATCTTCCTGCGGACCAGATCGATTCCTATATCGCCGGTCTTATCATCCTGGCCGCAGCGCCCTGCACAGCTATGGTATTCGTCTGGAGCAACCTGACCCGGGGCGAACCGCTGTTCACGCTGTCTCAGGTCGCGCTGAACGATGCCATCATGATCGTCGCCTTCGCGCCTATCGTTGGCTTGCTGCTCGGTTTGTCGGCGATCACTGTGCCATGGAACACATTGGTGATCTCCGTCGCGCTGTACATTATCGTTCCGGTCATCATCGCCCAAATCCTGAGAAACCGCCTGACTTCCGACGGGACCACTCGGGCGCTGGACGCGATGCTTTCCAAGCTCCAACCGCTGTCACTGATCGCCCTGCTGGCCACCCTCGTTTTGCTGTTTGGTTTCCAGGGTGAGCAGATCATCGCTCAGCCGACGATCATCGCGCTGCTGGCGGTTCCGATCCTTATCCAGGTCTACTTCAACTCGGGCCTGGCCTATCTGCTCAACCGCATGTCGGGCGAACAGCATTGCGTCGCCGGGCCGTCGGCCCTCATCGGGGCTAGCAACTTCTTCGAACTTGCGGTTGCTGCAGCCATCAGCCTGTTCGGCTTCCAGTCCGGCGCGGCGCTCGCAACGGTCGTGGGCGTCCTCATCGAAGTCCCGGTGATGCTCTCGGTCGTCTGGATCGTGAACCGCAGCAAGGGCTGGTACGAAGCCGCGCCCGCTGTCTCCAAGAACACCATCATCAAAAGGGTCTGACCATGGACGTCACCATCTACCACAACCCCGACTGCGGGACTTCACGCAACACGCTGGAACTGATCCAGCATGCAGGCATCCAGCCAACCGTGATCGAGTACCTGAAGACGCCGCCCAACCGTGATCAGCTCGCGAAGATGATTGCCGACGCAGGGCTGACGGTGCGCCAGGCGATCCGGGAAAAAGGAACTCCGTATGCAGCGCTCGGCCTCGATAACCCGGCGTTGACCGACGATCAGTTGTTCGATGCCATGCTGAACGATCCGATCCTGATCAACCGGCCGTTCGTAATCACGCCGATGGGAACGCGCCTCTCGCGGCCGTCAGAAGTGGTGCTGGATATTCTGCCAAGCGATGCCTTTAAATTGCCGTTCACCAAGGAAGACGGCGAACGCGTACTCGACGACGAAGGAAAGCGCATTGTCTGATCTATTCCCTGCCGCAGTTCCTGAATATTTCCGCGTCCCTGACCTCGACTCACTTCGACCCTTCGCCTCGACGCACAAGCCACGCATCCTGATCCTCTATGGGTCACTGCGCGAGGTCTCCTACAGTCGACTTCTCGCTTTTGAGGCTCAGCGTCTGCTGGAACATTTCGGATGCGAGGTGCGCGTTTTCGATCCAAAAGGCTTGCCTCTTCCAGATGAGGAACCGGCCTCGCATCCGAAGGTGCAGGAGCTTCGCGATCTTTCGCAATGGTCAGAGGGCCAGGTCTGGATCAGCCCTGAAAGGCATGGGTCGATGACCGGCGTCATGAAGTCCCAGATTGATTGGATTCCGTTGGCCGTCGGCTCCGTCCGTCCGACACAGGGCAAAACCTTGGCGGTTATGCAGGTCTCGGGTGGATCGCAGTCGTTCAACGCAGTCGGCCAGCTCCGCATCCTTGGCCGGTGGATGCGAATGATCACGATCCCTAACCAGTCATCTGTTGCGAAGGCGTTTCAGGAATTCGACGCGGATGGGCGGATGAAGCCTTCGTCCTACTATGACCGCGTCGTCGACGTCTGCGAAGAGCTGGTCAAATTTACGCTGCTGACGCGTGATGCATCTTCCTATTTGACTGATCGATACAGCGAGCGGAAAGAAGATGCCGAGAAGCTGGAGCAGCGGGTGCACCTGAAATCGATTTAAAGTTTGAGGAAAAGGTGGCAATAGTTTACCGATTTACAATCGCTAGAGACGAGTTCCCGTCGCTTCGCGTGAACGCTAACAGTAAATCCGCTCGGTATTTACTGTTACGTACTTCCATCATGTTAATACGCCGCTACCCTGCCGCTGGTTAAGATTGCCTTCACCGCACGGAGAATAAGCGAATGGCAGATGAGAAGACGACTTCATCGTTTTCGGGCGTTCCGAAGGGTCTCAGTCGACGTGATCTGCTGGTGGCAAGCTCTGCGCTCGCAGCAAGTGCGCTGTCAGTGGCCACCCCAGGCTCCGGTCTAGCGCAGCAATACTCCTCGTCCGGGACGGGGCGTAAACCTAACATCCTGATGATCATGGCTGACGATATCGGCTGGTTCAACGCGAGCATCTACAATCAGGGCATGATGGGATACCGGACGCCGAACATCGACCGCATCGGAACCGAGGGCGCGAAGTTCACAGACTGGTACGGCGAGCAGAGCTGCACCGCTGGCCGCGCCGCTTTCATCACTGGGCAGTCTCCCATCCGTACGGGGCTAACGAAAGTCGGCCTTCCGGGGGCGGACATTGGACTGCGGGCGGAAGACCCCAGCATCGCCGAGTTTCTCAAGCCGCTGGGATATGCCACTGGCCAGTTCGGCAAGAACCATCTGGGCGACAAAGACGAGTTCCTGCCGACCAATCACGGTTTCGATGAGTTCTTCGGCAACCTTTATCATCTCAACGCCGAGGAGGAGCCGGAGAACCCGGACTATCCCAAGAATCCAGAGTTCGCCAAACGGTTCGGGCCACGCGGGGTGATCAAGGCCTCGGCCGACGGGAGGATCGAAGATACCGGGCCATTGACCGTAAAAAGAATGGAGACGGTGGATCAGGAATTTCTCGGCGCGGCGATGGACTTTATCGACCGCAGGCAGAAGGCCGATCAACCGTGGTTCTGCTACTTCAATCCGACCCGGATGCATGTGTTCACCCATCTCAAGCCGGAATCGCGCAACAAGACGGGGCTGGGCATCTACGCTGACGGGATGGTGGAATTGGACGGTTATGTCGGGCAATTGCTCCAGAAGCTTGAGGATTTAGGGGTGGCCGACAACACCATCGTCGTATTCACCACCGACAACGGTGCCGAAGTCATGTCGTGGCCGGACGGTGGCAACACGCCATTCAGAGGAGAGAAGGCGACGAACTGGGAAGGAGGCTACCGTGTTCCGATGCTGATCCGCTGGCCTGGCACCATAAAACCCGGTACGGTCTTCAACGAAGCATTCGCACATTACGATCTGATCCCAACATTCGCGGCTGCGGGCGGCGACCCTGACGTTGTCGCAAAGTGCCTGGAGGGCGGGCAGTTTGGCACAAAGACCTTCAAGGTCCATCTCGACGGTTACAACCTCATCCCATTCTTCAAAGGCGAAGTCACCGACGCGCCGAGACGGGAGTTCGTCTACTGGAACGATGACGGCCAACTCGTCGCCATCCGTTACGACATCTGGAAGGCCGTCTTCTTGGAGCAGAACCACGAGGGGATCGGAGTCTGGATGCGGGGCTTCGAAGAACTGCGCATTCCCAAGCTGTTCAACCTGCGCTCCGATCCTTTCGAAAGAGGTGATGAGTCGATCCTCTACGATAAGTGGCTCGCGGATCACGCTTTCGTACAGGTTCCATTGCAGACACTTGCGGCAACCTGGTTGAGCACCTTCAAGGAATTTCCACCCCGACAAAAACCCGCCAGCTTCAATCTCGACAAGGTGGTGGAGCAGTTGTCCTCGCCCGCATCGAAATAGGATCGTGTCACTCAGCCGGGACTGGGCCTGCCTTGGTCGACACGGCAACGCTGATAAATGCGCCCATGCCGATTACCCCAATAGCGGCAGTCGCAAACAAAGCCAGCCCAATGCCGAACTGGGCCATCGACGTCGCGAATACGAACGGCGCGGCCGCTCCTGTTGCCAACCGGGCCGCCGCCATTTTGCCGGTGACTGCGCCATACCCGTCGCTTCCGAAAAGGTAGAGCGGCAGGCTGCCTTGTGCGATGGAATTGATCCCCGAACCCAGACCCAGACAAATTGCGAAAGCGACCGCGCCTGCGAGCGAGTTCCCGGTGACGCCCAATATCGTAATCCCTATGACCATGAGTGCGGCCGAAATAACAGCCAGTACCGGCGGAGACAGCCTTGTGCCTAAGACCATGTTGATGAGACGGCTCAAGACCTGTGCCGGGCCGAACAACGAACCGATGATAACCGCTGCTGTACCGAGACCAAGCGTGCCGAGCATTGGCACCATATGAGCCAGGATCGATGCCAGGGTGAAGCCGAGGATGGCGAACGCTGCCGACACAACGACCATCGCACCGCGACGTTTCTCGGCGGGCACCGCGCCAACTACATGCTCACGGGGTTGTTTGATACCACCAGCGTTTGCGGCTTTGCGCTTTCTCATCATCCAGAGGTGTAAAGGCATGCACAGAAACAGATTGAGGGCGGCAAAGACGAGGTAAATCTCTCGCCACGAGAGGTAGTCCATCAAGGCAGCCGAGATCGGCCAGAAGATCGAAGAGGCGAAGCCACCGATCAGCGTGAGATAGGTGATGCTACGAGAGGCGGATTTCGGATCGCTTTCCACCAGCGCCGCGAACGCCGCCTGGTACTGAACCATTCCTGAAGACACTTCCAGCAGGATGATGGCGAGAGCGAAAACAACGACAGAGGGCGACCAAGCGCAGAGGGCAAGCGTCACCGCCGACAAAACCGAACCAGCCGTCAGCACGGTAGCCGCGCCAATCTTGTCCATCTGTTTGCCGATAAGTGGGGCAGACAGTCCGCCGACGAACAGGGAGATCGAGAATACGCCAAACACCTGTTCGAGGCTAATTCCCAGGTCTTTCGCCATGCCGGGCGCGAGGATCGAGAAAGAGTAGTAAAGCGTGCCGTATCCAATGATCTGCGTTAGTCCAAGCGCCGATACCAGTCCGGCATGAATTCTGTTTTCACGCACTGACATCATCCTTAACTGCAGCCTCCGTTGGCGCACAGCAGTCATCGGACGGCTTGCCAGAACCGCCAAGGTTCAGGGCACCCGAACAGCAATCCTCCATCAGGAATTTAACGAGGTCCGCCAGTGCATCGTAGCTTGCGGTGTACAAAAGGGAGCGAGATTCGCGACGCTGATTGATTAAACCAGATCGCTCAAGCTCCTTGAGGTGGAAGGAGATGTTTGAGGCGGAAACACCCATTCGCTCGGCGATGGTTCCGGCGGCAAGGCCGTCGGGCCCGGCGACGACCAACGCCCTCACAACGCCAAGGCGGGTTTCCTGGGACAAAGCGGCGAATGACAAAAGCGCTTGACGTTCATCCATATTTCAATATTCCTTGAATCGTTGGAAACAGGAATAACGCAGATGAACATGCTCGACAAGACCGAGTCTGACATAACGCTCGGAGACCTATTGAAGCGAATCTCAGCAACTCCCGACCTCCCACTCGTTTTCACCTATGCCAATCAAGAAATCCGACCCGGATATCACGTCACCGAGGTCAAGGCAGGTGCGTTCTCAGCACTCGACTGCGGAGCTAATGCGGAAGCTTGGTCCGAGATTTTCGTCCAGCTGTGGGACATCAATGAAGATGGACGTAGCCATATGACAGCCCGAAAATTCTCCGCCATCGTTCGGAAAGTCTCCGAGCACGTTAAGCTCAATGGAGCCGCCAAGCTCACGTTTGAAGTCAGTGACGGGGTCCGCCCAATGGAGCTGTATTGCGCGACATTGCCACAAGTGGTCGACGAGATGCTTCGTGTGGAGTTGTCGCCTCGCCCCGCAAGCTGCAAGCCACGGGACCGTTGGCTGGCCGAGGAATCCTCGGCACCAGAATGCTGCACTTCTTCCACAAAAACGACCTGCTGCGCCGCGTGAGGTCCACCTGGAGGGCTCTATATTTCCGCTCGTAGGCTTGATCTTGTTCTCTCTTCGTTCCATTTTCTCGGTATGGTAGGAAGTCTGAGAACACTGGGTGAGGCCGCGCGGCACAACATGGTCGTTGTGGCCAGATGTAGGCCCTGTGAACGGGAGGCGCGGTTTCTCGCCCGAGACTTGGCCAGTTACATTGGCTGGAACAAGAACCCTTGGACCTTGAGATTTCGCTGCACCCAGTGCAACGGCAATGACATGAAGATTACATGTGAACTATTTGATCCAGACCCAAGGGGGCCTACTGTCGTTTGGAAGCCCACGAAGTTGGGATAATGGACGCGCATCCGTGGGTTCAGCAAAGATAATCGGGGGACGACGACGGGCAAACGAAAACATCAGCGGCAGAAGACAACGCTGATACGAGAGCACCGGCTCTGTCCGAATCGATGGGTTCGGCGTCGTGTGAGAATCTTGGCAAATCGGCAGCTGGCTCTCATCGCAGCACTATTCGTTTGCGCTGCGATGATCATCATCGGAATTGACGCCCTGGTGAGAGGTTAAGCTTTCCCGAACCGCATGAACACAGATGGCCTCATGTCTCCTTTGCTCAGGCTGAAGACGTCGTAGGACGCATTTAGGTCGTCGCCCATTCCCAACGAACCAGCTGGCATTCCCGGCACTGCGAGACCTGCCAACTGAGGCCGCTGGCTGAGGACTTTCTCAACCGCTTCAATGGGGACGTGGCCTTCGAAAAAGTAATCGTCCGTAACTGCTGTATGGCAGCCCTGCATGCTGGCGGGGATGCCCAGTCTAGCTTTGACGCTGGCTACCGCTTCGTCTTCATGAATGACGACGTTGAAGTCCGCGTCCCTCATAGCCGACGCCCAAGCGCCACAGCAGCCGCAACTAGGGTCCTTGTAAACTTCCATCCGCACCTGGGAAGCTATCCCCGGGTTCGTAAGGGCTGCGACCGCGCCAGTCGCTGCCAAACACATGAAAGCTCTTCGATTCATGCTCGCTTCTCCTTCCGTTCAAATTCGAATTCGATTGCGTCAACATGATCGGTATCGAGACCAGCCGAACCTTCCTCAGCAAGCGTCCATCCCTTAATCAGGCCATACACCGCCGGGATGACGATCAACGTGAGAACGGTGGAGGAGACCATGCCGCCGATCATCGGCACTGCGATGCGTTGCATTATCTCCGAGCCGGTTCCAGTCCTCCACAGGATGGGGAGTAGACCCGCCATGATGGCCACCACTGTCATCATCTTCGGGCGAACTCGCTCAACCGCGCCGATCATGATGGCACGATTGAGATCGCCTCTGGTGAATGACCGTCGCTCCGCCGCAGCCTTCGCCTTCTGCTCCTCCATTGCGTGGTCGAGGTAGATCAGCATGATGACGCCAGTTTCTGCGGCCACACCCGCTAGGGCAATGAATCCCACAGCGACGGCGACCGATGCATTGAAGCCCAGCCACCACATCAGCCATACACCGCCGACCAGGGCGAACGGCAGAGAAAGCATGACGATCATCGTCTCGGTTAGTCGCTTGAAGTTCAGATAGAGCAGGAGGAAGATTAGGGCCAAGGTCAGCGGGACGACGACAGCAAGCCTCGCCTTTGCCCGCTCCAGATACTCGAACTGACCGCTCCAGGCGACGGTGTAGCCAGCAGGCATCGTGACCTTGTCGGCAACTGCTTTTTGGGCCTCGGCAACATAACCGCCAAGATCGCGGTTGGCGATATCGACGAAGATATACACCGCCAATTGGCCGTTCTCGGTCCGTATGGTTGTCGCCCCGCGCGTCAGCTTGACCTCCGCCACCTCGCCGAGTGGAACTGTCCCACCGCCGGGCAAGGAAACGAGCACGTCTCGTGCAATTGACTGAGGGTCGCTTCGTGTTGCTCGTGGATAACGGATCGCGACGCCATAGCGCTCGCGACCCTCGACGGTTGAGGTGACGACCTGCGAACCGAGCGCGGTTCCGATGACATTTTGAACATCTTCGACCGACAGGCCATACCGACCGAGAGCAATTCGGTCCGGAATGATGTCCAGGTAGTAGCCACCAATGACCCGCTCAGCGTAGGCGCTAGACGTGCCAGGTACCCTCTTCAGGACAGTCTCGATCTGCCGCGCGACTTTTTCCATCTCCCCAAGGTCTGTTCCGAAAACCTTCACTCCGACCGGCGTTCTGATGCCCGTGGAAAGCATGTCGATACGAGCGCGGATGGGCATCGTCCACGCGTTCGAAACGCCGGGGAACTGGAGCGCCGCGTCCATTTCCTGTTTCAGGCTCTCTGTTGTCACGCCAGGCCGCCATTCGGACTTTGGCTTCAGAGTGATGATCGTTTCGAACATCTCTGTTGGAGCGGGATCGGTGGCCGTCAGCGCCCTGCCCGCTTTACCAAACACCGTCTCCACTTCCGGAAACGACTTGATGATCCGGTCTTGCGTCTGCATCAACTCAGCCGCCTTTGTGACCGAGATACCAGGCAAAGTCGTCGGCATGTACATCAGCGTGCCTTCATCGAGGCTCGGCATGAACTCGCTGCCGATGTGCTGCACAGGCCACAAGCTGACTGCTAGGATGCCCATCGCCGATAGGATCGTCAGCACCTTCACCTTCAAGACGCCTGCAATAATCGGTCTGTAGGCCCAGATGAGGAAACGGTTGAGTGGGTTTTTATGCTCCGGAATAATCCGACCTCTGACAAACAAGACCATCAAAGCCGGGACCAGGGTGACAGAAAGAATTGCCGCCGCCGCCATCGAAAATGTTTTCGTGAAGGCGAGCGGACCGAACAATCGTCCTTCCTGTGATTCCAGCGTGAAAATCGGCAAGAACGACACAGTGATGATCAGCAGGCTGAAAAACAGTGCAGGACCAACCTCGCTCGCAGCCTCTACCAGTACCGTGAGTCTCGGCTTGTCCGGCGGCGCTCGTTCCAAATGTTTGTGAGCATTTTCTATCATCACGATGGCTGCATCGATCATTGCGCCGATGGCAATGGCAATCCCGCCAAGGCTCATGATGTTCGCGCCGATACCAAGCAGCTTCATCGCGATGAATGCAATCAGGATTCCCACGGGCAACATGACAATGGCAACGAGGGCGCTGCGCACATGAAGTAGAAACGCCACGGTGACCAAGGCAACGACGATTGATTCCTCAACGAGCGTTCCCTTCAAGGTTTCAATAGCGGATTCGATCAGGGTGGAGCGATCATAAACCGGCACGATCTCAGTTCCAGCTGGGAGGCTGGGCTTTATCGCGTCGATGCTCTTCTTCGTATTTTCGATCACCGTCAGGGCATTCGACCCAAACCGTTGAAGCACGATGCCACTCGCGACTTCACCCTCGCCGTTCAGTTCCGTTATCCCGCGTCTCTCATCCGGAACGAGTTCCACCCTGGCTACGTCGCTCAGCCTCAGCGGCACGCCGTTCTGGCTCTTCAAGACGATATTCTCGATGTCGGGGATGCCCTTCAGGTAACCGCGACCACGCACCATGTACTCGAACTCGGAAAGCTCAATCGTTCGACCACCAACGTCCGTATTGCTGGACCGTACAGCATTTTCGACGTCCGCAAGCGAAACGCCTTGTGCCTTCAGCCTGGAGGGATCGACGACGATGGAATATTGCTTGACGAAGCCACCGACACTGGCGACCTCAGCCACGCCTTCTGACTTCGAAAGACCGAAGCGAATGACCCAGTCCTGCAGAGATCGCAACTCGGCCAGCGTCATCTCTTTACCTATGACGGCATATTGGTAGACCCAGCCGACGCCGGTCGCGTCTGGTCCAAGAGTCGGCGTTACGCCCTGCGGAAGCCTGCTGGCTGCAGCGTTCAGATATTCCAAAACGCGGCTTCGAGCCCAGTAAGGATCGGTCCCGTCTTCAAAAATCACGTAGACGAATGACGAGCCGAAGAAGGAGAAGCCGCGCACCACCTTTGACTTGGGCACGGTGAGCATCGAAGTCGTCAGCGGATAGGTAACCTGATCCTCGACAACCTGAGGGGCCTGGCCGGGATACTCCGTGTAAACGATGACCTGAATATCGGAGAGGTCCGGGATTGCGTCGAGAGGCAGTGACCGGAGTGCATAAATGCCAGCACCAACCGAGAGCGCTGCCCCCAGGATAACCAGCAGAAGGTTTTGAGCAGACCAGGAGATAATTTTGGAGATCATTGTTTTGCCTCCGGAGCAGACATTCCGCTCAGAGCGGAGTTGAGGTTGCTTTCAGCATCCAGCAAGAAGTTCGCCGCGACGACAACCTTATCGCCCGCCTCGACCCCCTTTATGATCTCCGTGCGATCATCTCCCCGGACGCCGACAGTCACGTCTTTGGGTTCAAAGCTCCCATCCCCTCTGTCGAGGAAAACGACCTGTCGGTCCCCGGTGTCGATGACCGCACTCGTAGGCACGCCAAGAACCGGCTGCGACGCTCCCGCCTCGATATCTACGTCGGCATACATATTTGCCCGCAGTTTCGCGTCCGTATTGGGAAGCGCGATCCTGACCTTCGCCGTCCGCGTCTGCTGTTCGATCTCCGGGTAGATGAGATCAATCGTCCCGGCAAATTTTTGTCCGGGCATACTGCGGATCGAAATGAGCGCCGGAGAGCCCAACTTGATCGACCCCAGGTCGAATTCCGGGACCTCCGCAATAACCCAAACTGTCGACGGGTCAGCGATCCTAAAAAGAGTATCGCCGGGCTTGGCCATCATCCCGGTTGTCGCCATGCGCTCAAGAACGACCCCGCCACGCGGCGAAACATACTCGATGCTTGTTGGCACCTGACCCTTTGCTGCAATCTTTTCGATGACTTCCTGAGGGACGCCAAGGTTCCTTAGTCTGAGCCCCGCCCCTGTGTCCGTGACCCGTCCTGCGCTGCGACCTGCCGCGAATTCAGCACCAGCCGTGGCGATCTCCTGCGAGTAGAAGCTGAACAATTTCTGGCCCCGTTCAATGCGTTCGCCAGTAGTGACGCTGGCAACCTCATCGATGAACGTATCCGTGCGCATGGAAACTACGCTGACCAATCGCTCGTCCCAGGTTACAGTCCCGGGTACGCGCACCTTCCTGGAAATTGTCTGTTTCTCAGCAGTGGCAGTTTTGACGCCTGTGCGCTGAAGCTTTCCGAGTGAAACCTTCACCATTGAAGCGTCGGCCTTCTCACCCTCGTAGACGGGGATATAGTCCATCCCCATGCTGTCCTTCTTCGGCACCTTCGACGTGTCCGGCAAACCCATTGGATTGCGATAGAACAGGATTCTTTCCGAACCTGCCGTGGCGGCCGGACCCGTTGCTACTGAAGCGGCTTCTTTGGGCGCAACAGCACCAGTCGCGTCAAAGCTGATATCGGCACTCTGCCTGATGGCGACGAAGTCTCGACCATCAGGCGTCTTTTTCGGCCGCCGGGCATACTCCGGCAGCCCATCCGGATGCCGGTAGTAAATGATGTCGCCTGCTCCCTGGAGAATGGGTTGCTCCGCTTGGGCAGTTGTCATGCGCAGCAGAGCATCGAGGTTATGTTGGCCAATTCCATTGGCACCAGCCAGGTACACTCCCCCGCCGACTACGGCGAGGGAGGTAACGGCGACCAGCCATTTCATCGGGCTCACGGCGTAGCCTTCACGACGACTTCGCCTTTGACGGTCGAGTCCTCGCCCTGCACTTTGGCACCGACCTGCAAACGCCATCCGCCTTCCATGCTAAGATTGGTTTTGAACTTGTAGGTGCCGGGCTCCGTGGAAGGAAGTTCCTCGACGGGCGTTGTCATCGTCTCCATACCCTCAGGAGCCATGTCCATCCTGGTCGTGAAAATAACCGCATCTGCCACTGGCTGGCCCGTGCGTTTGTCGACAAGCTGCACTGTCACTTCAGCTGACGGCCCCTTTTTCACTTCCGACGAGAGAAGCTTAAACTCATAGTCTTGCGGGGCCGCATTTGCGGATGAATAGGAGAACGTCGTCAGGATAAGTGCGGCGAGCATGGCCCGCGATACGGAGTTTGCGTTTTTCATATGATTACATCTTCTCTGCGGAAGGCTGCGCCAAACCGCGAACAACAGGTATCAGTCGCCTGAGCGACCAACGTTCATTCAAAGGAGGATGTAAATCAGGCCCGTGGAGGTCGAGCGGGCGGCTCGCTATCGGCAGAGGTCGCGTCGTTATCGTGGAAGAACACAAACGTGATTCTCCAGGGGACCTGCTGTTTAATGGAGGACACTTCAGACGGATGCACAATCAACATCGAGCTGCAGACGAGCGCCAATGGGCAATTCTTCGGGCAACCCGGTGCAACAGGTTTTGCCTTGGGACAGCAGGGCATTTCGTCAGAAGATGCCACCTCGCCTTGGCCTGACATCTTCGTCTCAGGCAGCTTTTCAGCGCTCGACATCATGGGCTGACCAGCGGGCATGCGCATTTCGTTCGACGCCGCCGAGATGTCGCCTGAGCTTGCCATCGCGCTCCCAGCCATCGCAATACTCACCGGGCCAAACATGACCCCGAGCACTGCCAGAAGGCAAAGTACGCGCTGAAGAAGACCGACAAACCTCATGCGATCATCTTGGCATGCAAGCTTTCGCAAAGAAAGCGCCATCACGGAAAATTGCTGTCCTCTATGCGCGGCATGCTCTCCGGAAAATCGCGATGTCGACCAATGCCGCCCCTGACTTGACCACAATGGGAAGCTCGACATGGCGGTTCACCACCGCGTCCCTATAAGCTAGTGGGGTATTCAATCGTACTATCACGGCATAGACCCGAGGCAACTGGGCCTCTGGAAAACTGGCGGATTGTTTGCGGCAATACCTGACGTGACGGGGCTGCCCACGAAGGGCGTTGCGCATCACCCTCTTTGGTTGATATTTTAACGCAAGGAATCAACTGGAGGCATAAATGGCTGAGGCGCAAGAAGTCGAGCGGGGAAAATTGCGGTCCCTATCGGTGCGAAATTTCAGATGCATCGGAGATGAGCCGGTTAAAGTCGATCTTGACGATATTGTTGTTCTTGTTGGTCCGAACAATTCCGGCAAAAGCTCGATCCTGCGAGCCTACGAGATCGCGGTGAGCGAGGGTTCTACTCCAGGAAAACTCAAGCAAGAAGATTTCCCAAATGGCGTCTCTACTGCGGATGCGCCGACGGAGATCGAACTTGTGACAGAGGTGGTCGACGGTGATCCGGGACAGCATTGGATCGGGGACCTTCAAGGCAATCCTGCCGCAGAGGGTAGCCGTAAATACGTTAAGGAAAAATGGGTCTGGACAGCCGCCGGAAAAGGCACTCGTTTCGGTTGGAACGTCGACAAACAAGCGTGGGATGACAAAAAGCCCTGGGGTTGGGCGAACGTTGCAAATGCTCGTCGCCCGGCCGTTCATCCCGTCAGAGCGTTTGACCCACCGGAAGCACAGGCTAAGCAGATACATGATCTGCTTAGCAAGGCGATCATTGGATCAGCACGGCAGCTAAGCAAGGACGGCGTCAACCTCTACGATAAGCTGCTTGCTGATGTCACGGAATTCCAGAAGCTCGCCGTCGATCACAACAAGGGGAAGATCGAAGAAGCGGAAAAAATGTTGAATGAGATTGTCTCGTCGATCTTCATCGACCATGCGGTCGAATACATCCAATCAACTGATGCCTCGGATTCCTCGCTGAAGCTTTTCCCGGAAGGCGGAAGGCTTACGATGGGTCACAAGGACGGCCATATGTCGGACCTCGAATCCCAGGGCAGCGGTGCTCGGCGGACAATGCTCTGGGCGACCCTCAAGCTTCTGAAAGACAGCGCCCCAGACCAGAAACGCGCGAACGTCCTATTGATCGACGAACCGGAACTTTGCCTGCATCCAAGCGCGATCAGAGATGCTTGCAAGGTGCTGTACGACTTGGCATCGAAGGACGGCTGGCAGGTCATGATCACCACGCACTCGCCGGTTTTTATCGACCTTTCTCGCGACAACACCTCGATTGTCCGGGTCGAGCGGAGGGATAAAGGAGAGATCGTGGGTACAACCCTCTATCGCCCCGAGAATGCGCAGCTCGACAAGAGCGACCGAGCAAACCTGAAGCTTCTGAATATATATGACCCTTACGTGGCAGAGTTCTTCTTCGGCGGACGGGTGATCCTCGTGGAGGGGGACACCGAGTATTCTGCGTTCCGGATGATCATGGAGACAGACAAGAGTTTTCCGAAAGCTCATGTCATCAGGGCACGCGGAAAGGCCACGATTGCCTCCTTGGCGAAAATCCTAAATCAGTTCGGCGCGAGCTACTCCATCCTGCACGATACCGACACGCCTAAGACGATGCGGAGAAACCAAAAGACCGGCGAAAAAGAGGAAATCGTCAATCCAGCCTGGACGACAAACAACAATATCCTCGCTGCCGTGCAGAAACAGCTGGATGCAAAGACCGTTCGGCTTGTAGCTTCCAAGGTTCACTTCGAGGCCGCATTCTTTGATACCGCTCTCACGGGCGAAAAGCCTTACACTGCAGTGCAGAGCCTGGAGAATGATGAGGGCCGCCGGAAAGTGATCACGGCGCTGTTGAAGGGACTGGTGGATCACAATGAGCCCCTGCCGGAAGGAGCGATTCAATGGGCAGAGATCGGTGACCTCGAAGCGGCTTTTGCCGCCTGATTCCGGTGGTAAAATCGGGGCGGCTGGAAGGCCGCCCCCCCCTCATTTCAGGCGGCCATCTGCTCGCAGCTTTCTGCGCACTTACGGCAAGCGTCGACACAGCTTTCCATGTCGCCGACGCGTTCGCAATCAGCTGCGCACTGGCGGCAGATTTCAGCGCATTCGCGGCAGGTATGCTTGTGATGGTCAGTGCCAATGAGCATGAAATGTGCGGAGGTCCGGCACATCTCGGCGCACGCCATCATAAGCCGGAAGTGGTCGGGCTTGGTGTGTTCTCCACCCATCTCAAGGCAATGCGACATCGCCATCGACAGGCACTCCTGGTAGCACGCGAGGCAGTTTTCGATACAGCGCTTCATTTCTTCAGACTGATGATGCATTGGAACCTCCTACTTTGCTTCCTTGTCGAGCCACTTGGTCATCTCGGTAATTTCCTTTTTTTGCGCATCAATCACCTTCTGCGCCATCTCTTTTGCTTGGGCATTGTCGCCGTGCTTCAGCTCGACTTCAGACATGCTGATAGCGCCCATGTGGTGGGCGATCATGCCGCAAATGAAAGATACGTCGGCATCCTTCTTCATCATGCCCTGCATCATGTTCGTATTCATGGACTTCATGCCGTCCATCGACTCTTTCTGATAGTCGGTCATTTCTCCCATCTGCATGTCACCACCGGAAGATATGTCCATTTTCGCCATATCGGCCGATTTGCACTTCTCCGGATAGGCCGTTTCCTGTGCGAATACCGGCACCGCGTTAAGGAGAAGCGCGGTCGTTGCGGCACAAGCCGCCAATACAAGATTGGTTTTCATTCCATCATTCTCCGTTGAAAAGATTCCTCGACACTTCAGGCGTCGGTGGCCTTAGGTGGCGGATCAATTGACCTTATCAACAGGAGCGGCCCTGCCGAAGTTATCCGCTCTTCATGCGCCATCGGATCGAATGGCGGTATCGTGGAACCAAGGATTGATGGAAGAAGAGGACAGCAGTGCATGTCCTGACAGCAGAACGTCGGGTGTGGTGTTTTGTCATGGCTATGTGCAGCATCCGGCGTGATGCAATGAGACGAGGCACTGCTTGCCCTTGCAGAAGGCGCAGACATCCAGACGGCTGCTAGACCGATCATTACTGCCAGCAAAAGGCGAGCAATTTTGCCACCAACCATCATGAACCGAGAACCCGTTTCGCCGCCGAACGATATTTGCGGGAGATTGTTCCACGGCTAGATGGAGCAGTTGCAGTGGACGACAAGGTCGGCAACTAGATGTGTGAAACGGAGAGCGCTCTGCGGCGCTCGTTGCCGCTGGAGCGATGATAACTGCAAGCAGTGCACTTTTGCCCACATTTGGCCCTCCCGCCTGCGCAGACTTCCCGATGATATGCTTATTGAGCGATCCCGTCGACTCCGCCATAGTCATTGGCCTCGTTGCGTCAGCGGGGTGTCTCCTTTACTGACTGAAACCGCGCATGTCGGGAAATCATGTTCGCAAGCTGCGAACGTGAGCGGACACCGCAGCGCTTGTAGATTACCATCAAAGTGTTCTTCACGCTGAACTCAGAGACACCCAATCGGTCGCCAATTTCGCAGCTCTTCCACCCCAGTGTGGCGTAGAGCGCGACCCGGGCATGTCTTTCGGTGAGTTCCACGCCTACCCGACGAATGTGGGAACACAACGCCAGGACCCTCTCGTCATTTAGGTCCAAGGCAGGCATTGTTCTAGTTCTGTAATATTGCTCTACCTGACCCCGATGCCTGAGGTGAATTTGGGGATGAAGGGAGCATATACCAGCCAGGTTCAAACCCAGGCCTTCTGATTTATAATTCAATAAGCTTCCGCTGAAAGCCGCTTTGAGTAGAATCTCTTTTATCGATATGTATCGGCGCGAGAACGTCTGTGTGCTAGCCAGCGTCAACTCGCGGCCAAGGTATCCGCAAAGCATAGCTTGATTTAGCACCCTTTCACACAAACCCGCGTAAAACGAAGCTTCAGCAACAGTGAGCTTAATCTTCTCACCAAGCCGACTGGGGATCAGCTCGGAGAGATAGTTTTCCCAAGGGCCTATTTCGCCCACATGAATCTGATCAACGAACGATCCGGCGCTCGTCACTCTGGTGGCAGTCATGCGACCCTCAGACAAAGCGCAGAGAATCTCTGGCCAAGGGTCACCTTTCCCGCGAAAAAAGACAGACACCACATCACGAAGCAGATGCTTGCTCTCGTTAGAAGCCACCAGAGGTATCGCTTCGAAAACCTCCTCTAAAAGTCTGCCGTTCTTTCTCAAGCTGGAAAAGTATGGATCAGGGCATACAAACTTCTTTGAAGAATAGCATGCCACTAGAGTCGGAACCGGTAAGCCGGTTGTCAGCGACTGGCTCATGACGGCGCTACTCATCTTCGCTATCTTGATAAGCTCGGATGCCTTGACCCTGCCCCGCGCCGTCCTTTGGACACCGGGCGTCGTCAAGCTAGTAGCGAAAGAGCCCTTCAGCACGTCGGCAACCAGAACGGTAATCTCTGATCCGAAGGCTTTGTTTTGAATTGCCTGCCGGAGGGGGTGCCACAATTTTCCGCCGGGCTTGCGTCGGAAGAACCAGTGGTGGCGCAAGCGTTCGCCAACTTCGAAGAGTCCGGTCGGCCACCGCATCAATGCGCTACCGGCTATGGCAAGTGAATCCGGCGTTATCTCACCCACCCAGTGGGGTCTGGCATCCTCCGGTGGAGCGTTTTGCTGGTCAATCAAGCGCCCGATTTCTACTCCCAGTTCGAAAATCTCGCCTCGATTGACGGCTTGGAAATCTGCGTGAAGCCCTTCGATTTCTCTACACCTGACCTCCGGATCGATAAGATTTGTAAGAAACCGAAGACCACGTCTGTCGGCGACCTCCATCCTCGGCTGAGGAAAATCACGCAGGTCAGTTAAGCTGGCGAAAGAATTGTTGGGATCGACACAATGCTCACAGTGACATATGCCAAGCGTAATCTTCCAGCCCAACTTCTTTTCGCAAACCGGGCACTTGTCTAGCAATTTCTCTAGCGTAAGCGGGTCAAAACCAAAAGGTATGAGTTGCCAGATGGCCTTTTGTTGGCCCGCTCGTTTCAAGCCAGTCGGGGAAACACGTCGTTCGCGTGAGAGGTTTCGCTGCCTGACAGTTCGCCCGAAGAAGTCTATGAGCGGGCCGGTCTTTTTCATCGAGATGGCCTCGATGGCGTCAACGTCGCAACCCAATACACGGGCAATCAGGCTTGGACTAGGTGGGGAGTGGGCTATTACCCAAGGCGAAACGCCAGGACCCTGGATGTTGCCGCCCCAAAGATTGGCTATCTTGAAAACCTTCGTGAAGCCATTTTCATGACAGGCACGTAAAAGGAGATCGGATAACCCTTCTCCGGGAAGGGGCGCGACCGGAAGTGCGAATGGTCGGCCCTCTAGTTCGTTGCGATATTGAAACGGCATGCTGGTTCCTCGCTAGTCTGCTGGCTCGCGGTTTGTTTCACAGCACCATCGCGGTGCTGGGCAGCTGCGGTCGCGTCACTCTCTGCGCAAGAAAGGAGTAGATATCGGACCGCCTCCAGAGCGAGAAACTGCTGGTCAAAACTCGCTCGAACCGAGTCTTGTGAAGCGCCCGGAAGGTGGCTGAAACTCCGAGCAGGTTCATCCTGAAAAGGTCTTTGACCTCAAAGCTGAACATCCAGAACGCCCTGATCTTGGTGATGTCGGCCAACGACAGAACCTTCGGCAACACCTCACGCTGAACAGCATCTGAGACGACTTTCGCGCCAATGCCCATAGTTTGGGCTGCTTCCTGGTGTGTCACTGCGGTGTACAGGAACGGCGAACGATACCTCGACGAGACCACCTCTCTCAGCTTGTCCCAGTCACTGGTCCAAAGCTCGCCAAGAATGCCTTGTCCTTTGCGTTGCCCTCGCACCGCCCTGACGGCCCCAGTAGCAATCGCTGCCAACACGTCCGCCCATGGGACATCGTTGCGGCCCCGTAGCAGAGAGGCAGCCCTCACAAGTGGTATTCCTGAGTGTTGGCCCGACTTTGCGTTCAGCAGGATTTGAAGCGTTCCAGCATTTTCGACAGGCGGTCCCGCGAGGTGCCCGATGTCCGATTGTAGCTCCGGAAGCATCCCTTTCTCGTAAAGCTCCAAAAGCTCGAACGGCGGAAGTCCAAGACTGGCGGCGGTTGTGCGACAACGCTTGATATCTCTCATGATGGCAGCGATTGTTTGCGCGTCATCCTGCTGTGCCGTTATCCGTTGAAGTGCCCGGGGCACCGCGAGTCGTAGACTCGCTTCCAGCTTGACGATCTCGCTTCGTGGCCCGCGCGGCGACATGTTGGTCTCGGCGGGAGCCAAACTTCTCATGTTGAAAACCTCCCGCCTCCTTCGCTGAGCGGCCAGATCGCTGATCTTCAGGCGAAGCGAGCGGTCAAGTGTGCGGTCAGCGGTTAATCGGCTCAAGGGACGACTACCCACGTCTAACCGACCGGCTCCCTCAGCTGAAACGTTCTCGTCGAACAATGCTTCAAAGCCTTCAGGCCAATGGAGAATGGCTCGCCCTGCCCTTTCAATTGCCCTGACCGGAATGCTTTCTCCAGGATCGCACCCCGATATCGCGGCGGCCGTCTTGACCGCCAGCTGGAAGAGCTGCCCGCGCGATGAAGCCTCTAGATCGGTGTGCAAACCGTACATGGATCGTCGTTCCATCGTCTCAGGATCAATCTGGTCGGCGACAAAATGGACGCCCTTTTCGTCCTCAAATTCCACGAGCGGCTGGCAAAAGTCGCGCATGTCGGATGTCTCTCCACGTATTGCGCATGCACCACAAAGTGTCACATCCTCTGCCCAATTCCAGCACAGCTTGGCATCGCACCTTGGACACGCCGAAATTAGCGTTTCTCTAGTGAAAACATCAAAGCCGAAGGGCTTGAGCGCCCACACCGCGTGCAGGACCGGAGCTTGGCGAAGCCTTCGCGGTGAGACTCTGCGCCACCTACTCAGGAACGAACGCCGCACGGCTGCTCCCATGAAGTTCACCCAGTCACGACTGCTTTCAATGGGCATGGTCCCACCAACGTTAGCACTCCCAAAGTCGTTCGGCGTACCCAGGACTGATTTAAACTTGGCAAGATTGCCAATATGATCAATAGATTGGACGCCTGAGAGCATCCGGTTCCGTCCGAAACCTGAAAATTCCAGAACATCCTTCGTCCTGCGGAACCCATTTTCTGCGGCCGCGCGGAAAATCAATTCGCGCGGCCCTTCGACAGGATGGTGACCAGCCTGGATGGGGAGCGGGATTTGTGGACCCTCAGCGCCAAGGCTGTTGTGATGGAAGTCGGTTTTAAGCAGCATTTCTGGCATCCTGCTCAGCGAAGGGGTTTTGCGTCACAAGGCCATTGGCGATGCTGAAATCATCACACCCGAGGAGCAGGTGTCGGCGCTCGACACATTCCGCCCCCTCGTCGAAGGCTCGAACAGCAGCTGCCTCAAGCAAACGGCATAATCGACCGAGATAGCCGTCGACGGACTCGAAAAGGCATGGGATAATGTCCCCGGCAAGAAAGTTGCTGCGCTTAGGAAACAGACCGTGTTCTGCCAGTTTCAGCCCCATAAGCCCGCAGAAATCTTCAAATATCTGCCGATCTACTGCATCCCTGTAAATCAGCTTTCGATAGGGCATCCTTCCGATCCCTCGGAACCCGATCTGCCGCTCGTTCATGATCCGCTTTTCCGCTTTCTCAGTGCCAACAAAGGCAACAGGGAAGCCTGAAAGCAGGAAGTCTTTTAGCGAATCGTGAACCTGACTGGCCTGTAGCCTCGCGGTGGAAACGGCTGACCCTATTCGAAGGTGTTGTGTTTCGTCGAAAATGAGCAACTCGGTCTTGAAGCGGCGTATGTAATTATAGCAGCGGTGCCGCAAATCCTTGATGTCGCGCCCATCTGGCTTCGGATCATTGAACGCGGTCAGAATGTCACCGTAGAAAGACTTAAGTGATGATCCCGTCAGTGAAACATACATCACCACCCGCTGTGCTTTCAGCACCTCTTGCCGCGATAGAGATCGGCTGAAAAGCTCCGTCTCATAGCAATAGTCGACGACCTGATTCTCCAGGTAGGCCATTATGGTCGTGGTTTTCCCAGCCTGGGACTCGGCAAAGAGCCCAAGACAAGTCGCTTCAACATCGATCCCCGCTGATATCATCTTGCGCCGAAGGGACCTCAGCCTGTCGAGTTCCTTGTGGACGCCCTTCAGCAGCGGGTGGAAAATTCTCATTCTGCGGAATTCGAAGCTGATGTCGCCGTAGTTAGCAGTCATCGCGGTTCTCCATTTCAATTCTGGATAGACGTTCGAGCTGATCGAGCCGAGCTTCGCTTGACTCAAGATCGATAATCGGCTTGGGAGGCAGTTGGCGCGGCGGCACGATGCGCGTGGAGACGCCGTCAATTGTCTTCGTCGTTGTGCCCTGCTTGCTCTTTGGACGGCCTTTACCCGATCTCCTCCCAGGTGGCGGCTCCCAGGTTTCATCGCGGTGTGCGAACGCAGCATCCCTTTTGATGCTCCCACCCTTCATCCCGGAGATCGAGGCGCGGGTTTCGGTCTGCTCGATCTCTATGATCAAGTTTTCAGGGATGTCTTGGTCAGGTTGAGAATCATCCTTGATCGCATTTCGACCGCCCTCTACCAACCGAGCAGTGACTTTACCGTCCCGATGGTTCTGTTCAGCAAGGATATCCTCAAGCTCGATTTGGAAATCGCGATTGTAGGCTGCTCGCTCCTCCCTCGAATGGAAATCTTCGAGAAGCTCACCTTGTTTTTTCTTCGCAGCCTTCGCCCAAGCCCAAGACACTTTCCCTTCCGCAAGGACAGCATCCTTGTTTGGCAGGCGGATGGCTTGTCTCGTGAAAAGATCGACAACGTAGATGTGCGAGCAGTCCGCAGGATTGCGAAAGGTGTGGACGTCGAAGGTGAAGGTCTGATCTTTCCCGCGTCGGCGGGCCCCGCGCGAGAGCCGTGCGCAATGATCCATTAACAGGCTAACCATATCGGGATCAGAGAACGTCTGGCCGTCGATCCGAACCCCCTCTCCCGTCAGCGAGGCCTTCTTGTATCGTCCCATGAGAGCATACATTGTACGGGCATCGTCAACGGTCGGCCGATTGAACTCTTTGAGACCGATACTGAACTTCAGCGCCGGAGGCATGCCGATGCCGTCATGAACATTGAGGTGATAACGCGTGACCACCCGGTGATCCAACAACCGAGACGCGTCCTCCAGCGTCAACGTGGCGAAATCTCTCGGATCAGGATCGTGGTCCGAGATTTCGAGCGGAATGCCACCCGGCAAGTTGCGAAACATTTCGCACACCGTGTTCATGTATCGCTCGATCCAAGCTTTGTGCTCCGGCGTCTTCTTGGGCGAGTATTCGACGTCGATGCCTAACGCTTCCAAGGCCATCTGCATGCTCACCATGATATTCTCAAGCGCGTTGTCTAATATTATGCCTGTCATGAATCCAAAGCCGTCGGTCGCGCCCTTGGCGTCGCCGAAGCGGTCGATAAGGTCTTTCTTCGGCGTAATGACGCGCTTGAGGCATTCCATGACCGTGCCGGTGCTTGGCGGGTCAAAGCTAAGAAAAGAAGCCAAGCTCAAGCGGCTGTAGAGATCGAGGGCCGTCACGAACCAAGGGCGCTTAATGGCCAACACCCTGCGATTGCCATCCTCATCGACCAAATCGCTGTATATCCGGAGCCAAATCGGGGCCTCGGTGTGGTCAACTACTACCCATTCTAAAGGGCGGAGGGCCACAATGCTCTGGCCGCGTCCTCCAAGTTGCCTATGAGCCGTTCGCGTTCCGTACTTTAGGGCGACCGTCGCATGAGATCGCGTTGCATGTATCCAGTTCGCTAAAGTCCCATCCGAGGGCGGCTTGACCTCTTCTTCACCTAGATTGACGTTCTCCTTGCACAAGTCAAAATATTGGCCATCGAACCATTCTATCGCGTCGATCACACGGCGATCAGCATTGGTCCAGTAGCGCCGAGCCATCTTATAGCCAAGTTCGTAAACCCATTTCGGCCATTTCTTGCGGTTCTTGTGCTTCCCGGTTTGCGAGATAAGCGCGAGAAGTGAAGCTTGAGGAGACTTGTCGTACGCCCTAGTAACTGTGCTGGGGGTAGGCTTCCAGTCTCCAAGGCCCTCCTTCAGTGCATCGGGATATTGGGTATTGATCCAACTCTTCATGCTGAGGTAGCCTGTTCCGGGGCGCTTGGTAGCCTTCTTGAACCGCCGTATGTAAAAGACCTTGGTAGCAGCTCTAACGATCTTCTTGTTGAGCGTCTCCCAATCCTTCAACTCCCGCAGAGTCACTTTCGCGCCCTCCGGCTTATGAAATCCAAGCAGGTCCATGGTGTCGGTGAGCGCTAGCTCCATACCGTCTCTGGTCATCCGGATTATATCCCCGAGAGATTGGCCTAGCGCAAAATCGATGCGCTCCATCTCGATAGTCTTATCGTCGATGACATCTCGAAGAGTGATCGGTTTATCATCCCCTTCCACTGTCGCCTCGAACTCGCCAGCCAGCGTGTCGAGAAAAAGCATGAAGCGGTCACCGGTAAAAACGTCCAAAATCATCTGATCCCCTCCACAAGACGCACTTCGTTTTGGGGGCGGAGACCAGCGGTGAGATCGATTGATACGAAATGTTGGCAGTGCAGCGCATGTAGCTTGGCTTCACCTGCTGGTTTCGGCCCCAAGACATGTGCGAGCTGCTGATAGGTCAGGACGTCTTTGCTGGAGAAGGCTTCGATGCACTTTGCATAGTCGGACTTGGAGAGAGTTGTCAGCTCGTCCACTAGGATAATTCGCGCCATATCCAGATGTTTCTTCGCAACGAGATTCTTCTTCCTGCGGATCGTGAGGAATGCAATGCCCATTTGCTTGTAGACAGCTTTGGCGTATTTAAGCTTTTTCTTATACTGCGCGTCGTTGTCGCGCGGGTCTTTATCGTTTTTGATCTCCAAAATCACGGACGCGGCGTCATCCATCGAGATGACATCCGTCGATGACACCGCCGCTGCGCGACTGAAAGCCATCTTGTTCAGCAAGTCCCGCAAGAACGATGGATGAACCTTCAGCATCAAATCAGGAATGTATTTCATCGTTGGCTTATCTGGCAGAAGCATCTCAAGACGATGCGGCTGAGCCATCAACCATACAACTCTAGGAGATAAAGCCGAGAGTTGTATCGCAGGTCTTTCACAAGACCGCGAGTCCCAGGGCTGGGCACGAAAACCTCCCTTGCCCACGACAACAAAGCCCGACGGCCGCGTCTTTCTGCCGTCGATTGATCGCCGAATGGGGCCCTGATCGTCCGCCACCACTATACGAGCACGCATTTTGATATGGTCCAAGCGTTTCTCCTTTGGAAAAAGGGCAATAAGAATTCCCTCCGCGCCAAATCGAAGCTTGGCTCGGGTGACAGATGATTTAGATACTGGTAGTTTACGTGATTAAGTTATTGCTGCTTCTCTGTTGGTTTTGACATCGACGCAATAACAACTAATGCGATTCTTTAAACTTGAAAAGAGACCCAAGTTGACCGAAGCACTAACTGCAAAAACGCCGGTAGGCCGCTCGCTAACCGAGACATTGGCATCAATCGACCGAGAGATCGCCGGGCACTTGACGTCCGCTCAGAATATGAAGAGGGAAGCACAAATGCTCATGGAGCGAGCCCATGACCATGAGCGGGTCGCCAAGGAGCTGCAGGAAGCTCGACAGAAGCTCACCAATCTTGACGTTAAGATGCGGCCGGTAAGGACAGGGGCGATCCTAACTCGACAGCGAGAACGTAAAGGCAGCAACGCCTGGAAAGTAAGACATTACGCGATGGAGCTTATCTCATCTGCGGGGCGACCTCTTGGAAGGGCGGAATTATTTGAAGGCCTGACGAAAATGGGATTGGAGGTCGACGCCGTTAGACCTGCAAAGGCCATAGCCCAGATTTTGTGGGCAGCCGAAGAATTTGAATACAAGAACAAGGGATATTGGATCGCAGGCCGCCCAATTCCCGAAGGATACGGGAACGAGAAGCGCTACAAGGCACCAAAGGGAAAAACGCAGTAAGACGTTCGGCCTCAAACGAGAATTCTCAATTTTTTAAAAGCGAGTGAGACTAAGGAATTCCAAGATTCACAGCCTGTCTCAAAAGGAAATAAACTAAATAGGATCGAATTTAATCAGACCTATTTCCTTGAACTTTTCCTTTGATTGCCTGGTGCTGATTTAAAGGAAATCCTACCAATTCCTTGTTGGCTTCTTGAAGTCAATGCCGCTCAAATGTTGACATCAGCTTCCAGCTAAAGCGCCTCAATGTTGACATTCCCTCGCCTTCATTTGCGCATGAACCCAAATCAGCTGCGACTCCACGTCAAAGGATCATCGCCTCGCTGAGACAGCTTTAAATTGAGAAGCGTAAGTTTCAGCTGCTACGAAGAACGACATCGAGTTTTGTCTATTTCCTCTTTAAGTTGAACTGGTCTTTTTGCACTCATCAGAGCAGAAGGGCTATGAGCATCTTGATAATGGCGCGAATACCCTAGCGGTTCGCTCAGGGGAGTCGAATTTCGTGACGACTGACCAGCCGCGAGTTCGACAGCTCCACCCTGCTTTTATCCTGGACCTAGCAGAACGTCCCGAGACAAGGCTGCTGTTCGACGTGGGGAGCAGTTCCCCGCTGCGGTCTACTAAATATCGAGCGACCCCGACATCCAGTAAGAGCGCCAACGGCGTTTCAGGAGAAACCCAGACAGGCCGATGCAGTTCTAGCCAGGGCAGACGGAACCTACGGGCCGAGGTCCCCCGCTACCCATCACCGGTTCACGATGCACACGAGACCAGCGTCGCCGTCAGGACGGGCCACTGCAGCATCCACGAGACTACCGACCTTGGAGCTTAAGCGACCTTTCGACACATGATACGCTTGAAGGCGTGCGTCAAGAATTCTGAAGCTTACAGGATGGTTCGCCGACCTGCCTTTGAATTGGCAGCGCCTATTGATCGGAGACGCTGATTTACTAACTATTAAATGTAGCAGCGCCTCTACAAGAAGCCTGACTCGTCTGCGTCAAACTTTCTATGGTCTGCGTCATTTCTGGTGGCTTGTTGCGTCATGGTTTCCTGTTTTCGACAATCGGCTGCCCAATCCAGATGATCGGCCCACATGATCGGCCAATCGTTCAAAATCGTTGATGATAGCCATAAACTCTATTCGTTTGATTGATGGGCCGCAAAGGGCCATATCAGTAACAACGAATTCACAACCGAGAGACGTCGGTCGACACGAGAAAGGACCTTCGACATGACCACGATCACCTTCAGAGACAGCAAGCTTTCCCATGTCACTCACCATGACCACTCCCTGTCGGCCTATGCCCGCAAGGTTGCCCGTGCATGGCATCAGTGGCAGGCCGCGCGCGAAATCGAAGCCATGCCGATCGACATGCGCAAGGATTTCGGTTGGCCGTCGGCGGATAATGTAGACGACCACAAGGCGATGTAATGGATGCGACATACCTCCCCGCATGAGAGCGGCGCCTGCTTCCCTGCAGCGCCGCTTTCGTCGTTTTAGGCCCTTCGTGATTTAATCTTGAATATCAGGAACATGTATTTCCAAACCGACTTTTGGCGAACATTTGTTCTTGTCAAAAGCCAATTGACCAACGTCAATTTAAGCAATGTCGCAATTTTGCTCTTTGCGGCCGCATTTTTCCATGAGAATGTCGCTTTCTGAATATCTAAGCGGCGCAATCCAAGCACCAATAGCGCATTGGCCCTCCATCATGGATTTCTCACATGAGCAAGATGTCGCATAAGAAACGCTCTATCGTCTTCTTCATGGTACCGCAGTTTACGATGCTGCCCTTTTCGGCCGCGATCGATACGCTGCGCATCGCCAACCGCATGCTGGGTTACCAGGCCTATACCTGGCGCCTGACCTCGGTGGATGGCGAAAAGGTCTATTCCTCCTGCGGCATCGGCGTCGAGGCCAATACGTCGCTGGCAGACGAGCGTCGCAATCTCGGTGGCGAAAACCGCCCGAGCATGGTGCTGGTCTGTTCCGGCATCGACGTCGAGGAATTCAACAACAAATCGGTCAATGCGTGGTTGCGCGAATCCTACAATCGCAGCGTCGCCGTCGGCAGCCTCTGTACGGGCGCGCATGTGCTTGCCCAGGCTGGTCTCCTGAATGGCAAGCGCTGCGCGATCCACTGGGAAAACCTGCCGGGCTTCTCCGAAGCCTTCCCGCAGGCGGAGGTCTATGCCGATCTCTACGAAGTGGACAGCAATCTCTACACCTGCGCCGGCGGCACCGCCTCGCTCGACATGATGCTGAACCTCATCGGCGAGGATTTCGGCGAGACGCTGGTCAACCGCGTCTGCGAGCAGCACCTGACCGATCGTGTCCGCAGCCCGCATGACCGTCAGCGCCTGCCGCTGCGCGCCCGTCTTGGCGTCCAGAACGGCAAGGTTCTGTCGATCATCGAGCTGATGGAAGGCAATCTCGCCGAGCCGCTGTCGCTTCTGGAGATCGCCGACGGCGCCGGCCTGTCGCGCCGCCAGATCGAGCGTCTGTTCCGCCAGGAAATGGGCCGCTCTCCCGCCCGCTACTATCTCGAAATCAGGCTCGATCGCGCCCGTCACCTGCTGGTGCAATCGTCGATGCCGGTGGTCGAAGTCGCCGTCGCCTGTGGCTTCGTCTCCGCGTCGCACTTCTCCAAGTGTTATCGCGAACTCTACCACCGCTCGCCGCAGCAGGAGCGCGCAGAGCGGAAGATGACGATGGCGACCGCGCGCCAGGCCATCGCGGCCTGAGCGGGAGAGTAAAAGCCAAAACGAAAAGAACCCGAAACGCACCAGGCGCTTCGGGTTCTCTCTTATAGGCGGTCCACGAAATGCCGCGTCAGGCGCTCTTGCGCATGGGCTGCATCGACTGGATCTGCAGCAGCGTATCGAGGTTCTGGTTGACGCGGCAATAGAACTCCTCGTCGATGAACGGCCGCAGCATGAAGTCGTTGCCGCCGGCCTTGAGGAACCGCGCCGAGAGCAGGCGGTTGGACGACGAGGATACGCCGATGATCCGCAACTGGTGCGAACCGATGCTGCCGCGGATGCGGCGGGTCAGTTCGAAGCCGTCGATATCAGGCATGTTGTAGTCTGTGATCATCAGCCCGATGTCGCGATTGGCCTTGAGAATCTCGAGCGCCTTGGCGCCGCTATCGGCCGTGCTCACACGGAAATTATAGCGCTTCAACCGGCTCGAAAGCAGCGCCCGCGCCGTGGCGCTGTCGTCCACGATCAGCACGTGATGGCGATGGTTGGTCAGGAAGCGGCAAATGGATTCGGCCAGCAGATCGACGGCGAAGACATTGTCCTTGAGGATGTAGTCGACGATATCCTTCGACAGCAGCTTGTCGCGCATGCCTTCATGGAACGTGCCGGTGAAGACGATGGTCGGAATGCTGAGATCGACGAGATACTCGAGCGCCTCGCCGTTCTCGGCGCCCGGCAGATTGATGTTGGAGATAGCGAGCGTGATTTCCTGGGACGACTTGTCGTAGCAAAGCTGAAGATCTTCGAAATTCCGGCAGATCTCCACGTCGATGTTGAAGAGTTCCTTCAAGCGCGTGCTGATCATCGACGTAAAGACGTTCGAATCCTCCGCCAGAACAATACGAACATCATTAAATGTGTCGCCGGAATACTGCATTCCGGAAATCCCCAAAAACGCCATGTCAAAACCCCAAAATGAAATCGGTCTCCCTGCGTCAAATCGGTACATGGGGCGGTTTGATTAAGTATTAAACGGAAAGCTTACTTGCGGCACAAAACACCGCAAGAACACGCCGCCGAGGCTTTCTTCGCAACATGATTAAAGGACAGTTCGCCGGGCGCTATTCTATCACCTAGTGACCAGCCGGAAGACGGCTTAACCGTCCGCCGTTTTTCCGCGCAGCCGGCGAACGCGGCCATCGTCCTCGTCGACCTTGGCGTCGCCTGGAGCCTCTTCCACTGCCGGTTCCGGCGCCAGGATCTCCGCATCGGGCGTGACCGTATCCGGCTGACGGTGGAACACCACGTCGCTCTGCGGCAGCGGGATCTCGATCGCCTCCTGGCGGAAGCGCTTGAGGATCGCGATCCTGAGATCGTTGCGCACCTTCAACCCGTCGCCCATGTCGCCGAGCATGAAGCGCAGCTCGAAATCCAGCGAATAGGGGCCGAAGCGGAGGAACTCGACATGCGGCTCGGGATTGCGCAGCACCAGCGGCACGGCATTCACCAGCTCGAGCAGGATATCCATCACCTTCTGCGGATCGGAATCATAGCTCACCGAAACTGGAATCTCCGAACGTCCCATCTTGTTGCGATGGGTCCAGTTGCCGACATTGGCGTTGATCAGTTCCGAGTTCGGCACGATGATCGACTGCTTGCGGAAGGTCTCGATCTCGGTGGCGCGCACCGAGATGCGTTTGACGATACCCTCCGCCGTGCCTGAAACCACGTGGTCCCCGACCTTGAACGGCCGCTCGACGAGCAGGATCAGGCCGGACACGAAGTTCGACACGATATTCTGCAAGCCGAAACCGATACCGACCGACAATGCCGAGGCAACGAGCGCGAAGCTCGACAGATCGATACCGGCGGCAGACACACCGATCAGCGCCGCGACGCCGACACCGAGATAGCCGATGCCGGTCTTGACCGAATTGCGCACGCCAAGATCGACATGGCTGCGGGCCATGACATTGTTGTCGAGCCAGCGCTGCACCCAACGCGTCAGGAGATAGCAGCCGGCAAACAAAAGGATGCCGGTGAGTATCCCAACCAGCGATATGCTGATGCCGCCGAGCCGGACCTCGGTGAACAGGCGGTAGGCGATCAGCTGCAGGTCCTGCACATGGAAGCCCCACAGCAGCAGGATCAGCGGAATACCGGTTGCCAGCGCCACGCCATAGATGCAGAAGCCGACGAGCAGCCCGACCTGATCGATAACGACAGGACCAAGCTTGAAGCGCGTCGCCAGATATTGGCCAGGCCGCGTATCCCCGAAGGTCTCCGTTCGTGAAATCGCCTTGCCCGAGAGCAAACCGATATAGGTCGTGACGCCGATCGCGCCGGTAAAGATCAGCTGCGAGGCGATGAAGCGCGCAAGACCGACATACCCGGTCAGCGCCGCGAAGATCAGGCCGCCGCCGAGTACGCGCAGCACGATCGCCAGCCCCTTGGGCCAATGCCGGCCGGGCGCATCGGGATCACGGCTCTTCGCCATCATCGGTCGCCCGAACGATGCCGCAATCAGGATCAGGCCGATGATCAGCGCCGCGATCCAGCTGCGGACGACGGTGAGCACCAGCGGCGAGCCCATGGATTCGCTGATGCTGCCGAAGAAGAAATCGAGGGCGTGCACGATCGCCATCGCCAACAGGCAGGCGCTGATCGAGCTTGCGCCGCGATTGGACAGGCGGACGAGGCGCCATTGCGGATCGCGCGGCGCGAACACGGCATTGGTGAAGCGCCGAACGAAGTAGATGACGCCGATCGTCGAAAACAGCGCCGCGACCACAGGCGCGATGTCGGGTCGCAGAACGTTGAAACTATCGAGGAAGAGATAGGACGTGACCAAGAGCGTGGCGAGTGAAAGCGTCCTGATCAGCGTCGACCAGAAGGCGATAGACAGCCGGCTGATATAGGAGGGCTGCTCATCGCTTTCCTTGCGCTGCAGATAGTGCCCGAAGAGCCGGTAGCTGCCCGATAGAAGGATCAGGGCTGTTGCGAGCGACATGAAGATCGCCGCGGCGAAGGCGAAGGCCTTGAACTTCAGCACGAAGCCCAGCCAGCTTGCCAGCGCCTGCTGAAATGCGCCCACTTCCCGAACGAAAGCGTTGCCGGCATCGCCGAGCACGGAGGCGGAAATGTCGCTGCGGCGAAGCAGCGTCGCGGCGAACAGCTTGCGGCGCATTTCCGCGATCTGATTGCTCATCCGGCCGAGCGAGGCGGTCAGGGTTTCGGCATCGCCTTGCACGACGTTGAGCTGCGCACGCTCCGCCATCAAGGCATTCCGCTCGTTGGCGACGATCTCGGCCTCCGGCGGCTGACCGTCTTTCGGCGGCTCGCCAAGTTCGGTCAGACGTGCCTTGATCTGATCGAGACGAGGCGTGATACCGCCAGAAATTCCGGCAACGCCGCGATTGAGCTCGTCTGCCCGTCCAGCCAGCGCAACCAGCCCGTCATCGTCGTCGGCGCTCTGCTTTACGCTCTCCTGAAGTGCCGCGAAATCGGCCTTCGCCTTGGCCATGTGCTTGGCGGCCTGATCGCCCGGTGCGCTCTGCGAGGCAGCGCCCTGCTCGGCGGCAGGCTGCGTGCTCTGCGCCGGCGCGGCGGGTGGCAGTGTCTGCGCATGGACGAAACCAGCGCCGGCCACGACCAGCGAGACAAACAATAGGCTCTGAAGCAGAAAACGTGTCAGCCGCAAGGTATCCCCGCCAGGTTCGATAATAAGAACGAGCGCCTGCTTCTCATAGGAAAGAAAGGCGACAGAAAGGCGACGCGGCTCGAAGCAATCGCTTAAACCGGCGCGCAGCCCTCGATATCACGTCGCAGCCTGGGCATCGACGTGGAAATCGACCGCACCGGGATCGCTATTCCTGAGCTACCGTTGACGCTTGTGTCCCGAAACCTCGGCGCCGGCATCGTCAGGCAATTGCAGAAACCGCAGCGACGACACGACGCCGATCGCGCCGATGACGACGAAAGCCCAGCGAAAATCGACAAGCCCGGGATCGCCGAGCCCGCGGACCGCCGCCGACACGTTGAGAACGGCAGCCGCAATCGCGACACCCAGCAGCATCGAGACCTGCTGCAGCATGCTAGACAAGGTCGAAGCCGAGCTTCTCTGCGCGCTGGTGATATCAGCGAAGGCAATCGTATTCAGCGCGGTAAACTGCATGGAGCGCGACAGGCCTGTCATGAACAGCAGGGCGTAGATCACCACGCGCGGCGTCTCCGGCACGAGAAAGCCGCAGGCAGCAATCGTCAGCGCCGCGATCAACCCGTTGAAGAAGAGCACAGTCCTGAAGCCGAACCGCGCAAGCAACGGCGTCGTCACCGTCTTCATGCTCAGATTGCCGAGGAAATAGACCAGCAGATAGATGCCCGCCTCGATCGAGCTCAGCCCGAAGCCGAGCTGGAACAGCAGGGGCAGCAGAAACGGCGGCGCATTGATGGACGTACGGCTTGCCGTTCCGGCCGACAGCGTGGCGATGGCGAAGGTCTGCACCTTGAACGACGACAGATCGAGCAGCGGATTTTCGACCCGCATGAAATGCCGATACGCCATGAAAGACAGCACGATACCGGCAACCAGCATGGCGCCCACAGGCGCAAGGCCGCCATGCCATTTCGCCGACAGCTCGAGTGCCGCCAGAAGAAGCGTCAGCCCGGCGCCGCTGAGGATAAAGCCGCGAACGTCAAGCCTTCCGGCATCCTCTTCGCGCTGCTCCGGCACGAAACGCCAGACGAGCGCCATGCCGAGGATGCCGATCGGCAGGTTGATCAGGAAGTTCCAGTGCCAACTTGCATAGGTGGTGATGACACTGCCCAGGAGCGGCCCGATGACGGGCGCCGTCAGCGCCGGCCATGTGATCAGCGCGATGGCCTGCACCAGTTCGGATTTGCGTGCGTTCTTCAACACGATGATCCGCCCCACCGGCGTCATCAGCGCGCTGCCGGCGCCCTGAACCGCACGGGCAAGCACGAATTCGGTGAGACCGTCGGAAAGGCCGCAGAGAAGCGAGGCAGCCGTGAACACGCCGATCGACGCCATGAAGACGCGCCGTGCGCCATAGCGATCACCAAGCCAGCCTGAGAGCGGAATGAATGCCGCCATGGTCAGCATGTAGACGGTGATGCCGATGCTCATCGATATCGTGGGGACACCGAAGCTTGCCGCCATCTGCGGCAGCGAGGTGGTGACGATCGTGCCGTCAAGGATCTGCATGAAGAAGGATACGGCGACGACAAGCGCCACTATTTTCGAACGGCGCGCGCTGCCCGCGTCACCATCCGCCTCGACCGTCTCAACTGCTGTCATCAATCTGCCAATGTCAAATCTGGATCAAACGGCCGGCAACAGCACATGCAGCGTGGGGCGTCGGTCGAACCCAACCGTAAATAGGCCCATCATGGCGGGCGGAAAAGGGAAAAACGACCAGCACGGGCAATTTCCATCAGCCGGCGCTCGCGACATCAATCACATTTGCGGCATCAGCCGAGGATGTTGGCGATCGCCCGCATGAACACGCCCGCCCCGATCGGGATCAACGCCTCGGGGAAATCATAGTCAGGATTGTGCAATTGCGGATGCGTTTCGCCGGACCCGAGGAAGAACATCGCCGACGGCGCAACGGATCGAAACAGCCCGAAATCTTCCGAGCCCTTCATCGGCAGCAAGCGGCTGTCGCTCTGGTGGCTGACGCCCTCGTCATCCAGCGCCCGCCGCAGCGCATCGACGGCCTCCGGCGAATTGAAGCACTGATGAAACACATCCTCATAGCTGATCTCGATCTCAAGCCCTGCCGTATCCGCCTCACTCTGCGCCAGCATCTCGGCGCGCTGCACCAGTCCCGCCATCCGTTCGTCGGTCAGCGTCCTGAGCGTCGCCCATATCTCGGCCCTTCCGGGGCTAATGCCGAAGGCTGGCTCGCCAAGCCTGGCGTGGGTGACGGTTACCAGCGCGAAATCGGGACCGACAGGCGCCACGCTTCCAAGCGCGGTCAACCCACCGAGCAGGTTGGCGAGCGCGAATGTCGGCGCCACGCCATCCTCCGGGCAGGAAGCATGGGAGGTCTTGCCGTTGAGAACGATCTTCATCCCGCGCGACGCGCAGTTGACGGGACCTTCCCGCAGCAGCACATGTCCCAGGGGCACGCCCGGAAGATTGTGCAACGAGAGCGCCATATCGGGCTTCAGCGTCGCGAACTCGGGATCGGCGAGCACGGCTGCCGCACCGGCGCCATTCTCCTCGGACGGCTGGAACAGCAATATCACACGCCCCTTGTTCGGCCGCTTCTGCCCGAGCGCCGTCGCAACTGCCATCAGGATCGACATATGGCCGTCGTGACCGCAAAGATGGCCCTTGCCCGGGATGGTCGAACGGTAATCCTCGTTGGAAATCTCCTCGATCGGCAATCCATCGAGCTCGCAGCGAATGAGCACCGTCGGCCCCGGAATGGCCCCGTCATAGACCGCCGCGACGCCATGGCCGCCAAGGTTCGACACGATCCGATCGGGCTTTGCCAGAAGCAAGGCTTCCTGCACCCGACGCGCGGTTTCGACTTCTTCGCCCGACACCTCGGGATAGCGGTGAAGCTCGCGGCGAAAGGCGATGATATGGGAAAGCTCTTCCTGCGTCAGAAACATCGGCGTCATCCTGCAAATCTGCCGCATGCTATGTGCGCCTGACCTGGGTAGCAAGCCGCTTCATGAAACCGAAAAGTTGTCCCGCACAGTCGATAGCACGGTCGAACTTTCGCTTTTCGGCCCGGGCTTATTTGTATATGTAAAGGCATATTCACAGGAGAACAACATGGACGCGGACGAAGCCGACCGGTACCGGGCGCCTGCCTTGGACAAGGGGCTTGATATCCTCGAGCTTCTGGCGAGCGTCGAGGAGGGGCTGACGCAGGCGGAAATCGCCAAGCGCCTCGACCGCAGCCCCAACGAATTCTACCGCATGCTCGACCGGCTCGTGCGCCGCGGATACGTCACCAAGCTCGAGGGCGACCGGTTCACGCTGACGCTCAAGCTGTTCGGCCTCTCCCAGCTGCACGCCCCTGCCCGCCGCCTTGCCTCCTTCGCCATGCCGCTGATGCGCGACCTCGCGCAGCGCACCCGCCAGGCGAACCATCTCGTGGTATTCGACCGCGGATCGGCCGTCGTCATAGCCCAGCACGAAGCGCCGAATTACTGGGGCATTTCGATCCGCGTCGGCTCGCATATGAGCCTGCTCGAAACAGGCTCCGGCCACGTCCTTCTCGCCTTCCGCACCGATGAGGAACGCGAGATGATGATCGCGGAGCATGCCCGCGACCCCAAGACCAAACGGCCTGGACCGGAGTTCTATGAGCGCCTGAGCGACATCCGAAAGCGTGGCTACGAGATGATGCCGAGCGCCCAGACCGCTGGCGTCCACAACCTCTCCGCCCCGATCCTCGGCCCCGACGGCCGCGTGATCGCCGCCCTCACCTGTCCCTATATCGGCCTGGTCAACGCTCCCGACGCGCCCGATATCGATGGGACGATCGTCATGCTGCAGCAGGCAGCGCGCGACCTGTCGCTGCTCGCCGGATCGGATGTGAAGATCACGGGCTGAGCGGGCGGGAAAGCGTGCGCGACACGGCATCGCGCCATCCTGATATCTTCGCCTGTCTTTCTGCATCCGGCATCGTTGGCAGGAACTGTCGGTCGCTGCGCCATGCTTTCGCGAAGGCGGCGCGCTGCGGCCAGACACCGGCGCGGGAACCGGCAAGCCATGCCGCGCCGAGAGCCGTCGTCTCCTGCGCTGCGGCGCGATCGACCGGATTGGCGACGATGTCGGCAAGGCGCTGCATGGTCCAGTCGGAGCTTGCCATGCCGCCATCGACCCTGAGCACCGTCCTGAACCGGTGCTCGCCCCAATCCTTGCGCATGGCGACAAGCAGGTCCAGCGTCTGATAGGCAACCGCCTCGAGCGCCGCATGCGCCAGCTCCGCCGGCCCGCTGTTGCGCGTCAATCCAAAGATCGCGCCGCGCGCCTGCGGGTCCCAATAAGGCGCGCCGAGACCGGTGAAGGCAGGCACCATGTAGACCCGCTGCCCCTCGTCGGCCGCAACAGCCAACGCCTCGCTCTCGGAGGCGCGCGAAATGAGACCGAGTCCATCGCGCAGCCATTGCACGGCGGCACCCGCGATGAAGATCGACCCTTCGAGCGCATAGGTCGTTTCGCCCTCCAGCCGATAGGCGATCGTCGTCAGCATCCGGTTCGATGAGGCGACACGATCCCGGCCGGTGTTGAGCAAGGCGAAGCAACCCGTCCCGTAGGTCGATTTCATCATGCCCGGATCGAAACAGGCATTGCCGATCGTCGCCGCTTGCTGGTCTCCGGCAATGCCGAGGATCGGGATTGCCGCTCCGAGGATCGACCTGTCCGTGACCCCGAAATCGTCAGCGCAGTCCTTGACCTCTGGCAGCAGGGTTGGCGGTATCGCGAGCACGCCCAGCAGCTCATCGTCCCATGTCCCATTGGTGATGTTGTAAAGCATGGTGCGCGAAGCGTTGGTTGCATCGGTCGCGTGAACCCGCCCGCCCGTCAGGTTGAAGATCAGCCAGCTGTCGATGGTGCCGAAGCACCCCCCCCCCATGCGGGCGCGCTCCCGCAGCCCCTCGACATTGTCGAGCAGCCAGCGCAGCTTGGTGCCGGAAAAATAGGGATCGAGCAGCAGCCCCGTCTTGGCGCGCACCAGCTTCTCGTAGCCGTCCGCCTTCAGGCTGTCGCAGATCTCTGCGGTCCGCCTGTCCTGCCAGACGATCGCCCTATGAAGCGGTCTGCCGGTCTTGCGATCCCACACAACGGTCGTTTCACGCTGATTGGTGATCCCGATCGCGGCGATGGCCGAAGCCGCGATACCCGCCTTGCCGATCGCCTGCCGCGTTGTTGCGACGACGCTTTCCCATATCTCGCAAGCATCATGTTCGACCCATCCCGCTTGCGGGTAGTGCTGCCCGACGTCCATCTGCGACGAGGCGACCATCGTCATCCTGTTGTCGAAGATGATTGCCCGCGACGACGTTGTGCCCTGATCGATCGCCAGAATGAACCCACCCATGATCTGTTCCGACTGAATAGGAATACCGTTCCCGCCGATCGAACGGCAGGTTGCCAACATGGATTTGAAAATGGAGAGAGCCGGCGGCAGCCTTCGCATGCCGCCGGCAAACAGATCGGCCGGGGCTGACACCCCGGCCGTGGCAGCCCGTTATTGGGACTGCCAGCTCTTGACCAGCTCGTCGTAATTGACGGTGACCGGCTTTTCCTTCTCGTTCTCGATCTTCAGCTGGGGAGCGAGGTTGCCCTTGGCGACCGCGTCCTTGTTCCAGTATTCGAGATCATGCTCCTCGGCGAGCTTCGGACCGATATCGCCTTGCACCTTGGCGCGCTCGAGGCGCTGCAGAACCTTTTCCTGCTCCGCGCAAAGCGAATCCATGGCTTCCTGCGCGGTTCTCGCACCGGAGGACGCATCGCCCACGGCCTGCCACCAAAGCTGAGCCAGCTTCGGATAATCAGGAACGTTGGTACCTGTCGGCGACCACTGCACGCGAGCCGGCGAGCGGTAGAACTCGACCAGACCGCCGAGCTTCGGAGCGCGCTCCGTAAAGCTCTTGTCGCGAATGGTGGATTCGCGGATGAAGGTGAGACCGACATGGCTCTTCTTCACATCGACCGTCTTCGAGGTCACGAACTGCGCGTAAAGCCATGCGGCCTTGGCACGATCGTCGGGCGTCGATTTCATCAGCGTCCAGGAACCGACGTCCTGATAGCCGAGCTTCATGCCGTCCTTCCAGTAGACACCGTGCGGGCTGGGCGCCATGCGCCATTTCGGCGTGCCGTCCTCGTTGACAACAGGTAGACCCGGCTTGACGGCATCGGCGGTGAACGCCGTGTACCAGAAGATCTGCTGCGCCACTTCACCCTGCGCCGGCACCGGGCCGGATTCGGAGAAGTTCATGCCCTGGGCTGCCGGCGGTGCATAGGCCTTCAACCAATCCAGATACTTCTGGATCGAATAGACGGCGGCCGGACCGTTGGTGTCGCCGCCGCGCGCGACGCAGGAGCCGACGGGCCGCGAGTTCTCGTCGACCTTGATGCCCCACTCATCGACCGGCAGACCGTTCGGCAGGCCCTTGTCGCCGTTGCCGGCCATCGACAGCCAGGCATCGGTGAAGCGCCATCCGAGCGACGGGTCCTTCTTGCCGTAGTCCATGTGGCCGAAGACCTTCTTGCCGTTCACCTCACGGCCGGTGAAGAATTCGGCAATGTCCTCGTAAGCAGACCAGTTGACCGGCACGCCGAGATCGTAGCCGTACTTCGCCTTGAAGTCGGCCTTGTTCTTCTCGTCGTTGAACCAGTCGTACCGGAACCAGTAGAGGTTCGCGAACTGCTGGTCGGGAAGCTGGTAGAGCTTCTTGTCCGGCGCGGTCGTGAACTTGGTGCCGATGAAGTCGTTGATGTCGAGGCCGGGATTGGTGACGTCCTTGCCTTCCTTCTCCATCCAGTCGGTCAGCGAGCGGGCCTGCTGGTAGCGCCAATGGGTGCCGATCAGGTCACTATCGTTGACATAGGCGTCGTAGATGTTCTCGCCCGACTGCATCTGCGTCTGCAGCTTCTCGACGACGTCGCCTTCGCCGATCAGGTCGTGGGTGATCTTGATGCCGGTGATGGCCGTGAAGGCCGGAGCCAGCACCTTCGATTCATATTCATGCGTGGTCAGCGTTTCGGAAACCACCTTGATATCCATGCCGGCGAAAGGCTTCGCCGCATCGATGAACCACTGCATTTCCTTTTCCTGGTCGGCGCGGGAAAGCGTTGAGAGCTCGCCCACTTCCTTGTCCAGGAATGATTTCGCCTCGTCCATGCCGGCATAGGCGGAGCCCGCCATGGCCAGCAAGATGCCTGCTGTTGTCGCTAGTAGATGCCGTCGCATGATATCCTCCCAAGGTTTGCGATTGCAGTCTTAACGTCAGGCGGCCAGTACCCCCGGCCATCTGTATCTCCCCGGACTAGACGTAGCGGAACACGCCGATGGCGTAGACTACGGCAAGCCCGAGAGCCCACCACAGGTTGGGTCCGACAAGACCCAGCCATGCGAGATGAATGAACGCTGCCCCGAGCAGCGATATGAAGAGACGATCTCCCCGTGTCGTCTCGAACCGCAAGACTCCCACCCGCGGCGACCCGCCGGGCGAAAGATATTCCCATACGCTCATGCCGATCAAAAGCACGAGGATCGTCAGGAAGAACAAGGCCGTCGGCAGCGTCCACGCCATCCAGGAAAAGTTCATGTCGGGTCTCCTCCTTGTCAGACGCGGCCGAGGGCAAAGCCCTTGGCGATGTAGTTGCGGACGAAATAGATGACGAGTGCGCCGGGAATGATGGTCAGCACGCCGGCTGCCGCCAGCACGCCCCAATCCATGCCCGAAGCGGACACCGTTCGCGTCATGATCGCCGAGATCGGCTTTGCCGCCGTCGTCGTCAGCGTGCGGGCAAGCAGAAGCTCGACCCACGAGAACATGAAGCAGAAGAAGGCCGCCACCCCGATCCCCGACGCCACCAGCGGCATGAAGATGCGGATGAAGAAGCGCGGGAACGAGTAGCCGTCGATATAGGCCGTCTCGTCGATCTCCTTCGGCACGCCCGACATGAAGCCTTCGAGGATCCACACCGCCAACGGCACGTTGAACAGGCAATGCGCCAACGCCACCGCGATATGCGTGTCGATCAACCCGAAGGCCGAATAAAGCTGGAAGAACGGCAGCGCGAAGACGGCGGGCGGCGCCATGCGGTTGGTGAGCAGCCAGAAAAACAGGTGCTTGTCGCCAAGGAACCTATAGCGCGAGAAGGCGTAGGCCGCTGGAAGCGCCGCCAGCACCGAGATGACGGTGTTCATGGCGACATAGGTGATCGAATTGATATAGCCGTTGTACCACGACGGATCGGTGAAGATGATCGTGTAGTTCCGCAGCGTCGGATGCTGCGGCCAGAGCGAGAAGGCGCCGGTGATCTCGGCGTTCTCCTTGAAGCTCATGTTGACCAGCCAGTAGATCGGCAAAAGCAGGAAGATGATATAGAGGGTCGACACCACCCAGGAGAAGTTGCCCGCGGGCTTGTACTTGATGGTCTGAGCCATTGATTGCGCCATGGTCGTCTCCTCCTTACGCGTTCTCGTCGCCGCTGGTCATCACGGTGTAGAAGATCCATGAGAGCAGCAGGATGATCAGGAAGTAGATGATCGACATCGCCGCCGCCGGCCCGAGGTCGAACTGCCCGACCGCCATCTTCACGAGGTCGATCGACAGGAAGGTCGTCGAGTTGCCCGGTCCACCACCGGTGACGACGAAGGGCTCGGTATAGATCATGAAACTGTCCATGAACCGCAGCAACACGGCGATCAGAAGCACCCGCTTCATCTTCGGCAGCTGGATATAGCGGAACACCGACCAGCGCGACGCGCCATCGATCTTCGCCGCCTGATAGTAGGCGTCGGGGATCGACACGAGGCCGGCATAGCAGAGCAGCACCACGAGGCTCGTCCAGTGCCAGACGTCCATGACGATGACGGTGATCCAGGCATCGACGGGATCGCGGACATAATTGTAGTCGAGCCCGATCGCCTCCAGCGTATGGCCGAGCAGACCGATATCGACGCGCCCGAACACCTGCCAGATGGTCCCGACCACGTTCCACGGGATCAGCAACGGCAAAGCCATCAGCACGAGGCAGACGGGCACGCCGAGCCCCTTCTTCGGCATGTTGAGCGCGATGAAGATACCCAGCGGAATCTCCAGCGCCAGGATGATCAGCGAGAAGGCCAGATTGCGTTGCAGCGCCGCCCAGAAGCGGTCCGATTGCAGCGTCTGCACGAACCAGTCGGTGCCCGCCCAGAAGAACTCGTTGTTCCCGAACGTATCCTGCACCGAGTAGTTCACAACAGTCATCAGCGGGATCACGGCGGAGAAGGCGACGAGCACCAGCACCGGCAGCACCAGAAACCAGGCCTTGTTGTTCCAGGTCTTGTTCATGGCTCAGCCCTCCCTGCCGACACGCCAGGAATTGGCGTAAATGTTGATGGCTGTGGGATCGAAAGTGACGCGCGCCTCGGCGGGTATCTCCGCATCCTCGGTAACGACGATCGAGATCGGCTGCCCGGCGAAATCCGCCCGGACGATCTTCTGCCGGCCGATATCCTCGACCCGGTTGATCGTCACAGGCATGCCCTCGCGCCCGATGCGGATGAACTCCGGGCGTATCCCGAGCTCCGTCTTCGCCCCGGCCGCCGCTTTCGGCGCATAGTCCAGCGACAGCGTCTCGGCGCCGACCGTCACGCGATTGCCGTCGAGCTTCGCCGGAATGACGTTCATGCCCGGCGAGCCGATAAAATAGCCGACGAAGGTGTGGCTCGGCCGCTCGAACAGCTCGGCCGGCGTGCCGATCTGTACGATTTCGCCCTCGTACATCACGACAACCTTGTCGGCGAAGGTCAGAGCCTCCGTCTGGTCGTGCGTGACATAGACCATGGTGAAGCCGAACTGCTTGTGCAGCCGCTTCAGCTGTGAGCGCAGCACCCATTTCATGTGTGGGTCGATGACCGTCAGCGGCTCGTCGAACAGGATGGCGTTCACATCGTTGCGCACCAGCCCGCGTCCGAGCGAGATCTTCTGCTTTTGGTCGGCCGTCAGCCCCTGCGCCTTGCGCCGCGCCATCGGCGCCAGATCGATGACCTCGAGCATGTCGCGAACGCGGCGATCGACCTCCGGCTCGGCCACGCCGCGATTGCGCAGCGGAAAGGCCAGATTGTCGTAGACCGTCATCGTGTCGTAGATCACGGGAAACTGGAACACCTGCGCGATGTTGCGCGCCTGCGTCGCGAGGTTGGTCACGTCCTTGCCGTCGAACAGGATGCGCCCGTGCGATGGCTGCAGCAGCCCGGAGATGATGTTGAGCAGCGTCGTCTTTCCGCAGCCCGATGGCCCGAGCAGCGCATAGGCGCCGCCGTCGTTCCATTCGTGGTCGACTTCGCGCAGCGCATAGTCCTTGTCCGACTGCGGGTTTGGCCCGTAGGCGTGGCGGATGTGGTCGAGCGTGATGCGTGCCATGTCCCTGCCCTCCTCAAGCCTTGGCGCCGGACGCAATGGCGCGCCCGTCGGTGTCGAACGCCATCAGATGGCGCGCGTCGAGAAACACGTCGATGTCGGTATCCGGATCGATGTCGTGGATGCCATGCGCCAGCATCACCCAGCGCACGCCGTCATAATCGAGATAGACGAAGCTCTCCGAGCCGGTGATCTCGGAAAGCTGCGTGCGAGCCTTCAGCCGCGAGGCGCCCGGCGTCTGCGCCGAAAGTCCGAGATGATGCGGGTGAAACGCCACCGTCACCGGCCCGTCCGCCATGGCCGAGAGATGCGCCGGCACGGCAAACACATCGACGCCCTGCCGCTGGAATGTGGCTCCCGTCTTAACGACATCGATGAAATTCAGCGGCGGATCGGCGAAGGTCTTGGCAGTGGTGAGATCGACCGGCGTCCGGTAGACCGAGATCGTTGGTCCGAACTGCGTCACGCGCCCTTGCGACAGCGTCGCCGTATTGCCGCCGAGCAGCAGTGCTTCGGAAGGCTCCGTGGTCGCGTAGACGAAGATCGCGCCCGATTGCGCGAAGATCTTCGGCAGTTCGGCGCGCAGCTCCTCGCGCAGCTTGTAATCGAGATTGGCGAGCGGCTCGTCCATCAGCACAAGGCTGGCGTTCTTCACCAGCGCGCGGGCGAGCGCCGTGCGCTGCTGCTGGCCTCCGGAGAGGTTGAGCGGCGTGCGATCGAGATAGGGCGTCAGCCGCAGCAGCTCGGCGGCCTTGCGAACCTCGCGGTCGATGGTCGCCGCATCCTTCCCCGCGATCCGCATCGGCGAGGCGATGTTTTCGTAGACGGTGAAGGCGGGATAGTTGATGAACTGCTGGTACACCATCGCGACATTGCGCTTCTGCACCGGCATGCCGGTGACATCGACGCCATCGAAACGGATCGTCCCGCTGGTCGGACGATCCAGCCCGGCCATCAGCCGCATCAGCGACGTCTTGCCCGACAGGGTCGGCCCCAGCAACACGTTCAGCGTGCCGCGTTCAAACGCAAGATTGGTCGCGTGGATATGATCCTCCCCGCCCACCGTCTTGGCGACATCTAGCAATTCCAGCATTCCGGTTCCCCTGCCTCCTCACAGCGGGGACCACATGCCGCGTTTCTATCCGGCCATCTGCGCCGGTAGCGCGGTCATGTACTCCTCCAAAACCGCGGCTTGCTCCTTCGTCAGGCGCAAGCCTTCCTTCGTTCTCCTCCAGAGCACGTCATCGGCATGTCTCGCCCATTCGTGCTCGATCAGGTAGCGAACCTCCACCTCGTAGAGGTCGCTGCCAAAACAGCGCCCGAGATCCTCGGTCCCGCGCGCATGTCCCAAAACTATCATTGCCTTCGTGCCATAGCGGCGAACGAGGCGACGGGCGTGCGCATCATCAAGGAACGGATAGCCGCCCTTCAGCTTGCGCACTTCCGCTTCATATCCGGTGGCCGCGAAATCGCCGCCCGGCAGATGGCTCTTCGCCGTCCACGGGCTACCCTTGATGCCGATGGCGGCGCCGATCTTCTCCAGCGCATGCTCGGAGAGCCGCCGGTAGGTCGTGAGCTTGCCACCGAAAACGTTGAGCAACGGCGCCTGTCCGCCCTCGCCTTCCAGCTTCAGCACGTAATCGCGCGTTGCTTCCTGCGCCTTGGACGCGCCATCGTCGAACAGCGGACGCACGGCCGAATAGGTCCAGACGATATCTTCCGGCCGTACCGGCTCGTTGAAGTATTCGCTGGCACATTTGCAGAGATATGCCGTCTCTTCCTCGGAAATCTTCACATCCTTCGGATCGGCCTTGTAGTCGCGATCGGTGGTGCCGATCAGCGTGAAATCCTGCTCGTAGGGGATCGCGAAGATGATGCGATTGTCGGGGTTCTGGAAGAAGTAGGCCCTCGGATCGTTGAACTTCTTCTTCACGACGATATGGCTGCCCTGGACCAGCCGCACATGCCGCGCCTCGTTCTGCCCGAAGGCGGCACGAATGACGTGGTCAACCCAGGGCCCCGCCGCGTTCACAAGCATGCGTGCCTGGAAATGCCGCGCCTCGCCCGTCACCGTGTCGAGCGTCTCGATCGCCCATACGCCATTCTCGCGGCGCGCCGCGACAACCTTGGTGCGCGGCATGATCAGCGCGCCCTTGTCGGCGGCATCGCGCGCGTTCAGCACCACCATGCGGGCATCATCGACCCAGCCGTCGGAGTATTCGAACGCCTTGGTGAACAGCGACTTCAGCGGCTTGCCGGCCGGATCGCGGCGCATGTCGATCACCTTGGTCGCCGGCAAAAGCTTCCGGCCACCGAGATGATCATAAAGGAACAGCCCGAGACGGATCAGCCACGCCGGACGGATACCGCCCTTGTGGTAAGGCAGCACGAAGCGCATCGGCCAGATGATATGAGGCGCCATCGCCCACAGGATCTCGCGCTCCATCAGCGATTCACGCACGAGGCGAAACTCATAATGCTCGAGATAGCGCAACCCGCCATGGATCAGCTTGGTCGCGCCGGATGACGTGCCGGAAGCGAAATCGTTCATTTCGGCAAGCGCCACGGAGTAGCCGCGCCCGATCGCATCACGCGCAATGCCGCACCCGTTGATGCCGCCACCGATAACGAAAAGATCGTGAATCTGACCGCCCACGCGCCCCATGCCCCCAGAAATGCCGCAACGCAACAAGACAACGCAATTGCGAAAGTAAAAATAGTTAAAGCGAAACTCATTCGAATGTCAAACGAATGTTTCGCACAGTTATCCCCCGCGCCGATGTCGCCCGTGTGACAGCGCGAACGGTCTGCATTCCAGATTGACGAAGAATTTCAATTGGGCTCGGCGACCCGGAAATAGGTGCGCGGAGGTGCACCGAGCATGCGCTTGAACATGGTGGTGAACGCCGCGACACTTTCATATCCGAGATCGAAGGCAACTGTTGTGACCGACTCGCCCGCCGCGAGTCGCGGCAGCGCCGTAAACAACGCGGCCTGCTGCCGCCAGGTCGAAAGGCTGATCCCGGTCTCGCGCCGAAACGCCCGGGTGAACGCCCGCCGGCTCATGTTGAGTTGCTCGGCCCAATCGTCGATCAAAAGCCGCGCGGTGGGGGTCGAAAGGAAGGCACGGCAAAGCCCGGCAAGCCTCATGTCACCGGGAATGGGCAAGCCTAGCGACCGGTCAGGCAGCCGCGATATCTCCTCGAGAAGCAGCGCGACCACCAGCCGCTGGCGCCGCGAGCCCTTCAGGTCACCACTTGGGGATACCGCCTCGATAATCAGCGCACGCGCGAGATCGGTCAGCCCGACCACGCGGATGGCCTCGGGCAAAGCGACCAGCGCATCGGCACTGATATAGGCCGAAAGCATGGTCACCTCGCCCAGCATGTCCACCGAGTGATCCAGCCCGGCCGGTATCCACAGCGCGTGCTCCGGCGGCACCATCCAGCGCCCCTGCCGCGACGACACCATGACCACGCCGGTGCGCGCATAGACGAATTGCGCGCGGCTGTGCCGATGGGTCGCCACGTGATAGCCCGAGGGATACTCCGACGGAATGGTGTGAACGGGCTCGGACGCAGCCTCGATGGCCGCCAGCCGCTCGACATGGAGCTTGGCCAGTTCCGCCGATGTCATATTTTGCAACGCTTTCATAAGGCTTGGCCCAATCGCGAAAGAATGAGACCAAAACACGAAAGCGGGACTGCCGCAAGGAGACTATGCGGATAGTCAGTTTCTCAGGAGGAACATCGTGACAACAGGTACAATGACGGCGGAGAAACACTCCGCGGAACAGACGGTTTTCAGCATCATCATGGCAGTCAGCTTCTGCCATCTCTTGAACGATACGATGCAGTCGCTCATCCCGGCGCTCTACCCGATGATCAAGGAAGGCTACGGTCTCGACTTCACGCAGATCGGCCTGCTCGGCCTGGTCTTCCAGGTCACGGCCTCGCTGCTGCAGCCGCTGATCGGCATTTACACGGACAAGCGCCCGCTGCCCTATTCGCTCTCGATCGGCATGGGCTTCACGCTGATCGGTCTGGTGCTCCTCGCCTATGCGCACGCCTATTGGGTGCTGCTGCTCGGCGCAGGCGTCGTCGGCCTCGGCTCGGCGGTCTTCCATCCTGAATCCTCGCGCGTCGCCCGCCTTGCCTCCGGCGGACGCCATGGTCTGGCGCAGTCGCTGTTCCAGGTCGGTGGTAACTTCGGCTCGGCGATCGGCCCGCTGGCAGCCGCCTTCATCGTCCTGCCGCGCGGACAGACCAGCGTCGCATGGTTCTCTGTCGCGGCGCTGACGGGCATGATTATCCTGTGGCGCGTCGGCGTCTGGTATTCCAACCACCGCCGCACCAATGCCGGTCGCAAGGCAGCCGCGAACGCCGTCGTGCTGCCGCGCGCCAAGGTGATCATGTCGATCGCGGTCCTCGCCATGCTGGTTTTCTCGAAATACGTCTACATGACCAGCCTTTCGAGCTATTACACCTTCTACATGATCGAGCGCTTCCAGGTGTCGGTCCAGCAGGCGCAAATCCTGCTCTTCGTCTTCCTGGGCGCGGTCGCCATCGGCACGGTCGCAGGCGGCCCGATCGTCGATTGGTTCGGCACCAAGTTCACGATCTGGTTCTCGATATTGGGCGCCCTGCCCTTCACGCTGGCCCTGCCCTATGCGGGCTACACCTGGACGATCGTGCTGACCTTCGTGATCGGCATCATCCTGGCGTCTGCCTTCTCGGCCATCGTCGTTTTCGCGCAGGAGCTGGTGCCGGGACGCGTCGGCATGATCGCCGGCCTGTTTTTCGGCTTCGCCTTCGGCATCGGCGGCATCGGCGCTGCGGCGCTTGGCATGGTCGCCGACCGGATGGGTATCGTCTTCGTTTACAATATCTGCTCTTACCTGCCGCTTCTCGGCCTGCTCACCGTGTTCCTGCCCGACATTGGCAAGGGCCGGCGTCACGGGACGGCAAAGGCGACGTGACGGCTAGCCGGTTGATCCGAACAGCCTGAATCAGAAAGGGCCGAGGCGTGATGCGCCCCGGCCCTTTTCCTGCACGATTACAGTGTTCATCAAGAACACCGGGTGTTCATCAAGAACACCGGGCCGGCAGCTTACTTGCGTGCGCCGCCCGGACGGCCCTTGTTTTGGCCGGCGCCACCGGAGGTCTTCGCATCGTTGGACTGGCCGAACTGGGTGCCGCCGAGGTGTCCACCGCCGCTGCTATTGGCAACGTAACGTTCTGTCCGGCGCTGAATCTCGGCCGCATTCGTCTTGCTCATAGGATCTTCCCTTTGTTGAATAGAAATCGCCTCCGGCCGGCGGCCGGAGTGCGTCGAATCGATTTTGAGAGAAGAAGTCAGCTTGAACGCCAGGGACGTTAAACAAAGCTCGACCAGCAATTTCGATCTGAAAGCTTTGCGCGCTTATCGCACCCAAAGCAAGCATCGCCCGCCGTCGGCGAGACAATACGCGTCAAGGCAACAAAAAAGGCCGGGGCGAAACCGCACCGACCTTCCTCATCGCGTCCTACACCAGTGCCAGTACATCCGTGGTCAAAAGCATTTAACGCGACCGGCAACTGCGAACGTCCGCTGTTTGGGACGCTAACCAGCAATGCCGATGAACCCTATATGGAGGCGCAATGTGTCGAATTCAAGTCCGGGAGGAAAATGGCAGTGTCCGGGCTGGACAGTTGCCCGACCTGAGAGATAG
>UBVW01000035.1:0-17583 GCA_900469085.1 Hyphomicrobiales bacterium | reverse complement strand
CTCGCTCCAACCTCAATTGTTGGCGTAAACCTCACCGCGAGTCGATCTCCCCCATTGAGGGGGAGATGCCCGGCAGGGCAGAGGGGGGTATGCCACGGATGTGACCTCCCCGATCCCACTCATGCCATCTTCATCCGCTCGACCGCCATCAGCACCCGCTCCGGCGTCGCCGGTGCGTCGAGCCTCGGGCAGACCTTGTAATCCGCCACGCTTGCCACCGCCATCGACAGCGCCTCCAGCACCGAGATCGCCAGCATGAAGGGCGGTTCGCCGACGGCCTTGGAGCGGCCGATGGTCTGTTCGGCGTTTTCGGACCATTCGGCGAGGCGCACGTTGAAGATCTTCGGGCGGTCGGAGGCCAGCGGGATCTTGTAGGTGGAGGGGGCGTGGGTGCGCAGGCGCCCCTTTGCGTCCCACCAGAGCTCTTCCGTCGTCAGCCAGCCCATGCCTTGCACGAAGGCGCCCTCGACCTGGCCGATGTCGATGGCCGGGTTCAGCGAGCGGCCGACGTCGTGGAGGATGTCGGTGCGGTCGATCAGGTATTCGCCGGTCAGCGTGTCGATCGACACCTCGGTGCAGGAGGCGCCGTAGGAATAGTAGTAGAACGGCGTGCCTTTTCCGGCGGCGCGGTCCCAGTGAATTTTCGGGGTCTTGTAGAAGCCGGCCGCCGACAGTTGGACACGGGCGAAATAGGCCTGGCGGATGAAGTCGGGGAAGAGGATCTCCTGGTTGCCGACGCGCACCCGGTTGGGCAGGAAGGCGATGTCGGAGACCGGTACGTCCCATTTCTCGGCGGCGAAGGCGACGAGGCGTTCCTTGATCTGGCGGGCGGCGTCAAAGGCGGCCATGCCGTTGAGATCGGTGCCGGAGGAGGCGGCCGTCGCCGACGTATTGGGCACCTTGCCCGTGGTCGTCGCGGTGATCTTCACATGCTCGATGTCGATCTGGAAGCTGTCGGCCAGAACCTGCGCCACCTTGGTGTAGAGGCCCTGGCCCATCTCGGTGCCGCCGTGGTTCAGGTGGATCGAGCCGTCCTGGTAGACATGGACGAGAGCGCCGGCCTGGTTGAAGGCGGTGAGCGTAAAGGAGATGCCGAACTTCACGGGCGTCAGCGCGATGCCCTTTTTGATGTAGCGGCTGTCGCGATTGAATTCGATGATCTCTCGGCGACGCGCCTGGTAATCGGCGCTCTCCTCGAGCTCGCCGACGATCCGCTCGAGAATGCTGTCCTCGACCTCCTGGTGATAAGGCGTCAGCGTGCGGCCGGAACCGGGCTGGCCGTAGAAATTCAGCTTTCTGATATCGAGCGGGTCCTTACCGACGGCATAGGCGATCTCCTCGATGAAGCGCTCGGCGCCCAGCATGCCCTGCGGCCCGCCGAAGCCTCTGAATGCGGTGTTGGAGACAGTGTGGGTCTTCAAGGGCTTCGAGGTCAGGTGCACATGCGGGTAGAAATAGCTCGAGTCGGCGTGAAACAGCGCACGGTCGGTGACCGGGCCCGACAGGTCGGACGAGAAGCCGCAGCGGGCCGCATAGGTGGCGTCGACCGCGTGAATGCGGCCGTCGTCGTCGAAGCCGAGTTCGTAATCGACGAGGAAGTCGTGGCGCTTGCCCGTGGCAGCCATGTCCTCGTCGCGGTCGGGCCGGAATTTTATCGCGCGCTTCAGCTTCTTGGCGGCGATGGCGGCCAGCGCCGCGAACTGGTTGCCCTGCGTTTCCTTGCCGCCGAAGCCGCCGCCCATGCGGCGCACGTTCACCGTCACGGCATTGGAGGGGATGTTGAGCACATGGCCGACGATATGCTGGATTTCGCTCGGGTGCTGGGTCGAGGACCAGACGGCGACCTCGTCGTCCTCGCCGGGAATGGCCATGGCGATCTGGCCTTCGAGATAGAAGTGCTCCTGGCCGCCGATCCGCATCTGGCCCTTCAGCCGGCGGGCGGCGTTTTCCATCTCGGACTTCGCCTCGCCGCGGCTCAGCGTCATTGGGCTGGTGACCAGCGCGCCGCCGTTTTCAAGCGCGCCGTCGATGTCGCTCCAGTGGGCGAGGTCGCGATACTCGATCTTCGCCTTGCGGGCGGCGCGGCGCGCGATGTCGCGGGTTTCGGCGATCACGGCGAAGATCGGCTGCTGGTGGAATTCGACCTTGGTTTCGGCCAGCAGCGGCTCGTCATGGCTGCCGTTGGAGCTGACGTCGTTGATGCCAGGCACATCCTTGCCAGTGAAGACCCAGACGACGCCAGGGGTGGCGGCGACCTCGGAGAGGTCGATGCTGACGATCTCGGCATGCGCCCGGTCCGACAGGCCGAGTGCGCCGTGTAGCAGGCCTGCGGGCTCAGGAAGATCGTCGATATAGTCGGCCGTGCCGGTGACATGCTTGTGGGCGCTGTCATGGCGGCGCGAGGCGTGCATCGGGCCGGATATGATGAAGGTGGGGTCGGGGAAGGCAGACTTGTCCATCAGGGGTTGCCTCCTGTGGTGAGTGTTTGGGGAGGGAAGGGTGTTGAGGGCGTGCCGCGTGGCCCCCTCATCCGACCCTTCGGGCCACCTTCTCCCCTTGGGGGAGAAGGGAAGATGGAGCGAGCGGCCTGCCCCGAGTCTCTTCTCCCCATCGGGGAGAAGGTGNNAGGCGGATGAGGGGGCCACTTGGCGCCAACGCCTCTTTTGTCTCCCATCACGCCACCTCCTCGAACCGCCGCAACTCCGCCGGTGCACCCGTCGTCTCCAGATAGAACCGCGTCAGCAAATTCTTCGCCGTCAGCTGCCGGTACTCGGCTGTGGCGCGCCAATCCGAAAGCGGCTGGAAGTCGGTATCGAAGGCGTCTCTCGCCGCCTCGATCGTCTCCTCACTCCACGGCCGGCCGATGAGTTCGTTTTCGACGGCGCGAGCGCGCTTGGGCGTGCCGGCCATGCCGCCGAAGGCTATCCTCACATCGTTGACGTCGCCCTGCTCGTCCAGCGTCAGATAGAAGGCGCCGAGCACGGCTGTGATGTCCTCGTCGCGGCGCTTGGTGATCTTGTAGACGGCAAAATGCGTGTCTTCGGCCGGGTAGGGCACGAACAGGCTTTCGACAAACTCGCCGGGCCGGCGGTCCTGCTTGCCGTAGTCGATGAAGTAATCCTCCAGCCGCAGCATGCGCGTGCCCTCCGTCGAGCGCAGCCTGACGGTGGCGCCGAGCGCGATCAGCGGCGGCGGGCTGTCACCGATCGGCGAGCCGTTGGCGATGTTGCCGCCGATCGTACCCATGTTGCGCACCTGCTCGCCGCCGATGCGGGTGATCAGCCGGCCGAGCGTGGGGACCTTCTTCGCGATGGTCTCGAAGGCGCGGGTGTAGGTCACGCCGGCGCCGATGGTGATGCCGCCTTCGCCCGATGTGATCGTCTGCAGTTCTTGGAGATGATTGATGAACACCACGGGGTTCAGCGCCCGCATCTGCTTGGTCACCCAAAGGCCGACATCGGTCGAGCCGGCGACAACGGTCGCGTTCGGTTCTTCAGAGAGGATACGCGCCAGCGCTTCCTCCGAACCTGGGACCAGGAGCCGGTCTTCGCCCGATGTGATCGAGATCGTGCCCGATCCCTGCATCGCCCACAATCTTGCGACGATGTCGGAGCGGGTGCGCTCCAGCGGGTCGAACAGCGCGCTCGGGCGGGTGCGCGCCACCTGCTCGGCGGCCTTGACGATCGGCTCGTAGCCGGTGCAGCGACAGAGATTGCCCTGCAACGCCTTTTCGATCGCCTCGCGGTCGGGATTGCTGTTGGACAGCCACAGGCCATAGAGCGACATGACGAAGCCGGGGGTGCAGAAGCCGCATTGCGAGCCGTGACAGTCGACCATCGCCTGCTGCACCGGATGCAGCGTGCCGTCTTTCGCGGCCAGATGCTCGACGGTGACGACATGGGTGGCGTTCAGCGAGCCGATGAAGCGGATGCAGGCGTTGACCGATTCGTAGTGCAACTTGCCGTCGATCAGCCGGCCGACGAGAACCGTGCAGGCGCCGCAGTCGCCCTCGGCGCATCCTTCCTTCGTGCCCGTCAGTCGGCGCTTCAGCCGCAGGAAATCCAAAAGCGTCTCGGTAGGCTTGACGTCCTTCAGCGCGACGTCTTCGCCATTCAGGATAAAGCGGATGCTGTCGTTCATGGCGTTCCCGGTTTTTCTCTTTATTTGAAATGGTTATGCCGCCGTCCAGCCCCCGTCAATCGAGATGTGGGTGCCTGTGACCTGGCGGGCCTCGTCGCTGGCGAGATAAAGCGCTAAGGCACCAATCTCCTCGGCCTTGACGAATTCATGCGTCGGCTGCGCCTTCAAGATCACCTCGGTCTTGACCTGTTCCTCGGTCATCCCACGCGCCTTGGCGGTATCCGGGATCTGCTTTTCCACCAGTGGGGTCAGCACGTATCCCGGGCAAATGGCGTTGACGGTGACGCCCGTTTCGGCAAGCTCGAGCGCCGCCGTCTTCGTCAGGCCGAGTATACCATGCTTTGCCGCGACATAGGCGGATTTGAACGGCGAGGCGACGAGAGCATGGGCCGAGGCGATATTGATGATACGCCCGTGCTTCTTCTCCTTCATCAGCGGGATCACTGCCCGCATCGTGTGAAACGCGCTGGATAGATTGATCGCGATGATCTGGTCCCATTTGTTGATGGGGAAGTCCTCGATCTTCTCGACATGCTGGATACCCGCATTGTTCACGAGCACATCCACGGTGCCGAAGGTTTTCGCCGCGGTGGCGATGAGATCGGCGATCTCGTCCGGCTTGGTCATATCAGCAGGATGATGGATGACGCCTGCCTTCGAGAGTGATTCAAGCCTTGCGGTTATGCTCTTGATTTCCTCGGGCTTTCCGAAACCGTTGAGGGCGATGTTGTCACCCTTGCCGGCAAAGGCCGTGGCGATCGCGAGGCCGATGCCGCTGGTGGATCCGGTGACGACGACTGTTCTGGCCATGAGGTTCTCCGATTTGTCCTGCGACGCGTTGGTGAGGAGCGTAGTCTGGAAGCGGGCGGTCTGGCAATTGGCTACGATAGAAGGTGGAAACCTTGGGTGTCGCTCTTGCGCGGATGGTCTCACCACGCAATCTAGTGCGTGATGCGAGTGAGGCAGGAGAGAATTGAAGGAAAAGGAATTTCACTTTTCTTTCTTTTCACATTCGTTTTGCTGCATTATGCATTCACATCAAGACGGCCAATGGGAGGGAAAACATGGCGGGGTATGTACTGGCGATCGACCAGGGGACGACGTCGACGCGGGCGATCGTGTTCGATGGCGAGATGAGGATCGCCGGCGCGGGCCAGAAGGAATTAAAGCAGATCTATCCGCAATCCGGCTGGGTCGAGCATGATCCGGAGGAGATCTGGGATTCCGTCGTCTCGACCATCAAGATGGCGATCCGCGAGGCGAAGATCGCTGCCAAGGATATCGCAGCCCTCGGGATCACCAACCAGCGCGAGACGGTCGTCGTCTGGGAGCGTGAGAGCGGCCGAGCCATCCACAACGCCATCGTCTGGCAGGACCGCCGCACCGCGAGCTATTGCGACAAGCTGAAGAAGCAGGACCTCGAAAAAACCTTCACCAAAAAGACCGGGCTGCTGCTCGACCCCTATTTCTCCGGCACCAAGCTTTCCTGGATGCTGGCCAACGTGAAGGGGGCGCGGGCGCGCGCGGCCAAGGGCGAGCTCTGCTTCGGCACGATCGACACGTTTCTGATCTGGCGGCTTACCGGCGGCAAGAGCTTCGTGACCGATGCCACCAACGCGTCGCGGACGCTGATGTACAACATCGCCAGCAACGAATGGGACAAGGACCTGCTGGAAATCCTGCGCGTTCCCTCGGCCATGCTGCCCGAAGTCAAGGATTGCGCGGCCGATTTCGGCGTCACCGAGCCTGACATCTTCGGCGCCGCGATCCCGATCCTGGGTGTTGCCGGCGACCAGCACGCGGCGACGATCGGCCAGGCCTGCTTCGAGCCGGGCATGATGAAATCCACCTACGGCACCGGCTGCTTTGCTGTGCTCAACACCGGCGCCGACATGGTGCGCTCGAAAAACCGGCTGTTGACGACCATCGCCTACCGGCTGGACGGCGAGACGACCTATGCGCTCGAGGGGTCGATCTTCATCGCGGGCGCGGCCGTGCAGTGGTTGCGCGACGGGCTCGGGATCATCGACACCGCGTCGAAGACCGGCGAACTGGCCGATGCCGCCGATCCCTCGCAGGAAGTCTATCTGGTCCCCGCCTTCACCGGGCTTGGCGCGCCGCACTGGGATGCGAACGCGCGCGGCGCGATCTTCGGCCTGACGCGCAACAGCGGCCCGAAGGAGTTCGCCCGCGCAGCACTCGAGGCCGTCTGCTACCAGTCGCGCGACCTGCTCGACGCCATGCACAAGGACTGGAAGGGCGGCGTCGACGAGACGGTGCTGCGCGTCGACGGCGGCATGGTGGCCTCCGACTGGACGATGCAGCGGCTGGCCGACATTCTCGACGCGCCGGTCGACCGGCCCGTCATCCTCGAGACCACGGCGCTGGGTGCTGCCTGGCTTGCCGGCAGCCGCGCGGGCGTGTGGCCCGACAAGGCGGCGTTTGCCAGGAACTGGAAGCGTAACCAGCGCTTCGAGCCTGCTATGGACGAGAAAACCCGGGCGGCGAAGCTAAAAGGTTGGCGGAGTGCGGTGAGGCGGACGTTGAGCGACGCGTAAGCCGGGAAGGCATGGTGTGCCCGCTTCTCTATGCGGGTGCGTGGTTCACGCTGGCGCTGCCCGCCGCTGGCGCCTTGCGGGCGGGGCATAGAGCCAGCCGGCGCCGCCGCGGTCGGCTACGGTGCGGATCGCCAGCGACAGGCCGATGGCGATGACCGCCACCAGCGGCGCGGTGAGATAGCCGAGCGTTGCACTTGCGCCCATCGCGGCGGTGATGCTCGCGACCAGGAGCGAAACGATCATCACATGGGTGACGTAAACGGGAAGCGTGTTGCGGCCGAAATAGGCAAAGGCATTGCGTACGCTCTCCCATCGCGACAGGAGCACCGCCGTACCACACAGCCAGGCCAAGCCGGCGATGGAGGAGGCCAGCGCCCAGCTGCCCTTGTCTACCGCCTGCAGCCGCCAGCGCAGCACGTACAGCGCTGAAAACAAGAGGAACCCGCCGAGCGCCGTCAGAAGCGGGCGCGCGGTGATGCTGTGCACGACCGATTTGCCATACCAGCAGCCGAAGAGGAAGAAGACGAAATACTGCAGCACGTTGCGGTGGGTGAAGAGATCGATCTGTAAGTGGTCGCCGAAGGTGAGGACCGAGACGATGGCGGCGATTGCAATAGTGATCGCATGGGGCGTCGATTGCAGCAGCCTGGTGGCGACCATGAATATGGCGAGTGCCCAAATGAACCAGATACCGGTGTTCGGCGCCCACCACATCTCCAGCAACTGATGGGGATCGCTGCCTTCAGTGGGGACGAGCGCGTTCTGCTGCACGTAGCGGAAGAACAGCCAGCGCGCGGTGCTGCAGATGGCAAAGAGGTAGACGAGCAGCCAGATCTTGCGGCGCAGGAAATCACTCCAAGGCGCGCGCATGGCTGATGCCGCCAGGAAGCCGGAGACGGTGAAGAACAGCGGCATGCGGATTGGCGTCATGATGGCGCTGAAACGGGCGTAGAGATCGGGCGCGATGGCGTGGAATTGGTGGTAGAGAAGAGTGTGATAGATCACCACCAGGATGATCGACATGCCCTTGGCGATATCGAGCCATTCGATACGGGTCTTCTCCTGCCGCTGCTCCAAGTACCGCCCTCCATTTTTGCATGGCAGCAAATAGAAGGGGGGATTGAGGCGAAAACGTGGGATAGCAGAAATTTACAAGCGCTATCCGCGGTTGTCTTCGGTGATGAGTTCGATCAGAACGGATTGACGTAGTTGGTGATGGCGATCTGGCGCAGCAGCACCTTGCGGATGATGTGCGTCGGCATGACGTGATCGGTGTAGATCGCGGCATCGCCGGTGCTGCCCGCCGGCAGGATATCGGCGAAGTCCTTGTCGTCGAGCCGTATGCGGACCGCGAGCGGCAGGGAGGCGATCTCCTTGGGCGCCACGGCAAGGCCCGAGGTCTGCGTCTGGCCGCTCGCCACCGCTTGCAGCACGCTTTCGACCTTGCCGGGATAGACCTTGCCTGGCGCGTATTTGAAGGTGATCTCGACCGGCTGGTCAGGCGTGATGTAGCGCGCGTTGATCTGCGCGATCTCGACGCCGATGATCGTGTCTGACGTGTCGATGAAGGCCATGACCGGCGCCAGCGGAAGGCTGCTGACACGCGCGCCCTTACGAAGCGCGAGATTGGTGACGTAGCCGTCGGCAGGCGCCCGGACCACCGTCTTGTCGAGGTTCCACTGCGCCTCGGCGATTTCGGCCTGCAGCTGGTCGGTTTGCGCCTGCGCCTGCTCGACGTCGAAGCCTCGGCCGGCGCCCGTGGTTTGCAGCCGCGTCGTTTCGGAGAGCCTCAACGTGGCGAGTTCGAGCTGCGCCTTCAGGGCGTCGAGCTTGGCCTGGTATGGCACAGGATCGATGCGGAAAAGCACGTCGCCCGCTTTGAGCGGCGTGTTGGCGATAACAGGGACATCGATGACTTCGCCGGCGACATTGGGGACGATCGCCACGGAGTTGCGCACGACGAGCGCCGGGCCCTGCGGCGCACCCCAGCCCATCGGAATGAACAGGCCGATCAGGAGCAGCAGGAAGACCAGCGCCGGCGATATTTTCCAGAAAAGGTTGAAGGGCACGATCTTCAGCTTCACCAGCAGGAAGAGAATGGCCAGATAGACGTTGAGGAGAACGACGATCATCGGCTCTTCTCCGCGCTTGGCACGCGTGGGACGTCGACATAGGCCCAGATCACGACCAGTGGCCAGAACGCGAAGCCGAGCAGCAGCGTTACCCAGCCGCCGACGCTGACGGCCTGCGCCCAGGGATGGTTGCGCCTGCGGGCGATCATGCCGGGTAGCATCGCCAAGAAGAGAATGACCGCAAGCGTACTGGCCGCCAGCACGATCAAGACGATCCACGCGAAAATATCGACGGCGCTCATACGGGGTTCTCCCTACCGGTCAAGATCGACGGCAACAAAGCATCGGTGGCGCTTGCGCGGAAGTACGTAACAGTAAATGCAACCGTGCTACATCCGGTCCCGCCCCAGGGTGATCCGTCGCTCGCGAATTTTTTGCTGCGCCCTGTCGGCAGTCGCGTTACTCCTTCGTCATTGAGGAAGAGGAGTATGAGATGCTGTATGCGATCCTTTGCTATGCCGATGAAGAGCGGGTTTTCTCCTGGACCAAGGAGGAAGAGGACGCCGTGATGGCGAAGCTTTATGCGGTTCAGGCACCCTTGGCCGAAAGCGGCAGGCTCGGGCCTGTTGGCCGGCTGATGCCGACGACGGCGGCGACCACCGTGCGCAAGGGCAAGGATGAGCCGCTGGTGCTCGATGGTCCGTTTGCCGAGACCAAGGAGGCGCTGCTCGGTTTCTACGTGGTCGATTTCGACACGCTGGACGAGGCCGTTGCCTTTTCCAAGGAGCTTTCTTCAGTCAATCCCGGCTCCACATCCTATGAAATCAGGCCGTTCTACGTGTTCCGGCCCGGAGAGAGTGCGACATGACAGACATTGCCTGGATCGACGTGACGCTCTCATCGGCCCGGCCGAAGGCGCTCGGCGCGCTGCTCAGATACTTCCGCGATCTCGATATCGCGGAAGAGGCCTTCCAGGAGGCCTGCTTGCGCGCTGTCAGAACCTGGCCGGACAAGGGGCCGCCGCGCGATCCGACGGCTTGGCTGATCTTCGTCGGCCGCAACAGCGGCATCGACGCGGTGCGCAAGCGCTCGAAGACCCAGGCGCTGCCGGATGAGGAGCTGATCTCCGACACGGAGGATGCCGAGAGCGATATCGCCGAGCGGCTCGATACCTCGAACTATCGCGACGACATCCTCAGGCTGCTTTTCATCTGCTGCCATCCCGATCTGCCGGCAACGCAGCAGATCGCGCTGGCGCTGAGGATCGTCTCCGGTCTTTCGGTGCAGCAGATCGCGCGCGCCTTCCTGGTCGGCGAGAGCGCCATGGAGCAGCGGATTACCCGGGCAAAGGCGCGCGTCGCCAAGGCCGGCGTGCCCTTCGAGACGCCGGATGCGGCGGAGCGGGCAGAGCGGCTGTCGATCGTCTCGACGATGATCTACCTCGTCTTCAACGAGGGCTATAGTCAGGCCGATCCAAAGGCGGAGGCCTGCGCCTTTTCCGACGAGGCGATCCGGTTGGCGCGGCTGCTGCTGCGCATCTTCCCCGGTGAGCCGGAACTGATGGGGCTCCTGGCGCTGATGCTGTTGCAGATCTCACGCCGCCCGGCGCGCTTCAGCGCCGAGAACGAGATCGTGCTGCTCGAGGATCAGGACCGGTCGCTCTGGAACCGCGCGTTGATCAACGAGGCCCTGGCTTTGCTCGACAAGGCGATCCGTCACCGGCAGCCGGGGAGCTACCAGTTCCAGGCGGCGATCGCGGCGCTGCATTCTCGTGCCACAAGGGCTGAGGATACCGACTGGGAGGAGATCGAGCTGCTCTACCGCGCGCTGGAGCGTATGCAGCCGTCGCCCGTCATCACGCTCAACCGCGCAGTTGCGGTGTCGAAGCTCAGGGGGCCGGGCGAGGCGTTGACGCTGGTGGAGACGCTTGAGGAGAAGCTCGACGGCTATTTCTATTATCACGGCCTGCGCGGCGGGCTGCTGAAGCAGATCGGCCGGCCGCGCGAGGCGCGCGAGGCTTTCGATAGGGCGATCGCGCTGGCGCATTCCGCACCCGAGGCCGCGCATATCCGCCGGCAGATCGACAGCCTGAAGATGGAGCCGGCGTTGCCGGCGGTGAAATAATTCCGAAAATCACCTTGCGCCTTGTCGGACCGGCGACATCTCACACGTTCTTGTAACAGAGATCAAGAACAGGTTTCACAGAGCAGGAGACGACACATGACCGCCATGCACGAGCTTATTCTCGTCCGCGAATTCGATGCGCCGCGCGAAAAGATCTTCAAGGCCTGGACCGATCCCGAGCTGATGAAGGAATGGTTCGTGCCGCGTCCCTGGACGATCGCGGACGCCAAGCTCGACGTGCGCGCCGGCGGCGCCAATCTGATCGTCATGCGCAGCCCCGAGGGGCAGGAGTTTCCCAATCGCGGCGTCTATCTCGAAGTGATCGAGAACGAGAAGCTGGTCTTCACCGACGCCTATACCAGCGCTTGGGTGCCATCCGAAAAGCCGTTCATGACGGCGACGGTGCTGCTCGAGGATCTCGGGAACGGCCGCACGAAATATACGGCAACGGCCGTGCACTGGACCGCGGAGGACAAGAAGACCCACGAGGAAATGGGCTTCCACGAGGGCTGGGGCAAATGCGCCGATCAGCTCGCCGAGCTTCTGGCGCGGATGTGATTTGGAGAGCGTTCACCCTCATCCCGGGCTCTACAACAGGGCCGGGATCCAGCGCAATCAAGCCCTTGATCGCAGAAGGCTCTTTCGCCGCGCGGACGCGCGCCGGCTGGATTCCTGTCACAAGGACGGGAATGAGGGAGGTCTTCTGTTCATGCCGCGTACGAGGCGGTTCGCAGGATGATTCCGTTCAGGCTTTGAAGTCGTTGAAATGAGAGTCGGATTTGGCGGAGAGGGCGGGATGTCGTAACATACCCGACGAGAGGTGTTGCCATGACGGTCATCAGCAGTCGAGAATTCTACAGAAAGCGGCGATCGGACGTTTTTCGTGCTGCCGCGCTGGAGCCTCTGATCATCACCCGCAGAGGGCAGCCGGCCTATGTGGTGATGTCGATCGCAACCTATGAGGCGACGGTCAACGCAAAGCGGCCAAGCCTCATCGAAGCGCTCTCGATGCCCGGAGCGGAGGATATCGAGTTCGAGATTCCGAAGTTCGACGATACCGGCATCAAGCCGGGAGAGTTTGACGTCTCGGATTGACGCGACCCCATCCACTTTATCGAACGATCCGTTCTAGAATTTGTCATTGCGCCCCACCTCGGCCATCCTTATCTGCAATCTAAAGATTTCAACGGGATGCACGCCATGGAACTCGGCCTTTATACCTTCGCAGACGTCAACCCCAATCCATCCAGGAGCAAGGGGGCGGAAGGGGCCGAGAGGTTGAAGCATCTGATCGAGGAGATCGAGCTTGCCGACCAGGTGGGGCTCGACGTCTTCGGGCTGGGTGAGCATCACCGGCCGGATTATGCGGCGTCTGCGCCGGCCGTGGCACTGGCTGCGGCTGCGGTGAAGACCAAGAACATCCGGCTGACGAGCGCGGTCACGGTGCTTTCCTCCGATGATCCGGTGCGGGTGTTCCAGCAGTTCTCGACGCTTGATCTTCTGTCCAACGGCCGCGCCGAGATCATGGCGGGGCGGGGGTCGTTCATCGAATCCTTCCCGCTGTTCGGCTATAATCTCGAGGATTACGACCAGCTGTTCGAGGAAAAGCTCGACCTGCTGCTGGCGCTCCGCGACAGCGAGGCGGTGACGTGGTCGGGCGAGACGCGGGCTGCGATCAACGGGCGCGGCGTCTATCCCCGGCCGTTCCAGGACCCATTGCCGGTCTGGGTCGCCGTCGGTGGCACGCCGCAGTCGGTGGCGCGCGCGGGTGCGCTCGGGTTGCCGGTGGCGCTTGCCATCATCGGTGGCGAGCCGCATCGGTTTGCGCCGCTGTTTGATCTCTACCGCGAGGCGGCACGGCGGGCAGGGCAGGATCAGGCGAAGCTGAAGACATCGATCAACGTGCACGGCTTCGTCGCCGATACCACCGATGCGGCGGCCGACCAGTTTTACGGGCCGCAGGCGGAAGTGATGAACCGAATCGGTCGCGAGCGTGGCTGGGGACCGACCAACCGGGCGCATTTCGACGCCTCGCGCGGGCCGAAGGGGGCGCTCTTCGTCGGCGACCCTGAAGTGGTGGCGGAAAAGATCATCGCGCATCACAAACTGTTCAAGAACGATCGCTTCCTGTTGCAGATGGCGATCGGGCTGATGCCGCATGACCAGATCATGCGCGGTATCGAACTCTACGGCACGAAAGTCGCGCCGATCGTCAGAAAGGCATTGACTGAGAGCGGCGAAGGGGCGAAAGCCAGCGCCTAAAGCAGGAGCTTCATGGCGTAAAGGATGAATTGGATTTCCCCGGTCGTCGTGTTCTGTTCCAGATTCGAGAGCCGGCCGACCGGCCGTAACCTTAGGGCCGGAAACGGAATTTCATGATTATCGAGACTGAAGACGAACTCCTCAAGCTCAAAGAGATCGGCCGCATCTGCGCCAACGCGATCCAGATCATGTCGGCCTCGCTGGAGCCGGGGATCACCACGCAGGAGCTCGACGATATCGGTCGCCGCGTGCTGGACAGTGCCGGCGCGCGCTCGGCGCCGGAGTTCTGCTACCAGTTTCCCGGCGCCACCTGCATCAGCGTCAACGAGGAGATCGCGCACGGCATTCCCGGTTCGCGTGTCATCCGACCGGGCGATCTCGTCAACATCGACGTCTCGGCCGAAAAGGACGGTTTCTTCTCCGATACCGGCGCCTCCTTCGTCGTGCCGCCGTCGAAATCGAAGCTCGACAAGCTCTGCCGCGACGGCAAGCGGGCGCTTTGGGTCGGTCTCAACCAGGTGAAATCGGGAGAGCCGCTGGCCAAGATCGGCCAGGCGATCGGCGCGTTCGCGGCCAAGAACCGCTATACGCTGGTGGCGAACCTCGCCAGCCACGGCGTCGGCCGCTCGCTGCACGAGGAGCCGGGCGAACTGTCGACATGGCCGGATCCGTCTGAAAAGCGGATCATGACGGATGGGCTGGTGTTCACCGTCGAGCCGTTCCTGTCGCTCGGCGCCACATGGGCCGAGGGCGGCGACGATGCCTGGACGCTCTATGCCGATCCGCAGGCGCCGACGGTGCAATACGAACACACCGTGGTCGCGACCCGCAACGGGCCGATGATCCTCACGCTGCCAGACGGGCAGGCGTAACATCGACCCCGACGATCTGTCTTACGATATAACGGACCCTTAACGCGAGACGCCCTGCCGCAAGAGCAGGGCGTTTCCATTTGGCTTGGTGAAGCCTTCGTGATTAGTCGTTCTTCGGCTGCTGCAGGATCTCGGCGGCGGCGCGTTCGAGGATGCCGGCGATGCGCTTGGCTTCGTCCTTCGACCATGGGTAGCGCAGCTTCAGCGCCGATTTCAAAAGCATGCGGGCGGCGACGACTTCGCTCTTGTCCTCGGGGAAGGCTTCTTCCTCGCGTTCCCTGCCATAGCTTTCCGGGCCACGGCTTTCGGGATCGAAGATGCGGCGCACATGCGCCATCTTCTCGCCGATCTTTTCCAGCTTTCCAAGCGTCATTTCGATCATGGAACTGTTCTCCTCGACCTGTTTGCGGCCGCTCTCGGTGATACGGTAGAGCTTCTTCGTGCCCTCCGTCTCGACCTCGGCGAGGCCGGTTTCTTCCAGATAGGTGAGCGCCGGATAGATGACGCCGGGGCTGGGGACATAGAAGCCGCCGGAGCGTTCTTCCAAAAGCTTGATCAGTTCGTAACCATGGCGCGGCTGTTCCGCCAGGAGCGCCAGGATCACCACTTGCAGGTCGCCTGCCGCGAACTTCCGCCCCATGCGAAAGCCGCCGCCACCCATCATTCCACCTCTAAAACCTCTCATCGATCACTCCTTATGATGTATCGTTGATTATGTCGTAAAACATATATCGTAAGATATGGCGTTTCAAGGGTGGGCTGAAAATTTCTGGAATTGATGGGTTCATCAGAAAATCTTGATTGCGGCTCGTCGTGTGCGGCGCGATAAGCGGGCCATGTTGGCTCGCAATGAACTTTCCCCCACACCCGCTCACGCACCTCTGTTTCGCACGGCGCTGGCCGGAATGATCGCCATGGCGGCGGCCATGGGCTTCGGGCGGTTTTCCTACACGCCGATCCTTCCCGGCATGATGAGCGGCGTGCCGCTGTCGGCCGCCGATGCCGGCTTCGTCGCATCGGCCAATTTCGTCGGCTATCTCGTGGGCGCGGTTCTCGCCGCCTATGGCTGGGCGGCGGGGCGGGAGCGCAAGGTGGCGCTTTCAGCGCTTGTTGCCAATGCCATCCTGCTGGCCGCGATGGCCATGACCCATTCGGTCATGCTCTTTGCCGCGATCCGCTTTCTAGCCGGCGTCGCCAGCGCGTTCGCGATGATCTTTACCTCATCCATCGTGCTCAGCCATGGGGCGGCGGCCGGCAACGACCATGTGCAATCGGCGCATTTCGGCGGGCCGGGGGCGGGGATCTCGCTGTCGTCGGTGATGGTTTTCGTGATCGGGCTGATCTCACATGGCGGCCCTGACGCCTGGCGGATCGATTGGATCGGTGGGGCGATCTACTCGGTGGTCAGCCTCGTGCTTGTCTGGCTGCTTCTGCCTGCAGGCCCTGTTGCCGGCGGCCAGACCGGCAAGGAGCCGGCGATCACATGGAGCCGGCCGATGCTGCTCGTCACGCTCTCTTACGGCCTCTTCGGCTTCGGCTACGTCATCACCGCCACCTTCCTCGTCACCATCGCCCGGATGGCTGCGGCCGGCGCGGTCGTCGAATTCCTGTGCTGGTTCATCGCGGGATTGACCGCGGCGGTTGCGCTGTTCGTCTGGAAGCCGCTGGTGCGGCCGCTCGGGCTCGGCTGGATCTATGTCGCAGCCCTTCTCGTCGAGGCGCTCGGGGTTCTGGCAACCGTCATGCTGCCGCCAGCGGTGGCGCCTTTGATCGGCGGCGCGTTGTTCGGCGCGACCTTCCTGGCGATCACCGCCTATGGGCTGCAGATCGGCCGCAAGCTGGTGCCGTCAAGTCCGCGCCGGGCGTTTGCGATGATGACGGCAGCCTTCGGTCTCGGGCAGATCGTCGGCCCGATCGTTGCCGGCGCGCTTGCCGAGCGCACCGGAAGCTTCGTGGCACCCACTTATGTCGCCGCCGCCGCCCTCGTCGTCTGCGCCGTCATGGTCATGCCAGTAATCAAGAAGCTCCCTTAAGCGGTTACAATTGCGTAACAATGGCCTGAGGCCATTGCCGCTTTCCGCGAACTGCCTTAATTTCCGGCGCAATCGCTCTTATAGAGCTTGCGAAGACACTCGTTCAGGAAAGCAATCCCACCCGTGTTCCTATCCTATTTCCCGAAGCCGAAACTCTTCTTCACATCGGCCGTCGTCTGGGCGCTTATCGGCGTCCTCCTTTGGTATTTCGGAGGCTCGAGCCTCGGCGCCGCGATCGGGCTGCCGCCGCTTAGCCCCGGGCAGGAGGCGCCGATCGGCGTTTCCGTGTTCTGGTCGACGCCGTTCCTGTGGTTCTACATCTACTACGTCGTCTTCGTCGCCATCTTCGCGGGCTTCTGGTTCACCTACAGCCCGCACCGCTGGCAGATGTGGTCGGTGCTCGGCTCGGCGCTGATCATCTTCAATACCTACTTTTCGGTGCAGGTCAGCGTCGCCATCAATGCCTGGTATGGCCCGTTCTACGACTTGATCCAGCAGGCGCTGGCCAAGACCGCGCCGGTCACCGCCTCGCAGCTCTATCTCGGCATGCTCGGCTTTGCCGGCATCGCCTTCGTGGCGATCACCGTCGGCGTGCTCAACCTGTTCTTCGTCAGCCACTGGATCTTCCGCTGGCGCACGGCGATGAACGAATACTACATGGCCCACTGGCCGAAGCTGCGCCACATCGAAGGCGCCTCGCAGCGTGTGCAGGAAGATACCATGCGGTTTTCCTCGACGGTGGAAAGCCTCGGCGTCAGCCTGGTCAGCTCCGTCATGACGCTGATCGCCTTCCTGCCTGTACTGTTCAAGATCGGCGCCAACATCACCGAACTGCCTGTCATCGGCGAAATCCCGCATGCGCTCGTCTGGGCGGCGATCTTCTGGTCGGTGTTCGGCACGGTGTTTCTCGGTCTCGTCGGTATCAAGCTGCCGGGTCTCGAATTTCGTAACCAGCGCGTCGAGGCTTCCTACCGCAAGGAACTGGTCTACGGCGAAGACCACGCCGACCGCGCCACGCCGCCGACGGTGGCAGAGCTCTTCGCCAATGTGCGCCGCAACTATTTCCGGCTCTATTTCCACTACATGTACTTCAACGTCGCCCGCATCTTCTACCTGCAGGCGGACAACCTGTTCAGCCTGATCGTGCTGGTCCCGTCGATCGTCGCCGGCAAGCTGACGCTCGGTCTGCTGACGCAGATCAACAACGTCTTCGACCAGGTGCGCGGCTCGTTCCAGTACCTCGTCAATTCCTGGACGACGATCGTCGAGCTGTTGTCGATCTACAAGCGCCTGCGCACCTTCGAATCCGCCATCGACGGCGAGCCCCTGCCGGATATCGACCAGCGCTATCTGGAGCGCGAGCAGGGGATTGTGCACGCCGACGGCTAGTTGGGGTGAGGTTGGGTTTGGGAGACGCCGCGTGTCTTGGATGCGCGGCGTTTTTTTGTGGGGTGGGGGTGGCGTTGTGCCGTGTGATACCCCCCTCTGTCCTGCCGGACATCTCCCCCTCAAGGGGGGAGAT
>UBVW01000095.1:0-2888 GCA_900469085.1 Hyphomicrobiales bacterium | reverse complement strand
GCCTGCAACAAGGCCGGCATCATCTTCATCGGCCCGAAGGCCGACACGATGCGCCAGCTCGGCAACAAGGTCGCTGCGCGCAATCTGGCGATCTCCGTCGGCGTTCCCGTCGTTCCGGCGACCGAGCCGCTTCCCGACGACATGGACGTGGTCGCCAAGATGGCAGAGGAAATCGGCTATCCCGTCATGCTCAAGGCGTCGTGGGGCGGCGGCGGTCGCGGCATGCGCGCCATCCGCGACCCGAAGGATCTTGCCCGCGAGGTGACCGAAGCCAAGCGCGAGGCGATGGCCGCCTTCGGCAAGGATGAGGTTTATCTCGAAAAGCTCGTCGAGCGCGCCCGCCACGTCGAAAGCCAGATCCTGGGTGATACGCATGGCAGTGTCGTGCACCTGTTCGAACGCGACTGCTCGATCCAGCGCCGTAACCAGAAGGTCGTCGAGCGCGCGCCCGCACCCTATCTCAGTGAGGCGCAGCGCCAGGAACTGGCCGCTTACTCGCTGAAGATCGCGGGAGCCACCGGTTATGTCGGCGCCGGCACCGTCGAGTACCTGATGGATGCCGACACCGGAAAATTCTATTTCATCGAGGTCAATCCGCGCATCCAGGTCGAGCACACGGTGACTGAAGTCGTCACCGGCATCGATATCGTCAAGGCGCAGATCCATATCCTCGACGGCTTCGCGATCGGCACGCCGGAATCGGGTGTTCCCGCACAGGCCGATATCCGGCTTAATGGCCATGCCCTGCAGTGCCGCATCACGACCGAAGATCCGGAGCACAATTTCATTCCGGACTATGGACGTATCACCGCCTATCGTTCGGCATCCGGCTTCGGTATCCGTCTCGATGGCGGCACGTCCTACTCCGGCGCCATCATTACTCGCTATTACGATCCGCTGCTGGTGAAGGTTACGGCTTGGGCGCCGAGCCCTTCGGAAGCGATCTCGCGCATGGACCGCGCGCTGCGCGAATTCCGTATCCGCGGCGTCGCGACCAACCTGACCTTCCTGGAAGCGATCATCACGCATCCGAAGTTCAAGGACAACACCTACACGACGCGCTTCATCGACACGACGCCGGAGCTGTTCCAGCAGGTCAAGCGCCAGGACCGCGCGACCAAGCTTCTGACCTATCTCGCCGACGTGACGGTCAACGGCCATCCGGAAGCCAAGGACCGGCCAAAGCCGACGGCTGACGCCGCCGAGCCCGTCGTTCCCTATACCAACGGCGCCACCGTCAAGGATGGCACCAAGCAGCTGCTCGATAAGCTTGGTCCGAAGAAGTTCGGCGAATGGATGCGCAACGAAAAGCGCGTGCTGATGACCGACACGACGATGCGTGACGGCCACCAGTCGCTGCTCGCCACTCGCATGCGCACCTATGATATCGCCCGGATCGCCGGCACCTACGCGCATGCGCTGCCGAACCTGCTCTCGCTGGAATGCTGGGGCGGCGCCACCTTCGACGTCTCGATGCGCTTCCTGACGGAAGACCCGTGGGAGCGCCTGTCGCAGGTGCGCGAGGCAGCACCGAACCTGCTGTTGCAGATGCTGCTGCGCGGTGCCAACGGCGTCGGCTACAAGAACTATCCCGATAACGTCGTCAAATACTTCGTCCGTCAGGCTGCTGCCGGCGGCATCGATCTTTTCCGCGTCTTCGACTGCCTGAACTGGGTGGAGAACATGCGCGTATCGATGGACGCTGTCGCCGAGGAGAACAAGCTCTGCGAAGCGGCGATCTGCTACACCGGCGATATCCTCAATTCGGCGCGCCCGAAGTATGATCTGAAATATTACACCGATCTCGCTGTCCAGCTGGAAAAGGCCGGCGCCCATATCATCGCGCTGAAGGACATGGCGGGCCTGTTGAAGCCGGCTGCGGCCACGGTGCTGTTCAAGGCGCTGCGCGAGGCGACCTCGCTGCCGATCCATTTCCACACACACGACACCTCGGGCATTGCCGCTGCGACTGTTCTGGCCGCCGTCGATGCCGGCGTCGATGCCGTCGATGCGGCCATGGACGCGCTGTCGGGCAACACCTCGCAGCCGTGCCTCGGCTCGATCGTCGAAGCGCTGCGCGGTTCCGAGCGTGATCCGGGTCTCGATCCGGAATGGATCCGCCGCATCTCCTTCTACTGGGAAGCGGTGCGCCATCAGTACGCGGCCTTCGAAAGCGATCTCAAGGGACCGGCGTCGGAAGTCTATCTGCACGAAATGCCGGGCGGTCAGTTCACCAATCTCAAGGAGCAGGCCCGCTCGCTTGGTCTCGAAACCCGCTGGCATCAGGTCGCCCAGACCTATGCCGACGTCAACCAGATGTTCGGCGATATCGTCAAGGTGACGCCGTCCTCCAAGGTCGTCGGCGACATGGCGCTGATGATGGTCTCCCAGGATCTCACGGTCGAAGACGTGGTCAATCCGGCCAAGGACGTCTCCTTCCCCGAATCCGTCGTTTCGATGCTGAAGGGCGATCTCGGTCAGCCGCCGTCGGGCTGGCCAGAAGCGTTGCAGAAGAAGGCGTTGAAGGGCGACGCCCCCTATACGGTGCGCCCGGGCTCGCTGCTCGCGGATGCCGATCTTAATGCCGAACGCAAGACGATCGAGACCAAGCTGGAACGCGAGGTCAGCGACTTCGAATTCGCCTCCTACCTGATGTATCCGAAGGTCTTTACCGATTTCGCCTTCGCGTCGGATACCTATGGCCCGGTTTCGGTCCTGCCGACGCCCGCCTACTTCTACGGTCTCGGCGACGGCGAGGAACTGTTTGCCGACATCGAGAAGGGTAAGACGCTCGTCATCGTCAACCAGGCGATGAGCGGCACCGACAGCCAGGGCATGGTCACGGTGTTCTTCGAACTCAACGGCCAGCCGCGCCGCATCAAGGTTCC
>UBVW01000052.1:0-54185 GCA_900469085.1 Hyphomicrobiales bacterium | reverse complement strand
ATATGTGAAAGGATGAGACACGGTTGCTCCCCGCGGGGGAGAAGAGACTCTTGGCGGGCCGCTCGCTCCCTCTTCCCTTCGCCCCAACGGGGAGAAGGTGGCCCGAAGGGTTCAGGTGCAACAAGTTGCACCGGGGATGAGGGGGCCGCGCACGCAAACGCCAACCACCAACAAACCCTACTGCGTCACCCCAACCAACTGCATCCACACAGCCGCCTGATCCCGCGCCGTCTGCCGATCGGCCTCATCCAGCGCGCTCCCGCCACAAAACGTCTCCACCTGCGCCCGGTCACTCTCCGCCGTCGCCACATGCTTCGCCCCCGCAATCACATGTCGCCAAGCGCAGCCCAAGACCCGGTCTTCGACGATAGCCTTGTCGCACCCAGTGCTGAAGCACAGCGCGACCGCTTGCTGGCTCTCGTAACCCCCGCCAACCGCGCGCGCATAGGTCGCCACCCAGCCGGCGCGGGTGGCGCGGCATGCGGCCGGATCGGCACTGAGCGTACAGGATGTCTTGGCGACATAATCCCTGGCCGGCGGAAAGTCGGCGAATTCGGCCAGGTTGACACATCCGCAAGCCAGAAGTGCTGCCGCAAACCACTGCAATATCGTCTCCCGCCGTTGCGCGACCACACTGCTTGCTGGGAGACATCGGATGATGAATCACGACAGGCCAAATCAGTGATGGATGCCAAATCAGGCGTGATTGTATGTGGTATCGCCGCTCGCCGAAAGTGGGTTTCGGCGCGGAAAATCGATCCTGGTGTCGCGACCGGTCGGGGTGTCAGTGCTTGCTTTTTGTTTCGCGTGCAAGCTTCAGGATGACGTCATCGGCCGCATCGGCGAGCGCCATGGCGATTTCGGCGGCTTTCCACCCTCTCTTTTCTCCGTCACGGATAAGTTCGAAGAGCATGGGCTCGAATTCGGACCGGCAGGTCTCCATTCGCTGGTCTGAATTGGATCGATTCTTGGAAGACTGAATATCCGTCATCATCAATACCCCAGATTAGAGGGTAGATTTAGCAAGGCCGCTGAAGAGCGCAAGTAAATATGTTAATCGGTCATTAACAATTCGATTTTTTTGCCTGATATAAGCAAAAAAACAACTAGGTGACCAAAAAGGGCCCACCGGGGTGTGGCGGGCCCCCGCCTTCTTTGTCGCACTGGAAAAGCAACTCTGTCAGCAGTAAAAGCTTGGATCTTGGGGAGTAACCGGTCAATTACTACCTTGTTTGTACTTGGTACCGTCTTTCAGCGGCGAAGTGAGGCATTACCCGTAAGATATTATGGGTTTATTTCCGAAGGCCTGCGCGGGGCGTCAACATCGCCGGATATACTAACATAAGGGTGTATTTTTATTGATGTGCGCTTTTTGGGTTGTGTAGAACAACGCCCAGCTCGTGCCATTGCCGGCCATCCTTGCGGATCAGCTCGTCGGCGCAGGTCGGCCCCATGCTTCCCGGCAGGTAGGGCTCCGGCTGTTCGGCGCTTTTCGCCCAGAGGTCGAGGAAGGGCTGCACGGCGGCCCAGCCCGCCTCGATGCCGTCGGCACGCTGAAACAGCGTCTGGTCGCCGATGAAGAGATCGTAGAGCAGGGACTCGTAGCCCGTCATCTTGCCGATATCGAACTTGTCGGCATAGCGGAAGTCGAGCGACACCGGCACCGTATCGACGGACAGCCCCGGCGACTTGATCGACAGCTCGACGCTCAGCCCTTCATCCGGCTGCACCTGGATGACCAGCCGGTTCGGCGGCAGGCTGCGCTTGATGTCGGTCTCGCGAAACTGCGCGAAGGGCACCTGCCGGAAGGTGACGACGATCTCGGTATCGCGCGCCTTCATGGCCTTGCCGGTCCTGAGATAGAAAGGCACGCCCGCCCAGCGCCATGTATCGACGTAGAGTTTCAGCGCAACGAAGGTTTCCGTCGTCGTATCGGGCGACACATCCTTGGTTTCGCGGAAGGCGGTGACCGCATTGCCGTTGAGCGCCCCACCGGTATAGACGCCGCGCACGCCATGGTCTGCGGCTTCCTCGGGCGTATAGATCCTGAGCGCGCTCAGGGCCTTGCTCTTCTCGCTGCGGATCGCCTCGGCCCCGAAACCGTTCGGCGCCTCCATGGCGATCATCGCCAGCAGCTGGAACAGATGGTTCGGCACCATGTCGCGCAGCGCGCCCGTCGCATCGTAGAACTTGCCTCGGCTGCCGACATCGACCGTCTCGGCAGCGGTAATCTGCACGTGGTCGATATAGTTGTTGTTCCACAGCGCCTCGATCATCATGTTGGCGAAGCGCGTGGTCAGGATGTTCTGCACCGTCTCCTTGCCGAGAAAGTGATCGAGCCGGTAGACCTGGCTTTCCGAGACCTTGGCGAGGATGCGCGCGTTCAGCGCCTTGGCCGAGGCCAGATCGGTTCCGAACGGTTTCTCGATGGCGATCCGCCGAAACGCGCTGTCCGTCTCCTTGGTCAGCCCATGTTCCGCAAGCTTCTCCACGATCGTCCCGAAGAATTGCGGCGGCACGGCGAGATAGAACGCGGCGTTGCCGCTTGGCGCCTTCTCGAGCTGCGCCTTGATGTCGAGATAGATTTCGTCCTTGGTGAAATCGCCCGACGTATAGGCGATCCGCCGGCTCAGACTTTTCCAGCCGTCGCTTTGAGCATGCGCGCCGCCATCGTCGAGCGTCTTCAGGAAATCATCGAGCCGCCCGGTCAGCATCGCGTCGTCGCCAGGCTCGATGCCGACGCCGAGAATGCGCAGGTCCTCGCCGGTCAGCCCGCTTTGCGTCAGGTTGATAATGGCGGGTACGAGCAACCGTCGCGTCAGGTCGCCGGTGGCCCCGAAGATGACAAGCGTGACCGGCGGGCTGGGAGCTGCGTCCATGATGATCTCCTTGATATGGGAAGGGGAAGATAGAGCAGGTGGGGTGGGGCGCAAGCGGTGAGGAGGGGAACGTCGCGACGCAATAAGCTGTCTTCATTTGGCGCGACCGTTCTGATAATATTGAATCCTATCCATTCGAGGTCTCACCATGAGAACAACCCGGGCGCTCAGCATCACGCTTCCCATCGAGATGGCGGAGATGGTGAAGGACAAGGTCAGATCCGGAGAATATGCCAGCGAAAGTGAAGTCATTCGTGATGGCTTGCGAGCGCTTGCCAATCAGGACGCCGCTGTCGAGAAGTGGCTTCGCGAGGAGGTGGTCCCGACGATCAAGGCGCTAGAAGCCGACCCTTCACGGGCTATGTCCGCGACCGAGGCCCGCCGACAGCTCTGGGCGGCCATGGATGCCAACGAGAAGGCAAGGACGCGCGATCGATGAATTATCGGGTGGTATTCTCACCGGAAGCCATCCAGGATCTCAACGATCTGCACGCCTATATTCTTCCCGATGCCGGTCCGCAGCGAGCGCGTGACTACGTCGGCAAGATCTATGACTACTGCCTGAGCTTTGAAACGTTTCCTCAACGCGGTACACGCAGGGACGATATTTTCTCAGGTCTTCGCATCGTCGGCTATCACAGGCGTGCGACAATTGCCTTCGGCATCGACGGCGACGAAGTGACAATCCTACGCGTATTCCATCATGGTCGGGACATCACGTTCTCAGGCGAGCCGGACGATCACTAATATCCCTCTACCCCTTCACCGCCACCATGAATATCCGCGGGAACCTCAGTAGCACCCGCCCGTCCGACATCTGAGGATAGGCCTGCTTCACCCGCCCGAGATAATCCGCCAGAAACGCCTCGCGATGCTCTTCGCCGGCATGGTCGAGATAGGGGCGCAGACCTGTGCCCTTGACCCATTCGACGATCGCAGCCGCATCCGCCATCGGATGGTTGTAATGCGTGTGCCAGACATCGACGCGCTTGGCCTTGCCGATCAGCCTGGAATAATAGGTGGAGGGCGGTGGCAATGGCTTGCGGCGGACGCTCCGGGCTTCGAAGGCCGCCTTCCATGGACCCGCATGCGCCGTCTCCTCCATCAGCAGATGCGTCGGTTCGGTCAGGTTATCGGGCATTTGCACCGCCAGCGCGCCACCCGGCTTGATGCCATCCATCAGCCGGTCGAATATCTCGAGATGATCGGGCAGCCACTGAAACACGGCGTTGGCAAACAGCAGATCGACCGGTTGTTCCGGCTGCCAGGTGGCGAGGTCGGCCTGGGTGAAGGTCGTGGCGGGCAGCCGCTTGCGGGCCGCTTCCAGCATGTTGTCATCGCTGTCGAGCCCGCTGACGCCGGAGGCGCCGTAGCGGTCGATAATCAGCTCCGTCGAGTTACCCGGCCCGCAACCGAGATCGACCGCATGCGTGATCGTGTCCATCGGCATCTGCGCCAGAAGATCACGCGCCGGTCGCGTGCGCTCGTCCTCGAATTTCACATACTGACTTGCCGACCATGCCATTGTCTTCTCCCTGTTCAATCCGCGTCTTCGATACGCTTGATCCTGATCTTGTCGATGTTGCGGCCATCGAGCGATACCACCTCGAATGTCAGTTCCTCGAAACGGATCGTCTCGCCCACATGCGGCAGATGTCCGAGCCGCCACAAGATGAAGCCTGCAAGCGTCGAGAAGCGGTCGGTCTCATCGACCAGATCGATGTCAACGAGCTTGGAGGCGTGGCGGATATCGATCCAGCCATCGACGGTCAGCGAGCCGTCCTCGCCGCGCTCGATCGAAAGCTTCTCCTCGTCCTCGTCGGGGAATTCTCCGGCGATGGCCTCGAGCAGGTCGGTGGGCGTCACCATGCCTTCGAGATCGCCGTACTCGTCGAGCACGATCGCGACCGCTTCGCTCGAATGCCGCAGCTGTTCCATCAGCTTCAGCGCGCTGATGCTCTCATGCACCACGAAGGGCTCGCGGATCGAGCGCTCGACATTGATCGCCCCATCGACGATCAGGTCGCGCAGGAGATCGCGGGCGCTGGCCACGCCGATGAAATTGTCGAGGCTGCCGCGGGCCACGGGAAAGCGCGAATGGCCGAGATCGACGATGCGGCGCTGCAGTTCGTCTTGCGGCGCGTCGAGGTCGAGCCAGTCGATATCGATGCGCGGCGTCATGATCGATTTGGCCGAGCGTCCGGCGAGCGTCAGCACGCCCTGGATCATGTCCTTCTCCTCATTGGAGAACACGTCCTCTTCCGCCGCCTGTTCGGCGATATGCTCGGCGGTCGGGCCGAGCGTCACCTGCGGCCTTCTGCCGCCGAGCAGGCCGAGCACGGCGTCGGCGGTGCGTTCGCGAATATTGGTGGGCGTGATCAACCGCTCGCGATTGTGCCGCGCCAGCTGGTTCAGCGATTCGATGATGACGGAGAAACCGATCGCGGCATAGAGATAGCCCTTCGGCAGGTGCACGCCGAAGCCTTCGATGATCAGCGAGAAGCCGATCATCATCAGGAAGCCCAGGCACAGGATCACGACCGTCGGATGCTTGTTGACGAAGCTGGTGAGCGGCTTCGACAGGAGCAGCATGACGCCGATGGCGATCACGACGGCGATCATCATGACCGGCAGGTGCTGCACCATGCCGACGGCGGTGATGACGCTGTCGAGCGAGAAGATCGCGTCGAGCACGACGATCTGCACGATCACCTGCCAGAAAACCGCATGGACGACCTTCTTCTCGGATGTCTCGACATGGCCCTCCAGCCGCTCGTGCAGCTCCATCGTACCCTTGAAGAGCAGGAACACGCCGCCGATCAGCAGAATGATGTCACGGCCGGAGAAGCTGAACTCCATGACCGAGAAGATCGGCGTCGTCAGCGTCACGATCCAGGCGATCGAGGCGAGCAGGCCCAGCCGGATGAACAGTGCGAGGCCGAGGCCGACGAGGCGCGCGCGATCACGTTGATGCGGCGGCAGCTTGTCGGCAAGGATGGCGATAAAGACGAGATTGTCGATGCCGAGAACGATCTCGAGCACGATCAGGGTTGCGAGACCCACCCAGGCGGAGGGGTCGGACATCCAGTCGAAAAACATCAATGCTGTAACGCGGCCACGTTGACGGGACCGCTCCTTTTGCGATGAAAATATGAAAGGCGGATGACACCGGCCGCAAGCAGCCGGTAATCAAATTCCGCGATGGATATGAAAAGAGCCGCCTTGAACGCGGCTATATCAGACGTAACGTCGGTGCGGCGAAGCGTGCGCCATCTACAGCCATCCCCATCGCTGTCAGCAGATAGATCGCTGGAAGACGGGGCGGAACTGGTACTGGACGGGTCGCTGTCGGGCATTCTTCAATTTTGCGGGGTAACGCGCACAAACGCAAGAGGGGCGTGGCGGAATTCGTTCGCATGCTTGCGATCGTGGCCATTTCGAATGACCAGGGAGAATGGCCGCCCGGAGATCCGGACGGCTCTGGAGCGGCGATCAGGCCGCCAGGATGCGGGTGCTGTCGCTGTTGGCGACGACGGTCAACAGGTCGCGGGTGCGCGATTCAGCGGCTTCGAAGAAGTCCGACATATCGCTGTCGATCGTTGCCGAAAACCGGGCGGTTTCAGGGCCGCGGTTGGAGTAGCCATGCGCCTGGTCGGCCTCGATGCGGACGATATCGCCGGCGGTGGCTTCGAATTCTTCCAGTCCCTGATCCGTCATTCGACGGATGATCAGACAGCCTTCGATGATGCGCAGGATTTCGGGGCTGGCGTGGCGATGCAGCGGCGTACGGCCGCCCGCAGGCACCGTGACGTCGAAGATGTTCAGCCAGGTTCCCTCAAGCCGCGTGTGCCGCTCGAGCTGGCCTTCCGGCACAAAGCCGGCCGATGCGCCTGATGGCGCATGGGTGTTCACAAATGAGTTGGACATGATGTCTCGCTTTTCTTTTTCTTAGCGGCGAGCGCGTTAAACCTTTAGCCGGAGAATGGCAACCCGCTAAAATGCAAGGCTCCGATGCGCATAACGGACCCCCACGCAATCAGCGGGTTTTCAGCCCGCTGATCACCGCATCGTGTTTGGCTGTCATTGGTTTGCCAGGATGCGTTTCGCGATTTCGTCGAGCGCTAGCGCGTTGTCCTTGATGATCGAGGCGGCGATTGCCTTCAGCGCCTTGATGTTCTCGGGCGAAGCGTCGTCCAGTGCATCGTTCTCCTTGGAACTCAGCTGCCGGTCGAGACGGAAATAGCTGAGCGAGGCGGCGTTTTCCTTCGTCACCACGGTCGAGTAGTCGATCTTGGTGCCGGGCGGATTGAGCAGCGCATTGGCCTGATAGGAGGCGGTGCTGGCCTGACCCTGCATCAGGATCGAGATCAGGGGCGTGTCGTGAGACGGCTGCATCCATCCCAGGATGCCCCAACCCTTGGCCTCCTGGTAAGCGACCGGGCGGTTCTGCTGGCCGGTGCCAAGCGACAGGAAGACGAGTTCGTCATTGCTCCATTTCTGCTTTCGCGCCTCCACATAGGCGGCGAGGATGGGATCGTTGGCGAAGACGCCGCCGTCGATCAAGGGCACGAAACGCTTGTCCTTGTTCTTCTCGCCAATTCTTTCGATCAGCGCCGGCGGGAAATAGGTGGGCGCCGCCGATGTTGCCCGCGCCGCCTCCCAGAAGCGGAAATTGCTGTTCTCCTTGTCGGTGTTCGCCATGAACAGCGCTTGCCGCTGCTTTATATCATAGGCCGGGATCAGCACGTTGGTGAGCCCCTTGTCGAGCGTCGCCGCCAAGCCGAGTTGCGCCTTCAGCCTGCTTTCCAGCACGTCCGCCTGGTAGCGCGGGTCGTTGAGGCCGAACGGATTGATGAGACCGAGGATCGGGTTTTTCTCGAAGATCTTGCCGCCATGATCCACATAGAGTGCCAGAAGCTCGGCCGGAGTACACGCCGCCTTCGTCGATCCATCCGGATGCGGGCAGGTCAGCCCGGCCGCGATGATCCCGCCGGTGGACGTGCCGGCAATCATGTCGAATGCCTTGTAGAGCGGCAGCCCATCCAGCCGTGTGGCTAGGTCCACCAGGATGGCCGCCGGAATGATCCCGCGAATGCCGCCGCCATCGATCGAAAGAATAAAACGCTTTGCCATGCTCCCCTCCATGCCGGTTCATCCGGTTGAGAGAAGTATGTGGATTAAACCAAAGATTGCAACAAACTGAAAAACGCGCTTTGGTTGAATCTGGTTGTGCCTGCCTGTTCGAACGCGCGCCTAGCCGCCACCCATGAGTTTCGATGATACATCCATCGCCGCCGCTTGAGGCGCGCGCATGAATATTGCAGCTGGCAGCAGTCGCGCATGCCGTTTCTTGCTTAGCCTTCGCAGCGTCATATTTCTCCTTGACCCGGACTTCGCGCAGGGTTTTGTCTCCCTGCAATTGATTGAAGGAGAAACTCATGGCCGTCGATACATTGCCCCGTTCAAACACCTGGACCTATGTCGAGGGAGAGTGGCTGACCGGCAATCCGCCGCTGATCGGGCCGACCTCGCATGCCATGTGGCTGGCCTCCACAGTCTTCGACGGCGCCCGCTGGTTCGATGGCATCGCGCCGGATCTCGACCTGCACTGCCAGCGCATCAACCGCTCGGCCGTCAACATGGGCCTGAAGCCGGTGAAGACCGCTGAGGAAATCGAGGCGCTTGCCTGGGAAGGCATCAAGAAGTTCGACGGAAAGACGCCGATCTACATCAAGCCGATGTACTGGGGCGAGCATGGTTCTGCCGGCAGCGTCGTCACCGTCGATGGCGACAGCACGCGCTTTGCGCTTTGCCTGTTCGAGGCGCCGCTCGGCAACAACAAGCCGAACTCGCTCACCGTTTCGCCCTTCCGCCGCCCGTCGCCGGAGACCGCGATGACCGATGCCAAGGCCGGCTCGCTCTATCCCAACAGCGGCCGCGCCATCGCCGAAGCCAGAAGCCGCGGCTTCGACAACGCCCTGATGCGCGACATGAACGGCAATATCGCCGAGACCGCGTCCTCCAACGTGTTCCTCGTCAAGGACGGCGTCGTCAAGACGCCTGTCGCCAATCGCACCTTCCTCGCCGGCATCACCCGCGCCCGCGTCATCGGCCTCCTGCGTCAGGCTGGCTTCGAGGTGCGCGAGGAGACGCTCTCGGTCGACGATTTCATGGCGGCCGACGAGATCTTCACCTCGGGCAACTATTCCAAGGTCGTCGGCGTCAACCGCCTCGACGGCCGCGAACTGCAGGAAGGTCCTGTCACCCGCAAGGCGCTCGAAATCTACATGAACTGGGCATTTGGTCGCAGCGCAAGCGACAGCTGATCTGCTATTGAGGGCGGAGGGTGTGGCCCCCTCATCCGACCCTTCGGGCCACCTTCTCCCCGATGGGGAGAAGGGAACTGAGACGTTGCGGCATTTTCCCTTCTCCCCATCGGGGAGAAGGTGCCGGTAGGCGGATGAGGGGGGCACACCCACTACCCTAGCGTCAACACCACTCCAGCCTGGTCCCCCGCGTCATGATCGTGCGCCCCCGTCCAACTCTCCTGCAACTCTTCTTCATTCTCCGCGGCTCGATCATCAAGCGCGTCATGCCGCAGATCATCCTCACCGCCGTGCTCTCCTCGCTGGTGGTGCTCTGTCACACCCTGTGGCCGGGCACGCTACCTGTTTTCAACGGCGCACCCTTCGCGCTGCTCGGCATCGCGCTGTCGATCTTCCTCGGTTTCCGCAACAACGCCTGCTACGACCGCTGGTGGGAGGCGCGCCGGCAATGGGGCGTGATCGTCTTCTCCGCCCGCCATTTCGCCCGCCAGACGCTGATCCTGGAAACGACGTCGGGCGAGGCCGGAGCCGAGGCGCGCAAGCGCGTCCTGACGCTGGTCATCGCCTTCGTCCAGTCGCTGGTCCCGCATTTGCGCAAGGGCATCTCCCGCGCAAAGATCGAGCGCCTGCTGCCGCATGATATCAACGCCCGCTATTCCGCCAGCCGCAACCCGCCCGAAGCGCTCTCACTGGAAATCGCCCGCGAGCTCGCCGAACTCCGCGCCAAGGGCTTGTTGACCGACATCAACTACCAGATGCTCGACCGCACGCTGGCCGATCTCACGCTCGCTCAGGCATCCTGCGAGCGCATCCGCTGGACGCCGGTTCCCTTCGGCTACACGCTGCTCCTGCACCGCACCGCGCATCTTTTCTGCCTCATGCTGCCCTTCGGCTTCGACGGCGTCCTCGGCTGGTTCATGCCCTTCGGCACGGCGCTGGTCGCCTACACTTTCTTCGGCCTCGACGCGCTGGGCGACGAGCTGGAGGAACCCTTCAGCAAACAGCCCAATGCGCTCCCCATCGAGGCGATCGCCGACACCGTCGAGATCAACATCCGCGAAGCCATGGGCGAAAAAGACTTGCCGCCGCTGCCGGTCGCGGTGGATTACCTGTTGATGTAGCGGGTGCGGCCTAGGCCGCATCCCCCCGCGGCCGCACCATCCACGAATAGGCCGCCCCGGCGATCAGCAGCACGCAGGTGCCGAGAAACACCGCCCGCATGCCGATATGCCCGCCAACGAAGCCGCCCATCAGCGGGCCGGCGACCTGGCCGACATATTGCGAGGAGACGGACAATCCGAGGATGCTGCCCGCCGCGCTGTCGGGGACGCTGTGGCGGATGACGGCGGAAATGCAGGGAAGCAGTCCGCCGAGCGCCACGCCCATCAGGAAGCGAAGCACGATCAGCTGCCATGACGAGGTGACGAAGGCCTGCGGGATCAGGAGCAGGCCGGCAATGCCGAGCGCGCCCGCGATGACCGGCCAGTGGCCGATCCTGTCCGCGAGCTTCCCCAGCCGCGAGGCGGAAAGGATGCTGCCGAGCGCGGCCGCCGACATGACGATGCCGGATATCACCGTGACCCGCGCCGCATCGTCGACCAGCTGTGCGACATAGACGGTGATGATCGGCTCGATCGACATGTTGGCGAGCATCAGCAGCATGCCGGTGAAGAGCATGGCGATGACGGGCCGCTTGTCTGGTATCGAGGCCCATCCGCCGCTCTGCTTGGCAGCCTTCTTGCGGGCAGGCGACTTCTCCTCCTTGATCAGGAAGAGGGTGGCGAGAAAGGCGAGGAAGATCATCGCACCGGCGGCCAGAAACGTGCCGCGAATGCCGATCAGAGGCGGCAGCACGCCGCCGATCAGCGGCCCGACCAGATTGCCCGCCATGATGCCCGATGCCAGCGTGCCCAGCGCCCAGGCCGACCGGTCCTTCGGCGTCTGCGTCGCCACCAGCACCATCGAGCCGGACGAGTAGCCGCCCGCCAGCCCGACAAACAGCCGGAGCGCCACCAACTGCCAGACGTTTCCGGCCATGCCCATCAGCGAGATAGCCACGGTCATGCCCAGGCTGGCGCGCACCAGCATCAGCTTGCGCCCGTAGATATCGCCGAGCCGTCCCCAGAGCGGCGCCACGAAGGCGGCGGCGAAGAAGGTTGCGCCATAGGCGATCCCGGACCACTGCACGATCGCGGCATGGTCGCTGACGCCGAGCTCCTCGACATAGAGCGGCAGGAAGGGGAGGAGTAGCGTCATCGCCACGATGGTGGTGAACGAGCCGACAAGCGAAACAGCCAGATTGCGTTTCCAATGGATCGAGCCGGGCGCAGCCGCGGCGGTATCCTCAGTCTTGTCACTCATGTCACGGCCTTCTCGGTGATCGATCGTCCATGCCGGAACCAAGAGCGACGCTCATGTCGATCAAACCGATCGGGCCCGGGCAAACGTCGAGCGGGGAGGTGAGGTAGGACAGAAGGGCGGTCCGTTTCCGGTGGCACACCATCGGTATAGCCCCGCCGCCAAGAGGCCATCAAGGACGGATACAGGGGCATTCGGTTCTCCCGATGTCGGATTTTGTCTGATCGGCCTCGCCTTTTGCTTTGGCGCTCGCAGTTTCCTTAAGAGGAGGATGATTGATATGACGGAAGAAAACGAAACCGCGCGCGAGAAGACCGTGCGCGCCCTCTACGCCGCCTATATCGACGGCCGCAAGGATATCGTCGCGGCGATGCTGACGGAGGATTTCACCTTCTCCAGCCCGCGCGACGACCACATCGACCGCGACGCCTATTTCGCGCGCTGCTGGCCGACACCGCCACCGTTCGAGCGGATGGAGATCGAATATCTCGGTCTTGCCGGCGATGAGGCGGTGGTGCGTTATCGCGCCGTCAAACGCGACGGCGGAGCGTTCCGCAATATGGAAACGCTCCGCTTCAGTGGTGAAAAGCTCGCCGCCGTCGAGGTCTATTTCGGCCGCGACGGCTAGCTAGCCAGGCAGGCTCAGCGGATCAGATGGCCACGCGCCGCGCCTGGCCGCGCGAGACGAGAAAAGCCTGCGCCAGGCTGCCCGCCGCAAACAGCACCACCCAGATCAACAGGGCCGTCTGCACCGGTGGCGAATCCGGGCCGTTGCCGATCGGGTGCGAGGGCGGCAGCCGCGACAGGGTCTCGTTGATCCCGGGCACCCAGAGCAGGAAATAGGTAAACGAGAAGCCGAGGTTCCTGAGATAGGGGATCAGCCGCCCGAGAAAACTGAGCTTCGGCAGCGCGAGACAGATGGCGGAAACGACAAGCACGATAATCGCAAGCGCATGGCCGGGATTGAAGCCGCCGGTGGATGACAGGCCGAAGGCGCTGATGGCGGAAAGCGCAAGCGTCGCCAGATAGACCTTGCCGACGGATGTCTCAGGCCGAATGGCCCTGTACTTGGCGAAACTGTAGAGCCCGGCAACGGCGGGAACGATGCTGATGGCGGTGTGGATCTCACCGAGAAGCGAAAGCGGATTGGCCACGTCTGTTTCCTTTTTTAGACCGACTAGTCGGTCGATTTAATGGGCGAAAAAATGTGCATGCACGTAGGATCAAGCGATCTAGCCTGTGAGTCTCTTCAACGCCGGTTGGGTAATGCTTGCATAGAGTTCCGCGTCGCCACCTGCGACCCGCGCCGCCAGCATTGCGCCGTGCACGGTTGCGACGAGAATACGGGCGCTGCGCTCGGCGTCTTCAGTGCTCGTCAGCTCGCCGTTCTTCAACCCCTCGTCGATGAAGCCGGTGAGACGGGCAATCAGTTCATCGAAATGTGCCTTCACCTGCGCGGCAACCTCTGGCGGCAGGCTCGGCATTTCGGCGGCAAGGAGAGCGGCGATGCAGAAGGGCGCGTTGTTGTCGCGGATGCATTGCTCCCAGAAGCCGACATAGCCGGCAAGCCGCCGGTCGGCGCGCGGCTCATGCGCCGCCATCGCCCCCATCCCGTCCTCGGTCGCTTGCCGATAGCGGGCGATCACCGCCACCGCCAGATCCGCCTTGCCGGGGAAATGATGATGGATCGTCGCCTTGCCGACGCCGACCACCGCGGAGATATCCGCATAGCTGAAGGCGTTGTAGCCACGGCTGACGATGAGCGCCTGCGCGGTGTCGAGAATGCGTGTGTATGTATCCGATGCCATGGACGGATATCTACCGACTAGTTGGTCGGTCGTCAACGGCGTGCACGCAAACGTGAAGGGCTGGAAGGGACGTATCGTTGCAGGCGGTGAGGCAGCTGCGTCGCCGGGCATCGACGCGCGCGTTCGCACAGACACCGCGGCTCCCCGGTTAGTCACAGAGACGTCAATCCTGGTAGAGCTTCGATTTCTTCGCCCAGTCGCGCCAGGGATGCAGTTCGAAATGCGGCATGTCCCAGCCATCGCGGATGTCGCCATTCATGTCCCAGTCGGCGCCCCAGCGCAGCTTCAGCGGCTTGCCATCGAGGCCTTCCAGGCCAAGCTGCGCCGGCAACGGCAGGATCACCTCGGAGAGGCGGATGAAAGCCTTCTTGTTCTTCCAGTCATAGGGCGCGGGAAACAGGTCGAAGGCGATTGCCGGCACATAGTTGTGAGCGGACTTGCCGAAATGCACCTTCGAAAAGCCGCCATTGAACGCCCGCTCCTGCGCATCGCGCCCGCGCGTCGAATCGAGCACCTTGAAATCGATCTCGCGGATGGCCGCCTGGGCGATGGCCTGCAGATGCGGATGACATTTCGCAAGGGCGGCCAGCGATGCGCTGCTAAAGTGAAACATGACATCCTCCCACGCCGCGCCGCATGATGGGCCGGCATGGGAAGGCTATCGAAAGCATGGTTGCGCGTACACAAACCGCATGCGATCAAGGGTTGTGGATGGCGGGCGACGCAGGCTGACGATAATGGCGTGCGCGGGGCTTCACTCGTCGGGCAGGATCCCCATCCGCTCCGTCTCGAGCTCCGTCCCGAGCTCGACCGCCTTGGTCTTCTTGTCGTAGATGCAGAAGTAGCTGACGAAGCCGTTGGCGCCCTTTGGCTTGCCCGTCACCAGCGCCATGCCGAAATTCTCGCTGCCGAAGGGATCGACCACCGCATGCGGCAGCTCCACTTGCCCGCGCGCCGCCATCTCGCATTTTCCCTGCACCTCGGCGGCGAAATCCTTCCATGCGTCGCCCGAGGAGGCCGAGGCGGTGCCGCCCGCGATCAGAAGAGCCGCGATGATCACGGCCATGATGCCGATCAGATGGAGCATAGGGTGCCCTGTAACGCCAAGCCTCATGCCAAGCCCTCGCACGCTTTCCAGCCCTCGCGCCCAAGCTTCTAAGGCCCTGCCACAAAGCAGTGTCGCGAGCACTGGCATCATGATCGATTTGCACCTTGCGTGCCAAGCCCTTAGCGCGGGCAAATTTTCCCCGCTACCGGTGTTTTTTGACATTTCGCAGGTTGCCACTCCCTGCTTGCGCTCCTATGTTCCCGCACACCTGCCGATTACGCAAACTATTGCCAAGAGGAGACTACAATGGCTTTTGAATTGCCTGAACTTCCCTACGACTACGAAGCGCTGCAGCCCTTCATGTCGAAGGAAACGCTGGAGTTCCACCACGACAAGCACCACAAGGCTTATGTCGACAACGGCAACAAGCTCGCGGCGGAAGCCGGTCTCGCCGATCTCTCGCTCGAAGAGGTCGTGAAGAAGTCCTTCGGCACCAATGCCGGCCTCTTCAACAACGCCGCCCAGCACTACAACCACGTCCATTTCTGGAAGTGGATGAAGAAGGGCGGCGGCGGCAACAAGCTGCCTTCCAAGCTCGAAGCGGCGATCAACTCCGATCTCGGCGGCTATGACAAGTTCAAGGCCGATTTCGTTGCTGCCGGCACCACCCAGTTCGGCTCCGGCTGGGCCTGGGTTTCCGTCAAGAACGGCAAGCTCGAAATCTCCAAGACCCCGAACGGCGAAAACCCGCTCGTTCACGGCGCCACCCCGATCCTCGGCGTCGACGTCTGGGAACACTCCTACTACATCGACTACCGCAACGCCCGTCCGAAGTACCTCGAAGCCTTCGTCGACAGCCTGATCAACTGGGACTACGTCCTGGAACGCTACGAAGCCGCTTCCAAGTAAGCCGGTTTTGAGAGAGTGACGAGAACACCCGGTGGAGACGCCGGGTGTTTTTGTTTTGTGGGGTGAGGGAGTGTGTCGCAGGCGTTGCGCTGGTGGCCCCCTCATCCGACCCTTCGGGCCACCTTCTCCCCGCTGGGGAGAAGGGAAGATGGAGCGAGCGGCCAGCCCCGAGTCTCTTCTCCCCAGCGGGGAGAAGGTGCCGGCAGGCGGATGAGGGGGCTCCGGGCTCCGCACATCCATGGACAAATCCCCACTTGCCCCCAACCTCACCATCCCACACCATAGCTGTCACATCCCTGTCACCCACCGCACCTAATCCGGCACCATGACCCAACCGCTCCCCCTTTTCCGCTTCGGCGTCGTCGCCGACCCGCAATACGCCGCCCGCGAACCGCATGCCGGCATGGACCGCTATTACGAGAACAGCCCCGCCAAGCTCAAAGCCGCGATCGAGGTCTTCAATACGGAGGATCTGAGCTTCGTCATCACGCTGGGCGACATCATCGACCGCGATTTTAAAAGCTTCGACGCCATCCTGCCCGTTTATGACGCCCTGAAGCACGACAATCTCTTCCTGCTCGGCAACCACGATTTCGCCGTCGCGCCCGAGCACCTGGAAGACGTCGCCGCCCGCCTCGGCATGCCGGCGCCCTATTACAGCCTTGCCAATCACGGCTGGCGCTTCATCATGCTCGATGGCAATGAAGTCAGCACCTTCGCCCCGCCGGAGGGCCATCCCTACCGCGAGATCGCTGCCGAGAAGCTCGCCGAACTGCGGGCATCAGGCGCCATCAATGCCGAGCCGTGGAACGCCATGATCAGCGACCGCCAGTTCGACTGGCTGAAAGCCGAGATCGCCGACGCCGCTGAAAACGGCGAACGCGTCATCGTCCTGAACCACTACCCGGTCTACCCACCCAACCAGCACGACTGCTGGGACCGCGAACGCATGATCGAACTGCTGGCGGAGAGCCCCAACGTCATGGCCTATTTCAACGGCCACAACCACGTCGGAAACTACGGCGCGGTCGATGGCTGCCACTTCGTCAACTTCAAGGGCATGGTCGACACCGAGACCGAAAACACCTTTGCCATCGTCGATGTCCACGCCGACCGAATCGAGATCCGCGGCTTCGGCCGCGAGGAGAGCAGGGTACTGGCGCTGAGGTCCTAGATCTAAGCGATCTCCAAGCCCTACGCCGCCGCCGTCTCGATCGGCAAACCCCTGATCTCGCTTACATCCCGCTTCGGCGGCATGCCGAACATGCGGGTATATTCGCGGCTGAACTGCGAGGCGCTCTCATAGCCCACCTGATAGGCGGCGCTCGCCACGTTGGCGCCGTCGGTCACCATCAGCCGGCGGGCTTCGAGCAGGCGCATGTGCTTCTGATATTGCAGCGGCGTCATCGAGGTCAGCGTCTTGAAATGCTGGTGGAAGGAGGAGGGGCTCATGCGCGCCACCGCCGCCAGTTCCTCGATCCTCACGGGCTCGGCGAAATTGTCGCGCAGCCGGTAGATTGCCTCGCTCATCCGCCGCGCATGGCTGCCCGGCAGCGCCAGCTTGCAGATTTCGCGACCGTTCGGCCCGGTCAAGAGCCAGTAGCAGATCTCCCGCATGATCGAGCGCGCCAGCACGGGGATGGCTTTCGGTGTCTCCATGAGATTGAGCAGCCGGCGCACGCAGTCCTGAAGTGCCACGTCGAAATCCTGCACGAAGACGCAGGCGATGCCGTCGCCGGATGGCCTGGGTGGGTTTTCGAGCTCGTCCATCACCTCGCGCATCAAGGCAGGATCGAAATCGATGTTGAGGCCGAGATAAGGCCGCTCGGGGCTGGCCTCGACGATCTGGCCGGAGGCGGGGAGCTCGACGGTGACGATGAGCAGCTGGTTCTCGCCATAGTCGAGCACCCGGTCGCCGCTGAGGATACGCTTGGCGCCCTGCAGCACCACGCAGATGGTCGGCCGGTAGATGCGGTGATGCGGTATCACCGGTTGGCTGACGCGCGACAGCGCCAGCCCCGGCACGGGAACCGGCATGATGAACGACCCATCACCGCCGCCCGCCTGGTCGATATAGCGCGACACCATGTCCTTCAGCGCTTCCGCCATGCTGCTCTCCATCAAAACCATTGGGAGTGATCTTAGATCACTGGTTCTTGGCTGCAAGCCGGTTGGAGGAATAGGCAAGAAATTCGCGAGTTCCGGCATTCAGGAAAGGGGGTGTGCGGGCGTAGCATCAGGCCATCGAATGAGCCCCAAGGAGCCTGTCATGTCGAGTGAAAGCAAAGCAAATTCAAAGCACAAGATCGCCATCGTCACCGGCGGCGGTCGTGGCCTCGGCCGCAACACGGTGGTCAGCCTCGCCAAGCGCGGCGTCGATGTCATCCTCACCTACGTCTCGAATAAGGCAGAAGCCGAAAGCGCCGTCGCCGAGATCGAGGCGGCAGGCGCGCGGGCCGTCGCCCTCCAGCTCGACACCGGCAACACCAGGTCTTTCGACACCTTCGTCGCAAGCGTCCGCCGGGAACTGGAAGCCTTCGGCCGCAAGGATTTCGACTATCTCGTCAACAATGCCGGCACCAGCTACCATGCCTCGATCGCAGAGACGACCGAAGAAGCCTTCGACAGCCTCGTCAACGTCCACCTGAAAGGCGTCTTCTTCCTGACCCAGAAGCTCTTGCCTGTCATGGCCGATGGCGGTCGCATCATCAATATCTCGAGCGGCCTTGCGCGCTTCAGCGTTCCCGGCAGCTCGGCCTATGCGGTCATGAAGGGCGCCATCGAGGTCTTCACCCGCTATCTCGCCAAGGAACTCGGCGCCCGCGGCATCACCGCCAATACGGTTGCGCCCGGCGCCGTCATGACCGATTTCAGCGGCGGCATCGTCCGCGACAATCCCGTGGTCAACAAGATGGTCTCCGACATGACCGCGCTCGGCCGCCCCGGCGTCGCCGACGATATCGGCCCGATGATCGCCTCGTTGTTGTCTGACGACAATCGCTGGGTCAACGGCCAGCGCATCGAAGTCTCCGGCGGCGCCGCCCTCTGAGGATGAAGAGCAGCCGTCCCTGTGATCCCGGTCGCGGGGACGGCGTCAGATGGTCGAAGCGGCGGCCGGCGTCTGCGTCCACCCCGCGGTCCATAGCATTCGCAAGCCGTCGCCTTCGCCCTTGAAGAAACCCTCGGCCTCCACGCAACGCTCCACCCGATCGCTGCGGAAATTGCGGATCGCCTCGCGCAGCTCGCACCAGGCGACGATGTTCGAGCTCTGCGAATAATAGATCAGCGCGATCGGCCGGATCGTGCGCAGGCTGCCGCGGCCAAGCTCGTCACGATAGTCGAGCGTCAGTTTCCGCTCGTCGCGGATCGCGCTGCGTACCAGCGAGAGGTCCAGCCCCTCCGGCGAAGGCGCGATCGTGCCCCAGGCATAGAGCGCCTTCCCCTCCATCGCCTCCCTCAGCGGTGCCGGCACGGCGCCCGCAATCTTCTGGTTCACCCTTTTCGCGGCCTGTTTCAACGCCGCGTCGCCGGTTCGCTCCACCAGCGCCAGCGACAGCACGATCGCCTCCATTTCCTCGATCGTAAACATCAGCGGGGGCAGGTCGAAGCCGGGCCTGAGGATATAGCCGATGCCGCGCCCGCCCTCGATCGGCACGCGCATCGCCTGCAGCGCCGCGATGTCGCGATAAATCGAGCGAACGGTCACCTCCAGCGCCTCGGCCATGACGGCCGCCGTCACCGGTCGCTTCGCCAGCCGCAGCAGCTGGATGATCTCGAAGAGCCTGGACGCCTTGCGCATATCGCTTCCTCCGCCAAACGCTCCTGACACTACACTGTCAGTTGGGTCATCGTACAGATCAACCTATCGAATTGAAATTCAATAACATCCGCAAGCCTAGCATTGCGGATCGACGATAGGCAACTGACATGACCTACAGCGAAAACCTCTGGCTCTACTTCACTCTTCTCTTCGGCATCATCATCGTCCCGGGCATGGACATGCTCTTCGTGCTCGCCAATTCGCTGACATCGGGCCGGCGCGCCGGCATGGCGGCGACGGCCGGCATCATGGCGGGCGGGGCGGTGCATTCGCTTTATGGCGCGATCGGCGTCGGTCTTCTGGCGACGCTCCTGCCGGCGCTGTTCAACCCGCTGCTCTTCATCGGCGCCGCCTACATGGCCTGGATCGGCTATACGCTGATCGCAAGCTCCATCACAGTCTCGTCTGTCGAAGGCGGCACAAGCGGCTCCGGCTGGCGCGCCTTCCGCCAGGGCGCCATCACCTGCCTTATCAATCCCAAGGCCTATCTCTTCATGCTGGCGGTTTATCCGCAGTTCCTGAAGCCCGCCTATGGGCCGATCTGGCTGCAGGGCATCGTCATGGGTCTGATGACCATGGTCACGCAGGCGGCGATCTACGGCACCATCGCCGTCACCGCCTCGCGCAGCCGCACGCTGCTGATCTCCAACCCCGGCGCCACGATCCTCGTCGGCCGCATCGCCGGCGGCATGCTGGTGGCGATCGCGATCCTCACCGCCTGGCATGGCTGGCGGGCGCCGGCATGAGGGGCGAGGAAAGCGCAAGCGCCTGAAATGCCAAATTCCTGAATCAATTGCACTCTCACCCACTTGTTACTTCGTGGCCGAGATTAATTTGCCATCATGCCCGCGTAAGAACGAAGCGCCGGGCTTCGAAGATCTCGGTATCGAAGAGGAGTGGAGATATGAGAATAAAAGCAATCGTCGCGGCCGTTCTGGTCGCGGGCATGGGGGTTACGTCGGTGTTCGCGGCCGGAGAGGGCACGCATGACGCACGCGTTGCCATGATGAAGAAGATCGGCGGCGCCACCGGCGCGCTCTCGGGTATCGCCAAGGGCGACAAGCCCTACGACGCCGAAGCCGTCAAGGCGGCGCTCACCACGATCTCGCAAACCGCCAAAGCCTTCCCCGATCAGTTTGGACCCGGCACCGAAAACGCCTCGGCCGATTCCGAAGCGAGCCCGAAAATCTGGGAAAACATGGATGACTTCAAGGCCCGCTCGGCAAAGCTCGGTGCTGATGCCGACACGCTGCTCGCCCAGCTTCCGGCCGATGCCGCAGGCGTCGGCGCCGGCCTGAAGACGCTCGGCGCCAGCTGTGGCGGCTGTCATCAGAACTACCGCGTGAAGAAGGAATAGTCCCCTTCCTCGATCAGTCTTTGTAAAATCCGTCCGGCCTTGCCTGCCGGGCGGATCGCTTTATGTCCAATGTGCGTCGAGGACGATGGGAGAGCAGTGCATGTTTCGCAGGTTTATCAGGTTTGTCCTCTGTCTCGTCGGCGTCGCCGTCTTAGGTGGCGCTGTCTTTTACCTGGTAACCGCTCCCAATCCGCTGCCTGATAGCCATTGGGCAAACCTCGGCGCGCCCGATGTCAAGAACGGCGAGATGGTCTTCTGGGCCGGCGGCTGCGTCAGCTGTCACGCGGCCCCTGGAGCGGAGGGCGATGCCAAGTTGACGCTATCTGGCGGGCTGGCGCTGAAGAGCCCCTTCGGCACCTTCCACGTCCCCAACATCTCCAGTGACGAGCAGGCCGGCATCGGCGACTGGACGCTGGCGCAATTCGGCAATGCCATGAAGCGCGGCGTGGCGCCCAATGGCGCGCATCTCTACCCGTCCTTTCCCTATGCCTCCTATAGCCGCATGAGCGACAAGGACGTCAACGACCTCTACGCCTATATGAAGACCCTGCCGAAGAGCGCCAACGTCGCGCCGCCGCACGAGCTGCCGTTTCCGTTCAACATCCGTCTGGCGCTCGGCGGCTGGAAGTTCCTCTATTTCAACGACAGCCCGCGCGTCGTGCTTGTGGATGCCGACGACAAGGTCAAGCGCGGTCAATATCTGGTCGAGGGCCTCGGCCATTGTGGCGAATGTCACACCCCGCGCGATGCGCTGGGCGGCCTGAAGCCCAACCTTTGGCTCGCCGGCGCGCCCAATCCGGAAGGGCAGGGCACCGTCCCCAACATCACGCCGGGCTCGAAAGCGATCGGCGAATGGAGCGAGGCCGACATCGCCAATTACCTGGAAACCGGCTTCACGCCCGATTTCGATTCGGCCGGCGGATCGATGACCGAGGTGCAGCAGAATGTCGCTCACCTACCCAAGGCTGATCTGGAGGCGATTGCTGCCTACCTGAAGGCGGTGCCTGGTCATTGAGGGTAGAAATACCCCAAAATCGCCGCATTGCAGCATTTATTAGCATACTCGACTGAATGCCCCGCAGTGGCACATGCCGCTGCCCAATGACGATCCTCAAACGTCTTGCGAAAGGCCAGCTGAAATGCACAGCTCATCAGTATCTCCCGCCCATGATATCAAGAACGCCTCCGCCAACGATCTCGAAGCGGTCGCGCGCAAGGGCGGCAAGTTCAAGCGCATGGCAGTCCGCATCCCCACCTACATGGCCGATATCCGCGAGAACCCGGCCTGGCTTCCAATGTTCCTGCTCGCCCGCACCATTCCCGGCCGCCGCGCCCACTGGCTGACGGCTAAGAGGAGCAACGGTGCGATCGACAACCTGCCGACGATCTTCAAGGGTGTAAGCGCCGAAACCGCCGTTGATGCGCTGAAGCGCGACGGCATCTTCCCCGACTTGCAGCTGCCGCCGGAGATCACCGAGGAAATATCCGCCTTCGGCCACGCCACACCATGCTTCGGCAATTTCGACCGCAAGATAGAGTTCGCGGCATCTGACCACCGCACCACCGAAGACAGGCTCGGCCGACCGATCCTGAGCGGCCACCATTTCGAACGGGCGCTGGATTGCCCGGCCGTGCTGACCGTGCAGCGCGATCCGCTTCTCTCGGAAATCGCCCGCCGCTATCTCGGCGCCCAGGCGCAACTGATCACCACCCGCACATGGTGGAGCTTCCCCACCAAGGCCAGCGAAGCCGATCGCAGCCTTGCCTCGCTCGACAAGTATCACTTCGATCTCGACGACTGGCGGATGCTGAAGTTCTTCTTCTACCTCGTCGATGTCGACCAGGGCACCGGCCCGCACGTCTTCGTCCGCGGCAGCCACAACAAGCGCCGCATGAAGCACCAGCTCACCCTGTTGGTCGGCCATCCCGCGAACGAGATCATCGATTACTACGGCAAGGACAGCCCGATCACCCTCACTGGTAAGGCCGGCTCCGGCTTCGTCGAGGATCCCTTCGGCTTCCACATGGGCACCGTCGCCACCGAGAAGCCGCGCCTGATGATGGAAATCGGCTTCGGCGTCTCCAAACCCTCCCGCCGCCGCTTTCACGGTGAGCCGGTGCTGCGGTGAGTGTGCAGCCAATCTAGCGGACATTGCGGACCATACGGAAATCCCGTATGGTCTGGTCATGACGACAGACAGGTTCGATCCCAGGACGGACGCTGCCAATCTCGAAAAGCACAAGTTGTCGCTGGCCTTTGGCGACAGGATCTTTGCTGAAGACGAGAACCATCTGATCATTCCGTCAATTCGCGAGATCGATGGCGAGGAACGGTTTAAGGTGGTCGGGCTTGTCGAGCTGAAACTGTTCACTGGCGTCTTCGTCTGGCGGGGCAATCTGCCCCGCTTCATGTCGGTGAGAAGGAGCAATGAGAGTGAAGAACGAGCCTATCGTGCTGCCGGCTGATCCTGTTGACGCCGACGACTTCGGCGTAACGGCCGAAGCGCTGGACCGAGCCCAGCGCGCTCGTCTCATCCGACGGACGAGAACCCAGCTCGGGCTGTCGCAATCCGAGTTCGCGCGCCGTTTCCGAGTGCCCGTCGGCACCTTGCGCGATTGGGAGCAGGCTCGTGCGACGGCACCGGAATTCGCCGTCGCTTACATGCGGGTGATCGAGCAGTTTCCCGAGATCGTCGCCAAGGCCGTTGCCTGACCACACATACGGATAGGTCAGCCTGATAGACGCCCCAGCGCCTAAGCCAGCGCCTGCAGATAGCGCATGCCGGTGACCGGGCGCGGGATGAAATCCATGTGTTCGTAGAAGCGGTGCGCCTGGATATTGCCCGTCGCCGCGCTGACCGAGAGGTAGCCGCAGCCGGCATTGCGGGCGGTGTCGCGGGCGCGGTTGACGAGATGCTGGCCGACCCCGTGGCCGCGATGGCCATCGCGCACGAAGAGGTGGTGCAGGTCCATGCCGCGCGCGCCTTCCTGCGCCCTGTAGAGCGGCACGAGAATGGCGTAGCCGATCAGACCCTCGTCGGTTTCCGCGACAAGCGCGGTGATCCAGGGCAGGGGGCCGAACAGATCGCGCTCGAGCTGTTCCGGCGTCGAGCCTGAAGCGTCGCCGTGGTGCTTGGCCAGCAGCGCGATCATGTCGTTGAGTTCGGGCAGGTCGCGCGGCTTGGCGGCGCGGATATTGATCACCGGCGGGCGGATCAATGAGATTTCGCTGTCTTCGATGTCGGTCATGTCTTTGCGTCCCGGTCTGGCGTTTCGTGGTGGTCTGCCGTCAGGACGCTTGAGATACAACAAAGCCGCCTGACGGCGGCTTGTTGACAATAAGATCTGTCCAGCCGCCCTTTACAGGTACAGCCAAAAATACGAGCGGTTGATGTGCGCGTTCTTGATCATGGCGCAATACATCTTCCCAATTCTTCGTCTTGTCAAGCCATGCGCGGGCTTTCCTTCCGTCTCCATTTAAGATAGGGTACCCCCCTATCCTATATCGAGATGAATATGTCCCACACCCAGCACAACAAGAAAAAGCTGATCGCCCGCATCAACAGGCTGAAGGGCCAGATGGATGCGGTGGAACGCGCGCTTGAGGCCGAAAAGCCCTGCGGCGAAATCCTGCAGCTGCTCTCCTCCATCCGCGGCGCGTTGAACGGGCTGACCGGCGAGGTACTGGACGATCACCTTCACGAGCATGTCCTGCATGCATCGGACGAGAAGGCGCGCAGCGAAGCCGTCGAGGAAATTTCCGAGGTTCTGAGAACCTACATCCGCTGATGCCCTGAGCGCGCGAGACTATCCAAGCTGACGCGCCTGAGGGCGCGAGACCATTCATAAGGAGCGTGCGATGAACGCACAGACAAAAACCCTGCAGCACGAGCACGTCTTCCTCGGCGAGGACCATGACCGCAACACCCGCCGCATCTGGCTCGTCATCGCGCTGACCGCCTCGATGATGGTGGCCGAGATCGCTGCCGGCACCTGGTATGGCTCGATGGCGCTGGTTGCCGATGGCTGGCACATGTCGACCCATGCAAGCGCCATGTTGATCTCGGCGCTCGCCTATCTCTACGCCCGCCGCCAGGCCCACAATCCGCGCTTCACCTTCGGCACCGGCAAGCTCGGCGATCTCGCCGGTTTCGCCAGCGCCATCATCCTTGCCCTGATCGCGCTGCTGATGGCCTATGAAAGCGTGCTGCGCATCGCCAACCCCGTTCCCATCAGCTTCTCCCAGGCAATCGGCGTCGCCGTCCTCGGCCTCGCGGTCAATGTCCTCAGTGCCTGGCTGCTGAAGGACGATCACCATCACCATGGGCACGCGCATGGTCATGGTCATGGTCATGGTCACGGCCACAGCCACGGCGATCACGGTTCCCATGCCCACCACGGCGAACATGCGCACCATGGCTCCCACGCCCATCACGGCGACCACGCCAGCCACGCCCCGCGCGCCACCGACAACAACATGCGCGCCGCCTATGTCCACGTCATCGCCGATGCGCTCACCTCGGTGCTCGCCATCGCGGCACTTCTGCTCGGCAGCCTCTATGGCTGGCTCTGGCTCGATCCGCTGATGGGTATCGTCGGCGGCGTCATCATCGCGCAATGGGCCTGGGGCCTGATGAAGGCGTCGGGCGCCGTTCTGCTCGACACACTTCCCGCCGCGGGCGACCTGCCAAAGGCGATCCGCGATGTGGTCGAGACCGATGGAGACGAGATCACCGATCTGCACGTGTGGCAGGTCGGCCCCGGCCACCATGCGGCCATCGTCGCGGTCGCCACAGCGGCCCCGCGCGTACCGTCCTTCTACAAGGAGAAGCTCTCCTCGCTGGGCCAGCTGTCGCATGTGACGGTCGAGGTCACGCAGACGGCGGAGAAAAGGGCCGCCTGAGGTCTCCTGCACCAGAGAAGGGCCAGAGAAAGGCCAGCGAAAGGGTTGATGCCGTGAATGCGAATCTGAAAGATCAATGCATTCCGGAGGGCTGAGGCGCGGGCGACGCAAGCGGGCCACAATCCCGCTTTAACCCCGTTCTCATTGATGCCTTCATCGATTCTGGCAAAGGTCTTTTCATGCAACGCTTTTCGATCCGCCGCCGCACGCTTCTCGGCTCCGCATTGCTCGCCCCGGCGCTGTTCCTGCCGGGGGCGACCCGCGCCGAGGAAAGCGACGACGAGATCGATCGCCGCATCGGCGCGCTGGAAAAGCAAATTGGCGGGCGCATCGGCGTTTCCGTCATCGACACCGAGACCAACATCTCCTTCGGCTATCGCGAGACCGAGACCTTCCCGATGTTCTCGACCTTCAAGGTGCTTGCCGCTGCCATGGTGCTGTCGCGTGTAGACAAGGGCCAGGAAAATCTCGAACGCCGCGTGGTCTACGACAAGGTGCAGCTCGTCGCCTATTCACCCGAGACCGAGAAGCATGTCGGCGGAGAGGGTATGAGCGTCGGCGATCTCTGCAAGGCGGCGATCACGCTGAGCGACAACACCGCCGGCAATCTGCTTCTGGAAAGCCTCGGCGGCCCGAAGGAATTGACCAACTGGCTGCGCACGCTCGGCGACGGCTCCACCCGTCTCGACCGCATCGAGCCCGATCTCAACGATGTCGCCAAGGACGATCCGCGCGATACCACGACGCCCGATGCCATGCTCGACACGCTCGGCAATATCGCGCTCGGCTCCGTCCTGTCAGAGCCCTCGCAAAAGACGCTGATCGAATGGCTGGTCGCCAACACCACGGGCAACGAACGCCTGCGCACCGGCCTGCCGGATAGCTGGAAGATCGGCGACAAGACAGGCACCGGCAAGAACGGCTCCGCCGCCGACATCGCCATCTGCTGGCCCCCCGGCCACGGCCCTATCCTGATCGCCGTCTACGTCACCGGCGCCACGGCTCCGGCAGCCGAGGTCAACCCGGTTTTCGGCGAGGTCGGGCGGATCGTGGCGGAGATGGTGTGAGGCGGCGCGCTCGCCGCTTGCTGAGCAACGACGCCGGCGTTAAACTGAAACTCTCACGGAGAGGCCAGATGGCGCGCGATGAGACGGGTGTTGGCAAGGGCCGGAACGAGCCGGAGGCTCCGCAAGATCAATCCGACGACACGTTGGTCGAGCGTGGACTTGCGTATGGTCGCGCATTACGGGCTCGCGTCGAAGAGGGTCGGAGCCCAGTTGCGGACAAGGCCTTCATCGATAGCCTTTACGAACGCTGAAAGCGTTTGTGAGTAGATTTTCAGCTCTGCTGTACCCATTGGCGCGCAACAGGACCTGCAAAAATTGTCGAGATAATTCATATGCCTAGGTGCGAAATATGAATCTCGCTCGCATCTCCTTGAATCAGTCTCTTAACAGTTAACTCCACGCTTGAAGTCCAGCCGAAGCGGCCCCATCCTCTCCCTCATTCTCGCCCTTGTGGCGGGAATCCAGCCGCCGCGCGTCCGCGCGGCGAGAGACTCTTCTTCGGCGAAACGCTTGGAGCAGATCAGTCACGGCGCAGACGCGCCGTGACTGGATTCCTGTCACAAGCACAGGCATGAGGGCGGAGTTTGTTTCGCCGGGAGAGTACTATCGCAGCGGCAGCGAGCATGGGTTGCGGGCCCCAACGCAAAATGGCCGCCCGGAGGCGGCCATTTCGGTGGTCTTTGAAGCCGTTTACGGCAGTGTGTAGGCGATGACGTAGTCGCCCGGCTTGGTGCCGATCGAGCCGTGTCCGCCGGCCACCATCACGACATACTGCTTGTTGTCTGAGGTCGTGTAGGTCATCGGCGTCGACTGGCCACCAGCCGGCAGGCGGGCCTGCCACAGCTGCTTGCCGTTGGTCACGTCGTAGGCGCGCAGGTAGTCGTCGACCGCGGCACCGAGGAAGGCAACGCCACCCTTGGTGATGATCGGGCCGCCGATACCGGGAACGCCGAGCTTGAAGGGCATCGGCAGCGGACTCATGTCGCGGACCGTGCCGTTCACCAGCTTGTAGGCCGTCTTGCCCGTCGTCAGGTCGGCGCCGGCGACGTAACCCCATGGCGGCGCCTGGCAGGGAATGCCGAGCGGGCCGAGGAACGGACCCATGACCACACCGTAAGGCGCGCCGTCGTTGCGGTTCAGGCCCTGTTCGCTGCCCTTCTCGCCCTGTCCCTTTGGCGGGATGTCGGCTGCGGGCACCAGGCGCGAGGTGAAGGCGAGATAGGTCGGCATGCCGAACATGATCTGCCGTTCCGGATCGACCGCGACGGAGCCCCAGTTGAAGGTGCCGAAATTGCCGGGGTAGACGATCGTGCCTTCAAGCGAAGGGGGCGTATAGCGGCCCTCATACTTCAGGCGGTGGAACTCGATGCGGCACGCGAGCTGATCGAACAGCGACACGCCCCACATGTTCTTCTCCTGCAGCGGTGGCGGCGAGAAGGTGAGGTCGGAGATCGGCTGCGTCGGTGCTGCATGATCCTCGGGGATCGTGCCTTGCGGCGCGGGGATTTCCTTGAACGGAATGATCGCCTCGCCGGTGCGGCGGTCGAGCACGTAGATGTCGCCCTGCTTGGTGGGCGCCACGAGTGCCGGAACGACGGTACCGTCAGCCTTCTTCATGTCGAACAGAACGGGCTGTGCCGGAACGTCCATGTCCCACAGGTCGTGATGCACGAACTGCTGGACCCAGCGCAGCTGACCGGTCTTCATGTCGAGAGCCACGACCGACGACGAGAATTTCTCGACATTGGCGCTTCTGTCCATGCCGAGCTGGTCGGGCACCTGGTTGCCGAGCGGCACGTAGATGAGGCCGAGACCTTCGTCGGCCGACAGAACCGACCAGCTGTTCGGCGAGTTCGTCGTGTAGGTCTGCCCTTCAGGCAGCGGCGTCGTCACATCGGGGTTGCCCGAATCCCAGTTCCAGACCAGCGCGCCGGTGTGGATGTCGAAGGCGCGGATGACGCCGGACTGCTCCTTGGTGGAGTAGTTGTCGTTGACGGCGCCGCCGATGATCAGCTTGCCGTCGATCGCCACCGGCGGCGAGGTCGAGTAGTAGTAGCCGGCAGGGTTGTACTTCATGCCCTTTTCGAGGTGCAGCGTGCCCTGGTCGGCGAAATCGGTGCACACCTTGCCGTCGAGCGCGTCGAGCGCGATCAGGCGGGCATCCGAGGTCGGCAGGTAGACGCGGTCGACGCAGGGTGCGCCGGGGGCCGCTGCCGTATCGTGGTAGTAGGTGACGCCACGGCACGTCTGGTGCTGTCGATCAGGATTCATGCCGGAATTGGCATCGAACTTCCACTTTTCCTTGCCGGTCTTGGCATCGAGCGCGATGCCGAGATTGTGCGGCGTGCAGATGTAGAGCGTGTCGCCGATCTTGAGCGGCGTGACCTGGTCGGTCGTCTCGCCGACGTCGTCCGGCCGCTTCACGTCGCCGGTCTGGTAGCGCCAGACCTCTTTCAGGTCCTTGACGTTGCTGACATTGACCTGCTCCAGCGGCGAATAGCGCTGGCCGAACGGCGTGCGGCCATACTGGTGCCACTCGCCGTCGGTCACCGTGCCGCCGAATGTCGTGGTGCCGGTCATGGCCGTCGGCAGGCTGCCGTTCTGGTCATGCCGGTCGGTCGTCATCGAGTAGCCGGCGACCACGATTGCGATGAGAACCGGAATGGCGAGCGGCCATGGGCTGGCCGGATAGGGCGTACCCGTCGTGCCGGCAAAGCCGAGCGGACGGCGGATCCAGGGCGTAAGCAGCCACAGGCCGAGCAGGATGATCAGGCCGCCGCGCGGTCCGAGCTGCCACCAGTCGAAGCCGACTTCGTTGATCGCCCAGACGAGCGAAACGACGACGAGCACGGCATAGACCCAAAGGGCCGACGCCTTGCGCTTCAACAAGAGCGCAGCGGTCAGCAGGAACATGATGCCTGCGAAGAGATAGAAGAAGTTGCCACCGAGCAGCACGAGCCAGAGCCCGCCTCCGCCAAGTGCCAATCCTATCAAAATGAAGAGGATGGGTGTTAAGACGATCGCCATTAGGCCGGTCTCCAACTGAAATGCATAAAGCTCCCGAGGGGGATCGGGAGTGGTCAGGAATGCACGCCAACGGCGAACAAGACATTTTGCCGCAAGCGTCATCAGCGGAAATAGAGCGGCCCAACCTGCCTTTCAACCGCCACAATATGGGGGTGCGCAAACTGGCTAAAATATGCGACGGAATCGGTATTTAGGAGCGAACGCTGAATCTGTTCATTGCTAGCTGCCACGAAAAAGCCATGGAACCCAGGCGCTTGGCTGCGGCAAAACGCCAAACGCGCGCTAGCGTCCTGGTAGTGGGAGCGGGCCGCTCACGTCCCGCAGAATGTCTGCAACACACGCTCCTCAGGCTTGGGAGGCTGCATGTAGGCGGTCAATTCCGCGTGATCCTCATAGGGCCTGGCAAGCACGTCGAGCAGCGCTTCGAACAGCGAGAAATCCGCATCCTCGACGGCGGCCGCGATCGCCTGCTCGATACGATGATTGCGCGGGATGAAGGCGGGGTTGACGCCAAGCATCGCCGCGCTGCGTTCGGCTGCGCTCGTCGTCTCGCGCGCCAGGCGCTCCCGCCAGCGGGCGAGCCACTCCTTCGCCGCCGTGCTGTCGCTGAACGTCGTGAGGAACGCGTCTTCCGCTTCCGCACCGTCTTCGACTGCCAGATGCGACAGGCGACGGAAGGTCAGCGTGAAATCGGCCTGGCCCGCCTGCATGGTCGAAAGCAGCGACTGGATCAAGGAGAGATCGTCGTCCTCTACATCAGCAAGGCCGATCTTCTCGCGCATCCCCCGCATCCAGTGCAGCTGGAAGCGTTCGCCATAGTCCTTGATGACGACATTGGCGATCTCCACCGCCTTGTCCTGATCGGCGTCGATCAGCGGCAGCAGCGTTTCGCCGAGCCGCGCCAGGTTCCATTGCCCGATGCCGGGCTGACTGGCATAGGCGTAGCGGCCGTTCTGGTCGATCGAGGAAAACACCGTGCCGGGATCGTATGCATCCATGAAGGCGCAGGGGCCGAAATCGATCGTCTCGCCCGAAACGGTCATGTTGTCGGTGTTCATCACGCCATGGATGAAGCCGACATGCAGCCACTTGGCGATCAGCGCTGCCTGCCGTTCGGCGATCGCCTCGAAGAGCGCGATATAGGGATTGGCCCCGTCCTTAAGATCAGGATAGTGCCGGTCGATCACGTAGTCGGCGAGCGCCCTGATACCATCGGTATCGCCGCGCGCCGCGAAAAACTGAAAGGTGCCGACCCGGATATGGCTCGCCGCCACGCGGGTGAACACCGCACCCGGCAGGATCTGCTCGCGATAGACGGGCTGCCCCGTCGAGACCGCCGCCAGCGCCCGTGTCGCCGGCACGCCGAGCGCATGCATCGCTTCGCTGACGATATATTCGCGCAGCACCGGCCCGAGCGCCGCGCGCCCGTCGCCACGCCGCGAAAACGGTGTCGCCCCGGCACCCTTGAGCTGGATATCGCGCCGCCTGCCGTTTTTGTCGATCACCTCGCCAAGCAGGATCGCCCGCCCGTCGCCGAGCTGCGGTACGAAATTGCCGAACTGATGCCCGGCATAGGCCATGGCCAGCGGATCGGCGCCTTCAGGCACGAGGTTGCCGGAAAAGATCGCGGCGCCATCGCGCCTCAGAACCTCGATATCGAGCCCGAGCTCTTGCGCCAGCGGCTCGTTGAGCTTGATCAGCCACGGCTCGGCGGCAGATGACGGCGTCTGGCGCGCAAAGAAGTTCTGCGGCAACCGCGCATAGCTGTTGTCGAAGGGGAAAGGGCGCGGCGTCTGTGCGGGAGCAATGGTCATAGGCTTTAGGTAGGGCTCAGCCCATCCCGGCGCAAGCGCTCAGGCGCCTTGTATTGGCCTGAAGTTCATCGGTTGCGCCCGCCTCCGCCGCCGCCGCCACCACCACGACCGCCGCCGTGACCACCACCGTGGCCACCGCCACCGCCCTTGCCACGGCCATTGCGGGAAGACGCCTGCGCGCCATTGCCGGTGTCATCAGGGAATTCGACCTCCGCCGTGGATTTGACGACCGTGTTCGCGCGATATGGAACGATGTTGGCCTGGCCCAATTCACCCTCGGTCTTCTGGCACGTATAGTGGGTGCTGCCGCCATTGCGGATCAGGACATCGTTGCCGCCCTTGCTTTTGACAAACGCCATGTCGTGACCAGCGAGCCGCGCGCTCTTCTTGCCAAGCTTCTCGCTCTTCATCTGGTAGAAGGTGCCGTTGACGCTGAGGACCGATTTCTCCCAGTAAACGTCGACAGCGGGGCTGCCGCCGCATTTTTGGTAGGCCTCAACGCTCCCCGCCATGAGAACGACCGCCGCCGCGGCAATGAGATGTAGACGCATGTGTCCCTCTCTCTTTTTCGCCGGCGGCAAAGGCGCCGCGGCGCTCCTCTTATGAGAGCTTGAGCGCGTTGGCCGGGAAAGCAATTCGGAAATACGGGGTAGGACCGCGCCGATTGCTGCCGCCTGGCGGCAGTGGTAAGATTAAATCGCACCTCCAGACGCAAAACGCGGGACCGATACATGGAAAAGCTCAGCATCACGCTGCCAACGGAAATGGTCGATGTGATCAATGCCGAGATCGATGCCGGCGCCTTCGCCTCGACCAGCGAAGTCATCCGCGCCGCCATGCGCGCCTGGATGCGCCAGGAGGAAGAGCACAAGGAACGCATCGCCGCCATAAGGGCGCGCGTGCAGGAATCGCTCGATGATCCGAGACCGAGATTGAGCAGCCAGGAGATGCGAGCCGCGATCGACGCACTCTATGAAAAGCACCGGTGAGCGATGAGCGGCTACCGGGTGGAATATCTGCCAGCGGCGTTCACCGGTATCGAGGAGATCTTCATATATGTATTGGACGGTAGCCAGAACCATGTGACGGCAGAGCGGTATATCGACCGTATCTATGAGCGCTGCGACAATATAGCCGACGCGCCTTTTGGCGGCGTCTCGCGCGCCGACCTAGGCCCCGATCTCAGGATGGCGGTTTTCGAGCGCAAGGTGATCATCCTCTACCGTGTCGAGGCCGACACCGTGCTCATCACCAACATCTTCTCCGGCGGTCGCGACTACGAAACGCTGATGCGCGACCATCGCTGACATACCCATACGCTGAGCTCACATCAGCCTTGCCATTTCAGCATAACCCCGCCACATTTGCGGGCGTATATAAAAACTTCATTCACCCTTGGCGCTAAGCCATTTCATGCCCGCGGCGATTGCCTTCGCGCTTGAGCCGTGTATTCGCGAGCGATCCCTGACGATGTCGGATCAGATCTACCAGGCGGCTGTCGTTGGACGCCCGCAACTCAATTTTCGTTTGATTGCCATGATCGTTGCCAGCGCCATGTTCATGGAACAGCTGGACGCCACCGTTCTGGCCACCGCGCTTCCCACCATGGCGCGCGATTTCGGCGTCACCGCGCCGTCGATGAGCATCGCGCTCACTTCTTATCTGCTCAGCCTCGCCATCTTCATTCCGGCAAGCGGCCTGATCGCCGATCGCTTTGGCTCGCGCACCGTCTTCCGCTCGGCGATCGCCGTCTTCGTTCTCGGGTCGATCTGTTGTGCGCTGTCGCCCAATCTCTGGTGTCTCGTGTTCGCCCGCCTGCTGCAGGGGCTCGGCGGCGCCATGATGATGCCGGTCGGCAGGCTGGTGCTGCTGCGCAGCGTCGCCCGCAAGGACATGGTCAATGCCATGTCGTGGCTGCTGGTGCCGGCGCTGATCGGCCCGATCCTCGGCCCGCCCGTCGGCGGCATGATCGTCACCTATCTCGACTGGCGCTGGATCTTCTACATCAACGTGCCGATCGGCATCCTCGGCTTCATTCTGGTCTCGATCTTCATCGAGGATTTCAAGGGCGAGACAAGGAAGCGCTTCGACACCGTCGGCTTCATCCTCTCGGGCATCGCGCTGGGATCGCTGCTCTTCGGCTTCGAGAGCTCCAGCCGCCCGGGCGAGGGGATGTTCGCGCTGTTCCTGATCACGATCGGCGTGCTGTTCGGCATTGCCTATCTCAAGCATGCGCGAAAGCATTCCGCGCCGATCATGGATTTCTCGCTGATGAAGGTGCCGAGCTTCGGCACCTCGGTCATCGCCGGTTCGCTGACCCGCATCACCCAGGGCGCGCAGCCCTTCCTGCTGCCGCTCTATTTTCAGCTCGGCTTCGGTCTCTCGGCCGCCAAGGCCGGCCAGCTGGTGACGGCCGCTGCCATCGGCTCCATGGCGATGAAGGCTTTCGCGCCCAAGATCCTGCGCCGCTTCGGCTTCCGCAACGCGCTTGTTTTCAACGGCTTCACCGCCACCTTCGGCTATGCGCTCTGCGCCTTCTTCCGGCCCGACTGGCCGCTCGGGCTGATCTTCGCGGTGCTGGTCATGTGCGGCTTCTTCATGTCGTTCCAGTTCACCGCCTATAACACCGTCGCCTATGACGCCATCGAGCGCGACCGCATGAGTGCCGCCACCAGCTTCTACACCACCTTCCAGCAGTTGATGCTGTCCCTCGGCATCTGCGTCGGCGCCTTCGCGCTGCATGTCTCGATGTCGACAACCGGAAGCGGCGACACGCCGCAACTGCACGACTTCTCCGCCGCCTTCCTCTTCGTCACCGCCATCTCGCTCACCGCCACCTTCTGGAACCTGCGCTTCTCGCGCACCGCAGGCGCCGATATCAGCGGGCATCGGGGGGCTGAGGCGGATCACTGAGGCGTCGGTGGGTGTGATTTCGGTGGATACGCAGTGCCCGGGGCCCCCTCATCCGCCTGCCGGCACCTTCTCCCCTGTGGGGAGAAGGGAATATGCCGCAGCGCCGCCGTTCCCCCTCTACCCAGCGGGGAGAGGGTGGCCGAGCGCAGCGGAGGCCGGGTGAGGGGGGCACACCCGCCGACGACCCCCGTCGCCAAGCACCAGACTCCCTCAAGCCGACGCCCGCACCGGCATACAGGCCTCGCAGATCGCCGCCACGTGGCGGTGGTCCGTTCCACAGCAACCGCCGACGATCCGAACCTCGGGCATATCCTTTAGCAGCACGCGGTATCGCTGCCCGAGATCCACGGGATCGCCGGCATCGAGCGTCTCGCTCTCGTCGAGTTCGGCATGGCTCATCCGTGACGCGTTGGCGCGCAGCCCGGCGATCCGCTTCGTCCAGCCTTCGCCGCGTTCAAGCGCTTCTGCGAAATGCGTGGGATGGGCGCAGTTGATCATGTAGTAGGCCGGCAATCCCCCGGTTGCCTCGTCCGTCATCTCGATCGCCTCGCGCAGGCTGCGACCGCCGACCAGCCGCCCGTCGGTCTCCACGGTAAAGGAGATCGCCGAAGGCATGCCGTGCGTCGCCGCCGCACGCGCGACACCGATCGCCTCGCCGATGCCGGTCAGCGTAAACGCCGTTACCATGTCGGCATCGCTGTTGGCGAAGCTCGATATCTGCTCGCTGTGATAATCCTCCGCCTCGTCGGCCTCCATGCGGCCCTCCTTGTAGCCGTCGCCGCGTGGGCCGATCGCGCCGCTGATGACGATCGGTCGGCCGGGCTCCTCGTGGCGCTCGCGCAGTTCGCGCATCAGGTTGACGCCCGCCACGTTCGCCATATCAAGTGCCTCTGTGGTGTAGCCGAGCTTCGCCGCCCAGTCGGGATTGGCGCGCCATGTCGGTGTGTCGAGTATGAAGCCGGCGCCGTGCCTACGGGCGATGTCGAGGTAGCGCCGGTAATAGGCCCTCAGCCGCTCCCGCCCATCCTCGGAGGCCAGCATCACGAAGGATGCGAAATGCGGCAGTTGCAGCCCGTCATGAAAGATGAAGGTCGTCTCCATGCCGCCATCCGTCACGAAGACCCCGCCTGCCAGCTGCGGCAGGGCATCTCTATAGCTCGCCATATCGCCGTCTCCCGAAAGGATGAAATCGAATACGATGCGATGTTATTGATTAGTGAAATCTAAAGTGAAGATGTGGGGGTGGTAAAGGGAAATTTCGGCGACGGATGTGGGCTGCTGTTGAGAGGAAAGGGCAATGGATGTGGCCCCCTCATCCGGCTGCCGCCACCTTCTCCCCGACGGGGAGAAGGGAATATGACGCGACGCCGAAGGTTCCCCTCTCCCCTGGGGGAGAGGGTGGCCGAGCACAGCGGAGGCCGGGTGAGGGGGCCACACCCGCCGACGCAACAATTTCGCCCACATCCGATGCCGAAGCTCATATCAGCGAGGCGCTATCCCTTCACATTTTCCCCGCAACCTTGATCGCAAACGCATACTCGAACGCGATCTCCTCCAGTCGCTGGAACCGCCCGGACGCGCCGCCATGGCCGGCGTCCATGTTGGTCTTGAGCAGCACCGGCGCTTCGCTGGTCGAGCGGTCACGCAGCTTCGCCACCCACTTGGTCGGCTCCCAGTAGGTGACGCGCGGATCGGTGAGCCCGCTCAGCGCCAGGATCGGCGGGTAGGGCTTGGCCTCGACGTTGTCATAGGGCGAGTAGGCGGCGATCTGCTTGTACTCGTCCTCGCTGTCGATCGGGTTGCCCCATTCGGGCCATTCCGGCGGGGTCAGCGGCAGCGTGTCGTCGAGCATGGTGTTCAAGACGTCGACGAAGGGCACGGCCGCGATCACGCCGGCGAATTTCTCCGGCGCCATGTTGGAGATCGCCCCCATCAGCATGCCGCCGGCCGAGCCGCCCTCGGCGATGATGTTCGCGTAGGAGGTGAACTTCTGCTGATTCAGATAGTCCGCCGCCGCGATGAAGTCCTTGAAGGTGTTGGTCTTCTTCTCCATCTTGCCGTCTTCGTACCAGGCAAAGCCCTTGTCCTTGCCGCCGCGGATATGGGCGATGGCATAGACGAAGCCGCGGTCGACGAGCGACAGGCAATTGGTGTTGAAGCTGGCCGGAATGGTCACGCCATAGGCGCCATAGCCATAGAGCAGGCAGGGCGCCGAGCCGTCGAGCGGCGTATCCTTGCGATAAAGCAGCGTCACCGGCACCTCGACGCCATCCCAGGCCGGGGCGAACACGCGGCGCGTGACGTAGTCTTCGATGTTATGGCCCGACGGCACTTCCTGCGTCTTCAAGAGCGTGCGCTCGCGCGTCACCATGTTGTAGTCGTAGAGCTGCGACGGGGTCGTCATCGACGAGTAGCTGAAACGGATGACGTCGCTGTCATATTCGGCAGCCCCCTGCAGGCCGAGCGAATAGGCCTCTTCGGCGAAACCGATCGCGTGCTCCTCCCCGGTCGCGCGGTCGCGGATCATGATCTGCGGCAGCCCGTCCTTGCGCTCCAGCCACAGCAGGTGGCGGGCATAGGCCATGTGGCTGATGATGAGCGTGCCCGGCTTGTGCGGCACCACTTCGCGCCAGTTTTCCTTTTCAGGATTGGCGGCCGGCGCCTCCATGATCTTGAAATCCTTGGCGTCGCCGTCATTGGTGAGGATGTAGAACACATCGCCGCCCTCGGTCAGCGTGTACTCGATCCCCTCTTCGCGCGCCGCGACCAGCTTCGGCTTGGCGGTGAGGTCGCTGGTCGGGATCAGCAGGTATTCCGACGTCTCGTGATCGTGAATGTCGATGAAGATGAAATCGTCGAGCAGCGAGCCGCCGACACCCATGAAAAAGCCGGCATCCTCTTCCTCATAGACCAGCCGGTCTTCCGATTGCGGCGTGCCGATGATGTGGTGGAACACCTTCGAGGGCCGGTGGTTCTCGTCCAGCGCCGAATAGAAGAAGCTCTTGCCGTCGGGCGCCCAGGCGCCGTCGCCGCCGGTGTTCTCGATGAGGTCGGGCAGGTCCTCGCCGGTCGCGAGATCGCGAACCTTCAGCGTGTAGAATTCCGAGCCCTTGTCGTCGTAGCCCCAGATGCCGCGATCGTGATCGGTGGAATGGTCGATGCCGGCGAGGCGGAAATAGGATTTGCCCTCGGCCTCCTTGTCGCCGTCGAGCAGCACGGTGCGCTGGCTCTCATCCTTGATGTCGGCGTCGCGCGGGATGCGGAAATAGCGCGGCTGCTCGCCGCCGGTCACGAAGAAGGTGCCGTAGGCAAACGGCCCGTCCTTCATCGGGATCGAGCTGTCGTCTTCCTTGATACGGCCGCGCATCTCGGCAAACAGCGTCTTCTGCAATGGCTTGGTGTCTTCCATCGCCGCGTTCATATAGGCGTTTTCCGCCTCCAGATGCTTGCGAATCTCGGGATCGAGGATGGAGGGATCCTTGAACATCGCCTGCCAGTTGTCGGCGCGCAGCCAGGCGTAATCGTCCGTGCGGGTGATGCCGTGGCGCGTGTCGGAATGCGGCTTCTTCGGCGCAACGGGCGGGTTCGGCAGATCTTTGAAGACGGACAAGGGGAGCTCCGGGGTCGGAATTTCAGGTTGTGAAGAGATAGAGACGCGAGCGCTGTCGATCAAGCGCCAAAAGCCACGCGCAAGAGTGCCGTGCGGCGCTTGCCGGGTGGTGACTGTGCAAAACCGAGGGAATGCTCACCTTGCCTTGATGTGACCACAATATTTAAGAAAGTCCGCTCCCATCGTGCGGAATTCTGCCATCGCCGGGCGGCCCTTAAAGCTGCCCTTGCTGAACCGGCCGCGCAGCATTCCGGAATGAGCTTGCAAAGGATTTCTTCAGTAATGCCGAAACGTATCGCCCTCGTTCTGACCGCTCTCAGCCTTGCCGTATCCAACTTTGCACCCACCGCATTCGCCGTCGATCCGGCGATCAAGAAGCAGCTCGAAAAGCTCGATCCCGCGACCCGTCTCGAACAGAGCTGCGACACCGAGGCGATGAGCCGCATCAACAAGGACGCCACCGGCTACAAGCCGGACAAGGTGATCGCCTATACCTTCAAGGACCCGGTCCCCAGCGACGACCGGCTGGAAGCCCCCGGTGCCGTGTTCCGCAGCAAGGGCGATTGGTATCACCTGTCCTACAGCTGCATCACCGGTCCGCAGCACATCAACGTGCGCGAGCTGAGCTACCAGATCGGCGACAAGGTTCCGCGCGACAAGTGGACCAAATATTACCTCTACGATTGAGCGGCCTCAGGGCCAGCTGAGGGCCATGCGCTCTGACCAATGCGAAACGGCGGCGCCAGATGGAGCCGCCGTTTCGCATCGATGTAAGCGCTGCCGCATGTGGAAAAGGCCCACGCCGCCTTCGACGAGCGGTCGGCCGGTTATTCACACCTTGCCGTGCGATCGCGACTTATTTATCGACTGGTGCAGCAATGCGCCGAACCGGCCGTAAATTTGCCGTGGAAGCGGCCGATGCGATCACGATACGGCTACCGCCATCTGAACTCTACGGTCCCGCGACAATGAAAAACCTCGTCCTCGCTTCGGCGCTGCTTCTTGCCCCGGTCTCCATGGCCGCTGCCGGGCAAACGGCGACGATCCAGCCTGTCGTCGCGGCCACGATGCCGGCGCCTGTGGTCGCGCCGTCGTCGGGGTCGGGGACCGCGAACGCGGCTCCGAAGTCCGGCCCGAAGACCGCGCCCAAACAGGCGCCGTCGATGAAGCTCGTCGAGCCGCACCTGCGCGTCGCCCGCTCCGATATCAAGGGCCATGCCCGCGTGGCGCTCACCTTCGACGCCTGCATGGGCAAGGCCGACGAGCGCATTCTGTCGGTGCTGGTTGCAGAACGCATCCCGGCGACGATCTTCGTCACCGCCCGCTGGCTGAAGCACAACCCGCAAGCGTTGCAGGTCATGCTCGCCAATCCCGACCTGTTCGAATTGGAAAATCACGGGCAGAACCATATTCCCGCCGTCGACAAGCCGGTATCGATCTATGGCATCGCGTCTGCCGGTTCTCCCGAAGCCGTGCGCCTCGAAGTCCAGGGCGGCGCCGACGCAATGCTCGCCTCCGGCATCCCGGCCCCCCGCTGGTTCCGCGGCTCGACCGCCAAGTACGACCTCTCGGCGATCGCCCAGATCCGCGCCATGGGCTACCGCATCGCCGGCTACTCGGTCAACGGCGACGGCGGCTCGCTGCTGGGTGCCGCCGTAACCGAGAAGCGCATCTCCTCCGCCAGGGACGGCGACGTCGTCATCTCCCACATCAACCAGCCGACCCACGCCGCCGGCGAAGGGGTGGCGAAGGCGATCCTCGACCTGAAGGCCAGGGGCACGCAATTCGTGCGGCTGCAGGATGTCGAGGATAATGGGGATGATGATACGACGGAGTAGGTGACAGACCGCACCCGCAAGCCTTGCATATGTGGCACCCCCCTCTGTCCNNATCTCCCCCCTTGAGGGGGAGATGCCCGGCAGGGCAGAGGGGGGTATCCCACGGCAAAACGCCAACGTCCCCCAACCTAAACCCCTACCATCTCCACATCCGCGCTCGCCGCATCCGCCGCCGCTCGACCCGGCCCATCCCGGTCCATCGCGAAATCATCGAACCAGTCGCGATACGTCCCCGACATCATCGCGCCGATCACCTGCGTCGCCAGATACGAAAACGTGATCCCGTTCCCGCCATAACCATATGCCCCGTAGACATGCGGCAGCGATGGCACCGGGCCGATCAGCGGCAGGCCGTCCACGGTTTCGCCGAACGTGCCGCACCAGGCCGTGGCGACGCGGGTGTCGGCGCGGGGCCAGATCAGCTTCATCTTTTCGCGGATGGCCATGATCTTCTGCGGCGCCTTGGCGTCGCGCACGGCCGGATCGACCGTGTCGTCATCCTCGCCGCCGACCACGATCCGGCCGTCGCCAGTCGTGCGCATGTAGAGATAGGGATGGCTGTCCTCCCAGATCAGCGCCTGGTCGCGCCACAGCGTGCCCGGTTCCTGCGGCACGGTCGCCATTGCCCAGCTGGAGGTGGTGCGGTGCAGTTTCGGCATCTCGATCCCGGGCAGGTTATAGCCGGTCGCCAGCACCGCGGTCTTCGCCTCGATAACGAAGGCGCCGTCGGTCTCCGCGGTCACGCGGCTGCCCTCGCTGTGCAGCCTCGTCACGGAAGCATCGATGAGCCGCGCGCCATCCTTGGCCGCCATTCGCAGCAGCGCCCATGTGAGAAGCAGCGGATCGGCCTCGGCCGATCCCCGCGACAGGATGCCGGCATCGCGGTCGATCTCGAATTCGGTGAAGAGGTCGCAATGTTCGAGATAGCGGCTTGGGAGCCCGGCGCGCTGCCTGAGATCGGCTTCGGTTGCAAGGTCGCGCGCGCCCTCGTGGTTGCGGGTCAAGAACAGCGAGCGGCGTGGCTGGAAGGCGCAGTCGATGCGGTGCGCGGCAATCAGCTTGGCAAGGCCCGAGACGGCGGCGGCACTTCGGCGATAGATGCCGACGGCGCGCTCGAAGCCGTAGAAGGTCTCGAGTTCCGTCAGCGTCTTGTCGATCTCCCATTGCAGCATCGCGGTGCTGGCGGCTGTGCTGCCCAGCCCCGGATGCTCGCGATCGACGATCGCAACCGACAGGCCGCGCTCGGCCAGATGCTGACCCATCAGCGCCCCGGTCACGCCGCCGCCGATGACGAGCGTATCGACCTGGAGATGATCGGAAAGCGGCTGAAATACAGGGCGGTGAACGCCGTTGCCCCAGGGTGAGCGGCCGCTGGTCAATCGATCCTGGCTCAGGCTCTTCAGCTCTATCTCGGACATGGCGGCCTCACTTCGGCAGTTGCGGCTGCGGCTTTTCTTCGATGAACAGCTCGTCGACGATGGTCATGGCGATTAGCGACAAAGGCAGCGCCAGCATAGCGCCGACCGCACCCCACATCCAGGTCCAGAACAGAATGGCGAGAAATACCACGAAGGCGTTGATCTCCAGCCGCCGTCCCATCACCGCCGGGAAGATCAGGTTTTCCATCAGAAGGTGGACGGTGAAGAAAGCGGCCGCGGGGATCAGCCCGACCACAAGCCCGTCATGCGTGATGATGCCGGCAATCGCGATGGCAAGCGTCATCATGGTGATCCCGAGATAGGGGATGAAGCTCGACAGAAACGCGAAGAACCCCCAGAGTATTGGCGCCGATAAGCCGCCCGCATAGGCGATGATGGTCATCACGACGCCGAGGCAGGCATAGATCACCGAGGCGGTGGCGAAATAGAAACCCAGCACCTGCTCGACACTGCTGATGACGCGGATGGCGGCGAGCCGTTGCGGGCGCTCACGAAACACCATGATGATCGACTTGCGCAGGCTGACGCGCCCGATCAGGAAGAGCAGCAGTGCGGCGAAGAAGATCAGTGCCTGAACGAGCGCCGGCGTCAGGTTGGCGCTGACGAGATGCAGGATGTTGCCGGTATTTTCCAGAAGCTTCTCGGCCGACATCGGGCCGCTCTGGAACGTCTCCGGCGTGATGTGGAGCCATTTGATGCGCTCGAGATAGGGCATCAGCCGGTTCGCTGTCTTCTCGGCGAAATCCGGCCCCTCGTTGGCAAGCGTGGTCAGCGGCCCGGCCAGCGAATTGGCGACGAGGAAGATGACCAGCGCCACCGCCGAAGAAAGGATGACGGCGTTGGTGATGCGGGGAACGCCGAGCTTGGTCAGCTTTTCCGCCAGCATGCCGAGGATCATCCCGACAACGATCGCGAGCGTCAGCGGGATCAGGATCAGCGACATCATGTAGACGGCGGAAAGAGCTAGAATGATAAAGATGCCGATGATGGCCCAGGCCATAATGATGTCGAGACCATCCTTCTCTACCCGGCGCATCGGCGCCTGTGCCGCGGCCTCCTCGGCTGCCGCCATGCTCTGCGCCCATGAACTGACGCGGCGGTCCCCGATCGCGATCTTGCTCGCCTGTTTGCGAATGCCGTTGGCAATACCCATGAATGGTCGTTCCCCGGAAGCCCCTGTGCTTCGCACCTAGAACGCCGCGAAACACGTTCCGGTTCCTTGTGTTTCATATAGGGAATGCCGAATTCTCGCCTCATCTCGGGCGCATCTTGCGCTACGCATCGGCGGGGAGGCAGGGCCGCGGTGTTTTGTGCCCGATCGGAGCACCGTCGCGGCCCTGCCAGATCCGGTATTTCAGCCCGCCGGACTGTCGCAAACGACAGCTTCCGAGACTGTATCCGGCGCCTTGCGGCCGAGAAACGCCACCACCACGACCGCCGTGAAGATTGTGATGCTCGCGAGCAGGATGAGCAGCGTGCTGAAGGCCTGCGCGTAGTTCAGCGCCAGTACCTCGCGCCCCATCTGCGGCATCGCTGCTGCTGCCGCGCCAAGATCGCCGGTCACCAGCCGCTGCGCCGCCCGTGCCGCCTCTTCACCTGATCCACCAAGGTCTGATCCACCAAGGCTTGATCCGCCAATACGGGCGCCGACCAGCGCCGAAAGCACGGCGCTGACGATGGCGAGCGCCACCCCTTCGCCGGCCACGCGCGTCGTGCTGAAGATCCCCGTCGCCATGCCGGCCCGCTCCTTCGGCACGACGCTGACGGCAAGCCCGTCCATCAGGCCCCAGGGCAGGCTGATGCCGATGCCGATCGTCAGGAGCGGCCCGATCAGCAGCAGCGGCTGCGAGGCCGGTACGGCTGCCGGAACGGTCGACAGCCAGAATAGCCCACCCGCCGCGATCAGCAGCCCGACGCCGCAGATGACGGCGGCCGTGAACCAGCGCGTCAAAAGGCCGGCAACCACGGGCAGCACCAGCAGCGGACCGGATAGGGCGATCATCATCTGCCCGGCGCCCACCTCGCTCATCCCGTCGATACCGACGAAGCGCACCGGCAGCAGGATGAGCAGCACCACGAAGGCGTAAGCCGGTGCGGCCGCCAGAAGCTGCACGCCGACGAAGCGTGGATAACGAAACAGGCTGAGGTCGAGCATCGGCCGCGCCGCCGTCCGCTCGATCCGCCAGAAGCCGGCCAAGAGAACCGCAGAGGCAAGGAGCAGCGTCACGACGGAGGGGCTGCCCCAGCCATTTTCCGGCGCCAGCAGCACGCCGTAGGTGAAGAGCGCCAATGCCAGCGTGAAGCTGACCGCACCCGGGCAGTCGAGCCCCTTGGCCTCCGGGTCGCGCGTCTCTTGCAGGAAGGCGGCGCCCAATGCGAACGCCATGCCGCCTAGCCCGACGACGAGCGCGAAGATCGCCGGCCAGCCGAAGCTGTCGACCATCAGCCCGGAAGCGATCGGCCCGAAGGCGAGGCCGACGCCGAAGCTGGAGCCGACGATGCTGAAGGCCCGCATCCGCGCATTGCCCTCGAATTCCTGCGCCAGCGCCGCCATGCCGCCGGAAAACGCCGCGGCGGCGCCCATCCCCTGCAATGCCCTCAGCACATCGAACCAGACGATATCGGGTGCGAAGGCGAGGCCCGCCGAAAACAGGAGGAAGGCCACGAGGCCCAAAAGAAAGATGCGCTTGCGGCCATAGCTGTCGGCGAGCGCCCCTGCGGCCATCAGGCTGCTGCCGAAGGTCAGCATGAAGGCGTTGGTCACCCAGTTGAGCGCGATCGGGCTGCCGCCGAGATCGCGGCTGATCGCCGGCAGCGCCACCGCCGGCCCGGTGAAGGTCAGCGGCATGGCGGCGGCGGCCGCGCAGATGCCGATCAGCGCCATGATCTTCCGGGCGCCGCCGGTTCTGGACGTGCCGGCGGCGGCAAGCCGCGTCGAGAGTTGTGGTGTCATGAGATATCCGCCTGTTTGAAAGGTGAAGCCCGGCGACAGCGGGAGGTCTATCGCCAGAGACACAGACAAGATAAATTCGCTTCAATATCGCGATAAGTGGCCTATGATGCCGTTCATCATGGAAAAATTCGCTCGAATAGGTGAGGCGAAAGCGCAAGATGGATCAGTTCAGCGGCCTGTCGGCCTTTGTGAAGACCGCCGATCTCGGCAGCTTCGTCGCCGCCGGGCGTGTGCTCGGCCTGTCTGCGTCCGCCGTCGGCAAGGCGGTGACGACGCTGGAGCGGCAGGTCGGCGTGCGGCTCTTCCAGCGCTCGACGCGCAGCATAAGGCTGACGGAGGAGGGGCGGCTGTTCCACGAGCGCTGCCGCCGGGTGCTCGACGATCTCGAGGATGCGCAGGCGTCGCTGGCCGCTGCCGTCGCCACCCCGCGCGGTCGCTTGCGCCTCAGCCTGCCGCTGGTCAGCTATCATCTGCTGCTGCCCGTGGTGCCCGGCTTCGTCCGCCTCTATCCGGAAGTGGAGCTCGACCTCGATTTCAACGACCGCATCGTCGATCTGATTGACGAGGGCGTCGATGTGGCGATCCGCAGCGGCGATCTGCAGGATTCAAGGCTGATGTCGCGGGCGCTGCGGCCGTTCCGCATGCTGCTTTGCGCCGCACCCGATTATCTCGAGGCGCACGGCACGCCGACGACCCCGCACGATCTCGCTGGCCATGCCGCCATCCGCTTTCGCTTTCCCAACAGCGGAAAATTGCAGGACTGGCCGCTCGCCATGCCATCAGGCGCGCCGGAACGCGCGATCCGCAGCCTGCTCGTCTGCAACAACATGGAAGCGCTGGGTGGCGCGGTCGAGGCCGGTCTCGGCATCGGCTGCATGCCGGATTTCCTGGCAAGGCGACGGCTGGCGGAAGGCCGCCTGCGCACCGTGCTCGACGATCATATCGACGGTCCCGGCCAGTTCCACCTGATCTGGCCCTCGAACCGGCATCTCTCGCCAAAGGTCCGCGTGCTGGTCGATTACCTCACCGAAACCCTCTTCGCCGACCACTGCGAAAGCCCGGCCGCACCGGCATGGCCGACGTGAGCGTTGTCATGATCTCTCCCTCATCCCGGCCGTGAGCCGGGATGAGGGTGGAGTGTTTGGCGTCATTCGCCAGACGTGTCGTATTCGCCGATCAAGCCGACAGCGTCAGCCCGATCCCCCACGGATCGCGCAAGAACACGCCGCCGTCGCGCTTCTCGCTCTTGATCTCCAGTTCGTCGAGCTTGGCGACCGCCGTGTCGAGCGCCGCAGTATCGTTGAAACGCAGCGCATAGTCCGAAAGCCCGGTCATCGCCTCGGTGCGGACACCCGCGCCGCGGCTGTTCCAGATGTTGGCGGCGACATGGTGGTGGTAGTCGCCGGTGGCAAAGAAGCTGGCGCCGGGATAGCGCGCCATGATCTTCAGGCCGAGAACGTCGCGATAGAACTGGTCGGCCTCGGGAATATTCCCCACCTGCAGGTGGATGTGGCCGATCGCCGAGCCCTCCGCCATGCCGGTCCAGCTATCCTGTGGCGCGCTCTCGTAGAGCGCCTGCAGGTCGAGCCGGTTGGTAGCCATCTCCACCTGGCCGTCCTGGTGGAATTTCCATTGTATCGGCGAGCGGTCGGAATAGATCTCGATGCCGTTGCCCTCGGGATCGGAGAGATAGATCGCCTCGCTGACCAGATGGTCAGACGCGCCGTCGAGAACCACATTGTTGTGCGCGGCATGGCGCAGCCAGCGCGCCAGCTCGGTGCGAGATGGCATCAGGAAGGCGGTGTGGAACAGGCCGGCGGCATTGCGCGGCGCGGTGCGGACATCCTTGCCCGTCGTCAGCGTCAGAAGCGGCGTTTCGCCGACGCCGAGCACTTCGCCGCTCGCCGTCTTCTCTATGACATCAAGCCCGAGCATCGACTGGTAGAAGGCCGAAACGGTCGAGAGGTCGGTGACGACCAGATGCGAGTGATCGACATAGGCAGGGCGCGTCAGCGCGTAGGAAGTCTGTGCGGTGGTCATTTGGGTTTCTCCTGCCCTGAACATGGAAGGTGTACCGGCGCCGGCAGCGAGTGCGCTGCCTCGGGCGGCGAATTGTTGCCCATAGCGATGCCAAGGAATGTCCGCCGGTTCATGCGTGTGATGGGTCCTCTGGCCGCTGTACTGGCATCTTATATGGCGCATCGCGATTGTTCACAGAAGTCCCGTTTTTGACGATGAAGCGTTCGACATCCATTGACGACTTCCGCACGGCAGTCTGATCCCGATCGAGCGAGAGCTTGATCCCGATCGAGCGAGAGCTTGATCCCGATTGAGCGTAAGCTTGATCCTGATCAAAGCGCCATATCTGTTTCAAGAGGATATTGTCGCCATTACATGCAGTCATAGAGGAGTTGCATCATGTACAGGAAGATCATCGTCGCGGTCGAAATCGGCGCGCTTGCCAACGGGGAAATGACCTTTCGCAAGGCCGCCTCGCTGCTCGATAGCGGTGGCGAGATCATCCTGCTCAACGTCGTCGAGGACATCCCGACCTATCTCGGCGTCGATATCCCCGTCGATCTCGTCGAAAACGCCGCCAAGGACGCCGAGGAGAAGCTGCAGGGGCTGATCGTCAGCACCGGCATTCCCGCCCACGTCGAGATCAGCCACGGCCGGCCGGCAAGCGGCATCCTCGCCTCGGCCGAGGCCAACAAGGCCGACCTCGTCATCCTGTCCTCGCATATGCCCGATCTCAGCAACTACTTCATCGGCGCCACCGCCGACCGCGTCGTGCGCCACGCCAAGTGCTCGGTGCTGGTCGATCGTCGCAAGGGGTAGGGGCAAGTCCATAAAGGGGAGGCAGAGATGCGGGGGGCACGGGCTCCCGTACCCATCCGGATTCACGAAGATTTATCCTCCCCACCCAGCGCTTGTGTTGCGCGCAAACCATTTCAATGCCACGATCCCGGTCTGACGAATGGGGCATTTCCGCATGGGCGAGTTCAACGGCATCCGCTGGGCTTATGACAAATACGAGCTGATCGCCGATGGCATCGTCCACGGGGTCGGGCTGGCGTTCGCGCTGGTCGGGGCAACCGTGCTGATCTTCTACGCCACCGTCTGGTCATCGCATGGCGAACTCGCCGCCGCCTGGATCTACAGCATCGGCCTTGTGCTGACGCTCGGCATCTCGTTCTCCTACAATGCCTGGCCGGTGTCGCGCACCAAGTGGTTCCTGCGCCGGCTCGACCATTCCTCGATCTTCATCCTGATCGCCGCCACCTACACCCCCTTCCTCGAGCGCGGCGCCGACAATCCGCTGCTTCTGGGGATGCTGATCGGCATGTGGGCCGTGGCCTTCATGGGCGTCTTCCTGAAATGCGTCTTCCCCGGCCGTTTCGATCGTCTGGCGATCCTGCTCTATCTCGCCATGGGCTGGAGCGGCGTTATGGTCGCGGGACCGGTCGCCGAACGCATCCCCTACGCCTCGATGCTGCTGATCGTCATCGGCGGCATCATCTACTCGCTCGGTGTGATCTTCCACGTCTGGGAAAAGCTGCGCTTCCAGAACGCCATCTGGCACGGCTTCGTCGTCGCCGCCGCCGCCGTCCACTACACCGCGGTGCTCACCTGTTTCAGCATGAGCCCGGCCTGACGCCGACCAACATTCAGCCAGTCTTCGTCAGCGTCACCACATAGCGGCTGGTCTCGTCGCTGTCGTTGCGGAACTCGCAATCCACCGCCGGCCCGAGCAGCAGGCAGTCGCCGCTCTTCAACGCATGCACCATCTCGCCCTCGACGAAGGTGAGCGCCCCCTCGGTCACCCAGATGCATTGCCTCAGAAACACGAAGGAGGCAGCCGGGTAGGCGACGCGGGCGCCGGATGGAAGTTCGACCTCGACGATATCGAACGGGGCGCCATCGGGTGAAACGTGGCGCCGCGTGTATCCGGTCTCCGGATCGGTCCACAGCGGCTGGTCCTCCTGGCGGCTCAGCCGCTGGCTTCCCGCCTCGGCGCGCGCAATCAGCGACGACACCGTCAGCCCGAAAGCGCCGCAGAGCTTCCCCAGCAGCGAGGCTGTCGGGCTGCTTTCACCGCGCTCCACCTTGTGGATCATTGCCCGCGATACACCGGAGTGGTCGGCGAGATCGCTCAGCGACCAGCCCCGCAATTCCCGCTCGGCGCGGACGCGATCGCCTAGACAGCGATCGAAGTTGTCTGATATAGTGGACATAGTGAATTTATAGTGGATAGACCATCATGACGCAAGCCACCCTCATCCGCGACGCCACCGAAGCCGATCTGGCCGCGATCCGCGATATCTACAACCACGCGGTGGAGCACACGACGGCGATCTGGAACGAGACGGTGGTCGATCTCGACAACCGCCGCGAATGGTTCGCGATGCGCCGCGCGCGCGGCTTTCCGGTTCTCGTCGCCGAGCGGAAAGGAAAGATCGCAGGCTATGCCTCCTATGGCGACTGGCGCGCCTTTGAAGGCTTCCGCCACACGGTCGAGCATTCCGTCTATGTCGAGAAGGACCACCAGGGCGCCGGCATCGGCAAAGCGCTGATGACGGCGCTGATCCAGCGCGCCGGCGAAAACGGCATCCACGTCATGATCGCGGGCATCGAGGCCGGCAACCGAGCCTCCATCGCGCTCCACGAAAAACTCGGCTTCCGCAACGGCGGTACCTTCCACGAAGTCGGCACCAAGTTCGGCCGCTGGCTGGACCTAACCTTCATGGAACTGCGGGTGCCGGGCTGAGCCACACCACAAACGCAAAACGCCCGCCATGGTCTCCCGCGGCGGGCGTAATCAATTCGAATCGCCATCACTTGTCCGGCGTGAACACCATCGAGTGGCCGTTGATGCAGTAGCGCAGGCCTGTCGGCGGCGGGCCGTCGGGGAAGACGTGGCCGAGATGCGCGTCGCAATTGCCGCAGCGGATTTCGGTGCGCACCATTCCGTGGCTGCTGTCGCGATATTCCGTCACCGCCTCGGGCGAAACCGCCTCGAAATAGCTCGGCCAGCCGCAGCCGGCGTCGAACTTGGTGTCGGAGCGAAACAGCGGCGCGTCGCAGCAGACGCAGCTGTAGAGCCCCGTTTCGAATGAATCCCAGTAGGGGCCGGTGAAGGCCCTTTCGGTGCCGTGCTGGCGGGTGATGCGGTACTGCTCGGGGGTCAGCTGTTCCTTCCACTCGGCATCGGTCTTGTGAACCTTGGCGATCGTCGTATCGGCCATGGAGTGCTCCTTTCACGCAGCTGTGGCTTGCGGCGAGTGTTTTTTGATTTCTTCGAGAATGTGGTGCTGTTTGGTCGAACGATCAAGGGCGAGGCGGGGTCTGTGCACAACAGACAGGCCCGCGCGACAGCGCCGTCGCCGCTGTGATCGATCCTCCAGATCGCGGGAAAAAGATCGACAGTCCTAAACCTAAGCAGAAGCCAAGATCACATGCGCCTGGATCTTTGCGGCGATCTCGCCATTGCCGTGCTTGCGCATCAGCGCCGCCTCCACCGCCTTCGTCGCAGCCTCGAGCTTTGCCGGATCCCGCGCTTCGATTTCGCCGCGCAAGGGCGTCCCCTGGCAATAGGCGACGGCGACCGCGTGGGCCGATGGCGCGCGGCTGACATCGGCGCGCGTGTCGATCTCGATCTCGCGGAATCCGGCGCGCGCCAGGTCGTCGCGGATATGGTTCCGGTCGTGATAGCCGTGCGGCGTGCGCTCGGCGAAACGCGGCGGATCGTCTGGAAATACGGTGGCGAGCGCCTTGGTCACGTCGTCGGCGAACACATTCGTCTCGATCCGGTCCCAGACGCTGAACAGAAACCGGCCGTTTGGCCTGAGCACCCGCCTTGCCTCGCGATAGGCCGCCGGCCGGTCCGGAAAGAACATCGCCCCGAACTGGCAGCAGGCGAGGTCGAAGGTCGCATCCTGGAAAGGCAGCGCCATGGCATCGGCCTGGTGCCAGACGACACGATCCTCGGCCGGCTGCCGGGAGCGGGCGTAGTCGAGCATGGCCTGGTTGAGATCGGTCGCGATATAGGTCGCGCTGGGCGGGAGCAACGGCGCCAGCGCCCGTGTGACGGCACCGGTGCCGGCCGCGATCTCCAGCACCGCGCTTGGCCTGAGGGCGGCGGCCCGCCGCGCCAGATCGGCGGCATAGGACGCAAAGATCAGCGGCACCATGTGGCGGTCGTAATTTTCCGGAACCGAGCCGGCAAAGATCTTGTCCGCTTCCAGCATCGCCTCATCCTCCCTTTGCGATGATTGGCATTTGCTATCGCGAGCAGACTACCACGAAATGGCGCCTCCCGCTCGCCTCGGGCGCGGTGTCGCGCCCTTCAACCCATCGCCCATCCGGATGAACGCCGGCTCATCATAAGAGACAGCTAATGTCGCCCCGGATCTCGGCTATATTTGACCGAAAGCAAGCATCGGGGGATGCTCAAATGATCGAGTCCATTGTTGTCAGCGCCTACTGCGCAATCTCGACTGTCTTCATCCTGATGACCGCGCTGGAAGGCTGGGCCATCAGGGGCGGTTGGACGTTGGCGCGTGGCGCCGGCCTTGCCGCCTGTTCGCTCTGGCCGCTGCTGCTGGCCGCCTTTATCCTGCATGCGCTGCTGGCGCCGCGGCGCATGCCGCGTCTCGCCCGCGCCGGCTGAAGCATTCGTTCTTGCGCCGCCATCCGTCCCCGCGCGCGATGCGTCCAAACCCTCATTTGGCCGATCAAAGCTTGAGATGGCGGCGCTCTTCTTCTACACCTTGATCGCACCTGATTTGTTTCGGGCAATTGGTTTTCGAGGGGTAGGGGAGGCTGGATGGCCGATGGCACGGCATTGACGTTTGCAGCACTCTGCCTGCCGTTTCTCGGCGCCGTCCTCGCACCGTTTCTCGTCCGCGCATTCGGCCACAATGCCGCCTGGCTGCTGGCGCTCGCGCCGTTTCTCGCGTTCCTGCGCTTCGCGAGCCTGCTGCCTGAGATCGCGGCCGGAACCGTCATCCGCGGCGGTTATGCCTGGGTGCCGAGCCTCAATCTCGATTTCGCCTGGCTGCTTGACGGCCTGTCGGTCACCTTCGCGCTGTTGATATCAGGCATCGGCACGCTGGTCGTCCTTTATGCCGGCGGCTATCTCAAGGGCCATCCCGATCTCGGCCGCTTCTTCTCCTTCATCTTCCTGTTCATGGGGGCGATGCTCGGTCTTGTCGTCTCCGACAATTTCCTGATGCTCTTCGTCTTCTGGGAGCTGACATCGATCACCTCCTTCCTGCTGATCGGCTTCGATCACCGCCGCGAGGCCTCGCGCCGGGCCGCGCTGCAGGCGCTCGTCATCACCGGCGGCGGCGGCTTGCTTTTGCTCGCGGGCCTCTTGATGATCTGGAGCACGACGGGCGCGTCGGAGCTGTCGGTGCTGCTGCAATCGGGCGATCTCCTGCGCGCCAACCCCTATTACATGCCGATCCTGCTGCTCATTCTCGGCGGCGCCTTCACCAAGTCGGCGCAATATCCGTTCCACGCCTGGCTGCCCAACGCCATGGAAGCGCCGACGCCCGTTTCCGCCTACCTGCATTCGGCGACCATGGTCAAAGCTGGCGTCTACCTCTTGATGCGCCTCAATCCCGCCATGGGCGGGACGGCACCCTGGCAGACCATCCTGCCGCTCTTCGGCGGCATCACGCTTCTTGTCGGCGCGCTGCTCGCCATCCGCCAGACCGACCTGAAGCTGAAGCTCGCCTACACCACGGTGTCCTCGCTCGGCCTTCTGGTCCTCTTGACCGGCTTCGGTTCCGATTACGCCATCGAGGCGGCCGTGCTTTATCTGGTCGCCCACGCGCTGTTCAAGGGCGCGCTGTTCATGGTCGCGGGGATCATCGACCACGAGACCGGCACCCGCGACGTCGCCCGCCTCCAGGGCTTGCGAAAGGCGATGCCGCTCACCTTCGCGATCGCGCTGGCCGCAGCCCTCTCGATGGGCGGCCTGCCGCCATTTACCGGCTTCCTCGCCAAGGAGGAGATCTACGCGGCCCTTGCCCACGGCGATCCGCGCTCGATCCTCTTCGCCGTGGTGGTGATCTTGGGCAATGCGCTGATGTTTGCGATCGCCTTCGCCGTCGCCCTCAAGCCCTTCCTCGGCGCCCCGGTCGAAACGCCCAGACATCCGCACGAAGCCCCGCCGCTTCTCTGGCTCGGTCCCGCCGTCCTTGCCTTGCTCGGCCTCGTCGCGGCGCTGTTCTCGGCAACGACGCACCGCTTCATCTCCTCGCCGATGGCTTCAACCGTCAAGGGATCGGCCACCACGATCGAGATCTCGCTCGTGCCGCATATCGGGATTCCGCTGCTTCTGTCGCTGTTGACGATTGCGCTTGGGATCGTCGTCTACCGGCAGCTCGATCGCGCCCGCGCGCTGATGGCGGCGCTGTTGCAGAGATTGGGGCCGGGGCCTGACCAGGGCTTTGACAACGCCATAGCGGGCCTCGTTGCATTCTCCGTGCGCATCACCCGCATCCTGCAGCCCGGCCGGCTGGAAATCTACGTGACCTGCACCTTCCTTGCGATCGCAGCCACCCTGCTCGTGCCGCTCTGGCTGTTCGGGGAGGGGCCGTCGCTGCCGGCGTGGCCTGATGGGGTGCAGATCCATGAATGGGGCGTCTTCCTGCTCGCCGTCATCGGGCTCGTCGCCGTCGTCATCGCCCGCGACCGGCTGACGGCGATCGTCTCGCTCGGCATCCAGGGCTTTGCGGTGGCGCTCATCTTCCTGCTCTTCGGCGCGCCCGATCTCGCCTTCACCCAGTTCATGGTCGAAACCCTCTCGGTGGTCATCCTCGCGCTGGTCATGACGCGGCTGCGCCTGTCGCACACGGATCCGCGTCCCCTCAAGCAGATGCTGTTCGACGGCGCGGTGGCGCTCGCCTGCGGCATGGGCCTGACGCTGCTGCTGATGAGGGCCACCGAGGCGCCGTTCAGCGCCACGCTCAGCGATTTCTTCAACACCTATTCGAAAACCATCGCCCACGGCGCCAATGTCGTGAACGTCATCATCGTCGATTTCCGCGGCACCGACACGCTCGGCGAGATCGCCGTCGTCGCCATGACCGGCCTTGCCATCCTGGCGCTGATCCGGGTCCGCGCCGGCGCCGAGCGCAAGCTTGCCGCAAACGATCCCGACGCGCCCGATGACCTCGGAGTGGAGCGCCCATGAACACCCTTATCGCTCGCACCATTGCCCCCGTGCTGACGGCGTTGATGCTGCTCTTCTCCGTCTTCGTGCTGCTGCGCGGCCATAACGAACCCGGCGGCGGCTTCATCGGCGGGCTGATCGCGGCCTCCGCCTTGGCAATCTTCGGCATCATCAGGGGCACCGGCGCCGTGCGCCGCGCCATCGTCTTCCACCCGCTGTCGATCTCGGGCGCCGGCCTGCTGATGTCCTGTCTCGCAGGCCTCATCTCGATCGTCTTCGCCGTTCCCTTCATGACCGGCCTGTGGATCTATCCCGAGATCGCTGGGGTCGAGGTGCCGTTGTCATCAGTCATGCTGTTCGATGTCGGCGTCTATCTCGTGGTGGTCGGCGCGGTCACCTCGATCGCGCTGTCGCTGGAAGAGCGGGAGGTCGAATGATGGAGCCGCTCTTCGCCATCCTCGTCGGCCTGTTCTTCACCGCCGCCGTCTATCTGATGCTGTCGAAATTCTCGATCCGCATCATGCTGGGGATCGCCATCCTCGGCAACGCCGTCAACCTTCTGCTGTTCACATCAGGCCGCTTGACCCGCGAGGTGCCGCCGATCATCCCCGATGGCCTCGACGCGCTGCCGTCCGGGGCAGCCAACCCGCTGCCGCAGGCGCTGATCCTGACGGCGATCGTCATATCCTTCTCGCTGCTGGCCTTCCTTCTGGTGCTGACCTACCGCGCCTATCAGGACATCGGCACCGACAACACCGACGACATGCGCGTCGCCGAGCCCGACCAACCGACGTTGCCGCCGGGGGGGTATTGATGATGATGGTTGCCGTTGTGCCATGCGATACCCCCCTCTGCCCTGCCGGGCATCTCCCCCTCAATGGGGGAGATCGACTCGCGGTGAGGTTTACGCCAACAATTGAGGTTGGAGCGAG
>UBVW01000020.1:0-44979 GCA_900469085.1 Hyphomicrobiales bacterium | reverse complement strand
GCTGGCGAAGTGGCCGGCGGACGCCGCCGGCCACTTCGCCAGCAACCGCTCGGCCTCTTCGAGACGCTTGACCGAGAAGTCGATCGGCTCGCGGTAATGCGTCATCAGCATGGCGAGCCGCAGCACTGCGCCCGGCCATTGGCGACCGCCGAACTTCTCCGTCGCCAGCAGCTCGTTGATGGTGACGAAATTGCCTTCCGACTTCGACATCTTGCGGCCTTCGACCTGCACGAAGCCGTTGTGCATCCACACGTTCGCCATCACTTCGGTGCCGTGGGCGCAGCGCGACTGGGCGATCTCGTTTTCATGGTGCGGGAAGATCAGGTCGAGCCCGCCCCCATGGATATCGAAGACGTCGCCGAGGTAGCGCTGGCTCATCGCCGAGCACTCGATGTGCCAGCCGGGACGACCACGGCCCCAAGGGCTTTCCCAGCCGGGTTCGCTGTCGCTGGAGGCCTTCCAGAGAACGAAGTCGCCGGGGTTTTTCTTGTGCGCATCGACCGCAATGCGGGCGCCCGCCTGCTGCTCGTCGAGCGGCCGCTTCGAAAGCTGCCCGTAGTCGGCCATGGACTTGGTGTCGAACAGCACCTCGCCCTCGGCCTCATAGGCATGACCACGCGCAATCAGCCGTCCGATGATCTCGATCATCTGGGCAATATTGTCCGTCGCGCGCGGCTCCACGGACGGCTCAAGGCAGCCGAGTGCCGCCACGTCCTCGTGGAACTGCCGCGCCGTTTTCTCGGTCACGGCATGGATCGCGTCGTTCAGGGAAAGGCTCGGATGATCGCGCAGCGCCCGTGCGTTGATCTTGTCATCGACGTCGGTGATGTTGCGCGCATAGGTGACGTGCGCATCGCCATAGATGTGCTTCAGCAGCCGGAACAGCACGTCGAAGACGATGACAGGACGGGCGTTGCCGATATGGGCGAAGTCATAGACGGTCGGGCCGCAGACATACATGCGTACGTTATCGCGATCGATCGGCGAAAACACCGTCCTTTCGCGCGTCAGCGTGTTGTACAGCTTGAGTTCCGGCGTCTTCGATCCCGACTGGCCGTCCATGTCTATTCTCCCAAAATGCCATAATCCGAAAAACACATCGCAGCCGGCGGGCCGGGGCGTTTCTCATCTTGGGTATTTGGGAGACGAAAACGGCCAGGCCAGCGAGCGCGCTAGCGAATAATCTTCCGGCAGATGATGCAGGTAACCGTCTTCATGGCGGGTTTTATGGCGCGGCTTCGGGATTTGGTCAAGAGCCGGGCGCTGTCAAAAGCGCCGGTACGACAAACCCGTTATTCCGGCATCCTGTAGCCGACGAGCTTGTTCTCACGCACGATGAACAGCTTGCCCGTCTCGGTGAAGTCGGGAGACAGCAGCGGCATCATCGCCTTCGCGACTTCGGAAGGATGCGGCAGTGTTTCTGGATTTTCGCCGGGAACCGCCTGCGCGCGCATGGCGGTGCGGGTGGCGCCGGGATCGACGCTGGTGACACGCAGCGGCGTCTTCTCGGTCTCGCCGGCCCAAGTGCGCGAGAGTGCCTCGACGGCCGCCTTGGACGCCGAATAAGCACACCAGAACGGGCGACAGCGATGGGCGGCGGCCGAAGACAGGATCACGGCGCGGCCGGCCTCGGAGCGTGTCAGCAGCGGATCGACGGAACGGATGAGCCGCCACGTGGCGGTGACGTTGATGGTCATCACCTTCTCGAACACCTTGGCTTCGATATGGCCGATCGGCGAGATCACGCCGAGCACGCCGGCATTGGCGACGAGGATGTCGAGCTTGCCCCAGCGCTCAAAGATCGAGGCGCCGAGCGCGTCGATGGCGTTCATGTCGGCAAGGTCGAAGGGGACGAGCGTCGCCGAGCCGCCAATCGCCTTGATTGCGTCGTCGAGATCCTCGAGGCCACCGACCGTGCGGGCGCAGGCAACGACATGCGCGCCGGCTTTCGCCAGTTCCAGCGCGGTGAAATAGCCGATCCCGCGCGATGCGCCGGTGACGAGTGCGACCTTGCCTGAGAGATTGACGCTCATGAGACCCTGTTCCGTATTCGCGGGGAGGCGAGGGGCAAGCGGCCCCTCGGTCGAGGTGAAGACGGCCTGGGATCAGCCGTTGCTGGCCATCACGGCAAGCTTGCGCACATTGCTGGTGCTGTCGTTGTCGAGCAGCCGCGTCGGGTAGTCACCGGTGAAGTAGTGGTCGGTGAACTGCGGATTGGCGGCATCGCGACTTTCGCCGCCGACGGCGCGGTAGAGACCGTCGATCGACAGGAACTCGAGCGAGTCGGCGCCGATATAGTCACACATCGCCTTCAGGCTCGAATACTGGTTCGCCAACAGCTTGTCGGCGTCAGGCGTGTCGATGCCGTAGAAGTCGGGGAAGTAGATCATCGGGCTGGCGACGCGGATATGCACTTCTCTGGCGCCGGCATCGCGGATCATCTGCACGATCTTCAGCGACGTCGTGCCGCGCACGATCGAATCGTCGACGAGGACGACGCGCTTGCCCTCGATCATCGCCCGGTTGGCCGAATGCTTGAGCTTGACACCGAAGGCGCGGATCTGCTGCGTCGGCTCGATGAAGGTACGGCCGACATAGTGGTTGCGGATGATGCCGTATTCGAACGGAATGCCGCTCGCCTGCGCGAAGCCGAGCGCTGCCGGCGTGCCGCCATCGGGAACCGGCACGACGACGTCGGCCTCGACCGGAGCTTCCTTGGCGAGATTGATGCCCATGTTCTTGCGGGCTGTATAGACGCTGCGACCGCCGACGACGGAATCGGGGCGTGCGAAATAGACATATTCGAACAGGCAGAGACGTTCCGGCTTCGGCTGGTCTGCCTTGCGGGAATCAATGGTGATCGAGCCGTCAGGCTGGATTTCGCAGATGACGACCTCGCCATTCTCGACGTCGCGGATGTATTTCGCGCCGATGATGTCGAGCGCACAGGTCTCCGAACAGAAGATCGGCTTGCCGTCGAGCTCGCCCATGACCAGAGGTCGGATGCCGATCGGGTCGCGCGCGGCGATCAGCTTGGTGCGGGTCATTGCCAGCATCGAATAGCCGCCTTCCATCTGGCGGATGGCGTCGATGAAGCGGTCGGAGGAGGAGGCCTGCTTGGAGCGGGCGATCAGGTGCAGCACCACTTCGGTATCCGATGTCGCCTGGAAGATGGCGCCATCGGCGATCAGCATGCGGCGCATCGTCAGGCCGTTGGTGAAGTTGCCGTTATGGGCAACGGCGATGCCGCCGACTTCGAGTTCGGCAAACAGCGGCTGCACGTTGCGCAGCGCCACTTCACCCGTTGTCGAGTAGCGGGTGTGGCCGATCGAGATGAAGCCCGGAAGCTTCGCCAGCGTGACCGGGTCCGTATAATGGTCGCCGACCAGGCCCATGCGCTTTTCGGTATGGAACTGCTTGCCGTCGAAGGTGACGATGCCGGCCGCCTCCTGTCCGCGATGCTGCAGGGCGTGCAGCCCGAGAGCCGTCAGCGTTGCGCCATCGGGATGTCCGAGGACACCGAAGACACCGCATTCCTCATGCAGCGTATCGCCATCGAGTTCGTCGTTGAGCGTGGAGGAATGGGACTGGGTCATTGCTGCGGGCCTTTGCTCTCACAAGAATGGAATGGCACTTCCGAAAACGGCTAAGCCCGGCGGAGCCTGTGCCCGGCCGGACCTTTATTCGCGTCCCCCTCAAATGGCAACTGCCACAGGTGGGGTCAAGGCATTGAACACTGCGTCAATTAGACGGCTGCTGTGCACCATTGGCAGGAGCTGGCGCGGCATCTTCGGCCGGCGCCTGATCGGAAGCCGGCGCATTGTCGCCTTCCGCATTGCCGCCCTGCGGCTGTAGTTTGTCCATCACGCTGGCGCGAACCACCTGGGCAAATTCCGCAGGCAGAACCGACTGCAATTTCACGACCATCGAATCCAGGAACGGCTTGGACTTGGCGTTGTTCACCCAGGCTGCGCCATGATCGGCGACGAGCCAGTTCCAGAAAGCGGTGGCGACGACAAGCAGAAGTATGCCGCGCGCGGCGCCGAACAGGAAGCCCAAAGTGCGGTCGAGCGCGCCGATGCGGCTGTCGATGATGAAATCGGCGATCTTCATGGTGATGAAGGAGATGACGATCAGCGCGATCAGGAACACGACCGCCGCCGAGCCGACCAGCGCGATACGGTCATCGTCGGTGTATTTCTTGGCATAGGGCACGAGGTAGGGGTAGAAATAGTAGGCTGCAGCGGCCGAGCCGCCCCAGCTTGCGATCGAGAGCACTTCGCGGGAGAAGCCGCGCACCATGGCGAGCACGGCGGAAAAAAGCACGACGCCGATGACAATACCGTCGAAAATCGTAATGGGCATATAAATCCAACTCCAGGACGGCCGCTTTCGCGGCTCAGTCGCGCCTCATTGCGTGCATCCTATATCATCACCTGTTGTGGCGATGAAAGGATCAAACCTCTTCTTCCACACGTCTCAAAGCGCCCTTGGAGCCGGCGATCCGGGCGACCAGATCCGGCAGGCTTTCGATCTCGCTCCAGCGCCCGCCCGTACCCTTCGGCAATTCGGCGGACCCTGATGGAAGCAGCGCTGCAGAAAATCCGAGCTTCTCGGCTTCTTTGAGGCGCTGGTTCGTATGCGCAACCGGCCGGACGGCGCCCGACAGGCTGACTTCGCCGAAATAGACACAATCGGCCGGAAGGGCAATACCGGCAAGCGACGAAACCAGCGCGGAAGCGACAGCCATATCCGCCGCGGGTTCCGAAATCCGGTAGCCGCCGGCGATGTTGAGGTAGACGTCGTGCTGCCCGAGCTTGACGCCGCAATGCGCCTCGAGCACCGCAAGGATCATCGACAGTCGCGCCGAATCCCAGCCGACGATGGCACGGCGCGGCGTGCCGAGCGAGGTCGGGGCAACCAGCGCCTGTACTTCGACCAGGATCGGCCGCGTCCCCTCGATGCCGGCAAAGACAGCGGCACCCGGCGATTTTTCATTGCGCTCGCCGAGGAAAAGCTCGGATGGATTGGCCACCTCGCGCAGGCCCTTGTCCGACATCTCGAACACGCCGATCTCGTCCGTGGGACCGAAGCGGTTCTTCACGGTCCGCAGGATGCGATAGTGATGGCCGCGATCGCCCTCGAAATAAAGCACGGCATCGACCATGTGCTCGACCACGCGCGGACCGGCGATCTGCCCGTCCTTGGTCACATGCCCGACCAGCACCATGGCGGCACCCGTCTGCTTGGCGAACTTGATCATCGCCTGCACCCCGGTGCGCACCTGCGTCACCGTTCCGGGCGCGGATTCGGCAAGATCGCTCCACAGCGTCTGGATGGAATCGATGATCACCAAATCCGGACGCTTGCCCTCCGCCAGCGTCGCCAGGATATCCTCGACATTGGTCTCGGCTGCCAGCAACACATCCGTATCGGCCGCCTGCAGCCGCTGCGCCCGAAGCCGCACCTGCGCCACCGCCTCTTCGCCCGAGACATAGATGATCCGGTGCCCGCGTCGCGACAGTGCCGCAGCTCCCTGCATCAGCAGCGTCGACTTGCCGATGCCCGGGTCGCCGCCGATCAGCACCGCCGAGCCGCGAACGAAGCCACCGCCAAGCGCCCGGTCGAGCTCCGAAATCCCGGTATGAATGCGCGGCGCTTCCTCGATCTCGCCCGACAGCGCGGTCAGCGCCACCGCGCGTCCCTTCTTCGGCGTCTTCGCCGGCCCGCCGCCGATCCCGCCCATCGGGTCTTCCTCGACGATGGTGTTCCACTCGCCGCAGCCCTCGCACTTACCCGCCCACCGGGTGTGAATGGTGCCGCAGCCCTGGCAGATGAATTGTGTTCTTGCTTTAGCCATGGCGTCTGTTTCGTCAGTCTTTGAATAAGTCAGGTGAAAGGTTTTGATGGCCGTGAAGGACGCGCACGATGCGAACGGTCGTCTTCACGTGGCGGAAATAGATACAGCGCTGGCGGTAAGGCAACGCTTTCAAACCAGGCGAAAGGTTGTCCCGAGGTGAGCCTGGAAAACCGGTCAGTGCAATCCATTCGATTTTCCGCATCAGATCGCGGATGAAATGAGAAGCTGCGTTAGGATCATCGACGGCGATGTAGAGGAACATTCCGAGCAAGTCTTGATCCGCAAGCGGTGCGTAAATCAGCTCCTTCGGTTCAATATCCGCATCCCCCGTTCGATGATCGAGTCCGCATGAGCATCGGCACTTTCGAAGCGCACGAACTCGCCGCGTTCCAACTGGGCATCCGCTTCGGCAATCAGTGCTCGCAGATGTTCGTCCTCGCTTCCAAGGCGGCTCAGCCCCGCGGCGATGACAGCGTCCGCATTGTCATAAGCGCCTGATTTCACCTGCTGCTCGATGAAAGCTTTTTGGTCGTCGCTGAGATGGATCTCGGTCATTTCGATCTCCTTTTGTTCTCTTCTAGCACGAAGATATCAGGCTTCCAAGAGGGCGATTTCAAGCGCCGGGCGGCGCTCACTCCTCCTCGGCAATATACCGCCGCTCGTGGCGCAGTCCCATGCTGGTCAGGATTTCGTAGCCGATCGTGCCCGCCGCGCGGGCGACGTCATCGACCGTGACGTTCTTCCCGAAAAGCTCGACATAATCACCTGCGCTCACGGCATTCTCGGGCAGGTCGGTAATGTCGAAGATCGTCATATCCATGGTCACCCGCCCGGCAATCGGCACCCGCCGTCCCGCGATGAAGCCTTGACCGCCCTGCGGCGCAACTTGGCGCAGCGGTACCTTGCCGCTCGACTGGCTGCGCAGATAGCCGTCGGCATAGCCGGCGCAGACGACGGCGAGGCGGCTGTCGCGGGTGAGTTCCATCGCGCGTCCATAGCCGACGGCCTGGCCGGCTTTGACATCGCGCACCTGAATGACGCGTGCTTCCGCCGTCACGACGGGGCGCATCGGATTGGCCATTCCGTTGACGGCCTCCCCACCGTAGAGCGCAATCCCGGGACGGGTCAGGTCGAAGTGGTAATCACTACCGAGGAAGATGCCTGCGGAAGCCGAAAGGCTTGAATCGATACCTTCATAGGCCGCGCTAACCTTGCGGAATGATTCAAGCTGTTGCCGGTTCATCGCCGAGCTAGGGTCGTCGCCGCAGGCAAGGTGGCTCATGACCAGCACGGGCGCAAAACTCGCCGGACGAGACACGTCGTCGGCCAGAGCGATCGCCGCGTCCATATCGAGGCCGAGGCGGTTGAAGCCGGTATCGACATGCAGCGCGCAAGGGTAGTCGCCGTAATCGGCCAGCACCGCCATCCAGAAGGCGAGCTGCTCTTCGGATGATATGACCGGCACGAGGTCGTTCTCGAAAAAGCGCCGCTCGGTCCCCGGCCAGATGCCTGCGAGCACGAAGATGCGGGCGTCCGGCGCATAGAGCCTCAGCGTCACACCTTCATCGACGGTCGCCACGAAGAAATCCCGCGCGCCGGCCAGATAAAGCGCCTCGCCGGCGTCTTCCATCCCGGTACCGTAGGCATCGGCCTTGACCACGGCTGCGGTGCGCGCCTTGCCGGAACGCCGCGCCATGTCACGCCAATTGTCGGTCAGCGCGGCCAGATCCACCGTCAGGCGCAATCCTGCGGAAGCAAAACGGTCTTCTTCTTCGTAGTCGTCTGGAAAATCGGTCATTGTTCACATCTGAAGTGGAGGCGGAGGGAGGTCTCCGCTCATTGTAAGGGTCGGATGATTACAGGGAAGAGACGACGCTTTGCTCACGCAACGCTGCGAAGATCGAACTCGGCATGGATCACCTCATAGGGCACATGGATACGGCCTTCTTCGTTGACCTCGATCAGTCCCCATTCGATCAGCGCAGCGGCATCCTCGTGGACCCGCTTGACGTCGCGGGACAGGGCGGTTGCCAAGCCGCGATAAGTCGAAGGACCAATCGCTTGCAGGCGCTCGATCAATGTCCAGCGTTTGGGCGTGAGCACCGAGAAGAGCTGTTCGGGCGATGAGAAGGTGAACAGGTGAGGTTGCGCTTCGCCGCTGTTCCAGGCTTTGGCGAACCCATCGATCGCGTTACCGATCGCGGCGTCATCGTTTCTTTGAATTCGGATCGTTGCGGTGGTCATCTGCGCCGGCTCCTTCTGATGTCCACGTCTCGTCGAAAATCTTCGAGAAGTTTTTCGACGGTCGAGAACGCGTATGCCTCTTCACTGCCATCGAGGTGCTTGTGGTCGCCCTTTCCTCGCTCGTTGTCATATCCGACGACGCGTTGTCCGGGATAGCCATAGAAGAGGCTGTACTTGTAGTCATGGGCGCTACCCGGCACGGGCCGCGCGACTTTCCAAACGACCAACTCCTGGATGGCCCCGTCTGACAACACGGATTTCGAGCGGTAAAGCAATTGCGCCCTCATGTTGGCGATAATGCCAACGTGAGGGCGCGGTGTCAAATTCGGCTCAGGCCCTTACTGCTCTTCATAATGCGTGAAGCTCGGCTCGGCGAGATCCGCGAAGCGGGTGAACTCCGACTGGAAGGCGAGCTTGACGGTGCCCGTCGGTCCGTGGCGCTGCTTGGCGATGATAACGTCTGCCGTGCCCTTCACCTTCTCGAAAAGCGCTTCCCACTCCGGATATTTCGGATCGTGGATGTCGCGAGGCTCGAGGTTCTTGACGTAATACTCCTCGCGGAACACGAAGAGCACGACGTCGGCGTCCTGCTCGATCGAGCCCGATTCACGAAGGTCGGAGAGCTGCGGGCGCTTGTCTTCGCGGCTTTCGACCTGACGCGACAGCTGCGACAGCGCGATGATCGGCACGTTCAGTTCCTTGCCGAGCGCCTTTAGACCCGTCGTGATCTGGGTGATTTCCTGCACGCGGTTGTCGCCCTTGCCGGCGCCCGTCATCAGCTGGATGTAGTCCACCACGAGGCAATCGAGGCCGCGCTGGCGCTTCAGGCGGCGCGCGCGGGCAGAGAGCTGTGCGATCGAGATACCACCGGTCTGGTCGATATAGAGCGGCACCTTCTGCATCATCATCGAGCAGGCGACGAGCTTTTCGAAATCGGCATCGTTGATGTCGCCGCGGCGGATCTTCGACGACGAGACCTCGGTCTGCTCGGAGATGATACGGGTGGCCAGCTGTTCGGACGACATTTCGAGCGAGTAGAAGCCGACGACGCCGCCCTGTTTCGCCTTCATGCTGCCGTCGGACTGCACTTCGCCTTCATAGGCGGCGGCGATGTTGTAGGCGATGTTCGTCGCAAGCGAGGTCTTGCCCATACCCGGACGCCCGGCAAGCACGATCAAGTCTGACCGCTGCAGGCCGCCCATCTTCGAATCGAGCGAGTGGATGCCGGTGGAAATGCCGGAAAGACCGCCATCGCGTTCCTTGGCGACAGCCGCCATGTCGATCGCCAGCGCCACGGCGTCGTTGAACGCCTGGAAGCCGCCGTCGTAGCGGCCGTTTTCGGCAAGTTCGAACAGGCGGCGCTCGGTGTCTTCGATCTGCGCCTGTGGCGGCATGTCGAGCGGTGCGTCATAGGCGATGTTGACGACGTCCTCGCCAATGGTGATCAGCGCCCGGCGCAGCGCCAGATCGTAGATCGCGCGGCCATAGTCCTCGGCATTGATGATGGTGACGGCTTCGCGCGCCAGGCGGGCGAGGTATTCGGAGACCGTCATGTCGCCGACTTTCTCGTCGGCCTTCAGGAAGGTCTTGATCGTTACCGGATTGGCGATCTTGCCCATGCGGATGATATCGCCCGCAACCTCGAAGATCTTGCGGTGCAGCGGCTCATAAAGATGTGGCGGCTTAAGGAAGTCCGACACCCGGTAATAGGCGTCGTTGTTCATCAGGATCGCGCCGAGAAGCGCCTGCTCGGCCTCGATGTTGTTGGGTGCTTCGCGGTAGTGCTGCTCCGGCTGGGCAACAGCGGCGATCTTTCGGGCGGCGTCGTTCATCTTGATCCGTTCTGTCTTATTCAGCTTCGGGTTTGCAGCCCACCAACGGCAAAATCAAGTGCTGAACATGGCACGCGGCCAAAACGCTTTGGCTTTGGCACGTTGTTCGACTTCTCCACAGAGTATCTTGCCATCACGCGAAAATACCGGCGGTGTAGCCTTCCGGACACGGTACAAAGCGACTCACGCGAATCAACGCGTCCGTGGTAGTTTAGGCCTGGATAGGGGAGTGTGCATCGAGACTCTCGTCATCGCCGCTTGAAAAAGGCGGAAAATGACTGTAGGTATAAAAGATATAATAAGCACACTAATTAAATGGACTGATAAATATGACAAATGCGCCTCTCGGACGAGAGTTGATTGAAGATTTGGCGGCTTTCAACCGGAAGCTCAGAGCGGTTTTCGACAAGATCGTCCGGGAACGGAACATGACGCTGCCGCGGGCGAGGGTGTTTTTCACGCTGAACAAGAAGGACGGCATCAACCAGAGGGAGCTTGCAGACCGGCTTGAGCTGGAAACGCCGACGCTGGTCCGCATCCTCGACGCGATGGAAGGGCAGGGCTTCGTCGAGCGCCGTGTCGCAGGGTCCGATCGCCGGGCCAAGGAAATCTATATCACCGAGACGGGGAAGGTCGTTGCCGGAGAGATCGACGACATCGCTGTCAGCCTGCGTGCCCAGGTGATCGCAGGTATTCCCGAACGCGATCTGAGAACTACCTTGGATACGATACGGGCGATGCAGGCGAATTTGCAGGGCATTCGCGGAGTGTGAGGAAATAGCAATGAGCCTCGTCCAGGCGTCCAGCGACAGTGTTGCGCCGAAAGCCGCGGACGAGACGGCGGCGCAGGAAGCGCAGCCTGCGCCCCCGCCCGTTGTGGCGATGGTCGACTGGAAGAAGCCTTTCTACATGGCCGCCTCGGTCCTGCTCTTCGTGACGCAGGGCCTCGGCATGAACCTCGTCAATGCCAACATATATCAGCTCCAGGGATCGTTTTCGGCGACGACCGCCGAGGTATCCTGGCTGTCGGCGGCCTACATGGCGCCTTATGCCAGTCTGTCGATCGCACTCTTCAAGATCCGCACGCAATATGGCTTGAGGCGTTTCGCCGAGTTTAGCATCATCTGTTTCGTCTTTGCCGCGGTGCTGAACCTTCTGGTGACCGATCTGCACTCCGCCATCGTCGTCAGGGCGCTGAGCGGGATTGCGGCGGCGCCGATCTCCACGCTCGGCTTTCTCTACATGCTCGAGCTGTTTCCACCAGAGCGCAAGCTTTCGACGGGCATAAGCCTGGCATTGATGTGCACGCTGTTTGCTGCGCCGATCGCACGCATCATCTCGCCGCCTTTGCTTGATCTCGGAGGCTATCACGCGCTCTACACGCTGGAGATGGGGCTGGCGCTGCTGGCCTTCGCCATCATCTACACCATGCCTTTGACCTCGCCGCCGCGCGCGGTCGTCATTCAGCGCATGGATATTCTGAGTTATCTGCTGCTTGCCACCGGCTTTGGTTGTCTCGCCGTCGTCCTTACACTCGGGCGTCTCTACTGGTGGTTCGAAGCGCCCTGGATCGGTGTGCTTCTCGCAGTATCAGCTGGTTGCCTGGCGCTCGTGGTGGCAATCGAACTGCCGCGCAAAAATCCGATGCTCGATATCCGCTGGGTGTTATCCGGTTCCAATCTCAGGATGGCGGGTGTCTTGCTGATGTTCCGCTTCGTCTCATCCGAGCAATCGTCGACGGCTGCCAACTTCTATCAGCAGCTTGGTCTGCTCAACGATCAAACGACCAAGCTCTACGCGATCGTTCTGGTCGCTTCGGTGCTCGGCGGGTTGTTCTGCACGCTGCTGATGACGACGCGCTACGTCAGCACCGCGCACCTCATATCGCTGGTGCTCATCGCATCGGGCGCCTATCTCGACAGTCAGTCGACCAGCCTCACGCGGCCGGAGCAGATGTATCTCAGCCAGGCCCTGGTCTCGGCGGGCGCGGCGATGTTTCTGCCACCCGTGATGGCGAGTGGCTTCAAGGCGGCCATGGCCCGGGGTATGCCCTTCATCGTCAATTTCCTGGCGATCTTCCTCTTCACCCAAAGTATCGGTTCGCTCTTCGGCTCGGCCATGCTTGGCACCTTCGTGACCATCCGTGAAAAATTCCACTCGAACGTGCTTGTCGAGCATATCCTGCTGCAGGATCCGCTGGTTGCGCAGCGCGTCTCGCAGCTCTCCGCGGGCTACGGCAAGGTGATCACCGACCAGACATTGCTCAACGCCGAAGGGCTTGCATTGCTGTCCCAGCAGGTCACGCGCGAAGCCTATACGCTTGCCTACAACGACACCTTCCTCGCAATTTGCGTTGCGTCTCTTCTCGGTCTCCTGGTCATGCTTCTTCATCAGACATGGCTGCGCCTCTCCGCGCTCCGGGCCGCCGAGCCGAATGTCTCCGCAGCCGTTCAATCCTGATCACGAGTTCACCGCATGTCGAAATTCTTCCGGTCGCCTGCCAGCCTCATCGCCATCCTTGCCGGTATCGCGGGTGTCCTGCTCGTGCTTTACGCCTGGCGCCTGCCGCCCTTCGTGACATCTGTCGAAACGACCGATAACGCCTACATCAGGGGCTACGTGACGATCATGAGCCCGCAGGTGAATGGCTATATCGTGGATGTCCCGGTGAAGGACTACCAGCAGGTCAAGCAGGGCGACGTACTGGCCAAGATCGATGACCGCATCTATACGCAGAAGCTGGCCCAGGCCCGCTCGGCACTTGAGGGACAGAAGGCGTCGCTTGAAAACTCCCGCCAGTCGGAACTGTCGGCGAAGGCGACCATCGCATCGAGCCAGGCGCAGATAGACAGCGCCAACGCTTCGCTGAAGCGCGCGCAGCTCGCCTGGGATCGTATCAGCAACCTCAATGACAGGGGCATCGCCTCGGCCAGCGAATCGGAGCAGGCGCAGGCGACGCTCGAGGAGGCGAAGGCCGCGTTGAATCAGGCGCAGTCGGCGCTGGAAGTGTCGAAGCAGAATCTGGCAACCATCATCGTCAATCGCTCTTTGCTGGAGGCCAATGTGGCAAGCGCGGAAGCGACCGTGCATCTCGCCGAGATCGATCTCCAGAACACGTCGATCGTAGCGCCGCGCGACGGCCATCTCGGCGAGATCGGTGTTCGCCTCGGCCAGTATGTGGCGGTCGGCACGCAGTTGATGGCAGTGGTGCCGGAAGAAGTATGGGTCGTCGCCAATTTCAAGGAGACCCAGCTTGAAGGCATGCAGGTCGGTCAGCCCGTCTCGATCGTTGTCGACGCCCTGGGGCGTCAGCGGCTCACCGGCCGCATCGAGCGCTTCTCGCCCGCTGCCGGCTCCGAATTTGCCGTCATCAAGGCGGACAACGCCACCGGCAATTTCGTCAAGATCGCCCAGCGCGTCGGCGTTCGCATCAGCATTGATCCTGGCCAGCCTGCCGCCAAGAATCTTGGGCCCGGGCTATCGGTCGTCGTCAGCGTCGACAAGAGTGCCGAGCCCAAGCAGCAGGCAGTGGCCAATTAGCATTTCTGAATAGCGGACAGCAAAAAGCCGGGCGCTGGGCCCGGCTTTCGCATTTCGGAGATTGCTCTCCCGAAATCTTATTCGTCGTCTTCGGCGTTGCCGTCAGCTTCCGGATCGAAGAAGTCTTCGGGACGCAGAGCATCTTCGTCAACACCGTAGATGGCGTCGACCGACGTCAGGGTTTCGCCCTGCTTCTGGCGCTCGGCTTCTTCGGCCGAACGAGCAACGTTGATTTCGACGTTGATTTCGACTTCGGCATGCAGCTGCAGTTCGACCTGGTGCAGACCGATCGTCTTGATCGGGGTGTTCAGGTGAACCTGGTTGCGGCTGATGTTGAAGCCTTCTGCAGCGAGAATCTCGACGATGTCGCGGGCAGCGACCGAGCCGTACATCTGGCCGGTTTCGCCAGCCGAACGAACGACGACGAAGGACTTGCCTTCAAGAGCGTCGGCGACGGTCTGTGCTTCCGACTTGCGCTCGAGGTTGCGGGCCTCAAGCGTTGCGCGCTCGGATTCGAAGCGCTTCTTGTTGGCTTCGTTCGAACGAAGAGCCTTGCCGAGCGGCAGCAGGTAGTTGCGAGCAAAGCCATCGCGAACCTTTACGGTTTCGCCCATCTGGCCGAGCTTGGAGATGCGTTCGAGAAGAATGACGTCCATGTCAGAGTTCCTTTCGTGTCCTTAGAGTTTCGTATCTGTCTGTTTGGGGGCATCAGCATCCGTATTCGGGGTCAGCGCAATCGCCTTGCGGGTATCGCTGAGCCCCAGAATGAGGATGAAAAAGGCTGGCAGCATCAACATGAGAGATGCCAGGTAGCAAAGGATAAGCGCCGGCAGGCGCCATTCCTTGCCGCGGGTGCGAAAATGCAGCGCGGCGAAACCGGAGAGAAGGAAGCCGGCACCGAACGTGCCGACGACGGTTGCTCCGACCATCGCCGGGATGCCGCCCAAGAAGGTGGCGGCAAGCCCGAGAAGGAAGATGAAGATCGTGTTGCGGTTCATCCGGAGCGAAGAGGGGATATCCTCGCGTGGACGCAGGCCACCACCGGATGCAGCGACGATGCGTGTCGCGATGTAATAGGCGGCAAACAGCATCACCACCCACATTCCGCCCTGGATGGCCGGGAGCAGCAGGACGACGAGAGACTTGGTCTGCGCGATCACAGCCGCGTCGGGCGTGAAATCGGACTGCTGCTGCGCCACCGAGGTGAAGAGCACGTCGACCAGACGGTCGATCAGTTCCGGGCCATAACCGATCATCACGCCGACGACGATGACGGCGAACGTCACCAATCCGCAAAGATGCAGCAGGATATCCGACAGCGGATACCACGCCATCAGATGATCGGGACCGCCGATTTCCGAAGCGGGGCGTGCCAGATTTGCGAGGTGGCTAAGCCAGCCTGCGGGCAGCAGCGTGACCAGCGTCATCATGAGCGCGAATGACGGCGAGCTGGTAATCGCGCCAAGCACAGCGGCGGTGACAACGGCGGCGATCGCCGCCATGTTACCCCAGCGAAGGCCGACGAGAAGAATGGGGAGTGCGGAAGCGGCATAGAGAACGGCACTGAAAGACGACGGCTGACGACCTGCGCCCAGCACCAGAAGTGCGGCGACCAATCCGGCGAGGGCTCCGAGCCCCAGCATTTTTACATTCAGTGGTTTCACGGTCGCTGTCCTGCTTCATCAAGCAGTTAGAGGGACTTTTCTGATCAAGGTTCAGAAAGGCCTCAACATGGGTTTTAGAAGTTCCGATCCGCGCCCATCGCGAAAGGGAGAAGGGAAGGCATCACTGCCTTCCCTCGATTTGGTCTCGTCAGCTAATTAAGCGACGACGTACGGCAGCAGGCCGAGGAAACGGGCGCGCTTGATCGCCTGAGCGAGTTCGCGCTGCTTCTTCTGCGAAACAGCCGTGATACGGGAAGGAACGATCTTGCCGCGCTCGGAAATGTAGCGCTGCAGAAGACGAACGTCCTTGTAGTCGATGCGCGGAGCGTTTGCACCGGAGAACGGGCAAGTCTTGCGACGACGGTGGAACGGGCGACGTACCGGTGCGGAGGAAGATTCAGACATTCTCAGTTCTCCTTATGCACGGTCTTCGCGCGGAGCGCGATCGGGACGCGGGCCACGCTGGAAATCGCCATCACGACGCGGCGGACGATCGCCGAATTCGCGACGCGGGCCACGGTCGGCACCATCACGCGGGCCGCGGTCGTCGCGGTCGCGCTTCTGCATCATGGCAGACGGGCCTTCTTCGTGAGCTTCTACAGCGATCGTCATGTAGCGCAGGACGTCTTCGCTGATGCGCATCTGACGTTCCATTTCCTGCACGGCAGCAGCCGGGGCGTCGATGTCGACGAGAACGTAGTGAGCCTTGCGGTTCTTCTTGATGCGGTAGGTCAGGGACTTGAGGCCCCAGTTTTCTACGCGCCCGACCTTACCGCCGTTAGCTTCGATAACACCCTTGTACTGTTCTACGAGGGCATCGACCTGCTGAGCGGAAATATCCTGTCGGGCAAGGAATACATGTTCATAAAGAGCCATGACAGCTTTGCCTTTCTTGCGTTTTATTCAACCCGATATTCGGCGGCTAAGCCTCAACGACTGCTCCTGATTGGGCGGGCCCAGGCAAGAAAAGCGTTCCGAGACGGTCGAGAGCGGAGACACGGGAGGCTGGAACGCTTCCGTTCCGAACGATTTCCCGCGGGAAACCGGCCCTCCGTTCAGCCACCAGCCAGAAGACCGGGTTTTGCGAACACGGCGGCTTATACGGATTTCTGACGGAAAGGCAAGGGGAGAAGCGAGAAAGCGATTTTGGTGTGCTTGTGTTGTTGTTTCCATCATCAGGTGTATAACGTAATAAGTGTATAATATATTCGATACAACCATATGCAACTGAAGTCTGTTCAACGGAGGAAGTTATGCCGACAATTGCAGCGATTTTGTCGAGACACATAGAATGGACGAAATGGACCGACGACCCCGAGACGATGGCGTTACTCTCGGACCTTCAGGCCAACATCCTGAAGGGCCACGGCCGCGATCACACGGCCAATGTCTTCATCAGCTTCGATGGAATGAAGGAGACGGAAATCTCCGCCTTGCTGACCGATCTCTCCTTTGCGGTAACCTCGGCGCTCGATCAGTTGCGCGCCGCCGCGGCATTCAAGTCGGCCGGTATCAGCGGCGGGCGGGTCGTATGCGTCTTTCTATCCGCAAAGGGATACGCGAAGCTCGGTGCGAAGTCGGTCCCGTCGGATGTCGCCTTTAGAGACGGCATGCGTGTTCGAGGCAGGATGGATCCGCTGAATTTTGCAAGTCTCCCCGGCGTTCCGCTGCCGGGCATGAACGACGAACCGGACACCCTTTGGGAGGCGGGCGGCCCATGGGCGCCGGGCAAGTCGGTGCCCGACGCGATGGTGCTGGTTGCCGATGATGACCCGGGTCTGGTCGCTGACGCGACGTCGTCGCTGAAGACGGCGATCGCTGATGCCGGCGCGCAGGTCCTCGGCGTGGATATCGGCCTCGCGCAACGACGGCGCCAGGAACGAGGTGGTCCCACAAAGGGGGAGGGTATCGAACACTTCGGCTATGTCGACGGACGCAGTCAGCCGCTTTTCCTGCAGGAAGACATCGATGAAAACAAAAAAGCCGAAGAGCCCAAGGCCATCGCCGCAGGTGATCCGTGGCCGTTATGGGAAGAGTCGTTCCTTCCGTCGCAATTCATCGTGGCCGATCCAGCTGCGCGAACGAAATTCGGCTGTGGCAGCTACTTCGTCTACCGCAAGCTGGAGCAGAACGTGGAGGCATTCAAGCGGCGGGAGCGGCAATTGGGCGGCTGGCTTCAAGAGCCGGTGGCTGACAGGGAGCGTGCGGGCGCTCTGGCCGTCGGACGGTTCGAGGACGGAACGCCGGTCGTCCTGCGTGGGCAACCTGTCAGCGGTGATCCGACCAACAATTTCAACTATGATGGAGATCCGGGCGGCCGGCTATGTCCGTTCCGGGGCCACATCCGCAAGACCAACCCCCGGACTGCCGGTGATGAGTTCGAGCGTCGGCGCATCATGGCGCGGCGTGGTATTACCTTCGGGGAGAGGCAGGCGCGTCCGGATGGTGCTGACTTCAACGAGGACGATCGCCCGTCTGGCGGCGTCGGCCTGATCTTCATGGCATACATGAATGATATCAACGAACAATTCGAGTTCACGCAGGCGGCGTGGGCCGGAAATGTTGATTTTCCGCCCGGCTCGTCAGCTGGGATTGATCCCGTCATTGGACAGCGAGCCAATACCCCGGGCACGCCAAATACCGCCTGGATCGACGGGCATCCCGCGATAGGCGGCGGCACGGCGTTGACCGCCGATTACGACTTCAAGACAGCTGTCAGGCTGATCGGCGGCGACTACTTCTTCGCGCCATCAATCAGCTTCCTGCAGCAACCCCTGCCGTGAACAAAAGGACACGGCACCTTGCTGGTGCCGTGTCCTGCGCAAATACGAAGCCTCCCCAATCAGATCGGCATCGGATATTCGCGGTGCACCTTGTCGATCTCGGCCAGGATCTCGCTCGACAGCTTGATGCCGGCCGCATCGATATCGGTCTTCAACTGCGCCATCGTCGTCGCGCCGATGATGGCCGAGGTCATGAAGCGGCGCGTCAGGCAAAACGCGATGGCCATGGCGGACGGGTCGAGCCCGTGGCGCTTGGCGATCTCGACATACGCCTTGGTGGGCGCTTCCTGCAGCGACTGCAGGCGTCCGCCGATATCGCCGTTGATCGAGCCGCGCGATCCCTCGGGCGTTGCGCCGCCGATGTACTTGCCGCTCAGGATGCCGCCTGCGAGTGGCGAGTAGGCGAGCAGGCCAACGTCTTCATGATGCGACATTTCCGCCATGTCGAGATCGTAGTGGCGGTACAGCAGATTATACTCGTTCTGGATGCTGACGACGCGCGGCAGGCCGAGTTGCTCGGCAATCGTAAGATACTTCTGTGTGCCCCAGGTCGTCTCATTGGAAAGGCCAATCGTCCGGATCTTGCCTTCCTTCACCAGTGCGCCGACTGTCTCCAGGATATCGGTAATGTTGGCGACAGCCTTGGCGCGATCCTGCTTGAAGGGGTCGTAGTGCCAGTTCTGGCGGAAGTGGAAGTGACCGCGAACCGGCCAGTGGATCTGGTAGAGATCGATGTAGTCGGTCTTCAGCCGCTTCAGGCTCGCTTCGATTGCCAGTCGGATGTTCTTGGCATCGGCGCCTTCGCCTCCGCGAATATAGGCCCGTCCGGGGCCGGCGACTTTGGTGGCGAGGATGATATCCTTGCGCTTGCCAGTCTTTTGAAGCCAGGTGCCGATATAATCCTCGGTCAAGCCCTGGGTCTCGGGGGAGACGGGCGTGGTCGGATAGAGCTCGGCGGTGTCGAAGAAGTTGACGCCCTTGTCGAACGCATAGTCCATCTGGTCGTGCGCTTCGGCCTCGGAGTTCTGCGAACCCCAGGTCATCGTGCCCAAGCAGATTTCGGACACCGAGATATCGGTGCGACCAAGTTTCTTGTGTTTCATTCGGGAGCCTTAATCGTGATCTTAAAAGAAAGACGTCTTGGAAGGACGGCGCGAATTTAGGCTGGAATTGAGCAAGCGCAAGAGCAAAAGTGCGGCCTTGTTGCAGTCGCGAAAGCCTTGGAACGCAGGCGTCCAGCACTTGACTCTGCGGGAAAGAATGTCAATTGGAGGCGAAATGACCGCGGGTCCATATAAAAAGGACATAGGATGACCATCGCTTTTACATTCCCCGGACAGGGCAGCCAGGCCGTCGGCATGGGCAAGGATCTTGCCGAGAATTTTGCCGAGGCGCGCGCCGTTTTTGAAGAGGTCGATGACGCTCTCGGCGAGAAGTTGTCGGAGACCATCTTCAATGGTCCCGAGGAAACGCTGACGCTGACCGCCAATGCGCAGCCGGCCCTGATGGCCGTATCGATGGCCGTCATCCGGGTGCTCGAAGCCAAGGGCGTCGATCTCAAGGCTAAGGTCTCTTACGTCGCCGGCCACTCGCTCGGCGAATACTCCGCTCTCTGCGCCGCCGGCATGTTCTCGATCGCCGACACCGCGCGCCTCCTGCGCATCCGCGGCAATGCCATGCAGGCGGCCGTCCCCGTTGGTGTCGGTGCCATGGCCGCCATCATCGGTCTCGAACATGCCGACGTGATCGCCGTCTGTGAGGAAGCCTCGGCGCTGGGCGCCTGCCAGATCGCCAATGACAATGGCGGTGGCCAGATCGTGATTTCGGGTGAGAAGGCGCCGGTTGAAAAGGCCGCGGCTATCGCCACTGAAAAGGGCGCCAAGCGCGCCATCCTGCTGCCGGTCTCCGCACCGTTCCATTCCGCGCTGATGGCGCCGGCCGCCGATGCGATGCGCGAAGCGCTCGCAGGCGTCGCGAAGTCGAACCCGGTCGTGCCTGTCATCGCCAACGTGCGCGCGGCACCCGTCACTGACGCGGAAGAAATCGCCAAGCTGCTCGTTGAACAGGTGACTGGCCAGGTTGGCTGGCGTGAAACGGTTGAATGGTTCGCGGCAAACGGCGTGACCACGCTTTACGAACTCGGCGCCGGCAAGGTGCTCACCGGCCTCGCGCGCCGCATCGACAAGAACGTGACCGGCATCCCGGTCAACACGCCGGCTGATATCGATGCGGCCGTCGCCGCTCTTCTGGCCTGATTGATTTAACGATTACAAGGAATTCTTCCATGCTCGATCTCTCCGGCCGCAAGGCTCTGGTAACCGGTGCCTCTGGCGGCATCGGCGAAGAAATCGCCCGCATCCTGCACAAGCAGGGCGCCATCGTCGGCCTGCACGGCACTCGCGTCGAGAAGCTCGAGGCGCTCGCCAATGAGCTCGGCGACCGTGTCCAGATCTTCCCGGCAAACCTTGCCGATCGCGATGAAGTCAAGGCGCTCGGCGTCAAGGCCGAAGAAGCGCTCGGTGGCGTCGATATTCTCGTCAACAACGCCGGCATCACCAAGGATGGCCTGTTCGTGCGCATGTCCGACGAGGACTGGGACAACGTTATCGAAGTCAACCTGACCTCGATGTTCCGCCTGACCCGCGAGCTGACGCATCCGATGATGCGCCGCCGCTATGGCCGCATCATCAACATCACGTCGATCGTCGGCGTCACCGGCAACCCCGGCCAGGCCAACTATTGCGCCTCCAAGGCTGGCATGATCGGCTTCACCAAGTCGCTCGCCCAGGAGATCGCCACCCGCAACGTGACGGTCAATTGCGTCGCTCCTGGTTTCATCGAAAGCGCGATGACCGGCAAGCTGAACGACAAGCAGAAGGACGCGATCATGGGCGCGATCCCGATGAAGCGCATGGGCACCGGCGCCGAAGTCGCCTCCGCCGTTGCTTACCTGGCTTCGTCGGAAGCGGCCTACATGACAGGCCAGACGCTGCACGTAAATGGCGGCATGGCCATGATCTGAAACGGAAAACTGGCCTTCGGGCCGTTTTTCCCCGCAATAGCGTGTTGACCAACCTTATGGGGTTGATTTTCTGGCTTTGCGGCAGACACAAACCGTGTTAATCGGGCCTTGACTGTGAACAGTCTCCCGAGAAAGAAGACGGCCCGGCGGGCTTTTGTGCAAGCCTGGGACATCTCTGGTAGCCGGGTATAACGAGTTTGCCGAAGGTGGCTTTAGGGCGCCGCAGGCTGAAACAGGGTAGGGTGCCATAAAGGCATTCTGATCAGGATTATAAGGTCGAGGAAACCGACATGAGCGATATCGCAGAACGCGTAAAGAAAATTGTTATTGATCATCTTGGCGTCGACGCCGACAAGGTTGTCGAAGGCGCAAGCTTCATCGACGATCTGGGCGCGGACTCGCTCGACACCGTCGAACTGGTCATGGCGTTCGAAGAAGAATTCGGCGTTGAAATTCCTGACGACGCTGCGGACTCGATCCTCACGGTCGGCGACGCTGTAAAGTTTATCGAAAAGGCGCAGGCTTAATCCTGCGCATTTGAGAAAGGGCGGACCCAGAGTCCGCCCTTTTTATTTCTGGCATGGTCTCCATAGAACACAAAAGGCGGGGGAATGCAGTCGATGAGACGGGTGGTAATCACAGGCACCGGGATGGTGTCTCCCTTGGGATGCGGAACGGAAGTGACATGGGCTCGCCTGCTTGCAGGTGAGAACGGCGCACGCCTCGTAACCGAGTTCGAAGTCGATGACCTTCCTGCCAAGATCGCCTGCCGCATTCCCGTCGGCGACGGCACCGGCGGCACCTTCAATCAGGATGATTGGATGGAGCCCAAGGAGCAGCGCAAAGTAGACCCCTTCATCATCTATGGCATGGCCGCGGCCGACATGGCGCTCAACGATGCCAACTGGCATCCTGAATCCGATGAAGACCAGATTGCCACCGGCGTCCTGATCGGCTCCGGCATCGGCGGCATCGAAGGCATTGTCGAGGCGGGCTATACGCTGCGCGACAAGGGCCCGCGCCGCATCTCTCCCTTCTTCATTCCCGGCCGTCTGATCAACCTCGTCTCCGGACAGGTCTCGATCCGCCACAAGCTGCGCGGCCCGAACCACTCCGTCGTCACCGCCTGCTCGACCGGTGCGCACGCCATTGGCGATGCTGCCCGTCTGATCGCCTTCGGCGACGCAGATGTCATGGTCGCCGGCGGCACCGAATCGCCGGTCAGCCGAATCTCGCTTGCGGGCTTCGCGGCCTGCAAGGCGTTGTCCACGCAGCACAACGACGACCCCACCAAGGCCTCGCGCCCCTACGACAAGGACCGCGACGGCTTCGTCATGGGCGAGGGCGCCGGCATCGTCGTTCTGGAAGAGCTCGAACACGCCCTGGCGCGTGGCGCCCGCATATATGCCGAAGTTGTCGGTTACGGCCTGTCGGGCGACGCCTATCACATCACCGCGCCGTCGGAAGACGGTGAGGGCGCTGGTCGCTGCATGGCGATGGCGCTAAAGCGTGCTGGCCTGACGCCATCAGATATCGACTACATCAACGCGCACGGCACATCGACCATGGCCGACACGATCGAACTCGGCGCCGTCGAGCGCCTGGTTGGCGATGCGGCCACGAAGATCTCCATGTCCTCGACCAAGTCCGCCACCGGTCACCTTTTGGGTGCTGCCGGCGCCATCGAGGCGATCTTTGCAACGCTTTCGATCCGCGACAACGTCGTGCCGCCGACGCTCAATCTCGACAACCCCGAGCGGGAGACGAAGATCGATCTCGTTCCGCACAAGGCGCGTCAACGGGAAGTGAACGTGGCACTGTCGAATTCCTTCGGATTCGGCGGTACAAACGCATCGCTGGTGCTGCGCCGCTACGTCGCCTGAGACTGACCGTCGACGTCCGCAACGGGCAGGGCAGTCCCATCCGATGGCTGCCCACCCGCATTTCGCCGCATTGCTTCGCGAGAAGCAGCTTTTGGGGCCAAATTTAGAGGATTGCCGGTGAGCGATACGAACCAGAGCAACGACACGGCCGGCCAGCAGGGTCAGCAGTCGCAGAGTGGCCCGATCATTCCGAAATCGCCTACCGAAGCGCTGCGCCCTGAGCGCGTGCCGGAGCCGCCGAAGCGCTCGAAGAAGGCCAGAAGCCAGGTCGTCATCTTCCTGAACTTCCTGATGACGCTGGTCGTGCTCGGCTGTGCCGCCGCCGTCGTCGTCTTCTACTACGCGATTTCCACCTACCAGGGCCCCGGCCCGCTGGAAGCCAACACCAATTTCATCGTTCGCAACGGTGCCGGCATCACCGAGATTGCCTTCAATCTCGAGCGCAACAACATCATCTCGGATGGCCGCGTCTTTCGCTATCTCACCGCGACCCATCTGAACGAAGGCGAAAGCCTCAAGGCCGGTGAGTACGAGATCAAGGCGCATGCCTCGATGAACGAGATCATGGAGCTGCTGAAATCCGGCAAGTCCATCCTCTATTCGATCTCCTTCCCCGAAGGCCTAAGCGTCCGCCAGATGTTCAACCGCATGAACGAGGACCAAGTGCTGGAGGGCGACCTCCCGGCAGTCCTGCCGGCGGAAGGAAGCCTGCGTCCCGATACCTACAAGTTTTCGCGCGGCACCAAGCGTGCCGAAATCATCGAGCAGATGGCCGCGGCCCAGCAGAAGCTCGTGGACCAGATCTGGGACAAGCGCGATCCCTCGCTGCCTTTCAAGTCGAAGGACGAGATGATCGTTCTCGCCTCCATCGTCGAAAAGGAAACCGGCGTTCCAGATGAGCGCGCCCATGTGGCCTCGGTCTTCCTGAACCGCCTGGGCAAAGGCATGCGCCTGCAGTCCGACCCGACGATCATCTACGGATTGTTCGGCGGCGACGGCAAGCCGGCCGACCGGCCGATCTACCAGTCGGACCTCAAGAAAGAGACGCCCTTCAACACCTATGTGATCAAGGGCCTGCCGCCGACGCCGATCGCCAATCCTGGTCGCGATGCGCTCGAGGCCGTCGCCAATCCGTGGAAGACGCAGGACCTCTATTTCGTGGCCGACGGCACGGGTGGTCACGTCTTCGCCGCCACGCTTGAGGATCACAACGCCAATGTCCGGCGCTGGCGCAAGCTGGAAGCCGACAAGGGAGCCGATCCGAATGTCGCGGTCGATGGACAGCCAGAGGCGGCAACGCCCGCTGATGCGCCGGCAACGCCCGCTCCGGCACCGAAGAAAAAGAGAAACTAACCGATAATCGGAGGCTTCCATGGCTTTGCAGTCCATGACGGGTTTTGCGCGGCGCGAGGGTACGACCGATCGCTGGCGCTGGGCCTGGGAACTGCGCTCGGTAAACGGCAAGGGGCTTGATATCCGTCTGCGCCTGCCGCCGGGCCTCGAGCGGCTGGAGACCGACGTCAAGCGATTGGCCGGCGAGCAGTTCAGCCGCGGCAATATGCAGGTGTCGCTGTCCGTCTCATCGCCCGAGAGCCGCGTCGAAGCAGTTCTGAACCAGGAGGCGCTGGCCGCCGTTCTGTCGCTGCGCGATCAGCTGGCTGATATCATCGACCCGGCGCCGCTGAAGCTCGATACGCTCCTTGGCATGCGCGGCATCGTCGATTTCCGAGAGACCGAGGATAGCCCGGAAGCCATCGCCGCGCGCGATGCCGATGTCATGGATGGCCTGACGCTGGCACTGACGGACCTTCGTCATATGCGCGAGCAGGAAGGGGCGGCGCTATCCCGCGTGCTCCTCGATCAGGTGGCGATCATCGAGCGCCTGACTGAGGTCGTGGAAAGCGACCCGTCGCGCTCGCCCCGCGAGATCGCGGGGCGGCTTGCCGCGCAGGTCGCGATGCTGATGGATGCATCCGGCAAGTTCGACCAGGACAGGCTCCACGCCGAGGCGGCGATCCTGGCGACCAAGGCTGATTTGCGCGAGGAGATCGACCGCCTGAAGGCGCATGTGGCCGCCGCGCGCGATCTGCTCGCCAAGGGTGGCCCAATCGGCCGCAAGCTCGATTTCCTTGCACAGGAATTTAACCGGGAATCGAATACAATATGCTCGAAGTCCAATGCGGCTGCCGTGACAGCGGCCGGCATTGAGTTGAAAGTGGTCATCGACCAGTTCCGCGAGCAAGTTCAGAATTTGGAGTGAGCCATGAGCCCGACCCCGTCGAGCCCCCAGACGTCGAGCCCCCCCACGAAGATCGCCCGTCGCGGCCTGATGCTCGTTCTATCCTCGCCTTCGGGCGCTGGAAAGTCGACCATTGCAGGCAATCTCTTGAGGGACGACCACAGTCTCGAGATTTCCATCAGTGTGACGACGAGGGCCAAGCGGCCGAGCGAGATCGCAGGCAAGCATTACCACTTCATCAGCGTCCCGCAGTTCGAGAGAATGCGCGATGCGGGTGATCTGCTCGAGTGGGCAGAAGTTCACGGCAATTTCTATGGCACGCCGCGCGAGCCCGTAGAAGCCGCCATGGCGGCTGGCCGCGACATGCTGTTCGACATTGACTGGCAGGGGGCGCTGCAACTGCAGGAAAAGATGAAGGCCGATATCGTATCGATCTTCGTACTACCGCCGACCATGACCGAGCTGCAGTCCCGTCTCCACCGGCGAGCCGAAGATTCAGAAGAGGTCATTCGCACGCGGCTCTTGAACTCTCGTGCCGAGATCGAGCGTTGGCGTGAATATGACTACGTCATCGTCAACGACGACCTCGATGAGGCATTTCGCAACGTGAGTTGCATCGTCAATGCCGAGCGCGTACGTCGTGACCGGCGCCATGGCTTGTTTGATTTTGTGAACGGGCTGCTGACCGAAGAGCCGAATCTGTAAAGTCGTGAAATTCAATCTGCCGCCGCGAATTCGGCGATACCTCGCCTCTACAGGCTGTTTGCGAGGCGGCAGAACTCTTCGACAGAAAGCGTCTCGGCGCGCCTTTGCGGATCGATGCCGGCCTTCTCAAGCAGCTTTTCGCCGCCGATCGGCTTCAGGCTTTGTCGCAGCATCTTGCGGCGCTGGCCGAATGCTGCCTGGGTCACTTTTTCGAGATTGGCGACGGAGCAGGGGATCGGGTTCTCGTTCGGCGTCAGATGCACCACCGTGGAGGTTACCTTTGGCGGAGGCGTGAATGCCTGCGGCGGGATGTCGAAGGCCATGTGCGCGTTCGTACGCCAGCCACAAAGCACGCCCAGCCGTCCGTAATGATCGTTCTCCTCATCGGCGACGATACGGAGCCCGACTTCTTTCTGAAACATCAGCGTCAACGACTGCCAGAATGGCGGCCATTGCTTTGGCAACAGCCAGTTCACCAGAAGCTGGGTCCCGACATTGTATGGAAGGTTGGCAATGATCTTCACCGGCCCCTCGGGCGCGAGCGCCTCGAAATCGGTGGTTAACGCATCGCCCTCGATCACCTCGAGCCGGCCGGGATAATGCGCCGATACTTCGGCAAGCGCCGGCAGGCAACGCGGGTCGCGTTCGACGGCAATGACCTTCTTGGCGCCGAGCGCGAGGATCGCCCGCGTAAGGCCGCCGGGACCAGGGCCGACTTCGAACACCGTCGCATCTTCGAGCGGGCCTGCGTTGCGCGCTACCTTCTGCGTGAGGTTGAGGTCGAGGATGAAGTTCTGCCCAAGTGCCTTGCGCGCATCCAGGCCATGCCGCCTGATGACGTCGCTCAGCGGCGGCAATCCGTCGAGTGCCGCCATCAGGGATTGCTCTTGGAGACGCGACCGAGATGTCCGGCGAGCTTCAGCGCGGCAACCAGGCTGCTTTCGCGCGCCAGCCCCTTGCCGGCGATGCCGAAGGCTGTGCCGTGGTCGGGGGATGTGCGGATGAACGGCAGGCCAAGCGTCACGTTGACGGCATCGTCGAAGCCGAGCGCCTTGGCCGGGATCAGCGCCTGATCGTGATACATGCAGACCGCCACGTCGTAGCGCGCACGGGCTTCGTCATGGAACATGGTGTCGGCGGGCAGGGGGCCGATCGCATCGATACCTTCGGCACGAAGGAACTGGATCGCGGGATGGATAACGTTGGCGTCTTCCTTGCCAATGGCGCCATCTTCGCCGGCATGCGGATTGAGGCCCGCGACGGCAAGGCGAGGATTGGCGATGCCGAAGCGCTGCACGAGATCGGCATGCGCGATCCGGCATGTCTCGACGATCAGCTCCGCCGTCAGCGCCTGCGGCACATCCTTGATCGGGATGTGGATGGTAACGGGGATCGCCCGAAGCTTCGGCCCGGCGAGCATCATGACGGGGGTCACAGGCGTGCCGGTGGCGCGCTTTGCGAGCTCGGCCAGAAACTCGGTATGCCCTGGAAAACGGAAGCCGCCCTCGTAGAGCACCGACTTGGCGATCGGATTGGTGACGACGGCCAGTGCTTCGCCGCTCATTGTCAGCGACACAGCCTGTTCGATCGCGGCGATCGTCCCTCTGGCCGTCGCGACATGGGCTTCGCCGGCGATGACTTCGATACCTGCAGGAATGGGCAGCACGGGGACGGCGTCGGCAAATGCGTCGATCGCGCCGGCGCAATCGGTTTCGCGGATCGCAACGGTCAGGTCCAGCATCCGCGCGCGGGTGGCAAGGACATCAGGATCGCCGATAAAGATAAAGGGCGGCAGGCCGAGCTCGCGACGGCGCAGCCAGGCCATTAGTGTGACATCAGGGCCGATCCCGGCGGGATCGCCCTGGCTCAGTGCAAGCGGGCGCGAAAAGGCGAGCGTCATTGGCATCAGCGGCGAATGATCTGCGCTTTCTTGCGCAGTTCGTCGAGATACTTGGTGGCGTTGGCGTTTTCCTGCGGAGCGTTCTTGTCCTTGGCCTTGTTCAGATCCTCTTCGCGGAAGACCATTTCGGCGGCCTGGTCGTCGGAGACCTGGCGCTGGCTGCAGATCGCGAGATATTCCACGCCCTTCTCCGTCACGCGTGTCGCAGTGGTGTTGCCCTTTGCCTGTTCGACAAGCGGCTTCCACTCTGGCGGCAGTTCCGGCGCTAGCATGCGGCCGAGGTCGCGGACGGAAACGTCACGCATCGTCGCGGCGAAAACCTTGGCCTGTTCGCAACCCGGATACTTGGAGCGCGAGGCTTCTGCTTCGCTCTTGCGCTTGCCGACGATGCCCTTCTTGCTGGCGGGCACGACGAAGATCATCTGCTGCAGAATATACTCGGTGGTTTCCGGCTTCTGCTTGTTGTTTTCCATCATGCGGGCAACGAGGTCGGCGTTCGACATCTTGTTGCTGTTGCCATAGCGGGCGTTCACGAGGCGCGGCCAGCTCATCTGCACGGCGATGAATGCCTTGAAGTGATCGACGCCGACGCCGGCCTGATTGAGGATCTGCGTCATCTGCGCGGTCGTCAGCTTGTTGCCAGTTGCGAAGCGCGCGAAGGAGGCGTCTACGTCGTCCTTGGACACCGACATGCGAACGCGCGCGATTTCCTGCTCCTTAAGCGTCTGCTCGACAAGTTGGTCTTCAGCGGCCTTGGCATCCGCCTTCTGGTGCTGCAGGCGCAGGAACGCCTGGCGCTTGGCCACGTCACCGCTGGTGAGAGCCGTACCGTTGACGACCACTCGCACTTCGCTCGCGGCATAGGCCACGCTGGCCTTCGGCAGCGCCAAGCCCGCGACAGTGGCAAATGCCAAGCCTGCGATCATCGTTCTTACGGTGTTTTTCGCGCCAATCATCTGTCGACCCTTCCCATTGACGCCGCGCTTTCGCGTCGCGGCGCGCCTATCTTACCGAGATAACGTCAGCGTTGCTGCCTTCGAGACGCAGCAGCATATGCCGCATATATCCAATGGCCACAATGTCCTGCATAGCGTTACGGCGAAAGAAAGGCCCCTTTCTCTCGCCGTGCTGCAAAATCGATCAGTTGTTGTAGATGTTACCGTATCCAAGCTCGCTGGCGTCACCGACATTGATGTCGCCGAGAGTACGGAATGTCAGCCTCGCGCCGATCGTCCAATCGCTTGCCGACTGGTCGCTGGTATCGCGCTTGTCGGAGTAGGCGATCGTGAAGATCGTGCACTCGTCTTCGTATGTCAGGCCGATCGTCTGGCGCGTGAACGTGTTGTTGTTCAGATCGTAGGCGATGCCGCCGAAGATCGACCAGTAGTCCTTGAACTTGACCGTCGCACGCGTCTGCAGTTCGTCATTATCCGTATCGTAGCCATATTCCGGCTGCGCGGAGACGTGCGTGTAGAGAAGCTGGCTCTGGAACGTATCGGTCTGGAAGCCAGCCGTCAGGTCACCACGGCGAAGCTCAAGGCTCTTCTCGTCGAGGCGGTACGAGGCGGCAAAGGCAAAGCCCTGCGGCGTTTCGATACCGCCGAGACCGACATAGTCGGACCGCGTGGTTTCAAGGCCGGAATCAGCGCCGACATTTACGAGATCGTCGGTGTCGAACGAATTCTGGCCGCCCAGCTGGAAGGACTGGCCGAAGATGCCATGCAGCTTGTAGCCGTTATCGAAGGTGCCGGTGTACTGGAAGCCGACATTGGCGCGCGTGCCGCCTTCGATACGGTCGTAGCCGGAGAACTTGTCGCGTTCGAACAGATTGGTCGCGTCGAATACGAAGCTCTGCGCATCTTCGTTCGGAAGCCTGCCAGCCAGGGATTCGTTCGGGCGTGCGTAGATCTGCATGATCGGCTCGAACACGTGCGTGCTGTTGTCGGTCGTGGCCAGGATCGGATAACGCATTTCGAGGCCAGCCGTCACCATGCCGCGTGTAGCGGCATCGCTGGTGTCGTAGTTGCCGGCGTAGCCCGCCGGGTCGTCCATGTTGAGCGACAGCGCATCGCCACGGGCCGAAAGCAGCGGCGTGATCAGGACGCCTGCCGGCGTTACGAACGTGCGCTTCCAGGTCAGTTCGCCCGTCAGGCGCGACGTCTGGCCTTCAAGGCCGCGGTAACGATCGAAGCCGGCGACGTCATAGAAATCGTCATGGCCACGCGAGATATTGGTGAAGTTCACATCGGCCGAGACTTCCCCGCCGGCAAGCGGCTGCGGCGCCACATAGTGATAGTCCATCACCGGGTAGACGATGGCCTGCTTCTTCTCGGCAGTGTTCGAAGGATCGGCGTCCTGCACGTCGAAATAGAAGGAGCGCAGGTCGAAGTAGTTACGCTTCCCGAGGCCCGTCAAATAGACTTGGTTGGTGCGGGTCGAATCGTCGAGGCCCTTCAGTTTGTAGGTGCGCGCGAAGTTGTTGTCGCTCTGCACCATCACATCCCAGCCGAACGCCCAGCGAGGGTTGATTTGGAATGCTCCCTTCGAAGCGATCAGGCCACGAGCATCATTCTGCGCATCGCTGGTTCCCGCACTGAACGTGCTGGAATTCATCTGGCTGATACCGGCCATGCGCAGCGTGTGCGTGCCGTTTTCGAAACGCTGACGGAATTCCGCGTCGGCCAGGAAGCCCTGGGTTGTATAGCCCGTACCCGTAACCGTTGCGTCCATGCTGGGCGAGATCACGTAGTAGTAGGGAACAGAGAGGCCAAAACCGAGATTCTGCGCGCTGACGAAGCTCGGGAACAGGAAGCCCGATTTCCGCTTAACCGTATTGTCGGGAACAACGAGCCAGGGAACATAGGCGATGGGATGGCCCAGAAGCTCCATGCGCGCATGCTCGAGGCGAATCGTGTGCTTCTCGCCGTTCTGGATGACGCGTTCGGCCTTCACCTGCCAGAATGGCGGCTTCTCGGGCTTTTCGGCGCAGGGGAGACAGGCGGTGTAGACGCCCTTGTTCAGAATCATCTCGGTGCCGCCGACCCGCTCGCCGGTTTCGGCGACGATGCGCGTATTGTCGGGTGTCTCGATTCGAAGCGAATTGATGAAGCCGTTCGCGAAGTCATCGGTGACGTCGAGCTTGTCGGAGTACATGCGCGTGCCGTCGGGGCTGACGAGCTCGACGTTGCCGAGCGCCATCATCCGGCCGGTCTTCTGATTGTACTCGACTCGCTGCGAGACCATCTTGTAGCCGGCGTAATTGATCTGCACGCCGCCTACGGCCGAAACGACCTCAGCGTCTTTGTTGTAAACGAGCTCATTGGCCGAAAGAAGCATCTTGGCTTCCTTCGAAACATTGGGCTTCATGTTTTGCAAAGCGTCTTGAGCGATAGCAACGGGCACGTTGCCGGTATAGCTGCACAGGGCTACGCCTGCGAACAGGGCAACCAACTGCTTACGAACACTTTTGCGGTTGCCTGCCGCCACTAGCCATCCTCCTGATGAAGCAGAATTGTTGCACCCAAAGCCAAGGCGACGATGACCGGAATCCACGTCGCCACGAAAGGCGGGACAACCCCACTGCTTCCGAATGCTTTCACAAGCACGGTGACCACATAAAGCACGAAGCCTGCCAGGATGCCACCCAGAATCACGGACCTCGATTGGTTGAACCGGCTAAATTTTAGGGACACTGTTGCAGCAATGAGAGTCATCGCCACGAGCAACAGTGGTTGGGACAACAAAGAGTGGAATTGGGTCTCTAGAGCCTTGGTCGGAATCCCGAAGGATTTGGCAATGTTGATTCGGTTCGAGAGATCAAAAAATGCAATGGTTTCAGGGGCAGTAAGCCTCTGTTCGACGAAGTCCCGTTTCAAATTGGTACGGACTTGTACCTCATCCTTACGCTGAGCGATTTCACCCGGTCGGCGTTCGATAACGTTCTTAAGAAGCCAGTAACCATCTTCCAATTTTGCGGACGCCGCGTCCTGTCTGAGGACAATGTGATTGCTCGAATCGAAGTGCACGAGCACCGCGTCCATCAGCAGCGTTCCGTCTTCCAGAACGCTTCGCGCACCGATGATCACGTCGTCCTGACCGCTGATCTGGCGAATCCACGGCACCTGGGGACCGCCCTTCGAGGCTCCCGCGTCACCGCGCCAATTGCTCTCGACGCTCGCCGCTTGCCGTTGTCCCCATGCCGCCAGCGGATTAAGGATCGTCATGACCCCGATGCCGAGCAGAAATGCGCCGGCGATGAACGGCGACATGAATTGCCAGGCCGAAATGCCCGCCGCGCGAGTCACGACCAATTCGTACTTGCGATTGAGGCCGATCAGCACGGTCATGCCGACGAAGAGAGCGATGAAGGGGACGGTCTGCTGCAGGATGAGCGGCAGTCGCACGGCCGTCATCAGCAAGCCGCCGGTTACCGTATAGCCCGGCAGGCCCGACATGCGGCTCGCGGTCTCGCTGAAGTCGACGAGATAGACGATGCCGATGACACCGAGGAAGAACCACATCGCCGTCGTTGCATAGCGACGGAAGAAATAGCGTCCGAGCGTACCGAAAATCATGCTTTGTCTCCGGCCGAACGGGGGAATCGCTTCTGCAGCTTGCGCCAGCCAATGACAATCCAGTTGCCGATGAAGCCCAGTAGCGAGATTCGCTTGTGCAGGATCAGCGAAGCGATAGCCATCGCGCTTATGCCGAGCGGCAACGCGTAGAGGATCCCGATGAAGATCGGTTTCGTTTCGATCTGGTTGGCGGCGTAGAATGTCGCCCATCGAACGGCGAATGCTACCACCAGCGCCGACACCATCGGGTGCAAACGCGCCTCGCGATGCGAGCGCGCATCACCGGCAATCGCCAGCGAAATCAATGAAAAGACAAGCGGCAACATCCAGTCGGTCAAGCGCCTGTGAAGCTCCGCGCGGTAGCTTCCGGGCTTGGCGATGTAGTCCTTGTCCTCGGGATCCGGGCTGAGCAGGAAAGGCAGTTCGCGGTCAGACGCGCGCAGCGTCGATTGGCCACGGTTCTGCGTGAGGTCGGACAGGTCGAACGAATAGGAATCGAACCGGATGATGGACACGTCGCCGGTCGTGGTTTTCCGGTGCACTTCGCCGTCATGCATGATCAGCGACGTGCCCTTCTCGTCGACGGCGCCTTCGCGGGCATAGTAGATCAGCTGGAACGCCGGGTCGCGCTCGTCCACGACGAACAGGCCCTTGAGCACGCGTCCGGCCAGTCGCTCGGAAATCTGCACGTAGAGGCCGGTATCGATCTGGCGGAAGTTCTTCTCTTCAATCACGGTTGACAAGAGATCGGCGTAAGCCGCTGCAATCATTTGTCTTGCGCCTGTCTTCGCCTTTGGTTCGACGACGTTGTCGACCAGAAAGGAGAAGGCGCTGATAACGGCTGCGAGAATGATGATCGGGCGCCAGATGATGCTGCGGCGCGCGCCGGCGGCATCGATAACGGCAAGCTCCGAATCGTTGTTCATCGTCGTCAGCGTCTGGGTGACGCCGATAACGAGTGCGAATGGCAAAACGACGGGGATGATCGAGGGAAGGATGAGCGTGGCAAGCTTGGCGAACGACCCGACAGACTGGCCGCTATCCGTCACCAGATTGATGCGCTGCAGCACCTGCGTCGTCCAGATGATCGCGAGCACGGGCAACAGGGCGACGAGAAACATCTGGCCCACGCGCCGCAATATGTATGTCTCAAGCAGTTTCATGCACGCCCTTGAACGCTCTTCGCGAATTCTTGCCGCCACGCAGCGAAAACCATCTACGCTTTTTGGTTTGCTTTTGCGACAAGCTACCGTCGAAAATTCATTCAATTTTCAGTTTTTTTTCCGCCTGTGGCGAATCGGTCAGCGCCAGGATGCCCGCAAAAACAACGAAGGATGACAACCATCCAAGAATGACATCCGACAGATAGTGTGCGCCGAAGGCCAGACGCAATGCCGGTGCCAGTAACGAAATCGTGGCCAGCGGCAGGAATAGCGCACGTCGCGATGCGCGTGGCATGATGAAGAGAAGACAGAGCAGCCAGCCGGCGCCGGCTGCTTCGCCCGAGACGAACGAACAGTTGGACAGGCACTTGCCCGCCGTGGAGCCGGCCGGAACGAAGTCGAGTGCGCCGCCGAAATCCACTGTGGAAAATGGGCGAGGGCGTCCCCATTGGTCTTTCAGGATGAAGTTGACGAGAACGATCGGCCCGGCGATCAGTGAGCCGAGGGCGATCTTCAGCCTGCGCGCACGCTCGGCTTCGAAGGTGGCGCCGAAGTGACTGTAGCAATCGATGAGTTTCCAGAGCAGTACGAACGCGGCAACATAGGGAAGACGCAGGAAGAGCGTACGTAGGATCTGCAGCGTGAATTCCTGGCGATAGGGAAAGTGACCGCAAACCTCACGAAGCGACGTGCCGGCGCTGCAGGCTTCCCGGGTAAAGAAATGCGACGAGACTTCCTGGTCGATCTGCGGAAACAGATTGAAGACGGCAAGAAGCGCGAACCATGTGATGAGCAGGAATTTGAAGATGTCGGCGCTGCTGTAACCCGCTTCGCGTATGGCAATCGGACTGAAAGCCTTCAATATGGAGTTCAAGACTGATCCTCGTCGCATCAACTTGTTCGGATGAATAGTCGTCATCCATGACGCTTTGTTGACGCAACTCCCGCGATCCGGGACGCGATGACCGCGACAAAGACTTGTCTTCAGTGGTGAAAACCTGAATGATCGGGCAAGAGGATTTACAACGATCCCACTGGAGAAGACATGTCAGCCAAATTCGATATTTCGTTTGAAAAATCTGCCGAAATTGCCGGCGGATACGCCATTCTGTTGCAGGCCAAGGGGGCCGATCTAGCCGCTGGCGCAGGCGTTGCCGACCCATCGGGCGTGGTGGCCAAGGCCGCCAAGATCGCCGGCTTCTCGGCCAAGCTCGCTGGCGCGCTCGATATCGTGGCGCCCGAGGGATCGAAGGCCGAGCGCATCTTCGTGATCGGTCTGGGCAAGGCGGACGCTGTGGTTTCCTTCGATTGGCTGAAGGTCGGTGGCGCTGCCGCCTCCAAGATCAAGAACACGACGGATGTGACGATTTTCGTGGACGCGCCAGGCGTGGATGTCACCGCGGCGCAGGCCGCGGATTTCGCGCTCGGCATGATGTTGCGCGCCTATGGCTTCGATACCTACAAGACAAAGAAGTCTGAAGACGAAAACAGCGACAAGGATGGAAAGGCGCCGATCAAGGTCCGCATCGTCACGGCGAAGGCAGCTGAGGCCGCCAAGGCCTTCGAAGTCTCGCAGGCCGTCGCCGATGGCGTCAATCTGGCACGCGACCTCGTCAACGAGCCGGCCAACGTGCTCGGCCCTGTAGAATTCGCCGCCAAGGCCAAGGAACTCGAAAAGCTCGGCGTCGAGGTCGAGATCCTGACGGAAAAGGAAATGACCAAGCTCGGCATGGGCGCGCTGCTCGGCGTCGCGCAGGGCTCCGTGCGTCCGCCGCGTCTGGCCATCATGCAGTGGAAGGGCGGCAAGAGCGGCGAGGCGCCGCTCGCCTTCATCGGCAAGGGCGTCGTCTTCGACACCGGCGGCATCTCCATCAAGCCGGCCGGCGGCATGGAGGACATGAAGGGTGACATGGGTGGCGCCGCGGCCGTTACCGGCCTCATGCACGTGCTGGCGGCTCGCAAGGCCAAGGCGAATGTCGTCGGCATCATCGGCCTCGTCGAGAACATGCCGGATGGCAACGCGCAGCGTCCGGGCGACATCGTCACCTCTATGTCCGGCCAAACGATCGAGGTCATCAACACCGATGCCGAAGGCCGCCTCGTTCTCTGTGACGCCGTCTGGTATTGCAACGATCGCTTCAAGCCCAAGTTCATGATCGACCTCGCGACGCTCACCGGCGCGATCCTCGTAGCCCTCGGCAACATCCAGGCCGGCCTTTTTTCCAACGACGACAAGCTGTCGGAGCAGTTGATCGCGGCCGGAACCGAGACCCACGAGCGTCTCTGGCGCATGCCGCTGGGCAAGGAATACGACAAGATGATCGACAGCAAGTTCGCAGACATGAAGAACACCGGCGGTCGCCACGCCGGGTCGATCACGGCCGCCCACTTCATCGGCCGCTTCGTCGGCGATACGCCTTGGGCGCATCTCGATATCGCCGGCACAGCCATGGGCTCGCCGCTGGATGAGATCAACCAGTCCTGGGGATCCGGTTATGGTGTGCGGCTGCTCGATCAGCTGGTGCGCGCCAACTACGAATCATGACCGAGGTCCTGTTCTACCATCTGACCGAATCCAAGCTGGAAGACGCCCTTCCGCCGTTGCTCGACAAAAGCGTCGAGCGCGGCTGGCGCGTCGCGGTTCAGATGAAGGAAACCTCGCACAGGGATGCGCTCGATGCGCATCTCTGGACCTTCCGCGAAGACAGCTTCCTGCCGCACGGCACGGATGAGGGAGAAATCGCCGGCAATCAGCCTGTCCTCCTGACCGTGGCCGACGACAACATCAACGGCGCCACCGTCCGCTTCATCGTCGCCGGCGCCGAGCCGCCGCCGCTCGATCCTTATGAGCGCGTGGTCTTCATGTTCGATGGCTATGACCAAGAACAGCTCGAAGGCGCCCGTGCGCAATGGAAGAAGCTGAAAGGCGAGGGGCACAGCCTCACATATTGGCAGCAGACGCCCGAGGGGCGCTGGGAAAAGAAGGCCTGACCGGATCACAAGATGGCGGGCTCACCCGATCCCGGCATCCTTGACCACCTTCTCGATGAAATCGTGTTTCGACTTGGTGTATTCGGCTCGGCTCTGGGCATGTTCGCCGGCGAGGCCGATTTTCAGTTCCTCATAGGCGCGAGCGAGCGCCGGATCGGCGCGCAGCGCATCGCGAAATGCCAGCATGCGGTTCCAGTGGCTGCCACGATACTCCACCACATGCGCCAGGTGCGTGCGGGTTTCACCCTTGATGCCGCGCCCGAAAATATGGTCGTCGGGTACGACATCGGTGCCGGCATAATCGTAGCCGATGCTTTCCATCGCGCCGACGCAGGCCGGACCATCGGCGAAGTAGCGGACGCCGATCATGATGTCGATGATCGGCTTTGCCTTGATGTTGGGGATGGATGTACTGCCGACGTGCTGGATGTCGATGGCCTTGTCGCCGAGCACCTGACGGATCGCCTCGGCTTCTTCCTCATAGGCTTCGTGCCACAGGACGTTTGCGTCCGAAAGTGACACGGTCAGGTTCTTCAGCCCCAGGCCGAAGGCTTCATCATCGCGCATGCCGAACCTCTGCGATATTCAGGACCGCTCCAGAATATCACGAGGTTCGGCAATTTCGAATCAATCGTGGAACGCTTCGACGAACTTGCGCCTGCCGAGCATGAAGGCATCGGCGACGTGGCGCAGCGGTGCGAGATCCACGTCGGACTTGCCGGCTTTGATGATCTCCGCGAAACGACGATAAAGCGACGGATATTCCTCTTCCGGCGCCTCGAACTTCAATTCGCCGTTGACGGAGAGTTTCGAACCGCCCTCGGCAAGAACCATCTTTCCGGCAGCCGTCTCGGCGAAGATATCCCAGCTCTGCTTGCCGGTCTGGCGCCAGTCAAACTCGACATGGGCGGGGATATTGTCGGCGTTCTTGAAATGCAGATCGGCTGCGATCGGCGCGTCGCGGTTTTCGGGGAACTCCAGCGTCGCGCTCGTCAGGAAGATCGCCTTGGGCAGGATATGCGTGAAGATGGAAAGCGCGTTGATACCGGGATCGAACACCCCAAGACCGCCGGCCTGCCAGATCCAATCCTGATTCGGATGCCACTGGCGCACGTCTTCCTTCCAGACGACGTGAACGCTTTCGATGGTCGTGGATGCGAGGAAGGACTTGGCGGCTTCGACAGCCGCCGCATAGCGCGAATGCCAGCTGGCAAACAGCGATACGCCCTTGGAGGCTGCGAGCGCTTCGAGATCGGCAACTTCGCTCAGCGTCGCGCCAGGAGGCTTTTCCAGGAACACGTGCTTGCCTGAGGAAAGCGCCTTGTGCGCGGCCTCGTAGCGGTACTGCGGCGGCATGCACAGCGACACGGCGTCGATCTCGGGCACGGCATCGAGCATCGCCTCGATCGCGGTGAAGCTCTGGACGCCGTCGACGGTGCCGTGACGGCTCGCCGTGGCGATCAGATTGAAATCCGGGTTCTTGGCGATGGAGGGAAGGTGCTGGTCGCGGACGATCTTGCCGACGCCGACGATGGCGAGGTTGATGGGTGACATGCTGTTGGCTCGCTTCGGTGTTTCGCTCAAAAGTATGATTATTGGGCGATTGTTTTAACAGAAAGACGCCGGTGGGCAAGCACCGGCGTCTGCTACGAACCGCGAATTCCGCAGCCGAACTACAGCGATGCCATAACGGTCGGCGCAACCGGCTTCTTGAACTTCAGCGTCACCACCTTGTAGCCCTCGGCCTCCAGCTTGGAGAGCAGTGTCGGCAACATCGTGACAGTGCGGTTGTGGATGTCGTGCATCAGGATGATGCCGCGGCCGCGCTTGTGCAGCAGGTCCATCGTCCGCTTGGTGACCGAGGCCGGCGTGGTGTTGAAGTAGTCCTTGCTGTCGACATCGACGTCCATGACCACCATGTCTCGCATGGCGATCGCCGCGCGCAGCTTGTGGCTATCGGCCAGATAGGGGAAGCGGAAGAAGTTGACGTCGACGCCGGTGGCCTTCGTCACCGCCGCTTCGCCGCGCATGACTTCCGCCATCGCCATGTCGAAGGTCAGGGACGCGAGGTTGTCGTGCTTGTAGGTGTGGCTGCCGATCGCATTGCCGTCCATGGCCACCTTGCGGGCGAGTTCGGGATGCAGCGCCGCCATTTCGCCGACCATCATGAAGGCGCCCTTGACGCCAAATTCGTCGAGCGTCGCCAGCACCCGGTCGGTGCGCCCCGGGATCGGGCCGTCGTCGAAGCTGAGGATGACTTCCTTGTCCTGCAACCGGATATCGTGGATCGACGACACGGTCATCGTGCGGCCGGCAAGGTGGTGCTGTTTGCCAAACCCGCGTGCCCGCGGCTGCTCGGCGGTATCGCTGCCGACGGTGTCCTGCTTGCCTTCAGGCGCAACGATCGACGAGGTCTTGATCGTCTTGTCGGGCGCGGGCTGCTTTGTTGTCTGGCAGCCGGCAAGGGCCGCGGCGCACAGAAGAAGGCCGGAGTAAAATGCGAAACGATGCATGAAGAGTGTCTCAACAAATCAGTAATGAATGTTGAGACAACCTTGATGATTATGGTTAACGATCGGTTTCTTTCGATCGTTCGAGCGCTGACAAATGTTAATTTCGGAGCGCTAGAATAACGACTGTGGCTATCCCGCCATAGCCTCTTCGTATTCGGAGGAGAGTTCCAGCCATTGCTCTTCGGCGGCGGCCAGCTTGGCGGCCGCTTCACCACGCTGCTTTGCCTTCTCCGCGGCCTTGGCCGGCGCCTTTTCATAGAGCACGGGGTCCGCAAGCTCCGCATCAAGCCCTTGAATCAGTTTCTCCAGCTTGCCGGTCAACGATTCGATTTCGTTGATCTTTTTCTTCAGCGGCGCAAGCGACGCGCGACGTTCGGCATTCAGCTTGCGCTGGTCGGCCTTGGTTGCGGCATCCTCAATCAGCTGCGGTTTTTCTTCTTTTTTTTTGCCCGAGGCGACGATCAGGTCGCGATACTCGTCCATATCGCCTTCGAAGGTGGTGACCGTTCCATTGTTGACCAGCCACAGCCTGTCGACGGTGGCCTCGATCAGGTAGCGGTCGTGCGAGATCAGGATGACGGCGCCATCGTAGTCGTTCAACGCCTCGATCAGCGCCCGGCGGCTGTCGATGTCGAGGTGGTTGGTCGGTTCGTCGAGAATGAGCAGGTTCGGCGCGTGAAACGCGGCAAGTCCCATCAGCAGGCGCGCCTTCTCGCCACCTGACAGGTCCTTGGCGGCCGTCGCCATCTTCTCGGTCGCAAGTCCCATCTGCGCCACGCGGGCACGCACCTTGGCCTCAGGCGCTTCCGGCATCAGCCGGCGCACATGCTCGACCGGCGATTGGTCAGGGATGAGGTCGTCAAGCTGGTGCTGGGCGAAGAAGCCGATCTTCAGACTCGGCGCCAGCTTCACTTCGCCGCTGTCGGCAGAAAGTCGGCCGGAGATGAACTTCGCGAAGGTCGACTTGCCGTTGCCGTTGGAGCCGAGCAGCGCAATGCGGTCGTCGTTGTCGATGCGAATATTGAGCCCCTTGAGGATCGGCTTGCCGGGCTCGTATCCGACGGCACCGCCCGCGATCGCAACGATCGGGGAGGCGGGCTGCTTCTCCGGTTCGGGGAAGGTGATCGGCTGGACGTGATCCTCGATGACCGAGGCCACGGTGCCCATACGCTCCAGCGCCTTGACGCGGCTCTGCGCCTGGCGGGCCTTGGAAGCCTTCGCCTTGAAGCGGTCGATGAAGCCCTGCAGGTGCTTGCGCGCCGCGTCGTTCTTCGCCTTGGCCTTGGTCTGCAACTCGTCGGCCTCGGCCTTCTGCCGCTCGAACTGGTCGTAGCCGCCGCGATAGAAGGTCAGCTTCTTCTGGTCGAGATGCACGATCGAGTTGACCGCGTTGTTGAGCAGATCGCGGTCATGGCTGATGATCAGCACCGTGTGCGGATAGCGCCGCACATAATCCTCGAGCCAGAGCGTGCCTTCGAGGTCGAGATAGTTGGTCGGCTCGTCGAGCAGCAGCAGATCCGGCTCCGTAAACAAGACCGAGGCTAGCGCCACGCGCATCCGCCATCCGCCGGAGAACGACGATGCCGGTCGTGCCTGCGCTTCCTGATTGAAGCCGAGGCCGGACAGGATGCTGGCGGCACGCGATTCCGCAGAATGCGCGTCGATATCGACGAGGCGCATCTGGATCTCGGCAATGCGGTGCGGATCGGTCGCCGTTTCGGCTTCCGCCATCAGCGCGCTGCGCTCCTTGTCGGCCGACAGCACGATTTCGATCAGCGAATCCTCGGTGCCCGGCGCCTCCTGGGCGACCTGGCCGATGCGCGCGTTCTTGGGGATCGTGATCGACCCTGTCTCAGCGCCGAGATCGCCGGTGATGATGCGAAAGAGGGTGGATTTGCCGGCGCCGTTGCGGCCAACGAGACCAGCCTTGGTGCCCGCGGGCAGCGAGACGCTGGCATGGTCGAGGAGCAGGCGGCCGGCAATGCGGGCGGAGATATCGCTAATCGTGATCATGCCCGGCGTTTTGGCCGAAAGCCGCGATCAGCGCAAGAGCTTGAAATAGCCTCTCAGCGCCCGAAGGCCTGCACCGGCAGGCGTCTGTTCGATTGGGCGGCATGCAGCGCGATGCGGGCATTGGCCTGCAGCTGCGAGGCCGTCGCCGCGTCGGCGCTCAAGGCGACACCGAGCGACACGGTGAGCTTGGCGTTCTGCCCGGTGTCCGAGGTCGCGAAAACCACGTTGTCTTCAACCGAATTGCGCAGGCGCTCGGCGATCGCCATCGCCTCCTGCATGCCGACATTGGCAAACAGGAAGGTGAACTCGTCGCCATCGGTGCGGGCCACGAAGTCGTGCTTCTTGATCGACTTGCGGAACAGGTCGGCGAGCTTCTTCAGAAGACGGCTGCCGTTTTGCGTTCCGTAGCGACTGTTCAACGCCTTGAAGTCGTCGATATCCATCATGATCAGCGCGTTCCCGGCCGATCCTTCCTCGCGCTCATAGAGATCGAGCACGGTCTTGTTGAGCGCGGTGCGATTGGGAAGGCCGGTAAGCCGGTCGGTCGACGATGCCGTCTGAGCGGCAGCGACCCCGCGCTCGAGGGCCTCCATCCGATCGATGTCATGGCGCAGCTTGATCTCCAGATCGGTCTCCGCCGTCAGGAGACCGGCCAGAGAAGACGACAGGAACTCCATCTCGTTCATGAAGGAGGAAAGGCTCTGGTCCGGGCTGCCGGTAATGGATTTCAGCGCGGTTTCCGCAGCACGCACGAAACTCTGCTTCTGCTGTACGCCCGATGTCAGGCGGTCGACGGCATCGCGCATCATCTTGCTCATCTCGGCCTGCGAGGTCTCTCCGACCAGTCCGCAATGGCTGACGAGGCGGTACTTGAGGCCGAGTTCATCGAGCGATGGCTGACGCGGCGCGGCCCCGAGCGAGGCGATATCCTGGGCAAGGGCGGCGTTTTGGCCGACGATCGCCTCATGAAACAGCTCGTAATTGCGTGGAAGGCCGGAAACGCCGAGGCGCGTCATGTGCTGGCTGATACGTTGGATATCCGTGACCGGTGCCGGACGGGATGTCTCGCGTTGCGCCTGCGGGCTCGATGCTGCACTTGCCATGTTGCACTCCTCGCTCGTCGGCCCTGTCCGGCCTCGTCTCTCCCCTATGCACCGGACTATTTAAGATGGCCTGAATTTGCACCTTTCCCGAGTAAATTCGTTTCCGTGATTTCGCCAACGCGGTTAATGCGGCGTTTCCGTCATACGCTCAGCCAGCGCTTGCCGTCGCTATGCAGGAAGTAGCTGAGATCGAGAGACAGGCTGGGTTTTCCAAGCGCCGTCAGGGTCATGTGGCACTGGCCGCGATGATGCGTCTGGTGGTTGAACAGATGCGACAGCGCCGGCCACAATGGCTGGGTGATTGCGCCGGGGCGGGTGACAGGGGTGTAGGTGAACGTCCCCGCGAGCGCCTCGGCATCAAGCGTGTCGATCCAATCGGCGATCCTGATATCCTCCCGCTGGCGCGCGGCGCTGAGCAGTTCAAGGTCTTCGTAGAGAATGCTGTCGAGGGTCGTCGGTGCATCGCCCGATCCGGTAAAGCGCTTCAGCCAGATACGGTCGGCCGAGAGGATGTGGTTGAGCGTTGCGTGCAGCGAGCCGAAGAAGGCGCCACGGTTTTCGCGGTATTCGGCATCGGTGAGTTTCGACGCGGCGGCATAGACCAACCCGTTGGCCCACCGGTTGTAGTCCGCAAACATCGCATATTGCTTCTGCATTTTGCCCTCCATCTGATGATAGGTTCTATCCTAGGCCGCTTTCGTAGCAACCGGGCTGATGGCCTCATGAAATTCGTTCATCGCCGCTCACCAAACTGTCCCGCTCTGTGACGGCCGCGTGAAATTCGCGCAACCCCCTTGTTTTCAGCCTATCGGACGGGTAAACACCGCCCACTTTTCCCCGATGAATGAGGATTATTACAATGGCGATTGAACGCACCTTCTCGATGATCAAGCCGGACGCAACGAAGCGCAACCTGACCGGCGCCATCACCAAGGTATTCGAAGACAACGGCCTGCGCATCATCGCCTCCAAGCGCGTATGGATGTCCAAGCGCGAAGCCGAAGGCTTCTACGCCGTGCACAAGGAACGCCCGTTCTTCGGCGAACTGGTTGAAGGCATGACCTCCGGCCCGACCATCGTTCAGGTTCTCGAAGGCGAAAACGCCATCCTGAAGAACCGCGAAATCATGGGCGCCACCAACCCTGCCAACGCTGACGAAGGCACGATCCGCAAGCAGTTCGCGCTGTCGATCGGCGAAAACTCGGTTCACGGTTCGGACGCTCCTGAGACCGCCGTCCAGGAAATCGCCTACTGGTTCGCAGAAACCGAAATCGTCGGCTGATTCAAGAGCTCAGCCCAACGGCTGAAGCAATTGAAATGACTCCGAAAGCCCGGCCTCCGCGCCGGGCTTTTTCATGTCGCGGGGCAGGTGTCGGCGCTGTCGTAATCCACGGTGCCATCCGGTTTGAAGACCTCAGGGTTCTTGGTGTAGAACGGCCCGACCACGAGCGGCTTGCCGGGCATGATCGACTGATCGACGTCCGAGGTGACCGTTGTCTTCAGGCTTTGCAGCTCCTTTCCGTTGGCATCGACCAATCGGATGCTGACGGCGTAGGGTCGATCTTTCTTCACGCAATGCACCGGGGGGCTTTGCAGGCTGATCTTGTCCCAGGCGGGGAAGATTTTTTCGTTGATCACAAGCGGCGCTCCGCCGGAAGGGTTCTCGAACTCGGCGATCGCCACAGCACCCTCCGGCAGTGGTGCCTTCTTGCTCAGCGTCACCAGATAGGTCGCGATCGCGACGCGGTAGTTGAACACGAAGATGTGGCCGCTGACCTGCACGAGCGTGTCGCTCTCGCGCTGGCAACCGGTCAGCACCAGCATCGCCAACACTAGGGCCGCTCCGATCGCTCTCATGACCCGTCCTCCTCTTTCCTACGCCGATAATGCTTGATGGCCTTGGCGCGGTTGCCGCAGACAGCCATGTCGCACCATGTGCGACTCCTGTTCTTGCTTCGATCCAGAAACAGCCAGCCGCAATTGCCGCAGATTTTCATCCGCTCCGGCTCTGGCGAGGCGATCAGCTTCAGCGCCGAATGTGCCGTGGCGCGATCGATGCCGGCAGCATCCGAGTTGCCGCGCAGCACGACCGCTGCCGCGTCCAACAGTTCCGCTAACAATCCGTCGTTTCCGCCGGCAAGCACGCGGTCGCGGAAATAGCGATCGGTCGCCTCGCGCAAGGCGATGAACGCAGGCCTGTCATCGGGCGAAACCGGCGCGACGTCCCCGAAGATCGCCCGTTCGGCGGAGAAATTCGCAGCCGCCTGCGGAAATGCCTGCAACTGCGCATCGACGGCAAAGCGATCGATGCTGCGCGCCTCGTCGTGCCGCAGCACGACGCTGTTGGCGACATCGAATGCGAGCGCGCCGCCGGAGAAGCGGTGAGGGGTCCACGAGAATGTCATCCGGAAAATATAACTGGTAAAAGCAATTTTGCCAGTTATAATTTCAGCGAAATAGGATATATGGATGGCCTATCTCTTGCAGCAACTGGCGAATGCGGTGCCGCTGGCAGCTCTGTATGCCGCGCTGGCCTTCGGCTATGCGGTCGCCTTCGGCGTCACCAAACGCCCCGACATCACCTATGGCGCGCTCTTCGCGTTCTCCGGCCAGATCCTGCTGCTGTTCACCGATTTCGGCTACAACAAGCTTTGGCTGGTCCTGCCCGCAGCGCTCGCGCTCGGTGTGATTGCCTCGTTGGTCTACGCAATGGGGACAGGGGTATGGATCGGCCGCTCGGTCATGCTGCCGCTGGTCCGCCAGTCTTCGAACACCGTAATCGTTGCGGCGCTTGGCGTCACCATCGTCCTGATGGAGACTGCGCGCCTGGCGTCCGGCACCCGCAGTCTCTGGCTGTCGCCGTTTCTCAATGGCCACGTCGTTTTCTGGCGAAGCGCCGCCTTCGAGGTGGTTTTGACCGAGATGCAACTGATCAACACGGCACTGATGT
>UBVW01000044.1:0-12773 GCA_900469085.1 Hyphomicrobiales bacterium | reverse complement strand
AATCCTGCCCCCGCAACCAATCTTTCCCCCAAACAATCACATCGATCCTGTCGGCGGCGACAAGAGTGCATCTTCCCTGGCGATGGTCGCTCCTCTGCCTGCGGACCATGGCTTCAAGGCGCAGGTCCAATCCCTGACCCTGAATCTCTTTCCCAAAGACACCCTGCATGGACGTGAGCATTGTCAGCGCGCGGACTTGCCCTGCAATTGCAAAGACATAAGACAAGGACGAACCAAGCCCGCTTCACGCGGGCGTTCGGCGTTCGCGTCACACGCCCGGACAACGCCGGCACCTGACGCAGCGATCGCGCTTCGTTCGATGACCGATACCTCCGTGCCTTCGAAAACGATTGCCCAACTGCCGCCCCAGCATCGCTTACTGCGTCAGCTGCTGTTCCCTGAGGTCGCCCTGCAGCGTCTCTTTCGCGGTGACCGGCTTCTTCTTCGGGTGCAACATCGGCGCCTCGATGATCGTCGCGGGGGCGGCGACGGCGGTTGCGGCCACGGTACCGATGTTGGTGACCGTTCCGCCGATGACGGCCGTGATGCCCTGGCCGAGCGTGACATTGCTGTCGGTCAGCGGTTGGCCGGTCATCAGGCGTTGACCGATCAGCTGCACGATTTCGGGACTTTCGGCGAACTTGCCGTGGTTCAGCCGGTCGTTGCTGCTGACTTTCGTGAGGTCGATCGCCGTGATGCCCGCCTCTTCCAGCTTCGTGCGATAGGGCTCGACCGTCGGATCGATCGCCCCCAGCCGCGAGACGCGCCCGGTGATGAGGCTCGAGAAGGCCAGCGCCCGGTCGTCCTGCGACACGAAGATCGTGAATTTCGGCCGCGGCGTACCCATCTCGGCATATTGCTTGGCGAAGACCTGGATGTCGATGTCGGGCGACGCCAGGATGACGTCGCGGATCTTGCCGTTCAGGTGCCCTTCGCGAATGCCCATCTGCCTGAGCGATTCCATCGTCAGCCACGTGCCCATCGAATGCGCGAGAATGGTGATGTCCTTGACATTGGGATCGTTGACCAGCGTCCGCAACGCCTGCTCGAGCGCCGTGCGCGAATAGTTGGTGCTTTCCTTGTCGTATTCGTAAGCCGTCAGCTGTGCCCGTGACGGCCAGGTGAACAGGATCGGTGTCGCGTCCATGCCGCTATCGTTGACGATCTGCGCCAGGCGGAACACCGAATCCTCATACTTGTTGTTGAAGCCGTGCACGAAAACGAGCGCGTGGCCGTTGTGCATATGCTGGCTGAGCCAGGAGCGTCCCTCGGTCACCGTGTCGACCTGCCGAACGCCGGTGACGGCGAAGTCGGTCGCCGGGCTCGGCGGCAGGCGCTTTGGCCATTGCACGGTGCCCGGCTTGCGGTTCGGCGGAATGGAGACTTCGACGGCCGTCAGCGACGGCTTGGGGCTGCGTTCGCCGTTGAACAACGTGGCAGGATCGCCCGATGGTTCGCGTGTGGTCGCGACCAGCATGTCGACGCGCGTGGTCTTCGGCGTCGCCGCGGTCAGCGCCACGGGCGTCATCACGCCACTCGGATGGCCACAGCTGGTCAGCAGCAGCATGACAACGAGAAACCGTACGCGCATGAAACCCCTCCGGTCCGATGGACGCACCATAGCGCAACCTGCGCTGGAGGGAAGCCCGGAACACGACGCAACGGACACAGTCGCGTCCGTCAGCAGGTGATGATATGCGCGCTGTTGCAGGACTCACACGTTTTGCGGGAAGCAGGCGGCCACGGATGGAGGTCGTGGCCACCTGGATGTCAGCGCTCGATATGATAGCAGGCGGCCGTCTGGCCGGGCCTGACCTCTTCGCTCGGTGGCATCTCGGTTCGACAGATGTCGGTGGCCTTCCAGCAGCGCGGGGAGAAGACGCAGCCCTTTGGCGGGTTCAATGGCGATGGCGGATCGCCCTGCAGGCGGATGCGCTGGCGGCGGCGCGCCAGTTTCGGATCCGGGATCGGTGCTGCCGAAAACAGCGCCTGCGTATAGGGATGCGCCGGCTTGTCGAACACCGTCGCGCAATCGCCTGCCTCAACCACCTTGCCGAGATAAAGCACCAGCACGTCGTCGGAGATCAGCCGCACGACCGAGAGATCGTGGCTGATGAAGATCAGCGTCAATCCGAACTCCTTGCGCAGCCTGCGCAGAAGCGTGATCACCTGGCCCTGGATCGACACGTCGAGCGCCGAGACCGGCTCGTCGCAGATGATCAGCTTCGGCCGCGTGATGACGGCCCGGGCAATGCCGATGCGCTGCGCCTGGCCGCCCGAGAACTCGTGCGGATAGCGGTTGATCATCTCCGGAACGAGGCCGACGGCGGCCATGATCTCCTGCACCCGCTCGGCGCGCTGCGCCCGGTTGAGCTTGGGTTCAAATACCGTCAGCGGCTCAGCGATGATGTCTCCGACCGTCATGCGCGGATCGAGCGAGGCGATCGGATCCTGGAAGATGATCTGCATGTCGCGCCGCGCGGCCCGCATCTCCTCGTCCGAGAGGTCGAGAAGGTTGCGGCCCTGCCAGAGGATGCGACCCTTCTGCGCCTTCAGGAGCCTGAGGATCGAGCGCCCCAGGGTCGACTTGCCGCAGCCCGATTCCCCCACGATGCCAAGCGTGCGGCCCTCGCTGAGATCGAAGCTGACATCGTTGACGGCCGTCAGCGTCAGTGGCGGCTTGAAGAAACCCTTGGAGGGCACGTCGAATTGGGTCGTCAGGTTCTCCACCCTGAGAAGTGATCGTTCAGCCATTGGTCAGAACCTCCTCGAGGCGTGGAAAGGCATGGAAACAGGCCGCGAGATGGCGCGGCGCCTGCATGTCGAGGCGTGGCGAGGCATCGATGCAGTCGTTCTGCACGAGCGGACAGCGGGGCGAAAAGCTGCACCCCTTGGGCAGATGCTGCAAGTTCGGCGGGCGGCCGGGGATGACGGCGAGCTGGTCGACATCCTGGTCCGGGCGCGGGATCGAGGCGTGCAGTGCCGCCGTATAGGGATGCGCCGGGTTCTCGAACAGCTCATCGACAGGCGCCTCCTCGACGATGCGGCCGGCATACATGACCGCCACCCGGTCGGCGAGCCCGGCGACGACGCCGAGATCGTGGGTGATCATCACGAGCGCCGTGTTCATCTCTGCCGTCAGATCATTGAAGAGATCGAGGATCTGCGCCTGGATCGTCACGTCGAGCGCGGTGGTCGGCTCGTCGGCGATCAGTAGCTTCGGCTTCGTCAGCAGCGCCATGGCAATCACGATGCGCTGGCGCATGCCGCCGGACAGCTCGTGCGGATAAAGGTTGAAGCGCCTGGACGGATCGGGAATCCCTACGCGTTTGAGCATGTCCAGCGCTTCTGCCGAGGCCGCGCGCGCCGTAAAGCCGCGATGCACCTCGAGCTGTTCCGTCAGCTGTCGCGAGATCTTTAGCGACGGATTGAGCGCGGTCATCGGGTCCTGGAACACCATGGCCATGTCCTTGCCGCGCACATGGTCGAGCTCGCGCGGCTTCAGGGCCAGCACGTCACGCCCTTCGAGAAGCGCCTGTCCGCTGGTCCGGCCGTTTTTCGCCAGCAATCCCATGATGCCGAGAAAGGTCTGGCTCTTGCCGGAACCGCTCTCGCCGACGATGGCGATGCGCTCGCCGCGCTTGACGGTCAGGTTCATGTTGGAGACGGCCTTCACCTCGCCCTCGGGCGTGCGAAAGCTGATCGAATAGTCCTTCAATTCCAGAAGGGTGTCGTTCTTGATGTCGTGTGTCATGTTAGCGATCCCTTCACCGGTCCCTGGGGTCGAACGCGTCGCGCAGGCCGTCGCCGATGAACAGCAGGCTGAGGAGCAGGGCGACGAGGAAGCCGGCCGGGAAGACGAGCAGCCAGGGCATGCTCTCCATGGCATCGGTGCCTTCGGAGATCAGCGTTCCCAATGAGGTCAGCGGTTCCTGCACGCCGAAGCCGAGATAGGAGAGAAAGCTCTCCGTCGCGATGATCTCGGGCACCGTCAAAGCCGCGAAGATGACGACGGGACCGACGAGGTTGGGAATGATGTGCCGGCTAATGATCTTGAAGGGTTTCTGGCCGGAGGCGCGCGCCGCCTCGATGAATTCGCGTTGCTTGAGCGATAGCGTCTGGCCACGCACGATGCGCGCCATGGTCAGCCACTCGAGCGCGCCGATCGCCGCGAAGAGCAGATAGACGTTGCGGCCGAAGATGACCATCAGCAGGATGACGAAGAGGATGTAGGGGAAGGCGTACATGATGTCGACGAAGCGCATCATGACGGCATCGACCCGGCCTCCCATATAGCCCGAGACGGCGCCGTAGAGCACGCCGATGACGACGGAGACGAGCGTCGCCGTCAACGCCACGGCGAGCGAGACGCGGGTGCCGTAGAGCACGCGCGCAAGCAGGTCGCGGCCATTGGGGTCGGTCCCGAAATAGTGGCCGTCGGCGAAGGAGGGCGGTGAGCGGAAGGCCGCCCAGTCGGGATCCTCGTAGCCGAAGGGGATGAGGTAAGGGCCGATGAAGGCGACGAGTACGAGCAGCGTCAGCACGATGATCGAGGCCACGGCTGCCTTGTTGCGACAGAGACGGCGCAGCGCGTCACGGGTGAGCGAGCGGCTGACGGGGCTGAGACCTTCGGCCTCCAGCAGTTCGGCCGCCAGCAGCTCTCTCTTTGCGGGGTTGAGGATCATCGGTTTCTCACTTTCGGATCGAGCCAGGCATAGGCGATATCGACGAGAAGGTTCAGAACCACGATCAGCACCATGTAGAAGATGACCGTGCCGAGAACCATGCCGTAGTCGCGGTTCAATGCGGCGTTGACGAAGTAGCGGCCGATACCGGGCAGGCCGAAGACGCTTTCGACGACCAGCGAGCCGGTGAGCAGATAGCTCGCCGCCGGGCCGAGATAGGAGACGACGGGCATCATCGCCGGCCTGAGCGCGTGCCGCATGACCGTCAGCCGCGGGCCGATGCCCTTGGCCTTGGCGGTGCGGATGAAATTCTGGCCCATCACCTCGATCATCGAGGCTCGGGTGATGCGCGAGATGCGGCCGGCATGCGGCAGCGCCAGCACGACCACGGGCAGAACCAGGAACTTCAGCGATCCATTGCCCCAGCCGCCCACCGGCAGCCATTGCAGGTGAATGCCGAAGACCAGCTGCAGGATCGGCGCGATCAGGAAGTTCGGCAGCACGACGCCCACCAGGATCAGCGCGCCCAGGATGTAATCCGGCGCCTTGTTCTGGTAGAGCGCCCCGAGACAGCCGACGGCGACGCCGATGACGATGGCGAGCAGAAAGGCCGCCGTGCCGATGATGAAGGTGTAGGGCAGGCCGATCATGATCTGCTGCGCGACGGTGAAGTCTTCGGACGCGAAGGAAGGGCCGAGATCGCCCTTCAGGAGATCGCCGACATAGTAGAGATATTGCTGGATCAGCGGCTTATCGAGATTGTAGTGGGCCGCCAGATTCTGAAGGATCACGGGCGGCAACGGCCTCTCGCCATCGAACGGTCCGCCAGGGGCCAATCTCAAAACGAAGAAGCAGGCTGTCACGGCGATCCACATCACGGGGATCGTCGACAGCAATCGACGGAATGCATAATTGATCATGGTGGTGACGGTCTTTCCTGCGCCGGGAAGCACGCCTAAACCCAGGACAAAAGACCCTCTCTGGCCTGCCGGCCATCTCCCCCACAAGGGGGGAGAAGACTTGCGGCACCCGCCTGCCTCAAGCTGGGCATGGCGGTTGAGCTAGGCTAAGCCCTCCCCCTTGTGGGGAGGGTTTGGGAGGGGTCTTTATCCAGGTAGCTAAGCATACCCGCAAGGAATAGACGCAGCCTCTCTCGTTATTCCTTGATGGACAGCCAGCGGGTGCGGTGGATGTCCTGGATGTTGTCGACGAAGCCTTCGATCTTTGGCGAGACCACGTTCTTGGAAACGTAGTAATAGATCGGAAGTGCGGCGCTGTCGTCGAGGGCGATCTGCTCGGCCTTCTTGAAGAGCTCTGCCCGCTTCGTCAGATCGGTCTCGGCATTGCCGTCCTTGATCAGCTTGTCGTAGTCGGGGTTCGACCAGCGGCCATAGTTCATCTGCACGCCTGTCACGAGCAGGTTCAGGAAGTTGTCCGGATCGTTGTAGTCGGCCAGCCAGCCGGCGCGGCCAACCTGCACGTCGCCGCGCTGCAGCTGGTCGTAGTGCACCTTGGTCTCGGCGTTGACGAGCTCGACATTGACGCCAAGCGGCTTCCACATGGCGGCGATCGCAACGGCGATGCGCTTGTGGTTGTCGTTGGTGTTGTACTTGAGCTGCAGGGTGAGCGGCTTGTCGGGTCCGAATCCGGCTTCCGTCAGGAGCTTCTTGGCCTCTTCGACCTTCTGCTTGTAAGGCTCGTCCTTCCAGGAGATGTAGGCCGGTTCGCCGTAATTGGCGGTGCCAGGCGGCACCCAGGAATAGGCCGGCAGTTCGCCGGTGCCGAGGATCTGCGGGCCGATCACCTCGCGATTGATCGCCATCGAAAGCGCCTGGCGCACGCGCTTGTCGGCGGTCGGGCCCTTCTGCGAGTTGATGACGTAGTAGTAGAGCCCCGAGAACGGCGCGACATGTGCCTGGCCCGGCAGGTTTTTCTTCATCCACTCGTACTGGTCGGTGGGGAAGTCGGTGAGGATGTCGAATTCGCCGGCGCGGTAGCGCTTCAGCGCGGCTTCCTGGTCTTCGAGCACGAAGAACTTGGCGCCGTCGATCTTGACGTTCGCGGCATCCCAATACTGGTCGTTCTTCTTGGTCGTGACGTGGCTGCCCGGCACCCATTCGGTCGGCGTGTACGGACCGTTTGTGACGATGTTGCCGATCTTCACCCAATCGGCGCCCTTGGCGTCGATGACATGCTTCGGCAGCGGATAGGCCGTGTAGTGCATCAGCGCGTTAAGGAAGTAGGGGGTCGGGTTCTCAAGCGTGATCTCGAGCGTCTTGTCGTCGATCGCCTTGACGCCGAGCTCCTTGAGATCGGTGATCTCACCCTTGTTGATCTTTTCGGCATTCTTGATGGTGAACTGCAGATAGGCGTAGTCGGCGGCGTTCTTCGGATCGACGAGGCGCTGGAACGCGAAGACGAAGTCTTCAGCGGTCACCGGCTGGCCATCGGACCACTTGATGCCGTCACGGAGCTTGAAGGTGTAGACCTTGCGGTCGTCCGAGATCGTCCAGCTCGCGGCTTGGCCTGCGACAGGGTTGTCATGCGCATCTTCGGTCACCAGACCTTCGAAGATGTCGCCGGCAATGCGGTTCTCCCAGTCGCCCGACAGTTTCTGCGGATCGAGCGACTGCGGGTCTCCGCCATTGTGAATGTTGATGGTCGCCGCCTGCGCGGAGAAAGCCAGCAGCGAGCCAAGCACTGCGGAGGCCAGAAATTTCTTCGTGGGGAAGTTCATGTGGGGGCCCACCTTTCTAGGCGTTTATCGCCTTTTATTCGTCGTCGTTCCCTTGTGTGACCTGTTACGTTCAGGTCAATGCGCAACCTATCGTAAAGGTCGGACGTTGCAAGCCCCAAAACGAAAGCTGCGAATAGCGGGGAAAACCAGGCAAAAAGACCGCCTATTAGCCGGTTAAGCGTCGATATATCGCGCCAGGCATAGCGTCTGCGCAAAGGATTGCCCGCATATCGACCGGAGCCTAAATAAGGGTGCAATCAATCAGTGATTGAAAATGCATTGGCGCCCGTCGATGCACCCGTCGGTATGGATATGTCGCAGCCGCGACAGATTATTTCGCATTTTCAATGAGGAAGGAAGGGCGATTTGAGGGCAACGATCTCTTCCCGCAGGTTGAGAGTTCGCCATCAAGCCGCATTTATTCGACCGATTCCTCTTCATCTTCGCGCGCCAGGCGCTATCATCTCAGCACGAAGCTGGGAGATAGACATGAACAAGTTGAATTTGCCGAGCGAGGGCGGTTGCCGCTGCGGTCGCGTGCGATTGAAGATCAGCGCCAAACCGCTTTTGACCATGGCCTGCCACTGCACCGGCTGCCAGTCGATGTCGTCGAGCGCCTATTCGCTGAGCGTGGCCATCCCCTCCGAGGGCTTTGAGGTCACGAGCGGCGAGCCCGTCATCGGCGGTCTGCATGGAAGCATGTCGCATCACTACTTCTGCCCGCATTGCATGACCTGGATGTTCACGCGCACCGAAGGCATGGATTTCTTCGTCAATGTGCGCCCGACCATGCTCGACGATGTCGCCTGGTTCACGCCCTTCATCGAAACCTGGACGCGCGAGAAGCTCGCCTTTGCAGCAACAGGAGCGAAACACAGCTACGAGGCATTGCCTGAGATGACGGCCTACGAGGGGCTGATCAAGGACTATATGGCGAGCGAGGCCTAGAAGCCCTGGAACAGGAAATCGAGCGCGGCGGTGATGTCGTCGCTTCGTGAGGAGAGATCGGCAATCTTCGCGCCGATCTCCGATAGCGGGATGGATGCCATGCGCTCAGTGGACATCAGATAGTTCCTGCCGTTGACCACGACGACCGGGTTTAGCCTAGACATGACATTGACAACCTGGCTGGCAACGACCAGCGGGATCATGACACGTGTACTGAGCCGATAGAGAAGGTCCGACTGCACATCGAGAGCATAGTCGCCGCCCACTTCATAGACGTGAAAGCGCGCCATTAGAATGTGCGGTACTTGGCGAAGGGCAGCCCATGTTTCTCGACATAGGCGTTCGCTTCATCGATCGCCTCGGCGTTCTCGATCAGCCAAAGCCGTTCGCGCTCGCTTTTGATGGCGCGCCTGAGGCCGTCTTCGGCGGCTTTGGAAACGTTGAGATTCAGTTCACGCGCCTGCGAGACAAGCTCGCTGTCAAGCGACAGGTTGGCGGCCTTGCGACGGGTCTGAGGCATGATAAATCTCCTGATATGCGCATATGATATGCGCATATCAGCGGGAAGCAAAGAGCCTCAGTCGTCCTTCATCTTCAGCGCTGCAATGAAGGCTTCCTGCGGAATGTCGACCTTGCCGAACTGCCGCATGCGCTTCTTGCCTTCCTTCTGCTTGTCGAGCAGCTTGCGCTTGCGTGATGCGTCGCCGCCGTAGCACTTGGCGGTGACGTCCTTGCGCATCGCCGAGATGGTCTCGCGCGCGATCACGTTACCGCCGATCGCCGCCTGGATCGGGATCTTGAACATGTGCCTCGGGATCAGATCCTTCAGCTTCTCGCACATGTCGCGGCCGCGCTTCTCGGCAGCCGTGCGGTGCACCAGCATGGAAAGCGCGTCGACCGGCTCGCCATTGACCATGATCGACATCTTCACGAGATTGCCCTCGCGGTAGTCGGCTAGATGATAGTCGAACGAGGCATAGCCCTTGGAGATCGACTTCAGGCGGTCGTAGAAATCGAACACCACTTCGTTGAGCGGCAGCTCATAGGTGAGCATGGCCCGCTTGCCGACATAGGTGAGTTCCGTCTGGATGCCGCGGCGATCCTGACAGAGCTTGAGAATACCGCCGAGATAATCGTCAGGCGTCAGGATGGTTGCCTTGATCCAGGGTTCGCGGATCTCGGAGATCTTCACGACGTCAGGCATGTCGGCCGGGTTGTGCAGCTCGCGTTCCGAGCCGTCGGTCATCGACAGCTGGTAGACGACCGACGGGGCCGTTGCGATCAGATCGAGATCGAACTCGCGCTCCAGGCGCTCCTGGATGATTTCGAGGTGCAGCAGCCCGAGGAAACCGCAGCGGAAGCCGAAACCGAGCGCTGCCGAGCTTTCCATTTCGAACGAGAACGACGCATCGTTGAGGCGCAGCTTGCCCATGGCAGCGCGCAGGTCTTCGAAGTCGGCGGCGTCGACAGGGAAGAGACCGCAGAACACCACCGGCTGCGCCGGCTTGAAGCCCGGCAGCGCTTTCGCCGTCGGCTTCTTGTCCTCGGTGATCGTGTCGCCGACGCGGGTGTCGGCTACTTCCTTGATCGAGCCGGTGAAGAAGCCGATCTCGCCCGGACCGAGTGAATCCACCGCCAGCATCTTCGGCGTCAGCACGCCGACGCGCTCGACCTGATACTTGGCATCCGTGCCCATCATGCGGATGGTCATGCCCTTGGAGAGCACGCCGTCGAGAATGCGCACCAGAACCATGACGCCGAGATAGGTGTCGTACCAGCTGTCGACGAGCAACGCCTTCAGGGGACCCTTCTCGCCGGCTTCGCTCTTCGGCGCCGGCAGCTGGTGCACGATGGCTTCAAGCACGTCGGGGATCCCGAGGCCCGTCTTCGCCGAGATCAGCACCGCCTGCGAAGCGTCGATGCCGATCACTTCCTCGATCTGTTCCTTGATTCGGTCGGGCTCGGCTGCCGGAAGGTCGATCTTGTTCAGGACCGTGACGATTTCATGGTTGTTGTCGATCGCCTGATAGACGTTCGCAAGCGTCTGCGCCTCGACCCCTTGGGAGGCGTCGACGACCAGCAGCGAACCTTCGCAGGCCGAAAGCGACCGCGAGACTTCATAGGCGAAGTCGACGTGGCCGGGCGTGTCGATGAGGTTCAGCACATAGGTCTCGCCATTATTCGCCTTGTAGTGCAGGCGAACGGTCTGCGCCTTGATGGTGATGCCGCGCTCGCGCTCGATATCCATCGAGTCCAGCACCTGCTCCGACATGTCGCGCTCGGCAAGGCCGCCGGTCGTCTGGATCAGGCGGTCGGCCAGCGTCGACTTGCCGTGGTCGATATGGGCCACGATCGAGAAGTTGCGGATATGGTCGAGGGGCGTGCGGGTCGAATTGGTGCTCATGCGCCGCATATAGCAGCGCATCCCCTTGCCGCAAAGCGGAAAAGCAGGGTTTCGTTTACGATAAGTCGCGCCGCCGCGCGGCGAAAATAGCGCTTGATTCCACGATTGAACCATGCATTTCTATTATAGTAGAAATTTGGATCGGATAATGGAACAGGAACTCGAAACCGCGATTGGCGTCAGGATTCGCAGGCTGAGAACCGACAGAAACCTGAAACTCGACGATCTCGCCATCGCCTCGGGCGTCAGCCGGGCGATGATCTCGCGCATCGAGCGCGGCGAGGCAAGCCCGACGGCGGCACTGCTTGCCCGCGTCTGCGCCGCACTCGGCCTGTCGCTGTCTGCCTTCTTCGCCGAAGAGGGCGAGGCCGCGCCGCTATCGCGCCGGCAGGACCAGCAGGTCTGGCGCGATCCGGAAACGGGCTATGTCAGACGCGCCGTCTCGCCGCCGGGCACCGGTTCGGATGTCGATATCGTCGATGTCGAGTTCCCGGCCGGCGCCCGCGTCAGCTTCCCGCCCCATGCCGCCGCCAGCGGCATGACCCAGCATATCTGGCTCTTTGACGGCGAAATGGAGATGACGACGGGCGACAACACCGTGCATCGCCTGCTTCCCGGCGATTGCCTGTTCATGCCCGTTGCCGACGGCCATGTCTTTCACAATCCCGGCCCCGCGCCGGCCCGCTACTGCGTCGTACTCGACCGCCGCCGCCACTAGGGCATGGCGCGCAAAAGTGTGAAGCGGTTTTGCGATAACGACATGCCCCATATAAAATCAGGAGACCCCATGCCCGCCATCCGCCTGCTCGACGCGACAGAGGCTCGCGCCGCGATACCCGATCTTTGCGATGTGCTCGTCGATTGCGTCGAAGGCGGCGCTTCGGTCGGCTTCATGCAGCCTTATACGCGTAAAGATGCAGAACCCTACTGGCAGGGCGTCGCCGAGAGCGTCGCCTCGGGCGCCACCCTGCTTTTCATAGCCGAGCTTGAGGGCAGGGCGCTCGGCACCGTGCAGATCGGCGCCGCGCAGATGCCGAACCAGCCGCATCGTGCCGACTTGAAAAAGCTGCTCGTCCACCGCGCCGCCCGCGGCAAGGGCCTTGCGCGCCTTTTGATGCGTGCTGCCGAAGAGGAAGCAGCGCGTCGTGGCAAGACCATTCTCGTGCTGGATACCGCGACCGGCAGCGATGCCGAGGCGATCTATCCCCGGCTTGGCTGGGAGCGCGTTGGCGTGATCCCGGATTATGCACTGTGGCCGCAAGGCGGCTTCTGCGCCTCGACCTTCTTCTACAAGCGCATCGCCTGATCTCGGCGCGGGTTCCGCGATCTCAGCCCTTCCGCAGCCTGGGATCGTCGAGCGCGGGATTGTAAAACAGCGACAGCGTCAGGCTTTTGGCAATCCGCTCGGCCGTCGCCATGAACCAGGTCTTCGCCGCGTCGGAGGGGGCGATATCGTCGAGCGTCGCGGAAAACAGCGCCAGCCATTGCGGAAAGAGGTCCGGCGCCATGTTGGCCACGCCGACATGCGCCTGCACCGGCTTGCCGCCATAGGCGCCGCTGCGAAAGGCGACCGACGACCAGAAGCTCTTCATCTTCTCCATATGCTCCGGCCACCGCCCGGAAAGCCTCGCGTCGAACACCGGCCCCAGTGCGGGATGCGCAAGCACGCGGCCATAAAACGTCTCGACCAGACGATCGATAAACGCCGCATCGACGCCCATGCTCGCCATTTCCGCTTCGGCCCGCTCCCGTATCGCCGCCGAATGCGCCGCCCGTCCCTGTATCTCGCTGTCCATCACAAAATCCGTTCCACCGCGTAGCTGCGGCATGCCTCATATAAGTGCTCGCCCGCTGCCGCGAAACCCGCTGCGACGCAATGCCATCGGTGCCGTCTCTGCCATGAGCGATACAACGCTTTGCACGAGGGGATATCGGAGGTGGCTCGCGCCTCACAGATCAATCGTTTATGAAAAATCCAGCCGCCGATTTTCCCCGCTCG
>UBVW01000013.1:0-131652 GCA_900469085.1 Hyphomicrobiales bacterium | reverse complement strand
ATTCTAACTTTGCGGCTACAAACGAACATCGCATAATGTACATTATGGAACAACTGCACACAGAATTCATTGCAAAAGCGAGACGAGATCGCAAGCGATGCTGGCGTCGACCTTGTTGTTTAGGGTGACGCCATCGGCAAGGGTGAAAGCCATGTCAGGAGACTCCGAGCATCGCCTTTCGAGAAGCGATCAATCATCTTTGGTCGCCTTGAACTCGGCACTGTCTGCCTCAAGCTGTGCCGCAAACATGTCGGCCAGTTCTTCGGGCATCTCACCCGCCGCATAGGCTCGGCGCTCGGTATTGCCGCTCATGCGCTCAAAAAGGTCGGCCGATACGACCACCACGGACGGGCGTCCGTATTTGGTCAAGGTGATGGCTGCTGGCGGGCTTCGTCATGATACCGCCCGAAATCGCGCATAAACTCGGTCGTGCTGATAGACTTCGTCATATCGAACTCTCCTATTCTGTATGTTCTGAACTATACAGAACATTTTCAAGCAGAAACCGGCCTGTCGGACGAACCCGAGCCGTTCGGCAATGCTCGGGGGATGGGATTGCGCGGCGAGCTTGGTCATCTCGACAATCATGTCTTTTGGAATGGCCACGATCTCGTAACCTTGAGTGCGTGCTGCCTCCGTGATCGCCTCCAGACTGGTGAATTCCTCCTGCAGCGTGCCGAGCCAGATTTCAAGAAAGCCGCTCCCATCTTCGCAAAAGACGCTGCGTCTTGGGATGGCACTTGGTCGGGGACGAGTAGCGGAGGCGGGAGAAAAACGACCGTTAAAATCAGCTACGGAAAGGTCGTATCCTGGACCAACAATGGCTTCGCCCGCCCAAGGCGACGGGTTCGGTCAGTGGCAGCACGGTCAAGTTGGACGACAACAATGGCTGGACGGCCACAATGAAGGCAATCTTTTAACTTCAGCCGGCAAATCGGGAAAGCGACGTCATTTGTCGCCTGGCTGCTGCCGGAAGAACACTCTGGTACTGCCGAAGCGGTGATCGCGACGTCAACGCCCCTGCTCGGACCTATCGCTGCATTCCCGTAAGTGACTAGCAGGCTAATTCCGCCGGCCTTGCTCCGGCTCGAGAGCGAAGAATGGAGATCGCAAGTGACAAGTCGCTCGGCTTGTTGTAGCAAGGTGGTATGTCGATCGCACGCGCCTATGTTTCCCGATTTTACTATTACCGTACCTCGGTGCGGAAGCGGGAGCGTGCGTAGCTAAGAAGACGCAATTTCACCCGACCAACCGCTAGTCAACCTGGCGGTTTTTTTATGCGCCCGGTATGACCTCCTGGAGACCAATACCGTGACCAACCCGACTGACGACCTGCGCATCACCAATATCGTCGAACTCTCCTCCCCTGCACTCATAGTCAATGAGCTGCCGCGTGACGAGGCAGTCAGCAAGACGGTGCTGGGCGCACGCAGCGCCATCCATGATATCCTGACCAAAAAAGACGACAGGCTTCTCGTCGTTGTCGGCCCCTGCTCCATCCATGATCCGGTCGCGGCGATCGACTATGCCAAGCGGCTCAAAGAACAGCGCGACCGGCTGAAAAGCGACCTGGAGATCGTCATGCGCGTCTATTTCGAAAAGCCGCGGACGACGGTTGGGTGGAAGGGCCTTATCAACGATCCCGGCCTCGACGGCAGCTTTCGGATCGAGGATGGTCTGCGTATTGCCCGCAAGCTGCTGCTCGATGTGAACGAGCTTGGCCTGCCGGCGGGCTGCGAATTCCTCGATACCATCACACCGCAGTACATCGCCGACCTCGTCAGCTGGGGTGCGATCGGTGCGCGCACGACTGAAAGCCAGATCCACAGGGAGCTCGCCTCCGGCCTCTCCTCGGCAATCGGCTTCAAGAACGGCACCACCGGCGATGTCCGAATCGCCCTCGACGCCATTATGGCCGCCTCGCAGCTGCATCATTTTCCGGCGGTGACGAAAGACGGCCGCGCAGCGATTGCGTCGACGAGCGGCAACGAGGATTGCCACGTCATCCTGCGCGGCGGCAAGCAACCTAACTATGATCGCGACAGCGTTGCGGCAGCAATAGCCTCGTCCCGCGACGCGAAGCTCGACCCGCGTGTGATGATCGATGCAAGCCACGCCAACAGCCGCAAGGATCCGGAGAACCAGCCTGCGGTCCTGCAGGATGTCGCTCAGCAGCTCGCAGACGGCAATGATGCTATCATCGGCTCAATGCTCGAGAGCAACATCGTAGGCGGCCGGCAGGACCTGATCCCGGGTAAAGAGCTCGTCTACGGCCAGAGCATTACGGACGGCTGCATCGACTGGACGACGACCGTTCAGACCCTGGATACACTGGCTTCTGGCGTGAAGGCGCGCCGGGCGGCATCATTTAGCCGTGTCGCACCGCAACAGCAGATTGCACCCCTCACAACACTCGCGTGAAAGCATCTATTTGCAAGTCATTCCGCCTGGGGCCTGTTTGAAACTATAACTCATGCAAAGAGGCGCAAACGCGCCCCTTTGCAAATCCGATATCAACCTCGACATTGCTTAGAAAGGCGCACCGTCAATAGAGCAATCGCGTTCTGATCGTGCCCGGTATCACGCGCAGCGCCTGTAGAATTTCATCGGAGGCCTCGTAAACGCCCTCTACCTCGATCACTACATAGCCCGTGTCGCCATGGGTCTGCAGAAACTCCGCAATGATATTAAGGCCACGCGAGGAGAAGATCTCGTTGAGCTTTATAAGCGTGCCGGGACGGTTTTCGTGGACGTGGATAAAACGCGTGCCGTTCGGACGTTCGGGCAGTTGCACCTGGGGGAAATTGACCGCGCCCATCGTTGAGCCAATGTCGGAGTACTCCACTAACTTCCTTGAAACTTCGCCGCCAATGCGCTCCTGAGCTTCTTCAGTGGAACCGCCGATATGAGGTGTCAATATGACGTTGCTCAAACCCTGCAGCGGCGTTTCGAAACGATCCCTGTTCGACGCCGGCTCCACAGGAAACACGTCGACGGCAGCCCCGGACAGATGTCCTTCTTTCAACACCTTCGCAAGCGCATCGAGATCAACGACAGTGCCGCGCTAATTGTTGATGAAAATGGCACCCTTCTTCATGCGACGTAGCTCGGTTTCACCGATCATGTTCCGGGTCGATGTCGTCTCAGGTACATGCATCGTCACATAATCGGAAATCTCAAGAAGTTCTCCGAGCGACGCCATCGATTCCGAATTGCCGCGGCGCAGCCGATCGGAAAGATCAAAGTAGCGCACCACCATGCCCATACTTTCGGCAAGCGCACTGAGCTGTGAACCGATATTGCCGTAGCCGACGATGCCGAGCGTTTTGCCACGCACCTCGCGGCTGCCAACGGCAGATTTTTCCCAGCCGCCCTGATGCGCTGAAGCAGAGCGCGGCAGGATCTGTCGCGTCAGCATAATGATCTCGCCAATAACAAGCTCCGCCACTGAACGGGTGTTCGAATACGGCGCATTGAAGACTGGTATTCCGCGGCGGCGCGCCGCACCCAGATCGACCTGGTTCGTGCCGACGGAGAAGCACCCGACGGCAATCAGTTTTTTGGCAGATTCTAAGATCTCGTCTGTCAGCTGCGTTCTTGAACGAATGCCAATGATATGCGCATCCGCAATGTGGCTCTTGAGGTCCCTATCGTCGAGTGCCTTGGGCAAATGAGTGAGATTTGTGTATCCAGACGCCGCAAAGTAATCCACGGCGCTTTGGCTGATGCCTTCGAGCAGAAGCACAGAGATCCGGTCGCGAGAAAGAGAAAGCTGGCGAGTCATGATAGACCTTTGGTATCCGATAAAATCTGCCGACATCTCTCAGCGACAGCTGCGGCGCTCCCTACGAGGCTTTGCGACCATTCGATAAGCATTGCAAGCGCAAAACCCCAATCACTTTCCCGCCTCACCCCGAACGCATTTTGGAGGCGAAGCCAGCAACGCGAGGATGCGGTAACGCTTCCAATTGCCTAAAACTCTGTTTCGACAAGAAAAGGCCAGCAAAAAAGCGGCCGTCGAGTTTTGTTGCACGCTCGTCAGTCGGACTAGTCACACGAGTGTCGTTAGCCAATCGGCATCTTCCCATTCCGTGTACCTTCAATCGTCATCTGCGGCGCCGTACCCCGCCCCGCCCCTGGGTCGGTTTGGCTGAAATTTAAGCGGATACTCGATCCCGCTTCTCAACAGCCTGTGTCGATCGACAAAAAGTGCTGACAAATGCCGGTAAAATCCCGCTCTATATCTTGACTCATTTAGTTATGTTTCTATTGATGCGCTCGAAGGCAATGCGCCTTTCAGCGGCAAAAACTGCCGTGTCGAGAATTTCAGTCTTGCGTCAGCGACACGCCGGCGCCGCTGCTTGCCGGGAAGGGTCGCGCAATGGCATATTCTTTCAAACGAACTCGCACCCGTCGAGGTCTTCTCAGTTCCACAATGCTCGTGGGAATGGTCGCTGTAACCGCTCTGAATATGAGCTCGGCCCTCGCTCAGGACAGCAACAGCACCGAACTCGAGAAGATAACCGTCACCGGCAACGGCGCCAATCCTCAGTCCATCAAGGAAGACAATGCGACGGTCGTGCCCAAACGCACGATATCGGCCACGAAGACAGACACCCCGCTTGTCGAGACGCCGCGTTCGGTATCGGTTGTCACCCGCGCAGAAATGGACGAGCGCGCCGTAACCGACATGATCCAGGCGGCTCGCTATGCTTCAGGCGTCACCACCGGTGCCTTCGGCTACGACCCGCGGTTCGACCAGATCTACATCCGAGGTATCGAGACAACAACCACCGGCGACTTCCGTGATGGCCTGCGCCAGCCGATCATGAACTACGGCTCGTTCATGACGGAGGTTTACACATTGGATCGCATCGAGGTCCTCAAGGGGCCAGTATCGGTGATGTACGGCGCGGCAAGTGCCGCTGGCATTGTCAACCGCATCTCAAAGCTGCCACTGGATGAAGCTCATCACGAGGTCGAGCTGCAGTACGGTACGTTCGGCCGCAAGCAGGCAGCCTTCGATTTTGGTGGCCCTGTCAACGACGAGATCGATTACCGTCTGGTCGGCCTGGCCCGCGCAGGCGAAGGAAGCTACGACATCGATGATGATCGTTATCTCCTGCAGCCATCCGCAACCTGGAAGCCAAGCGACGATACGACCTTCACCATTTACGGACTGGCGCAAAAAAGCGAGACAGGCGCAAGCGCATGGAGCTATCTGCAGGACAATGACGTCTTCCTTTACACCGATCCGGACTTCAACAGCCAGAAGGTCGAACAGTATCAGCTGGGGTACCAGCTGGAGCATGAGTTCGAAAGCGGTCTGACCTTCCGCCAGAATGCTCGCGCAGGTGACGTGGATCTGAAGGCTCACTATCTAAACCGTATTCTGGTCGACAATGACGGCAACTGGCCGACCACGGCAGTGACCGAAGACATGCGCAGCTACCAGATCGACAACCAGCTCGAAGCCAAATTCGATACTGGCGAAATTTCCCACACACTGCTTGGTGGCCTCGACTACACGTGGGTCTCGTCCGACTTCGCGATGGGCAGCGATAGTGTCGCACCAAACACACCCGGCGCCATCGTGCCGGTCCCGGCGCTCAACTACTTCACCGGCAGCAGCCTCAATCAGACTGGCGTGTATGCGCAGGATCAGATCGAATTCGGCAACTGGCGCGCCGTGGCAGGCCTTCGCTATGATTGGGCACACCAGGAATCAACCGTGAAAGGCGCCGGCGGCTCGACGGATGAAAAGGACGATGGCGTGCTTTCCGGCCAGGTAGGTCTGCTCTACCTGTTCGACAATGGCATCGCCCCTTATGTCAATTACGGAACATCGTTCGTCCCATCGACGGCCTTGTCGGAAGATGGCTCGGTTTTGGACCCCACAAAAGGGCGGCAGATCGAAGTTGGCGTGAAGTACCAGCCGGAAGGCGAGAACTACTCACTGAGCGGCGCCGTCTATCGCTTGGTCGAGACGAACAAGCCCCAATATGCGTCAAGCTTCCTGTTTTCCGAGAACTCGGGAGAGAACACCTATACGGGTTTCGAACTTGAAGGCCGCACCCAGTTCGATAACGGCATCAGCGTAATTGCCGCCTACACCTACTCCCATGCAGAGATCACCGGCAATAACGATGCGACCTTGATCGGCAATGCCCCTTCAACGGTGCCGCGCCACGTGGCTTCGTTGTGGGTGAACTACGCGATGCCAGAGACCTCCGCCATACCCGGGCTGAGCATCGGGGGCGGCATTCGCGCAATGAGCGATTCCTTTACGAGCGACGCCAACACATCCAAGAATGCCGGCGTCGGCTATCTGGATGCAGTCGTTTCCTATGACTTCGGCGTGAGCTCTCCAGAACTCAAGGGACTGTCTCTTTCGGTCAGCGCCACAAACCTCGCCGATCGTCGCGAGCAGGTCTGCACGGATGGCTACTGCTACACTGGCCAGGGTCGTACGGTCATGGGATCGCTGAAATTCAAGTGGTGACGAGCATTGTAGCCACTTGTCGATCGACCAAGCGATGAACGGAATGAATATGACTGATCAAGCCTATGCCTTGCCCGGACCGGTTCATTTCGACCTTGAGCCAACCGACGGTGGCGACCCATACCGCATCTTCCTGTTCATACCAAAAGGCGAGCCGCCTGTAGGCGGCTGGCCGCTTTTGGTCACGACCGACGGGAATGCGACATTCCCTTTCGCTTTCGCCAGTTTGGTGACGCAAGCCCCTTATCCGACTGGAACCAACGTCGATTGGGGGGTTGTTGCCGCAATCGGCTACCCCTGCGAGGAGCCTTATGACGCCTTGCGAAGGGCTTGGGATCTCGGCCCTCCACCAGTCAAATCCTACCCGCCATATTTCGAGGGCGGACCACCCGTCCGTATTGGCGGGACCGGTCAGCTCGTCGATTTTATCGAACACCGACTTTTCCCACGCCTTGACGCAGTGACGAGCATCGATCCAACGCGAAGGTCGCTCTTCGGCCATTCGTTCGGTGGGCTCTTCACGCTTTATGCTCTCTTCGAACGTCCGAGCCTTTTCACCAACTGGATTGCTGCAAGTCCAACGATCTATTGGGAGGAAAGCGAGATCCTGAACAACGAGGCAGCGCGGCAGCCCGTAATTGGCCCGCCGGTTCTTCTTCACCTTTCGGCTGGCGAGTATGAAGGCGATGAGCTTGCTCCCTTCCAATATCGCAACGACGACGCTGCGTCCCGTGCGGAGAAACGGAAGGTTGAACGAACGGTGACGCTTGCGCGGGAAATGGCGGATCGGCTGCATGATCCCGCCACCGGCATTCAGACGCAGTTCGAGCTCTTCGCCGGACAAACACACATGTCCGTGCTCGGACCAGCCGTAAATCGAGCCGTTGGTATCGCTTTCGAAAGCGCTCGCACCGACGACCATCAATCGCTGACACGATAGTCAATGGAAAGGGCGAACACTTTGACCTCGCTAGAGCCTGAACAAGCACCCTCCCAGGTGCTAACGGCGTTCGACGTCCGCGAGCTTGGGCTTTCCATCCAGGGCAATACCATCCTGTCAAACGTCAGCCTCAACTTTCCCGCTGGGGAAGTCGTCGCTCTGGTCGGGCACAATGGATCGGGCAAGTCCAGCCTTTTGAAGATCCTAGGGCGTCAACTGTCGCCCACATCAGGAACTGTTACGTGTGGCGGCTATGAGCTTGGTCACTACGGCGATCGCGACTTCGCGCGAGCGGTCGCCTATCTGCCGCAAGATCTCAGCACTGGACTTGAAATGACGGTTCGCGAGCTTGTGGGCTGCGGACGCTATCCTTGGCACGGCCCTCTCGGTCGGTTTTCCGAGGTCGACAAGAGTAAGGTCAATGCCGCTCTTGGAGCAACACACATCGAGATCCTTGCCGAGCGCTTGGTCGGCACCCTGTCAGGCGGCGAGCGGCAACGCGCCTGGATCGCAATGCTGGTCGCTCAGGATGCGCGCTGTCTGCTCCTGGATGAACCGACTGCGGCACTCGATGTGGCCCATCAGATAGAGGTTCTTTCGCTCGTTCGTCGCCTTGCCCATGAAGGCGGCAGGAGCGTGGTGATCGTCCTTCACGATATTAACATGGCAGCGCGCTTTTGCGATCGCATTCATGCACTGAACAAGGGGCATGTGGTCGCCAGTGGAACACCGGCCGACATTCTTGTGCCCGACACCCTGCACGACATCTATGGAATCGACATGAACGTTATCGCCGCGCCCAATCTGGATCACCCACTTGCCTACGCGTGCTGAACCCGGTGGTTTAATGCCCATCTCGCGAAGGGCCTTTCTGCAGCATGCGATCGCCTTGACGGCTACTCCAGGCATGGCCTTCGCTCAGGCACCTGGCCAAAGAATCGTCAGTCTGGATTACGGGCTGTCATCGACGCTTCTCTCCCTCGGCCTGCCGCCGATCGGCATCTCCGATCTGGCGGACTGGGGTCGCTGGGTGGTCGAGCCGGTCATGCCAGCTTCTGTCGTCGATATCGGCAGCTCGTTTGAGGTGAACTTCGAAACTCTACTCCAGCTGAAGCCGGACCTTATCCTAACGACACCCTATCTCGACGAACTTCTGCCGAAGCTGACGTCCTACGGCCGGGTTGTCCGCCTGGAGATATTCACACCTGATAGTGGACCGGTCCTTCAGTCGGCAATCGCGGCGACACGCAAGCTAGCGGTTGAAATAGGACGGCAGACGCAAGCCGAGGCATTTCTTCTTAGATCCGATGCATTCTTCGAACACTGCCGACAGCGACTGGCGGGAAAAGACATTCCGCCAATCGCATTAGTCAACTTCATGGATGCGCGCCACGTCCGCATCTATTCCAATCCTGGCCTGTTCCACGGTGTGTTTGAGCGGATCGGGATTGAAAACGCATGGACAGGGACAGCGAACTATTGGGGGTTCGAAACCATCGGTATCGAAGACCTTTCCAGGGTTACGGACCCGGATGCGCGTCTCGTGGCCTTTGATCCAGTTCCGCCTGACGTCCTTCCCAAACTTGCAGAAAGCCCTTTGTGGAACCAGCTTCCATTTGCTCGTCCGGGGCACCTATCGATCCTTCCCGCAGCACTGATGTTTGGCATGGTGAACGAAGCCGTCCGATTTGCAGGTCTACTGACCGATCTCCTGGAGCGCGACGCATGACTATTTCTCGCCGAGACGTCCTCGGGCCGGCGCTCGTCGTTGCCGTGTTTGTCATCCTCGGAAGCTGTGCGTCTCTGTTGCTCGTCACCCCCTCCTTGAGGGCACCTTCTGAGGCGAGCTACGATGCAACGCGGCTCGTACTCTATTACTCAACCCTGCCTCGACTAGCGACCGCAATCCTTGCAGGCGCAGCACTTGCCTTAGCGGGTGCTTTGTTTCAGCAGGTCTTGCGCAATCCGCTCGCAGATCCGACAACGCTCGGTGTCTCGGCAGGCGCGAACCTTGCACTGGTCGTGGCAACGCTCTTCATCCCTGGGCTGCTTGGGGCCAATCGCGACCTTATCGCTCTGGCCGGAAGCGCTGCTGCAGCAGCGATTGTTCTTGGTCTTGGCGCGAGACGCGGGTTTTCGCCCTATTCGCTCGTGATGTCCGGGCTGGTGCTCAGCCTTTGGTGCGGCGGCCTCGCAGCTATTCTAACCTACCTCAATCAGCGCTATCTAGCGAGCCTGTTCATCTGGGGAAGCGGATCCCTGTCCCAACAGAGCTGGGTCATACCAACGTCATTGCTTTGGAAGATCACGGCAGTGGCCGTCGTTTGCTCTTTGATCATGCGCCCCCTGTCACTGCTCGATCTCGGCGACAACAGTTCAGCATCCCTCGGTGTCAAGGTGGGCCGACTTCGTGTCATCGCAATCGCCTGCGCTGTCGCCCTTTCCGCCTTCGTCACAAGTGCTGTCGGCATGATCAGCTTTATCGGTCTAGTGGCACCGACGATCGCGCGGCTTTCAGGCGCGCGGCGTCCCGGACAATTGGTTTTTTGGTCTTCTCTCATCGGAGCCAGCCTCCTATTCTGCGCCGACGCGATGCTCCAGCTGGTTGCTGGTGGGCTTGGGGACTTTCTGCCGACGGGCGCGGTTACGGCGATCTTTGGATCTCCTCTTTTGCTGGCGCTTCTACCCCGGCTGAGAATCCGTCATCGGATCCAACAGTCTGCCGTTTGGAACAGGCCTCGGCAATCGCGGGCATCAATAGGTCTCGTCTACGCAACTCTCGGATTGCTTTTGGTCGTCGGTCTGAGCATGTTCGTGGGACGCAGTGTCGACGGCAGGCTGGTAATTCTATCTGGCGAGATGGCGCAAGACATCCTGGCAATTCGCGCGCCGAAGGTGTTCGCCGCTTTGGCGTCGGGAGCGATGCTTGCGGTCGCAGGGTCGATCTTGCAGCGGCTTACGGGAAATGAGATGTCGAGCCCCGAGGTTCTGGGTATCAGCGCAGGATCGACATTCGGCGTTGCAGTGGGCCTGTTTGCAGTCGCGCCTGGCCTGTTTGGCCAGTTTGCCTTTGCGGTCTCCGGCGCAATCGCAGTCCTCACCGTCATTTTCTTTAGCTCGCGCCGATCCGGCTATTCTCCTGAACGCGTGCTGCTTGCCGGGATCGCACTGAGCGCGATGGTCGATGCAGTCGTGGGCGTGTTGAGCTCGACAGGAGATCCGAGGGCCGCTCTTCTCATGCGGTGGATGAGTGGCTCAACCTATCTGGTTGACGGATTGACAGCCCTAACAGAGATAGGCGTTGGTGTAGTTCTTGTCGCTCTTGCGTTCACAGCCCGACATTGGTTGGACATACTCCCACTTGGGCCGTCGCCGGCGTCTGCGGTTGGCTTGTCGTTGACGAAGACGAGACTTAGCCTCTTCGGCCTGGCCGGTCTGATGACAGGCGCGGCTACACTCACCGTCGGTCCCTTATCGTTCGTCGGCCTGATGGGTCCGCATCTGGCGCGAGAGGCCGGTCTGACGCGCGCATTGCCTCAGATGATCGGGTCGGCGGCAATCGGCGGCGCTCTCATGGTACTGGCCGATTTCTTGGGACGTACGATCGCAGCGCCCTATCAAATCCCGGCCGGACTGGTTTCCGCCATGATCGGTGCGCCGTTCCTGATGTTCATGATGCGGAAGAGAGCCTAGCCCGGTACCGACAAGTCGATTTCGGCGCATGGTCCAGATGGGAACTAGGCTGGGCAAACGTACGCCTTCCAGATGCGATTGCGTTAGAATTATCAATCATCATCTTCCGCACTGACCAGCGCATTCACCGGCTGCTGGATTGCTTGATTTCCCAGTTTCAACATCTTCCGGACCGTCGCTGGAGGACTGCCGAAGCGTTCTCGAAACTTGCGGATAAAGTGCGAGGAATTCTCGAAACCCGTCATAACAGCAACTTCCGACAGGCTCACGGAGGTCGTACGAACGAGACGGTTGGCACTATCGAGACGCATCGTTAGGTACGCTGCGGAGGGAGAAACTCCCAATCTCGCTCGGAACGAGCGTTCAAGCTGCCGTCGTGACAGGCCTGTCTGCGCAGCAATGTCCTCGATCTCCAGCAGATCCTCGACATGTTGCTCCATGATCAAGAGCGCCAATTCGACCCGCTTGTCATCGGCACCCCGTCCAAGCGGGTTGCGCGTCTGCATTTCCTTGGCATCTCGTCGTCTGCTGATCTGCAGTATCTCCAGAGCATTTCTTTCCGCATACTCACCAATATGCCGGTTCAACAGGAACGCGGCCAGATCGGCTGCGCTGCTTCCTCCAGCGCAAGTGATCACGTTTCCATCCTCAACAAACAGTTCGTGTGACGAGACTGAGATTTCAGGAAACTTCTCGCGAAATTCTCTATGATGCAGCCAGCTGACACACGCTCGCTTGCCCTCTAACAGACCTGCCGACGCCAGGACAAAGCTACCCGTGCAAAGACCGATGATAGGCACGTTGCTTTCAAATGCCGTTTTGAGATACCGGAGGATTTCGGCATCCAAGACCTCGTCTTCGTTGAGACGCCCTCCCACGACCACGAGATAGGTGAAATCACTAGCTGGCTTCAGCAACGTTGTTGGAACGACCTGAACACCCGAGCTTGACGTAATAAAATGGTTCGTCGAGCTCATCACGGACCAATCGCACGCGATCCGGCCGGAATTGTCTCCTTGGTCGCTACCGAGACGTAAAGTATCAACGAACAGGGAAAAGGCATTCAACGTGAAGTTCTTAGCCAACAAGAAGCCGATCTTTAGCTTGACCGGCGGCTTGCTATTCGTTTGGTTCTGGGCGGCTCTATGGCGGATCATGACGCGCGCAACCTATCACGCAAATCTTCTGATTTGAACGTGGCACAGCACTTTCCTGCTTCATTTCAACGCGAGCCGATCATCCCACCAGCCATCAAAGCTCGCTCGGCTGCGAGTTCGTGGCTCGGCCTTCCGAGCATCTCAGTATGTGCTCGCTTACCAGATGGAAGCCTTTGAGTGGACTCGGAAAACCGAGTTGATCTATGTGCGCCGATCCAAGTCCATTCGCACGGGTGTCGGATAATCTCGATAGCCGACAGAAGCTAGCCGATGGCAGCTATCTCTTGCTCGAACTCGCGCATCCCTGCATAGCCTTCCTGAGCAGGTATCCGACCCGAGCTGATCATTTTCTCGGTACATACTTTGAACAGCTTCAGATATGCGTTACCCTTGTCGTTAAGTATGCCTCGGTAGCTCTGCAATTTCCCAGACAGGATCTCAGCAGAAACATGTTCTGCAATCATCATATGCGTGGCGTCGGCTACTGACCATCCCCGCTTGATGATCAGATCTGCTGCAAAACTGCCTTGAGCAATCAGGGTCGCAAAAATTTCCTCAGCGGCATCATCGAAGGCCCTCTCGTTGGACCTCCCGCTCCCTCGGTAACGGACACGGAATTTCTCAACCTCGGACCAGAGCACTTGAACTTCAGGTGAAAACGAAGCGTGCCTCTTCCGCTTAAAGAAACCAAACATGTCACCTCCCGAATTCCCATGGAAGCGATCGCCTCCATCAATCCTCCAAGACCTAAGCTGATTCACCGGTGCCGTCCACTTGGACGCTAAACCTCGACATTCTGCGAGCCGTGAGTACGGCAACCGCGTCGTCGCACCGTGAGAACGCAAGAAGCTTCAAAGCCCGTGCTTTGCGCGATCGACGTCGTCGATATCGGAAACCCATCATGGCGGTCACCGTCGAGTGGTGATCACACACACTAGGTCACACGCTAACCGTCAGGTCAAACTTGTTTGCGGGCGGGCCAAAAGCATCTTAATGAAATGCTCTCAATGGCCCTCCCGTGATGCGTTTCGCTCGGTTCAATAGGCGTCCGAAGTGGAAGTCCTTGACCTTCTGCGGATCACACTTATCCAGTCTCGCCCGGCAATCGTTCTCCCGGTCAAAGAAAGAGCCGCCCGGAAAAGAACGCTTGGTATCAATCCAGGCCGAGCTTCTTGCGTAGGTCTGCGTTCTCGGAACGGAGCTTCTCCGCCAGCGACTTACGCAGCTTCTGATTTTCAGCTTCAAGCGCAATCAGATCAACAACACCGTCAGCGCCAGCATGAGTAGAAGATGGGCGCTTTGTCTCCGCCCGCTTAGCCTTAAGTGGTGCTGTTTTTGCTGCAACCTTTTGTGTTGGTTTTGCCGCGGCACTCACAGATGATCCCGCAGATACGGATTTGGTCTTCAATGCGCGTTTGGCATTCTTTGCCGCAAGTGCAGCGGCCATCTCTTCCTTGCTTCGGCGGCGCGCACGCGCTTTCTTAGGTTGCGCCTGCGCCACTGCCGGCTCTGCGTTTATCGAATTCTCGGAAATTTCGTCGGCCATGAACGTCTCCTAGATGATTAGCAGCCTTGTCTTGTACCGTACAAAGCAGAGTGTCAATATTATCGTCCGTACTGCGAAGGTCTCTGTCAAACGAAGTGCATGAAGGCAGGCGAGAATTCGTTCAATCGAGAACGGCTTTGGTTCCCCATCAAGCTGAGCTGCGTCACGCTCGTGCTTGCCATCTTCGGCGCGCTTCGAGTTGTAACTGATCACCTTCGGATAGCCGTCGACCAGGACGAGGTAAGAGTAGCGATACCACCAGGTGCAGGCCGTAAGGGGCCTTAGCAACAGAGCACCACTGGTTAAACGGCGACGGCCAGAGAATGCTTCACAGTTATGAATCGATGACACGTAATCGATTCATAACTCTCGTTGGACGACGAGTGCCTGCCGCGCGATTCTTGTAGCATGATCGCTTTGTCCTATCACCTTTACATCGAACGCAAGGATGCCAACAGGAACATGGCACGTTTCTACGCGCTCTCAATCGAGCCAACCCTGTTCGGCGACGCATGCCTCACCCGACGGTGGGGACGCATTGGGAGCAGAGGTCAGGCTATGACCCACCAGTTTGAACACGAACAGGATGCAGTGCGCCTCTTTCTCGATCTACTCAGGCGCAAGCGTCGTCGCGGGTATCGCACATTGGCTCCTTCCGATGCCCACGGAGCGGCGTTTCCTTGAATGTGCGACTACTCCGAAGTGTTAGTTGCAACGCTCCGGAGTAGCTGGCCGCTAAGCCGATCTCAAATCAGTCTCGGTTCGGGCGGGACCAGATGAGCTTGAAATCGTCCTCTCCCTCTACGTCTGCAAGCGTCGCGTAAATTGGAGCGGCGAAACTAGGATCATCAAGCTTGATCGACAGATAGTCTCGGCCTTGGTCCGAGGTCTTTTTCCATGCTGCTCCAAACTCAACGCCGCCTGAGTAAACCCTGTACTGGGGTCCTTTTTCAGAGGGGCTTTCAACTCGGTCGATGCGTGCCTTGATATTCATTGCCAGCGTACGAATAGAGCCGGTATAGCCGCTCTCGGTAGCGGCAAAAGTCCCAATCGTTGCCATTCTTCGTTCCTTTCAATTTTGGTGCTCCGGACTTTGCGCCGGGAGCTGTTGAAAAGGACCAGCGACAGCCAGCCCACCGATATAAAGGCGCAAGGGCGCTAAGAACGGCAAGTCGCAGATCTGCGAGTGAAATCCTGATTGACCGTACGACATGAGCGGCATCCGCGTTGGTAGCAACTGATTGTCAGGAGCACATGCTTGGATCCGCGTAAAACGCACCAACTCATCTCCTGCAGATGGCGGAGACGTGCCACGTTCCCGACGACAAAAATTGGGGAACGTTTCTCGGGACGAATTTCAATCTGAGTAAGCGAGGAGATCGCAGACCAACAAGTTTGACGCGATCGATGGTGTCGTTTTTTCTTAGGTCGCGGATGGTACTGTGATCGGATGAGCGACACCGTAATCGTTGCCAGGCTCTATGAAGCGGTCTACGCATTTTTCTTCACACGAGAGAAGAAATTCTGTTTTCGCCAAGGCGTCAGCTCTTGGCGACTGGTCCCGCCGATCCGAAGGATCGGGTCCAAGGGCGCAATTATACGTCGCTGACGCAACGCAGGGCTTGCGACCGTACTCATGGTCCCGGGCTTTCACTTGTCTCTTGGTTTCACTCTCGGGAAGGCGCAGATCTTAGAATGGCCCACGCCGTTGCCCTCGACACTAAGGTGGCCCGGTCATTCGCCAGCGCAGTCTGGACACCTTGAAGGCGTCCCTCGTGACCGGTGCGATTTTGACGAGATGGATCGATGACCGCACGGGCTATGGCTTTTGCCTTCATCCGCTCCGACGCCGCTGCGCATCGGGCCTCCTCGACCCTATCGCGAGACTGTCGCCGATCGTCTTTTCTCCAGTATCTGGTTCCCTGCCCATGGATGAACGCATGACGGAAACCGGGCGCATTTGCCTTGGGCGGCCAATTTACCGGGGAAAACCGACGGCTAGCCTCAAACTCACGGGCCAAACAATGGAAGGACCACCTGGGATGTCGTCCGAAAACACTCGCGAATGCCTGATCGCAGACGCTGGGACAGCAAGCAGTCTTTCGCTGAAAAGCGCTTTAGAGGAGGACACCGCCAGTCGTTTCTCGTCGGCACGCCAGCCGAGCAAGCGATCAGCTTGGCGGCGCAACATGCCGAGGTTTGACATTTAAATCACACGCGATGACCTCATCATGCAGCATTTTGACGTGTGTGACAAAGGGTCGAAATCAATGTGCAACAGCATGGATCGAGCGCCCCGCCATCAGGGAAACGCCGGCTATCGCATCCAAGGATGCTACGCTTTTGGGATCTGCCGCGACGACAGAACGACGCTTGTTAGCCTCGCTTTCACTTATAGGACCAGCGAATGAATCGTCGCAATACGCTATTGGACCCTCGTCGCGCAGATGACGACCTTTCGTGCGGGAACAACGTCAATAGCGAGATCAACCATGGGAAAAATTCTGGCCGCCGCTACAGTCGCGATATCGAGCCTCTGCCTGGCTCCGGCACTTCGCGCTGAGACCCTAATCGTCAATAGCTATGGGGGTCCTTACGAAGCCATCATCCGGCGCGCGATCATTGAACCGTTCGAACAACAGACAGGTATAGATGTCGTCTACGATGCTGTCGGTGCAGCGTCACAGGACTATGCAAAGATCAAGGCAACCAAGGGGCGCCCCGGTTTTGACGTTGCGGTGATGACAGCCTCTCAATCGTTACAGGGCTGTCAAGATGGTGTCTTAGAACGGCTTGATCCCGCAGCCATTCCAAACCTTCGGTATGTGGCACCCAAACTTGCCAAGTCGGCGGGCCCGTGCGGCGCTGTTCATGAGCTGCAGTACATGTCGCTCCTGTACCGGACCGATAAGATGGAGTCACCTCCCCGATCGTGGTCTGCGCTTGCATCACCAGAACTCAACGGCAGGATCGTGTTGCCGACATTCCAGAATATCATGGCGCTATATCTGGTCGAGATCTTCGCGACCATGAACGGCGGTGACTTGACGGGGAACCTCGATCCGGGCTTCAAGGCGATGTCGGACGTGGCAAGGCAGTCAATCGGATTTGAGCAGAGCTCGGCAATCTTAGAAAGCTATATCAAGGACGGTACGGTCTGGGCGATGCCGTTCTGGAACGGACGCGCTCAGTTGCTGGTCGACAGTGGTTTGCCGGTCGACTACGTCCGACCGATTGAAGGGACCATTCCCCTGATCGCGACGCTCAACATTCCCGTCGCAGCCGAACACAAGGCGTCTGCGAGAAAATTCATCAACTTCTTCCTTGAGAAGACCAGTCAGGAGGCGTGGGTTAGCGCCTATAAGGTTGGCAGTGCCCGCACAGATATCAACGTTCCAGACGATGTGAGAGCACGCCAGATCACGACTGAAGCTGACCTCGAAAGCCTGCTCTTGCCTGATCTCTCCGTCGTTGCCGCACGCTTACGAGAGTGGGGAGAGCAATGGGAGCGTGAAGTTGTCGCGCATCAGGAGTGAGGAGGCGAACATGACCATACTCGCACTAGATCTCCCCGGCCCGCGACGCAGTCCACGCCAGGGCCTTGTACCGGCTTTCGGGCTATCGCCCGCCGGCCTGATGCTTGTCTTCTTCTTTGCTCTGCCCATGGGGATGATGATCGGGACAAGCTTTCACGATCCGTCCTCCGGCGCCCTAAGCTTCCAAGCTTATGAACGGTTTTTGAATGACGGTTTGACGCTGAAAGGCTTCTGGCGAACCGCCATTATGTCGTGTCTCGTGGCCGTGGCGGCGACTGCGCTCGCCTATCCACTTGCCTACTTTCTTGCACGTTCGAAAAGCAGATTTCGCATCATCGTTTTTGCGCTTGCACTTGCTCCGGAACTCGCAGGGGTCGTGTTGCGAACCTATGGATGGCTAATTATCCTGGAAGATCGCGGCTTCATCAACGACATCCTTCTGCACTGGGGTCTTATCGATGAGCCGTTACGCCTATCAAAGAACCTCTTTGCCGTGGTTGTGGGTCTCACTCATGTTGTGCTGCCATTTGCAATTCTGTCGCTGACAACAAGCATTCAAGGGATAGATGACAATCTCGAACGTGCGGCTCAGATGCTTGGGGCAAACCGGCTGTCGGTCATCAGAATGATCCTCGTGCCATTGTCAGTGCCCGGCATTGTCAGCGCGCTCCTGTTGTCGTTTACGATGGCAGCGAGCGCCTATGCGACCCCTGCGCTTCTTGGAGGGGCTGGGTTTAAGGTCCTGGCGACCATGATATCCGAACAGGTGCTCTTCTACGTAGACTGGTCGTTCGCGGCAGTCATGGCAAACGCATTGCTCGTCCTAATGCTTGTTGTCTCCTACGCCGGATTGAACTTCGAGACACGACTGCGCGACAGGCGCGGTGTAAAGCGGGGAGGTTGAGATGAATCGTTTGATCTACTTTTCTTTTTGGTTTGCCCTCGTGCTCGTTCTGGCATTCATCACGCTACCATTGCTGGTGGTCGTCGCTGCATCACTAAGCCCGACTGCCGATGTCACCTTCAGACCTTCAGCATGGACGCTTCGCTGGTATCAGGACCTCATTTCACAACGATGGCTAGCGCCGTTCGCACTCAGTGTGAAAATCGCAATAGCCGTGTCGCTGATAAGTGGCATCATCGGCACACTTGCCGCTTACATCGTGGCCTTCGAACGCATCCCAGGAGGCAGCGCAGTCATGGCGGCGCTTTTGTCTCCGCTTTCGGTTCCACAGATTGTCAAAGGGGTCGCGATCGTTCTGTTCCTCTCAGTCCTTGGCCTGCAGCCTCTGCTGGGAACACCGTCCTTGATCGCCGCCCATTGTGTGCTCGCACTTCCATTCGTGATCAGGATGGCCGCCACTGCGATCGCGAATTTCGACGGCAACCTTGATCGGGCGGGTCAAGTCCTTGGTGCCAGTCGCTGGCAGCGCGCACGATATATTCTCCTTCCGGCGATCAAGCCGGGCGTTCTGTCCGGCATGACATTCGCGTTCATCATCTCCTTCAACAACATCCCATTGTCTGTGTTTCTCGTACGCCCTGGAGACACGACGCTTCCCATAACCGTGATCAATTACCTCGAATACAGTCTCGATCCGGTCCTGGCCGCAGTCAATGTAGCGTCGATGATCTTCATTCTCTTCGTCATCCTCGCATTCGAAAAATTTGGTGGGTTCTCCGCCCAGCTTCATGGAGGCAGCAAATGAGCGAACTTGATATCGAACTGGTTTGTGTAACCAAGTCATTTGGGGCGATTTCGGTCGTGAGGGACATCGACCTTCAGATCCCGAAGGGCGAGTTCGTCAGCATCCTCGGACCGTCCGGCTGTGGCAAGACCACGACACTCAACATGATTGCCGGCTTCAATCAGCCAAGCCGGGGAGACATCCGAATACGTGGTCGAAGTCAGGTAAATGTCCCACCAGAAGGGCGAAATATCGGGCTTGTGTTCCAGAACTATGCGCTCTTTCCTCATATGACCGTGGCTGAGAATGTTGCATTCGGCCTCAAGATGAAACGTACCCCCAAGATCGAAATCGCATCAATCGTGCAAAGCAGCCTGCGTAGTGTGCATCTTGAACAACTGGCTGACCGCTATCCGAAGGAACTGTCTGGTGGACAACAGCAACGTGTTGCTCTCGCCCGCGCTTTGGCACCCAGACCGTCCGTTCTTCTTCTGGACGAGCCACTGTCGAACCTCGACCTGAAACTGCGAGAATCAATGCGCGGCGAACTGAAGGACATACAACGCGAGCTCAACATGACGTTTGTCTATGTCACCCACGATCAGGAAGAAGCGATGGCGATGTCAGACCGCATCGTGGTCATGTCGAACGGCGTCATCGCCCAGCAGGGAAAGCCGGAGGCACTCTACCGACATCCAGTTTCAACCTTCGTGGCGGACTTTATCGGCCGGTCAAACATCATCAGTGTTGAACGGATGGTGAAGCGATCGGGAGGTTACGAGGTGTTGGTCACCGGAAGCGAAATTACACTGCGGGCAGCAGTTGCGCCTGCTCAGGCAACGCCACAGTACGGTGTCATCCGCCTCGAGGATGTCCTAGTGTTGGGCGACAAACCATTGGCGGCTCAAGACAACCTCAACGTTCTGGAAGGTCGACTTGATCGCGTCACAAATCTCGGTGCATCCCTGGAGTTGTCAATCCAGATTTCCTCGGGCCTTTCTCTCTGCGCAGCCATCCGATCGGCTGAGGCAGGCATTCTTCCGGCAACAGGCAAACCAATACGGCTTGGGATTGATCCTTCGGCTGTCACGCTCCTGAACGAGTAGCGATAAGTCGATAACGCTCGGTTATCAATGCAACTGCTTCCTTATTGGAGCAGGCCTCACCCTCCGAAATAGGATCAGGACAGCCTCGCAAAGAGGCTCATCCGCAGGAGATACGAGAATGCTGACAAGAGAAAAAATCACCGCAATCCAGCATGACAGCAATGTCTGCGCCGACATCGTCGGTTTCGATTTCGATCGCTACGACGAGCAAGATATCAAGGAGATCCGCAGATACTGGCTCCAGTACGGGGTCATTCGCTTCAAGCATACCCGCATCACCGACGATCAGCAGGTCAAGTTCTCGCGACACTTCGGTGAATTCGTTATTCATCCGAAGCAGCTACAGGAGGGAGGCCATCCGTCCCACCCGGAAATCCTGGTGATCAGCAACGCGATGAAGGATGGCAAACCAAGCGGCGCGATGGGCAACAGCGAAGCGACTTGGCACACCGATACCTGGTTCTATGAAAAGCCGCCTGCAGGCGCCATTCTACGCGCCGTAAAAATCCCGCCTTCGGGCGGAGATACGTACTTCCTGTCCACCTACATTGCCTATGAGACCCTGCCAGCGGCGCTGAAGACAGCGATCGATGGCCGGCAGATCTTCTTCCAAAACGTTTATGACAAGACCGGAAAGATCAGACTTGGGAAAGCGGAGCCAACCAGCGAAGACTTTCGAGAATGGAGCGGCATTGTCCACCCTCTCGTTCGCACACACGGCGAGACCGAAAGAAAGGCGCTTTACTTGGGTGGCACATCGGACGGCGCATGGATTGTCGGCATGAGCATCGATGAAAGCAATGCCATACTCGCAGAGCTGTGGGACCATACGACGAACGGAAGGCATGTTTTCGTTCAGAGCTGGGACGAAGGAGACATCATGATGTGGGATAATCGGTGCACCATGCACCGACGCGATTCATTCGATCCGTCCTTCGTTCGCGTTATGCACCGCACGACGACATCCGGCGAACGCCCGATCTAAACCAAACAGGAAGAGGTTCTCGGCCATGGCTGGACTTTATCGGCTCGTTGAGCGACAACCACCCCTGCCATCAGAGTTAGTTGAGCTCTTGTCTCTGGTCGAGACGGCTACGATCGGCCACACCGAGCATCTCGGGTTCGTTGGAGCCGGTATCGTTCCGCTATTCCCGGTGCGTATTGCCGGGGTGGCGGTGACCGTCGCGGCACCTGGCCGCGACGGGGCCATCATCTACCGCGCGGTCGACCAGCTCTTACCAGGGGATGTTTTGGTTATTTCTCGCGTCGACAGCGACGACATCGCCTGCGTTGGTGGAGGTGTCGCCACGGCCGTCAAGGCCAAGGGAGCAGCGGGAATCATAATCGATGGACCTTGTACCGACCCTGAAGAGATCATTGCTACGGGGCTGCCGGTGTGGTGCAGAGGCACATCTTCAAAAACCACCAACCGTCAGTTCAGTATCGGGGGATCGCTCAATGTCCCGGTTGCTTGCGGCCGAACCGCAATTCTACCGGGCTATGCCGTCCTTGCAGACTGCTGCGGTGTCTTCGCGACTGAGCGTCATTCTATGCGAACAATTGCTGAGGACGCACTCGCTCGCCAGAAACGCTCCACGCTGATCCGCGCCCACCTCGCCGCCGCTCATTCAATATTCGATTTCAAGGAACCAGCACGTGAAAATCGCATTGATTCAGATGAGCTCTCAGCCTGATCTTCGCCTCAACTTGGCAGAGGTCGAACGCTTGATGATCGAAGCAGTTGCCGGTCGTCCCGATCTCATCGTTCTTCCTGAGCATTTTGATTGGATGGGAGGATCTTCCGACGATAAACGCGCCGCGGCCGATTTTGTACCGGGGGGCAAGGCATATGATTGTGTGCGGGATTTCGCACGGCGACACCGCGTCTTTGTTCACGCCGGCAGCCTCATGGAGCGATGCACCCAAAGCGGCAAGGTATTCAACACGACTGTCATTTTCGATGCTGAAGGAAGTCATGTCGGAGCATATCGCAAGATCCATCTCTTCGACATCACCACACCGAATGGAGCTCGGTATGCGGAGTCCTCGGTCGTCACAGCAGGAGATGACCTTCTGATCTATGAGCTGAACGGGTGGAAGATCGGATGCGCGATCTGCTACGATTTGCGCTTCTCACGCCTCTTCGATCGGCTGGCACAAGAGGCCGTGGACATCTTCATTCTCCCAGCCGCGTTCACACGACAGACCGGGGAGGCTCATTGGGAGGTCTTGTGCCGCGCAAGAGCGATCGAGTATCAGGCTTTCTTCGTGGCGTGCGGTCAATGTGGGAGCTACCCTTCCTTGAAGGGCGAACCTCGAGAAACATTTGGAACATCGCTGGTCGCTGATCCCTGGGGCGAGGTCATCGCAAATGCGGGTCAAAAGCCATGCGTCCTTCATGTCACGCTTGACCGAAAGCGACTTGACGACGTGAGAGAGCTAATCCCCATGACAAGCCATCGTGTCGACATGAACACGATGCGGATGCAGGTCCGTCACTCCAGCGGATAACACTATCCGCTGGCCCAAAAACTTCATCAAGATTTACTCCTCCCTTATCCCGGCCCGTCCTAACCTTCCTGTCCAAACGAGGAGGTACCGGAGATGCAAGCAACTCATGCTCTAAACACGGGCGCACCGTTCCTTTCTGCAGCCGCACTTCGTGATGCTGGCGCCGAGTTGGACACAGGTGAGATGCTCGCGGCCATGGACAATGCTTGGGCGGATATTCGCTCCGGCAAAGCATTCGGATCAAAGGCGGTTCTATCCCTCCCAGAGGAAGACTTCTGGCGCGATGGCGCCGTTGCACACCGCAAGGAGGAGTTTGCGGACGAAAGATTGGGTTGGAAGCTTTCATGCCTCTACAGTGTCAATGAGCGCTACGGAGGAGTGAAAATTATCGGCGCCAACGCGTTTAACCGGCAGCTAGGTCTACCACGATCGACCTCAACGATCGTTCTCATGGAAAAGAGGACGTTACGGGTAATTACGGTGATGGATGGGACCGGTATTTCTGCTCGCCGCACGGGCAGCTATGCCACGATGGCGATGGACGCTTTTTGCCGCCAAGATAGACCGGTCTCTGTTCTGCTTTTCGGAACGGGCCCGACGGCCCGTGCTATCGTGGAATGTCTCGGTTTCCGTTGTGCCGACCGCATCGGCAAACTCGCAATCCAGGGCCGATCAATCGGTCGGGTATTGCAGTTTATCGAAGCGATCGATTTTCCAAATAGGCTGGACATTCAACCAGCCGAAGAAACATCGCTCTCGGAAAGTGATTTCATTATCACTGCAACAAACGCTCGTGCCCCGATTTTTGCCGAAGATGCATTGGCGCGTGACGCAGTCAGTCTGCATCTTGGCGGGGACGAGGTCCCCGAGAGCTACCTGCAACGCGTGTTGCGGACCGGCTTGGTCGTCTGCGACGATCTCCGCACTGTATCTCATCGGAACTCGCAGAGCATTGCGCTGCATTTTTCCCGACGTGGTCTTTCCCTGGACGAGGTAGGGCCGCTCCTCGGGCTACATGACCTGACAATGGCGGGAGCACCCCCTGCCCGGCACAAGGGACCTGTTTGCGTCACATGTGTCGGACTACCAATGCTCGATCTCTACGCGGCCCAGGCTACCTACGAGAAATATTGCCGGCGCACCGCATTGGATCAAAGGTGACCGGCCATGTTGATATCGCAGCTGCTTGCCAGGCACATAGCGGACGTCGCCCAACAAGGACCGCCGCCAGAAACGGGCGACACCGCACTTCGTCTCGTGCTGGACGTGGTGGGAGCTGGAGCGGCCGGCGCGATCTGCAATGGTCCACGTGCTGCGCGCCGTTCCGTGGGGGCGGTTTTCGGTGCAGGCGACGCGCCGATCTGGTTTTACGGCACCGGCTCTACCGTGTCCGGGGCCGTGCTTTGCAACGTGGCCGCGTGTTGTGCACTTGATGTCGATGATGGTCACAGAGCTGCACGCGGGCACCCGGGCGCAGCGGTTGTCGCGACAGCTCTCGCTCTTGCACAATTGCATGATCGTCCCGCCGGTCGCTTCTTGGCTGCGATTGTCGCAGGCTACGACGTTGGGGTTAGGATTGCAGCGGCACAAAATCCGGCCGGGATTGCAACACGACAGTCAGGTCGATGGGTAGGCCTCGCGTCCGTCGCAACGGCTGCGGCATTCTTGGGACACGGACCAGGGGTGATTTCGCAGGCTCTTTCGATCGCCGGCGTACTTGCACCCAACCAGCAAGCCAATGGCAGTTCCGGATACTCGTTGCTTACCGGAAACGATGTAAAAGAAGGCATAGCGTGGAGCAGCGTCACAGGCTTGATGGCGCTGGAATTAGCCTCGAATGGACATACTGGCCCTGAAGATTTCCTCGACCACCCAAGCTTCTACGACGGCGAGAGGATTCTATCTGAGCTGGGAAATCGGTGGGAAGTGAACGGCCTCTATTTGAAACCTTACGCCTGCTGTCGCTACATTCATCCTGCTCTCGACCGGCTTTGCGACCTGATCAACCAACACGATATCGCCGTTGATGACGTCTGTAAGATAGAGGTCGAAACCTTCGCCTGGGCAACCAAACTCGGGAACCGAACCAATCCTGACAATCTGATCGAGGTGCAATACAGCCTCCCTTATTGCCTGGCAGTGGCGATCGTCGATGGCCCCAAGGCGCTCCTCCCTCCCCGTCTGGATTGTCTGGGCCGCCCCTACATCGAGGCAGTCGCAGAGAAGGTCAAAATATCTGTACGCGACGATATCGACGCCCTGTTCCCTTCTGAAACGCTGGCGATCGTCAGTGTCGAGACCAGCACCACGCGCGTGACATCGACGATTGGAGCACCATTCGGCGATCCTCGTTGTCCTATGCTTTGGCCAGATGTCGAAGAGAAATTTCGTATGTTAACGAGAGACGTCCTTGCTGCCCAGCAACAGCAACAGATTGTCGACGCCGTGCTTGCGCTTGCATCCGGAGATGTGTCACCGCTGCTCGTTGCACTGAAGTCGACAACTTTCAATGAACACTCTCAATGAGAATTGATTTGTCTCGCGCAGCCTTTATTGGCAGCTCACAGGCGATAATTTGGTCAGCTGTCGACGACAGCGGAACCAACAATTGAGATAATTTCTCGGTCCAGCTTGGCGTTGCGTTGTTTTCTCTGCAAGAACACGGCGCGGCAAAGTGGATGACCCGGGGCCACATAGGCGCGTGGTGGCCGGTATATGTTTTGGATAGGGGAGTTCCACATCGCGCGGACGCCCCGCAAGGCACGGTGCGACTAGATTTCGCAAGAGACAGCCTTCGTGTGCGGGATTGAAGCGTCGGACTGGATGCTGTAGAGCACACTTCGTGCGTTTCGTGAAAAAGTTCTACGGTCGCCGCGGGCTGTTGATATCAACGATCCATCATCGCAGTGACAAACTCTGGCTTTCACTCAAGCTGAGAGAATGCTGCATACTGTACTTACCCATTGCTGAAGCGGAGCATCCTGCGTTGAGAAGACCAACACGCCAGTTCACCGTTGAGGTCAGATCGTCAAATCGTCGATCGTCCCTCAAGCCAACCTCGATATGGGGTGATATTGACCTGAAGGCACTCGCGCGTGAGGCCGAAGCTGAAATCGCAAGTGATCGGCGCCCGGTACCGCCGCCAGTTCATCCCGTCGGAGAAGTGGTCCTGAATGAGACAGTGGCGCCTGCGCCTACTCCCTCCGCAGATGACAATCAGGCCGCAGTGCAAAACGAGGCTGGCCCTGGCGTTTCAAGTGTAGAAGTTGCTAACGAGACCGCCGTCGCTTTGCCCGTCCAGGTCGCTGTCGTCAGCGAAGAGCCGACGGCACAGGTAGCTCGGCCTCGCAAGACCAAGCCTCGGCGACGTCCGGCTCGAACGCTAGAGGCTGTGCCTGCTGTTGAGGCTGTCGACCAAACTGATGTTGACTGGCTGCTAGCTGAAAATCAAAAGCTCAAATTGCTGCTCCGCCAGAAGCTGATGCAAGACAACGCACTACTGCGAGACATGTTGAAACGGAATTGAGCCTGACACGAGCGCGCTCGTTCTTCGGCGGGAAAAACCTATCATCTGTCGACGTGGCGGGGGTCGGCTGGCCTTCGTCTAAACCGTCACTCGACGATCGGGCTAGCGCAGTTGAGTGTGACGGTGCAAAGGCTCTCCGTCGCATTTCCTTTTGACGAAGAAGGGATGACCGTGGAAGGCTTGCAGGATGTCATCGACTGGCTGATCGCAGAGGGCATCTCCAGCCGAAGCATCGACCAGATCATGGAGGGACTTGGGCAGCACTTACTTGCTTTGGGATATCCCATCGCCCGGGCTTCGATCGCAATGCCATCCATTGACCCGATGCACAGAGGATATTCGGTCGTGTGGTCGCCGGGCTCAGCAATATCGATTGACACCCAAGGGCATGATGATGCTGGCCAGGCGATGTTTGAGCGGTCGCCGATCTATCACCTTCTGACGAACGATCTTCTGCAAGGTCGGTGGCGATTACCGACGAATGGCCCTGAAACCTTTCCATTGTTCGACGACCTGGTGGCGCTCGGCGCCACTGACTACGTCATCAGGCTTGCGGAATTTCCCGGGGATATCGCACTTGGAGGTGTCGCCTTTTCTCTCGCCGCCAACGCTGTGGGAGGGTTCTCGGACGAACAGATAACAGGGATCGCCAGATTGTTGCCCGCTCTCGCGCTTGCCTGCTATCGGGTTGCGACAACCCAGATCGCCACCGACATTCTGGCAGTCTACACCGGCACACGAACGAGCGGCCGCATCTTGAGTGGCCAGACCCGCCGAGGTGATGGCACCTCCATCTACGCGGCAATTTTATTTGCTGATCTCAAGGACTTCACTTCACTGAATGAGCGTTGGCCGCCTGAAAGAATCGTGGGGTGGCTTAACGAACATTTCGAGGCAATTGCGGGTCCCGTTGAAGAGAATAGCGGCGAGATCCTGAAATTCATGGGCGATAGCCTGCTGGCGATTTTTCCGAGCGAGCTTGAGGACCCATCTATCGCCTGTGGTCACGCTCTCGCATCTGCTTTAGAGGCGGTGAAGGCCAATCAACGGCTAAACGCAAGCCGTGCTGCGCGAGGTGAACCCATGCTGCACGTCGACATCGTCTTGCACGTTGGCGAGATTTTCTACGGCAATATCGGCGCGTCTCGCCGTCTCGATTTCACGGCAATTGGCCGGGCCGTTAACGAGGCAGCCCGGATCGAGAAGATTGCTGATGTCGTGGAACGCAACGTGCTTGCGTCAGCGCCGTTTGTCGCCAAGCAATCGGCGGCACGCTTTGAAAGCGCGGGTTTCTTCGCCCTAAAGGGCGTCGCAAAACCAATGGAGGTCTTTGCCTGGATGGAGGAGGCCGAAGACCATTGATCATTGGCCGGTCGGGACGACAACGCCCCAACCATATCGACTTGCAAAGGACACAGACGGATTGCTGCGACCGTGCCTTGCAAATTGCCGCTTCCCTATCGACGCACCGAAGCGTCGGCCTCGATTTCCGTCGATCGATGACGAATTATCTTTAGATTCGCAAGGGCATGCGATGCAGCAAATGCCCATAGCCTATCTACGTACGCACCCTCAAAGCCCGCTCTGTCCTGTCGGCGATCTGGGTGACGGCGTAGGCGATTGCCATGTAGATCACGACGGCGACCAGGAAAGCTTCGAGGTAGTAGAAGTTCAAGGCCGCTGTCAGCTGGGACTGCGCGAAAATGTCCACAACTTCGATCGCGAACCCAAGTGACAGCGCCTTCATGATCACCATGAACGAATTTGCAAGATCAGGGATCGCCGCGACGATGACCTGAGGCAGCATGACGCGGCGGAAGAGTTGGGACCTCTTGTAGCCAAGCGAATAGGCTGCATCCGCTTGGCCAGTATCGAACGAGTTCAATGCGCCCTTAACGACTTCTGCCTGGAAGGCCGCAACACACGCTGTTAGCGCCACGATCAGCGTCACCCAATTCGGGGTAGAATGGCCGTTGTAGTCGATGCCGACAAGCGCGGCGAGCGCGTGCAAGGTCGATGGAAGGCCGTAATAGGCGAGGAATATGACGATCACCATCGGCACGCCCTTGAAGACGACCTTGTAGGCAACTACGAATTGGCGAAGCACCGGAATCTTCCGGTATTCGACCATAGCGAACAGGCTACCGACGATCGTGGATAGCACGAAGATGGCAAGCGCCATGGCAAGCGTGAGCGGCACTGCACCCAGGATTTCATAGAAATCAGGAAGAAGAACTTCGCTGTCGAACATGATGGCTCCCTTCCCTGATCAGATACTCGCCAGCAGCGGCGTGGCGACGGTCTTGTCGTCTGAGGCATACTTTCCAGAGCGGCGTTCGAAGAAGCGTACGATCGCCCAGGCGACGAGACACAGCACCGAATAAAGCACAGCAAGCACGAGGTAGGTCTCGAACTGGTACTGGTTGTAATCGCGTTCCATCACAAGATGGGCCGTCGCCATCACGTCGGCCGCTCCAATATACATGACGAGCGCTACGTTATGGATCAGGTAGATGATCGCGTTGCCGTAGCCGGGAAGCGCTATATGGAGCGCTTGCGGCGCGATAACGCGCACCAGCTTGCGTCGGAATGTATAACCAAGGCTGTCGGCTGCATCGTGTTGCCCGCGATCGACAGCAAGATATGCGGGACGCATCACCTCGGAGAGGTAGCCGCCGTGGTACAGGCTGAGGCCGAGCATGGCGGCGATCGTCGGCGAAACGAAGTCTTCGACGCCGAAACCGTCGACCAGCACTGGAAGGCCGTAGAAGGCGACGAACAGCTGAAGGACAACGGGAACGCTGCGGGCGTAGGAAACGTAGAGATCAGCCAGTTGGCTGATCACAGGCACTCTGCGCACTCGAAAAGTCGTTGTGATCAATGCCAGTATGAAGCCGGCGGCCATGGCCGTGAACGTGATCGCAAGCGTCAGCGGCAATGCCGAGAGCAGCTCAGGGATCATTATGGAAAGGTCCACTTCGGAACACTCCTTCTTTCAGTCTGGGGCCTGGTCGCCGGCTTCGGATGCCCGGCGTTACTTCATGTACGTGGTGATGTCCTCGCCGAACCACTTCTGCGAAAGCTTGGCGAGCGTGCCGTCGGCCTTGAGTTCCTTGAGCGCCTTGTCGATACCATCAGATAGCGCCTTGTTCTCCTCGGAACGGTGGATCAGGACGAAGGTCTCGTTGATCGCGACGGGTTCGCTTGCCTGTACCGCGAGCTTCTGCTCGTTGATGACAGTCTGTTCGCCGAGGTTTGACGGCAAAACCAGCGCGTCGTACTTGCCGTTCTCGACTTCCTTCAAGCGATCTGGGTAGGGAATGCCGGCACTCGAAGCGGTGACCTCGATCTTGTAGTCAGGGTTCTTTTCCTGCCATGCGGTGGCGAACTTGTAGATGCCGCCGCCGGCAGTTACCGGCACGATCTTCTTGCCCACCAAGTCCTTCATTTCCTTGATGCCGCTGTCTTTGCGGCTGTAGATCTTGATCAGGCTGGCCCCGATCGGTGCTTCGGGAATGAGGAACTGCTTTTCGCGTGCCGGAGCGCGGTAGTAGCCGCCGGTGGCGACGTCATACTTGCCGGTTGCAAGGCCTGTCTCCTGCGCGATGTCGGCAGCGCCTTCCATCACGAACTTGTACTGCGGTAGCTTGGCGTTGATGGCCTTCAAGACGTCCGGCTCATAGCCCTGAGGCTCGACGCCGATCGCGCCCCAGGACAGCGGCTTGGATTCCGCTGACGTGGCGATTTTGATAGTGCGGACATCTTCGGCATATGACGCCGTTGCGAACGCGATCACGACGCCTGCGACGGCGAGACCGAGACCACGGCGCGAGATTGAACTCATGGAAGACATTTCAGGCATCCTTTCTTTACTGGATCGCGCGTTCGGAATTCAGGAACTGTGCGAGACGGGGGTTGGAAGGCGTATCGAAGATTTCGGATGGGCTGCCATCGGCGGCAACGACGCCCCCATCCATGAAGACGATGCGGTTCGAGATATTCTTGGCGAACTGCATCTCGTGGGTAACGAGAAGCGAGGTAATGCCAGACGACGTGACGTCCTTGATCACCTTCAGCACTTCGTTGACGAGTTCAGGATCGAGCGAGGAGGTCGGCTCGTCAAAGAGCATGACATCGGGCTTGACCGCGAGCGCCCTTGCGATGCCCGTTCTCTGCAGCTGGCCGCCGGAAAGCTGCGACGGATAATTGTCGAGCTTGTTCGAGAGGCCAACCCGCTCCAACTCCTGCAAGGCGATAGCGCGGGCTTCGTCCTTCGACTTGCCTTGCACGACGACCAGCGGATCCATCACGTTCTGGATGACCGTCATGTTCTTGAAGACATTGAATTGCTGGAACACCATCGCCGTGCGCAGGCGGATCGCCTGGACGGCGGCCTTGTCGGGTCGCGCGAAATCCATCTTGATGTTATCAAAGTCGATGGTTCCTGATGCCGGCTTGGCGAGATGATTGATACACTTCAGCAGTGTCGTCTTGCCGGTCCCGCTAGGGCCGATGATCGAAACGACATCGCCTCGTTTCACGGAGAGATCGACGCCGTTCAGGATCTGGGTGCTCCCATAGGATAGCTTAAGGTTCTTGATCTCGAGCATGGCGGGTCTCAGTTCCTCTGGGAAGTTAGTTCGGAAAGCGTTCCGATATCGGCGTCGGCCCACTCGTCGCCCAGGAGTTCCGGTGTGTCGAAGGCCTGGAGGTTGGCAAAGTGGGCTTCACGGTCCTCAACAAAGAGCGACCTGACGATTCCACGCGCCAGGCGGTCAGCACCTTCGCTGATTGCTGGAATGTCGCCTGTTAGCTTGCCGTGGCTCAGGGTCGCCGGGAAGTTGAAGCAGTGGATCTTGGGTAACGTCGGACACGACCCCGGTGCCTTTTCGAGAAACTCAAAAGCCTCTCCGAGATCAGGTGAACCCTCAAGCTCACCGTTTGCCATGCCCGGCGGCGTCGGGAAGCGGTCGCGCCAAAGCCGGATGTGCGGTTCGAAGCTTGCGAGTTCCGGCCGGTTGGTCAGATCGATCTTGAAACCTGTTCCAAAGATCAGGAAGTCGATGGAATAGCTGCCACGCGGCGTGGTGACGACGATATGATCACCTTCCTGGCGCAGGACGTTGATCGGGCTGTCGAGGTGGAGGCGGGCGTGTTCGAAGGCGCTGACGCGAAGTACACTTGGACGCGGCGGTGGCGTCTGCTGACCCATGGCGTAGTCCAAAAAGCGCCACTTCCATTCGTCCGGCAGGCCGGCGAAACCATGGACGACGCCCTGGCTGCCGATGCCAGTGAACTTGTTGATGGCTGGAAGCGTCTTGCGGCGCACGAACATGTCGAGACGGGCCGCACCCGCTTCCAACGCGCTTGCCGCGTTGTCCATGGCCGAGGCACCTGCCCCGATCACGCCCACCCGCTTGCCGCGCAGCGATCCAAAGTCGATTTCATCAGCCGTGTGAGCCCAGAACCGGCAGTCAATGCTCTTTGCAATCTCGGGAACGAACGGACCGCCGAGACCATCGCGCCCGGTTGCGAGGACCACGTGGCGGGCAACAATCATTTGCTCGTCACTGCCCTCATGGCAGGTGATATCGAGCATACCATCTTCGCGCGGAATGATACTGTCGACGGAAACGCCGTTGCGCACTGGCAACTCGAGCACTTTCCGGTACCAGATCAGATAATCCATCCAGATCTCGCGCGGCGCACGGTCGAGCCCGACCCAGGCCTCGCGGCCAAAGCGCGCTTCGTAGTATGCGCGAAATGTGAGCGCGGGTAGACCCATTGCTGGACCGGTGAGTTGTTTGGGCGAACGCAGGGTTCGCATGCGTGCGAAAGTAACCCACGGCCCCTCCTGCCCCGCCGCAGCCTTGTCAAGGACGAGATGATTGGCGACGCCGAGACGCTTCAGCATTCCCGAGGCTACGAGGCCAGCCATCCCTCCCCCGATGACAACGACATCGACAACCTGCCGGCCATTGACGTCGCGCATGGGAACCCAGGATTTGGCCGGCAGCTCCAGCCAGGAGAGATCCTGGCGCAGGCGCTCTTCCAACCCGGCGAGATTGTCAGGATGTGCGGAAAGATCGCTCATGGCAGCGTTCCCTTTGAAATGGTGGCTTGCCCGTAGACACTGTCGGCCAGCGCATCGCTGCCGTTTACTTCCAGCAGACGGCAGCCGGGCATCGTGAGCGACTGGACTCGCGCGGCGTCTATGACGGCGGAAACCGTCGGTGTAAGCGGCACTGCTGCGGCAGAAATCGCTCCGAACAAAAACGAAATCTGTTGGTCGAGCCTGCGCATGACGACGCCCTCCAACGGCACGCCGCAGACGGTGGCTGGCTCAACGATTGCGACACCCAAACCGGCGCGGACGAGCGACATCGCCGTCAGCGATGCGTTAACATCAATGATCCGTTCGGGGGCAACGCCGGCGCGCTCCAGCGCCTCGTCGACGCGGTGGCGCAGACGGTATGGGTTGGCGAGCGTAATCACCCGGTGAGCGGCAATATCCGACAGGCGAACGATGTCTTCACTGGCAAGCGGATCATCGGCTCTGATGGCCACAACACAAGGCGCTTCGGCAATCCAGTGGATCTCAAGGCCTGGATGTTCGAGCGGCAAGCTCGATATGCCGAGATCCGCCGAACGCGCGATCACCGCCTGGACCACGTTCTCGGCTGCCAGCGACTGGACATGCAGATGACGGGGGATGAGATCGGCGGGGAGCGCTGCCAAAGCCTGCGGGAGGATGCCCGCTGCCAGCGATGGGGTCGCCGCGACCGTCAGTGTCGACGGCTCGTCACGTCCAATCGCCTCGGCCCGCTCGCGGATGTGAATGAGGCTTGCAAGATGCCGTTCGACCTCGGCATGAAAACGCAGGCCCCTCGCTGTCGGCTGAATGCGTCCACTGCTTCGATGCAGCAGCGCGTAGCCGAGCTCCGCCTCCAGGTCCTGTATAAGCCTGCTGACGGCCGGTTGCGACCGACCGAGCAGGCGCGCAGCTCCGGTGACGGAGCCCGCGGACATCACAGCCGCGAAGGCCTCAAGTTGGCGAATGTCAAATGAGCTACTATGCATATCACACATCAACCATTGTCTGTCATGCATTTAAAGCATGAGTTTTCTATAAATGCACTTGAGAATAAATAATTATTTCGCATGATATGGAGCACCTCATGCTAATTTGACATGGAGTCTGCGAGACCTGTTGGTTTATCTCCAGCGAAAGCAAAGGAGCCTCTTTTGACACTCATAGAAACGCTTGCCGAGGTGAAACCTGGCTCGGCGCTGGCCGAAGCGATGGAGAAGCGCAGGGAGATTTTGCGCCTCAGTGAGGCTGCGCATGACGCCGTACTGCTACCTCGCGACCCTGGCGGGCTATCGCATGGATTGCGCGCAGCACTTGCGGCGCGCATGGCGCGGCACAATCACAACGAGGCGCTCGCCGACCACTATGACGCATTGGTCAAGCGCGCCGCGGAAAAAGAGACGGCATTGCTGGCGCAACCGGGCACCAACGTCGACGATCCACGCACTTTGGAGATCGTCCGCCACGCAGACCGCCTTACCGTGGCGCCGCGAGAAGCCACGCGCGGTCACATTGAAGCATTGCGAAGCGCGGGTATTACCGACGCCGACATCGTCCGCCTGTCGGAGCTTGCCGCCTTCGTAAATTATCAGGTGCGCGTCATTGCCGGCCTGACACTGATCGGAGCAGGAAAATGAGCGAGACAGTCCAAAGCTTCACCACAACTGTTCCTCGCTGGCAGCCTTATGTCGTTCCTGTCGATATTGAGACTGCGACCGAAGAGCAGCGCGAGGCCATGCAGGTCACGCCTTCCAACAAGGGCATCTCGACTTACGTGCTGACACTTGCGCACGATCCTGAATCGCTTGCGGTTCGCTCGCCTTTGTTTAACCTGATCATGTACGGCAAGGACGGACTTTCGCTTGGTGAGCGCGAACTCGGCGCCACAGCGGCGTCGGTCGTCAACCGTTGCGTTTACTGTGCCGCCGTCCATGCATCGCGGTTCATCAACTATACCAAACGTACCGACGTCATCGACGCGGTCTTTAAGGACGAACTCGACGCGGAACTCGACGAGCACCTGCAGGCGATCTTCGACTTTTCGGCACATCTGTCAAAGACGCCTCCAAAAGCCACACAGGAAGACGCCCAGGATCTCGCTGACGTCGGGCTTTCTGAGCTCGAATCCCTCGATCTTGTCCTGTCGTCAGCGATCTTCGGCTGGGCGAACAGACTGATGCATACACTGGGCGAGCCGGTAAAGGACTAGGTTAGTTGCCAGGGTCCACCCCTCGAACGCGGATCGCGCATGGCATGGACTGCTTGCTGTATTTGCAGCAGCCATGTGCGCTCGGCCCCGCCGGCGCCGGTGCCCTGCGTCGCAACCTTTTCGTGTTTATATCGAAGGTCGTTTCCATCCGGCTGTCGTCGACAGCACCAAAGATTTGCCGTCGCAGGCGGTTTCAAGACAACCGATGGCGTGCGTTCGAAGTTGCCTGCGGTTCGGTGACCACTACGATGCACGCTAGCACTCCCGGAAATACACCCTAGAGCTCCGTCAGAGCGCGTTCGTTGGATGCGTCGTAGATGCGGATATCGCTCCTCATCCGGCCGCTCCAGCGATCGACGAAGGAGATCGTATCAGCCGCTTCAAGATGCGCGCGTAGCGCGCATTCATCTGCCCAGCGCTCCAAAACCAAGAGCCGCCCGACTCCCGGTTCATCGATTGCCGCGCTATATGAAATGTTCCCGATACGCTTCCTCGTCGCGACGGACAGCGCATTCAGGTCGTCGTGAAACTGGTTGAGATCAGTCGGGTCCACGTAAATGTAACCCGCTACGATGAGCATGAGGCACCTCTTTGTCGGCGGCCTGATCGCGAGAGCTGGCAGATCAGGCGGCTGTACGCATGGATGAACATCAAGAGACAAGTAGTACGATCTTGCCTTGGATGCTGCCGCTTGAGGCACGCTGATGTGCGGCTGATGCCTCGGCCAACGGATAGGTACTGTCGATCACCACCCGGATGGTTCCGTCGTCAAGCAGGCGGCCAGCCTCCGCCAACTGAGCGCCGTTCGAGCGCACCTGTGTCGTTGACACGGTAATCTTCCGCTCGACTGCCTTTGTATGGCCGGCAAAACCCAAGGGGTTCACGAGAAAAAGGGCGCCGCCCGGCCTGATGACATCGAGAAAGCGTTCCATATTCGCACCGCCAACGGCGTCGAGCACGAGGTCGACGTCGTTTACCACGGTTTCTGCGGCGACCTTTGAGTAATCGACAAAGACGTCAGCGCCCAAATCCCTCAAAAGAGCGTCGTGCTTACCGGAGGCGACGGCAATGACCTTTGCGCCTTTCCATTTGGCGATCTGGACGGCAAGATGTCCAACTCCGCCCCCCGCCCCGTTGACCAGAACCGTCTTGCCATCAAGCGAGACTGGGGTGTGCCTGAAGGTCTGGAACGGATTGGGCGCATCGTGACCGAGATCAACGAGGAATTGCCATGCTGTCAGGAGCGACATCGGCGCACCAGCCGCCTGAATATGGTCGATACCGAGAGGCTTGAGCGCCAACTGCGACGCGGGAACGCTCACATATTGCGCGTATGCGCTGCTCCCGTGCATCAGGTCTTCAGGAAAGCGAACCATCGCGTAGGCCTCGTCTCCGGCGCGAAATCCTGACACGCGTTCCCCAACCGCTGCCACGACGCCAGACATATCGGTGCCGAGGACGAGGGGAAATGTTGAGCTCGGTCGCCACTCCGGCGGAAGGGCTCGGTAGCCGTCCCGCAGATAGAGATCCGGCGGATTGAGACTTGCAGCGTGGACACGGACGAGGACCTCGTCTGACGATATGGTCGGGCGAGACGCATCTTCATATTGTAAAACGTCGGGACCACCGAACCTGTGCAGTCGTACGGCTTTCATTATCTCGGTCATCTATTGCCTCGCTTCAAAATCGTCTTCGAGACAAAGATATGGCCGTTTCCCTTAGTTGATAATGCGGGGATAATTCGCTTTAATAGTGCCATGACGGAACAAATCGGCTTTGATCGACTGACAGGCCTCATTGCGTTTGCCCGCGCCGGCTCGCTTGGAAGTTACACGGCCGCTGCACGCTCGCTCTCCATCTCGCCGTCGGCGATCAGCAAGAGCATTCAGCGGCTGGAGCGGCAGTTGGGCGTGTCACTGTTTGCCCGCACCACGCGATCACTTACGCTGACGGCTGAAGGACGCGACCTGCATGAGCGCGCGCTTCGGCTTCTCCAAGATGCCGAGGATATCGAACAGGCGGCGAAAGCCGCTCGTAGCGGCCCCGCAGGCCCGCTGCGTATCGCCGCCTCTTTGCCAATTGGTCTGCACGTGATCGCTCCGGCGCTTGCGCAATTTCGCAAGCGGCATCCAAAAGTAACCATCGATCTGCGGCTGAGCGATCACATGGTCGATCTCATCGAGGATGGCATTGACGTAGCGGTCCGCATAGGAGATCTGCCAGACTCACGCCTTCTTTCACGCCGTCTCGCTCCACACCGGCTGTGCTGTTACGCCTCGCCCAGCTATTTGGAAGAGCGTGGTGCGCCGTCTCATCCCGACACGTTGCACGAACACGAAACGGTAAGCCTTCGCTACCAGAGTACTGGTCAGATGTTCCGTTGGGCATTCCGCATCGGCGACAAGGAAATCGAGGTCGCACCAAGGTCCGGTATTGTTGTCGATGCCAGCGAAGCGGTGCTCGCAACGATTGCCGCAGGCGCCGGTATCGGGATGGCAACCAGCTTCATGGCGGACGCCTGGGTCAGGCGCGGAGCGCTTGTCCCGGTCCTTTCGCAATACGCCGTAAACCGAAACAATATCACAGCGGTTTGGCCCCAGAGCCGGCGATCCAACCCCGCGGTCCGCGCCTTTCTGGAAACCTTAACCCACCTGCCTTGAATATCGCTGGTAGGAATGCGCATCGTCTTGAGATGCCGGACGAAACAGTCGCCAAGGCGCAGTTAATTCGCCGGTTAGCCGCTTGCTGAATCGCCGTACCCGCAGGTACTTGCCGATCAGAAGAGGACGCTGAGGGTCCTGAACGCCAAGCGGCGTTATCATGCCTAACCACGCATGAAGGCGCGTGTTGGTAGGGTTCCCTCGCATGGTCGGCCTTCCTGGTCGACCCATCATTTCATGTTTCCGCTACATGCCAGCGTCGGGGTTGGTGCGAGGAGCTCGATTACGGCTCGTTCGAATCCTTCGTCCGGACCTACGTCGAGACCAAGGGCGATCACAGCCCGGTCAGCTCCGACGCCGCCGTCGATTATTTCGGCGCTCCAGTGGTGACCGGTTCGCTGGTGCCCGGCGGAGACTACATCGAGGGACGGATCACGATCGCCGAATGGCTTCAGGCCTAAGGAGACGCAGAAATACCATGAAAACCATCCTCCACACGGCTATGGCGCTTGCGGTTTCGTTGACGGCAGCCTCCGCTCATGACGTCACGAAGCCAGGTCTTGCATACGATACGAAAGACGCAAAGGTGACCCTGGTTTACGAACATCCCCTCCCCGATGTTCCAGGCAAGAGCGTCAAGGGCGTCCTCGTCGAGTACGGCCCCGGTGGCTATAGTTCCGCTCATACCCATGCGAAGTCCGCCCTGATTTATGCGACCGTGCTTGAAGGCGCGATTCTCAGTGCGGTGAACGGCGGTGAGGCAACAACGTTCGTCGCCGGCCAGAACTTCACCGAGATGCCGGGCGACCACCACGACGTCAGCGCCAATGCCAGCAAGACCGAGCCTGCCAAACTACTCGCCGTCTTCGTCGTCGACACCGACGACACCGTCTTGACGACTGCTCGCAAGCCCTAGGCCTACGATGAGTGCGAGTACCAGTCCTGATCACCTGAACCTCGACCGAGAGGGTAACGAACGTCGACCAGACCAAGGCATCTAACGAGGCGCGCGTTCGCTGCGGCCGCCTTCGAGCCGACGGACCTCGTCGATCTGATTGCGATCGCCGCGATGAGTGCTCTCAACCGGCTCGGCGCGAGGTTAGCCTACCGGCAAAGACAACGACCATCACAGGCAGCCTTTGACGCCCTGTCGACCAACATGGTGACGGGGCATTGAGCGTCAACTCCTATCGGCTAACATCCGCTGGGTAGCCATCATCCACAGGCGGGCTGCGTTCTCCTCGTCAACGGCATACCGCGCCACACCGCTGAAGGGTGCCGATCCGCGCTCGTCGACCACCCGGGCCTCCTGGCAATCGTCGAAGTATCTGCCGGAAACAGCCTCCAAAAGCGGCGAGCCCGCCAGAAGTGCGGATGTCGCCGCCCCCTGCGCAACAGTCTTACGCAGATGCTCGGGTGTCCTCAGACCACCGGTGTGCTTCTGTAGTCCGGTAGCGATCGCTCCGGGATTGAGAGCGTTCGACGTGATGCCGTCGCTGGCCCACTGCCTCGCGAAACCGACCGACATAAGGATACAGGCCGTTTTCGACTGTGCATAGGCAAGCAGCGGATCGTAGGGAATGAAGTTGAAATCCGGGTCGTCCCAAAACACCGGCGCGAACAGGTTGCCGGTCGACGCGACATTAACGATACGGCTCCCGTTGGCCTTCGCGAGGTGAGCTCGTAGGCCGAGCGAGAGCGCGAAGTGGCCGAGATAGTTCGTTGCGAACTGCATCTCCCGCCCTTCCGCAGTCCGTCGCAGTTCGGGAATGGCCATGACGCCCGCGTTGTTGACGAGGATGTGCAGTGGCTCGTTCCAGCTTTCGACGAATGCTTGGACGGACGACAGATCCGCAAGGTCGAGGTGGCGAACCCGCAGGCGAGCCTCGGGCATTGCTTGGTTCAACTCTGCGGCGGTCCTCTCCGCATCGTACGGGCGGCGTGCCGCGATCGTAACGGCTGCCCCAGCTGCTGCAAGAACACGGCTTGTCTCAAGCCCGATACCTCCTGCTCCTCCTGTCACGATGACGTTCCGCCCGGTAAGATCGACTCCGTTCAGTACTTCCACGGCGGTCGACGAGGCTCCAAACGGGATAGGTGATGTCATTGTCATGCTCCTTCAGACATTTGGCTTGTCCGGAAGATAAGCACGTGGCATTTGTGAACTAGATGACGAATACCACACGCACTGATGAGATAATTCGTACAGTGAGTTCGCTACCGCCCGGCGAGCTGGCGGCGTTCCTTGCCGTCGCGGAACACGGAGGTTTCCGCGCTGCCGCGAGGACGCTAGACCAGACAGCGTCCGCATTGAGCCACGCGGTCGCTGCGCTAGAGAGACGTCTGAGAGTGAGGCTCTTCCACCGGTCGACGCGCAACGTCTCGCTAACCGATCTGGGTCGACGGCTCGCTGAGCGACTCTTGCCCGCGATCGGAGAGATAGGCCTGGCGGTCGAGGAGCTTCACGAACAGGCCGCATCGCCGTCAGGACTCGTGCGGATCAATTGCGAAGCCAATGCGGCCGAACAAGTGCTGATGCCTCTGTTGACCCGCTTCATGAGAATTCAGCCGGCAATGCGCTTCGAACTCCGCTCAGAGGGAAGACTGGTCGACATTGCGGAAGGAGGTTTCGACTGCGGCGTCCGGCCGGCCGAACTCGTCCCCGGCGACATGATCGCAGTCCCGATCGGCTCGGACCAGCAGCACATCGTGGTGGGGGCGCCGGGTTATCTAGGAAGTTCGCCGGTTATCGACGCCCCGTCGGACCTCGCACTGCATCAATGTGTTCAGCTTCGCATGGCGGGCGGGACCATCTATCGTTGGGAATTCCAGCGTCGCGGCGAGGACTTCGTCGTGGCGACGACCGGCAATCTTGTGGTCGATCAATCTAGACTTCTTCTGGCCGCGGCTCTGGACGGCTGCGGCCTAGCCTACGTCACGCGATGGATGGCAGAGGACGCGTTAGCCGATGGACGGCTCACGCAGGTATTGGCGGACTGGACGCCGCCCTACCCGGGCCTGTGCCTCTACTATCCGCGGCATCGCCACCTTGGAGCAGGAATGCGCGGTTTCGTCGATTTCCTTAGGCGTGAAGGGCCGAGCGTTCGTCCGGTGGCTTAACGACGGCCGGAGGCGCCATTTTTTCGGCAAGAAACCGTCGCGCTCACTCCCCGTTCAACCATGCTCCCATAACGGCGTCGCATACCTCCGCAGCTTCTCTCCAGCAGCCACCGGGTTGGGAAGGAACTGCGCCAGATGGTCACGCATCGGCTTTGCAGCCATCGCTCATGTCATGGTCCATCGTGCTGCCGGTCGTAGTCGATCCATAGCCGTGGGCTTCTTCATAACAGAGTTCGCGCCACCGCTGGTGGCCGACCTCCTTGACCTATTCCGCACCGTTCGGGTTGGATCGCTCGCAGAGCGAAAGCTGGCCCCACTTGTACTGCCGGCATTCGCCGCAGGACATCGTGAACGGGACCACGATGCGGTCACCTACCGTGAGCTTCGAGTTGCCTCGGCCGGCCTCGACGACTTGGCCCATGGTTTCACGGCCCATGACGGCGCCGGCATGCATGCCCGGCACGAAACGCAAGCGTCATTTTGGGGTCCAGCCTCATCGTAATTTACCTTCAATGTTCGGAACCCGAGTGGAACCGGTTCGGTCGTGGCGGGTTGAACATCACAGGCTGCACCCCACAGAATCCAATTGAGAATTAGCAGAATTCTTTGCGAGCACTTAGCTGAGGTTCAGCCCTATCCAAAAACGCATTCACCAGGCTCACGCGTGTGACGCGAGCTCGATCGGCAATGCCATGGAAAATAAGACACGCGTCCTTCTCTTGGAAAACGACCTCCTGATAGCGCACGAAGTCGAACACTGTCTTCGCCAGGCTGGGTTCATCGACGTCCACGTTGGGGGAAACTGCACGTACGCGATGACATGGCTTGCCACACATACTCCGGCACTTGCGATCGTCGATCCTCATTTGGCCGACGGACGCTGTCGGGAAGTATTCGAGCTTCTGCGATCGAAAAGCGTACCGTTCATCGTCTATGCCCACGACTATGTGACGACGATCAAGCGACATGATGCTCGAGGAGGTCAGTGGGTACTGAAACCAGCATCCCGCGAGGTTCTTCTCAGGGCCGTGGACACCGCGTTTTCTTCACTTGGTCTCATAACTGGCGTTAGTGAAAGATCGTCCTAGTACGCCATACCAGCTCGGCTACGAGCTCGCAGGGAACAAAACGCCTATCTCGTGCTTTCACTGGCATGAAAAAGATGCTCGCACTCAGCTACTTAGCCATCCTTCCGTTCTTCAACAGCGCTAATGCGCAGGAGCTGACCCCGGACATCATCAATCGTTCGGACGTCAGTCTATTGGAGACCGGTCGTCCGGCGGAGGCCGACCCGCTACCAAACCCTGCGATAATCCGTATTCAGGTCCTGTTTGACCGAGCAGGCGCGTCCCCCGGTGTCATCGATGGTCTGGACGGCGGCAACATGAAAAAAGCAATCGCGGCTTTCGAAAGCATGCAGGGACTGCCGGTAGACGGCAAGCTCGACAAAGAGGTGGTCATGCGCCTGGATGACCGCCAGCAGGTCATCGGTCCATACACAATTGAGCCAGACGATCTCGCAAACCTGGTCGAGACCATCCCAGAGGATTATGCTCAACAAGCTAAGATGCAACATCTCGGCTACACCAGCGTCGAGGAGAAGCTTGCAGAGCGGTTTCACATGGATATCGACCTGCTGCGGACGCTGAACCCAGGATCGAGATTCGCATCCGGTGAAACGATTGCCGTTGCTATCATAGGTGCACCGCGGGCGGGTGCGGTGAAGCGAATTGAAGCGCGCAGAGGCTCGGGCGAAGTTATCGCATTTGCCGAGGACGGATCAATCATTGCTGCATACCCGGCGACGATTGGCAGCGAAGACAACCCGTCCCCTGAAGGCCGCCACAAGATAAATGGTGTCGCTCGCAGCCCGAAGTACGAATACAACCCCAAAGTCAACTTTCAGCAAGGCAAGAACAACCGAAAGCTCACTCTCCCGAGCGGACCGAACAATCCAGTCGGTAGTGTGTGGATCGATCTGTCAGAGCCTACCTATGGCATCCACGGAACGCCAGAACCCAACAAGATCGACAAGGCTGGATCGCATGGTTGCGTCAGGTTGACGAACTGGGACGTCGAAGAACTCGCGAGCATGGTCAAACCAGGCGTCGAAGTCGATTTTGTGAAATAGCGTATCGATCGAGATGACAACTCGGTGCAAGTTCGTCAAAGAGCCTGCACCGAGATTTTGCCCCATCAGTCAGGCGCTCGATATCGATGGCGGGCGCATGTCGGGTTCCGTTCGGCCACTCTTTTGGCCATTGAACGCACCGTTTGCGTCCTGTTTGGCTTGGGTGACGTCCGCGGCCTCGCTGTCGTTGTCTTGGCCTTGTTCTGCTGCGCGATGCCAATGATCGAGATCCCGGCCTTCCTGCCGACCTTCTTCCTCCCAAATCCTGTACGCTCGTTCGCGCTGTTGCTGCTCACGGTCTTCCATTTTCAGTCCTCCTTCTGTTGGCAAGTGGAAACGTTGGTCCACCCCTCGTGTTCCATCACGTAGTCTGGAGGACGGCTGCTGCGTTGGCATGTCAAAAGGAGTGTCTAGGCAATACAATCAAAGCTCATTAGATTGTTGACGCTTTTTTGCGCTAGTTTGTCGAGGAAACTGCGGGCACCGCCTTCGACCAACGGAAAACTCATCATGACGTTAGTTGCCGAAGTCGCATCGCCGGCGAACCTCGGGCGTGAAGCAAGCTCCGCCTCGTAATCGAGATGGAAATTGAAACCCGAGGACAGGAAATTCATCACGGCTGAAATTCAGTTGTGATCGTAGACAGAGTGGTCGGCGGAATTTCCCGGCTGAATTTCGTTACCGCGCGTTCATATCGATCGACGCTGCTGGCGCCGTTGAAGACGGTCGCAGATGGCGCCGTTGCATACGACGGCCCTGCCTTTCTTGATCACATGTCTTACCCTTGACAGATTGTGCCCTTCAACGATCGCGATATCGGCAAGCCGTCCAGACGCGATCAGTCCTCTGTCCGAGGCAAGTTCCGGCAAGGCGCTAGCGACGTTGCCGGTGGCGAGGGCAACGGCCTGGGCGAGGCTCGATTGGCCGAGCCGGACCATTCGATTGATTGCATCCAGGATTGAGTCCCAGTCTCCGCCGGCAAAATCCGTTGATAATGTATCGACAAGTCCTTCTGAGACGAGACGATCGAGGTTCGTCGGCTGATTGCGCCAGCGCGTGGAAATGCAATCAAGTGTCGACACGTCGATGGTTACCCCACTTGAGCGCAGCGCTCGCGCGACAGAGACACATTCTTCAGGCTCGAATGACGGATGATTGCTGTGAGCCGCGATCATTCGCGCCTTGGGATGAGTGACAGTCAGGCTCATCAGCGTATCTGCCGTCGGCGTCGCATTGTGGAATATCGCCGGCAACCCAAAGCGACTGGAGGCTTCAGCGATCTCTGCGAGACCCTGCAAGGAAAGCGACACGGGTGGCATGACCGTGGCGCGCACGAGATCAGCTAGCGCTGGAGCATCGATCACAGAACGAAGCACCGAACCCTGCAAGAGGTGGTCGACCGCCTTGAGGTCCGCAATGGGATGGTCGAGCTTGCGGCCAACAACTGCCTCTTTCAGCGCGCGTGCCAGATTTGGATGGATGCGGATGGCCGTCGCTTCGTGAACAGCGTCAGGAATGAAGCGGTAATCCTGAGCGCCACCACCGAGCGTCTGGCCACCCCCTGCCTCGCCCAGAGCCTTAGCACCGGCCTTGATCATGGCTTCGATCGTCATCTTGTGGTGGCGTCCACCCAGCCCGGCACCATCAATCGCGATTGCGGCTGCGAGATTGGCGGGGGTATGAGCTGTCGAGACCGCCACCTCGAGCGGATGATCATTGGGTGTCATCGCGATCTCATCCATCAGTGCAAGCCCGCACACATTGAGAAGGGTAGTCGTGCCCGAGAGGAGATGGCGGTTGAGATGGTATTCGATATCACTTGGCGCAAAGGGGCGGGACCCGCTTGGCATGGTGGGTCCGACGGTACATCCATGGGCGTGACCGTTAATGATACCCGGCAGGATCGTACAACCCGTGGCATCGATGACCTGGGCATTCGTGGGACGATCGATCACGCCCGTGATAACGTCCACGATCGCTTGGCCGCCGATCAGAACGTTTCCGGTCTCAATCTCGGTTACACCGTCTCCCGTGACGATACGCCCGTTGACGATCACCGTGTCCAGTCTTTGCTTGATCATCACGCCTCACCTCCATCTTGGGTACCGGCCAGCCCGTAACCGAGACTACGCACCGAGCGGATCGGATTGCCGTGAGACCCCGGTCCGAGCAGCCTGCGCAGTGTAGCGATGTGAACATTGACAGTTCTCGGGTCCACGAAGACATCGCTTGGCCAGCATCTGGCGATGATCTCACGCCTCGAAAACACACGGCCTGGATGACGCAAGAAAAGATCCAAGATAAGGAATTCGATGCGAGGAAGCTCAATCATTGCGCCGTCATGCCAGACGCGCCAAAGAGCGGGATCGAGCGAAATTCCGCCATAGGAAAGCTGCACCTGTCGCCGTTCAGGAGCCAACGAAAACGCGATCTGGCGCGCAGCACTGGACGCGGCAAACACGCGGTTGGCACCGGCGTTTTGATAGGTTCGACGCTGGCTGCTGCCCAGCCGCGAGACTACGACAACCAGCTGAAGGCGACTTGAGGTTCGGCTGTCGCGAATTTCCCTGCAGGCCGTCACAGAAGCAGGTAGTCGCGCGTCTATCAGCACGCCGTCGACGTCAAGCCGTCTCACTGCGGCTACGGTTTCTGGCGCGGTTCGACGAAAGACCGTGGCTAGGCCCGATCGCTCGAGAACCTGGACGACTGCTGAAAATACGCCAGGGTCCCGCGATCCGATAATTATTGTCGGTCGCATCGTTGGTATGGGCTCACGTGTTGAACAGATGGCCGGACGATCTCACGAGGTCGAATGCGGTTCAATCGCTCTCTGCAACCGGAGGATTAAGAATTGTATCGATGCCTAGAGCGGGGCGAGAAACCAGACCTTTTCTGCGTGTCCCCGGGACCAGCTCCAGATGTCGTGCACCGGTGAAGGCACAAACGATTGGAATACGGGATGTCATCGCCTGCTTCCTGTCCGTTGGGACCAGGCGAAACAGTCCCTGTGGGCAAACTGACCACATTGAGTTGGGCACAGGTATTCGAGATCAATTCGGGTTTGGGGGCTTTTTCCCGACGATGGTTGTCGGGTGAATGTCCCGGTAGCATTGGCGTCCGATTGGACAACCAGCGACAATCAAGAAGGTCCTCCGCTTAGGCTGGCCGTCGTGGCCGACCGAGGTCAGTGGTGAAAAAGGCAGTGTCGAGATGATGAGCGACGATCGCGGCCGATCGCCTCGCTTTCATTCGTGAAAACCTCGAAAGACGCGGCCGTCAGACTGATAGCGTGCCCGGATGAATACACACCTATCTCGATTGGTGTTTGAGCACCGGTCGGCGCACGATCCGTTTGCAGACCAGATGACGGAGAGATCAACGATGTGCAAACGCTCAGACCAAACCGAACTCCCCTTCTCGCACGATATCTCAGGCACCGAGAATGGAAAATTCAGGCCATCTTCATGTGCCGGGTGCCGCCTGTCGAAGCTAGGCTGCCCAGGTAGCCGGCAAGCCAAGATACTGGCACTCGAAGAACGTGAGGGCGGCGTACGCCACAGATAGTCTGGCAATGCCGCTCCATTACTATCAAATCTGAGAGTTGGCGCCAGTCGCCATGAGTGCAACTATAGGTACAGCGCCGATCGCTGTGACCGGCACGTGCACCGACTGGAAGCCATATTGGATGACGCCTCTTCAAGCGCCGGCCCGCAAGTCGGTGTCGCCCTGCTATCCGCGGAAAGCTCAGCACCAGATGACGTTCTGGCCTCGGCCATTCGAGCCATGTCACTGGATGCTATCCAGGTGTCCTCACTCCTCAAACTCAGACGCCTGCTGATCTCGGCCCGTGTTGACCTCGTCATCATCGTTGCGTCAGGCGACGCCGAGGCCGGCCTTCAACTGTGCGAGCAAGTTCGCGCAACGAGCGACATTCCATTGATCGTCATTCTTCCAGGGGACCGGGACGATATGATCGAGTTGGCATTTGATGTCGGAGTCGACGACTGTTTTTCCGCCTCTCTGGCCGTGTCGCAATGTCAGGCACGGATCAGGGCGCTGTTGCGCCGCGCCGCCTATGCGCTCAGTCATCGTGTGGACCCGAGGGTCATTCGTTTTGGCACGTTTGTCCTTCACCCTCGAGAGCGGGTCCTGCGAGACCTGAAGGGAACAACCATCGATCTCACCTCAGCGGAGTTCGATCTGATGTTGACCTTCTGTCGAAACCCTGGCCGCGTCATGACGCGTGAAGAGCTCCTTTCGCTCACGCACACCGGGCTTGCAGGCCCGGTCACCCGCACGATCGATGTACATGTCAGCCGGTTGAGGCAAAAGCTCGAACCGCACAGTGATAGTCCGACACTGCTCAAGACGGTCCGGCTTGGTGGGTACATACTGGTCGTCGACGTCACATCGGACTAGGCAGACCTCGCCCCTGGATTTGTTAAGTTTTGTTGCGGCTTTGCGCGCGTGTTGAAGCTCGTGCTAGGCGACGATATTCATATCAAAATTAATATATTTAGCCGGGGAAGTTATCAATGGCATGGTCGAACTGCGTTCGCTGGCAATGTCTTTCCAGCTCGCTCGACGGTGTCCTGTCACCGTGTCATAACTTGGGAGAGAGATGGGATGAGTTCACGGACCCTACTTGCAAGTGTTATCGACTGCGCCTTCTCGATCGGGTCTGAGCCCGCACTTCAAAAGGCCATCGGGCGCGTCGCCAAGCGCAACGGATATGATAGTTTTGCCTATCTCAGCCTGCGCGCGGCAACCGCTCAAAATTTTGCGATCTCGAACTACGCACCCGAATGGCAGTCACTCTACTTCGATCGCTCGTACATGATCGTTGATCCTATCGTCACCATGGGAAAGCGCTTGATGCAGATATTCAGATGGTCTGTCGATTCCGAACGAAAAATCGCGAACGCCGACCAGCGAGGTTTCTGGGACCAGGCGTCGGACTTTGGGATCCGGAACGGCCTGACAATCCCGATCACAACAGGATACGGCCAGGTCGCCATGCTGACATTTGCGACGTCATCGAAAGGACCGCCACATGATGTCGTGGCCTCCGACATTGCCCTGGCTGCGACTGCGGTGGCCTTCCTGCATCACCGCTTTAGAAATTCCTCGCACCCGACCATGATGCGCAAACCCGGTCTGACCGATCGCGAAGCACTCTGTGTGCGGTGGGCGTCGACTGGAATGCCAATGCATGAAATCTCGTCGATCACCGGGCATTCTTACCATACTGTCAGGTTCGACCTCGATAATGTCAGAGCAAAGTTGGGCGTCAGGAACCTGCAGGAGGCACTGTGCGTCGCGACGTCAATGCGTCTGGTCTGATTTCGGGTGTGCCCTGTTCTCGGCTCTTGATGGCTCGCCACAACGTGGGCGAACCATCTATCTAGGCTATGCAGCTTTGCGGGTGGTTGGCGAGAGTCTTGAACGGTAAGACATTGGCCGCAACAGGTCGAACGTATCGCGGTTGATCGCAAGGCGACCGGCTACGCTGTTTGTCTCGTTTATCAGACAGGGTTCTCCCAGTCTTGTGATCGGCCAACCACGCTGCCGCAGCAGGCGCTCCATGCGAACGTCGGTGGCCGTCACCAGGTCCGTCCAGCCGTTTCGTAGACACCATTCAATAATGCCGGCAAGCAGGCAAAATGTAGCCTCGTGCGTTGCTCCACGCTGGCTCGATTGCGTGGACGTGTCGACACAGAATCTTGAGCTTTCGATCATCGTCGGATTGGTGGCAAGCTGCCCCTCCTCCAGCAATTGACGAAACACGCCCATCAACATGTTCGGACCACTCATTGGAAGCAGGCGGACCGACCCAACGACCCCTGCCCGTTCGTCGAGGACCAGGATATAGGTCGGTCCGCAGTCGTCGAACTGATCGAACTCGCGGCCATCCTGACACGCGACATCCCAGCCGAGCCGTCCCTGGAAAACCTTCGCCCGCAACCGGTGCATTTCGTCGAGCAGTGCTGCTTCGGTCGATGTCTCCGGCATGCAAATGTCTATGACTTCCATCTCATCACTCTCCCTTGTTGAACCGTGACAGAGTGATGGTCTTTGATTCTGGCTTCTAGTCACAGATCTGCGGGTCGCACCCTCTCTCAGTTTCCGCGAAAGGCACCAGGAAAAACGATGTCCCCATCGCCGAGACGTTTGAAATTGAAGTTGTACCCCAGTCGGATCCTGATCGGGCCGGAGCGCTACCAGCGACCGTGCGAGGCGCTCCTTCGCCTGGCGGGCATCCACCCCCAGGTGAGAGCATCAACAACAAGCGCACCGCATAGCAGCGGCGTTGGATGACGGCATCTGTAAAAAAGGTAACAGGCGCCGGGGTAAACCGGCGCCTGCGATCATTCGGCCAGAGGTACTGCTTCCGGGCCGAATGCCACTACTGAATGACCTGGACCACCTTGCGGGTCTGTGGTTCGACGATGACGCGCTCCTGACCCAATATGACGTAACCATACTGCGGATTTTCAGGAACCGGCGTCACGACGACATCAGAGGGCAGCACTACGCCGACCTTGACCCGCTCCTGAACAACTACCGGCTGTTCCGGGACCGGCGCCTGCTGTACGTAGGTAACGACTTCGGCCGGCGGAGGATCAATCGCGGCTCCAGCAACGCCACCGACGATCGCGCCGACACCGGCCCCGACGGGACCACCAACGATCGCACCCGTCGCAGCGCCGCCAACGGCTCCGGTGACCGCGCCATCGGCATATGCCGAAGCAGCCATGCAGGTCATTGCTGCCGCAAGGATAATGCGTTTCATTTCAATTCTCCTTCTCTCATTTGGTGGATGGAAAAGGCGATTGCGCTCTGTTTGTTCCGCATATCGGACTTAGGTCCGGGGACGGCCGGTCTCTGGCGTGTCGTACGCATTAATCGCCTAGTTCACGTCGGCTAGATGGTGTTCGTTTGCCGGCCTGAGACCGAAGCTGTCTCTGAGCGATTTGCGAAAGGCTACCTTCGCGCAAACTTTGCCCAGGCGGCTTTGGCCCGCTCATTAAGACCGGGGCGGCAGTTGGCGGTCAGCGCATGAAAGTTGCCGGCGGGCTCACGATTGATAGGCAGCCGATCGAAAGCTCGACCCTCGAGCCTCGAAACGGCCAAGGAGCGGGCTCTACGCCCTTATGTTGGAGGGACGCTTCCGGCCGGCTTCCTGTTCCTACACTCACCGTTTCCCCCGTCTCATTACTCACCACCCTTGGGGCCGGTCCCTGCGTCCAGTGTCCTTGGTTTTGCAAAGCAGGGATGGGGATCCGGTCTTGCGGCAGTGACAGCCGGTCTCGCGATCATGACGACGCGATACCGGCCGGCTGTGGCCATGAACTCGTAGGTTTCTGGCTCTGGTCCGCCGCATTCTGGACCGCCCCCCATAGGGCGTGCGCGGCAGGGCGTCGACCTGCAGCTCGGAAATAGTTTCTTAAGGCCCAGCCGATCTACGATCCGACCGTCGGAAAGACTGTACGCCTGTCGGCGTCGACAAGGAGGGACCTAAGTCTTACCAGCGGAACCAAAGGGGCTGCAGCGAGATTAGTTTTGCATTCACCGATTGGTTCTCCACAGCGAGGACCGGGAAGGAGTGCCGTTATGAAGTTTGGTTCCGATAGCTTCACACACGAAGAATGCTGCTCGCAAGGCCATAGTTCTGCTTCCACGATCGCAGCGATCCAAGCAGCACTGTCCGCCGACCCTGATATGGACAGTAGTGCGATTACGATCCAGATGATTGGTCCTGTCGCGGTATTGGAGGGTTACATATCGCATGCGACCCATCGTGACAAAGCGATAGCGATTGCTGCGATGGTCGTCGGGTTCGAGAACGTCCACGATCGAATGTTGAGCCGTTTTTCGGGTCATTAGGACCGGCGTTTTCGCTGCCTGCGACTTAGGTCCGGCGGTGTCCTCGACTGAAGTCCAGGGTATGGAACAGAGGCCTCAATTGGCGGTTTGATCCACAGAGGAATACGCCGCTGCAAAAGGAGGAAATGTCATGGAACTCAGAACAGCAGGCATTGTAGCCCCGGTAGTGATGGCCGCGAGTGGAGCCTTCGCACAGTCTGCGATGGCACCGGAGAAGGTCATAACTTTCGTCCAGAAAGCTCCGGCGCCGACAACCCAGGTTGTTGTCAAGGAGAAGATTGTGGTTGGTGAGGCGCTCCCCGAAACCGTCGTCGTCACACCAATCCCGGATGAAACTGGCTTCGCCTATGCGATCGTCAACGACGAGCGGGTCATCGTTGAACCCTCGACCCGTAAGGTAATCCAGGTCGTCCAGTAACGACCGTCAGGTCTGAACCTTGGACGGCAATCGCCGTCAATCATTAATAATGGGCCGACATCCACCGCATCGCTATGCGGGATGTCATGTCGCGCCCAGATGTTGGAGTCAGCTGTTGGAGACTATGATGAAGAAGCACCACATTGCCGCTCTCCTAGCTGCACTCTCTCTCAGCGTTTCGCCGCTCGCGACCATGCCTGCCGGCGCTCAAAGTGACACGAAGCCAAAATCGGGATCACAGACCGAAACACAATTCGGAACAAGCCCGACCGGTACCGGGTCGAGTTCGCAGGCTGACCAGTCACAGTCCGGCTCCAGCACCTCTGGCACCGATTGCACCCATGATGCTACGGGCGCTTGCCCGCAGGGGAAGGCCCAGAAGCAGCGGACGGACGGTGAAGGCTCAGGCATGCAGAAGAAATCCATGCGGCCGTCGAGCGATGGCTCAGCATCCGATGGAAGCGACTCCGGCAAGACATCGACGGAGATGAAAGCCAGGTCCGGATCGCAGGATACCTCTGGCGGTGCGAGCACTGAACAGAAACCCGAGCCCGGGACGGGCGACGCAGCCGCAGGCTCAAAGAGCGGCATGCAGGGTTCCAACCCATCCGAGACCCAAACCAAAGTCGGCGGCACGTCGAGGCAATCGACGGATCAGAACGCAGCGACAACCAACAAGAATTCAACCGACGCGACCGTAAGCAACACGACCACCAACAACAAGACCAACGTCAATGTCACGGTGGAGCAGCGGACCGAGATCCACCAGGTCATCAAGGAAGTTCACGTCGCCCCGGTCAGGGAGGTAAACTTCACCATTTCCGTCGGCACGAGGATCCCGAAGAAGGTTCGCCTCGAGCAGCTGCCGCCGAGAATTGTAAAGATTGTGCCGGCGTACGAAGGCTACCGTTTCTTCCTGCTTGCGGATGGCCGGATCGTCATTGTCGATCCGCATGCGCTGACCATCGTCTACATCATTGATGCCTAGCAGGCAGTGCCCGACGGCGTTGGATCACGCCGTCGGGACCCGCCGGAGACGAGCCAATAAGTACCTGTTACTCGCAGCGGCATTATCGGCTGTGACTATTTTGCGGGCGCTGGCATCATCATCGCCGCGCTCATTTATGAGACTGTCTAATGCCAGTTTTCCCGGGGTTCGTCTTGAGACGATATCATGTTGGCCAACGAGTCCGGCGGCACCTGACCGCTCCTGTCTTCGCCGGTTGGCAATCGGGAAACTCCAACTCGCGTTATCGATTGTTTTCACCAATTACGAGAGAGTTTGACGAAGCAGTGCCCGTATGGTCGTGACAAACACTGTGAGAACATTTCTTAGTCTGAAACCACATCAATTGCATTTTCACTATGTGTATGGATAATGTCTCAGCTGGCTGATCATCGCGCTTTAGACCTCGAACCTGGGGCGCGCCTTCATGGAAGAAGGATCAGTCAGCACCGGCCTATTACTCACGGCTTGGTCGGCAGCGCAGAATTTGAATTGTCCGCCCACGGTCTGGTTTTTCATCCTCACTAAGCCGCTTTTGGAGCATTTAGCCACGCTGTTACAAAAACGCGGATAATCGACGCCTGTGTACGCTAGCGCACCAGACTTAGGTCCGGAGCTCAGTTTAAAATCATTCTTAACTGAAGCGTGCCTTTATATCCCTATCAATTTAGGGGGGCAGGGCAATGTCATTCGTTTTTAGGCTTCTTTTCCTGGTATTTGTGTGTGTTTCCAGTGGTGCACAAGCTGCCGACGACGACTGGCATGTCGCGAAAACGACAAATCAGGTCAAGTTGACCCTCGATCGGAAGATTTGGTCCGATGTCCATGTTGGGGATGTGATTCCAAACAAAGCATGGCTGTCGACTGGACCTCGGGGGCGGGTGCAGCTTACGAGAGACGCCGAAATGATCTCGTTGCAACCGAGCACACTCGCTTCCATCACAACGTCTGGCTTTTTTTCCCGCAAGACCGAGATTCTTCAGCAGGTCGGCTCCATTGACCTCGAGATTGAAAAGAGAAGTCAGCCCCACACGACTGTTCAGACACCTTTTCTAGCTGCCGTAGTTAAGGGAACAATCTTTCACGTCACGGTCGGCAAGACTAAGGCGTCTGTTTCGGTGGATCGGGGACTCGTTGAAGTCACCTCATTCGCGAGCGGTCAACGCTCTAACGTTGGCCCGCGCCAGCGTGCGACTGTCGATCGCAAGCAAGGAATGTCTGTGTCAGGGCAAGTCGAACCATCCATTGTCAGTGTGCCGCGTTCGGCTGCGCGCATACCCGCAATAGGGCAAGTGAACCTCAGCGAAGGGCCCGCGACCGCTGCCCGCGCTTCTGCAGGTGAGGCTGCGTCTGATAGCGAAAGCCACAACGCAAGTGGAAAAGGCAGCAATGGAAACGCTAACGGTTCTAGCGGCAAAGGCAGTGGCAATGGCAACAATGGTGGTGGAAACGGCAACGGGAATAACGGGAACGGAAACGGAAACGGCGGTGCAAGCGGGAACGGCAGTGGCGGCGGCAACGGTAGTGGTGGCAACGGCAACAGCGGCGGCGGCAACGGGAATGGCAACAGTGGCGGCGGCAAGGGGAACGGGAACGGTGGGAACGGCGGCAACGGCAACAACGGTGGTGGAAATGGTAACGGGAATAACGGGAACGGAAATGGTAACGGGGGCGCAAGCGGGAATGGAAATAATGGCAATGGGAACGGCGGCAGGGGCAACAACAAGTGATTGCCAAATCCAAGGCACTTTGGAGGTCGCTAGGTAGTAGATCTGGGTCTGTTGTCCTTCGACTTGCTCTGATTGCCACCATGATAGCATTGCCGTTGGTCGCGCCCGGTATCTTTATGGTGCAGAATTGGAACGACAACTTCGTCGCGAAGCGATTTCAAATGGCTACCCGCAGTGCCTCCCGGACGATCGCGTTCATAGCCATTGATAAAAAGAGCTTGGACGCTATAGGTATCTGGCCTTGGCCACGTCGCGTATACGCCGAACTAATCGACCGGATTTCCGCTGCTGGCGCTGGTGACATTTTCATCGACGTTGACTTCAGCACACCTTCACAGAAGTCGGAGGATGACAAGCTTGCTGCAGGTCTCGACCGAGCTGGTGGAAGTGTGCTTCTCCCAGTTTTTCGCCAGCAAGTCACGGCTAAGGGTTCTGAAACCGCTATCACCAAACCGATTGGCTTGCTTGCCGAGAAGTCATGGCCAGTGTTTGCAAATGTTGCGTTGGATCCGGATGGCAATGTTCGTCGCTTCTCGCTCGGAGAGGAATCCGATGCTGTCTCTACGCAATCTGCTGCGGCTACTTTGGCGAAATCAGACAGGCATACCGGGACGTCTTTGATTGATTTTTCGATACGTCCGGACACCGTCCCAACGTTCTCTTTGTCCGACGTGCTCAACGGCCATGTGGGCGCCGATGCGCTAAGAAGGCGGTCGATTGTAGTCGGAGCCTCAGCCACTGAACTGAAGGACATCTTCCCTGTTCCGATTTATGGCGCATTGGCTGGTCCAATGATCCATATTCTTGCAGCGGAAACCTTGTTGCAGCATAGAGACCTCCGCACTTTCAACCAAATGCCCCTTGAGTTGCTTTTTTCCGCGGTGCTGATTGTAGTCGCACTGACCTGGCGCTCGATCGGCATCGCAAGCTTGGCAATTCTAACGGGAGCGTCGGGGGTTGCGATCGAGATCGGCGCATTTCTTCTTCAAGCGGAATTCGGATTCATCATTGGAACCGCCGTACCCTGGCTGATCTTGCTCCTTTCATTTCTGATGTTCCTCAATGAACGGCTCGATTTCGGGCAAATGCTCATCGTCGTCGCAAACGTCGAGAGGAGAAATACCCGTCGGTTGATGGAACGAGTCATTCAAGATAGTTCCGACGGTGTCATCGCGTTTGACAGTCGTCTCAAAATTATGGAAGCCAGCCATTCCGCCAGGCAGTTATTCAATACAACGGTCGGTAAAGATCTTTCCGCCGATGCCGATCCCCACATTGTTGAAGCTGTACAAGTCCTCATAGCCAGACAGTGCGCCGATCCTTCGAAAATTCATTCGACGACTATGGAGTTCTCGACGCAGGTCGGCGAAAAGATTGTTCATTTCGAGGCAGTCATAACGATCTCGCCTAACGAGCGAACTGACGCTATCCAGCGTGATGCCGGCTTTGCTGGCTGCCTGATCTTAAGAGACGTTACAGCTCGTAGACTTTACCATGATCGGCTGCGATACCTAGCGGAGCACGATGAGCTCACTGGCCTTCTCAATCGTCGCGAGTTCGCAGCCCGCCTTGATGTGTCCAAGGAGACCGACCGAATTGCGGTGCTTGACGTCGAGCGATTTTCTGGCGTCTGCGCGACCCTCGGCCGAGACACAGGCGACGATGTACTGAGGGCTATAGCCACCCGCCTGCGTTCAGAGTTCGGCGAGAGCCCCATCGCCCGATTGGCGGGAGATGTTTTTGCAGTCGCGTTGAGTTCCCTGGACCTCCAAGAGGCGGAAGTTGTCGCTTTGAGGCTTCTTGATCTGTTTGAGGCTCCAATTGCCGTCGGGTTCACCTCGGTCCCGGTCGGTATTCGGGTTGGTGTTGCGCAGGCCGCTGATGACAGTGCTGAAAACCGCGTCAGGGAGGCCGAGTCCGCGCTGGATTTGGTTCGCTCTGTGCCTGGCCGCCGATGGGCTCAATATGATCCCGCTTCGGCCGTCCGCCAAGCGCGAGCGAGGCGTCTGGAAACTGACATGAGAGAGGCACTCTTACAAAGCCAATTCTTCTTGCTGTACCAGCCACAAATCGAGCTTGCCAGTGGCCGGCTGATCGGCGCTGAGGCTCTCATCAGGTGGCAGCATCCGGAGTTTGGTTTGATCTCGCCAGTCGAATTCATCCCGATCGCGGAGTCCACAGGGCTTATATGCGAAATGGGCCGCTGGGCACTGATCGAAGCATGCAAAACGGCAGCCGATTGGCCAGGGGACACCACGGTGGCCGTTAACGTATCCCCTATTCAGTTCGCTCAGTCCGACGTTGAGGAGATTGTTCACGAAGCTCTAGCCGTATCCGGTTTGGCTGCGTCGCGTCTTTGCCTTGAGTTGACCGAGTCCACGTTTTTGGAGCAAGGCGGACCAACTATCGAGAAAATGCGCAGGTTGAGAGAGGCAGGAATTTCCATAGCACTTGACGATTTCGGCACGGGCTACTCGTCAATGAGCTACCTGGCCTCCCTTCCTCTGGATAAGTTGAAAATCGACCAGTCTTTCGTGCGGATCATGAACGCCGATGATGGAGTTCTGGAGATTGTCAAAGCTGTCGTTTCGCTGGCGCATGGACTGAAGCTTGGTGTCGTGGCGGAAGGAGTGGAGGGCAAGCCTGAGGTCGAAACCCTGCAACGGCTCGGATGCGAAACGGGGCAAGGCTATTTCTTCGGGAAGCCGCAGCAGGCAGAAGAGTTATTTAGGCCGAAAGTTACCCATCTGGCTTTTGGTAAGTAATCAATCAGGACGCAGCGATCGTGTTCAATTCTGCTAGCTATACATGGCGGCCGCCACGACGTCCGCCATTAGGCCCGCGCCTACAACAGCAGGCTCGTTCGCCTCTCCGTTGGTGTTTGGGCTGTCGAACACGACGAACTGGGCATCGTATTTCTTCCTTAGCTCCACGGTTTCCCACGTTCAAGTCGCGATGAAGACGGTCGCTCCAGCATGCTCGAGAGCCGCCTCAAGCCGCGGGGCGACCTTCGACTTGCGTTGGATTATGGCGACCAGTCTTTCAAGATGCGGCGCGGGAGGCTCAACTCGTCACTCTTCTTTGGCTCTCTATGAAGAACTCGTGTCTGTGGGAGGATTACTGGTTTTTCCGGAAGCCATTTGAAACTCGCTTGGTTCCCAAACGACAAACAATGGCAGGGGTGTCCTAACTCGGCGCCCCGCTAGTCGCCAACCGAAGCTAGCTTTTCTCCCCCCGTACTCCATCTATCGAAAAATGGAGAACCTCTGAGACAAGGACCGCATGCAGGACATACCAACCGACGAAGCCGACATCAGTGCGGTGATTACCGAAATTGAAGCCGTCGAATTTGATCCAGCACTACCGGGATGGGCTGCTTTGTGCGCCCGGCTTGCCGGCGGCAGTTCAATTCGGCTGGAGTTTGACGCCAAGGCGTTTGTTACGCTCGAGACCGCGATAAGTGCAGCGCAACGACAAATGACTCAAGATCAAGGGGTTCAGTGACTCCGGAAGAGATGGCGGCCTGAACGAAGGGGCAAGACCAGACCGCTTCGAACGAAGACAGGAATGTTCATGCGTTATGCCAGCCATCAAAACGACGACTGGCACAAGGCCTTAGGGGCTAGACTCTCCTCAGAACTCCTCCCAGTGGTCTGCTGATGTCGCCTGAAGGGCGGAGGATTGTCTTCCGCCAGAGAACACACGCGTGAGCTTGCTGGCCAACGCCCGGGCGGGCGAAGGTACTGAATTTTCGTTGTGGGCAAGTGCCCTCACCGCAGGTCCGGCGCTCACTTTGTTCAAGCGAAACCGCTCTACGAGTTCATTGAGTTTCGCGGATTCTGCCGCCAGCGTCGCGCCGGCCGCGTTGGCCTCTTCGACCATAGCAGCATTCTGCTGTGTCACTTGATCCATCTGATTGACGGCCGTATTCACTTCGGCCAAGCCGATGGACTGCTCACGGGCAGAAGTGGCAATCGAATCCATATGGTGATTCATGGTCACTATTTGAGCTTCAATCGTTCTAAGAGATTCGCCAGTCTGGCTTACAAGCCGAACCCCGTTCTGAACTTCGTCGTTCGAATTCTGGATGAGATCCTTGATCTCCTTAGCGGCCTTAGCCGATCGCTGAGCAAGTTCACGAACTTCCTGGGCAACGACAGCGAAACCCTTACCCGCATCCCCTGCCCGCGCAGCTTCGACGCCCGCATTGAGGGCAAGGAGGTTGGTCTGGAACGCGATCTCGTCGATGACTCCGATGATGTTCGATATCTCGTTGGAAGATCGCTCGATCCTACTCATCGCGTCCACGGCACTCTGTACGACCTCACCAGATTGGCGGGCACTCTGGTTAGCCTGAACCGCGACAGTGCGGGCTTCCTCAGCCCGCTTCGACGAGTTCGAAACATTTGCCGTGATCTCGTCAAGCGCAGCGGCGGTCTCCTCCAACGAGGCGGCCTGCTGCTCGGTACGCTTCGAAAGGTCATCAGCGCTCTGGCTGATCTCACGCGAGCCGCTCTCGATTGAGCTCGTTGCTCCCGCCACCGACGTGAGTGTCGACCGTAGCTGTTCGACCGCCTGATTGAAATCTGCTCGGAGTGTCTCAAAATCGTCTGCGAAACGCGCCGTGAGTTGGAAGCTGAGATCGCCCGACGCAAGGTGTTTGAGACCATCCGCAAGGCCGCTCGTTGCTTGCGCCATTTCCTCAGCGCGAACCCGATCGCGCTCGCTGTTTGCGCGACGTTCGTCTTCCGTCAGAGCCCGCTGCTGCGCAGCGTCCTTTTCAAGTTGCCCGGTGCGCACTGCATTGTCTTTGAAAACCTGCACCGCACGCGCCATCGCGCCGATCTCGTCCGGGCGGGTGTTCCCCTCGACTGTAGGGCTGAGATCGCCCGATGCAAGCTTCGCCATCGTCATCGTGATCCGTGAGATCACTCCGCCGAGAGCTCGGGCGAAGAAGAAGAAGCCCAAGAGCGACAGCAATGATACGATGATAATGCCGACAGCAGTCATCCTGATTGAGGCCGATGCTTCCTGAGCTACTTCGCTGACATTCGATGCAACTTCCAGGACGCCGATTGTCTGGCCGGAGAAATTCTTGAATGGGACGGCGTTAACCACAAGGCTCTTGCCATTGTCTTCGATCTGAAGCTCGACTGCCTCGCCGTTAAACGCCGATTTCAGTTCCTGCTCGGAGGTGAACGGCTTGGAAGCTGTGGAGGCTTGGACGGCAAACTTCCCGTCGCTAGCAACATAGACAGTGATGGCACCATCCAGCTTGGCGGCGATAGGCTCGAAATAGGCGTTTGTCAGCCCGGTTCCGACATCAACAACACCAATCGTTTTACCATCGGCAATAATGGGTGCCGACGCAAACATGGAGACTGCTGACTTGCCCGGCTCGATACCCGCAACAAGTTTTCCGGACGCTAGCGCTGCCACGACGGTCTTGCGACGTCCCGTCATGTCGTCTCCGAATTTATCCGGTGTGTGAATGCGAGCCAGTGCCACGCCCTTGGCGTCGGTGAACGTTATGTTCTGTAATCCGCCGTTCTCCTTTATGGCCGGCATGGCATTGAGGTGTCGCGCGATTAGCTCATCGCGAGCGTTCGCGGAAACCAGCCGTGCGACATCCGGCTCACCTGCAAGTGCAATCGCAAGCGCTGACGCCGCCTTCTGTTGCGCATCCATGTCTGTTTGGATTAGGGCAAGGTCACCAGCAGCTTCGCGTGTCAGGGCCTGATGCTCGGCTATGGTCTGCCTATACAAAACCGTAGCGCCGATGGCGACGCTGGAGAACAAGACAGCGGCAAAGCCGCATGCGGTTATGGTGACCCAAAGAGGTCTTTTGACTGCGACGTCTGGCATTTGATTCCACCCCAACAAAAATGTTGGATATCAATGCTCTCGCAACCTCAAATATTTTATTAAACGTTTAACCAGTTTTCACTAGGTGGGTCTCTCGGCCGTTCACCATCGCGACGGCCGCCGTAAGTGCAAGGACTTCACCCAGCTCCAGAGCTCCCATTAGCTGCGGGCGGTTCGCAAGGCATGATCGCTTCTGGTGTGGTGGTCTATGTGTCATGCCAGCCGGTCGACTTCCGCAAAGGAGCCGCCTCGTTGATGGCGTTGGTGCGGGATGGTGGGCTCGATCCCTTCAATGGCGCGTTTTACGTCTTTCGCTCGAAACGGGCCGATCGTATTCGCATTGTCTGGTGGGATGGCAGTGGCGTCTGCCTGTATTCGAAAACCTTGGAAGATCAGGGTTTCTGCTGGCCGGGTATATCGGCGGCACGGATACGTCTGGACCATTCTCAGCTGATGGCGTTGCTGGCCGGAATGGATTGGAAAAAGGGTCGTGTACGGCAAGTCCTGCAAATAGCGGCTTGGCCTGCTGGTCAGGCTGCTTGACGTAGGTCGGCTTTTTTCATCTCCTTCAAGTCGTTCATGTTGAGATAGCGGTTTGCCTCGAGCCAGTTTTCGTGGGTCTCTACTGCGAGGGAACGGATGAGGCGTAGGCAACTGTCCTCGTTGGGAAAGATGCGCAGCACGATCGTCCTGCGTTTGATCTCCTCGTTGAAACGCTCGAGCATGTTTGTGGACTTCATGTGTTTGTGGTGCTGGCGAGGCAGCCTGTAGAAGGTGAATGTCTCCTCGATGGTCTCCTCCGCCCAGCTTGCGAGTTTGGGGTATCGCGGTGACCATTTTCTCAGCCAAGCAGCGAGATCGCTCTTGGCCTCTGACAATTCCCGGCGATCATAGATCCAACGCAGTTCCTGGAGGCAATCGTCGTCTGCTTTGCGCGGCAGGTGATCGAGTGCGTTGCGAAGGAAATGAACATAGCAGCGCTGGAACCATGCATCGGGCAGCACCTCGCGAACGGCGGCGCGCAAGCCGGCATGGTCATCGGCAACGATGTATTCGACACCGTGCAGTCCGCGCTGTTTGAGGCCGAGCAGGAAGTCCTTCCACGACGAGTGGCTCTCTCGGTTGGCAAGCTCGACTGCAAGGATCTGACGACGCCCTTCCCAATCGATCCCGAGCGCGACAAGCACGGCGCACGAGCGAACGACACCTGCCTGGCGGACTTTCTCGTACTTCGCATCGATGATGAGATAGGCGAACGGCTCGTCCAGCCGCCGTTGGGCAAAAGCCGTCAAACTCTCGTCCAGTCGCTTGTTGATCGCGGATATCGTCGAAGCTGAGAAGCTGTGGCCGCATAGCTCTTCAGTGATCGCCTTCACCTTCCGGGTCGAAACGCCCTGAACGTACATCTCCGCCAGCGACGCTACTAGCGCCTGTTCGGAGCGTTGATAGCGCTCAAACAGCTCAGTTGAAAACCGCCCATCGCGGTCCTGCGGCACTCGCAGCTCCAGCTTGCCGACTCGCGTGATCAGCGTTCGATTGTAATGCCCGGAACGATAGCCGATCCGAGCCTCGGCCCGTTCACTCTTTGCGGCACCGAGTGCCTCGGTCATCTCGCCTTCCAGCATCTCTTGCAGCAGATCCTACATAATCATGCGCAATGCGTCGTGGTTTGCACCCATCAAATCTTTGACGGCGGCTATCGATGGTTTATTCTCACTCCTGGTCATGGTGGGGCTCCTAGGGAGTTGGTGACGTTAGACATCACCAGCCTGCCATGGCCGCTCAAATCCTCAATAGATTTTTGCAGAACCTCCCGCACACTACCGGAAAAAGATCCGCCCGACGAAGGTCAGGCGACCCTTGTTGACGGGCTAACAGCGCCTGCGACAAGATGAATCATGCCGCTGTAATGGTTGGGAAAACGGCTGTTTTTGTGCTCTACTCATTGCCATGGATTTGCCCCCTCAAGACCTGCCGGACGACGTTGACGCGCTGAAAGCGATGGTCCTCGCGATGGCGCGCGAGCAGGCTGCAAAAGAAGCCCGACTGAAGGCCGCTGAAGCTGAGATCGCCCGGCTGGAGGCGGTGGAGAAGAGCGCCAACGAGCGGATTGCCAACCTCACATCGATCCTGAAGGTTCTGCAGCGCACCCAACATGGCACCCGTTCCGAGCGACTGCGGCTTGGCGTCAACGACGAACAGGTGTCCTTTGCCTTCGAAGAAGTCGAGACTGGCCTTTCGGCAATCCAGAGCGAGCTTGATCATGCGGCCAAGGACAAGCCGAAACGGGCAGCACGTCCACGCAAGGGTTTTGCCGCTCATCTCGAACGCATCGAGGAAGTGATCGAGCCAGAGATTCCTGCTGAATACGTGGGCTTGGAAAAGGTCCTGATCGGTGAGGATCGCTCCGAACGGCTGGATGTCGTGCCGCCGAAGTTCCGGGTCATCGTGACGCGCCGCCCTGGGCGCATCTACGCCGCAAGTTTTACGACCTTCACATTAGCGGCGTCTCGAAGGCTGCAACGGACACGATCATCGCGATGACCGAGCTCTGGCGCATCGAGGATGAGGTCCGCGGTCGCAATGCCGACAGCCGTTCCGTGCTGCGTCAGGAAAAATCTGCAACCATCGTCACCAACGTTGCTTACTGTCCCAAGCTTACAATAACGATTGGCTGGTTACAGTTCCACTGCAGTTTTGCAGACCCATGAACCTTCCAGACTTTGGCGAACCGATAGCAGGGTTATCACGCAATCTCTGAATGCAATCAGTTGGCGATTTTCAATTAACTTTCTCCTCAAGGTTATCTGTTAGTAGTCTTAAAGGTTTAGGTGGCGGCTTGAGAGATCGATGGTGGAAACTAATCCGAAGCGCATTGTAGAGACGCTCATTGTCGGAGCATACATCTTAACCTGGTACGCAGGCTTCTACGAAACCCTCGGATCTGATCTCATTCCTCTCGAAATGCACGCGCCACCTGGTCAGTGAACGGCTTAGCGAGATAAGCGAGCGCCGTACGCTCACTGGTCTGTACGAATGCTTCCACCGGCATTCCAGCGAGTGGCGCGAGTTCACCAAGTCTTGCCCATTCGGTATCGGGAACGAACACTCGAATACTATAGTATGTCTGGCCGGTTTTTTGGTCCTCGGTCGAATCTGCAGCAATCTTGGAAATTCGGCCGTTCAACTCTTCGGTCGTGCGCTGGCTGAACGCCGAGAACCGCAATCGAACGTCCTGTCCCACGGCGACTTGGTCGATATCCTGAGGAGATATCTTCAGTTCCGGTGTGAGAGCGTCGGCCTCCGGCACGATTTTCATGATCGCCTCTCCCGGAGAGACAACAGCGCCCGGTGCATGAACTGCCAGCTGATGGACAATGCCTGTCTGGGGTGCCTTGATGTCTATATGCCTGATCTCGTCTTCCGCTGCGACAAGACGTTCGGAATATTCGCCTAGTTCGCTTTCGGCCTGGCGGAGTTGGTCTGATACCTCGGTTCGTTGATCATCGTCGACTTGAATGATTTGGAGTTCTGTTTCCGCAATCTTGCCGTTGGTCTCGGCAGTTGAGGCAATCAAGCTTCCAAGCTCTCCGTTTAGATCGGCCGCGTCCCTCTGTAGAGCGTAGACCCGGGTTGCCGGTATAATGCCTTGGTCGAGGAGCGGCTGGAGACTGGCGAGTTCCTTTTTGATGATCCCGATTGCCTCACGCTTGCCATCCTGCTGGGCTGTGAGACCATCAGATTGTTTCGAGAGTTGCTGAATTCGTTCGGTCAGCTGAGCCTTGCGGCCCTTCTTCGAAAGACGGCGATCATCAAATAGCTGCTGTTCACCATTCAATACCGCGGCAACATCAACCAGGTTGCGGTCTCGAAGCAAGGCTTCGGGGAAGCCAATGACGTCTCGGGAGTCTCGCTCCGCGGAGAGGCGAGCAATTCGAGCGGAAAGTTCCTTAAGCCTCTTGGATACAATGGCCAGGTTCGCACGCGTCTGCGTATCGTCGAGGTGGACAAGGATCTGTCCCGCCGAGACCCGATCTCCATTCTTGACGAAGATTTCGCCCACCGTTCCGCCCTTGAGATGCTGGACGGGTTTGACATAGCTATCGACCACGAGCGTACCCGATGCAATGACGGCGCCCTGAAGTCGGATGGTCGCCGCAAGACCGCCAAGTGCACCTACCAACAGTGCCACTGTTGAAACAGCGGCAAAAGTCAGCCGCCGTATCGCCTTCTCCGCGTTCGGTGCCTGGCTCATTGCGTTGTATCCTCATTTGCGACAGCCAAGCGAAGCGAAGGCGTTGCAGGTTGTGTGGCCTGCTTAAGCACTTCTTCCTTCGGTCCAAAGGCTTGCATCTGTCCATTGGCAAGTACGAGAACCTTGTCAACGGCCGCGAGCGCGCTCGGCCGGTGCGCTATGACAATTGCTACGGCGCCACGAGCGCGCACGCCGGCGATCGCTCGTGAGAGGGCAACTTCTCCATCACTGTCGAGGTTTGAGTTCGGCTCATCGAGCACAACCAGGAACGGCTCGCCGTAGAGCGCACGAGCGAGACCGATCCGTTGCCTCTGGCCACCTGATAATTCGGACCCTTGCTCACCAATTTTTGTGTCGAAGCCGGCGGGGAGCTGGACGATCATGTCATAGACCCCTGCGGCTTTTGCGGCGGCAATGATCTTGTCGGACGGCGCGTCCGGGTCAAAGCGTGCAACGTTCTCTGCGATTGATCCAGCAAAGAGGGACACGTCCTGCGGAAGATATCCAACGTGGGTGCCAAGGTCGCGCGGTTCCCATTGTGCTAACGATGCGCCATCCAGGCGAACTGCTCCCGCCATTGGCTGCCAGAGGCCAACCAAACCGCGCGCAAGCGACGACTTGCCCGATGCGCTCGGGCCAATCACCCCAACGGCCTCACCGGCCTTGAGTTCGAACGACACCCCCCGCACGATTGCGTTTTTTGTACCGGGAGCTGCGACGTATAGATTTTCGGTTTTTAAAACCTTCGATGGAGCGGGCAGCGATACCTCGGGCGCGCTCGATGAGTTCATAAGGTCAGACAACTTGACGAGCCTGGCCCAACTATCTCTCGCGGCGGAAAATCCTTTCCACTGGCCAATTGCGAGCTCCACAGGCGCCAGCGCACGACTGACCAGGATCGAACTCGCTATCATGATGCCGCCCGTCGCCTCCTGACGAATGACCAGCGTCGCACCAACTGCAAGGACAACCGATTGTAGGACCATGCGAAAGATCTTCGACGTCGTCGCCAGTGATCCGGTAACGCTGGATGACTTTAAATGGTTGTCGAGATATCGCTTGTTGATATCGCTCCACTTTTGAGCCAGTAGATGGCCGAATCCCATGGCGAGCACGGCCTCGGAGTTTCTACGAGTCGCCTCAGCTAGGACAATACGCTCCGACGCAATCTTTGCCGCGTCCTTTGCAGGCTGTCTCGATTTCCGTTCGGCGATGATCGTCAGGCCAACCAGCAGAATTGCGCCTGCCATGGCAGTGACGCCGATCCAAGGGTGAAACAGGAAGCAGAGCCCAAGGTAGAACGGCATCCAGGGAAAGTCGAACAGCGCCGTAGGACCGGGTCCGGAAAGGAAGCCACGCACGCTGTCGAGATCACGAACGGATTGAAGGCCGTCGCCGGCCAACTGTATTCGCGAGGGCAGCAGGATAAGAGATTCATAAACCGTGGCGCCTAGCCGCTCATCGACAGAAATGCCAACGCGCACCAGCAGCATCGAGCGAATGAATTCCAAGACCCCTTGGAAGGCGTAAAGGGTCGCAGCAATAATGCCAAGACCTACAAGCGTCGGAAGGCTATGGCCTGGTATGACGCGGTCGTACACCTGCAGCATAAAGAACGACCCCGTCAAGGCGAGGACGTTTATGACTGCACTTGTAAGGCCAATGCCGGTGAACGCTCGCTTCAGCGAGGAAAGAACCGCCACAAGGAAGACTTGTGGCGGCTTTGGGTTAGCTTGAGACAAAGGGGCCTACCTTATGCCGCTGCCGTGAAGCGGAAGTCGTCCTGATGAAGGTTGGCCAACGCCACGTTTTTCAGCAGGATCGAATTGTTGGCGTCATGGGTGATCAGTGCATCGGTGCCGACCTGTGTCGCCGCGGCCATCACCGCTGCGAAGTCGGCAAAAATGTCGGTGGAAACGTCGATGACGTCGTCTGTACCTTCCCCAGCAACGAAGTCGGTTATCGTGTCGTGACCGAAGTTGGTCCTGAACACGAAGGTATCGTAGCCGTCATTGCCTTGAAGCTGATCATCTCCAGCGCCACCGATAATGGTGTCGAAACTCGAGGTGCCGACGATGTTATCGTTGCCGGCCGTGCCGCGGATCGAGACAGCTTCGAGGATCTGATCGAGACCCCATGACTTGCCATCCGCGAATTCGATGCGGTCGACGCCCCAGTACGGATCGTCCACGTGGAACTGGTCCTGAACAGTGATCACCTGCCCGGTGCCGGCGACTGTGATCTTGAAATCACCGCCGTCCTTGACGAATATCAGGTCATCTTCGCTCAGGTCGGTGAAGCGGAGGACATCGACGTTGTCCGCGAACCCGACGCCGTCGTTGATGATGTCGTTGCCGTCACCGCTCGCATAGATGTAGACATCGCCGCCGGCGCTGCCATTGAATAAATCATCGCCGAGACCGCCGATGAAGTAGTCCTTGCCCCAGGTGCCGTCGAGGATGTCAGCCCCTGCTGTGCCTGTAATCCAGGTCGTGTCGGGGGCATGATCGAGCGTCATTGAGGTGCCGTCGGCAAAATTCAGGCGTTCCAGAGCCCAGCCCTCATACGCGTTGTAGTACTGGGTGCTGACGGTAATGACGTCGCTGGTCCCCTTGATACCGATCAGTAGTGCTTCACCTGAGACCGTGAATGTCAGGTCATTGAGCGTCAGATCAGTGAACCGCAGCACGTCCAGATTATCCAGGAAGCCCACATCATCGTTGATTGTGTCGCTTCCATCGCCCTTGGCATAAATATAGACGTCACCGCCAGCACCGCCGTTCATGACGTCGTCGCCTAGACCACCGATAATGTAGTCCTTGCCCCAGGTCCCGTCGATCGCATCGGTACCCGCGGTGCCATAGATCCACGTGGTGTCTGGCGAGTGGTCGAGGTCTAGTGAAGTGCCATCGGCAAAAATTAGCTTTTCGATCCCATAAGGCAGATCAGCATCATAGTATTGGGCATTGAGAGTGATCGTCTCACCACGGCTATTCACGGTTATCACTAAATCTTCGCCGCTGCGTGACATGGTCAAATCGAGGAGGTTCAAGTCCTCAAATGTCAAAATATCCGTAGCGCCTTGCTCGGCGCCGTCCTGAATTACATCGTTCCCATCGTCCTTGGCATAGTAATATGTGTCATCCCCTAAACCACCATTTAGTATGTCGTCTCCAGCTCCGCCGAATAAGTGGTCATTTCCGTCCATCCCATCCAATGTATCGTTACCCGAGAGGCCGGATATCGCGTCCTCGCCGGTGGAACCGAAGAGATGATCTGCGCCGGAACTACCAACCGTAGCAGATTTCGGGATCACGCCAACCAGGTCAGATAGTGCTATTACAGCCTGATCAGCGGTGAAGAATGCCGTCTCCATATTAAAGAGTGTATCGGTGCCATAGATGGCACTCATAACGATAATCGAGCCATCCAGGGCGGTTGAGAACACATAGCTAGAGGAGGTCCCGTCTAGTACGAATTCGTCTATGCTAACGTTTACAAGAGAAGAGGAAGCGGGGCTTCTAAGTGAATTTCCACCCGCGTCTCCGTCAACTCGGTCGTTACCTCTGCCACCGTAGATACTGTCGTTTCCTCCGCCCCCATTGATCGTGTCATCTCCGTTCGAGCCTTGGAGATAATCATCGTCCCCCGTGCCATCGATTGGGTCGCGTGGTAGTCGGTTTATGCCGTAAAGCCCGCCCGCTAAAAGGTATTGTGAACGACCTAAATCAATCGTAATTATTAGATCATTGCCGAACTCGACGCCCTCGATGTTGCCGGTCCAATCGCCATCTTGGTAGTGATAGGTGATCACACCGAAGACGTTGGAGTTCGGCCCTGTTGCGGTCATAAACGCCTCAACCATTTCGGCAGTCAATGTAAAGGACTGAAGGTTCCCATCGAGGTCCTTAAATTGGAAAAGCGCTGTGAAGTCGGAATCTAGTGCGTCAATTAGATCGATTTGCGTGTCGATCATCTTGACTACTTCGGGGTCCGTCAGCGGCGTTTCAACGGCGATAAAATCGCTTGATATCAGATAGGTGTCGTGGCCCTCGCCGCCTGAGAGAATGTCGCGGGAGTGATCATTCCATTCAGAGTGGTCATCCTGCACGGAGATACTAAAGAAGTCTGCAACATTACCGCCCGAAAGAACGTCGTCTCCAGCTTCACCGAAGATCTGGTCGCGGTCATCGCCGCCGGCTATTTGATCATTTCCATCCAGCTGCGCCCCGGGTGTGAAATCGTCACCGTGGACGATATCCTGCCCCTTCCCTCCTTTAATCGTATCATTCCCGGTAAAGCCCACGATCGTATCATTGCCGTCGCCACCGTCGATGATGTCTGTGCCACCGCTCCCGAAGATTAGGTCGTTTCCGCCATGACCATTGAGTGTGCTAACCCCATGATCGCCTATTGTGGGCTGTAAGCCATTAGCGAAGAGCTTGTCATCTCCAGAGCTCCCATTCAAAATGTCGCCGTCTCCACCAAGGCCAAAAATTACGGCTCCATTTGAACTGCTGGCAGATAGAATGTCGGCTTCGCCAGAGCCGACGATGACAACCAAACCGGCACCGGGAGCCTCGGGCGCTTTTCCAAATCCGATGTTCTCAATTGGAACGGTAATATTCTCGAACGAACTCGCTTTGGCATCCCAAACATGTAGCGCGACAGCTCCTCCGAGATTAAGGAAACTAAGTTGTCCCTCCGGTGCCTCGGTATTGCGTATCGAGAGCTGAGTGGCATTGGTCGTAACACCTTCAGTTTTGTCACGCGCCCAGTCCCAGGAATAAAGATCACTCAATGATACAGACATTGCCGCCGCAAGCTTCGCCGCAGCGTTCCCCTCAATTACCGTGTAGCTGTCAGATACCTGACTGTTTTGCTTTAGATCTATTCGTCCGCCAGGCTTGGCGGAAACGTAGCTTGAAAGCCCGCTTAGAGCTTGGGGGGTATCATTCTCATCCAAGTTGTCATATAGGACGCCACCTTTCGCGACACCGTCTTCGAAGGAGACCATATCGACATCGGCACTTCCGAGGAGCAGCTCAATGCGTTCGTCAAGGGACGTCAACCCGCTGATCAACGACCAAATGTAAGTCGCGGCCCCCGCCTGCGCTATTCCCGAAACCACAATACCTAAAGCGGAAGCCGGAGTGGGGAGAAGTGCGGCAGCAATAATTTGCACTGCCTCAGCAACAATAGCCGAACCCGCCGTGTTTAGACCGAGCTTGACACCGTTGACCCAAAACCCGTCGTCGTCGTGTGCTATGGTGATAACTTGTTCAGCGACAGACGCTGTACCTGCGATTTTAACAAAGAACGAGAGAGCTTTCGAAGCGCCAAGTTCGTTGAATATGTCTGAAATAACGCTATCAAGCGAAGCGGTCAGATAGGGATGGAGATCCTCTTTGCTTGTTGGCTTAACGATATAATACGCCGGATCAGATGACATAAATCTCTCCAAATTTTATGTTAAAGGGGATCTATCTTGGCAATTGCAAAAAATGCCAGAATAAGAACGGCGTTCACGGCCAAGCTGACTTTCAAGAGACTCTTAATTTTCGCCCTGAGATATTCAGGGCATTTGGGGTCTCGATAGTCAATCAAGACAAAGTATGTCCCTCGTGCAGAGACTCCAAACTTTCTTGCTTCCTCAACGTAATTGCTGTTGATCCAGGCAATAAGGAAATTCCAGGCTATAAAGATTATTAGGACAGCGGAAAATATAATCTGTGCCATCGGAACTCGCGGCTTCTCAAGTGTTTACGGCGCATCTTTTGCTAAAGCTCTCGCATAAAAATAACCGTACAGGTTGCAGTTTTTTTGTCAATTGCAATTCACGCAAATCCCCGCTCGCGCGACCAGATCATCGAGCCGGGAAGCGTCGCCAATCCCTTTTGGTGAGCGATGGGGTAGATGCTACTCAACGGCGTCTCCCAGCCAGAATGGTTCAGGCTTCGACTTTGTGTTATAGCAATGAGAGCATGCACGGGCAGCCACTATTGGGGTCGCGAGATTGACAACTTGGTAATCAGTTCAGGCCGAGCGCGCCAATTTTACTTCAGACAGTTTGCCAAGCGTCAGAGGAACGATGTGGCCCATGCTGAAGCCGACGCGAGGCGGCAATGAGATCAACTATGCCTTTCCTCTCAATCAAAAGCGAGGAAAGACAGGCTGCGGCGACAGTATTCGACTTATCGACCTTCGTGATGAAAGTATGCGTATACGTTAGTTGCTATAGCTGCCCGGGAAAATGATATCTTGATCTACGAGCACGTTGAACCTGTATCCTGGCCTGATCTTGATCGTCGGCTGGACATTGAGGTTTTTCGAGATTGTCTGTTCCGCGACCCTTCCAAAGGTCTCGGCAAAATTTCGACGTGCAGCGTCTGAGGCCGTGTCTCGCGTGGCAAGGGTCGAACTCTCAGGCATCGACATGTCGATCCCCGCCCCGATCAGCGCAACCAGCGCGGCGGACCCGAACGTTCGGAGGTAGTGGGGATCGACCTTGTCGTTGAAACCGCCATAGCCTTCAGCGTCGGTCCCAGCCATGCCGCCGATCTGCAGGGTCGAACCATTCGGAAAGATAATGTCGGTCCAGACCACGAGAACGCGGTTTTGCCCGAACGACACCTTGCTATCGTATCGGCCAAGAAACTTCGTGCCCTGTGGCACAAGCGTGTAGTGGCCAGTCGCGCTGTCATAAACGTTGTGGCTGATTTGGGCCGTGATGCGGCCCGGCAAGTCGGAATTGATGCCCGTGATTAGCGTCGCGGGAATTACTGATCCACGTTTGAGCTCGTATGGTGACTGCTGTGGCACGACCTGATTGGGCAGGTACCCGAGATCCTTGATATCAGCGTTGAAGAAATCTTCCTTGGACGCTTGTCCATTCTGATCGACTTGACCGGCCGCGCCCGCTCTCAACGCTGCGGCATAGAGATCTTGCGCGCCGCTCGACGCGGTGTTCGATTGACGCGCTCCAGCAGATTGAGCGACCGGCGATTGTGCCGAAACATCTGACATGTCGACCTTCAGCGGCGAGTCGAAGGCCGCCCCCCTCGCCTGCAGGCTTGCCATGCGCTGGCGCTGCTGTTCGCGGAAGATCTGTTCTCGCTGTTCGCGAAGCATCCTGGCATTCCACTCCTCGTCCGATTCCATACGGGACCTACCAGGCTGCCGGGGTTCGGCCTTGGGTGTTGCCTCTATCGGACGAGCGGCTTCCTGCTGCTGCGAAACAGGGGGTGGCTGAAACACTGGCTGCTGTTCCTCGCGGTCACCGATAATGCCATCTTTGACACCCCGCTTAAGCTGATCGGCGAAGGTCGAAGCTGGTGTTCCGGATCCGCCACCGTTTGGATCGTGCTGACCAAACCTGAGCCCACGCGAAGAAAGGCCGTAAACGAGAACGGCGAGGAACAGGACCAGGATACCGATACCGACAAACAGAGGCGCGCGATTGAGGCGCTTCATCCCTTTGTCGTCAGCCGATTGATTTGACGTTCCCAGTTGCAGCGATTGGACCATGATCGTCTCCGCCTGTCAGTTTCGCTTCATGAGGGAAAGGGGGCTTGCCGGCGTCGCCACGCCATTTCTGACTGAATAGGCCCGGCCGAGCGACATGGTGTCCGTCGACAGGCGCGCGAGGACCTGCCCGTCTACCGCAGCAATCGAATAGGCCAGCTCTACCGGCTTGATTGAATCCTTCGCGCCCGCGTTGTTGTCATCCGTAACAATTGCAAAGCCCCAACCCTTCAACGCCGCCTCGAGCGCAACGGAGTATTCAGACGTGTCCTTGTGCAGTTTGATGGGAGTGGTCGTCGATCCGGCTTGCTCGGCGAAGCGTCCTGCCATGTCGCCGGCAATAGCGCCAGCGGCGGGCCCGGTGACGTCAGCGGGTGCCGCAGCTGTGGAGAGCCCGTCGGTTGCGGTTTGGCATCCAGATAGGCCAAGCCCGATTACAATCGGAATGAGGCGATGGAGCTGCATGAATTATCCTCCCCGCCGGATCGTGATCTTCTGCTGTTTCCAGCCGACCCCGGAAATCAAGACCGCCTTGTCGATATTGTAGTCGACGATCATCATGTCGTTCTTCATCCGGTAATTGACGATGCGGTTCTGGCCGCCCGAGACGACGAACAGGACCGGCGCATCCTGACCGGAGATTGCGCGAGGGAACTGAATGTAGGTCTTTTGCCCATCGGAATAGACGCGCTTGGGGCGCCAGGGAGCGCTTCCGCTCAAGGCATAGGAGAAGGCCAGCTGTTCGGGAGCGACACCGCCCTCCGGTCCAGTCATGGCCTGGAGGCGGGCGTTGATGTCGGAGAGCTTTGTGGCGGCATCTTCGGGATATTCGAACCCGATGCGGGCCATGTATTGCGTGGGATGTGACTTCAGCTGGATATGATAGGTGCGGCGCGAGGTGGTCACCACCATGGACGTGACAAGCCCCGGCTCGGACGGTTTGACGATCAGGTGGATCGCCTGACCACCGGCGGCGCCAGAGGTTGCCGGTTCGACCTTCCACCGAACCGTATCGCCGACCAGCACGTCGCGGACGATTTCCCCGCCCTGCAGCTCGATATCGCAGACCTGCAAGGGTGAGCAGACGACTGACGGCTGCGTCTCACCGAAGAGAAAAATCACCTTGCCGTCCGGCCCTCTTGTCACCAGCCCGGCCTGGCCTCGCCATTTGCCGGAGAGGTTCGTTCCCTTTGCCTCGTTGCCCGTCAGGCTTTGCGCGATCGCAGTGGATGAGACCTCTGTCGATACGGCAAGCGCCAACATGCAGACAAGCGCGACGCGTTTATGTTTGATCCTCATTGCAGATCCTGCCCTCAAAGTTGCGCGGTCCAGTCGAAATCGGTCACATAGACGCCGATCGGATTGAGACGGATTGTTGCTTCGTCCTGTGGTGAGGTGATCGACACGGTGGCGATCCCTCGGAAGCGACGGGTGGCGACCTCCTTGCCTTTCCGATCGCGCTCGTACTCGGTCCAGTCGATCTGATAGGTCTGGTTCGAGAGCGCGACGATGTTGTTCACCTCGATCGCCACTGTCGCGTTGACCGCTTTCTCGAACGGCGAGTTGCCGCGAAACCAGGCGTTGACCTTTTGCGTCGAAGCGTCACTCGTTCGCAGCAGGGCATAGGTGCGGTCGATATATTGCTTCTGGACCACCGCATCCGGCGTGATCGAACGGAAGCTGGTCACGAAATTCCCAAGGGTCGCGCGAACGACCCGCGTGTCGGCGTATTCGATCTGCTGCGGGAAGCCGCCGGAAACCGTGTTCCCGAGCTTGTCGACCTCGACGATGTAAGGAACGAGCTTGACCTGCGTGCTGAGATAAAGCGCGTAGCTGACGCCGATAACGGCCAATCCCAGGCTCAGGATGCCAACGGCCCGCCAGGCGGAGGCAGCCTTGACGTAGGAGCCGTAACGTTCTGACCATTCCTGCCTTGCGGCAAGATACGGGTTCTCAGGTGCGGGATGCCCTGCCATGTGTGTGATCCTGTCCGTGAATTATGGTTTGTCCGGTCTTTCCGGAGGAGGTGGCGGAGCTGAAGGATTGCCTCTTGCCTGATCGAGTTTGGCGTTGGCCAGGCCGAGAAGCGAGCCAGCATAGGCGCCGGGTGACCCGATCGCCTTCTCCTTGGCAGCGGATCCGGCAGCCAAGGCACCGGAGCTGAAACTTGCACCCATGCCTTTGAGCACCGAGCCAGCGGCCGAGGACCCGCTGGCCCGGGCTGCCTGCGCGGCCGCAAAACCAGCCCCGACCGCACCGGCGCCGAGAAACGCGCCACCCGCTGCAAACGAGGCCGTCTGTCCGCCGTGGCGAATTGTCTCCATGCCGCCGGAGACCGAAGCCCCCTGCACGACGCCCTGGATGATGTTGGGGACATACATCGCGATGATGAAGACGACGACGGAGATGCCGGCGATCGCGAGCGTGGTGATGAACTGGTCGCTTTCGGCTGTCGGCGCCTGTGCAAGGCCGAGCAGGACGTTGGATCCGATCTTGGCGATCATGACCAAGGCCATCAGCTTCATCCCGACGCCAAAGGCATAGACGAGATAGCGGATCGCAAAGTCCTTGGTGAAGGATGAGCCGCCGAGCCCGAGCATGATCATGCCTGCCAGAAGTCCGACATACATCTCGACCATCACCGAGACGAAGATTGCTGCAACGAGCGAGAAACAGATGACAACGATGCCCATGGCAAGCACTGCGGCGATCGCCAAGGCATTGTCTTCAAAAACACCAAACTTCGCCTGTTGCGACATCTGGGAGGCAACGCGAATGCCGGCGTCGAAAATGTCTGCTGGCGAAGCTGAGCCTCCGCCCGAGCCGATCTGAAACAGACTATCGACGACCGCCTTGGCGAACGTCGGACCTTGCGTGAGCACGAACGCGAAGAAGCCGATGAACATGATGCGCCGGACGAGCTCGGCAAACCAACTGTCCAGCGACGCTGCCTGGATCGCGAGCCACACGGCTGCAATGCCGACCTCGATGCCCGCAAGGATCCAGAACAGCGATTTCGCCGCATCCATGACGGTGGTTTCCCACCCTTTGGTGGCCATCGAGACCTGATTTTCCAACTCCGTCAGGACTTGGCCTTGTTGAGCGAGAGCTGGCACCGCCAAAGCCATGAAGACGATACCGACAACCAGGATGGGGCTTCTGCGACCGTGCTTCACCATTTTGGTCGCATTTCCTGACCCTTTTCGCTTGGGGGCGGCGTCAGAGGACTTCTCGCGTGTTGCTCGTTGGGCGTAAGTCACCCGCGGCGCGGCGGCGCTCGCTCCTAGCTTCAGAACGACGGCGGTGATCGCGGCAATCCCTGATGTCACGATGCATACAGAGGCGATCAATGCGGGGCGGGTCACCATCGAGGCTCCATTTTCTGCCCGGAGGGAATGGATTGGACGTCGGCATTGAAGAATTTCTCGCGACGCGCCTGTGCGAGATCCTTGTCTGTCTGTTCGCTCTGCAGCCAGGTCCCCATCATCGTGGTCTGCTGGGAGACAATGCCGCGGAGCTTTTGCATCTGGGCAACCTGCTGGGCGGCAATCTGGTGGCCGACCTGAAGCGCCTTCATCTGGCCGTCCGCCGATTGCGACATCGATCGTAGCTGGCCCATCGTATCCTCTTCACTGTCGAACTGATCGGCAGTGAGGCTTGCCGCCTTGAGCGTGCTGGAAATCGTGTCGCGGTTGGTATTCGACCACGTCTGATAGGTAGACGAAAAGCTCTCGGCGTTGGGCAAGCTCGTCTTCAGGTCCGAGTAGCTTTTGAACCGTTGCTTCAGTAGATCGTCGGCATTGCCCATGGAAAAGGCGATGCCCTGACCTTGATTGACGACGTCGCGGAGCTGATTGAGATCGCCTTCGACCTGGCCCCAAATGTGGCTCGGAAGCTGGGCCGTGTTCTGCAGCATGTTCTGGTAGATGTTGAGCTGGTTTTGGATCTGCTCGGCAAGCTGGGTGATTTGTTTGATCTGATTGTTGATCTGCTCGGTCGACTGGCCAACAAGGTGGATAAGCTCACCATTGTTGAGCATCTGCGTCATCTCGGTCGCGCCGGTAACCGCGCCTCCTGCGTTGGTCGCACTGGGCGTTGCGATAAGCCCGGCGGCGACCAGCCCCGCCGCCAACGATTTGCCGAGTTTCAAGAACTGGACTTCTTCACTCATAGCGGTTGATCCCCCTTTCGATGAGCCACTGCCCCGGCCATTCATGGCCATGCGTCGACGAGAGTTCCCTGATGCGGGCCAGATCGGCGTTGCCAGAGGCGCCGACGAAGGAAAGTGTGACCGGACCGAGAGACATGTCGAAGAGCCTGCGGCCGTCGGGCGACGTCACGTAGTATTCGCGTTTCGGGATGGCGTTCGCGACGATCTCAATCTGCCGCTCGTTGAAGCCGATCCGCTCGTAGAAATCGCGGGTGCCGGTTTCCCGGGCTGCACCATTCGGAAGGCAAATCTTGGTTGGGCAAGATTCCTTCAGCACGTCGATGATGCCCGAGCGCTCAGCATCGGAGATGGACTGCGTCGCGAGGATTACGGCGCAGTTCGCCTTGCGCAGCACCTTGAGCCATTCCCGGATTTTGCCGCGAAACACAGGATGGCCGAGCATCAGCCATGCCTCGTCCAGAACGATGAGGCTCGGCGAGCCGTCGAGCCGCCTCTCGATGCGTCGGAAAAGATAAGTCAGGACCGGCACGAGATTGCGCTCGCCCATATTCATCAACTGCTCGATCTCAAAACACTGGAAGCGCCCTAGCGTCAGGCCATCCTCTTCCGCGTCGAGGAGCTGACCCATCGGGCCGTCGACCGTATAGTGATGAAGGGCATCCTTGATCTCGCGCATCTGAACGCCACTGACGAAATCCGACAGCGAACGCCCGGGTGCCGAGGCCATCAATCCGATCTGCCTCGAGATCGCGTTCCGATGGTCCGGCGCAACCGTCACACCCTGAAGCGAAACGAGAGTTTCGATCCATTCGGAGGCCCAAGCCCGATCTGCGTCGGTCGAAAGCTCCGACAATGGGCAGAAGGCAAGACCGGCCCCCTCCCCGCTCTCGCCGCCGATCTCATAGTGGTCACCGCCGACGCCGAGCGTCAGTGGGAGCATCGAATTGCCTTTGTCGAAGGCGAAGACTTGCGCCTTCTCGTATCGGCAGAATTGCGCGGCGATCAGAGCGAGGAGCGTCGACTTGCCGGAACCGGTTGGTCCGAAAATCAAAGTATGGCCGACGTCATCGACATGCAGGTTCAGTCGGAACGGAGTCGAGCCGGACGCCACCTGCATCAGTGGCGGCGCATCGGGTGAATAGAACGGGCATGGCGCGGACGGCTGTCCTGACCAGACAGAGTTCAGCGGAACGAGATCTGCCAGATTGCGCGTATTGATCAGCGGTTCGCGGATATTGCAGTACCAGTTTCCCGGCAAGCTGCCGAGAAAGGCATCGGTTGCATTCAGCGTCTCGATGCGGGCTCCGAAGCCTTCCGCCTGGATGAGGCGACGAACCGCCTCCGCCTTCTCTTGCAGCGCCGAGCGGCTTTCGTCGAAGAGGATGATGACAGGCGTATAGTAACCGTATGCCACCAATTGCGACGAGGCTTCAGCGATCGCATCTTCGGTCTCGGCGACCATAGCCATGGCATCCTGGTCGATTGATCGAGACTGCGTCTGGAACAGCTGGTCGAAGAACGGCCGCACTTTCTGCTGCCACTTCTTGCGGGTCCGCTCCAGGCGCTGCTTGGCTTCCTCCGCATCGAGGAAGATGAAACGCGACGACCAGCGATATGTCAGCGGCATGAGGTTGAGGCTGTTGAGGATCCCAGGCCAACTCTCGGCGGGAAGTCCATCGATGGCGATCAGACCGAGAAATCGGCCTTCGACCCGTGGCGTCAGTCCGTGTTCGAGCTCTGCCGTCGCCAACCAGTCCAGATACATGGGAATTTCAGGGAGGCGGACGGGATGGTTCTCGCCGGTGATGGCAAATCGAATGAACTGGAAGAGCTCGTCGTAGCGTGCAACGCGATCACCATCCCGTTCGGAAACCTCTCGGGTCAGCATGCGCTGCACCGAAAGAACATTGCCGAGATACTGCTCGATCTCCCGGATCGAGCGCCGGAATGCATCAAGAGCAGTGTCGGCGTATTTCGCTGAGCGGCTTTCGGCATCTGAGTAGATATATCGGGTCAGGCCGGATCGGCGTCTCTCTGGCGGCCGATACGTTAGGATGAGCGCGTGCCGGCTCTCGAAATGCCCGCGTTCCTGCCCAAAATGCCGCCGACGCTCGTCATCGATCAGCGACGTGACAGTGTCGGGGAAATAGCTGCGCTCCGCGGACGGGTATTCCGTCGTCGGCACCCGCACGGCCTCGACCTGGATCATCCAGCCCGTACCGAGCCGGGAAAGGATCGCGTTGATCTGACGAGAAAGCTCGTTGCGCTCGAAATCAGTCGCGCTCTCGGAATCCGGACCGGCAAAATACCACCCGGCCATCAGACTACCGTCCTTCAGCAAAAGGATCCCGTTGTCGACAAGGCCGGCATATGGGACGAGATCCGCGAATGATGGACCTGTCGATCGAAATGTGCGTAAGGCGACCATCGCGAGATCCTCAGTAACGGCGCCAGGGCGCGGAGGTCGGAAGGTAATGCGCCCGATAGCGCATATGGCGGGCATAGACTTTGCGCATCATGGGATCGGATTTCGCCATCACGCGGAGTGCACCGACGACCACGATCCAGATCGCGACGCCAAACAGGGCAGAATAGACGGTCAGGACGACGAAAATCAGAATGATCGCCGCGAGCCCAGTCAGCAGCACGAGCTCTCGATCCGCTCCCATCAGGAGGTTCGGCCGCGACAAAGCGCGATGGATACGGCTACGGTGAAGCCCGGAGCCAGCGTCAGTCATGACGCCCCTCCCCTCGCCCGACCCGATTGGTGTTCATGACCGCGGTTTGCTCGACGACAAACGAGGCGCCGATTGAAGCGCCGGTCGCGCCAAAGAGGCCAACGATGGTGGTAGCGCCCAAAAGGATGCCAGCAACCAAGACCACATACACGAGACGACGGGCGAAATCGTTGAGCTCGCCGCCGAAGATCAGCATGCCGCCGGCAATTGCCACGGCAGCAAGCGCTATATAGCCGGCTACCGGTCCGGTTATGGATTGCTGGATCTGCTCCAGCGGCCCCTCCCAGGGAAGCGATCCACCCGAGCTTGCGAGAACCGGTGGGGCAATGAACAGAGCTACCGCGAGGATACATAGCGTTGTTCTAAGCCGCATGACGGGTCTCCTGATCGCGAGCCTCGATGTGATATTGGCCGTCGCTGAAACCAGTGACGCTTAGAATTTCGCTGACCTGGCGTCCTTTCGGTGTTCTCTGGATGGCGATGATGAGATCAACTGCCTCACCAATGACCGCCTGCATCGGTTGTAGGCTTGCTTCCGCAGTCAGTTGCTCAAGGCGCTGTAGCGCCATACGGGCCGAATTTGCGTGGACGGTCGCGATGCCGCCTGGATGTCCGGTGTTCCAGGCTTTTAGAAGGGTCAGCGCTGCACCATCGCGCACTTCTCCAACGATGATGCGGTCGGGGCGAAGCCGCATCGTGGTATTCAGGAGCCGCGACATGTCGACCGCCTCACTGGTATGCAGGCAGACGGCATTGTCGGCCTCGCAGCGAATTTCGGCAGTGTCTTCGAGAATGATCAGGCGATCTTCGGGAGAGAAGGCTACCATCTCTGCAAGAATGGCGTTTGCCAGCGTCGTCTTTCCCGATCCGGTACCGCCTGCAATGATGATGTTCGATCGCTGCGCGACCGCCTCACGGATAACATCGGCCTGCCAGTTGGTGACGTTGCGCGAGCGCACATACTCGTCGAGCGGAACAAGCCGCGATGCACGTCTGCGGATCGAAAAGGTCGGTGCGGTAACGACAGGGGGCAGTAATCCTTCGAAACGATGTCCACCCATCGGCAACTCACCGGAAATAATCGGCCGGCCTTTGTCGACTTCGACGCCAAGGACATGCGCCACACAGCCAATCACCGTTTCGGCCGCCGAAGCCGCCATCTGACCGAGTGTTTTGATCGACCCGCCCAGATGCTCGATGAATAGCTTGCCATCGGGGTTCAGCATGACTTCGATGACATCGGGCTCGTCGATTGCGCGACAAAGTTCCGGGCCGAGAGCATGTTCGAGTTTGTTGAGCAGGCGTGACATCGAATGGCGGCTGCTGTCGGTCATATTGAGGTTCCGTCGCAGGTTCGGGTTTGCGGGTTGTCCACCGTCAACTTGCAAAGCGATTGGCTTGGAAAGGCGGTAACTGGTTGGTAGCGGGCCGACGCCTCCCGCGTCCACTCGCAGATCTGCGAGTAATGCGAGCGCGCAGATTGGTGTTATGTAGTCCGGCGGCATGTCATTGGATGTCGTGTTTGGGCTCCGACCGATGCGCGAGGGCGTGTCCGCTCTGCGACTGGGCGGACGGTCGTCATCATTCTGCGCAATCGAAGGAGACGTTACGAGAAGGCCGATGGATGTATCACCGTAGGGGAGCGCGGAATGCCGGCAATAGTTTACGACTTGCCAGTCGCGAGTAGCGCGGAACGAGCACTGCAGGAGATGACTGCCGAGACACCGGTGACGCCATCAAGCTTGTTTTTGGCACGCGCGGCGGGACGACGATTCGCACAAGGTGAGGCTTTGGGGGCTGTGACCTCGTAGCCGGCTTGCATGATGGGGCCGCTCCTGGTCTCCCAGTGGTGACAGCGCTGCTAATGCCGGGATTACGCCATCAAGGCGATAACCCACTGAATTTTCGATGAAATGCTCATTCGGGCCATGGAAAGCTGTGTACGCCATGGGTTGAGCAAGATTTCGTTAACTTTAAAAGGCTTGCAAGGGTCAGAGAATCGATGCACTCCTCAGATGCGTATTTTTCACGTTTTTCGGGCGTTTTCCGCATACGTGCCCTGATGGACGAAATGATGACCAAGACCACAAACAGTGGCGACAGCCGCTCTTCACCACTCCGATCGAAGATCGCGAGCCATTCGGCGTCTCTTTCGGCCAAGCTTCAAGAGCACCAATCGAATATCTTCACGCCGCATGCGCGCAAGACCATTCGGTCGTTTTCTCCATCGGAAGCCGCCAAGCTGCTCGGGGTGGCCGAAGGTTACCTTCGCACAAGTGCGGTCGAATTGGAAAAGAAAGCGTCCGACGGGTCGGAGCGCGACTTCAGTCCAGCACTCGCCGGCGGCAGGCGTATGTATTCGGTGCAGGACATCGCTTCAATGCGCGCCCATCTCGACAAGCCTGCGCGCTCGAATGGTCGATATCTGCCGCATCGCCGCGAGGGCGAGGAGCTGCAGGTCATCTCGGTCATGAACTTCAAGGGAGGCTCGGGAAAAACCACCACCGCAGCCCATCTTGCCCAGTACCTGGCGCTGCGCGGTTACCGCGTACTTGCCATCGATCTCGACCCTCAGGCCAGCCTGTCAGCCCTGTTCGGCAATCAGCCAGAACTCGATGTCGGTGAAAACGAAACCGTCTATGGCGCCATCCGCTATGACGAAGAGCGCCGTCCTATCCAGGAAATCATTCGCGGAACATATATTCCTGATCTTCATGTCATCCCAGGAAATCTGGAACTCATGGAGTTCGAACACGACACTCCGAAGGCTTTGCTGCAACGCAAACCCGACGATATCCTGTTTTTTGCCCGGCTACAGGCTGCAATCAAGGACGTCGAGGACGCCTACGATGTCGTTGTGATCGACTGCCCCCCGCAATTGGGCTTTCTAACGCTGTCGGCACTGACGGCCGCAACGTCGGTGCTGATCACCATCCATCCGCAGATGCTTGACGTCATGTCCATGAACCAGTTCCTCGCCATGACAAGCGCCCTTTTGGATGAAATCGCCGAAGCTGGCGCTGAGGATCGCAACAACTGGATGCGTTACCTCATTACCCGGTTTGAGCCGACCGACGGCCCGCAGAATCAGATGGTTGCCTTCCTGCGCTCGATGTTCGGCGAAAACGTGCTGGTCAATCCGATGCTGAAGAGCACAGCCGTATCCGATGCAGGCATCACCAACCAGACACTATTCGAGGTGGAACGCGCCCAGTTCACCCGATCCACATACGACCGGGCACTGGAATCGATGAACAACGTCAACGCCGAGATCGAATCTCTGATTAAGGCGACATGGGGTAGATCATGAGCCGGAAAAACCTTCTCCCGATGCTCCACAGCGAGCCAAAGGACGGGCAGCAAGCTGCTCCGCCGCCATCGCGGCCACTTCTTGACGCACCGAGATCAAAGCCACTGGCCGCAATCAGCAAATCGTTGGGTGATCTCAACGATCGCAGCCGTCGAGCAAACGAAATCGAGCGGAAATTGGCTGAAGGCCAGGCCGTCGTCGAGCTCGACGCCGCTTCCATCGAACCTTCTTTCGTGCAGGATCGAATGGAAGGAGACCTCGATGGTCTGATCACATCCATTCGCGAGCAAGGCCAACAGGTTCCGATCCTTGTTCGCCCTCATCCAGAGCAATCGGGCCGTTATCAGGTCGCTTTCGGCCATCGTCGTCTGCGGGCACTCATCGAACTGGGCCTTCAGGTCAAGGCGATTGTTCGAGAACTAAGCGACGAACAGCTCGTCATTGCTCAAGGCCAGGAAAACAACGAACGTGAAGACCTGACCTTCATAGAAAAGGCCCGTTTTGCCGCGCGGCTCAAGGAGCGTTTTGCCCGCGATGTGATCACGGCTGCGATGTCTGTCGACAAGAGCGATCTGACGCGCATGTTCAACATCGTCGACGCCCTTCCCGCGGATCTGATCGATGCGATCGGTCGGGCACCGGGTGTCGGGCGTCGCAGCTGGATCGAATTGACCGAGCTGCTGGAAAAGGCGTCTTCACCGGAGGATGCCACCCACTATGCGCATACGCTCAAAAGCCTGCCGTCGCAGGATCGTTTCAAAAGCATGATTGCCCATCTGAAGCCGCGTCGAATCACACGCGGCGCTCCAGACGTGCTTTCAGGGCCTGACGGGCAGCGCCTTGCTCAAGTCAAACAGAACAAGACAAAGGTTGAACTGACGATCGACAGGAAGGCAATGCCAGACTTTGCCGCCTTCGTATTGGAGCAGTTGCCTTCGATTTACGCAGAATACCGCACAAAACAGCAGCCAAAAAAGGAAGCGTAACCCGCAAAAGAAAAGAGCCCCCAAAACGTCGCCGTCCTGGAAGCCCCTATCTGTCTAAGCACCAGTAGAATCGCATTTCCGGGATTCATCGTCAAGAGTCTTTGGCATCGTTTTGATGAGCGAATTGCTTTTGCCTGAAGAAAGGTAAAGGACGATGCATACGGAAAGTGTGGCGACGCCGTTCGGGCGGCGGCCGATGACGCTTGCCTTGATCAGGCGGCAACAATCGGTTGCCGAGCTGAAGGCGGGTAAGACCTGTGACAAGTGGAAGGTTAAACGAGACGCCTCTGCTGCCATGGAGCAGTTGGGCCTCCAATCGAACAGCCTTGCAGTGCTCGACGCTCTGTTGAGCTTTCACCCCGAGAACGAACTGCGTCAGGATGGCCAACTCGTGGTCTATCCCTCCAATCTCCAGCTCTCCCTTAGAGCCAACGGCATGCCTGGTTCTACGTTGCGACGTCACCTCGCCCTCCTGGTCGAGGCGGGTTTGATCGTGCGCAAGGACAGTGCCAACGGCAAACGTTACGCCCGCAAGGACGGCGCCGGCGACGTTGAACGCGCGTTCGGTTTCGACCTGTCTCCGCTCCTCGCACGAGCAGAAGAGCTCGCCGGGATGGCCCAGGAAGTGATTACCGCGCGCGCCGCCTTGCGTAAATCCAAGGAAGATCTCACCATCTGCAGACGGGATGTCCGGAAGTTGATCTCGGCCGCCATTGCAGAAAATGCCGAAGGTGGTGACTGGCATGCCATGGAAGCATCCTATGGAGCCATCATTGGACGCTTGCCGCGCGTAGCATCTCTGGCCGACGTTAGCCGCGCCCAGGATGAAATGCTCGTTTTGCGGACAGAGATCCTCAATCGATTGGAAAAGCACGATAAATCGGTTTTTTCGGGCACCAATGATGCTCATATTGAGCGGCACATACATAATTCGAATCCTGAATCTCCTAATGAATTTGAACAAAGCTCTGAAAAGGAGCTGGAAGCGAAATCGGTGGAAGATACTCGGGCGAAGAAACAATCACGAGAACCTCTCAAGGTTTTCGCGCTGGGTACCGTGTTGAGAGCATGCCCGCAGATTGTCGGCTACGGGCCCGGCGGGAGCATCACGTCGTGGCGTGACTTCATGTCAGCCGGCGTAGTCGTGCGATCCATGTTGGGGATCACGCCCTCGGCATATCAACAAGCTTGTGATGTCATGGGACAAGAAAACGCAGCGGTGTCAGTTGCCTGCATGCTCGAGCGAGCGAACATGATCAATTCGCCTGGTGGATACCTGAGGGATTTGACCGGCCGGGCACAGAGAGGTGCGTTTTCTCTTGGTCCAATGCTCATGGCTCTCTTGAAGGCGAATGCGGATCCCGAGCGGATGGTTTAAGTTCGAGCGAAGAGACCTTATCAGCAGAAGGACACGTGGTGCGGGGGAGTGATATCCCTGCGGGCCCTGGGATTTATTTTGTTCACGTTCAAGTTGGACGCAAAGTGCGGTACTGCGCTGAACGTGTGGAGCCGTTGTGCGATCCTATAGGAAGGACTAACCGGGAATGCTAGTGAGGTCGGAGGCTCTGACCTCTGTAGTCCTTGCGACAAGGAAATTGATGATTGTCTGCGAACGCTGGGCGGGATGGAAGAGATCAAGGCAACGCTTGCCTCGGACATTCGCCCGCAAGGACGGCATTCCGTTGCCGCAGATTGTTCGTGGCTCACACCCTTGGAAAGCGTTTGGTAAGTATCGTCAGACTTTTCGGTGGTCGCTGCTCGATCAGGGATATAAGTGTGGGAGCTTCATTGGTTTCGCTTGACGTCTTCCAGGCGGGATCATCATCTGACATGATCGGCAAACCCTGCGACCTACTGCCGGGTCGTGTTCTTCGAGTTTCGTCGTGCTGAGCTAGATATCACTAAGCCTATGGAAAAATGAGATAATTCTTGGTTGCAAAGGAAAGCAAGGTCATCGACGGAGGCCGCAGCCGTGGGCGACCTGAGGACCATTGCCGTCCTCGCAACCATTTGCATGACTAATCCCGCGGATGGTGTTGGCAACAGCGTCGCAATGGTTTGATCAATGCTTTCGGCCGGGCGGGCTCCGGGTTCAGTTTTGCGTTAGATTACCGCAAACGACAAAGCGGTCGTCAAGCCCCGTCTGGGATGGCGCGGGTGGCGCTTGTCCACGCTGGGAATAAGAGGTCGACTGGGACGAGCCTGCCTCGCATCGGGTACGAGACTTTGCCTCGCGACCCAGTTCCAGGGAGAATTGGATTTTGCGCTTAATGAGATGCGTCATTCTTTAAGGCGGGATAGATCATCTCCGGGCCGAGATATTCGCCGGCGATCCTGGTGACGACGATCGAGGGCTATCAGGCGATAGTGAGATAGCTGATCCCCGTAGCCACTCCTCATGCCGGTCACGCTTGCTAACGCCCAAGCGTCCACTTCTGTATCCCTGCCAACCGCCGGCGTCGATATAAACCTGTACCGTTGTACGCGAGCAACCAAACTCACGCGCAATACGTCGGCTTCCCCAGCCTAGCTTGTTTAACCGTAGCATGGCCGTCACCTCATTGGGCTCAAGCATCGCTTCCCTCCGCGCAAACACGGCGGAGAATGTCTCATGATCTGTGCGCTTCATCAGGTCCCTCCTTCGGGAGGGGCCCGGTTCTATTTGTCGCTACCGGCCCAGTTTCCGATGTCGTTTGACAACGGGATCGGGGAAGTGATCGTGTCATGACGCCGACATAACCCCCGTGATGATACGACTGTGCAGGATGGGGCGTCGTAAGACCGGGCTTTATCTCAACGCTTCAAGGGCTTTTGGAGCTCTTGCCTCGCTCGCTTGCACAGCGACGCGCGAGATCCTTTGCTGATCTCGAGGCGGGGATCGGATAGAGGAGCCGCCATTGCGGGATGATCGTCGGAAATCCTTCAATGGCAGTGACGTTAGGCACTCGGACGAACGAAGATAACCTGCGGCTCTCGATCGGGTTACAGTGCAGCAGCCGCGAACTCGGTGGAAATGCGCTCTCGGTTACTTCCTGTGATTGATCTACAGCTCGCTTGGTATCGACGCATCGAGTTTGCGTCGGGCATGACGTTCAATCGCAGGGTGGGGTTTGGTTATGAAGGAGGCATAGCTAGTTCGGGCGAAGCCAACCGTAATGGGATGCTCATGCGCATGGAGCGCCAATGCTCGTTACACATTCCTGAGAAATGTCATCAGGCCGCGGATGGCGGGACAGCGATACGAGACCCGGCGCTGTGTGTCGCTATTGGATGAGTCGAGCCGTCGATCCTCTGCCGATGCCAAACGTCGTTCGCCACCGAGGGGCGACCTGCGTCGTTTCTTCCGTGTATCGGAGACGAGAAAGCTTCTCACGCTTCCGTACGGAGTTTATAGAAATCTCAGTCTTGCTGAGATGGGCTGTGAACAGGCTCCGGTTCAGAGACCGCCCCTCCCCTCTTGTCCCCTCCTCTTACTGCAATCGGCATAACCGCGTGGCCTGTGATTGAGCCCAGCTAAGCGCGAAGTCGCTGGTATCGGTTAGACCAGACAGGAGGCCGCCAAGACCATCATCGATATTAATGTGGGCGTCGGTGATCCTGCAAGTTGACGGCTCCAGGGTAACGTCAACGTTTACTTTTCCCTCCACGGCATCGACCTGGAACAACGAACTGGCGTCCGCCTCGCATGTCAGATAGGCCTGCGCCCGCACGGTTGTCAGCCCGCCAGAGTGTGGACATACTTCAGCAGATGCCACCTCGAAACTCCTTGTCTTGTTAGGTCCGACCGGCAATTGTTCGCAGAGCCGGACATTGGAGATCGCGCGTGCAATAGTTGGCCAGTTTTCGTTTTGGATGATCGACACGCAGTTCGCCGAGGCCGAGGTGTGCCCCAGCCCAATAAGTCCGACAGCTGCCCAGATGATTGTCCTTCTCGCCCGCCCCGCTTTCATGATCATCTCCCGTGAGCCTCCGCCGATGATTCAATAGAAACGTCATTCCCGGGTTTTTGATGACGACGTCGACGTTCGTCCGATCCTTTCGGTATCAATGGATCGCTGAGAGATCGAGCGACCTCGGCCAAATATCCAGTTACCCCGTTCCCCCAGGACCGTTCTTCTCATGAGCGAGATGCAGCCTTCCAAGCGGTGCGCATGCGCGCAGGTCGCGTTCGACTTGCCGCAGCGACGCATGTTCTCGGTGGTGGCTCGCAATAGGGAGGTGCCCGATCGGCAGCCGATTTTTAGAGACGTCATCGATCCCCTATCAACGACACTCGTCGATCTTGCTGTGTGGCCAGCTCTGCGTCCCCCTCCCCTCGCCGCCCGCTCGTTGGACTGCGGATGTGACTAGAACGCCGACGGGCCCTTTCGACATGTCAGTTCAGCCCACGCGGACCCCCACACGGTTCGTGGCTTTGAAGGTGCCAAGGAGGTGTTAGTGGGAGATTCTTGTTTGATTAGGCGCCTTCCGCGGACATTGATGGCGGCGGTGTGGGCCGGCGGCTGGAACACAGGACGCGGGACGTCAGTTTTTCGATCGACTTCATAAAATCACGTTATTTCAATGAGTTGAGATCGTGGGCCGCGGCCCACGGAGGCGGGCGAGGACTTTGGCGACATTTCGCCGTTCTGGAATCTATAGAAAATTCAATTAGTTAGTACCGTGGGCCGCGGCCCACGCCAGTTCCGATCAATTTCACCCTAAATGTTGCTGGGAAGTGTCGCTGTACTGAGCGACGCCCAGCGGATCAGTGAACCAGTCGGCGGACGGTCGCTTGGCTCAGTTGCTTGCCGTTCTGCGGCGACCCTCTAAGCTAGTCGATCTTTGCGAGAGGCGCATGGAGCACCTGCGAACGACCGAGCCGGCGCGGCGGCGTCTTGAAAGGCGTCAGGCATTGCTTCCCTCCGCGTAGACTTGGCGGAACATTTGTCATCACCTGCGCGCGCGAGGCCTTCCTTTGGGAAGGGCCGGTTCTGTTTGTCGCTATCGACCCAGTTCTGCATGGCGCCTGATGCCTGCTTTCTGCTCCTACGCCGGTGGTCATTGCGCGCCTAGCCGCTGCTCTCAGGGGCCGCCCATCCCAAGTGTCTGCCGTTCGGCCATGGGGCACATTGGCTTCGAAGGTGAGGCAGAAAGGCCGCTAACATCATCGCAAGGCAGCGATCCTGGATGTGGAGAATGGGTTCGCGGGAATTGACGCATCCCATCAGCCATGACCTTTAAGGGTGAGGCTCAACAAAATCTGGCGCCAGCTTGCCGGACGTTCGCCAGAGGGGTGCGTCCGGGTGTTGGAGCGCTCGTTGAGACTATGGTTTGGCGCGAGCTAACGGCGAGAGATTATAGGCCAATAGGTTGCGCCCGCGAGGGGTGGCTGGGTGGCCCAACTGCTGACGTTGGCCGCGTCGGTCCGCGCCGTTTTATTCTCGCAGACCAAGTTCCTGTTCCAGGCCCAAAGGATTGCCCCGCTTGCCGCTGGCATATGCGCTCCTTCCTTGGCGGCACTGAAACCTGCTGATTTTGCCGGTGGTCCACCGGTGTGCTGCGCCAACTGAAGCTTACCTCCATTGATAATGCCGCGAGCGACACGACCCGCCAAACCCTCGCATTCCGTTGCGAGCACAACATCGCAGAAAAAAGGCGATTGGGTCCTCGACCTAGCAGTGACGTCGAACGTATCCACGTCACAAAATCTGCAGCGTCGTTCCTGAGACGCACCCGATATGGAGCCACATGGCTTTGAACGCTTGGTGCTGGCAACGAGTGCCGGGCCATGATGCCTCGGTGCTAATCAATGTTTAATCAGGAGCCGCCTGCCCTAAGCTATTCCATGGCACCTTGGATGGTAGGGCTCGCCAGTGGCGCTCATCGGCTGGCGATTGCTGCGTCCGGCGATGAGTATCCGCACTCGTAAAAGTCCCGGCCAAGGGCCATTCGAAGAACGGCTCGCGCCCGTCGGGAGGCTTTCGCTTCTTATCCGGCACGCCTCGGTGATCTTGGGTCTGCCACAAGAAGCTGCGCGCCTTTCGACCTGACGTCTCGTCGCGGTAGGTAAGGCTGGATGTCGATCAGCAAGGTCGATTGTTTGGGGGCAGCGCGGAAAAGAGTTCCCAGTCTGGATAGGGCGACGTTGCTCGGTTGGTTCGCCAATCGCCGGCAATGGTCATCCTCAAAAAGCTATCGGCTCTGCGTAGGTACCGTAGCGTGACGAACTCCAAGAGATGCCTGCTCACGGAGCGTGACGACTGATCAGATCGTCAACGTCTGCAAGGGGGGCACTTCTTTGCTTCTCTTCACGGACTATGTAGCGCTCGAAAACACGAGCGAGGATCAAAAGTGGAGACCCTTGTTTAATCATGCTGTCGGACGGAATGAGGTGGCATAGGCGCCGGGCATCCGGATCCTAACGTCGGATGAGACCAAATCGATGGGCTTTGTCGAGCAGATCTCGGATAGATGAGGGCTGGAATTTCTTCCCGCCACGTGCCGGTCGTTCTCCCATTCTCTCAAGCTCACTTGCAATGTCGCGAAGCGATAAGCTGGGATCAGCGATCGTGATTGCCGCTACCCTCTTCATCAGATGGTCTTCGGGAGCGCGGCGAGGGGAGCGGTCAAGAAGTTCCTTTTCTGCAAGCTGCTCGCGCACCAGACGGTGTACCGCTCGACGAAGGCGCTCTACCGTCCAATCTTGGCCGCGTCGGTTGAGGACGTCGACGACGTTATGCCAGCTGTGCTTTGGGCGCAGTTGCCTGACGACTGGAAGCCAGGTTTCCGACGACGCGTTGAGGCCATCGATGTAAAGCTTCTCGCGTGCCTTGGACGCAGCTTCAATCGCTTCCGGGCGCTTTTCCCGAAGACCGGGGTTGCCAGGAAGTCGGCCTTGAGCTTTTGCTGCCTTGATACTTTCTCGCGCGCGCTCGGCGCTTTGCGCCTTTTCAAGATCTACGATTGCACCAAGAACCTGGATGGAAAAGGCCCCCAGCGGCCCGGTCGTGTCGATCGGATCACCTAGGGAGCGGAAGCCGATCTGCCTATCTTTGAGTTTTTCAATCAGGGCCAAGAGGTCGCTTGCAGAGCGCGCTACTCGATCTAAGCGGGCGACTACCAGAGCATCCCCAGCGTTGAGATCCTCCAGTAGCCGGACCAAGATCGGCCTCGCTTGCGATGAGCTGAATCCGTGTTCCTGATAGATGCGGTCGCAACCGGCGGCTCGAAGATCATCCACCTGCCGATCGTTAGCCTGATGATCGGCGGAGGAGAAGCGTGCATATCCTATTAGACGGGTAGGCGTCTTGTGATTGTCTACCTTTTCTTGCATTCGATGATGGTCCCGGTCTCCGAGTTCGCAATAATCTGTACAGATTTAAAGTGTGCCAAGAACACTATTTTTGCAAGCGTGTATGAAGGTGTCAATAGAGGGGCGTGTAGCGCGATTTGCTTGGCGTCGCTCATGGTTGTTCATTTTAGGTTGATGGCGTCATCTGGTGGCGCTCTACGGCGGAAAAAGTGCGACGTAACCAAGGCGCGCCGGTACCTTTCTCTAAATCACATCGATGCTCGTGTTTTTCTGCGATAAGGTCGCTCGTTTCGCAGCCGCTAACCAAAATAAGCAACGCGGGTAGTGCTCAAGAGCGGCCCTGGGAGGTCGGGCGCCTATTTCAGGCGTCGGCTCTGCAACAAGCAAATCCGCTTGTTAACGTTTCCGAGCCGCTAGGATTGTCCAGCTGGGACCAACGCTTAACGCTTAGCCTTCGCGGCTGTAATTGCCTCAGCTTGGATAACGACCATTTTGAGTTCTTCAGGCGCCATTCCCATTGCGGCATTAGCGAAACGATCCATCAGCTCGCTGAGCCATTTCTCGCTCTCGGTATATGCGTCGAACCCCAGCAACCAGTTCGGTGTAGTACCCAGCGCTTCTGCTATGCGAACAAGTGTGGCCAAGTCTGGTTCGCGTCGACCTGCAACGTAATGGGCGAAACGGCGTTCTTCGAGACCGGCACGGCGGCCTGCCTCAGCGACCGATATCCCAAGGTGCTCACTTCTTTGCTTCAGGCGTTTTGCCAGTGTGTCCATAAGAACAATTTGTTCATGATTGATAACAATCTGGCCATGAACGTTTTGGAGTGTTATAACTACAATTTGTAGTATTCGGTTTTTGATCCGTTCGAGGTTATCGATGGAACTGCGTCAACTCTCTCTTTTCCGGGCAGTCGCCGAGGAACTGCATTTCGGCCGGGCTGCGATCAAGATGAATATCGCTCAGCCAGCGCTCAGCAATCACGTCATGGCTTTGGAGAGGGAGCTTGGATGTCCATTGTTCATCAGATCGACGCGCCGGGTCGAGCTGACGAGGGCAGGGGAGACCTTCTACGATCGTGCTGTCCGGATCCTCAGCGAGATGGAGCTGACGACAGAGCTGACACGGGCCGCGGGCGGCAGTCGCATTCGCCAGATCAAGATCGGTACCGTCTATCCAGCCACCATGGGCATGCTGCCCCTGTTCCTCGGGAAGATCGCCCGCAAGTTTCCTGATGTCCTCATCCATATCGCTTCAGGCAACACTGGAGACATCATACGCGGGCTGGAGACAGGGCAATTGAACCTCGGCTTCATCAGGCCGGTCGAAAACATCGGATCACTGCGCTTCTTCTCGGTTGCCCATGAACGCTATCTTCTAGCTGTAGCTGAGAGCAATCCTCTGGCTTCGCTCAACGAGATCTCGATCGAGGACCTACGTGATCAGAAGATCATTGCCTTCAACCGGCAGAACCTCTCCTTCACGGAACGGTACTTCAATGAGAAGTTCGAGGAATACGATCTGACCAAGAACGTCGCCTATAGCTGTGACGACACCTATTCGCTGGTCTCTCTCGTCTCTGCCGGTCTTGGCATCGGCTTTGCACCGGAGTGGACGACCGATATTCCGAACCGCAGCTTCGTGCTCAAGAAGGTGAGGGGGATAGACTTCAAGATCGGGCTTGGCATTGCTTGGTCGAAAGAGGATCCGACGGCATCGCGAGATGATATCGTCGAGATCGCGAAATCGATGGTGCGGCGGGGGTGATGCGGGATAAGGAGCGTTGAGGACGGTTGAACGATTGACCAGAGCCGTCGAAAAAGCGATTCTTGACCTTAAGAATCGAAATGCATCGACGGAACTTCGTTGCACGCTTTAGCCGATCACAATGTACGATCTACCATCGATAACCGATCATTATCGATGGTTAGGGCACCAACCGGCAATCATACCATGTGGCGAACAGCAACATTGATATAGAGTTCCTTTAAAAGATCGTTTACCATAATATCAATGGCTTACGATCTCTCGAAAATCAGCATTTCAAACTTGCTTGGGCCAGCTTTTAACGCGGCGGTCGCCCTGACCCGTCTCGATGAGCGCATTGCCCGCTCGCCCGTCGGCGTGACAGGAATTATCAATGAACGTTACGTTGTCGGGATGACATGGGAGCAGGTATTACAAGCACGACTGATTGGTACTGCGATCATGATACCAAGCGGTCGTCCCTACGGAATGTGGCGTGACCTTATGATGCGTAGGGCTCGAGCGAACGCGTTTTCACATTGGTCGTGGGACAGCATCGCACTGTTGTCCTTCCAGACCCCTATCTATGCAAGCATCATTTTTCTAAGCGGAGCGACCGGTCTCGCTTTAATTCTGGGCACTGCCACGGCAGCGTTGATGATGATATGTCTAGGACGACCTTACGGCATGTTTCTTTTGCTGATAAGACGCGCCTTCCGTGTCGAGACAACCGTCGGTGCGGTTGCAAGTTCTTGACCCGCGGCGGCCGGGTTCTATCCAGGCAGTTTAGGAGGCGCGGGTAATCACGAGGAAGCAATTGCGCGAGAATAAGCGCCGGGCGGCATCCCCACATGCCGGCTAAAGGCGACATTGAAAGCGCTCGTCGAGCCATAGCCGACGCGTTCAGCGATTTCCGCCATCGCGACCTCGTCGCGAAGAAGCTCTTTCGCCAAGGCCATCCGCCACCTTGTTGCGTATTCCATCGGCGCGACGCCTACCTCCTTGCGGAAACGATCGAAGAAGGTCGAACGAGACATGGCAGCCTCTTGGGCAAGCGTCTCCACCGTAATGCTGCGACCTGGATTTGCGTGTATCCGGCGTAATGTCGGCGCCAGCAATGGATCGGCCATGCCACGCAGGAGGCCCGGCGGTGCCTTGGCGCTTGCGGCCGATCGTATTGCATCGATGAACAACACTTCGAGCAACCGATGGAGCACTATCTCACGCGCGGCACGGTCGGCCCTCGTCTCCTCATTGATCATCCGGACGAGAGCCATCAGTCGCTCTTCACCATGAACATGGATGACCTCCGGCAGCAGCGATACGAGAAGGGCCTTGTCATCCGAGCCGAACTGACAATGACCAACCAGTGCCTTGATCTCCGCCGGCGCTTTCGGGTCGCCCAGCCGAAAGACCCCGGGGCTGGTCTCTAGACGCAGGGCAAGTGCACCGCGTGGTGGCGGCTCCATGCTACTCATCGTGAACGAGAAAATTTTCGGAACCAGGACAAAGTCGCCGGCGGTCAGAACCATCGGCTCACGACCTGCTATCGTCATCAGGCAACGGCCCTCGACCACGGCGCAGTAGAAGGGGCTTCCAAGTTCCGTGCGCTCAACCAGCCACCGACCGCCGCCCGTCACCAGCTTTGAGATCGACGGGCTCGGCTTCAACAAGGACACGACTTCAGCAACCGGATCGGTCATCAATTCGGACTTTCGCTAAACGTTTTCGGACGTACGCCTATAGCAGGTCCGGGTAATTAGGTCCATCTTCAGCGTAGTCAAATGTCAGGAGACGGAACATGCCAAAGATCCTCATCACCGGTTGCTCATCCGGTTTCGGTCTCGCCACCGCACAGAAATTCTTGGACGCCGGGTGGGACGTCGTCGCAACCATGCGCACGCCGCAAAAAGACCTTCTGCCTTCGAACGACAGGCTCGAAATCCTGCCGCTGGATGTCACCAGCGCGGACAGCATCGCTGACGCGGTCAAAGCTGCCGGCACGATCGATGCTCTGGTCAACAATGCCGGCGTCGGCATGCTCAATGTGCTCGAAGGCTCGGAGATGTCGAAGGTTCGCGAACTGTTCGAGACAAACGTCTTCGGCGCAATGGCGATGACCAAAGCCGTCCTCCCGCAGATGCGGGTACGTCGCTCGGGCGTTATCGTCAACGTCAGCTCCGCCGTGACGATAAGGCCGCTGCCCGCGCTCTCAGTCTACAGCGCCAGCAAGGCGGCGCTCAATGCCTTCACGGAGAGCCTCGCGCTCGAGGCGGCGATGTTCGGCATCCGCGCTAAAATCGTCCTACCCGGCTCTGCACCGACGACCGGCTTCGGCAAGAATGCCGTCTCGCGCATGGGCATGGAAATCCCCGAGCCCTATGAAGTTTTCGTCCACGACTACATGACGAAGCTGCGTTCGGGCACTGAGGTCACGACGGCGGAAGCTGTTGCAGAGACCGTCTGGCGGTCTGTGACAGAGATCGACGCGCCGATGAAGATTCCCGCCGGCGCCGACGCGGAAACCTCGTTCCGCGAAGCGGGTCATTCGCTCGCCGGAATATCACCATGCGAAATCCACCTTTGAAGATCGAGACCCATGAACAATCTGATCAATCTCGCGAAGCATATTCCGACCCCTGAAGCCACGCTCACCGTGGCCTACACGCCGATCCGCCTCTCGATTCCCGGTCGCCAGCCGCTGGAGCTGCGTTTGACAGCACCAGCCAATGGCGCCGACTTGCCCATCGTGATTCTTTCACATGGTTTTGGCCCGTCCAAGTATGTCCCTTCAAAGGACGGCTACGCACCACTTGCACAGTTCTGGGCGGAGAGAGGGTTTGTCGTGATCCAGCCGACCCACGCGAGTTCGCGAGTTGGTGGCCTGCCGAAGGATTCTCCCGGCGCACCATTTTTCTGGCGCGAGCGTGTTGAGGAGGTAAAGGCAATCCTCGACCAGTTGCGCGAGATCGAGCGACAGGCTCCCGCTGTTTCTGGCCGGATGGATCATCTACGCATCGCTGCCGTCGGTCACTCCCTTGGTGGCCATAGCGTTGGACTTCTGATGGGAGCGCAGCTCAATGGTGAGGATTTTTCCGATGCTCGCATCTCGGCGGGCATTCTCCTGACAACGCCGGGCCGCGGCGGCAAGGATATGACCGAAGAGAACGCTGCTCGGTTTCCGTTTTTCGATGTCGACTTCTCGACCTTAACGACACACAGCCTGGTTGTCTGTGGTGATATGGATAAGCCGCATTTCACCACCCGTGGCCCTGAGTGGCATGCAGATGCGTTTCACGATGCGCCGGGCGCTAAAGCAATGCTGACCATGCATGGCGTTGGTCACGGCCTAGGCGGGATCGCCGCACTAGACGCAAAGGAAACAGAAACAGAATCCCCAGACGTGCTGGAAGCGACGCGGCGCCTGACGCTTGCGTGGCTTCAGACGGCTCTCAACGCAGACGACGGGGCCTGGGAACGCGCAACTTCGGCGCTTTTCCAGGATGCGGCAACGCTCGCCACTGTCTCGGAGAAGCATCTTTGACAGGCGCTCGGCTTCTGGAGCAGTCTGCCGCGAGATGCCTCGTTAGTTTGAGCGCACCGCACACTAGACTTGCTTGTTCGCGATTCCAATAAAGGCGAGGACCGAGCGTTCTAAGTCGCAGAACCCTCTCCAAATCTCGTCCGATTCACCAAAAATAGCGGGGTCGTGGGTTCGGCTCCGTTCAAGAGCTTAGCTAAACACAATTGGTTTGCAGTCGCCCCGAAGCAGTCATCCAGTACCGCCCCTTTGCCCAGGCCACTCTCACGTCGCCATGTGCCGATCCCATATCTGCATCAGTGCTGTCACAGCTTCGTTGATATCGCCGCCATCAGCACCGTCCCGTGCTTCAAATGCGATACCCATCAGAAAGGTATGAAACAGGGTCGCCAACCCACGTACATTCGTGGTGCTGACAAGCTCTCCTGCATCGACTGCACGCCTGATGCAGGTTTCGATGCCCGCACGATTTCGCATCCGGTCGGCTACAAGCACATCATCTACGTGCCGATTTTCGGGCGCACAGTTGTTGGCTCCCAGGATCATCAAGCATCCTGGCGGGTGCGTCTTGTCGGTTTGCATCCTTGCTGAAAGCCTCAGAGCCGTCTCGATAGCTTCGCGTGGTGGCAGAGCCTCATTCTCTAGGCTTGCAGTTACGCGCCCGTAGGAGGCCTGATAGCGCAGGACGACCTCGTCGAAGAGGGCTTCCTTAGACCCGAAGGCCGCATAAAAACTTGCCGGAGAAATGTCTCCCATCGCGGCTTTCAGTTGATTGAGAGAGGTCGGCTCATAGCCCTGCTCCCAGAATAGGATCATCGCGGCATCCAGTGCCTTGTCTCTGTCAAATGCCCTTGGCCGCCCAGTTCGAGCCATATCAAGCCTCCGTAAACTTATTCTGTACTACTCGATCCAGAATATATTGCCAAGCATGTTTGATGCAGATATCTGGACTGCTTGATCCATATATCAAGGTGCACGAACTCAATGAAAACTACCGAACTTGAAAACGATACCGAACGATTGCCCGTTGCTGGCTTACTCGCACTGGCGATGACTGGCTTTATCTGCATTCTCACAGAGACGCTTCCTGCGGGGCTACTGCCACAGATCACTGAAGGTCTGGGCGTTTCTCCATCGCTGGCTGGCCAGATGGTGACTGTCTACGCGATCGGTTCGCTGCTCGCGGCGATTCCTTTGACCATCGCCACAAGCGGTTGGCGGCGCAGGACAGTTCTGCTGTCCACCATCATTGGGTTTCTGATCTTCAACTCTGTTACAGCGATTTCGTCCAACTATACGCTTACGTTGGTCGCACGTTTCTTTGCCGGCGTTGCAGCAGGTCTGGCCTGGAGCCTTTTAGCGGGCTATGCACGACGCATGGTCCCTTCACACCTGCAAGGGAAGGCGATGGCCATCGCTATGGTAGGAACGCCGGTCGCGCTTTCGCTTGGTGTGCCGATGGGGACATGGCTTGGTGCACAGGTCGGTTGGCGCACTGCCTTCTGGATCATGTCGATACTGACATTGGTCCTGATCGGCTGGGTCTTCATGAAAGTGCCGGACTATCCCGGCCAGAAGAAGGGCGATCGACTGCCCTTGGCTCGGGTATTTTCAACCCCCGGCGTTCGACCGGTTCTTTCCGTTGTCGTTGCATGGATGCTCGCTCACAACATTCTCTACACCTACATCGCACCCTTCGTTCAGTCGGCCGGGATGCGGGATCGGGTCGACCTTGTTCTCCTGGTATTTGGATTGGCCGCGCTCATCGGCATCTGGATGGCGGGAAAGCTGGTCGACCGTCACCTGCGAGCAACCGTGCTGGCCAGTCTAGCCGCCTTCGGGCTGGTATCCCTGCTTTTCGGGATCGTTTCGATGTCGCCTTGGGTGATATATGGTGGCGTTGCCATTTGGGGCCTGACATTCGGCGGCGCCGCAACGCTCTTGCAAACCGCCCTGGCAGACACCGCGGGTGATGGTGCAGACGTTGCACTGTCGATGAACGTCGTCGCCTGGAATGGCGCCATCGCAGGTGGCGGAATCATGGGCGGTATTCTTTTGGATGCGTATGGACCCACGGCGTTTCCCTGGGCACTGATCGTTCTGCTCGTCATCGCCCTTCTGATCGCTTGGTCCGGACGGGTGCGCGGATTTACGCCAGGTGCACGTACCTCCAACGCAAAGGTGGGGGGACACTGACGCTTCACGAAGACACGGATCGGTCCTATCCTTGCAGCGATGGGGCCGAAACACGACCGCGACCGAAATGCGGAGCCATGTCTCCCATTGGCGCGTAGTAATAACGGGTCAGCGGTTCGATTCCGTTCAAGGCGTTATAGCACATTAGATTCCAAGCGCAGCAACAATGGCTTGCAATGCTGGGGGCGCCCGTCGGCGGCTTGATGGTAGATATGGAAGCCTGCGAACTTCGGGCACCAGTCGACCTCCCCACGCAGGTATCATCAGTTGTTGGTGATATTGTCCCAGCCGGAAAGCGCAATTTCCGCCATATCGTACAGCTCGGCCCGGTCCGCTCCATCCCGGGCACGGATCGCCATGCCGCTTTGGACTGTCTGCACGAACCTCGCCAGTTTGGTCGTGTCCGCCGTAGCATTTAGATCACCATCGTTCTTCGCTCGATCGAAGCGCGCTTTGAGCAGATCGAAACCGCCTGCACGAGTCGCTCGCATGAGTTCGCCCAATTCGGAGTGTCCTTCGCTGCCCACCGTCGCGAGCGTTGACATGCACCCATGGGGTAGATCGAGATCCCCACCGGTCATGGCGATCGCCTCGTCCTGGAGAAAGAACAGCGCGGCCTGTCTCGCTGTCAAAGCAGCTCTGAAGCGGGTCCACACCAACCCCTCGTAGGTCGTATAATAGTATCGGAGGGCCTCGGCATACAGCGCATCCTTTGAACCGAAGGCCGCATAAAGACTTTTGGTTCCGATCCCCATTGTCTCCGTCAGGTCGGCGATCGAGGTCGCCTCGTATCCCCTCATCCAGAACAGCCGCGTCGCCGCAGCAAGCGCAGCCTGGCGATCAAACTCCCGCGGCCGCCCGCGTGGAGGACGCGTCGATGGTGAGTTCGCTTGGGGTATCGAAACTTTATTTTGCATCGATCACTGTATAAATCAGTTGACGGTAGTTCGCAACGCCGCTACCTATTTGTGCATCGATCACTGCATAAACAGAAGGTCATGTATCTGTGTCAGAAACGCGCGCTTGTAAATCGCGGTTCGAGGGGCAGAGCCTGATGTTCAGCGACAAGATGGACGCGGCCAGTATGGGCTTCCACCGGCACGTCTCGCCTGCCGACTGCGCAACTCAGCCTGAGCTGCTCTGCCTTTAGGACGCTCTATGTGTTTCGGCGTGGAGTATTGGACCCATCTCAATCAGTGGTGGGCTCGCGCGTTTGCTGGCCGACCATTATCGGCAAACAATTTCCTCAAGTTTCCCTTAACCCTCTCTGGAGAGCAACCATGTCCACCAACCCTATCGCTATCGCCACCACTTTCTTCGGCCACTGGAGTGCAAATCGCATTGGGGACGCCCTTGCGATGCTGTCGGATGACGTCCTCTATGACAACGTGCCGCTGCCCAACATCATAGGGAGGGACAACGTTCGCAAATTCCATGAGGACTTCGGGGTTGGAACGGCGTTCCGGGTAGACTGGGCTGTGACCAACATCGCGGCATCAGGGAATCTCGTTCTCAACGAGCGGATCGATGTGTTCACCCATGAAAGTGGTGCGACGATCACACTGCCGGTCATGGGCACGGTCACCGTGGAGAACGGAGAAATCACTGTCTGGCGCGACTATTTCGATCTGGCCGACTTCGAGAGGCAGGTCTCACTTCTCAAGAAGTAGCCAGCTCCCAGACCCACCGCCGTGGAGCCGCGGCGGCGTTGTTCTCGCCAGCATGCCGCGATCGAAGGCAAGGTGCTTTGGTGACTGACCGAGCCGCACTTGTCTTCCCGGCGATCGCCCGGTCAGTTCCGTCGCTCCGGTAACACGGATATTGATAGAAATGACGCGGTGTTCTTAGGAATTCGCCGCAATAGAGCGGTTTCCTTTCAGGCTAAGCGGAGAACATAATGATTTTACCCTACACGATCAACATCGCTGACGAACGGCTCACCACGATCAGAGCCAAAGTAGAGGCTTATGACTGGAGCCAGCTGCCGGATGCGGGGGGCTGGTCGGCGGGGGTCGGGGTCGATGACCTCAAGCGGCTCGCCGCTTATTGGCAGGACAGCTATGACTGGCGTGCGGTCGAACGGCGCCTCAACGCACTCCCCAACTTCACGGCCGACGTGGAAGGCGAGCACCTCCATTTCGTTCATGTAAAGGGCGACGGCTCCAAGCCGCCCGTCCTGCTTCTCCACGGCTGGCCGGGCTCGTATCTCGAGTTCGAGCGACTGTTGGAGCCGCTCGCAGCTGACGGGCACGATGTTGTCGTCCCCTCGCTTCCTGGCTTCGCGTTCTCCAACCCGATCACGGGCCCGATCGGCCCGCGACGGGCTGCGGCGCTCCTGCATGGGCTGATGATCCAGCTGTTCGGCGACGCGCGGTATTTCATTCAAGGCGGCGATTGGGGTCACGCCCTCGCGGTCTGGGCAGCGCATGATCGACCGGACGCTCTGCTCGGCATCCACATCAACATGATGACCGTGCGTGCGGAGGATGCCGCTCCGACGACCGACGAGGAGAAGTCCTTCGCCGCCAAGCGGGCCGCGATTGCGGATCGGGAGGGCGCCTACTTTCACGAGCAAGCAACCCGTCCGCAGACGCTTGGCGTCGCGATGGCCGACAGCCCGATCGGAGCGGCGGGCTGGATACTCGAAAAGTTCGGCAAGTGGGCCGACCTTCCGACAACCGCCGATGGCGACCCGGACATCTGGAGCAAGTTTTCCGAGGAGGAACTCCTCACCAACGTCATGCTCTACATCGCGCCGGCATCGTTCGTGACTGCAACCTGGATCTACTTTGGCAGCCGGCTTGAAGCATCGCGGATGCTTCCGGCCGGCACCCGCATCCAAGTGCCGACCGGCGTTGCGGCCTTCCCCGATCCGGTTTTCTTGCCGCCGCCGCGCTCGTTCGCGGAGAAGACCTACAACATCGTGCATTGGACCGACATGCCGCGGGGCGGCCATTTCGCCGCGCTGGAAGAGCCGGAACTGGTGCTGGCCGACCTGCGCGCCTTTATCGCAACGGTTTCGGGCGCGCGCTCTTGACCTGTTTGACCAGCGGATAGGCCTTGTATTTGAGGGTCGCCGCGTTGAATTCGGCGCCGAGCATGAAGATCATGCCGACCATGTAGAGAGGCAGGGGGGTGTAGTGCGCGGATCCAGACAACAATGCACGGCGCCGTGCAGAAACTTCTTACGGCGATGGATCGCGCCGAAGTGACGGTGCCGATGATCGCCGAAAACGCCGGCGTGACGCCGTCAACCATTCACCGCCGTTGGGGCGACCTTGCTGATCTTCTGGCCGACGTCGCAGTCGCGCGCGTGCGATGGCAGCCGGCCTTGCTACCTCGTGGTCGGCCAAGCATGGCGGCTTTACATCAGGCGCTCGTGTCACGAATACGAGAGCGCAACCGGTCCGTGGCCCTCCGGTGCAATTGGTCCCGATCATTTATGCCCGTGGCATTTATAGCGTTGATTTCGCGATCGAAATCGCTGCCTCGAAGACAGGGCCGAAAGTTCGGCTCACTTCAAGGCGAATGCTATCGCGCGGACGAGCGAAATGCGGTGTCGGCTTCTGTTACGCTACCAAGTCTTTCGCAAGTTCACTTACGACACCCCTAAGCCACCGATGCGCGGGGTCGTGACGATAGCGCACATGCCAAGCCATTTCGACCGGGAATGTCCCAAGATCGACAGGTGCTTCCACGACCTTTAGCCGCGGGTCGCGCTCGAGGCTGCGGCAGATCAGGCGCGGCAATGTTGCGCAATAATCGGTCACCGCGACCATCTCGGGAACTGACAGGAAATGCGTGACGGAGACAGCAACCTCGCGCTTGAGATTCTGCTGCCCCAACGCCTGGAATACGCCCGCACGAATGCGACCCGGCGGCAACACGTTGACATGCTTCAGGCTCTCGTAGAGATCTCGCGTCAGGCTGGCACCGACATCCGGATGGTCATGGCGCACGATGCAGGCCAATCCGTCGTCCATCAGATGCTGGACAACGAGGTTGTCTGGTGGGTCAATAACCCTTCCCAGCACCATCGCCGTCGTCCCCGAAATCACTCCAGTATCGGAGAGATCGTTCCCGAAAGGCGTCATGCGAAGCTTGATCCCCGGAGCTTGCTCTCGCAGCCTTGCCACCAGCGCTGGCATCAACACCAGTTCGACGTAGCTGTTTGGCGCAATCAGAAACAGACGCTCGGCGCTTCCCGGATCGAAATCCTGCTGGTGGATGACGAGATCGTCGAGCTGCGCCAGCGCCGCCTCTATCGTCGGCGCAATCTCCTCCGCAAGCTGAGTGGGCCTGATGCCGTAGCGTTCGCGGATGAACAGCGGATCCTTCAGCATGTCTCGGAGCCGATTCAGCGAATTAGACAGCGCGGGTTGCGTGATACCGAGGCGGCTGGCGGCACGGGTAACACTCCGCTCCTCTATGAGGGCCAGGAAGACAGGTAGTAGGTTGAGGTCATATTTCACCCAGATGTAATCGCACGTGAATATCTAAAATCCAACAAGTAAATTTCTCAAATATCTATGCGGGTGACATGATCATTTCATCGAAAGGCGCTCAAGCGCTGATCGACAATCCAGGCCGGTCCGGCCACGACCATCAAAGGATAAGACGATGAAAGTTCTCATGGTACTGACTTCGCACGATACGCTCGGCGACACCGGCCGCAAGACCGGGTTCTGGCTCGAGGAACTCGCGGCTCCCTATTACGTCTTCAAGGACGCTGGCGCCGAGATCACGCTTGCTTCGCCCAAGGGCGGCCAGCCGCCGCTCGACCCGAAGAGCGACGAATCGATGTTCCAGACCGAGCTGACGGCTCGTTTCAAGGCAGACGCAGACGCTAACGTGCAGCTCGCCCAGACGGTGCGCCTCGACAGCGTCGACCAGAAGGATTTTGACACGGTCTTCTATCCCGGCGGTCATGGGCCGATGTGGGATCTGGCTGAAGACACGAACTCCATCGCGCTGATCGAATCCTTTATCGCCGCCGGCAAGACCATCGCGCTGGTCTGTCATGCTCCGGGCGTGCTGCGCCATGTCAGGAATGCCGACGGCACACCGTTCGCTCAGGGGCGCTACCTCACAGGTTTCACCAATACCGAAGAAGCGGGTGTTGGCCTGACCAAGGTCGTGCCCTTCCTGGTCGAGGACGTGCTTATCGCTCAGGGAGCCGTGTTCTCGAAGGTGAAAGACTGGGGCGTCCACACGGTCGTGGATGGTCAGCTCATCACCGGGCAGAACCCGGGATCCTCCGGTGAGGCGGCCGAAGCTCTGCTCACCGCCCTGCGCCAAACCCGTATTCGGGCAGCCTGATCATTCCAGCATCGTGGACGGACGCCACAGACGGCGGTCGGCCACGAAAAATCGGATATCGATATGACCACCCTCAAACCAACGCTCTCGGCTGCGCACGCCCGCGAAATGATCGAGACATCAAAGTCCAAGGCGACCGCCTTGAATGTCTCATGCTCGATCGCCGTCATTGGTCCGGACGGCCACTTGCTTTCCTTCGATCGCCAGGATGGAGCCATGTCGGGATCCGTTGAACTGGCGATCAACAAAGCGTTCACCGCTCAGATCTTCAACAACGCGACTGACAGGCTGAGCGTGTTGGCCCAACCAGGCGCGGAGCTCTACGGAATTCAGCATTCCCACAATGGTCGCGTCGTCGTGTTCGGGGGAGGCATCCCCATCCAATTCAATGGGCAAGTCATCGGCGCGATCGGCGTCAGCGGCGGCACCGTCGCAGAAGATGGGGCCATCGCGGAGGCTGGCGCAGGTATTCTGGCCGACCTTCTCGTCCCCGCTCGCTCCTAGGCCAAACATGGTGCCGAAGCCAAATAACCATCGGCACCGTAATCTGATCCCATTCTGAAAGCCGCGTGTCCATGGCTTGATCCCTCATCGCAATGCGTGGAACCCGATTTCAACTTCGGTTGGTCGGGACCGGACAAGTGCGCGCCAGATCTCTCCCCTCGTCAATAATTTTTTCAAAAGGATGTATGAAATGAAACTCCTGAACTCCCTCATCTCGGCTGTCGCCGTCGTTGCAATCACAGCCAGCGTCGCCCTGCCGGCCGCTGCGGCAGACTTCAAGGCCAAGACCGTTGTCCTTGTTCACGGCGCCTTCGCCGATGGATCCTCGTGGAACAAGGTCATCCCGCTGCTCAAAAAAGCCGGACTGAAGGTCGTGGCGGTTCAGAACCCGCTGGACACCTTGGAAAATGACGTTGCTTTCACTGAACGGGCAATTGCCGATGCTGAAGGCCCGGTTGTTTTGGTCGGCCACTCCTACGGCGGCGCCGTCATCACGCAGGCGGGTATCAATCCGAAGGTTCATTCCCTCGTATACGTCGCGGCGTATGCGCCGGAGGTCGGCCAGTCGGTCCTCGATACGCAGAAGCCATATCCGGATGCGCCCGGCAGGCCGTTTATCGTGAAGGATGATGCCGGATATCTGAAATTCACCGACGAAGGTATCTTCAACTACTTCGCGCCGGATCTGCCGCGCAGCGAGCGTGCACTGATAGCGGCCACACAGGGTGCATTTGGGGTCAAGGCTGTTTCAACGCCCGTCACACAGGCAGCCTGGCACACGGTCCCTTCATTCGAGGTTGTATCCACGGACGATAAGGTGATCCCGCCGCAGCTACAGCGAGACCAGGTCGAGCGCCTCAAGGCGACAGCCGTCGAGGTGGCTGCAAGCCATGTCGTCATGCTGTCGCACCCGGACGTGGTGGCGAAGCTGATCATCGAGGCTGCAAAGTAACTCCACTGTCATGGTGGGTCGTTTGATCACGGCCCGCCATGCCCATCAATTTACTTCTCCCCTCGGAGATTCCCGATGACGCATATTCTTTCCACTCGTCCGTTAGCCCACTATCGCCTTCGCGTTATCGATACCGATGCTGCCACGGCGGAGGTTCCGGCAGCTCCCGCCCGCCCGGCGCTTTCGTTCGCCGCTACCGTAGCTGCGATCGTGCTGGTCGCAATCGATCTTCGTCTTGGGATCGTTTCGATCGGACCGCTCCTGCCCCATATCCGTCAAGAATTTGGGATGTCCAACGCCGAGGCATCCCTGCTGACAGCCATCCCCGCAATGCTAATGGGTTTGCTGGCGTTTCCCACTCCTTGGCTCGCCCACCGCTTTGGTCGTGACAGGGTCATTCTGACCGCGCTGATTGTCCTGATGCTGACGACAATCCTGCGCGCGTTCTCCGGCTCCGTCATCATGCTGCTGGCTTCCACTGTGGGAGTAGGAGCGGGGATTGCGATTGCAGGTGCATTAATCCCAGGCTTCGCAAAGAAGAGTTTTCCGAAGCAGGCAGCGGTTCTGATGGGGATCTATGCCTCCTCACTGGGCCTTGGAAGTACGCTTGCGGCCGGCCTGACCGAACCACTTGCAAATCTGGGCGGAGGCTGGAGGTTCGCTGACGGTATCTTGGCAATTCCGTGCCTGACAGCGATAGCGGCCTGGATCGTCGTCTCTGCCGCTGAAGGTAGAACACGGGCGCTCGTCGTAGACGCTTCAATATCTACGCAGCGCCGTCTGCCCATCGCCAATCCTGTTGCCTGGCTGATTGCCCTCTACTTTGCTGCCAACAACATCCTGTTTTTTGGGTTCGTGTCATGGACAGCACCGATATTCAGAGAACTTGGCATGGGGGCTACTTCGGCAGGGCTCCTGCTGGCAGGTTTCACTGCTGCGTTCATGGTGGCGAATTCATTGGCTGGCTTGATCAGCCGCCACGAAGACCGTCGCCAGGTGATCGCCCTGTTCGCAGGATTGGCCCTTGTCGGCTCGGTAGTCGCCGCGATTTCGCCTAACCTCCTGCCGTTTTTCTTCATTCCAATGATTGCTTTCGGCGTCGGGGGATCTTTCACGCTCGCAATGATCCTGCCCCTCGACAACGCAGCGGATGCCCACGACGCCAACGCCTGGACGGCATTCGTTATGGGGATTGGCTATTTTGCCGGAGCGCTTGGCCCGCTGCTCCTGGGGATACTTCGTGACAGCACCGGCGACTTCAGGCTCCCTCTCGAGATACTGGCTGCTGTCGCGCTGCTGATGTTCGCTATCTCACCCTTCCTGCAGCCGCATCACCAGCGTCGCGCCCAAGCATAACCTTTTGACCTAATTTGCTGGCCTTGGCTCGCATCAAACGGTCGCCTCTCGGGTGGCTAGTACCTCACCAAACTCAAAGACAAGATCATGATCAAAGACAAAGTCGTTCTTATCACCGGCGGAAGTACAGGCATTGGAGCGGAGGTCGCCAGAACTCTGGCGGCGAAGGGCGCAAAGGTCGCGATCGCGGCAAGGCGCGAAGGCAAGCTCGATGCAGTCCGTGCCGAAGTCGCAGCGCAGGGCGGTGACATCCGGGCCTACGTGATGGATGTTACCGACAAGCATCAGGTCAAGGCTGTCGTCGAGGCCGTGGTTCAAGACTTCGGCCGCCTCGATGTGATCATCAACAATGCGGGCATCATGCCGATCCGGCCGATGTCTGAAGTCAACACGGACGAGTGGGACGCGATGATCGACGTGAACATCAAAGGCACCCTCTATGGGATCGCCGCGGCCTTGCCGTTGTTTCTTGCTCAGCAGAGCGGACACATCATCAATCTGAGCTCCGTCGCGGGTATCAAAGTCTTTGCGCCGGGCGGTAGCGTCTATTCCGGCACGAAGTTCGCGGTCAGCGCGATCTCGGAGGGGCTGCGCATGGAGGTCGGAAGCGCCGTGCGCGTTACGTCGATCGAACCGGGCGCCGTTGAAAGTGATTTGAAACTGGGGACGACGGGCACCGCGCGGGACACGGTGCATGGTTTCTACGAACAGGCCATCCCGGCATCGTCCGTGGCACGTGCAATTGCCTTTGCAATCGAGCAGCCCGACGACGTCGATATCAATGCAATTGTGATCCGTCCCACGGTGCAAGAATTCTAGTCATATGGAGCTCGGGCGAGATTGAATCCCGCCCGAGCTCCATATTCATCTCGAAAGTTGACGGCAGGGCGTCACGCCTATTCCGCGTACCGTAACCAGGTAGATGAAACGCTATAAGGTGTCACGACTGTTATCCCTCACGCGGCTTGGCCGTACCGGAACATTCGTGCTTCACCGGCATCGAGACGAAACGTGGCGATTTCCAGGATGCGAGGGTAACGAACCAGAATGTTCTCTGAAAGACCCTGAATACTTTGTGACGGCTCCGTCGGCGACATCCGGACTATCGCTCCCAGCGCGCTCAAGTGTGCATCGTGCTGCGCCAGCTTCTCGGCCAGAAGCGTTTCGGCGCCACCCGCCCTGTCCAATAGCTCTTGCCGACCCGACCGATATTCGAGCGCGGCGAAAACGAGAATCGACAGCGAGCTGACCGCGACCCATACGAGGGCGGCCTTAGCAAGATGAGTGCGCTCGTTTAGAAACCGTCGCATGCCATTCAATGCCGCAAGGCATCCGCTCCGTGGGTGGGTGGTTGACGGTTAAATCAATACCTATCGGGTCGAAAGCAGCAATCGGTAATCCTACCGGGATCGGATTGCCGTATCCCAGTGTCGGCCCAACCCTCAGCGCCCCGCCTTTTCGCCGACGCTCGTATGCCACCGCGCAAAGAGGCGGGCGTCCAGTCTGGAAGCCGCCCGTCCGGGCAATCAATCATTGGTATCGCGCAGGATCTCGAACAGGAACCACACACGCTTCTCCGTCTCGTCTATCCAGTTTTCGAGAAGGCTGGCGGTCGCGACGTCGCCATATTTATCGCAGACGTCATGCAGCGAGCGCATGCTGGCGACAAGGCTCCCATTGTCGTCGCGCAATTCCGCAATCATCGCCTGCGGATGAACGAACTCTGCGTCATTGTCGGCGATGCGCTGCTTGCGCGAGATATCGCCAATCGACCGCAGTGTGCTGCCGCCGACCTTTCGTACCCGTTCAGCCAACGGATCGGTCATCGCGATCAACTCGTCGCCGTGCTCGTCGAGCAGGAGATGGTAGTCGCGGAAGTGCGATCCGGACATGTGCCAATGGAAATTCTTGGTCTTGAGATAGAGTGCGAACACATCCGCGAGCAAGGCTGTCGCGCCGGCGGAGATATCCCTGGCCGCGTCGCTGCCCAATCCTGCTGGAGTTCTCAGCGCAGCGACGCCACGCGATTTGGCTGACTGGTCCACGGTCCCATTCCCTTCTTGGAAAATGAATTGATTATGCTGGCCCCGGCGGCGGCGGGCATCGCCTGAGCGGGCGGCGCGGCGCAATCAGCCGGGTGGTGGCCGTCGAAGAGGGACGCAAGCGCCCCTCCAGCATCTTCATCGGCCGAGGCGGCCCGCGGCGCGGGCCGTCCATACCGGATCGGGGTCAGCCCTCGATAAAAGCCAGCAGGTCCTTGTTCAGCACGTCGGCATTAACGGTGAGCATGCCGTGCGAGAAGCCGGGATAGGTCTTGATCTGGCCGTTCTTCAGAAGCTTGATCGACTTCCTGGCCGCATCGGCAATCGGTACGATCTGGTCGTCTTCGCCATGCAGGACGAGCGTCGGCACGGTGATCGCCTTCAGGTCTTCCGTCTGGTCAGTTTCAGAGAAGGCCTTGATGCCATCGTAATGGGCCTTGGCGCTACCGATCATCCCCTGACGCCACCAATTCTGGATAACGCCTTCCTGGACCTTGGCGCCGTCACGGTTGAAACCGTAAAACGGGCCAGCCGGAACATCACGGAAGAACTGCGCGCGGTTGGCGGCAAGCGCCGAACGGAAGCCGTCGAAGACTTCGATCGGCAGGCCCTCGGGGTTGGCGGCGGTCTTGACCATCAGCGGCGGGACGGCCGAGACGAGAACCGCCTTGGCAACGCGGCCGGCCTTCTGGCCAAACTTTGCGACATAGCGGGCAACTTCACCGCCGCCGGTGGAATGGCCGATATGGACGGCGTTCTTCAGGTCAAGTGCCTGGACGACGGCGAATGCGTCGGCTGCGTAGTGGTCCATGTCGTGACCGTCGGCAACCTGGGCAGACCGGCCGTGGCCGCGCCGGTCGTGAGCGACGACCCGATATCCCTTGGAGAGGAAGAACAGCATCTGTGCGTCCCAGTCGTCCGACGACAGCGGCCAGCCGTGGTGGAAGACGATCGGCTGAGCGTCCTTCGGACCCCAGTCCTTGTAAAAGATTTCAGTGCCGTCCTTGGTTGTTACAAAGCCCATGTCGATATCTCCTTGTGCCGAATTACTTGTGGAAGAGTTGTGTAAGAAGGCGAGCGCCGGAATGCTCACGCTGGCAAGTGCGATGCTTCCGATCAGTACGCTGCGTCTCGACACGAAAAACCGATCTGTATCGGATGCCATTACATTTCTCCTGTCGCGCTGTGTTTGCGAATTCCGTATTTGACAAAGAGAAAGTATCGCCATCTTCTGATGGAAACACGTGGCAGAAATGACTTTATCCGAGGCAAAAGTGGCGAAACGCAAAGAACCTGATTTCATAGAGGTGGGATTGCTGATCTACCCGGATTGTCAGTTGGCCGCTGTCTATGGACTGACCGATCTGTTTCGCGTCGCCAGCGACTGGTCGACGGATCTGCAAGTGCCGACCAGCCTTCGCAACATCCGCGTCAGCTACTGGAAGATGGAGGATGGAGATGTGTCCTGCACATGGGATTCACGCCCGGGAGCTCCGCATTTGCTGAGCTACGTTATCGCGCCACCGAGCATCATCATGCCGGATAAGATGCAAAGCATGAGCCCCGCATCGCAATGGCTTGCGTCCCAACATGCGCGTGGTGTAACCGTCTGCTCAATCTGTGCCGGAGCGTTTGTCCTTGCCGAGACCGGGCTCATCGACGGCCGGCGCGCCACGACCCACTGGGCTTTTGCCGAAAGGCTTGCCGAACAGTTTCCCAATATCGACGTCTCACCAGATAATATGATAATTGACGACGGTGACGTCATCACCGCAGGCGGTATTCTCGCCTGGGCCGATCTCGGACTGCTGCTTGTCGAGAAGCTGTTGGGGCAGGCGGTGATGCTGGAGACAGCTCGCTTTCTCGTCGTCGATCCGCCGCGTCGCAGTCAGAGCCAGTACAAGGCTTTTCTCCCGCGGTTCGACCACGGCGACAAGGAGGTTCTGCAGGTCCAGCACCAGTTTCATGCGACACCAGAGCTGCAGAAGTCGATCGGCGAACTGGCAGATAGTGTGCGTCTCTCGGAGCGGACTCTCCAGCGCCGCTTCCACCGCGCAACACGGCTGAAGCTCACCGAATATCTGCAAAACGTCCGCATCATGAAGGCGCGGCAGTTGTTGGAAACCACGAACGGCTCCGTCGAGAGTATAGCCTGGGCGGTTGGCTATACGGACCCGGCGGCATTCCGAAAAATATTTGGCCGGCTGACTGGCGCCAAGCCAAACGTCTATCGGGGCGACGCGCGGCTTTGATCGTGTCAAAGATGTAGCCGCCCGCTGATCGTCGGCCCGCCGCAAATTGCCGCTTGCGACCGCGAGGTGAGCGGTGGGCCGGGTTTAACATCAACTCTATCGGCGCACCGCACCCAGTTATCGAAAGTGACCGACGTTTCGGTCTATCGCGGCTCACCAGCACAGCCGATTGTGAACCTGCATCTGGAAAGCCTCGCCGGGTGCCCGGCTCTCCCAACGACAAACCGCGCCAGTGAGGGCGGGCACTGGTGCGGTCGATCAGAACGGGCGTGTTGGTCAGAAGCCGAAATCGCTCAAGGACGGGTAGTCGTCCGGGCGCCGGCCGAGCGGCCAATGGAACTTGCGATCCGATTCGGCGATCGGCATCTCGCTGATGCTGGAGTGGCGATGCGACATCAGGCCGTCTGCTGCAAAGAGCCAGTTTCGTTGCCATAGGCGCCAAACCACTGCTCGCTGTCGTCGCAATATTCGTAAGCATAACGCACGGCAATCCGGTTGTCTGTGAATGCCCATAGCTCCTTGAAAAGCCTATACTCGTGTTCTTTCTTCCACTTGCGCGCCAGAAAGGCCTGAGCCTCCTGCCGACTGGTGGCGAATTCCACGCGGTTGCGCCAGCGGGTGTTGACCGTGTAGGCCAGTGCAACCTTGGCTGCATCGCGCGAGTTCCAGCCGTCTTCGGCCAGACGAACCTTTTCGATGGCAGTTTCCCGCGTAAAGGGGGGGAGAGGGGCGCGCGTCACTGGCGTTGCCTTCGCGATCTGAGCGGTTTCGGCAGGCGCTGACCCAGCAAGGGCCACAGCGGGCAGTGCGGCAATAAAAGTGCGGCGGTTCATAAGAGTTACCTGTCAAGAAATGGGGCTGTAAAGTTTCGCACGGAGGAAAGGCTAGGAAGCGACCGCTTGGACAATCGACCGCGCCATCGCCGCAAGCCACCCGGGGATCGGAGTTGTCTGCACATCAACTTGGATCGGGCGGGGTCGAGCGCGGGGGGGGCGCGTGCTGGAGGCAAGACAACCCGCAACGCGTCGCCTCGCGGCCCAGAAGAGGCAGCCCGAGCGCCCAAAGCGCCGAGCTGCCCATCGGCGCCGTCAAAACGGCTTGGTCGGAAGGTATTTGCCGTCGAGCGTGATAACGGCTCGGGAGCCGCCTTCCGGATCTTCAACCTTTTCGATGTTGAGCTTGAAGTTGATGGCGCTGATGATGCCATCACCGAATTTCTCGTGGACCAGAGCCTTCAGCGTGGTCCCATAAACCTGGACCATCTCGTAGAAGCGGTAGATGGTCGGGTCGGTGGGCAGGCCGTTGCCGATGCTGCCGCGGACCGGAACCGTCTGAAGCAACGCAACGGCGTCGTCGTCGAGATCAAGCGTCTTGCCCACGGCCTTGGCGGCGTCAGCCGGAAGCGGATGCTGGCCGAGCAAGGCGGCGGTGACGAAGGCCATCGTAACGCCTGCCTTCTCCGACATGGTCAAGCAGTCGCTGCCGGCGCTTCGCCGCGTCGTCGGTGCGGCCCTTCAGGCCGGCCTGCCGGTTCCGGCGCTGACCTCGGCGCTCACCTACGTCGACGCCTACCGCCAGGGTCGCGGCACCGCCAACCTGATCCAGGCACAGCGCGACTTCTTCGGCGCCCACGGCTTCGATCGCCTCGACGGCAAGGACTTCCACCACGGCCCCTGGGGCAGCGGTGCGGCAACGTTCTGAGTTGGATTGTGCGGGTAGATTTGCTTTGCAATCGAGCTCACTAAATTTGGTGGGCTTGAGCTCACTTCAAGAGCAAGACCCATTCGGATGGGCCTGCCATCCGATTCATCAGGAAAGGCCGTACCAGGCTCCGCGACCCGCACCGTGCAGGACAAGGTGCCCTTGATCCACGAGGGCCTTTAGGTGATCCTTGATAGTGTGCCGGCTTGCGCCGGTGATGCGGGCAGCCTCAGAGACGGTGATCCGCCCATGTTCGCGCGCCAACTCAAGCAGTGTGACGGACAATTCCGGCATGTCGGCGAGAATGATGCGCTCCCGCTCCATTTTCTTCTCGAGCCGGGTCTTCTGACGATGAAGTGCCCTCAAAAAGAACTCGATCCAGGGGTTCCATTCAGGCTCGGCGCTCCGGACTGTCACCTGCGTGCGCCGCAGGGAGATGTAATAGCTCTCCTTGCTTTGCTCGATAATGCTTTCGAGCGAGCTGTAGGGGACATAAGCGTAACCCGCGCGCAGGAGCAACAAGGTGGTCAGAACACGCGATAGTCGGCCGTTGCCATCCTGGAAAGGGTGGATTTCGAGGAACACAACAACGAAGATCGCGACGACTAGAAGTGGATGGAGCCGCCTTTCTCGCGCCTGCTCATCCGCCCAGGCGATCAGCTCTTCCATTCGCCGTGGCGTGTCGAACGGCGACGCTGTTTCGAAGACGATGCCAAGGCTTTCGCCATGCTCGTTGAAAGCTTCCACGTTGTTGGAGAGGGCTTTGTAGGCGCCGCGGTGCCGCTCGTCTTTTATCGAATGGGCTAGGAGGTCGCGATGGAGCTGGCGGATATGGTTTTCGGTGAACGATATCGCTTCGTAAGCACTGAAGATCGTCTCCATCACCTCTGCATAGCCGGCCACCTCCTGCTCGTCGCGGGTCGTGAATGATCCCAAGCGTATGTTTGCCAGCAGCTTCTCGACTTCCCGGTCGGTAAGGCGTGCCCCTTCGATACGGGTGGAGGACCCGACGCTTTCAATCGTTGCGACACGCCGCAGGCTGGATAGCCGCTCAGGTGCAATCCGGCCGATTGCGCGCCAGGCACCCTTAAATTCGTCGATCTCAGCGATCAGCGAAAGGATCTCGGGCGTGATCCGGACGGTTGCCGTATTTAGATCTACCATTTCCTCATCCATTCCCATCCAATTCGTGTGACGCAGTGATGCGCCATTTATCCATCCATTTCCATCCAATTTTGATGAGTTAGTTTGCAAGATCAAGCAGTTTGATCGCTGGCTAGTTTTGCTGACGTAGACCAACAGTGGGATCGTAGGTTCTGATCCTTTCATGGCGAATAACTTTAAATTGAATTTATCAGCGGCAGGCATTGAGAAATTCTAGGGCTGGCTGAATTGTGATCCATAGAAAATCTGGTCCTGTATTGACCAATACGATCCCGGGCATCAGTCGTCGTCTTTACCAACAGCACAGACGCTGGCACGTGAGACCTGATCATCAAGCTAATTTGGCTGCCTCCTCGAATGTCAGACGAGGCAGGCGGTCGAAGTTGCCGGAAGCATCGCCGTAGCCAATATTGATTAGGAAGTTCGACTTGACACTTGTGAAGGCGAAAAAGGCTTCATCGACAATATCACTCTTGAAACCGGACATCGGTCCGCAATCGAGCCCCATGGATCGAGCCGCCATGATCAGATAGGCGCCCTGCAGCGAGCTGTTGCGAAAGGCGGTCTCGTGGGCAAGCGCCGGGCTCGAGGTGAACCATGAGCGCGCGTCGCTGTGCGGAAAAAGATAGGGAAGTTTCTTGTAGAACTCCTCGTCGTAACCGACGATGACCGTGACTGGCGCGGTTATTGTCTTTTCCAGATTGCCGCGCGACAAGGTCGGCTTCAGTTTTCCTTGCCCTCCACGGTGCGGACGAAGACGAAGCGGGCCGGGTAGCAGTTGCCGGAGGTTGGGCCAGGCCGCGTCAGCTCCTAAAGCTTCTCGATCTGGGCATCGCTGACCGGACGGTCCTGCCGCTTGTTGAAGCTTCTCGCCTCTCCATCGAAAGGCCCTGTTCGATCTTTTCGGCAAGCATTGTCTGGTCCTCGAAAGTCAGAGTGTTGCGATGTGGGCGATGATCTCGTCTTCGCAGATTACATCCGCATATTTGGCGTTCATGTCGAAGAGATTGGCCTCGTGGGGCGCCGGGTGGCGGTCGCCACAGGCGTCGCGCACCACGGTGGTGATGAAGCCATGCGACATCGAATCCACGCAGGTCGCACGGATGCAGCCGCTCGTGGTGAGCCCGGTGATGATCACATTATCGACGCCCATCGAGGTCAGAAGCGGCGCGAGCGAGGTGCCGAAGAAGGCGCTCGGATACTGCTTGGTGACGATGAACTCGTCGTCCTCCGGGACAAGTCCCTCGGGCCAGGAGGCCATCGGATTGCCGATGGTGAAATTTTCAAGTGGCTTGGCCTTCTGGAAGAAGCGCCCGCCATCCTTGCCGCTTTTGTGCAGCTGCATTCCCGTGAGGATGACCGGAACGTCCTTTTCGCGGGCGACTTTGCGAATGCGCAGCGCGCTTGCCAGCGCATCATCGACGCCGGCATAAAGCACATTGCCGGGCTCGAAATAGGCCTGCACGAAATCGACCAGCAGCAAGGCAGGGCGTTTCCCGTAACCCACGCGGTTGTCATAGGCTTTTTTGTAGTTTTCTAGGAGGTCGGCTTCGGTCATCACTTGCCTCAGTCTTCCGCGAATTTGCGCTCAAAGGACCAGACATCCTCGAAGCCCAGCAGGTTGTTGAAATCCTTGAACGGGTAGAGTGGCACGGCATCGGTGGTGACGCCGTTGTCCTTCAGATCTTGATAGGCATGGCGAACGGCATGGCCATGGGCGAGGAAGCCGAGGGCCGGATAGATGGCAATGCTGTAGCCAAGTGACGCAAGCTCGCCGGCTTCGACGAGTGGTGTGCGCCCACCATTGACCATGTTGGCGAGCAGCGGCCGATCGATTTCCGCCGCGATCTGGCGCACTTCCTCGGCGCTTTCCGGGGATTCGACGAAGATGATATCGGCGCCGGCTTGCGCATAGGCCTTGCCCCGCCGGATGGCTTCGTCAAGGCCAAGCCCCGTGCGCGCATCGGTACGGGCGATAATGAGGAAATCGTCGCTCTTGCGGCTGTCGACCGCGACTGCGATCTTGCGGACCATATCCTCCATCGGCACGACCCGGCGATTGGGCGTGTGGCCACATTTCTTCGGAAATTCCTGATCCTCAATCTGGATAGCGCTGACGCCGGCGTCCTCATAGCCACGAATGGTGTGGCGGACATTGAGCAGCCCGCCATAACCGGTGTCGGCATCGGCGATAACCGGTGTCTTCGTCATCTTCACGATCTGGGCGATGCGCTCGATCATGTCGCGATAGGTGGCGATGCCGGCATCGGGAATGCCGAGATAAGACGCGATGGTGCCGTAACCGGTGACGTAAAGCGCCTTGAAGTCCATACGGTCGGCGATCAGCGCCGAGATGAGGTCGTAGACGCCGGGCGCGAGGATGAAGTCACTGTTCGCAAGCGCTGTCTTCAGAGTCGGATCGGCCATGCATTGTCCATTCGGGAATCGAGGAGAGGCGCGACCTTTGCCGCGGCCATCAGGAGCGCCACGTCATTGTAGCGCATGGAAGTCAGCGTTACGCCGATGGGCATGGCGACGTCGCTTGCGCCTGTGCCGCGCCATCCTGCGCAGCCCTCCAGTCAGCAAGGGTCCTGTTGTCGCGGTTTTCAACGCGATGATGGAACTCGTCATGCAGGTCGTTGCCGAAACGGCGAGCGAGCGTGCGGAAGGCCGCGGCACCTTCGCGGTGCAGGATCGTGCGGTGATAGAGATCGAGTGCCTCAAATTCAGCGGGGAGATCGAGGAACGTCACATCATGGCCGCCCTCACGCAATCGCGTCGCGGCGGTTTCGAGCGCGGCAATCGATTCCGGCTCAAGCCGGTCGCGATAGGGGCCAAAGGTGATGCCGATCTTCAGGCTATCGATGCTTTCCCGGCTCCCTTGAAGCCTTTCGGTGATGCCGTAGACATCGGCCACCAGCGCCATATCCTCGACCGAGCGTCCATACCAGCCGACCGTATCGAAGCTTACAGAGTAGAGCTTGACGCCTTCGCGGCTGACAAGGCCGGCGCTCGGCTTCATGCCATAGATGCCGCAGAAGGAGGCGGGACGGATTGTCGAGCCGCCGGTCTGGGTGGCAAGTGCGAGCGGTGCCTGAAAATCTGCGACGGCAGCAGCAGAACCAGCCGACGAACCGCCCGGCGTTCGCGCGATATCATGCGGGTTTGCCGTCGCTGCGTCGTTGCCGCAGGCGGCAAATTCGGTAGTGTCGGTCTTACCGAGGATGATCGCGCCTTCGAGCCGCAAAAGCTCCACGGCGGGCGCATCCGCAGCCGGCTGAAAGCCGTGATAGAGGGGAGAGTTGTGCGTCGTCGGCAGATCGATCGTGTCAAACACATCCTTGACGGCGATCGGCAGGCCATGCAGCCGGCCGCGCTGATCTTTCGGCAAAGCATCCAGGCGCTCGGCTTCGGAAAGAGCGTTTTCGTTGATCGCGAGCCAGGCCCGGATATCGGGGTCACTTTCGCGAATGCGGCTGAGATATGCGGTGACGAGCTCGCGTGCTGTAAGGCGATCTTCCGCAAGCAGTGCACGGGCTTGCGATGCCGTCAACTGGTTGGGTGCGATGCCCTTCATGCCGGAATTCCTGCGGGTGCATTGAGATGGTGCGTGGTCGCCGCCTGGAAGGCGGTGCCTGTCTTGAGGCAAAGCGCGTCAGCGCCCGGGCGCCCGACGATCTGTACGCCCGTCGGCAGGCCGGAGCGGCTGAGGCCGGAGGGCAGCATCAGGGCGGGAAAGCCGGTGTAGTCGAAAATCATAGTGTTGCGCGAAATGATCTCACCGAACGCATAAGCCTGCCCGTCGACATCGACGGTCAATGTCTTGAGCGAACCTGCCTCGCCCCCAAGGCCGGGTATGACGATCAGATCGACACCATCCATCGCCGAAAGCAGCATGTCCTGTGCCGCCTTGCGCCGTTGCAGCGCGCGACCGTAATCGCCTGCTGCAATCGCGACACCCTGTTCCAGCCGGACAAGCAGGCCACGATCGAAAAGGTGGGCGCGGTCGAGGCGCTCCGACTGGTGCGCGGCAAGTTCTGACAGCAGCACCGTCCAGCCATCGGCATGGAATGGAGCGATATCAAGGGCGGGCAATGGCGTGACCACGCATCCGAGCGATTGTAGGACATCCACCGATGCCTTCCAGTTGGCGAGAACGGCCGAGTCGACGATGTCAGTAAACCAGTTGACCGGGACGCCGATGCGCAGGCCAGCGAGCGTGCTCGCCGAAAGGGCTGTTTCGCAATCGGCGATCAGGAAAGTGTCGGGCTCGGCGGCCATGAAGGGCAGCACGCGCGCGATATCGCTGGCGCTGCGGGTCATTGGCCCGATGTGGTCGAGCGTCCAGGAAAGGGGGGCAACGCCCTGACGGGAGACAAGTTCGCGGCTCGGCTTCAAGCCCGTCGTGCCGCACCAGCAGGACGGAACGCGGATCGAACCGCCGGTATCCGTGCCAAGGGCGAAGGGCATGAGGCGTGCGGCGAGCGCGGCCCCCGATCCTGTCGAGGAGCCTCCGGTCCATCTGCTGGCATCCCAGGGGTTGGTGACCGTACCGTAGCGTGGATTGTTCGGCGAGCCGCTGGCGAATTCCGTTGTGGCGAGCATGGCGAAGGGGATCGCGCCGGCGGCGCGAAGCCTGCTGACGACATCGGCGTCGGCGGGCGCCACGCGATCACCGGTAAACCAGGAGCCCGAGGTTGTGATGGTGCCGGCGACATCGATGATGTCCTTGACGCCGAAGGGAATGCCTTCGAGCGGCCGCGCGGTGCCATCTGCCAAGCGTCTGCCGCTCTCTTCCGCCGCCGCGTCGAGATCCGGAATAAGGCGGAGCACTGCTTCGGCGCCAGCGGTGCTTTTCGAGATGCTGTCGCGTAGGTGCGCTATCACGTCCGTTGGCGTGACAGCCCCATGCTTGTAGGCGGCGAGCAGATCGCCAATGCCGGCAAAGGGTATGTCCATCGAGAGTGGGCGGCCTTCCACCCGGGCAAGCCCGGGCGTAAGCGCGCAACCATGCCGCCGTCGGAAGGGTCGGTCCGCCAGGGCCGGATCCACCAAAGTCAGCGGGTCCAGCACCTCGCCAGCCGGAAGCGGCATTGTCAGGTTCATTCGGCCGCAATCTGGACGCTGTTGCGCGACGCCATCAGCTGCTGGATACGCTCGCCGAATTGGTCTAGGCCGACGAGGAAGTCATCGAAGGTGAGCATGATGCCCTTGGTGCCTTCGACGGAGGCGGCTTCATCCAGCATGGCGGCAACCTTGGCATAGGAGCCGACGAGCGTGCCCATGTTGAAGTTGACGGCGCCTTCCGGAAGGTTGATGTGCCGCGCGGTAGAGTTATCCGCTGCCGACTGGTCCTTGCTGCCCTGATCGGCCATCCAGGCCAGCGCGTCGACATCGGCACCTTCGCGATACTTCTGCCACTTGGCCATGGCAAGTTCGTCGGTTTCATCGGCAATGACCATGAACAGGACATAGGCGCCGACGTCGCGGCCGGTCTTGGCGGATGCCTCGATCAGCGGCTTGTTGTTGGGCGCGTAAGCGGTCGGCGTGTTGATGCCGGACGCCATGACGAAGTTGTAGTCGGCATATTGGGCGGCGAACTCGACGCCGCGCGGGCTCTGGCCGGCGGCGACGATCTCGATCTTGTTCTCCGGCATCGGCTTCATCACGCAGTCCTTCATGGTGAAGTGCTTGCCTTCGAAGGTGCATTCGCCGTTCGCCCAGAGTTCTTTCATGATGTGAACGTACTCGCTCGAATAGTCGTAGCGATAGCCAAAATAGGCGTCGCCGGGCCAGATGCCCATCTGGTCGTATTCGGCCATCTGCCAGCCGGAGACGATGTTCACGCCGAAGCGGCCGGGCGCGACGCTATCGATCGTGGTCGCCATGCGCGCGACGATGGCCGGAGGAAGTGTGAGAACTGCTGTGGAGGCGAACAACTTGATCTTCTCGGTGACGGCCGCAAGGCTCGCCATCAGCGTGAAGGATTCCAGATTGTAATCCCAGAACTCCGCCTTGCCGCCGAAACCGCGCAGTTTGATCATCGAGAGCGCGAAGTCGAGACCGTATTTCTCGGCCTTCTGCACGATCTGCTTGTTGAGCTCGAAACTTGGCTTGTACTGCGGTGACGCGGTCGAGATCAGCCAGCCATTGTTTCCGATGGGAATGAAGACGCCGATATCCATTTTGAGGTTCCCCTATGCTTGGTTTCGGGAGGATGCGAAGTCAGTATGTACGAACTAATGCAAATTTTCAAAAAGCTGTCCAGACGAAAAATGACCCAATTTTGAGCTTGCCTAAACCTTAGGCAAGTCAGCGATTTCAGTGGATCCGTGGTGATGAAATAGCTGGCGAATGCACAAAAAAATCGGCAGCCGGGCAGGCTGCCGATCGATGGTGGCGCATATGGTGTGTGGAAAAGGGGCTAGCTGCCAGCGCGCAGTGTCGTCGTGTAGGTGAAGCGATCAGCAGGGAGAATCTGGAAGGCGTATTCGATGAGACGCCTGCCGGAACCGTAGTAGCGGCGGGTCACCTGCAGAGCGAGGTCGCCGCCTTGGCAGCCGATCTTCTCGGCGATGTCCGGCGTCAGCGTGACAGGCTTGATGTCCTGCTGGATCTCATGGATCTTCTCACCGGTATATTCCTCGATGAGATGGAAGATCGCGGACTTGGCGACAGTGACGTCGCGCACGGCTGCTGCAACGCGGGCATCGATATAGACCTCGTTCCATGAAAACGCCTTCTGGCGCGTCGCCGGGTAGCGAATGCCGCTGATGTGGTAGAAGCGGCGGCCAGGCCGGCAGCCGAGTTCGACGGCAAGTTTACCTTGCGCCGAAATCTCCTCCTTGTGTGAAATGACAAATTCGGTCTCGCTCGCGACCTCGAACAGTTCCGAGCGGGAATGAGCGATGAAGTGTCGGCGGGCAATGTCCGGTCCGGCTTCCACGCGTGTGCCCACACCCTTGCGGGCCGAAAGCCGGCCGCCGCTGCGCATGGTTGCGATCGCTTGCCGCACCGTTTGGCGGCTGACGCTCAAGGAGGCGGCAAGTTCGTTTTCTGTCGGCAGCAGCGAGCCTACGGGAAACTCGCCGCTGCGAATGCGGGCTTCCAGATGGTGCGCCACCTGCAGATAAAGCGGCGCCGTCGCAAGCTCTGGTTTCCAGGTTGTTTCTTCCTGTTCGCTCTGGACATCGTCAATGGCTGACTGCGGTGCGCTCATTCGGTTTTCCATTCTGTCACTCTATGAACAGATTTTCTCCCGGTGAAGCAAACGAAATCGGTGCGATGCGGTTTTGCGCGTGCCGATATTGCGCTGCGAGATCAAATCAATTAGTACGTACAAATACTAGATATCGGATTTCTTTCCAAGGTTCCCTTTCAGATGTCGGATGCAGCGGCTGGAGGGTCGCGTGCTGCGCGCGCGTCCTCGCTCCCCCAGACTTTGACGGCTGCAACGCTGATCCAGATCGTGGCGACGGCCAGCGTGCTGGCGCTGACGGCAATCGCGCCGGCGGTCGCTGCAGATCTCGGTATCGGCGCCCATTGGATTGGCTACCAGATCAGCCTGATCTATGCGTCCGGCATGTTCTCGTCCGCCGTTGCCGGAACGCTGGTGCAGCGTTTCGGCCCGGTGAAGATCGAGCAGATCGCGCTTGTCTGCTTCACGCTGGGTTTTGCCGGGATCGCCACGGCGCTGATCCCTCTCATTATTCTCGCGTCGCTGCTGATCGGCATCGGCTATGGGCTGAACAATCCGGCCTCTTCGGAAATGCTGAGCCGCATCACGCCACACAGCAAGCGCAACATCGTCTTCTCGCTGAAGCAGACCGGCGTTCCGCTGGGTGGCATTCTCGCCAGTTTTGCCTTCCCGTTCCTGTCGGGGCAATTCGGGTGGCATATGGCTCTGCTGGTCGGCGCGGTGGCGCCGCTGCTGACGATGGGGCTGCTGGCCATGACCCATGCGGCGGAGCCGGCAACAATTCGCAAGCTGCCGTCCTTGCGCAAGGGGTTTGTCGACGAGCAGTCGATCATCTGGAAAAATCGCAAGCTGAGGGTGCTGAGCGGGCTTGGTTTTGCCTATTCCGCCATGCAGCTCTCGGTTTCCGCCTTCGCGGTTGTAGCGCTGGTCCATGATGCGGGTTGGTCGCTCCTCTCGGCCGGTACGGTGGCGGCGGTTATGCAGTTTGGCGGCGCGTTCGGGCGCATATTCTGGGGTGCCGTTGCCGACCGGATCGGTGGCGGCTTTCTGACGCTCGGTCTGCTCGGTCTGATCAGTGGGCTTGGCTTCGCGTCCCTGTACTGGCTGCCGGATCTGCCGACATTTCTGCAGGCGGGCCTCTTCATAGTACTGGGTTGTGTGTCGATTGGCTGGAATGGCGTGCTCCTGGCTGAGGTCGCCCACAATGCGCCGGAATCGCGCGTCGGCGCCATCACTGGTGGTGCCCTGGTCTACACGTTTATCGGTGTTATCGTGGGGCCGTCCACCTTCGCCATGATCTATGCGCTGGCCGGACAATACGGCGCCAGCTTCCTTGTTTTTTCGCTCTTCGGCTTTGCCGGCATGGTGAGCGCCTGGCGGATGCACTGGGCGAAAAACTGAGGCCATTCGGCCATCTCGTCCATAATTTATGTACATACATACCAGCGCATAAATTATTTCGCATTGCGGAAATTATGCGACGTTCTCGTGCGGGTTGTGCGCAGTGCGCCGATCTTTGAACAATAAGCAATCACCGAAATATCAGGCTTTTCAGAGTTTGCCGCATTAATGTGCAGTGCAAAAAAATAGGCAAAAACCCGTTGACGAGCTTTTGTTTATGTACGTACATTGTCGTCAGCGGTTGGCAAAAAAGACCGCGTTAACGACAGTGCCTCCGACGATGGAGGATCACGAAGGGGAACGTTCCTAATGCGCAAGCTCCTGCTCACCTCCCTCATGACCCTGGCTGCGACTGCAGCGCTTTCTGCGGCAGCTCATGCCGATCCGATGGCCGATGCCAATGCTATCATTGCCGAACACGAAAAAATGCCGGTCTTCGACCCGCCGGGCGAAGCTTTCGATGCCAAGGCCTGCATGGGCGGCAAGAAGGTTTTGTCGATCCCGATCTCGATGACCATCCCCTTCAATGTCGAATTGCAGAAGGCCATGGTCAAGGCGGCTGCGGAGGTCGGCTTCACCTACACCACCTGGGACAATCAGCTGAAAAGCGACCAGTGGATACAGGGCGTTTCGCAGGCGATCAGCCAGAAATACGATGTGCTCGACATCGCCGGCGGCCTCAATCCCGAATGGCTCGGCCCGCAGCTCGCGGAAGCCCGCGCCGCTGGCCTGAAGATCACCACCACCCACTTCTACGACGTCACGCAGGAGCAGCATTCGAGCGTCGATTACTCTGGCGCTGTCGATTACACCGGCGCTGGCAAGCTCTTGGCCGCCTGGGCCTTTGCCAAGACGGAAGGCAAGCCGAATGTGCTGATCGTCGGTTCCTCCGACGTCCTACCATCGATCCCCTTCGTGAAATCGATCCAGGACCAGCTGACGGCGCTGTGCCCGGAATGCACCCAGAAGCATCTCGACGTTCCGGTGTCGGAATGGGCAACGAAGATCCAGCCCGGTGTGCAGTCCGCCATCCTTGCTAATCCCGGCATCAACTTCATCTTGCCTATCTACGATTCCATGTCGCAGTTCGTTGTGCCGGCGTTGCGCATCACCGGTGCTGAGGGCACCGTCAAGATCGCCAGCTACAACGGCACGCCCTTCGTGCTCGACATGGTGCGCGAGGGACAGGTGCAGATGGATATCGGTGAAAGCCTCGGCTGGTCCGGTTACGCCGCCGTCGACAACATGATGCGCATGCTTTGCGGCCTGCCTTCGGTCAAGAAGCTCAACTCGCCGCTCCTAGTCTTCGATGAAAAGAACATCAAAACGGCGGGCGTGCCGGCCACCTTCGATGACGGCTATGGTGACGCCCATCTCGAAGGCTTCCGCAAGCTGTGGAAACTGCAGTAACCGGCCGCCGACAGGAGCCTCGCCATGTCCGACAACGCCGTGCTTCAGATGAACAACATCCGTATGCGCTTTGGCAGCCACTATGCGCTGAAGGGGGTGACGCTCTCGATCCGGCGGGGCGAGGTGTTCGGTCTCCTGGGCCAGAACGGATCCGGCAAGTCCACCATTATCAAGGTGCTTGCCGGGTTCCACCAGCCCGAGCAGGGCAGCGAAGTCATCCTGTGGGGGCAGAAGATGCCGCTTCCGCTGAGCCAGATGGACATCAAGACCCGCGGTGTCGCCTTCGTCCACCAGCATCTTGGCCTCGTGCCGTCGCTGACCGTGGTCGAGAACATGCGGGTCACGGCCCTTGGCCGGAAAAATTCCTGGTTGGTTTCCTGGAAAAAAGAAGCACAGCAGGTCGGCCGCCTGTTTGCCGAGTTCGATCTTCAGATCGATCCCCTCGCAACGATTGCGGAACTGCCGCCTGTCGAGCGCGCGTTCGTGGCGATCATCCGTGCCTTCGAGGATCTGCGCGCCTCGGATGCCGGCTATGGCGGCGAGGGTATCCTCGTTCTGGACGAGCCGACGCCCTTCCTGCCGGCGGAAGACGTCAAACGGCTTTTTTCGCTGATCCGCTCCATCGTCAAGACCGGGGCATCCGTGGTCATCGTCACCCATGATATCGACGAGGTCCGCGAGATCACGGATCGTGTTGCCATTCTGCGCGACGGGGAACTCATCGATATTCTCGACACCAAAACCTCGGAACGCCAGACGATCCTCGATACGATCGTCGGCAGCCGCATCGACGCCTTCGTGAAGACCCGCAAGGTCGAGGCGCGGCCGGCAGCGGTCACCGTGCAGGGGATGACGGACGGGGCAAGCCCGGCTTTTGATCTCGATATCGCCGAGGGCGAGACGCTGGGGGTCACGGGCCTGATCGGCTCCGGCTTCGCGGCCTTACCATACACGCTCTATGGCGCGCGAAAAGGGGCAGGGCGGATTACGCTCGGTGGGCAGACTGTCGATCTGGAGAAGATCACCCCCGCCAGGGCCCAGATGATGGGCATCGCCTTCCTGCCCGGAGACCGGCTGGGGGCAGCCGGTGTCGGCAGCCTTTCCGTGACCGACAACATCACCCTTCCGGTACTCGGCCAGCATCTGGGGATCCTCGGCCTCGATCGCGGCAGCATGGCAAGGGAAGCAGCACGGCTGTCGGAGATTTATGATGTGCGCCCGCCGCGCCCCGAAATGATGCTGGGCTCGCTCTCAGGCGGCAATCAGCAGAAGGTGCTGCTGGCCAAATGGCTGCAGATCAAGCCGAAGCTGCTGATGCTCGATGAGCCGACGCAGGGCGTCGATTTCGGCGCCCGTCAGCAGATCTTCAAGGCGCTGGACCGGGCGACGGCCGAAGGCACATCCATCCTCTGCGCCTCGACCGACAACGAACAGCTTGAGCAGATCTGCGACCGCATCATCGTCTTTTCCAAGGGGCGGCCGGTCATGGAGCTCAAGGGCGACGACATCACCCGCAAAGCCATCACCGAAGCCTGTTTCTACTCTGAAACCCATCACTCGGAGGCCGCAGAATGACGACGATCGAGATGCCCGCAAAGGCGCCACGCCCCGCCTTTAATATCAAGCGCGAAGGCGAGCGTTTCGCCCTCGTTGCGGCCTGGCTGCTGCTGATCGTTATCTTCGGTACGCTGATGCCGGATTCCTTTCTCAGCTGGCGCAACTTTTCCACCATGTTCGGCTCTCAGGCCGTGCTCGTGGTGCTGACGCTGGCGATCATTATTCCGCTGACCTCAGGCGATTTCGACCTTTCCGGCGCCTCCATCCTCACCATGAGCTCGATGCTGATCGCCGTGCTGAACGTCAAGCATGGCTGGTCGATCGGGCCCGTGATCGTCGTGGCGCTGGTCTCAGGCGCGGTCGTCGGGGCGATCAATGCCTTCTTCGTGCTTTATTTCCGTATTCATTCGCTGATTGTGACCTTGGGTGTCGGTACATTCGTCAATGGCCTGATACTCTGGATCAGCCAGTCGCAGACCATCTCGGGCGTCTCGATGACGCTGGTCGAGTGGGTCATCATCAACCGTCTCTTCGGCATTCCTCTGGCGTTCTTCTACGCGCTGATCCTGGCGGCGGTGATCTGGTACGTGCTTGAATATACGATCCCTGGCCGCAAGCTTTTGTTCGTCGGGCGCGGTCGTGAGGTTTCGCGTCTCAACGGCATCAATGTCGACAAGCTACGGGCGGTGTCCTTCATCGTCTCCGGCATGATCGCGGCCCTTGCCGGCGTATTCTACTCCGGCATGACCGGCTCTGCCGATCCACTCTCCGGCCTCAACCTGCTGCTGCCGGCCTTTGCCGCCGCCTTCCTCGGCGCAACCACTATCTCGCCCGGCCGCTTCAATTCCTTCGGCGCGATCATCAGCGTCTACTTCCTCGTCACCGGCATCACCGGTCTCACCATGCTGGGCGCGCAGGCTTATGTGCAGAACCTGTTTTACGGGGGTGCACTGGTGATCGCCGTGTCGCTCAGCCAACTCGTCCGCAACCGCCAGCCACAGGATTTCAGCTGATGGAAAAGATCAGGGACGCCATGGGCCTTTTGGCCCGAACCTATCTTGGCCGCGAGGCGAGCGAGGAAGAATTATCGGCCATGGGACAGGAAATGGCGCGGGACGCCGCGTGGATCGCACCCCATGCCTATGGGCGTGATGGCGGCATGTTTCATCTGGAGACCAACAGTTTTTACGCCATCCTGAATGCGGAGGCCGCCGAATGAGCGATCTCGATCCGGCAACGCTTGTCGATGCGGCCCGTCTGGTACGAAGCGGCAAGGTCTCCTCTGTCGATCTGACGCTGGCAGCGATTGACCGGGCCGAGAAGACCCATGCCCGCCTCAATGCCTTCGTCGAAATCGATAGTGACGGAGCCCTGGCTGCCGCCAAGGCTGCGGACACGGCCGTTGCCGAAGGGCGGCCGCTCGGATCGCTGCATGGCGTGCCGCTGGCCCATAAGGATATGTACGACCACGCGGGCAAGGTCACCGGCTGCGGGTCGAAAATCCGTGCGGGTCATGTCGCCACGGCAAATGCTTCTGTCATCGACCGCCTTCAGGCCGCCGGCACGTTTTCGATCGGACGGCTGAACATGTCGGAGTTCGCCATGGGTCCGACAGGCCATAACCACCATCATGGCCGCGCGATAAACCCCATCGATTCCGCCCGCATCACGGGCGGTTCGTCGAGTGGATCAGGCGCGGTGGTGGGGGGCGGCGTGGTGCTTGCGGCGCTCGGGTCGGATACCGGTGGTTCCATCCGACTGCCTGCGGCCTGCTGCGGTGTGGTCGGCATCAAGCCGACACAGGGTCGCGTGCCGCGCACCGGCGTCATGCCGCTGTCCTTCTCGCAGGATTGCGTCGGCCCCCTTGCTCGCACGGTCGAGGATGCCTTCACGATCCTCAAGCTGATCAGCGGCCCGGATGGCAAGGACGGCACCTGTGTTGACGTAGACCTTTCGCCTCTCGCGGACGATACCTCCGCGATCCGGGTCGGCCTCGGTGGCGGCATGTTCGTCGACGGCCTGACGGCAGAGGTCGGCGCTGCGATCGACGAAACGATCGCGGCGCTTGGTCGGCATGTTTCATCGGTCTCGGACGTCGACATACCCGATTTCGGTGGTATTGCCGAACTTGCGAATGTCGTCGCGATGAGCGAGGCGGCTGCGGTGCATCTCGATTGGATGCGGGAGCGGCCTGACGACTATGGCCCGCAGCTGCAGTCGCGGCTGGCGCAGGCTCTTGCCGTGCCCGCGCCGATCTATCTCAGGGCGCAGCAAATACGGGCGCGCATGCTGGAGGAGTTCCTGCAAGTCGCTTTCGCCGCCTGCGACGCCATCATCGTTCCAGCCATGCCGTTCGTTGCGCCGCTCGATGCGGAGGTGAATGTCGGCGCCGGTCCGCGCATGAATGCGGTGCTGGCGGGCATGACGGTGTTTACCCGGCCGTTCTCGTTTCTTGGGTTGCCGGTCGTGACGCTGCCGGTGAAGAACAGCAACGGCCTGCCGGTTGCCATCCAGATCGTGGCGCGGCCGTGGCGCGAGGACATCGCGGCATCCGTCGCTCGAAAACTCGAAACCGCGCTGGCCGTCGGCCGTTTCCAACCCCTTGAGACCATTCGTCCGGCCGCGTGAGGCGCGCCGACCATTTGCGAAGGAGTGATCCATGAACGCCATGACCACCATCACCGCAGAACCCGAGATCGCCGACGAACTCAGCCAGGCCGATTTTCGCAATGCCATGGCCAAGATGGGGGCTGCAGTCAACATCATCACGACAGACGGCCCGGGCGGCAAGGCGGGATTTGCAGCCTCCGCCGTCTGCAGCGTCACCGACACGCCGCCGACGCTGCTGATCTGTCTGAACCGCTCCAGTTCCGTATTCGAAACCTTCGAGACGAACAAGAAGCTCTGCGTCAACACGTTGAGCGGCGATCATGAAAAGCTCTCCAGTCTTTTTGGTGGCAAGACACCGGCCGAGGAGCGTTTTGCGGCAGCGCGGTGGGAAAGCGGATTGACGGGCGCTCCCCGGTTGATCGATTCCGTGGTCTCGTTCGATTGTATCGTCAATGACAGCGTCGATGTGGGGACCCACAAGGTTCTCTTCTGCCGCGTCGTGGCAATCCATGAAAGCGGGTCTGGCGAGGCGTTGATCTACTATCAGCGCGGCTATCACCGTATCAGCCACCGCTGATCGACAAGCTTGAGAAAGCAGGTTTCGCCGTGCAAGGATGGTATCGTTCTGCAACTACGTGAATCCTCCGCGTACTTCATGGCGCGCACGAATGGCCAGAATATCTGCCGATAAGCTGACGACCTCGCTCACGTGGGGGCAATGGTTCTGATCCCATCAAGACCAGAGCAGTCGAGGCTGACTTTAGTGCTGCTGGGGATGTATCGCTCCACTGAACCGATAGTCAGCGAGAAACCACGATACCAGTGTCACCCGTATTATCTTTCGGGGTCTGCATTCCCGCCCGCTGCAGTCCAGCTGTCAGGCGTGCTGTGTCGCTCGTAGACGCTTTGTTCCGGAACCATGGAAGACGGCTCTTCAAAGCATCCCAATGCGACCGCGACGAGATCCTCCCGGAACTCCGGCATCCAGAAGACTGTCGACCCGCAGCCGGGACAGAACTTGAACTCGATCGATCTCCCGCTATCGCCAGTAGTGATCGAAGGCTGGCCGCAGGCACAACGGGCTTTTCGTCTCGCTGTCGCCATTGTGTGCTCCTCCACATGGCCTGTGTCGCTCCCCAAGACGCTGCGAGCGCTATTTCGAGGTCTGTCGCCGCCGTTGCTTGTCGAGCGCATTCATGACGATGCACAGGGACTTCGATCCGTCCTCGTGCATTTGCGTTGTAGGGCGTCCGTGGTAGTCCGCGGCGAGCCCGGTGAACAGATCGAAGATCGTCCAGGAGCCGTCCTGTTCGCGGCGAGTAGAATACCGGTCAGTGAGATAGTCGCGCATGGTCCTCGGCCAAGTGTGTCACGTTCGAGTTGTTTCCAGTTACTTCCCCGCCGCGCGTCGCGCCCGGATGGCCGCCGCAATGAAAACCCGCGACAGTCCATGGTACAGCGGTTCGCGTGAAAGAATGCGCGAGGTCACGTAGCCGATCATCGACACCGCCATGATCGGAATCACGGTCTGATGGTCGCCGGTCATTTCCAGAATAATGACGAAAGCCGTCATCGGCGCCTGCACCACACCCGCGAAATAACCCGCCATACCGAGGATCGCCGCCAACGCGATGCTGTTGCCGAGCAGAGCGCCGAACGTGCTGCCGAAACCGGCGCCGACCGCAAGAGACGGCGCGAAGATGCCGCCCGCAATGCCTGACAGCATCGACAGGAAGCTGGCCGTAAGCTTCTCGACGAAGAAGAGCAGCGGCAGGGCGTTGCCTTCGACCGCACCGCGCGCCTGCTCGTAACCAGTGCCGAAGGTCGTGCCGCCGGATGCGACGCCGATGAAAGCGATGGCCAGTCCGCAGGTTCCCGCAAGTGCCAGCATGCGCTTCAGCGGTTGCGGTTGCGCCCAGCGGCGGATCTTCTGGCCAAAATGAAGGGCAAAGCCGCTGAAGGCGGCACCCAGAGCTCCACCGCCGACACCACAGATCAGAACCAGTCCCCAGTCGCGAAGCTCGGTCGGCGCAGCCGATGCCATGCCGAAATAATTGTAGCTGCCGGAAAGCGCGAGTGCCGCCAGACCGGAGAGGATGACGGCCGTCAGCACCAGCCCGTTGGCGCGCGACTCATAGGTTCGGCTCATCATTCGATGGCAAAGACGATACCGGCGAGCGGCGTGTTGAAGGCGGCGGGGATGCCTGCCGCCGAACCCGCCAGGATCAGCCCACGCGCCTGCGCCATGCCGCCAAAGCGGGCGACGGCGAGCATGATCGACGCGCCGACCTGCACCGTCGGTCCCTCGCGGCCGATCGAGGCGCCGGAGAACAATCCAAGCACTGTCAGCACGATCTTGCCGAAGGCGATCCTAAGCGACAGCAGCCGCGTTCGGTCTTCTGCGTCATGCAAATGCCGGGCGGCAATCGCCTGCGGAATGCCACTGCCGCCCGAATTCGGAAACAGCGTCGCCGCTAGATAAGCCGACAGGATGAAGCCCGCGGGCGTCAGCACCAGCGGCAGCAGAAACGTCCATTCGCCTGACGATGTCAGAGACCCGAATGCGTTCTGCGCCAGATCCGCGAGCTTGGCGAAACCGACGCTGATCACGCCGATCGCGAAGGCCCCGCACCAGAACACCAACCGCGGCTTCCAGAGGGAAAACGAACCCCAGATCACGCGGGAGCGGCGAAGAAGCTTAGAATAGCGGTAACGGCTTGGCATGACGGACTCGATACGTGCGTAGGTTATCAAACCTTCTAACGCCAAAGGCGCTCGAAGATCACCCCCACAATTGAAAAGGCGCGGGATCGGCGTAGGATCGCTCCGTCGTTCGGCACGGAGGACGCTATGTTCAGCGCATTCGGAGGGGATCCCCATCCCTTGGGCCAGACGACGTTGCCATGATGCAGATTCTGGTGAAGAACTACTGCCTGACGAAGGCGATCGATCCGGACAGCGACGAGGGGCGGGACGTCGCGCGCGAGCTACTAAATTGGTTTCATCGGCGTGACCTATAAGAGCTGACTCCAAGAACTGCTTGCGTCCCGTACCTGACGCCGCACGACTCCCAAGTCAGGGGCTCGACGCCGGTAGTCTCCTGCGGGCCGACGCCATCAGGACGGCGGCCCCGGCCACGCCCGAGGCCAGCGAGCCCGCAAGGATCCCGATCTTCACGTGATCCTGAGACGACGCATCTGGGAAGGCCAGCAGTCCGATGAACAGGCTCATCGTGAAGCCGATGCCGCAGAGCAGCGAGACCCCCGTCATCTGGGGCCAGGTGGCCCGCGCGGGTAGCTGCGCCAACCCGGACTTGACCAGAAGCGCCACAGTTCCAAGCACGCCTGCAAGCTTCCCGAAGAGAAGGCCGGCAGCGACGCCGATGGTAACTGGCTCCGCAAGGACGCTTGCCGACGCGCCTGCGAAGGAGACGCCGGCATTTGCGAAGCCGAATATTGGCACGATGAAGAAAGCCACCGGCTTCTGGAGTGCGTGCTCCAGTTTGTGGAGCGGAGAGTCCTCGTGCGAGGCTTCGGGCGCGCCGGGGGTGATTTTCAGCGGAATGGCAAGCGCCAGGACGACGCCCGCGAGCGTGGCATGAATCCCGGATAGGAAGACGGCGATCCACAGAAGAACACCAAGCCCGAGATAGGCCCAGATGTTCTTCACGCCGGACCGGTTCAGGATCACCAGGTTCCCGATCAAGACGGCCGCGACAGCAAGTGCAAGGACGTTGATGTCTGCCGTGTAGAAAATGGCGATGACGATCACCGCGCCGAGGTCGTCGATGATCGCAAGCGCCGCGAGGAAAATCTTCAAGGAGGCGGGCACCCGGTCGCCGAGAAGGGAAAGGACGCCGAGGGCGAACGCGATGTCCGTCGCGGTCGGAATCGCCCATCCGTGCAAGGTCGACGGGTCGAAGAGATTGAAGCCGATGTAGATCAATGCGGGCAGCGCCATTCCGCCCGCCGCGGCGGCGCCTGGAAGGATGCGTCTGCTCCAGTTCGACAGTTGTCCGTCCAGCATCTCCCGCTTGATCTCAAGGCCTACCAGCAGAAAGAACACGCTCATCAGGGCGTCGTTGATCCAGTGCTGCACACTCAGCGGACCCAGGTAGACATGCAGGGCGTGGAAGTAGACGTCCGCCCAGGGGGAGTTTGCCACGACGATCGCCAGCGCGGCCACAGCCATCAGGATCAGGCCCCCCGACGCCTCGCTGTCGAGAAACTGACGGAGGGTGGACTTGATGCGGCCTTGGATTGCTTTCGACACGGGTTTGCTCCCTCGATGGAGGTTGATCTCAGTCTCCGTCGATCAGGGGAATCCCCGGCGCACGCAGCACACGCCTGTCCGATAACTAAGGGCTGGAGATTGGTTTGCCTAGCGAAATCGGCAAGCGTGGTCCCTTCTGACAAAGGCTTGAACGGAACGTGAAACGTCTTAAATGTCCAATGCGTAGCCTAACCAGGCCGCGCATCCCTTCTGCTTCCACAGGAGTCGCCAAATGCGCCCCTCTCAAATGCTTTTCCTTGCCGTCGCGGTAGTCGCGATCGTCGGATCGCTCTACCTCGCACTTTCCGTTGGCCATACTGTCGCGACACCACCCGTCTAGGAAGCATATACTATGAGGCCTAGTGCCCGAGCCATCCAGCAACGCCAGCGCCGACCACCGCGAATTGTGCCAAAGCAAGGAGAACCAGGGCCGCGATCACATAGGGAAGCCACTTCTTTTTGACATGCATGCGCGTCGTCCAACTAGGCCAGATTTCCCCTCGTCTTAGCGTGAAGCCTCGGACGTCCGCAACGCGCGGGTGGCGACTTTCCCCAGCGTCAGAAAAGATTCAAGACAAGCATTACCCAGCCTCAAGGGGTGAGGTCATCCCGGAATTCCGGGGGCGCAATCGTCTCGGAATGAAGGGGCGGCTTCATAGGAATTTGCACGAGCGTGAGGTCTGCTGGGCCGGCACTATGACAATGGACGCTTTGGAAGCAGAGGTCTGGCCGCTCTTATCGGCAAGCTCAGTTTCCTGTGGAATAATGTAGCACCCTTTGGCTCTGCCTTGAAACCAGTTGCCGATGTAATTGCGGATTCCGTTTCCAAAT
>UBVW01000074.1:0-1407 GCA_900469085.1 Hyphomicrobiales bacterium | reverse complement strand
GCCGGATCGTTCATGTAATCCGTGCGCCTTCCGGGCTTGCGACCTCTCGGCTTGTAGCCATTTTTGTCGCTGTTGGTTTTGACGACCGGTGGCACCTGCTGGTCCTGGCGCTCCTTGACGTAAGCCAGGATGTCGCCGAGCCGCTTGTTCTCGGTAATTGCCGCATGCGTCACCCGCTGGTCCTTGTCGAACACCGTGTAGGGCAGGGAGTAGCCTTTCCACCGCACATCAAGCCGACCGTCGGCATAGGCATAGGTCTCGACATAGCGCCCCACCAACCCGCGCGTCACCTCGGTCTCCTCCAGCATGATCCGCTTGCGCTCGAACGAAAAGGTTAGCTGCGATCCTACATAGCGCTGCTCGCGCTTGCACAGGATCTCGGTCAACCGATCCGGCGCCAGATTGATCGGCCGATGCAGATCATCAGACCGGGCAGGGGTGATCGCAAATCGCGCATTATAGTCCGCCATGAATGCCGGCAAAAACGCATTGCCGGCATTCATGCTGTCGATGCCGCAAAGCCTGAGTTCCTTGACCAGGCGGTCTTGCAGCGTCCGGTTCATGCGCTCGACACGACCCTTGGCCTGGCTCGAATTTGCGCAAAGAATCTCGATGTTTAGCTCGCACAGCGCCCGCCCGAACTGGGTCATGCCCTGGCCACCCTTGGCGTCCTTCTTTGGGACGCGGAATACCGTATGCTTGTCGGAGTAAAACGCGATCGGAGCACCATGATCCTTCAGGTAAAGTTCGAGCGCCTCGAAATAGGTGAAGGTGCTCTCCGAACGCACGAAGCGCAGCTGCAGCAACTTGCCTGTCGCATCATCAACGAACACCAGCAGCGAGCAAGGCGGCCCGCGATCCTCGAACCAGCGATGCTCCGATCCGTCGATCTGCACCAACTCGCCATAAGCCTCGCGTCGAAGCCGCGGCTGATGAAACGTCCGGCGCTGCTTGCGCGACAGCCAAAGTCCGGCCTCGGACATCCAACCGCGTACCGTCTCGCGCGACACCCGCAAGCCATCGCGCTCGGCCAACTTCTCCGTCGCCAACGTCGGACCGAAATCCGCATAATGCTCGCGAACCAGCGTCATCGCATAATCGCGAACCCCGTCGCTAATCCGATTGTTCGATCGTCGTCCGATCGCCTTGTGCCGGATCGACGCCGCCCCGCCAGTTCGTATCCGTGCCAGAAGCCGACGGACCTGGCGCTCGCTCAGATCAAGCACATGCGCCGCTGACACCGTGGTCATCCGCTCGGCAACTACATTCGATAAAACCTCGATCCGCTGCAGATCACGCTCGCTCATCGCTATCAATCCCATCTGCATTCTCCCAGGCATCATTCAGGCCCGGGGAGTGTGACATTCCAACTTTGCAGAAACAGGACATTCTAACTTTGCGGCTACA
>UBVW01000021.1:0-78567 GCA_900469085.1 Hyphomicrobiales bacterium | reverse complement strand
AAACTTACTCTTTGCCATTTGAATGCTTCCTGTGAACGAAATGGATGACCCCGGCGAACCGGTTTAGTGCCGCCGTTTAAGGCTTTCGGCGGAATTGCGCAAGACTTAATTGCGGGCGCTATTCCGCGCTGCCGCCGCATATGGGAACGACGCCTTCGATCGGCAATATAGAAGCGTGACTGAGCGCGCGCGAATTCACCATAAACCGCCACAACCGGTTGATGATGTGATATTACTTCCCTTGCCGGAGCCACGCCGGCGATCGCCCCGGGGAGAGCATGGGATGGAACCGAAGGACATCGCGAAGCGGTCGGCCGGCAATTTTCTGATCTTTGCCGGCTGCGCATTCATATTGTGGATACTGGCAGCGGCGATCGACTGGATCGCGCAGGTCGTGCGGCTCTCGACGCCCGAGCGGCTGCCGGCGCTGGCAGCGTCCATCGTCAGCTCATCGACGCTACAGGCGATCGTCGCCATATGGCTGCTGACGGCTGCCGTCGCGATTGCGTTTCCAAGAGTGCTCAGGCCGCTATCGACCACGACGACGCTGATGTTCGATGTCGGTTACGGCATCCTCGGCGCGCTGACCGGATTCGGCATCGCCATCGGGCTTTTCGGCGGCGGCTGGTCGATCCTGTTGCGCGCACTCATTTATAGCGCCGTCATCGCGGTCGGCTACGTCGCCGTGCGCAAATGGCTGTCGCGGGACGAATTCACGATAAACGGGCGTACACGCTGGATGGCGGCCGGCATCATTGCGCTCGCATCCCCCTTCGTCCTGCTATGGGGCTGAGGATAGGCAAACACAAACAGGCGCTTGCGCGCCGTAGATAACGTCAGAATTTGGTTTGAAAAATGGAGCGGGTAGCGGGAATCGAACCCGCGTATTCAGCTTGGAAGGCTGCTGCTCTACCATTGAGCTATACCCGCGGGGTTTGGTCCGATCCGAGGACGAATGGTGGAGAGAGTTGGATTTGAACCAACGTAGGCTGAGCCAACGGATTTACAGTCCGTCCCCTTTAACCACTCGGGCATCTCTCCAGTTTTTCGTCCGGATCGTTAGACCAAGTCTGCTAGACTTTCGAAGCGTTGCCGCCCCTCGGTCTGCGCCGCGTATATGACGGGCCGAGTTGCCTATGTCAACACGATGACGATGGAAAATATGTGAAAAATTTCATCGGCGGTGGAAAGGCCCTGCGCACAAAGAAATCCTATGCGGAAAGAAACGCCACCGCTATAAAGCGGCATGAGCAAAGACGATAAAAGAGGCGGCCCGCCCGCAGACGACAAATCCGCCAAGGATACGCACTACGCCAATCTGCGTCGTGCGCATCGCGACAACAAACGCGAACGCGGCGAAATTCCAACTCCCGGCTTCCAGAAGCGCAAGCGCGGCGGCGATGATTGGAAGCCGCCGGCATTGGCGCCAGACCAGGTCCATCTCTATGGCTTGCACACGGTGCGCGCCGCGCTCGAGAATAAAGAGCGCAAGAAGATAAAGCTGTCGGTGACGCAGAATGCGCTGGCTCGCCTGGAGATCGACGTCGAGAAACTCGGCATACCGGTCGAGATGGTTTCACCGCAGGATCTAGACAAGGTGCTTGGCCCCGATGCCATCCACCAGGGCGTGATGCTGGAAACGCGCCCCCTGCCCGTGCGCCGCCTCGAAGCGCTGAAGGACAGCCCGCTTATCCTGGTGCTCGACCAGGTCACCGATCCACACAATGTCGGCGCCATCATGCGTTCGGCAGTTGCCTTCAAGGCTGGCGCTTTGATCACGACGCAGCGCCACAGCCCGACCGAATCGGGCGTGCTCGCCAAATCCGCCTCCGGCGCGCTGGAACTCATCCCCTACATCCAGATCACCAATCTCGCCGATGCGCTTGGCGAACTCCACAAGCTCGGCTTCGTCACGATCGGCCTCGATTCGGAGGGCCCGGCTCCTCTGGAAGGAACCTTCTCCGGCGACAAGGTTGCGCTCGTGCTTGGCGCCGAGGGCAAGGGGCTGCGGCAGAAGACGCGCGAGACCGTTAATGCGCTGGCACGGCTCGACATGCCTGGTGAGATCAAGTCGCTCAACGTGTCCAACGCCGCAGCGATCGCGCTTTACGCCGCGCGCATTCACTTGAAGGGCTGACCGGCTCAAGGACAGGCCACCATGCCGAAAGATACCGCTGCTGATGCTCAACCGCCTCGGTTTTGACGTCAGCCGCGGTTATCATCCAGCAATGCTCCGACCAACAAGGAGAAGCATCCGACATGGCAGTTCGTCCCCTTATCATCGGCATTCTCTTCATCGGTATCCTCGTCGCCATCATCCTCAGCATCGGCTGGATCGACAAGACACAACCCGTGCACCAGCCCGACCCGCTCGCCCCCGCCGCTCCAGGCGCCAATCCCACGACGACAGCACCGCCACCGGCGCAGTAGCTTCTACGCCCCAGGAACCGAATTGCCGGATTTGCGTTTCTTCCTCGTTCAAAAGGAGAAATCGCGTGCGAATAATGATCGCTGTCATCGCTCTCATGGTTGTTTCGGTTCTCAGCATCGCTGCCATGCCGTCTTCCGGCGATGGCATGGGCGAGAATGGCGACCACCTGCAATCGACCGTTCGGCAAACCACGCCAAACTGATCACGCCAAGCGAGCGCCTGAATACGGCCTGTTGAAATCAATGAGGGAAATCAAATAGTGGCCGATTTTTCTTTACAGCGCAGCAAAATCTGCTAATTGGCGGGCGTTGCCCTTGTAGCTCAGTTGGTAGAGCACCTGATTTGTAATCAGGGGGTCGCGGGTTCGAACCCTGCCGGGGGCACCACAATTCTTCGAAGGAATCGATTGTTTGCTACACCGGCGGGCCTCGGTAGACGAGATGCTCGTATTGCAACATTTGTACCTTATGCCCTTGGTTTCCCAGGGTTCCCCTGCATTCACGGCTGATCCGTGCAACATGCCAAGAGGTTATTAAAATGGCTGAACTCACCCCGGCGCAGATCGCGGGACTTAAACTCGCCCGTGATGGCGATCTCTTTCCGCAAGCCGCCGGCAAGTGGACACATGAGAACGCAACCGTGACTTATGCTAAAACGGACCGCTGGAAAGAGCGCCCGCAGAAGATCAAGACGGTCACCGCGAAGACGCTTGTGGATCTCTGCGAGCACGGCTTCCTGGAGCGCCGCAACCTCACCGACGATGGGACTACCGATACCTATGGCATTACCATGGGCGGCAAGATCTGGTTGCTTCGTAACAAGTAAGCCGCGGTCGCCGACCTGACGGGCGCGATGCGATTGGCGCCCCTCTGCCCGCTTCCCACCGATACAGAGAGTCGTCGCAGCGAACAGCTGCGACCTTAAAATGCCTTGTCGTGCCAGCCCATTATCATTTAGCTAGGCGGACTTTATAAAAGGGCATTGCATGAGCGTATCGTTTCAGACCCTCTGTTTTCTGGCTTCCCCTACCGCCGAAGCGCTAGCCGCGCGCGATGAACTGATTCGCATCTACGGGGATGTGCCCGCCAAGGACGCGGATGTCATCGTGGCGCTCGGCGGCGATGGCTTCATGCTGCAGACCCTGCACAGCACGATGAACTCCGGCAGGCTCGTCTATGGGATGAACCGGGGTTCCGTCGGCTTTCTGATGAACGAGTACCGAACGGATGCGTTGCGCGAGCGGATCAATGCCGCGGTCGAGAACACGTTCCGTCCGCTGCGAATGACGACCACGAACGCCGATGGGACGAGCGATACGGCGCTCGCGATCAACGAGGTCTCGCTCTTTCGCCAATCCTACCAGGCTGCCAAGCTCAGGGTGGAGGTGGATGGCGTCGTGCGTCTGGAAGAGTTGACCTGCGACGGGCTGATGGTGGCGACGCCGGCCGGCTCGACGGCTTACAATCTCTCGGCGCACGGTCCGATCCTGCCGCTTGACGCACCGCTTTTGGCCATGACGCCGGTGAGCGCGTTTCGGCCCCGCCGCTGGCGTGGGGCGCTGTTGCCGAACAAGGTGACGGTCGATATTCACATTCTCGAATCGGAAAAGCGGCCTGTGAACGCGGTTGCCGACAATTCCGAGGTCAAGTCGGTGCTGCATGTGCGCATCGCTCAATCCGAGCACATGACCGCGCGCATTCTATCCGATCCCGACCGCTCCTGGTCCGACCGTATTCTGGCCGAGCAATTCGAGGATTGAGTTGATGAAGCGTCTAGGACTGACAGCGTGCGCGCTCTTGATCGCCGCGATTCCCGTTACCGCGCATGCGGCGGATGCCGCGGATCCGATATTACCTGCGAGCATCACATTCGCCACGAGCACGGGTTACTGGGCCGACGACGGCGATGCGCCGGCGGTGACACGTCCGCCAGCGACCGGAACCCCAAACGCACCCGCCGCCGCAGCGGCGACACCCACCGCGCCGAGCCAACCCCGCCATGGCTACTACAAGCTGTTTGCGGTTCGCCAAGCCGATCGCACCGCGAAGGTCTATCTGCAGCAGATCGCGCAGACCGGTGCCGGGCCCGAGATCGTCTCGACGGTCGAGGTTCAGGAACTCAACGACCTCAATCCCTATGTGACGGATATCCGTCCTGAAAATTCGACCGGCCGGCTAAACGAGCCGGGATTGTTCGCCATGGTGTATCTGAAGACCGATCCGGATGGAGACGCCGATAGCTGGACCGTCATCATCGACGAGTTCGGCGATATCAGTGTCGAGAAGTCGGGGCATTAAAACCCGTCGCGTTTCGCAAGAGATACAGCCAGAATCAAAAAAGGCCCCGGATGGGGCCTTTTCGATATCGTCTCCACCAAGAACGATCAGTCGACGTCATCGATCATCGCGTCCGGCTTGCCGCTGATGCGGTGCGCGAGCGCTGCTTCCATGAACTCGTCGAGTTCGCCATCCAGCACGTCGTCGGGCGCGGTGCTGGTGACGCCGGTGCGCAGGTCCTTGACCAGCTGGTAGGGCTGCAGCACGTAGGAGCGGATCTGGTGCCCCCAGCCGATATCGGACTTAGAGGCAGCTTCCGCGCTGGCCGCGTCTTCGCGCTTCTTCAGTTCAGCTTCGTAGAGACGCGCGCGCAACATGTCCCACGCCTTGGCGCGGTTCTTGTGCTGCGAGCGTTCCTGCTGGCACTGTACCACGATGCCCGAGGGCATGTGGGTGATGCGGACAGCGGAGTCGGTTGTGTTGACGTGCTGGCCACCGGCGCCCGAGGAGCGGTAGGTGTCGATGCGGCAATCGCCTTCGTTGATATCGATCTGGATCGAGTCGTCGATGACGGGATAAACCCAGATGGACGAGAACGAGGTGTGGCGGCGGGCATTGCTGTCGTAGGGCGAAATGCGGACCAGGCGGTGAACGCCCGATTCGGTCTTCAGCCAGCCATAGGCATTGTGGCCCTTGACGAGCAGCGTCGCGGACTTGATGCCGGCTTCTTCACCATCGTGAACTTCGAGCAGTTCAACCTTGAACTTCGAGCGTTCGGCCCAGCGGGTGTACATGCGCAAAAGCATGTTCGCCCAGTCCTGGCTTTCCGTGCCGCCGGCGCCCGAGTGAACTTCGAGATAGGTGTCGTTGCTGTCGGCTTCGCCTGACAGCATCGCTTCGACCTGCTGGCGCGCGGCTTCGACCTTCAAGGCCTTCAGCGCGTCCTCGGCTTCCTTGACGATGGCCTCGTCGCCCTCGTCCTCGCCCATCTCGATGAGCTCGATGTTGTCTTTGATCTGCTGTTCGAAGCGGCGTACGCCGCTTATGCCGTCATCGAGCTGCTGGCGCTCGCGCATCAGCTTCTGTGCTTCGGTGGCGTCGTTCCAGAGGTTCGGGTCCTCTGCCTTGTTGTTCAACCAGTCCAGCCGTCTTACCGCCTGGTCCCAGTCAAAGATGCCTCCTCAGCAGGGTGATAGCCTGCTTGGTTTCATCGACTACGTTCTGGATTTCCGCTCGCATTGTCCCGCTTCTTTGCGTTGTCTTCAAAAGTCGTCCGTCAAATAGTTGTGGCGGCCGCGGATGTAAAGAGCCGCGACCGCCACGCTATAAGTCGAAAATGTCAGTAGAGACCGCCTGCCCCGGATTGAACCGCCTGGTTGGCTTGCGGCGAGGTCTTCAGAATCTCTTCCGGCGCCATGGTGTTGTCCATGCCGATGACGGAGTAGCTGTCGGCCGGGCCAGTGCCGGGCTTGAAGGCTTCGATGATGGTGTTCGGATCGCCCTGCATCGCGGCCATGCCGGTCTTGCGGTCAATCGGAATCAGATTCATGCCGGCGGGGATGACAAACTTCGATACTGGCATGTCCTTGACGGCCGCCTGCATGAACTCGTTGAAGACGGGCGCAGACAGCGAGCTGCCGGTGCCGCCGCGACCCAGCGACGACGGACTGTCGAAGCCGATATAGAGACCAGCCACCAGATCTGGCGTGAAACCGACGAACCAGGCGTCCTTTTCGTCGTTGGTCGTACCGGTCTTGCCAGCGACGTCGCGATCGCCGAGCTGAACCTTGCCTGCCGCCGTGCCGCGCTGGATAACGCCCTGCATCATCGAGGTGATCTGGTAGGAAGTCATCGGGTCGAGAACGGTTTCGCGGTTATCAACCACATTGGGCTCTTCCTGGTTCTGCCAGTCGCTGGCATTGCAGGCCTCGCAGACGCGCTCTTCATGCTTGAAGATGGTCTTGCCGTAGCGATCCTGGATCCGGTCGATCAAGGTCGGTTTGATCTGCTTGCCGCCATTGGCGATGACCGAATAGGCCGAAACCATGCGCAACACGGTGGTTTCACCGGAACCGAGCGAATAGGCCAGGAAGGGCGGCATCTTGTCGTAGATACCGAACCGGTTGGCGTATTCGGCAACGACGTTCATGCCGAGGTCGTTGGCCAGGCGCACAGTCATGCGGTTACGAGAATGCTCGATCGCAAAGCGCAGCGTGTTGGCGCCGCCGCCTTCGCCTTCGTAGTTGTCGGGTGCCCAGACCTGGCCGTTGCCGACCTGGATCTCAAGCGGATCGTCGCTGACGACGGAGGCCGGCGTATAGCCGTTGTCCATGGCGGCGGCGTAGACGAAGGGCTTGAAGGACGATCCCGGCTGGCGCATCGCCTGCGTCGCGCGGTTGAATTCCGACTGCGCATAGGAGAAGCCGCCGACCATGGCCAGCACGCGGCCGGTCTTCGGGTCCATGGCGACGAGACCGCCGCCGACCTTGGGCGGCTGGCGCAGACGGTAGGACGTGGAGTTGTCGCCACCAAGGCGTTCGACGAAGACGACGTCGCCCGGCTGCAGCACGCCCTGCGGCGACTTGGCGGTCTTGCCGCCAGTGGCCGAGCGATAGGCCCACTGCATATTCTTGGCTTCGATGGTGCCGCGCTCGCGGTCGGCGCCGATCTTACCCGCGCCATCCTTCTGCGGCTGCAGGCCGATATCGACGCTGTCGCTAGCGACAGCCAGCACGACGGCGAGGTCCCACTCCGGAACGTCGGAGAGAGCCGGAATATCGGCGAGCGCCTTGCCCCAGTCCGACGTCGTGTCGATCTGCTTGAGCGGGCCGTGGAAGCCACGGCGCTCGTCGTAGGTGATCAGGCCATCCTGCAGCGCCTTGCGGGCGAAGACCTGTAGTTGCGGATCAAAAGAGGTGCGAACCGACAGGCCGCCCTCGTAAAGCATCTTTTCACCGTACTGGTCGATCAGCTGGCGGCGGACGGCTTCAGCGAAGTAGCCGGATGCGAAGAGCGACGGACCGCTGGTGCGGCCAGTGACGCCGAGCGGTTGCTTCTTGGCTTCAGCGCCGTCCGACTGGCTGACGTAGCCATTTTCGACCATGCGGTCGATGACCCAGTTGCGGCGGGTGACCGCGGCTTCCGGATGACGGAACGGATGATAATTCGCCGGGCCCTTCGGCAGCGAGGCCAGATAGGCGGCGTCGGCGATGGTCAGTTCGTTGACCGACTTGTTGAAATAGGTGAGCGCCGCGCTGGCGATACCGTAGGAATTCAGGCCGAAGAAGATTTCGTTCAGATAAAGCTCGAGAATCTTGTCCTTGCTATAGGCCTGCTCGATGCGGAAGGAGAGGATCGCTTCCTTGGCCTTGCGCTCCATGGTCTGTTCGCTCGACAGAAGGAAGTTCTTCGCCACCTGCTGGGTGATCGTCGAGCCGCCCTGCGTCGGGCCGCCGGTCAGATAGGCGACGACGGCGCGGCCGAAGCCGGTCACGTCGATGCCTGGATGCTGGTAGAAGTTCTTGTCTTCAGCGGACAGAAACGCGGCCTTGACGCGATCGGGGACAGCCTGGATCGGCAGGAACAGGCGGCGCTCCTTGGCGTACTCGGCCATCAGCGCACCGTTGCCGGCGTGCACACGCGTCGTGACCGGCGGCTCGTAGCTGCTTAGCACCGCGTAGTCAGGAAGATCCTTCGTCACCGTCGCCAAATAAACGGCAACGGCACCAGCAACGCCCAGGAACAGGACGCAAGCCGCTCCGAAGAAATATCCAAGAAGTCTGATCATATCTAAGCTACCGGTATCTCAATTGTCGATCGGCGCGCGCATAACAATCGCATGAACCGCGGCACTTTGCACGCTGCGCGAATTACTCCATGCCGGATGCGGCCACAAGCCAATTCCGTTTTGCACACGGAAACATAGCCGTGAGTAATGGCCTGAATGTGAGGAAAGTAGGGCTTTTGCCTGCAATTCCACACGGATACATGTTTAGCTCGGCAAGTGTCACATCTGAGCAACGGCGGATTGTCAGCCGCCATTGGCAACCATGGATGCGTGATAATGCTTCACGGCTTCCGTCAACAGGTCGCCAATCTTGGCGCGCCAGGCGTCGTCGAGCAGCAGCTTTTCGTCTTCCTTGTTCGAGAGAAAGCCGAGTTCCAGCAGGATGGAGGGAACATCGGGCGCCTGCAGAACGCGGAAGCCGGCATGGCGGTGCGGATTGTTGATCGTCCCGACCTGATCCTTGAAGGAGGCCAGCACGCTTTCGGCCATCGAGATCGAAAACGCCTGCGTTTCGCGGCGCGTCAGGTCGAGCAGGATGTCGGCCACTTCCGGCGGCTCGGTCGCGGCCGCCTTGCCGGCGATCTGGTCGGACAGGTTTTCGCGGTCAGCGAGATCGGCGGCGAGCTTGTCGGACGCTTTGTCGGAGATGGTGTAGACGGTCGCGCCGCGAATATCTTTCTGGCGCAACGTGTCGGCATGCATGGAGACGAAAAGTGCTGCGTGGTTCTGGCGCGCGATCTGCACGCGCTCGGACAGCGACAGGAACGAATCATCCTTGCGGGTCAGGAAAGCCTTGATACCGGGTTCACGGTTCAGCCGGTCCGCGAGCGTCTTGGCGAATGCCAGCGTGACATCCTTTTCCTGCGTCTTCGTGTCGACGCCGATCGCGCCGGTATCGATGCCGCCATGGCCGGCATCGACAGCGACGATGAAGTCGCCGGATTCGACCTTCTCGGGCGTCGGTATGGCGCTGGTCGTCTGTGCCGCTTCCGGCTCGTTCCAGGATTGGGCCTTCACCAGTTCGGCGAATGTCGCCTTATCGGTCATCTCGGCTTCGAGAACGAGCCGCTGTCCCTTGCCGTTCTCATCGACCTGGACCTTCGCCATGCCGATGCGGACGGGCTTCGTCGCCGTCAGTACGATGCGGGCGCTATCGCCATCCATCGTGCCGTAGCGGATATCCTTGAAAAGGCCCCTCGCCTCAAGATCCTTGGCGGGGAAACCGAAAGCGGTCGCCGGAAGATCGACGACGACCCGTTCCGGATTGGCGATGTAGTGAATGGAGAAGCTGGGAGGGCGGTCGAAATCGATGACGATGCGCGTCCTTGCGTCGTCGCCGACGATGCGCGCGCCATAGGCCAACAAACGCTCTTCGCCTGCCGCGGAAGCCACCGAACGGCCGACCAGCGGAACGGTCACGGCCATCACAGCGGCAACCAACCAAGCCCTTAAGATTTTCGTTCGCAAGCCGGATTTTACCGTTGCGCGCCGCGTCTCGCTATACAACCGACTGTCATGCCCCAATTGTCTTCAATGCCGGATCCCGCGATACACGCGATTGCGACCGAGAACAATTGCCATGGTCGCCGCGCCGGAATCACCTCGTCCACCGCTATTTTCTATGATGCTGCAAATCCATCAATATTATGGCACATTTGGCTTTTCCCTTGCTATTGTGACGGAGAAAACATACAAGCAATTTTAGGGTAGAAGCACTGACGGGATAGAGTCGCCGACAAGGCAGCCAACCGCGAAGGACCTGGCGCCACAACCGGCAATCGTCCGCCGTCTTACATGCTTCCATTCGACAATGGATCCTGATTTTTCCGGAGTATGCGGAAACTTCATCGGTGGATTGCCACCAACCGCTCTTTAAAGAGAGAGCAAACTCATCGGGCCTGAATAAGGTCTTTGTTTTGTCGATCTCGCTTGGTCTTTTATGGTGTCGCAGCAGGTTTTATCTAAAGTCTACAGACCCCGGGAGAAGAGTTTCCCCGCTGCTGTCTGGCTGCTGCTTTCCACACCGCACCAATCGCGACTTTCACTATCCGGCGCTGCTATGACGGTCCGCACTCCTCTCGTCTTTTCGACTGTGGAGTCTGCCGACGTTCGACTGCGCCGAGGAGCTCAGCTTACATGGCAGACAAAATGCTTATCGACGCGTCTCACGAGGAAGAGACGCGCGTCGTTGTCGTTCGCGGAAATCGCATAGAAGAATTTGACTTCGAATCAGAACACAAGAAGCAAATTCGCGGCAACATCTATCTCGCAAAGGTAACGAGGGTCGAGCCTTCGCTGCAGGCCGCTTTCGTCGATTACGGCGGCAACCGGCACGGCTTTCTGGCTTTCGCCGAAATTCACCCTGACTACTACCAGATCCCGCTTGCAGACCGTCAGGCCCTGTTGCGCGCTGAAGCCGAAGAGCATCGCCGCGACGACGACGTCGAGCATGTCGAAACGGCGCGCATCGACCCTGCAACCCAGGAACAGCCCGACGTTGGCATCGTTGCCAAGGACGAGCCTGATGCCCCTATCGAAGCTGTTGCCGAGGTCGTAGAGACCATCGAAGCTGCCGAGGTTGTCGAAGCCGTCGAGGAAGCGCCTGCGAAGAAGGCCGCCAAGCCCCGCCGCAGCCGCAAGAAGGTCGTTCCGGCCGCTGACGAAGCGACGGCTGAAGCCGACGCTGTGGCATCGTCCGACGACGAAGGCGCCACCGGTGGCGAAATGGCTGCCATGGTCGAGACCGATACGATTTCCGAAGATGTCGATGCGCGCCGCCGCGGCGGTGACGATGAAGACGACGACGATCATGATCACGAAGAAGAAGTGATCGAGAACGTCGGCGCCGAAGATGCAATGGAAGAAGTTCCGGATCGGGTGCAGCGCAAGCCGCGCAAGCAGTACCGCATTCAGGAAGTCATCAAGCGTCGCCAGATTCTGCTCGTACAGGTCGCCAAGGAAGAACGCGGCAACAAGGGCGCTGCGCTCACCACCTATCTGTCGCTGGCCGGCCGCTATTCGGTTCTGATGCCGAACACCGCGCGTGGCGGTGGCATCTCGCGCAAGATCACCAGCCCGCAGGACCGCAAGCGCCTGAAGGAAATCGCCAAGATGCTCGAAGTGCCGCAGGGCATGGGCGTGATCTTGCGTACCGCCGGCGCCAACCGCACCAAGGTCGAAGTCAAGCGCGACTTCGAATACCTGATGCGCCTTTGGGAAAACGTCCGCACGCTGACACTCGCTTCGACAGCACCGTGCCTCGTTTACGAAGAGGGATCGCTGATCAAGCGTTCGATCCGCGACCTTTACAATAAGGATATCGGCGAGATTATCGTCTCCGGCGAAGAAGGCTATCGTGAAGCGAAAGACTTCATGAAGATGCTGATGCCGAGCCATGCCAAGGTGGTTCAGCCGTACCGCGACATTCATCCGATCTACTCGCGATCCGGCATCGAAGCTCAGCTCGACCGGATGCTGCAGCCGCAGGTGACGCTGAAGTCGGGTGGCTACCTGATCATCAACCAGACCGAGGCGCTGGTTTCGATCGACGTGAACTCCGGTCGTTCGACCCGCGAGCATTCGATCGAGGACACGGCACTCCAGACCAATCTCGAGGCTGCCGACGAAGTCGCGCGTCAGCTGCGCCTGCGCGACCTGGCCGGTCTTGTCGTCATCGACTTCATCGACATGGAAGAAAAGCGCAACAACCGAGCTGTCGAGAAGAAGCTGAAGGATTGCCTAAAGAACGATCGCGCCCGCATCCAGGTCGGTCGCATCTCGCACTTCGGCCTGCTTGAAATGTCGCGCCAGCGCATTCGCGCATCGGTTCTCGAATCGACGACCCAGGTCTGCTCGCATTGTGGCGGCACCGGTCACGTTCGCTCGCAGTCCTCCGTTGCCCTGCATGTGCTGCGCGGTATCGAAGAATATCTGCTGAAGAACACGACCCACGACATCACGGTCCGCACGACGCCTGAAATCGCGCTCTATATCCTCAACCATAAGCGCCAGACCATCGTCGACTACGAAGCCCGCTTCGGTGTTTCCATCATCATCGACGCCGATGGTGCAGTCGGTGCGCAGCATTTCGCGATCGATCGCGGCGAAGCCGTCGAGAACCCGGTCAAGATCGAAACCCTCTTCAACTTCGCCGCCATCCCCGAAGACGACGATGATGATGTTGTCATCGAGATGGACGAGGAAGAAGACGAAGAGCTGGAAGAAAAGCAGCCGTCGGAACGTCCGGCTGCCGCTGCCCGTGCAGAGGGCGAAGGCGACGGACGCAAGCGCAAGCGTCGTCGTCGTCGTCGTGGTCGAAACGGCAATGGCGAGCAGCAGGCATCCGACGAAAACGGCGCCGAACAGGCTGGCGACGAAGACGGTAGTGACGAGGAAGGCGACGACGCCGAGACGACGTCTGCTGCCGGCTCCGAAGAACGGGCTGAAGGTGAAGGCGATGATGCGCAGCGCCGCAAGCGCCGCCGTCGTGGTAAGCGCGGCGGTCGCCGCAACCGTGAAGAAGGCGCAGAGGGTGACGATGTCGCCGAAGCCGATGGCGATGTTGCCGCAAGCACTGAGGCCGGCGAGACCACGGACGACGTTGCAGTCTCCACCGCAGACAGCGCACCGGTAGACGTTGTCGTCGAAGCCGCCGCAGCGGAAGCTGTCGAAGCCTCGTCGGCCATGGCAGCCGTCGAAACCGGCGCTTCGGTGACCGAAGACGTGAAGCCGAAGCGCGCTCGCCGCAGCCGCAAGGCCTCGCCGGTCGAAGAGCCTGTGGTGGAAGCCGAAGTGGCGCCAGCCGCTGAAGCAGCACCGGTTGTTGAAGCAGCACCTGCCGTCGAGCCGGAAACCGCCGAAGCGGCTGCGGATCTGGCGGCGCCTGCCGAAGAAGACGCAAAGCCCGTTCGCGCCAATCGCGGCGCAAACGTCGCCTCTTCCGAACCGACCGTCAAGTCGTCGACCGCGGAAGCGACCGATGGCGACGGCAAGCCGAAGAAGGCCGGCTGGTGGCAGCGCCGCGGTTTTTTCTGAGACTGATTTTCGGACGTGACTGATTGAAACCCGGCTGCGGTGACGCAGCCGGGTTTTCTCGTTCAGGGGTTACGTGTTGTTGAATATGGGATGCATCAGGTAGCCCCGGTGGCGGAGCTTGGATGTCGGTCTCGCGCCACTATAAACAGGGTGGGCTTAAACCGGTGTTCCCGTGCCTAAACGCTCTTACACGCGGCGGACCTCATCCCTACGCTGCCATCAACCGTCGCTCATACTAGGCTCTGCTATCCGCACCGGCGCTTCCGGCTGTCATGAGCGGAAAACTGATTCCAGCCAGAAGCTGCAATGGTTTGGAGATAGGCAGATAAGCAGACAGCGAGATCGGCTGTGGGCCGGATCTCGCTGAGGCAAGCTTGATGATTGCTGTCAGGCGCTTCAAATGCGCAAGGCTAGCCACGACCCGCGGAATCGCGCCTTGGGCCGTGGCGCCAAATCAATCGCGCTCGGAGATGATCGTCGCGTGCGGGTACTCGCCGTAGAAGCCACGCCAGTTGGCGATCGCGAAGCCGAAGACGACGAGCGCCCCACCCTGGTGCAGAAGGCCCCAGTCGAGCGGAACTTCAAGCAGCAAGGTGGCGATGCCGATCGAGGCCTGGATGGTGACGAGGCCGAACATGACGACAGCGCGGCGCGTGTGGGTCGTTGCCGGTGCGGCACGCAGCAACATGATCATGTTGATCAGCGTCACGGCAAACAGCGTATAGGCGCCGATACGGTGGATGAACTGCACCGTCTTTGGATTTTCGAAGAAATTGATCCAGGCGGGCTGCTGGATCAAGAGGTCGGACGGCACGATGGCGCCGTCCATCAGCGGCCATGTATTGTAGGTGAAGCCAGCATCGAGACCGGCGACCAGCGCGCCGAGATAGATCTGAAACAAGGTCAGCGCGGCAATCACGCCGGCCCATACATGGGCGCTCCTGTTGGGCGCCGTGTCCTCGGAGTGCGGCGAGAGAGCGCGCATGATCCACATGCAGGAGGCGAAAATCAGACATGCCGTGATCAGGTGTGTCGCGAGACGATACTGGCTGACATCGGTGCGCGCGGTCAGTCCCGACGAGACCATCCACCAGCCGATCGCGCCCTGGAAGCCGCCGAGCGCCAGAATACCGACGAGAGGCCAACGCAGGCGCCGCTCGATCCTGCCGGTTGCCCAGAAGAAGATCAGCGGCAAGGCGAAAATCACGCCGATACCTCGGGCGATCAAGCGATGGGCCCATTCCCACCAGAAGATGCCCTTGAACTCATCGACAGTCATGTCGCTGTTGATCTGCTGGAACTCGGGAATGCGCTGGTAGAGCTTGAATTCCTCTTCCCATTCCGCGGCGTTCAGCGGCGGGATAACGCCATGGATCGGCTTCCACTCGGTGATCGATAGGCCGGAATTGGTCAGTCGCGTCGCGCCGCCCACAATCACCAGACAGAACAGAGCGAGAAGGACGACACCGAGCCAAATTCGTATGGCTTTGCGATTATCATCCTGCTTGCGCACCTGGCGCAGAATTTCCTGTTCAGTCGTGAGATCGGCGACGGCCATGGACGGACTCCTTCGTTCCGCCAGTTGATTTGCCTTAGCCACTGATGCAAAACAAGTCCGAACATTTGCGGCATGCCGTCGCGGTGGCCTGCACATCCCATACCGGAATTCACCAGATGCCCGTCCGCCTTCGCAAGTTCATCGGCACCATCATCATCGTCGTCCTCGTTCTTGTCTATGCGCTGGTTGCCAATACGATCGCGGTTGCGACGCTCGGCAATGCGCCATGGTGGGGCCACCTGCTCTATTTCTCGCTGACGGGGCTGCTCTGGGTGTTGCCTGCCATGGTCATCATCAAGTGGATGGCCGGCCCGCGGCAGCAATAGGCATTAATCACGAACTAACCGTGATTAACGGAAATGCCGGCTGCCCGGCTCTCGTAAAGGAAATGGATGCGCTGCCGCGCTATTTTCCCGGGCAGTATCTTTTCCCGGAGAACGCCCGTGCAAACGCAGAAGCTTCCATTGGAATCCGCGCCGCGTGACATCGCCGCAGACGCCGATGCCGGACTGACGAAGCTCAGGGAGATCAATGCGCGGCTGTCCTCCGATACGATCGCGATCGATGTCATCGATTCCATTGAGGCCATCGAGCAGGAATGGCGCGCGCTCGAGCGTGATAATCTGAACTCCCTGCATCAGGGATATGACTGGTGTGCCTCCTGGATGAAGGCTTACGGCAATCCTGCTGCCATCATCCGTGGTCGGTCGGGGACGCAGACCGTTTTCATCCTCCCCGTCGAGATCGTGCGCTCGCGCGGCGTTCGCGTCGCGAAGTTCATCGGCGCCGCCCATAGCAACATCAATACCGGCCTGTTTGCCGCCGATTTCGCGGATGCCTTTGACGCGGATGGTCTCGCCGCGCGTTTCGCCGGCGCGCTCAAGGGTAAAGCCGACCTCCTGCTCTTGCAGAACATTCCCCTGACATGGCGCGGCCGCCGCAACCCGTTGGCGTTGCTGCCGATGGTCCAAAATCAGAACCATGCCTATCAGCTACCGCTATTCGACACGATGGAAGCAACGCTGAAGCAGTTGAACGCCAAGAGCCGACGGAAGAAGTTTCGGGTGCAGTCGAAACGGCTGGAGGAACTCGGTGGCTTCGATTATCTCCATGGCACGGATGCCAAGAGCCAGCACGTGCTTCTCGACCAGTTCTTCCGGCTGAAGAGCGAACGCTTCAAGGCGATGGGGCTACCCGATGTCTTCGCCGATGCGGAGACGAAGGCGTTCCTGCATGGAGCGATCGATATCCGCGATGCGACGAACGAACTTGCGGGCCTTGAGATGCATGCCATCCAGCTGAAGGGCGAGCACGCTGGTCATCTGGCGGCTGTCGCCGGTATTTCGCGCAAGGGCGATCACGTGATCTGCCAATTCTCCGCGATCGACGAGAGCGTCGGCGCCGAGGCCAGCCCCGGGGAATTTCTCTTCTGGCAGATGATATCGGGTCTGCACGGCAAGGGCGTGAGCATGTTCGATTTCGGTCTGGGCGACCAAGGCTACAAGCGCTCGTGGGCGCCTGTCGAGACGGATCACTACGATGTCGTGCTGCCCCTCACCGCTCGCGGCATGGCTGCCGGCGCGGTGCACCGGCTCGTCACCCGAACCAAGGCCTATATCAAGTCACAGCAGCGGCTCTATCGGGCCGCCCAGCGCTTGCGCCGGTTCACCGGCGTCTGATCAGGCCGCCTGCTGGGCGACAGTCGCATTGCCATCCGTATTGCCGCCGGACATCAGCACGACGCGCTCGTAACCCGCTTCTTCGAAGCTGGTCATTGCGGCCACGAACTCTTCCTCGATGATCTCGGGCATGGACAGGATGATTTCGACGGTCTTGCTCTGCGTAAGCTTGGAGACGCCGGCCACATCGGCGGCACCGGATTCGACCAGCACAAGATCATAGGCCGACGATAGCGCGTCAAGCAGGAGCGAGAGGCGATCGGCCCCACGCATGGCCCGGCGCATATCGCTGGTACCCTGTGGGATGAAGTGAGCGTCGGAGAGATAGTCCCCATGGATGGTGTCGCCAAAGGCTGCTTCACCGCAAAGCAGGTCGGTGACCCCAGGAAGCGAACGGCCCTGCGCCATCAGTTCCGTCGGGTGTCCGGAGCCGGTCATGTCGATGAGGACGACGCGCGAGCCCGCTGATGCAAGCGTGCGTGCGAGAGCAACCGTCGCCGCCGAACCATTGTCACCGGTCGGCGAAATCGCGATGGCGAGGGGTGCGCGGCTGCCGATCAGGTAGTGCGCAACGGAAGCTATGGAGAACTCGTTCTCTTCTTCCGGCTCTTCCGGGACGAGTTCTTCGGCGACCTCGTCCCGGTCTTCCTGCTCTTCCTGCTGGACAACAAGCATGCTCGGCGCCGACGTGCGCGACGGCGGCGAAGCGACGACAACCGCGACCGTTTCCTGCTCGACGCGTTCTTCGACCTCAGTTGACGTCGGCCTCAGCGCGCGGCCGCTGAAAAGCTCAGCAAGCATGATCGCGATCGAGGTCATGATGAAGGTGGCGAGCGCCGCAACGACAACGATCGGGACGACCTTCGGGAAATACGGATCAACCGGCTGAACGGCAGTCGAGACGATGCGGGCATCAGCGGGGCTGGAATTCTTGTCGGCGCGCGAAGCGGCTTCGCGGAAACGCGACAGATAAGTTTCGAGCAGCTGACGCTGGGCGGCGGCCTCGCGCTCAAGCGCATTCAGGCCAACCTCATCCTCACCGGCCTGGGCGCTGTTTGCCTTGACCTTGTTGGACTGCTGTTCGAGCTCCTGCTCGCGAAGCGTCGCGACCTTGGCTTCGTTATCGATGCTGGCCAGGATCTTCTGCGTTTCTTGGCGGATCTGCGTCTTGATGTCTGCGAGCTGGGCGCGGAGGCTCTTCAGGCGCGGATGGTTGTTGAGGAGCGAGGTCTGGAGGTCCGAGATCTGCGACTGGAGACCCGATTCCGTTCCCTTCAACCGCTGGATCGACTGCGACGACATGATGTCCTGCAGCGTGTCGGACGCCTCGCCCGAGGCCAGTGCATTGCGAACCGACTGGGCGCGCGCCTCGGCATTCGCCTTCTCGCCGCGAACCCGCGTGAGTTCGGCGGAGACGTCGTTCAGCTGCTGCGTCTGGAAATTGCCGCCGCCGTTGGTCGGCAACAGACCATGCGCCGCACGGTATTCGGCGACCTTCTGCTCGGCATCGCTGACCTTGGTGCGGAGCGTCTCGATTTCGGGCTCTAGCCAACGCGTCGCTTCGGAGTTGGAATCAAGCTTGGCGCCGCTCTGCTTGGCGAGATAGGCGGCCGCCATGGCATTCGGGATCGTCGCCGCAAGCGCCGGATCCTTGGAGGTGAAGGTGATGCCGATGACGCGGGAGCCGGGAACCTGGTAGACCTGCAGGCGCTCGACGAAGGCATCGATAACACGCTCTTCCGGTGGGCTGGCGAGCGGGCTCTTCTTCAGATGGAGCGCGACCAGAATGTCGCCGAGCGCGGAGCTGTTGGCGGCGGCGTCGAATTCGGGGAGATCGTAGAGCTTTTGGCTGCTGATGACCTGCTTGATCAAATCGGCCGACTGCAGAAGCTGCACCTGGCTGGAAATATTCAGTTCGTCGAGAAGCTGGGTTGCATTCGCATCCGTTGTCTGCGCGGTGGCGAAAGCCGGTGCGCGCGGCTCGATCAGGATACGGGTCTCGCTGCGATACTTCGGCGAGATCATCTTGGCGCCGGTAAAGGCGACCCCTGCCCCGAGCAACGTGATCGCCACGACCTTGAGCCGACGGGCCCAAACGCCGCGAACCAGCTGGGCAAGATCGATATCGACATCCTGATTACCCGTCACGCCGGACATGCTCGTACTCCAAGAACAAAGGTGCCGCGAGGGTAAATGACTATAGTAACTCAAGGGTTAATGCTTGCGGGCGTCGGGCTGACAGCTTTCCGCAACTCAAGAAAGCGCGAATTTGACGACGGTCTTTACCGGTCGTTAACCCTAACGGATCGATAACGGGGCAAGAAGTTCGTTTCCTGTGAGAAGCAGATGCCCGTCGCACAGCCCAAGTTTCTGATGGCTTTGAGCCTCGCCGCCATGACAGCAGTCTTGGGCGGCTGCAACAGCTATCAGCCCGCGCCGCGCGCATTCAACCAGGCAACGATCCAGCCCTATTCGCTGGATAGCGGCGACCGGCTGCGCATTACCGTGTTCGACCAGCCGAGCATGACCAACACCTACACGATCGACCAGGCCGGCTACATCGCCTTTCCACTCGTCGGCCAGGTGCCGGCGCGTGGCCGCACGCTGCAGCAATTGTCCGGGCAGATCGCGCAGAAGCTGAAGCAGGGCTATCTTCGCGATCCCGATGTCACGATCGATGTCGACCGCTATCGCTCCATCTTCATCATGGGCGAGGTCGGCCAGCCCGGCCAGTACGCCTATGTGCCAGGCATGACCGCGCAGAACGCGATTGCCGTTGCCGGCGGCTTCACGCCGCGCGCCAACCAGAGCGCCGTCGACGTTACCAGAAAGATCAACGGCCAGGTGATGACCGGACGCGTCAACATCTCGTCGGCGATCATTGCCGGCGATACGCTCTATGTCCGCGAACGGCTGTTCTGATCATAGATGAGCGAACAGCGGCCCCTTCGCATCATTCACTGCTTCAGGTCCCCGGTCGGCGGCATCTTCCGCCACGTGCGCGATCTGGTGATCGAGCACAGCAAGGCCGGCCATGAAGTTGGCATTCTCTGCGACAGCTCGACCGGTGGAGAGCATGAGGACGCGCTGTTCGACGATATCAGGCCCTATCTTGCACTTGGCCTGACGCGCGTGCCGATCCGGCGCTCGATCAGCCTTTCCGATATCGGCGTTCTCTGGGACGCTTACAAGAAGATCAAAAGTTTGCGGCCGGATGTGCTGCACGGACACGGCGCCAAAGGCGGCGTGCTCGCGCGACTAGCCGGCTCAGCCCTGCGGGTGAACAGGTATTGCGTAGCCCGCCTCTACACTGCCCATGGCGGAAGCCTGCATTATTCCCGCTCGTCGCTTTTGGGGCAGTTCGTGCTCCGCATGGAGCGGCTGCAGGAATATTTCACGGACGCCCTGGTGTTCATCTGCGAGTACGAACGCGACACCTACACCAAGAGGGTCGGCCGCCCCCGGACGCAGACACGACTGATCTACAACGGCATCAGCGAGCGCGATTTCGAGCTCATTCCGACCCGGTCCGATGCCGTCCACTTCATCTATGTTGGCATGTTGCGGGACCTTAAGGGTCCCGACCTTTTTGTGGATGCGTTTGCAAAGACGGAGCGCCTGATCGGCCGGCCGCTATCGGCTCTGATGATCGGCGACGGGCCCGATCGGGATCGGTACCGCGAGATGATGGTCGAGCGCGGCCTGGGCAAGCGTATCGGCATGCTCCCGGCGATGCGCGTGCAGCAGGCCTTCGCAATGTCGCAGAACCTCGTCGTCCCTTCGCGGGCGGAAGCCATGCCCTACATCGTGCTCGAGGGGCTGGGCGCCGGCAAGACGATCATCGCGACCCGCGTCGGCGGCATTCCGGAAGCGCTCGGCAAGGATAGCGAGGCTCTTGTGGCGCCCGACAATGCCGACGACCTCGCCCGGGTGATGGCGGACGCCATTCGCATTCCCGACTGGCACGAGAAGACGATGCCTCCGATCGATGAGGTGCGGTCCGTCTTTTCCGCCACCGTCATGGCCAAGGATGTGCTGAAGCTCTATCGCGAGCTGCTCGGGCGTCGGCCCGGACGGGCAACGAAAACCACTTCGTAAAACGTTTCTTAGGGCCTTTCTGCTATTGCCGACTGGTGAAACAGCGGCGGTAGCCTCATGAACAAGGCAGAGAACAACGATCAATTTGATCTGGAAACCCTGCGCAAGCAAGTTTCCGACGTCAATCGACGCAGCGGCGGCACCGAGAAAGGGACCTCGGAGCCACTCAACGACTACGCGCGTCAGATCGCCGAGCAGTTCAGCGACGGCACACGCACGCCCGCGATCATGATCGGCCAGTTCCGCCTAATCGAGTTTCTTTCGCAGTTCGGTATCGGCCTCCTCTCGTTCCTGCTGTGGATGGATACCGAGGAAACCATCGCCATGCGGGCAGTCGCGTCGCTATGCGTCGGCGCCCTGCTGGTGCTCGCCCTGCAGACCGCCGATTGCTACACGATCCCGGCGCTGCGCGCCCGAATGCGCCCGCTACCGAAGGTATTTCTGACGTGGGCGCTGGTCTTTGGCGCCATGGTTGCGATCATCGCGATCGTCAGCCATGTCGGCGCGGAGCAGCTGCGCTCCTATTTCTGGTGGTTTATACTTGGCGGTGTCTTCCTGCTCGCATCGCGCTTCCTGCTCGCCTACGGTATCCGGAACTGGGCGCGAAACGGCATCATGGAGCGTCGCGCGGTTCTCGTCGGCGGCGGCCAGCCGGCGAAGGATTTCATCCGCCTGCTCGAACAGCAGCCAGACAACGACATCCGCATCTGCGGCATATTCGACGACCGCGGCGACAAGCGGTCGCCGGCTATGGTAGCGGGCTATCCCAAGCTCGGAACGATCGGCGAGCTCGTGGAGTTCGCGCGCCTGACACGAATCGACATGCTGATCATCGCGCTGCCGCTCAGCGCCGAAGCGCGCATCCTGCAGCTATTGAAGAAGCTGTGGGTGCTGCCGGTGGATATCCGCCTCGCCGCTCACTCCAACCGCCTGCGCTTCCGCCCTCGCGCCTATTCGCATGTCGGCTCGGTGCCGATGCTCGATATTTTCAACAAGCCCATTCGCGACTGGGATTCGGTGGCCAAGCGCTGCTTCGACGTCTTCTTCGCGGTGCTTGCGCTTGTCGTTCTCTGGCCGCTCATGCTGGCCACAGCCATCGCCATCAAGACGACGTCACAGGGACCCGTCTTCTTCATGCAGAAGCGGCATGGCTTCAACAACGAAGTCATCAACGTCTTCAAGTTCCGCTCGATGTACACCAACATGAGCGACCCGACCGGAAAGGCAGCGGTCACGAAGGGCGATCCGCGCGTCACGCCTGTCGGCCGCTTCATCCGCAAAACATCGATCGACGAGCTGCCGCAGCTGTTCAACGTGCTGGTCGGCAATCTGTCGCTGGTCGGCCCGCGCCCGCATGCCGTGCTTGCCCAAGCGCGCGACCGCGCCTTCAGCGACGTCGTCGAGGGCTATTTCGCGCGCCACCGCGTCAAGCCCGGCGTTACCGGCTGGGCGCAGATCAACGGCTGGCGTGGCGAAGTCGACAATGACGACAAGATCAAGTTCCGCACGGCTTACGATCTCTATTACATCGAGAACTGGTCACTCTGGTTCGACCTGAAAATCCTGGTCCTGACGCCGTTCCGCCTGTTCAACACGGAAAATGCCTATTGAGCGCGATCGAGGCGACATATCCACGCGTCGCCCATCCACAACGGGCAACCATGCGGCTGATCGGCTCGGCGGCTGTGACCGTCGGCGTATTCCTGTCGGGCTTCGTTATCAGCGAGCCCGCGCCCTATGAGCTTTGGATGGCCGGGCTGGTCGGTCTGTGGTTCATCCTTGGCCTCAGGATCTCGCGCTATACCGTTCCGCTGCTGGCGTTGCTGATCACCTTCAACGTCGGCGGCATGCTGTCGCTGACGCAGATGAAGGATCTGGCCGATGGTCCGATGTATGTGGCGGTGTCGACCTTCCTCGCCTTGACCGCCGTCTTCTACGCCGCGATCATCGAGGACAGTCACCGCCGGCTGCCGCTCATCTTCAATGCCTGGACGTTTGCCGCCGTCATCACCTCGATGCTCGGCATTCTCGGCTACTTTCATGCCTTTCCAGGCTCCGAGGTGTTCACGCTCTACGACCGCGCGAAAGGTGCCTTTCAGGACCCGAACGTGTTCGGACCGTTCCTGGTGCCCCCTTCCCTCTATCTCGTGCACGGTATCCTCACGGGAAACCTGCGCGCCGCCCCGATCAAGGCGGCGGCGCTCCTGATCCTCGCGCTCGGCGTCTTCCTGTCGTTCTCGCGTGCGGCCTGGGGCTTGTTCCTGCTCACCATCATCCTCCTGATCTTCGTGATGCTGCTCAAGGAACGCAGCGGCGCCTTCCGGCTGCGCATTCTCGTTCTGTCGTTGGCCGCGATCTTGATGATGGTGGCGTCGCTCGTCATCGCGCTTCAGTTTCCCAAGGTCAGCGACCTGTTCTCGACCCGCGCGCAGCTCGTGCAGCAATATGACGGCGAGCACCTCGGACGCTTCGATCGCCACCGGATCGGCTTCACCATGATGATGGAGCGGCCGCTCGGTATCGGGCCGATGGTGTTTGGCACCATCTTCCCCGAGGACGAGCACAATATCTGGCTGAAATCGCTGACGACCTACGGCTGGCTCGGTTTCGTCAGCTATGTCGGCATGCTCTTATGGACCTTCTATCTCGGCTTCAAGAACCTGCTGAAGAACCGACCTTGGCAGCCCTATCTGATGATCGCTTGGATCGGCGTTCTCGGCCACGCCGCGATCGGAAACGTCATCGACATCGACCACTGGCGCCATGTCTATCTACTGTTCGGCGTGGTGTGGGGCTGCGCCGCGCTGGAGTCACGGCATATGCGCAATCCAAACGCTCGCGATCGCCACTGAACCCCTTGCGAACAGCCCCCGGCGCGCTACTCTTTCCTCATGATCACAGCCATGCAGATACGCGCCGCCCGCGCCATGATGGGCATCACCATAGAGCAACTGGCAACGGCATCCGGCCTGCCCGTGGCAACACTCGAAACTCTTGAGCGCGACGGTACGCAGGGCGAGCCGCAGGCGTTGCTCGCCGTCAAGCAAGCGCTTGAAACGGGCGGCGTCCTGTTCATCGCCAGCGGCAATCACGATGAGGGCGGTCCGGGCGTGCGGCTGAAGGCGCGCACCGGCAGCGACGAAGGTATCCGTCCTGAGAACCTGAACTCGGCAAACGACGACTGACGTTGGAACCAAAGTCGAGGTTTCGCGTTATTCCCGCGCATTATCAAAATGTTGGGGGATACTTCTTGAGAAACTCAAACGGTCTTTATGTTATCATCGGCGCTCTGATTGTCGTCGTCGCCGGGCTTGGGGCCTATATCTATCACGAGCAGACGAAGCCCACGGGCGTCGAGATGAGCATCGGCCAAAACGGTGTGTCCATCGAGCAGAAGTGACGCTTGCAAGGGACTGACGCGACGTGATCGCGCTCAGTTCTTGATGTTGACGGCGCGCTGGGAATACAGCGCGTCCTCAATGATGACGCCGGCGGCAACCCGCATGAAATGATCCTCTGCAAACTCCATCAGCGACAGCGCGACATCATGCTCCGGCCAACCGGCCTGAATAGCATTATCGATCAACTTCGAAAGTGAGTCTGACATCCATTCACGAATAGATTGACTTTCAGCGACATCAATCATGAACAACCTCGTGCATCTCTCGTATATCCATGCCACAAATTGGCGCGATATTCGAGACGCGTAGAGGTTTACCAGCTGATTTATCCTCAGGATCGGCTTAAGCAAATTTAATACTGATGATGCACATCAAATATTATTGACATTCATCGAATCGATAATGAATCGCCGCATTGACGTCGCCGCCAAATCCAACTGTTCATCTGAGTTTTGATCGTGATTTCGGCTCCTGGGGGCTGCCGAAAATCTTTTTAAATGGTCGGGGCGACAGGACTTGAACCTGCGACCCCTTGACCCCCAGTCAAGTGCGCTACCGGGCTGCGCTACGCCCCGACCTGCCTTTACGGCCTGATCCTGTTAGTCTTTTGGGATTCTCGGCGCAAGCGAAAAATCGACATCGCTTGGAAATTCACCGGTTCTTTTCGGCAGAGCCCGGACGATGAACCTCTGCACCACCGCAAAGAGCTTGCCCTCACTCGTTCATCTGACTATTGGGACGTCAGATTGCTCAGGGAGACACAGCATGGAAATCGAGATCCCCTGCCCGAAGTGCAGGAACACCAGAATGAAGTTCGAACGCCCGCAGCCGCTGGATAGCGATATGCTGACATGCTTCACCTGCGGCCACGAGCTCGGAACGCTCGGCTCCGTCAAGGCGAAGATGATGGCCGCGTTCGAGCGGATGCAGAAGCAAGGCCTACCACGCAAGCAGTGAACGCTAGCCGTGCGTGAAGCCGACACGCCCGTCTTCGGCGATCGTGACGCCGCAGCCGAGATAATCGGCGATCGACATATGCGGGGTCTCAAAAGGCGTGGCGTGGGTCTGGGTCACAACAACCACATCCGCGCCCGCCGCCTCCCCCGCGAGGATGCCGGCAACCGCATCCTCGAACACGAGGCATCTGGCCGGATCGACGCCGAGACGCTCGGCGCCGAGGCGATAGCCCTCCGGGCTTGGCTTTCCGGATGAAACCTCTTCACCCGTTACAATCACTTTTGGCATCGGGATGCCGGCTGCGGCCATCCGAAGCTTGAAAAGCTCTGTCGGCGCCGACGTTACGATGGCCCAGCGCTCCGGCGGCAGGCTGTTCAGGAATTTCACCGCGCCCGGTATCTCGATGATCCCGTTTACATCCTCCAGCTCTTCCTGCAGCAACAGCTTTGCCTCGTGTTCGGGATCAACGCCGGGCAGCGCCAGGCCGCGGATCACGTCGCTTGCGCGAACGCCGTGGATCGTCTTCAGGAAAACCGCGGGCTCAAAACCATGGCGCACCGCCCAGCCGGTCCAGACGCGCTCGACCACGGCGATGGAGTTGAGCAGCGTTCCATCCATGTCGAAGAGGAAGGCGTCATACATTTTTGTGGGAACCGGCACGCGAAGCTCCTGGCTGGCAATATGGGATCAACTCGGGCGGCTTGACGCCAGCCTTAGCGGACCTGGTCGAGAAGACGCTTGCATTCCAGAAGATCATAGAGCGCCTCCTGCAACAGCGCGCGATCTTCCTTGCCGACGCTCGACTTGCCGAGCGACACCTCGGCCGCTTCGTCGTCACCACCACCGAAGTTGAAGAAGCGGCGGGAGGCGGGCGCCTTGGCGCGTCCGACCAGCTGATCTTCCTCGGACATCCCCACCCGGGGTTCGCCGGCTTCGCTTTCGCTCTGGCCGGTCAGCGCCTGGACGCTGGCGAGATCGCCATGGCCGATGGCGATGACGAACTTGTTGCCATTGGTCTTCAGGAGCTTCTGCACACCCTTGATGGTGTAGCCGTGGTCATAGAGCAGATGCCGGATGCCCTTCAGCAGATCCACATCTTCCGGCCGGTAGTATCGCCTGCCACCGCCGCGCTTCATCGGCTTGATCTGCGGGAAGCGGGTCTCCCAGAAGCGCAGCACATGCTGCGGAAGATCCAGGTCGTCCGCTACCTCGCTGATGGTGCGAAAAGCATCCGGGCTCTTATCCAAGGTTCTCACTCCCTACGCGATTTTCAGCACGCGATCTAAAGCGCGTCGCGCTTGCCGTTTATCGGCAAGGCACAGGGGCTCGCACCTGAAATGTCCGAGCCGCGACTCATCATATTTCAACGGTTTGCTTGCGTTAATTCAAGTCACGTCTCGAATTCGCACAGAAAACGTTGCGGAAAGTTCGTGGGAAGTGTCGACCAGCCTCGTCGGCAACGAGGCCGGAAAGCGATCAGGCCGCCGGATTGGCCGGCTTGGTCTTGACCTTGCGCAGGGTGTGCGCCTTCAGGATACGGGTCTTCAAGACGTTCGATGCCTTGAAGGTCATCACGCGGCGCGGCGAGATCGGCACTTCTTCGCCGGTCTTCGGGTTGCGGCCGATGCGCTCGTTCTTGTCGCGCACCTGAAAGGTCGCGAAGGAGGAAAGCTTGACCGTTTCACCGCGAACGATGGCGTTGCAGATCTCGTCGATCACAGTCTCCACGAGCTCTGCCGATTCCGTTCGGGACAGACCGACTTTGCGAAAAACGGACTCCGCCAAGTCTGCGCGCGTGACTGTTTTGCCGGTCATCTTTTTCCCTGCCCATCGGTTTTGTTTTGTGAGGACGAGCGAAGAGTATTTGTCTTGCGCCTTACGGTCAAGCCCTTGTTCGTTGTCAGCTTTTTGGGTTTTGGGGCTGCTACCAGCGCAGCAGCACGGCACCCCAGGTGAAGCCGCCGCCCATCGCCTCGAGCATGACGAGATCGCCCTTCTTGATACGTCCGTCGCCTGCTGCAACCGCGAGCGCGAGCGGGATCGAAGCCGCCGACGTATTGCCGTGCAGGTCAACCGTGACGACAACCTTTTCGGGCGCGATGTTCAACTTCTTGGCTGATCCATCGATGATGCGACGATTTGCCTGATGCGGCACCAGCCAATCGAGATCGTCAGACGTGGTGCCGGTGCTGTCGAAGGCTGCCTGGATGACGTCGGTGATCATGCCGACGGCATATTTGAAGACTTCGCGCCCTTCCATGCGCAGCTTGCCGACGGTGCCCGTGGTCGACGGTCCGCCATCGACGAAAAGCTTGTCCTTGTGCGAGCCGTCGGACCGCAGATGCGCAGTCAAGACGCCGCGGTCATCGGTGGTGCCCTCGCCTTCGGCTGCCTCGAGCACGATCGCGCCGGCGCCGTCGCCGAAGAGCACGCAGGTCGTGCGGTCATTCCAGTCGAGGATGCGCGAGAAGGTTTCGGCGCCGATGACCAGCACACGCTTGGCAAGGCCGCCACGGATGTAGGCGTCGGCGGTGGTGACCGCATAGACGAAGCCCGTACAGACAGCCTGCACGTCGAAGGCAAAGCCATGGCTCATGCCGAGACGGTTCTGGATGCTGACGGCGGTCGCCGGGAAGGTGTTGTCGGGCGTCGATGTCGCACAGATGATCATATCGATGTCAGCGGGCGTCATGCCAGCCTTGTCGAGCGCCGCCAGAGCCGCCGCCGCGCCAAGCGAGGACGTCGTCTCATCTTCTCCGGCGAGATAACGCTGGCGAATGCCCGTGCGCTGAACAATCCATTCGTCGGAAGTGTCCACGACATCTTCCATATCGCGATTGGTCATAACGCGTTTCGGAAGCGCGGATCCGAAACCGCGAACCACTGAACGGATCATATTCATCAAATCCCGTCGCTCATGCCGCTTCCGGCCCGATCGGGGGCAGCCGCTTGGCATGATACTTTTGCAAATCGTTTTCTATTTTCTGATTGAGGCCATTCTTGGCCATGTCGTAGCCAACTTCGATCGCCGACGCGATCCCTTCGGCGTTGGCGCCGCCGTGGCTCTTGATGACCACGCCGTTGAGGCCGAGAAACACGCCGCCATTGACCTTGCTGGGGTCCATCTTCTCGCGCAGCATGTCGAAAGCGCTCTTGGCGAAGATATAGCCGATCTTGGCAAGCAGGGTGCGCGACATCGCAGCCTTGAGGTATTCGCCAATCTGGCGCGCCGTGCCTTCTGCGGCCTTCAGCGCGATGTTGCCGGCGAAGCCTTCGGTGACAACGACATCGACGGTTCCCTTGCCGATGTCATTGCCCTCGACGAAGCCGAAATAGTCGAGCGAGTCGATATTGGCCTCGCGCAGCAGGCGCCCGGCTTCCTTGACCTCTTCCTGGCCCTTGATCTCTTCGACACCCACGTTGAGCAGGCCGATGGTCGGACGGTCGATCTCGAACAGCGCGCGCGCCATGGCGCCGCCCATCAGCGCGAAATCCATGAGCTGCTGGCTATCGGCGCCGATCGTCGCGCCGACATCGAGCACGATGCTTTCGCCGCGCATGGTCGGCCAGATCGCCGCAATCGCCGGACGCTCGATATTGGCCATCGTGCGCAGACAGAACTTGGCCATCGCCATCAGCGCGCCGGTATTGCCAGCGGAAACCGCGACATCGGCGTCCTTGGTCTTCACAGCCTCGAGCGAACGCCACATGGAAGAGACATAGCGACCACGGCGCAATGCCTGGCTCGGCTTCTCGTCCATGCGCACGGCAAGTTCGCAATCGTGGAGAACGGATTTCTCCTTCAGCTTCGGAAACTGGTCGAGAATAGGCTCGCACTGTTCCTTCAAGCCATACATCACGAACGAAATGTCCGGATGCCGTTCCAGCGCCTTTGCGGCACCGGGGATGACTACCTGAGGACCAAAGTCGCCACCCATGAGGTCGAGAGAAATTCTGATCACGCGTCCCTGATCCTTTTTTTTCGTCCCAGGAGGGCGAAATTTTGGCCAAAATACCGGTTTTACCGTCGCTGACAACTGAATATGTCAAACAGCGAGCAGCTTTCAGTCCTTTTTCCAGTCTTTCAGAACAGCAAAGGCGGAAGGCTTCTTATCGTTCTCTCCGGTGTCTTCTATGTGACCATCGAAGGCAACGCCCTCTTTGCGGGGGTACGGATCGATCGCCATGGCGGCGAATTCGGTCGCCACTTCACCGGCGTCGATCGTGTCGCCGACAAAGCTTTCCGGCATGTCGGGACCATCGGGATCCAGCATCATTTCGCCGGTATCGTTGGCCGGGCGGCGCGCGAGCTTGGAGTTTTCGGGCACAAAAATCTGCTCGAAGGGCTCATCGATCTTCGACGGCACCGGCTCCAGCGTGACGACGCAGCTCTGGACGATGCTCGCCCGCACCCTGCCCTTCACGCGGATACCATCCTTCTTCCATCGCGCGATCTGCAGATCGGCGCGGAAATCGTCGACGGAGATCACGCCCCAGGTTTCGGCAAGCGCCCGCAACTCGTCCTTGTCGGCTTCGAGATGAACGTCGACCGGGTTGGCCGAGACGTTACCGACCTTGACCAAGTAGGAAAAAGGCGTGTCTTCGTTTGAATTCTTCATCATTGTCTCCTCACGCGACGGCGGGCAGCGTTGCCGAGCCGGTCGCGATCGTATCTTCGGACTGTGCCGACAGGTGTTTTTCAGCGGAAAACATCCAATCGGCAAGCGCGCGCATGTCGACCTGGTCTGCTTCCTTCGGATGAATGTTGCGGCCGAGCGCCACGGCGAGCGCCTCGGCGTCGCCAGCGTCCATCGCCTTGGAATAGGCTTCGAGCCGACCGTAGAACATGCCGGCGAGTTTCTTCATGCGCTTCGGAACGGTGTTGTCGCCGATGCCGAGTTCGCGGATCGAATAATCGATATCCTGGAAGAATGCATCCACGATTTCCTGCGCAATTTCCTGGCCACTCGTCTCGGATGCACGCGTGCGGCGAAAAAACAGGATCATGACAGCCGACAGCATTTCGAAGCGACCCATGACCGTATCCGGCACGCCGAGTCTCTCGTAAAGCGCAGGCATGCGGGCGGCCGATGTCAGCGCCTCATATTGCCGATCGACGATCGCCTGGTTGTTGTTTTTCTTGCCGAAGAGCCCGAATATCATTGTTTTTTCCGGAAAGGCCTCGTTCTTGGCGCCAACCTGCGTCCGGCCTTGTTGCATGATTTCGAAAGCTGGTTTACCGAAGCATGCGCGAATTGCAATGGCGAAGGTGGCCACTTTCGGGACAGCGCTTCGACGATGGCCATTCGGCAGATGGCTGACGTCCGACCCCGGAATGGCCACAATGGTTTTGCATCAGCGTAACATTGCATGGCCGATGGCTGGTATCGATACGTTAAGGGAGTAGATGTCGTTGAAGAAACGGTATTTCAAGTCTGACAGGAAATTCCTCAGCAATGCCGCCATTGCCATCATGATCGCTTCCGCCGGATTGACCGGCTGCCAAACGGGTACAGTTCTCAACGGCGGCTATGTCGCCGACGAGCAGTCGCTCAACCTGGTTCCCGAGGGTTCGAGCCGCGAGCAGGTTCTGCTGTCGCTGGGCACGCCTTCGACAACCGCCACTTTCGATGGCGAAGTCTTCTATTACATCTCGCAGCGTCGCGAGCGCTCCATGGCGTTCCAGAAGCTGAAGGTCGTGGACCAGAGCGTCCTCGCCATCTACTTCGACAAGGACGGCGTCGTTACCCGCCGCGCCAACTACACGCTCAAGGATGGCAAGCCGTTCGACACGATCACGCGCGTCACGCCGACGGGCGGCAAGGATCTCACTTTCCTTCAGCAGCTGCTTTCTGGCGGCAGCGCGGCCAACATGGCCAAGGGCCTCTTCGGTGCCGGCGATCGTCCTTCGCCGCAAAACCCGGCCAGCCTGCGCTAAGCGGCCGGCCTGCCTTAACCGGCAAGTCATTTGCCACAGAAAACCCGCCGGATCGCTCCGGCGGGTTTTTTTGGTCGCAATCCGTTAGCCGGCCGGATGGGCTATCCGGCGAGAACGGCGAGCAGGAGCAGCGCCACGATATTGGTGATCTTGATCGCCGGATTGACGGCGGGGCCGGCCGTATCCTTGTAGGGATCGCCGACGGTATCGCCTGTCACGGATGCCTTGTGGGCTTCCGACCCTTTCATGTGGCGGGTGCCATCCTTATCGACGAAGCCGTCCTCGAATGACTTCTTGGCGTTGTCCCATGCGCCACCACCCGAGGTCATCGAGATCGCCACGAACAGGCCGTTGATGATGACGCCCAGCAGCGATGCGCCAAGCGCCGCGAAGGCCGAAGCCTTGGAGCCAGAGATCAACAGCACGCCGAAATAGACGACGATGGGCGCCAGGACGGGCAGAAGCGACGGAATGATCATTTCGCGAATGGCGGCCTTGGTCAGCAGGTCGACGGCCCTGCCGTAATCCGGCTTTTCGGTGCCCTGCATGATGCCGGGCTTTTCGCGGAACTGCTTGCGCACCTCCTCGACGATCGATCCGGCCGCACGTCCGACAGCCGTCATGGCGATGCCGCCGAAGAGATACGGGATGAGGCCGCCGAAGAGCAGTCCGGCGACGACATAGGGGTTCGACAGATCGAACGAGATCGTGCCGATATTCGCGAAGTACGGATACTGATCGCCGTGGGAGGCGAAATATTGCAGGTCGTTCGAATAGGCCGCAAAGAGCACCAGAGCGCCGAGACCGGCAGAGCCGATCGCGTAGCCCTTGGTGACGGCCTTGGTGGTATTGCCCACCGCATCGAGCGCGTCCGTGGACTTGCGCACCTCCGGCGGCAGATGCGCCATCTCGGCGATGCCACCGGCATTGTCGGTGACCGGACCGAAGGCGTCGAGTGCCACGATCATGCCGGCAAGGCCGAGCATGGCGGTAACGGCGATGCCGGTGCCGAACAGGCCACCGAGCTGGAAGGTCGCCAGGATGCCGCCGACGATGACGATCGCCGGAAGTGCCGTCGATTCCAGCGAGACGGCAAGCCCCTGGATGACGTTGGTGCCGTGTCCGGTGACCGATGCCTGGGCGATCGAGTTGACCGGGCGCTTGTTGGTGCCGGTGTAGTATTCGGTGATGACGACGATCAGCGCGGTGACGATGAGGCCGACGATACCGCAGAGAAACAGGTTCATGCCGGTGATGTCATGACCGGCGACCGTGCCGATCGGGCCCCAGCCAACCGTCAGCGACGTTGCCGCCCCGAGACCCAGGATCGACAGCAGGCCGGTGACGATGAGCCCCTTGTAAAGGGCGCCCATGATCGAGCCGTTGCTGCCGAGCTTGACGAAAAAGGTGCCGATGATCGAGGTGATGATGCAGGCGCCGCAGATGGCGAGCGGATAGATCATCGCCGACGCAAGAACCGGCGTGCCGCCAAAGAAGATCGCGGCGAGAACCATCGTCGCGACGACGGACACGGCATAGGTTTCGAAAAGGTCGGCTGCCATGCCGGCGCAATCGCCGACGTTGTCGCCAACGTTGTCGGCGATGGTCGCCGGGTTGCGCGGGTCATCTTCCGGGATACCGGCCTCGACCTTGCCGACGAGATCGCCGCCGACATCGGCGCCCTTGGTGAAGATACCGCCGCCGAGACGGGCGAAGATCGAGATCAGCGACGCGCCGAAACCGAGCGCGACCAGGGAATCGATGACTTCACGCGAGGCGGGATCGTGGCCGAGCACGCCGGTGAGGATCAGATAGTAGATGGAGACGCCAAGCAGGGCCAGGCCGGCGACGAGCATGCCGGTGATGGCGCCCGACTTGAAGGCGATGCCGAGGCCGGCTGCCAAACTATGCGAGGCGGCTTGCGCGGTGCGCACGTTGGCGCGAACCGAAACGTGCATGCCGATGAAACCAGCGGCGCCCGAAAGCACAGCACCAACCAGAAAGCCGATCGCGGCCGTGGCGGAGAGCAGCAGCCAGGCGGCGATGAAGACGACGACGCCGACAATTGCGATCGCCGTATACTGACGCGTGAGATAGGCCTGCGCGCCTTCGCGAATATATCCTGCAATTTCCTGCATGCGGGCGTTTCCCTGATCGGCTGACAGCACCGACCGGATTGCCCAGATGGCATAGACCACCGAAAGCAAACCGCACGCTATTACGCATAAAAGAATCGTCATTTCGCTCTTTCCTCCAAAAGAGCCGGAGCTCACTCCCTCTCCGGCTGCGAACACGCCGTCCTCATTTCCTCCCACAGAAATGCTGCAACGCCGAGTGGAGATTGCGTGGAGGAAAACGGGACGTCAAGCCCGCAAGGGCTGAAAACCCTTACGGAGCAATGGGAAAGAGGAGATTAGCCGATCGGAGGAAGGAGCCGATTCTTGCGCGCGAAACGCTACTTTTTCTGATCGCCGCGAACCTGCTTGGCGATGCGGTCGAGAACGGCGTTGACGAGCTTGGGCTCATCATCGCTGAAGAACGCCTGAGCGATCTCAACATATTCGGTGACGATGACCGCGACCGGAACGTCCTTGCGGTCGAGAAGTTCGAAAACACCGGCACGAAGAATGGCGCGAACGGTGCTGTCGAGGCGTGAGAGCGCCCAATCGTCCTGCAACGCAGAGGCAACCAGCGGATCGAGCCGCTTCTGTTCGCGCACGACGCCGGAGACGATCGAACGGAACCAGGAGGGGTCAGCCTTCAGGTAGGTTTCGCCATCCAGCTCCTGGCCGAGACGATGAGCTTCGTATTCGGCGACGATTTCCAGAACGCCGGTACCGCCAACATCCATCTGATAGAGCGCCTGCACCGCGGCAAGGCGCGCGGCGCCCCGCTGGTTCGCTGTCTTGACCGGACGCTCCGCGTTTTCGTTGCTCATGCCTTATGCACCCAGCTTTTTCTTCAGCTCGATCATGGTGAGAGCTGCGCGAGCGGCAAAGCCGCCCTTATCCTTATCCGAACGGCGTACGCGCGACCAAGCCTGCTCGTCGTTTTCGACTGTCAGGATACCATTGCCGATGGCAATGGATTCGCTGACGGACAGGTCCATCAGAGCGCGCGAGGATTCGTTCGATACGATATCGAAATGGTAGGTTTCGCCGCGAATGACCATGCCGAGGGCGACGTAGCCGTCGTAGTTCGTGCCGTCATTATCTGCTCCATCGAGAGCCATTGCAATCGCAGCCGGAATTTCCAGCGCACCGGGAACGGTGACCACGTCATAGGTCGCGCCGGCTTCGGTCAATGCGAAGGTTGCGCCTTCCAGAAGGGCATCAGCCATGTCGTCGTAGAAACGTGCTTCAACGATCAAGATATGAGGAGCGGTTTCTCGCGCCATGGGTCACCTTCATTTCCTAGAGGACTTGCCGTTCGACAGGCGGCGGTCAAAACATGCCTTTACCAGAATGGCAAGCAAATTCGGCTCATGGCTGCGGTGCAAAATAGCGAATCATCCCGGCGAATGCCGAGGTGCCGGCGAGACACTGAAGCGAAAACGCCAGGCTCCGTCCGATAACGGGTTGATTTCCCGCGTAAACTCATAGTTCCTCGGGGCAAAGGGAGATGAGAATGACCGATCAGCAAACAGCCGTCGTCAACGTCGATACACTCAGCCTCGAGCACTGGAAGCAGGGAGAACTTTACGAGAGCGCCGATACTTCGTTCGGTGCGGTGCTTGGGCTGAAAGGGCTCGGCGTCAGCTATAACGAGGTGCCGGCCGGCAAGTCGGGCTGTCCCTTCCACAACCATCACGCCGAGGACGAGATGTTCTTCGTGATCGAGGGTACAGGCGAATATCGTTTCGGGACAGAGCGCTATCCGATCCGCAAGGGCGATGTGCTCGGCGCGCCTGCGGGAGGGGCGGAGACGGCGCATCAGATCATCAACACGGGTGCGACCCCGCTGATCTATCTCGGCATATCGACCAAGGCCGCGACCGACATCGTCGAATATCCGGACTCGGGCAAGTTTCTCGCGAAGACGCGCCGAGAAGGAGCGCCCGATCGGTCGTTTCGCGCAATGGCACGCACCGGCGACGGTCTCGATTACTGGGATGGCGAGCCTGGGGCGTGACGAGGAAAGCGATTGCAATGACCGAGATACCGACGATCGAAACCGAGCGGCTGGTCCTGCGGTCGCACACACTTGACGATTTCGAGGCCTATCATGCGCTGTGGAGCAATGATGCGGTGGTGCGCTTCATCAGCGGCGTGGCATCGACGCGAGAGCAGAGCTGGGGACGCATGCTGCGTGTCGCCGGGATGTGGCACCATATGGGCTTCGGCTTCCTCGCCATCGAGGAAAAAAAGAGCGGACAATTCGTGGGCGAAGCAGGCTTCCTGGAGATGAAGCGCGACATGCAGCCAGTCAGCACCGAGGGCACACTGGAAGCGGGCTTGGCGTTGATGCCGGAGGTTCAGGGCAAGGGCTATGCGACCGAGGCGCTGCGGGCTTTGATCGGCTGGGCGCAGGTGCGTTTTCCGTCGCGACCGATGAGCTGCATTATCGATCCCGAGAATGCCGCCTCGCTGCGTCTTGCCGAAAAGCTCGGCTTTGGCGATGCGAGGCGCGCGCATTACAATGGCGAGGTTATTCTGCTTTCGCGACCGGGAATTCGGCCAACCTAGCGGCATAGCGCGCCATGGTATCGACTTCGAAGTTGACGAAATCGCCGGCCTGACGCTTGCCCCAGGTCGTGACCTCGAGCGTGTGGCGAATAAGGAGCACGTCGAAGTCGGTGCCATCGACGGCGTTGACGGTCAGCGATGTGCCGTCGAGCGCGATCGAGCCCTTGGGCGCGACGAACTTGGCCAGATGCTCCGGCGCGCGGATGCGGAAACGAGTGGCATCGCCTTCTTCGGTGACGGAGAGGATCTCGGCCTTGCCATCGACATGGCCAGAAACGATGTGGCCGCCAAGTTCGTCGCCGATCTTCAGCGAACGTTCGAGGTTGACGGGGCTGCCCTCTTTCCAGGTGCCGATCGTCGTCAGGCGCAGCGCTTCTTCCCAGGCTTCCACCTCGAACCAACGGCCGTTGCTGCCTTCCTGGGGCAGACCCGTGACGGTCAGGCAGATGCCGGAATGCGAGATCGAGGCGCCCATGTCGATGGTCGCGGGATCATAGCTGGTCGCCACGCGAAGCTTGATGCCCTCCTTCAAGGGGGAGACGGCTTCGATCGTGCCGACATCGGTGACAATGCCTGTAAACATCAAACTTCTCTTTCGTACTCGTCCAGGCTGTCAGCGCCAACGATGCGCGTGCCCACATGCTTGAAATCGGATGGAATATCGGTTTTGCGGATCGGCGTTTCAATACCGCCGTCGCCGATCGTGCCTGGGCCCTGGTAGAGCAGGATGCGGTCGACATAGCCGGCGTCGAGGAAAAGCCGCGCCGTCCTGGCGCCGCCCTCGACCAGAAGCGAGGAAATGCCGCGCGATGCCAGTGCCGGAAGGAGCTGTTCCGGGTGGTAGGGATGGCAATAGAGAACTTCGACGCCCGCGGCTTCGAGGGCTTGGTGGCGGGATTCGATGTCGGAGAGGTTGGTGGTGGTGTCGTCTTGAGCGTCGGCGGGTGTTATACCCCCCTCTGCCCTGCCGGGCATCTCCCCCTCAGGTGGGGAGATTGGCTGGGGGGGGCCGCTCGTTCCAAGCTTGTTTGTTTGAGAAGAGGCCTGCCACGAGTCGATCTCCCCCCTTGAGGGGGCGATGTCCGGCAGGACAGAGGGGGGTGCCGCGCCCTCATCCATCTCCGGATCGGAAACCTCTTCACGCGCCACGGCAATCACGGGAACTTCCCGCGCCGTCCTCACCAGCTTCGAGTTCAACGGCAGATCCAGCAGCGGATCAAGCACGATCCGCACGGGGGAGCGCCCCTCAAGCCCCGGAATGCGCACCGTCAATTCCGGATCGTCGGCAGTGGCCGTGCCGATGCCGACAAGGATCGCGTCCGTCTCGGCGCGCAACTGCTGCACTTCGGCGCGGGCGGCCGGGCCGGTGATCGCGATCTGGCCCTCGCCCTTGCGGCCGATCATGCCATCGGCGGAAACGGCAAGCTTCAGAATCACATAGGGTCGCTTCTTCGTCTGGCGGGTGAGGTAGGCAGCAAGCGAGTGACGGCCCTCTTCCTCCAACAGTCCGGTCTCAACTTCGATGCCGGCGTCGCGGAGCATGGCGATGCCCCTGCCCGACACGCGTTCATCGGGATCGGTAACGCTGATGACGACGCGTGCCACGCCGGATGCGATGAGCGCATCGGCGCAGGGCGGCGTCTTTCCGTGGTGAGAGCATGGCTCCAGCGTCACATAGGCAGTGGCGCCGCGGGCCAGTTCACCGGCCTCGGCGAGCGCCTGCGGTTCGGCATGCGGGCGACCGCCGACAGCGGTCGTGCCACGGCCGACGATCGTGCCGTCACGCACGACGACGCAGCCGACGGAGGGGTTTGTTGAGGTCTGGCCGAGATGGAGGAGACCCAGGCGGATCGCCTCCTGCATGAATTGCGCGTCGTCAGGCGAGGCGCTCATCGCTCAACTGTCCAAGGGATCGCGAGCGATCTTCGCGTTGATTTCCGAGATGACCTTCTCGAAATCCTCGGCATGGCTGAAATCGCGGTAGACCGAGGCGTAACGGACGAAGCCGACATCGTCGAGGCTCTTCAGGGCCTCAAGGACCTGCAGACCGATCTGCTCGGAGCTGATCTCGACCTCGCCGGAGCTTTCCAGGCGCCGGACGATGCCGGAAACGGCTCGCTCGATGCGGTCGCGATCGACGGGGCGCTTGCGCAGGGCGATCTCGAAGGAACGCACCAGCTTGTCGCGGTCGAAAGGCACCTTGCGGCCGGTCTTTTTCGAGACCATGAGCTCGCGCAGCTGCACGCGCTCGAAGGTGGTGAAGCGACCGCCGCAGTCGGGACAGATACGCCTGCGGCGGATGGACGTATTGTCCTCCGCCGGGCGTGAATCCTTGACCTGTGTGTCTTCCGATCCGCAGAATGGGCAGCGCATGCGCTATCCTTAGCCGATGTAGTCGTACATTGGGAAGCGGTTGGTCAGGGCGACCACCTTTTCCTGCACGGCAGCTTCGACGCCGGCATTGCCTTCGTCGGAGTTGGCGGCCTTCAGGCCATCGAGAACCTCGACGATGAGATTGCCGATTTCCTTGAATTCCGCTTCCTTGAAGCCGCGCGTCGTACCAGCCGGTGCGCCGAGGCGGACGCCAGAGGTGACGAAGGGCTTTTCCGGGTCGAACGGGATGCCGTTCTTGTTGCAGGTGACGTAGGCGCGGCCGAGCGCTGCCTCGGCGCGCTTGCCGGTTGCGTTCTTCTTGCGAAGGTCTACCAGCATCAGGTGGTTGTCGGTGCCGCCGGAGACGACGTCGAGGCCGCCAGCGATCAGGGTCTCGGCTAGCGTCTTGGCGTTCTTGACGACCTGGGCCGCGTAGTCCTTGAACTCGGGCTGCAGCGCTTCACCGAAGGCGACGGCTTTGGCGGCGATGATGTGCATCAGCGGGCCGCCCTGGAGACCCGGGAAGACGGCCGAGTTGAACTTCTTCGCCAGATCCTCGTCGTTCGTCAGGATCACGCCACCGCGCGGGCCGCGCAGCGACTTGTGGGTCGTCGTCGTGGCAACGTGGCAATGCGGGAACGGCGACGGATGCTGGCCACCGGCAACGAGACCGGCGATGTGCGCCATGTCGACCATGAGGTAGGCGCCGACTTCATCGGCGATCTCGCGGAAGCGCTTCCAGTCCCAGATACGGGAGTAAGCGGTGCCGCCGGCGATGATCAGCTTCGGCTTGTGGGTGCGGGCCTTCTCGGCGACATCGTCCATGTCGAGCAGGTTGTCGCCTTCGCGAACACCGTAGGACACGACGTTGAACCACTTGCCGGACATGTTGACAGGCGAACCGTGCGTCAGGTGACCACCGGAATTGAGGTCGAGGCCCATGAAGGTGTCGCCCGGCTGCAGCAGCGCCAGAAAGACGGCCTGGTTCATCTGCGAACCGGAGTTCGGCTGAACGTTGGCGAAGTTGACGCCGAACAGCTTCTTGGCGCGCTCGATGGCGAGTTCCTCGGCGATATCGACGAACTGGCAGCCACCGTAGTAGCGCTTGCCCGGATAGCCCTCGGCGTACTTGTTGGTCATGATGGAGCCCTGGGCTTCCAGAACCGCGCGGGAAACGATGTTTTCCGAAGCGATCAGCTCGATCTCGTGACGCTGGCGACCGAGTTCCTTTTGGATCGAACCGAAGATTTCCGGATCGGTATCGGCAAGCGAGCGATTGAAGAAGGTCTGGGTAGAAGCATTGGTCATCGGCGGGCTCCTTAACTGGAATGCGCTAGGCTATTAGCGCCCTGCCCCGCCAAGGGCAATACGGAGAGCGACATTTGCTGGGCAATCTACGCGCAACAAAAAACCGCGCCATGAAAGACGCGGTTTTTTCCAACTCAAACCAAGCTTATGGCCCTTACTGGACCGGCTGCTCCATGCCAGCGGTCGTGTCGAGCGCCAGCTCGGCATTGCCGTCCATCTGATAGATGTCGTCGCGGAACTGCACGATACCGTCAGGCATGCCCCAGGCGGAGATGTAGACGAAGTAAACAGGCACTTCCTCGGCCAGCTTGATCGGCGTGTTGACGCGGGTGGTGATCACCTGCTCCATCTGCTGGCGCGACCACGGAGGCGTGTCGCGCAGCAACCACGTCGTCAGGTCGCGGACGTTCTGAACTCGGACGCAGCCAGATGATTCGAAGCGCATAAGCTTGTTGAACAGGCCCTGCTGCGGCGTGTCGTGCATGTACTCGCCGTTCTTGTTGTAGAAGTTGATCTTCGTCGAGGCCATGGCGTTGATCTTGCCGGGGTCCTGGCGGAACATCAGGTTCGGCGCCTTTTCGGCGTTCCAGTCGATCGTCTCCGGCGCCACTTCCGTGCCCTTGCCGTCGATCAGGCGAATGTTGTTCTTCGTGAGATAAGTCGGGTCCTTGCGCATCAAAGGCACGATGTCCTTCTCGACGATCGAGCGCGGCGCGGTCCAGTAAGGATTGAGGATGACCTCGTAGATCTTCGAGTTGACAAGGTGCGTGGGGCGGCTGAGGCGGCCGACGACCGCGTTGTGACGCGTCACGACGCTACCGTCCTCGATGCCTTCAACATAAGCGGCCGGGATGTTGACCATCACATGGCGGCGGCCGAGTTCTTCCGGGAAGGTCTGCAGGCGGATCAGGTTGGTGTTCAGCTGCTGCAGGCGCACATCCGCCGGAATGTTCATCGCCTTCAACGTGAACTCACCCAAGACGCCGTCGGCCGGAAGACCGTGACGCGCCTGGAAGCGCTTGACCGCGCCATCGACGTAGCTGTCGAAGGATGAGGACATGCCTGCTTCCTGCGGCAGGTCGCCGGTGACGAAGAGGCGCTGGCGCAGGGCCTGGACGGACTGATCAGTCACGCCGAGCTGCAGGCGCTGTTGTCCCGGGTTGACCTGCGGCCAACCGCCTGCCGATGCGATCTGCTGATACTGGGCAATCGCCTGCTGAATGCTCGGAACGGACTGCGGTCCGAGGATCGGGGTGTTCGACACCACGGCAGTCGCCGTACGCGAAGCCGCTTTCGCGTCGAACTGGTCATCCCAGTCACCGCGTTCCGGGGCATTGATGAGCGAATCGATCGCCGATTGCGCCAGTGCCGGCGCCGCTACCGAGCTTGCGCCAACGGCTGCGGCAGAAGCAAGAAATGCCCGCCGAGAGAGAGCTTCAGTACCTGTTTTTTTAGACATGCATCCCAACCACAATAATGCCGCCGCTTGAGAGACCGGTGGCTTTGCCCTTCGTCACCGCGAATAACGCAGTCACTACCCATCCGTTGCCACGGCGCACCTCAAATTCTCGCTGCCGACGATCACATGATCGCGAGCGAGAAAGGCGAGGTTATCAAAACCCCGGATTCGGGAAGCGCCGGTTGCCGTGTATTTCCGCTGCCATGCTAATATGGCCAATTCGTGTCTCCGCCGAAAAGTGCAACTCTCGATGGCGGCTACAGCGAAGAATGAACCAACCCATTGCAAGGATTTCGTCGGCTAATAGCGGCTAAAACGCGACTTGAATACAGCGGTTTATGCTTCGAAGCATGGTTGGCCGGTCATGCGTTGCAAAGATGCCACGTCGGCCAAACGGCAAAGCCGGACGCGTAGGGAAACGCATCCGGCTTTCTTTGACCTTGGAGGGGTCTTGGTGCTTAGAGGCGATACATGATCGAGTCGTTCCAGAAACGGTCGAGACGCGTGAGCAGCTTGTTCATCTGCGCGAACTCGTCGGTGCCGATGCCGCCGACCTTGTCGATCGATGCCGTGTGGCGCTCATAGAGGCGAGCGACGGTCTCGGCGATTTCCTGGCCGGTTTCCGTCAGGCTGATGCGGACCGAGCGACGATCGATGCGCGAGCGCTGGTGGTTGATAAAGCCGAGGTCGACGAGCTTCTTGACGTTGTAGGACACGTTGGAGCCCAGGTAGTAACCGCGAGAGCGAAGTTCGCCGGCGGTCAGTTCCGAGTTGCCGATGTTGAAGAGGAGGAGAGCCTGGATGGCGTTGACGTCGCTGCGACCCTGACGATCGAATTCGTCCTTGATGACATCCAGAAGACGGCGGTGAAGACGTTCAACAAGATGAAGGGATTCCATGTAAAGATCGCGGATACCCAGGTCCTGCTGTTCACGGAAGTTCGATACCGCCTGCGGCTTGATTTTCGTATTCATGATGACTGCCTCACTGTTTTGTTTGGCGGTGTTGGTTGTCTTCCCGCCTTGAGACAGACCCTATCGAATACAAATAAAATTCTACTTAAACTGCAGGCTTAACAGTGCCTTACCAAACGCGGCTGTTGTATCAGGGTAAATCAACGCTTACCTGCTGGCGGCGCCGGCGCTTCTCCTGCCAGAGCAAAAAGCGGAAAACGGCGTAGATAATGGCCACCGCCGCATGCAGGAGAATGATGAGTTTGTTGGCTCCGAAAATCTCCGGAAGAAAGCCATACATGATGATCTGGCCACCGGCCGCGAGCACCCAGATGACGGGTCCCCAGGAGACAGCCAGCCAGAGCCCGAGGGCGGCGACCGGGAACAGAACGGCAAGGCTGGTGCTCGCCACTTTCCACGGAAGGCTCAGAAGATCGAAGCGCCCCGCGCCAACCAGCGAGTAGCCGACCAGCATCGCCCAATATTGCAATCCGAACCAGAGACACGAGATCGCGATCAGGCGCAAGAACAGGACAAAGAGAACGCCGGTGAGCGTGCTTTTCGGTATGGTCGGAGAATCAGCGTTCATGGGCCAGACAATAGGAGTGCTGCGGCGTCTTCGCCAGCGGTTGATCGCAACCTGTTGATTGGTTGCGGCCATTCGCCCAGTTTGGATTTGCAAGATGGCATGATAATGAGCGCGGCAACAATTCGAACTGCCAAGAGCTGGAACGATCATGCAGGACAAGACACACCTCGTCGATGAAATCACGGGCCACCGGCGGATGCGGCGCAACCGCAAGGCCGACTGGACGCGCCGGATGGTGCTGGAGAACCGGCTGACGGTCGATGATCTGATCTGGCCGGTTTTCGTGGTTCCGGGTTCCGGCATCGTCGAGCCGATCCCGGCCATGCCTGGAGTGAACCGCATGAGCGTGGACAAGCTGGTGGAAGCCACCAAGGAAGCGGCCGACCTCGGCATCCCCGCGATCGCGACCTTCCCGAATATCGAGATGTCTCTGCGCGACGAGACCGGCTCCAACAGCTTGGAAGCGAACAACCTGATCAACCAGGCAACGGCAGCGATCAAAAAGGCCGTGCCGAATATCGGCGTCATTACCGACGTGGCGCTCGATCCTTTCACCAGCCACGGCCACGACGGCATCCTGCGCGGCAACGAGATCGTCAACGACGAGACGGTCGAGCAGGTGGCGCGCGCGGCCGTCATGCAGGCCGATGCCGGCTCCGACATCATCTCGCCGTCCGAAATGATGGACGGACGCATCGGCGCCATCCGCCGGGCGCTCGACGCCGCCGGGCACCAGGATGTCGGGATCATGAGCTACGCGACGAAATTCGCCTCTGCCTTCTATGGCCCCTACCGCGAGGCGATCTCTACCGGCGGGCTGCTGAAGGGCGACAAGAAGAGCTATTATATCGACCCGGCCAATGGCACCGAGGCGATCCGCGACGCAGCGCTCGACGTCGAGGAAGGCGCCGACATGCTGATGGTCAAGCCCGGCCTACCCTATATCGACATCTGCTGGCGGATGAAGGAAGCCTTTGGCCTGCCGACCTTCGCCTATCAGGTGTCCGGCGAATATTCGCAGATCAAGGCGGCGGCGATGAACGGCTGGATTGATGGCGAAAAGGCAATGCTCGAGACCCTGCTCGCCTTCAAGCGGGCCGGTTGCGACGGCATTCTCACCTATTTCTCCATCGAGGTGGCCAAGATCCTCGCCAAACGGTGACTGCTGATAGGTAATGTTGCATTCGGGGCGAGCGTCACCATATCAGCGTTACAACCTCTCGAAAGGAGATCGCAACGATGTCGCTCAACCCGAACCCGCTTTATGCCGCACCTGACGACTGGCGCGCGTATAGTGGTACGCTGAGCCGGCGTGTGTTCGCGTTCATCCTCGATTATGTCATCGTCCTGCTGCTTTGCATTCCGGCAGCGGTCATCCTGTTCTTCCTGTCGATCGTGACGCTCGGCCTCGGTTTCTTTCTTTACCCGGCGCTGTTCGTGATCGTCGCGGGCCTCTATTTCGGCTTTACGGTCGGCGGCTCGAGCCAGGCATCGCTCGGCATGCGGGCGATGGGGATTGCCATCGTGCGTGTCGACGGGCGGGAAATGGATTTCCTGACGGCGATCGTACACCTTGCGCTGTTCTGGATCCTGAACTCGGTTCTCACGCCGCTGATTCTGCTTGTCGGCCTGTTCACCGAACGCAGCCGCCTGCTGCACGATTTTCTCGTCGGCACAGCGACCATCCGAACCGCGTGAGGTCGCTCAAGCCTCTGAATTAATCGGATTTCCCCTCCTTTTCAGGGGAAATTTTCGACCAATATCCGAAAGTATAATCAGTCAAAAAGCGCGGCGGACTGCCGCGCTGTTGACGTTTTCTTTTCTTAAGTCATGCTGTCATTTCAGCATGCAACCCAAGGACATCTCCGTAGCAGATGAATACGCAGACCACGCCATCTCCGCAGTTTTATCTGACGGCCCCGGCTGCCTGCCCTTATCTTGCGCATGAGATGGAGCGAAAGGTTTTTACGCATCTCGTCGGGCCACGCGCCGCGGAGATGAATGACATCCTGACGCAAGGCGGTTTCCGCCGCTCTCAGAACATCGCCTACCGCCCGGCCTGCGAGGCCTGCCGGGCCTGTGTCTCGGTCCGTATTCTCGCCGACGAATTCGAGCCGACCAAGTCGATGAAGCGGGTGCTCGCGAGCAATTCCGATATCATCTCGACCGAATTTCCGGCGCAGCCCTCCAGCGAACAATATTCGCTGTTTCGCCGCTATCTCGATTATCGCCACCAGCAGGGCGGCATGTCCGACATGACGGTGCTCGACTATGCGATCATGGTCGAGGACACGCACGTCAACACCAAGATCATCGAATATCGCCGGCGTGTGGAAGGCTCGGGGCTGGAAGCGCGGCCAAGCGGCGAACTGATCGCGGCGGCCCTGACCGATACGATGAGCGACGGGCTCTCGATGGTCTATTCCTACTTCAATCCCGATCTCGACAAGCGATCGCTCGGTACCTTCATGATCCTCGATCACATCAGGCGCACCAAGGCGCTGGGGCTGCCGCATGTCTATCTCGGCTACTGGGTCCAAGGTTCGCGGAAAATGGACTACAAGACCCGATACCAGCCGCAGGAGCACCTGACCGCGCGTGGCTGGGAACGCTTCGATCCCACATTCCTTCCCGAAAGTAGCCAACCCTAAATGCGTTCCCCTACCCTTTCCGATCATCGGAAGGGCCTGCTGCTGACGGCGATCGGCGGCCTTGCGCTCTCCATGGACATTCCGCTCGTCCGCCTCGCCCATGGCGACATGTGGTCGATCATCGGCATGCGCAGCATCACCACGGTTGCCGTGACGTTGCTGATCGTTTGCGTGATCCGGTGGATGAAGGGAAGCTGGCCGGCGATGGTGCCGGGTCGGGCGGGGTTACTCGCCGGAATTCTCTATGGGCTATCGACCATAACATTCCTGCTTGCGGTGTTTAACACGACCACGGCCAACGTGGTCTTCATCGTCGCCTTCAATCCGATGTTCGGCGCGCTGCTGTCCTGGCTGTTCCTGAAGGAGCGCCCGCCGGTATCGACGCTCGTGACGATGGCGGTGATGATCCTGGGCGTCGGCATGATCGTCGGCGACGGCCTGGCCGGCGGCCACAGCTTCGGCGATGCAATGGCGCTATTGACAGCGCTGGTGCTTGCGGGCGCGATTACCGTGGGACGCGCATCACGTCGCGCCATGGGCTTCGTACCGTTGCTTGCCGCCGGCTTTCCGGCGGCCCTTGGTTTGGCGAACGCTTTGCCAGCAGGTCTTGTAATCGAGCATCCTGCCTGGATCATCTTCAACGGCGCTGTCTTGATGCCCGTGTCGTTCTGGTGTCTTGCCAGCGGACCGCGCTATCTGTCGGCACCCGAGGTCGGGATGTTCTATCTGCTCGAGACCATCCTGGCGCCGATCTGGATATGGCTGATTTTTTCGGAAACGCCGCCGGTCATGACGCTGATCGGCGGTTCTATCCTCGTCACCGCGATTATGGCGCACTCGCTTTGGATGGTTCGGAAACAGCCTGGGACGCAACAAGCTCCGGCAGCTTGACGGCGTGAACGGCGTCGAGCTCACGCTCCAGCCCATTGAGCACATGCGTCCAGCCGCGATGTGTCTGTTCTTCAAACGAAGACCATTCGGCGCACATTTCATGCGATAGCGTCAGGCGCGTGCCCTCGCCCAGCGGCTCGATCTCCACGCGGATGCGATCGGCGTTGTGATCGTGTTCGGCGACCGAAAACGAGAACACCATCAGGCGCGGCCTGCGCATTTCGAGAAACACGCCATAATGAACGGCATCGCCGGTCGGACGTCTATCGATGACAAGAAAATGGCCGCCGACGCGCGGCTCGATATCAGCGCGGATGACCCGACCGTCATCCGTTGCGAACAGAAAGCGTTTGGCGATTTCGGGATTAAGCCAGGCGTCGTAAACCTCGCAGGGCGAGGCGTTGTAAGTGTGGCCGACTGAAAGCGTAATGGTCTTGCAGGCACTCATCAACATTCCTCCGTGATCGGACCTCCATGATCGGACATGCCGCCTTCCACGAAGACGCCACATACGATCATTCCGTCCGCCTTCGGAATGATGTTTGTCCATGTTGTGATTACAGGACAGAACTAGAGGAATTGCCCCGCTCGCCAAGAGCGGGGCCCTGATATATTTCAGCCCGCAAACTTGCCGCTGCGAGGGAAGCCCTTGGGAACCGTGCGGCCAGCGGAAGCGCGGTCGGCGAGCCACTCGGCAAGCTCTTCCTTGTTCTTGCTGAACGTACGGCCGGCGCTGTCTTCCCAGACGAGACCATCCGATATCGCGAAGCAGCGAACGTCGGAAATGCCACCATCCTTGTAGCGCTGCAGGCGCACACCCTTGCCGCGCGACATCTCCGGGACCTGATCGAGCGCGAAGACCAGCAGCTTGCGGTTTTCGCCGACGACGGCGACATGATCGCCTGAGACGGGCACGAGAAGCTTGGTTTCGTCGGGCATGGAGACGTTCATGATCTGCTTGCCCTTGCGGGTGTTGGCGACCATGTCGGTCTCGGCGACGACGAAGCCGTTACCGGCCGTCGAGACGATCATCTGCTTGCGCTGCGGGTCGTGAACGAAAGCCGTCAAGACGTCCTGATCGTTGTCCATGTCGATCATGATACGCAGCGGCTCGCCATGGCCGCGACCACCCGGCAACTTGTCGCCGCCGAGCGTAAAGGCCTTGCCGCCGGTGGTGATGACAAGAATCTTGTCCGTCGTCTGCGCCGGGAATGCGATCCTCAGCGCATCGCCTTCCTTGAAGGTCAGAGTCGCGGTGTCGGAGATGTGCCCCTTCAGCGCGCGGATCCAACCCTTTTCAGAGACGACGACGGTGATCGGCTCCTTCTCGATCATCGCCTGCTGGATCGCCTGCTCGTCGGCATCGGGCGCTTCGGCGAACTGGGTGCGGCGGCGGCCGAGTTCGGTCGCCTTGGCGAACTTCTTCTTCACCTCGCCGATTTCCCAGGCAACGGTCTGCCACTGCTTGTCCTCGGAGGCGAGCAGCGATTCGATCTCGCCCTTCTCCTTGGTCAGCGCGTCGAACTCGGTGCGGATCTCGAACTCTTCCAGCTTGCGCAGGGAGCGCAAGCGCATGTTGAGGATCGCTTCGACCTGGATCTCGGTCAGCGACCAGCGCGCGACCATGACGGGCTTGGGCTCATCCTCCTCGCGGATGATGCGGATCACCTCGTCGATATTGAGGTAGGCGATCAGCAGGCCGCCCAGGACTTCCAGGCGACGCTCGATCGCGGCAAGGCGGAAGCGGGAGCGGCGCTGCAGCACGTCGCGACGGTGATCCAGCCACTCCTTCAGCACCTCGTTCAACGCCATGACGCGCGGAATGCGGCCCATGGAGAGAACGTTCATATTCAGCGGGAAACGGCTTTCGAGTTCCGTCAGCTTGAACATCGATTCCATGAGGATCGTCGGATCGACGGTGCGGTTCTTCGGCACCAGCACGACGCGGACGTCTTCGGCCGACTCGTCGCGAATGTCTTCCAGCAGCGGCAGCTTGCGGGCGATCAAGAGCTCGGCGATCTTCTCGATCAGGCGCGACTTCTGCACCTGGAACGGGATTTCCGTGACGATGATCTGATAGCCGCCGCGGCCGAGATCCTCGGTCTCCCATTTCGCGCGCGTGCGGAAACCGCCGCGGCCAGTCTTGTAGGCGTCGATGATCGTCTGGCGGTCGTCGATAATGATGCCGCCGGTCGGGAAATCCGGGCCGGGGATGAACTGCTCTACCAGCGTCTCGACCGTCGCATCCGGATGCTTGATCAGATGCAGCGCCGCGTCGCACAATTCGTGTGCGTTATGCGACGGGATAGAGGTCGCCATGCCGACAGCGATGCCCGACGAGCCGTTGGCGAGAAGGTTCGGGAAGGCGCCGGGGAGAACCGTTGGCTCCTGGTCTTCCTCGTTGTAGGTCAGGCGGAAATCGACGGCGTCCTGGTCGACACCCTCGAGCAACAGCCCGGCGACATCGGTCATGCGGGCTTCGGTGTATCGATAGGCAGCCGCGCTGTCGCCGTCGATGTTGCCAAAATTGCCCTGCCCGTCGACGACGGGATAGCGTTGCGAGAAATCCTGGGCGAGACGAACCAGCGCATCGTAGACCGACTGGTCGCCGTGCGGGTGGAACTTACCGATGACGTCACCGACGATACGGGCGCATTTCTTGAAGGCCGAGTTCGGGCGGATGCCCATCTCGCTCATCGCGTGGATGATGCGGCGATGGACCGGCTTCAGGCCGTCGCGAACGTCGGGCAGCGCGCGGTGCATGATGGTCGACAGCGCGTAGGCGAGATAACGCTCTTCGAGCGCCGCCTTCAGGTCGATCGGCAGAATGCTGTCATCGTCTCCGCCGGAGGGCGGCAAAATCTCTTGTCCCATACCTTCTGACTAAACGAGATGGTTGATGTGAGCAAGGAATCCGGGCATTGCGGCTGTGGATGAAGTCTCCGAACAGAAAGAAAACAACCGCTAAAACCTTTCTGCCCGAATTTGGACTTTGTTTGCTTATCCCTTCAACATAATTTTAGAAAACACGAAATATAAACCGGCACAAATCCATCGTAGATTATGGCCAACCGCCCACCTGGATCTGAGGAACACCCATGACATTTTACCGGACGACGCGGCTCATGCTTTCGGGCGTGGCATTCCTTTCTCTCGCCGGCTCTGCTTTCGCGCTCGATGGTCAGGACCTCCTGAAGAAGATCAATGCCGCCTACACGCTGCAGGGCGGCACGCTCGCGGCCGATGGCGTCGATGTCGATGGCAAGACCGTCACGCTGAAGAACGCCAGCTTCAAGCCGAACAATGGCGGCGCGCTGCCGATCGGCGAGATCACGCTTTCAGGCGTCGAGGAAGACGAGGACGGCGGCTATTACATCGAGGAAGCAGCCTTCCCCGACATCAACACCACCAATGAGGGTGCGACGCTGACGGTTACCGAGTTGACGCTCGGCGGCATCTCGATTCCTGCCGATGCCAAGGGCGAAGGCCTCGATTCCATGCTGCTCTACGAGAGCGCCCACAGCGGGCCCCTCAAGGTCGTCAAGGACGGCGCGGAAGTGTTCTCGCTGGGCGGCAGCGATGTGAACCTGACGCTGCGCGAAGACGAGTCCGGCTTCGATTTCGACGGCGCCTTCAAGAGCCTCAAGGCCGACCTCAGCAAGGCAGCCGATCCGCAGAGCAAGGAAGCGATCGAAAAGCTGGCGCTGCAACAGGTCAACGGCGACATCACCATGAAGGGCGCCTGGGACCTGACGCCGGGCACGATCGACGTGTCGGAATTCGCCTTCGATTTCAGCAATGTCGGCAAGCTCAATCTCGCCTTCAAGGTCAACGGCTATACGCTCGCCTTCGTGAAGTCGCTGCAGGAAGCCGCCCAGCAGGCGGAAGCCAACGCAAACAAGGAACAGGCGCAGCAGGCCTTCGGCCTTGCCATGCTCGGCCTGTTGCAGCAGCTGTCCTTCGAAAGCGCCCAGATCCGCTTCGACGACGCCTCGATCACCAAGCGTGCGCTCGACTATGCCGGCAGCCAGCAGGGCATGTCCGGCAAGCAGATGGCCGACTCGCTGAAGGCGATGGCGCCGATCATGCTGGCGCAGCTCAACATCCCCGAGCTGCAGAACGCGGTATCGGCCGCTGTCAGCACCTTCCTCGACGACCCCAAAAGCCTGACGGTCAATGCGGCTCCTGCCAAGCCGGTACCGTTCCCGATGATCATGGGTGCCGCCATGGGCGCGCCGAACACGCTGCCGCAGGTGCTCGGCGTCAAGGTTTCGGCGAACGATTGATCGCCTTGATTTGAAATCAGGAGGCCCGGCGCGCATTTGCTCGCCGGGCCTCTTTTGTTGCCGAAGACGCAGCACGCCCTGAATCAAAAAAGCCCGGCATCACACCGGGCTTTCTCGCTTAAATGGCTTTCGATCAGTCCTTCTTGACTGGCGGCATGACGCGCAGCGACAGTTCCATCAGCTGCTTCGGCGTTGCCGGCGACGGGGCGTTCATCAGGAGGTCCTGTGCCTGCTGGTTCATCGGGAACAGCGTGATCTCGCGCAGGTTCTTGGCACCGAGCAGCAGCATGACGACACGGTCGATACCGAAGGCGCAGCCGCCGTGTGGAGGCGCACCGTACTGGAAAGCACGGTACATGCCGCCGAAGCGTTCCTCGACATCCGTCTGGCTGAGGCCGACCAGTTCGAAGGCCTTGACCATGGCTTCCGGCGATTGGTTACGGATCGAGCCCGAGGCGATTTCGAAGCCGTTGCAGACGGCATCGTACTGGTAGGCCTTGAGCGACAGCGGATCCTGGCTCTGCAGCGCTTCGAGGCCGCCCTGCGGCATCGAGAACGGGTTGTGGGCGAAGTCGATCTTCTTGTCTTCCTCGCTCCATTCGTAGAACGGGAAGTCGATGATCCAGCACAGCTCGAAACGGTCGCGATCGACGAGGTTCAGGTCTTCACCCGCCTTGGTACGGGCTTCGCCAGCAAACTTGTAGAACTTCGCCGGTTCGCCGGCGACGAAGAAGGCGGCGTCGCCGGCTTCGAGGCCGAGCTGGACACGCAGCGCTTCGGTGCGCTCTTCGCCGATGTTCTTGGCAAGCGGACCGGAACCGCCGACCTTGCCGTCTTCTTCCTTCCAGAAGATGTAGCCGAGGCCCGGCTGGCCGAGCGACTGCGCCCAGGCGTTCATGCGGTCGCAGAATGCGCGGCTACCGCCGGTCTTGGCCGGGATCGCCCAGACTTCGACTTTGGGATTCGACGCGATCATGCCGGCGAACACCTTGAAGCCGGAACCGGCGAAGTGCTCGGTGACGGCCTGCATCTCGATCGGGTTGCGCAGGTCGGGCTTGTCGGAACCATACTTGCGGATCGCGACGTCGTAAGGAATGCGCGGCCATTCCTTGGTGACCGGCTTGCCTTCGGCGAACTGCTCGAAGACCGAGGTCATGATCGGGGCCATCGTGTCCCAGACGTCTTCCTGGGTGACGAAGCTCATTTCCAGGTCGAGCTGGTAGAATTCGCCCGGCAGGCGGTCGGCGCGCGGGTCTTCGTCGCGGAAGCACGGCGCGATCTGGAAGTAGCGGTCGAAACCGGCAACCATCAAGAGCTGCTTGTACTGCTGCGGCGCCTGCGGCAGGGCGAAGAACTGGCCGGGGTGGATACGGCTGGGCACGAGGAAGTCGCGTGCGCCTTCCGGCGAGGACGCCGTCAGGATCGGCGTCGTGTATTCGCCGAAGCCGGCCGACGTCATGCGGTTGCGGATGTCGGAGATGATCTGGCTGCGCTTGACGATGTTCTTGTGCAGCGTTTCGCGGCGCAGGTCGAGGAAGCGGTACTTGAGGCGGATGTCCTCCGGGTAATCAGGCTCGCCGAAGACTGGCAACGGCAGTTCCTTGGCTTCGGAGAGCACTTCGATCTCCTGGGCGTAGAGCTCGATCTCGCCGGTCGCCATGTTCTTGTTGACGGTGTCTTCCGAGCGGGCCTTGACGACGCCGTCGATGCGGATGACCCACTCGCCGCGAACGGTCTCGGCGATCTTGAAGGCCGGGCTATCAGGGTCGGCCACGACCTGGGTCATGCCGTAATGATCGCGAAGGTCGATGAAGAGAACGCCGCCATGGTCACGAACGCGGTGAACCCAGCCGGAAATCCGGACATTGGCGCCGACATCCGACTTGCGGAGGGCTGCGCATGTGTGGCTGCGGTAACGATGCATCATCTCAATTCCCAGTATCTGGCTTGAAGACGGCAGCAGGGGCTCCAAAAGCTCTCTCGCGCCGACAAGAAAATCGGGCGGAAAAGCGCATGGACGGCCTGATTTGTCAAGACTTGGCGCTGGAAGCCTGCGCTTTGCGCGCGGTTTTCGACGTGGTCGCAACCTTATCATATGCCGAGCTCTGCGGCAGTTTGGCTGCACGAGGCATATTGATGAAGGTCTCGGTCAACTTTAAAGAGGACACATCATCACTTTCCGGAGTTCCGCCATGCCCCTCCTCACCCGCCGCAACCTCTTGAAGGCTTCCGCCGTCGCCGGCGCCTACGGGGTGGGCATCAGCGTCGCGGGCAAGTTCGGGCTGGCGGAAGCGGCACCCGAGCCTCAAGTGCTGAAAGCGTTGAAGACGCAGGCAACGCTCACCGACGCCGGCGCGACCAGGAACATCATGACCTGGGCCAATCCAGGGGGCGGCGCAGGAATGCCGCCCGTGCTCAGGATGACCAAGGGCAAGCCCTATGCGGCGCGACTGACCAACACGCTCGACGAACCCACCACCATTCATTGGCATGGCCTGCGCATCCCCAACAAGATGGACGGGGTGCCGTTCATGACCCAGCCCTACGTGTATACAGGCGACAGCTTCGACTATGCCTTCACGCCCCCTGATGCCGGCACCTTCTGGTATCATCCACATTGCAACACGCTGGCGCAGATGGGCCAGGGGATGACTGGCGTGATCGTGGTCGAGGATCCGGCCGACCCGACATTCGATTCCGAGGTGGTGCTGAACCTGCGCGACTGGCGCCTTGGCGGCGACGGACAGTTCATCGCCTCGTTCCGGCCGCGCGATGCGGCCAAGACCGGCACCTACGGGACAGTGCGCACCGCGAACTGGCACCAGGAACCACAATACGACGCGCCGGCCGGCGGCCTGATCCGCCTGCGCATCGCCGTCACCGATGTCACGCGCATCTTCTCGCTCAAGATGGAAGGTGCGGAGGCGACCGTGATCGCGATCGACGGCAATCCGGTGCCGAAGCGCTTCCCGCTCGACCTGCTGCTGATCGGACCCGGCCAGCGCCTCGATCTTGCCGTTCGCATGCCCGATGCCGAAGGCGCGGTTGCGACGCTCGAGGACATTCGCGGGACCACGCCGAAAACGATCGCCAAGTTGCGCTCGGTCGGCACGTCGCTCAAGCGCGATGTCGGCGATCTCGCGGCACTCGCGGAGAACCCCGTCGCCAAGGCCGACCTCTCCTCGGCGCAGAGGATTTCGGTGGTGCTCAGCGCCACCGCCGAAAACGCCCCTGTCGACAGCATCTGCGGCACGCTGGGCTACAGCTTCTGGGCCATCAACAAGGTGCCGTGGCCCGGCGACACGAATGATCCGACGGCACCGCTCGCGGAACTGAAGCTCGGCAAGAGCTACATCCTGCAGCTAGAGAACGTGACGCCGCACACGCATCCGATCCATCTGCATGGCATGAGCTTCACGGTGCTCTCGTCGTCGACGCGAGACGTCATGCCGCTCGTCACCGACACCTATCTGGTGCAACCCGACGAGAAGGTGCAGCTCGCCTTCGTCGCCGACAATCTCGGCGATTGGCTGTTGCATTGCCACATCATCGAGCATCAGAAGACCGGCATGACGAGTTATGTCAGGGTTGTTTGACCACTCTTTGCCGGTAGCGGTTGACATATTCGGCCGAAAGGAGAAGGAAGGTTCAACTATGTCTATCCTGCGAATGAATTGAGATGATTGAAACAACCGCCGATTTGGAGGCGGCCTGCATCGAGCTGGCCAAGTCAGAATTCATTACTATCGATACCGAGTTTCTGCGAGAGACGACGTTCTGGCCGGAGCTTTGCTTGATCCAGATGGCAAGCCCGACGACGGAAGTGCTTGTCGATCCGCTGGCCAAGGGCCTCGACCTGAAACCCTTCTTCGAGCTGATGGCTAATTCCAGCGTGCTGAAGGTGTTCCATGCCGCGCGCCAAGATATCGAAATCATCTACAACCGGGGCGGCCTCATTCCGCATCCGATCTTCGACACGCAGGTCGCGGCGATGGTCTGTGGCTTCGGCGATTCCGTCTCCTACGACCAGCTGGTCAGCCGGACCAAGGGCGTGCAGATCGACAAGTCCTCGCGCTTCACCGACTGGAGCCGCCGTCCGCTTTCCGAAAAACAGCTCGACTATGCGCTGGCCGACGTGACGCATCTGCGCGACGTCTATCTCTATCTCAAGGCCGAGCTCGAACGCGAAGGCCGTTCCTCGTGGCTGTCCGAAGAGATGGATGTGCTTGAGGCGAAAGAAACCTACGACATTCATCCCGACGACGCCTGGCAGCGCCTGAAGATGCGGCTGCGCAAGCCGCAGGAACTGGCCGTGCTGAAATACGTGGCCGCGTGGCGCGAGCGTGAGGCGCGCAGCCGCAACGTACCGCGTTCGCGCGTCATCAAGGACGATGCGATCTATGAGATCGCCCAGCAGCAACCGAAGGATGGCGAGGCGCTTGGCCGCCTGCGCACCATCCCGAAGGGTTGGGAACGGTCGTCCGCCGGTGCTGCCGTCGTCGAGGCGGTGAATACCGCACTCGCGCTGCCGAAGGCCGAGATGCCGCATGCGCCGAGGCAGAACCAGGCGCCGGAGGGAGCCGCGGCGGCAGCCGAGCTCCTGAAGGTCTTGTTGAAGCTGATCTCCGAAAAGCACGGCGTCGCCCCCAAGGTGATCGCCAACAGCGACGACCTGGACAAGATCGCTGCCGAGGGTGAAAACGCCGATGTGGGCGCGCTGCGTGGATGGCGCCGGGAGCTGTTCGGCGATCCCGCCCTGCAGCTGATCAAGGGCGACGTCGCGCTGCGGTTCGTCGGCAAGAAGGTCGAGACGGTCTCTCTGTAAGTCGCGACGCAAATTTCTGCGTCGCCTCGATTCAAGCCACAACTGCGCCCAATCATTCAGCTAAATCTTTCGGAAGAGGTATCCACCGCCCTTCCGAAAGGGCTTTTGCGCGCCTACATTGCTTTAGACGCACGCTGGCCAAAGGCTGAACGAAAAGACCCTTATGAGAGAAGTATCCCCAGTCCAGAACTGGCTTCTAATCATGCTCGTCATGGCGGGAAGCGGCGCGCTCTACAGCGTCATGTTCTTCCAAGAAAGCCGCCCGTTCATCGGCGCGGTCTTCGCGCTGTGCATGGGCATGCCGATCATCGCCTTCGAGCGAAAGGTGATCTTTCGCGAACTGCGCAACAGGGTTGAGGCGCTGCCTACTCTGACGTTCTTCCTCGCGGAGCTTTTGATCTACGAAGTGCTGATGAGCATCGGCTTTGCGGCCGCCGGCCTCTCTTTGTGGGGAACCGGCATTGTCATTCCCCATTCCTGGGTCGACATGGTGGTGCTGCCGTTCAACGCCTTTCTTTACGCTCTTGCCGTCTGCTCGCTGATGATCTTCGTTCTGAGAGTGCGTGAACTGCTGGGCCGAGAGGTGTTTACCAGCATGCTGGTGAGCCGCTACCGCAAGCCGGTCAGCGAAGAACGAGTGTTTCTCTTCATCGACCTGGTCGATTCGACGACCTTCGCGGAGAAGCATGGCGATTTGCGCGCGCAGCAGATGCTGAGCTCGCTGTTTGCGACCTTTGCCGAGCCGGTGCGCAAATACAAGGGAACGATCGTCGACTATGTCGGCGATGCCGCCATCATCACCTGGCCGCTGGACCGAGGCGTCAAATTCGCGCGCTGCGTCAACTGCATCTTCGACATCATCAATGCGATCGAAGCGGATGCCGAGAGCTGGCTGACGACCTACGGGCAGGTGCCCAGGCTTCGCGCGGCGCTTCATGGCGGTAGCATCATCACGGCGGAAATCGGTGTCGACCATCACAAGATCACGTATTTCGGCGATACGATCAACACGGCATCGCGGCTGGAATCGCTCTGCAAGACGCTGAACCGCTCGGTACTGATATCGGCCGACCTCGCCCAGCGGATCCGGCTGCCGGCCAAGGTCGTGGCGGAGGATCTCGGTCAACACGCTGTCAAGGGGCGCGGACAGAGCCTCGGCGTGATCTCGCTCGTAAAGGCAGACGACCGTGTGGCGTCACCAAAGCTTCACGCCGGTGTCAACGCACCGACATAAGAGGCCTGCTAATCGAAGCCCGCATTGCATCACATGGGGGTTTCGATGAAAAATGCTCTTCTTGCTTCTGTTTCATTTGTTCTTTTGATCGCCGGTTCGGCCATGGCCGACCAGCAGCAGTTTCCCGCAAAGCTCGCCGGCCAGGCTATTCTGCCGGCGAACACCATGGTGCCGGCGCCCGCCGACGCACCTGAGTTCCTCAAGCACTCCGGCAAGTTCACGACGCCGGATCGCAAGCGCACCGAGGCGCTTGGCACCGTTCCCGGCAAGGACGGCGCGCGCGTGACCGACCTCAAGCTCCCCTTCGACGGGCAGCCGATCCAGGGCTTCTCCGGCATCAAGACTATGGCTGACGGCACGTTCTGGACGCTGTCCGACAACGGCTTCGGCTCAAAGGCCAATTCCAGCGACGCTATGCTCTTCCTGCATCAGGTGAAATTCGATTGGACCACCGGCAAGGTCGAGGTTGTCAAGAACCTGTTCCTGTCCGATCCCGACAAGAAGGCGCCCTTCCCGATCGTGCTCGAGGGTGCGGAGAAGCGCTACCTCACCGGTGCGGATTTCGATATCGAATCCATCCAGCCCGTCGCCGACGGTTTCTGGATCGGCGAGGAGTTCGGGCCCTACATCCTGAAGTTCGACACCGAGGGCAAGCTGACCGACGTCGTCTCGACCATTGTCAACGGCAAGCCAGTGTTGTCGCCCGATAACCCTCTGCTCTCGGTCCCGGCAAACCCGGTCGCCAAAATGCCCGCCTTCAACCTGAAGCGCTCGGGCGGCTTCGAAGGCCTCGCGATGTCCAAGGACGGAGCCAAGCTTTACGGCCTGCTTGAAGGTCCGCTGTTCCAGGACGAAGGCAAGGTCGAGACGGTGGATGGCCGGACGGCGATCCGCATCGTCGAGTTCGACACGGCAGCCAAGAACTGGACCGGCCGCAGCTGGCTGTATCCGCTCGAGGAAAAGGGCATCGCCATCGGCGACTTCAACATGCTCGACGACAGTACCGCGCTGGTGATCGAGCGTGACAACGGGGCCGGCACCAAGGATAAGGCTTGCGCCGATCCGAAGCAGCCGAAGGCAGATTGCTTCGAGGCTCCCGCCGAGTTGAAGCGCATCTACAAGATCGAGTTCAACGACACCAATGCAAATGGCGCAGTTCGCAAGATCGGCTATATCGACCTTCTCGACATCAAGGATCCGGACAACAAGAAAAAGGCCGGCACCAAGGATGGCGTCTACGACATGCCGTTCGTGACGATCGAAAACGTCGACCGCGTCGATGCCACGCACATCGTGGTCGGCAACGACAACAACCTGCCCTTCTCGGCCGGCCGCGCCGTCGACAAGGCTGACGACAACGAGTTCAGCCTGCTCGAAGTCGGCGAACTGCTGAACGCCAAGTAAGTAGCGATCGAAATCAAAACGGCCCCCGTTCGAAAGAGCGGGGGCCGTTTTGCCTGGATAAGGAATTGAGCGGCGACAGCGCTACTCGAAGCGGAAAGCGAGACGCTTGTTGGTCAGCTTTGCAAGCTGCTGCAGGCGGCCATCGAGGCGCTCGCCGGCGAAATCGCGATACTCCGAGGGCACCACGAATTCGAGGTCGAGATCGGGGTCGTTCGACTTGCGGAAGGTCAGGTTACGGACGATGCCGGGCATCGAGGCAGAGAATAGGTAGACCACGCGCAGCATGCCGCCCAGCAGCTTGGCACGCTCCACATACTGCGGCGTGGCGATCGTCGCCAGCGGGCCAGTCGCGCCATCGTCATGCAGGCCTTCGAAGCGGTAATAGTTGGCGAGCGCGATGAAGGCGCGGCCGGGGTGGCTGATGCCGACGAAAGAGGTGTGGGCAATGATGTTCAGAGCCTGAAGGCCACGATAATCGGGATGGGCGCGCCAGCTGATATCGGCGAGCAGGCAGGCAGCCTGGCGATAACGGGCCTCCTCGGGCGTCTCCGAAATATCGAAGAACGGCATCATCCGGCCGGTCCATTCCGAGAGCTCCCGGGCGTGTTCGGGCGAGCGGGCACGCAGGATCGCGAGCTCCCGGGCGGCTTCCAGCAGAGGGTCAGCGCGGCGTTCGCTTTCGGAGAGAAGCGAGTAGAGATAGCCTTCACGCACACCCTGGCCTGAGAAGGAGATCACCGAGGGCTTCATGACGCTCAGCACTTCCTTCATCGCGACGGCGCCATAAGGCAGCAGGGCACGGCGGAATTTCGATACCGCCATCCAGGCCGGATCCTTCGAATCCCTGGCGGCCTCGACTTGATCCAGAAACTGCATCATCGCGTCGAACGATATCTCGTAACCCTGCATCATGTGCAGCGGATAGTCGGTCAGCTCCATGTGCAGCTTGGCGATGTTTCGCCAGGTGCCGCCGACGGCATAGAACGTCCGCCCCTCGCCCTTGGCCAGAAGCTTGGAGATGGTCTTCACATGCTTGCGGGCAAAGGTGCGTGCCTTTTCCATCGAGCCGGCGGCATATTCCGACAGGCGCAGGCCGCCGAGCGGCAGCGTCACCCCCTGGCCGAGTTCCTTGCCCTTGATGTCGATGAGCTCGAGAGAGCCGCCGCCCAGGTCGCCGGCGATACCATCCGGCGTGTAGAAGCCGCTGACGATGCCGAGCGCAGAGAACTTGGCTTCTTCCTCGCCCGAGAGAACGCGCACCTTGCGCTGCAGGATCGTTTCGGCGCGATGAATGAAATCCGGGCCGTTCGAGGCCTCGCGGGCCGCGGCCGTCGCCAGCACGTACATGGTGGCCGCGCGCGCCTGATCGGACAGCGCCTTGAAGCGATGCAGAGCAGCCAAAGCACGTTCGACGCTGGCCTCGTCCATCTTGCCGGTGAGCGCTATGCCCTTACCGAGACCACACAGAACCTTTTCGTTGAAAAGGATCGTGGGCGATCTCGACAAGCCTTCATAGATGACCACACGGATCGAGTTCGACCCGATATCGACAACGGAGACCGGGGCAATCCCTGGAAGGCGCCCCTGGGCTTCTGATTCAACCATGCAGGTCCAGTTTTATCGTTTTGTGCGGCCGGAAAGAAGGCCGGCAATCAGCTTTGGCGCACTGGATTTCAACGCTTCACCACGGCCGGAAAGGCTGGGATTGGTCATGAAATACTGCTGCGCGTTGAACGGCTCCTCGCCCTTGCGCACCTCCATGCGCCTTGACGTCCCGTCGGCCAATATCTCGTAGCTCTGCTGATTGTCAATGAGATTGCCCAGCATGATCTGTGACAAAACCTGCTCATGCACGGTGGGATTGATAAGCGGCACCAGCGTTTCGACGCGCCGATCGAGGTTTCTCGGCATCATGTCGGCTGAGCCGATATAGACCAGCGCCTTGTCTGACGGCAGGCCGTGGCCGTTGCCGAAGCAGAAGATGCGGCTGTGCTCGAGGAAGCGGCCGACGATCGACTTGACGCGGATGTTTTCCGACAATCCCGCCACCTGCGGGCGCAGGCAGCAGATGCCGCGAATGACCAGATCAATCTCGACGCCGGCGTGGCTGGCCGTGTAGAGCGCGTCGATGATTTCGGGATCGACGAGTGAGTTCATCTTCATCCAGATGGCAGCCGGCGCGCCGTTTTTCGCGTGCTTGATCTCCTCGTCGATGTGACGAAGGATGCGCGAGCGCAGCGTATAGGGCGATACGGCGAGCTTCATGCTCTCCTCCGGCTCGCCATAGCCGGTGATGAAGTTGAAGATATTGGCCATGTCGTGGGCAATCACGGGATTGCAGGTGAAGAACGACAGGTCGGTATAGATCTTCGCGGTGATCGGGTGATAGTTGCCGGTGCCGAGATGGCAGTAGCTGCGCAGCTTGCCCTCTTCGCGGCGTACGACCAGCGACATCTTCGAGTGGGTCTTCAATTCGATGAAACCGAAGACGACCTGTACGCCGGCGCGTTCGAGGTCGCGCGCCCAGCGAATGTTGGCCTCTTCGTCGAAACGCGCCTTCAGTTCCACCAGCGCGGTCACCGACTTGCCGGATTCGGCCGCATCGATCAGCGCGCGAACGATCGGGCTGTCGTTGGAGGTGCGGTAGAGCGTCTGCTTTATCGCCAGAACGTCAGGATCGCGCGCAGCCTGGAGCAGAAACTGGACCACCACGTCGAAAGACTCGTAGGGGTGGTGAACCACCATGTCCTTTTCGCGGATGGCGGCGAAGCAATCGCCGGCGTGCTCGCGGACGCGTTCGGGAAATCGCGCGTTGTAGGAAGGGAAACGCAAGTCGTCGCGCGGCGCCTTGGTGATCTCCGACAGCGTGTTCAGCGCCAGCAAGCCCGGCAGAACGGCAACGCGGCTATCGGGCACGTTCGTCGCCTGCACCACGAACTGGCGCAGCGAAGCCGGCATTTCGGAATCGGTTTCGAGACGGATCACCGAACCGCGACGGCGACGCTTCAGCGCGGTTTCGAAGAAGCGGACCAGATCTTCCGCTTCTTCCTCGACTTCAATATCGCTGTCTCGGATGATGCGGAACGTACCGGAGCCCTGCACCTCATAGCCCGGGTAGAGCCGGTAGATGAAGATGTTGGCGACGTCCTCGAGCGTGATGTAGCGGATCGTGTTGCCGTCATCGGGCAGGCGCACGAAACGATCGAGCGCCGGCGGCAGGCGAAGAAGCGCCGTCATCGGCTCGCGGCCGTTCTTGCTCACCAACTGCAGGCCGATGGAGAAGCCGAGGTTCGGAATGAAGGGGAACGGGTGCGCCGGGTCGATCGACAATGGCGTCAGCACCGGGAAGATGGCCTGCTCGAATTCGGTGGCCAGCCAGTTGCGATCGGTTTCGCTGAGCGCGCCGGGGCGAACGATCAGGATATCTTCCTTGGCGAGATACTGCTGCAGCACGGCGAGCGACGCCTGCTGCTCCATCTGCAGGTTGTCGATTTCCTGCAGGATGGATTCGAGCTGCTCGGCCGGCGTCTTGCCGTCTGGCGTGCGCACAACGATGTTCTGGCGCACCTGCCCTTCGAGACCGGCAACGCGCACCATGAAGAATTCATCGAGATTGGCAGCCGAGATCGAGAGGAAGCGGACGCGCTCAAGCAGGGGATGCTCGGTGTTCAGCGTCTCCTCAAGAACGCGTCGGTTGAACTGCAGCCAGGAAAATTCGCGGTTGATGAAGCGCTCGGGGCTGGAGAGCAGTTCTTCAAGCGGAGGAACGTTCACCTTGGTTTCAGGAGCCGTTTCCTGGTTTCCCGCGACTGCACTGTCCATCGTTTACTCGTCCCCTCATGATTGCGCCAAGCCGAATATATCAGTTTCACGACGGAACTGTGACAGTCAATCAGCCGGATCGGAATTGCCCAATTCATTCAACACTTCAGCGGCAAGCGCTCTCGTGATCTTGGTGCCTCTTGAGAGCGCCAGCCGGTCCAGCCGCTCGACGATTGTCTGCGCGGCGTTCAGCGAGCGCTCCATCCTGACGACAATATAGAGCACCAGTTTGTCATCTATATAAAGCTGTCGATCGGCGAACAGCTTGACGATGACCTGCGAAAGCAGCTCCTCGTCCGGCTCTCCGATCTCGACCACGGTGGCAGCCTTCAGGCGCGAGCGCAGATCGGCCAGCTCGACGGGCCAGGACATCGGCCAGAGGCGCGATGTCATCAGCAGGCTGTGACCGTTTTCGCGCACGCTGTTGATGACATGGAACAGTTCGGTGTCGTCGAAGCCGAGGCGGTCTACATCTTCAAAGAGAACCGGACCGTTGGCCGCGTCCACCGCGGCGTCAGCGCCGGCCTTCGGATGGATCAGCTTGGCGCCGCTGTGATCCTTCCAGATATTGGCGAGATGCGACTTGCCCGATCCGACCGGGCCGGCAAGGATAACGACGGGCGACGGCCAGTTCGGCCAGGCATCGACGATCTCGACAGCCGCCGCCAGCCGCTCGGAGATCAGGAGATCGTCACGACCGGTCGCGGCGTCATGAGAAAAGGCCAAAGGGAGCTGCTCCACGGGCTTGCGCCTTGAGTCAGCGTTTTTCACGTCAGTCATTTCGGGCCAGCTTTTGTCTTCCGTATCGGGGCGGCCTTCGCCTCGCCCGCGTACAGGTCGCTCTCAAGATATCGCGAAAGTGCAAAGCGAACAAGGACGCCGACGGCGGCTGCGGCCGGCACGGCGACCAGCAGACCAACGAAGCCGAACAAGGCACCGAACGCAAAGAGCGCGAACATCAGCCAAACCGGGTGCAGGCCAACGCTATGGCCGACGAGCTTCGGCTGCAGGATATTGCCCTCAAGGAACTGACCGCTGAAGAAGACAGCGAGTACCGCGGCGACCCAGATGTAATCCGGCCAGAACTGGACGATCGCGACACCCACAGCGAGGATCAGGCCGACCATGGAGCCGACATAGGGGATGAAGCTGATCATGCCCGCGAATAGGCCGATCAAGAGGCCAAAGTTCAGCCCGACCAGCGACAGGCCGACGGCATAATAGATGCCGAGGATGAGGCAGAGCGAGCCCTGCCCGCGAATGAAGCCGGCGATCGACTGGTCGATCTCGTGCATGATCTGGTGGACGTTCGCGACGTAATCGCGCGGGACATACTTGTCGATATTGGCGACCATGCGATCCCAATCGAGCAGCATGTAGAAGGCGACCACCGGTGTCACGATCATCAGCGAGATCACGTTGACGACGGCGAGGCCGGAGCTCCAGACCTGGCTGAACAGCCCGGTGAGCAGGCCGAAGCCCTGCGAGAGTATCTCGGAGAAATTGTTCTTGATGGTGCCGAGCTGGTTCTTGATCCAATCCGGCAGCATCGAGTTCTGCTGCTTGGCGATGAATGTCTGCAGCTGGTCGATATAACCAGGCAGACGGCCGGCGAAATCGGCGAACTGGCTGGCGAGGATCGGGATCAGGATCATCAGCGCCAGCACGATCACGATGACGAAGGCGATCAGGATGACGATCGTCGCCATCAGGCGGCTGAGGCCAAGCCTTTCCAGCCGGTCGGCGACTGGATCGAGAAAGTAAGCGATCGCCATGCCGGCGAGGAACGGCAGCAGGATGGAGCTAAAGACCAGCAGGAAGGCGATAAAGAACGCCAGCACAATCAGCCAGAAGACGACCTGGCGCTTCAGACCGGCGCCGCTAAACTGGTGTGGCATCATGCTCTCCGCTGATCGAACGTCGGTATATGCCGCATCGCAGCGATGCGGCCTGCGAGCCACATAGGATGCAGCTACAAGAATGGTCAACCCCGCGGCACAAAATCCAGAATACGCCAGTCAAAAGAGCGGGAAATTGGGGCTTTTACCACGCAACGCCTTGCATAAACGCCCCTGTCATGCAATTGCGACCCGCATATAACGCGGGGATTTTTCCCGCCCGAAGACAGCCATCGGAGAGCAGTATGAGCCAGTCCGGAAAAAACGGTCTCACCTATAGCGATGCAGGCGTGGATATCGACGCTGGCAACCTTCTCGTCGAGAAGATCAAGCCTGCGGTGCGCTCGACGCGGCGCCCCGGCGCCGATGGCGAAATCGGCGGCTTCGGAGGCCTGTTCGATCTGAAGGCCGCAGGCTTTACCGATCCGGTTCTGGTGGCCGCCAATGACGGCGTCGGCACCAAGCTGAAGATCGCGATCGATGCAGATTATCACGACACCGTCGGCATCGACCTCGTGGCCATGTGTGTCAACGATCTGGTGGTGCAGGGCGCCGAGCCGCTGTTCTTCCTCGACTATTTCGCCACCGGCAAGCTGGATCCCGACCAGGGTGCGGCTATCGTCGAAGGCATCGCCGCCGGCTGCCGTGACGCAGGCTGCGCGCTGATCGGCGGCGAGACCGCCGAGATGCCGGGCATGTACTCCTCCGGCGATTACGATCTCGCAGGCTTCGCAGTCGGCGCCGCCGAACGCGGCAAGCTGCTGCCGTCTGGCGATATCATGGAAGGCGATATCATTCTCGGTCTCGCCTCGTCCGGCGTCCACTCCAACGGCTTCTCCCTCGTGCGCAAGATCGTCGGCATTTCGGGCCTCGCCTGGGATGCGCCGGCACCGTTTGCAGACGGCAAGACGCTCGGCGAAGCCTTGCTGACGCCGACTCGCATCTATGTGAAGCAGCTGCTCAGCGTCATCCGCGAGACCGGCGCGATCAAGGCGCTGGCGCACATCACCGGCGGCGGTTTCCCTGAGAACATTCCGCGCGTGCTGCCGAAGCATCTGACGGCCGAGATCGACCTCGCTGCGGTCAAGGTGCCAGCTGTATTCTCGTGGCTGTCGAAGACCGGCGGCGTCGAAGCCAATGAAATGCTGCGCACCTTCAACTGCGGCGTCGGCATGATTGCTGTCGTTTCGGTTGAGAACGCCGAGACGGTGATTGCGGCGCTGGAAGCGCAGGGCGAGAGCGTCGTTCGCCTGGGCAGGATGATCGCCCGTGCGGAAGGCGCTCACGGCACGCTCTACAAGGGCACGCTCGCCATATGACCACGCCGCGCAAACGCGTCGTCGTCTTCATCTCCGGCGGCGGCTCCAACATGATGGCGCTGGTAGCGGCCGCCAAGGAAAAGGACTTCCCAGCCGAGATCGTCGGCGTGATTTCCGACAAGGCGGATGCCGGCGGGCTTGCCAAGGCGGCCGCCGAGGGGATCGCAACGTTCGCCTTCGTGCGCAAGGACTACGCCGGCAAGGAAGCGCACGAGCAGGCAATCTTCACCGCGCTCGACACGCTGTCGCCCGACATTCTCTGCCTTGCGGGCTACATGCGGCTCCTGAGCGGCACGTTCATCCAGCGCTATGAGGGGAAGATGATCAATATCCACCCTTCCCTGCTGCCGCTCTTCCCCGGCCTGCACACGCACCAACGAGCAATCGACGCCGGCGTGCGGGTGGCGGGCTGCACCGTGCATTTCGTCACCGAGGGCATGGACGAAGGTCCGATCATCGGCCAGGCGGCGGTGCCCGTTCTCTCTGGCGACACCGCCGATGCGCTGGCCGCACGCGTGCTGACCGTCGAGCACCGGATCTATCCGCTGGCGCTCCGGCTGTTTGCCGAGGGCAAGGTGGCTATGAGGGATGGCAAGGCTGTGAGAGCGGTCGATACCAATGCCAACGCCACGGATACCATCATCTCCGCCTGAACGGCGATTGACCGATAGGCCCGTGCGGATCATCATGTGCGTGGGCCACGGAGCAACGCCATGACGATCACCGTCAACATCGATGATGCAAGTCTTCACGAACTTCTTGCCAAAGTGGAAGCCGGCGAGGAGGTGGTTATCGTGCGCGATGGTGTGCCGGTGGCGAGGCTGGCTTCCGTCAGCAGCCCACACACCGACGATGAACTGATTGAAACCATCCTTCGCGAGCGTGCCGGTCGCAAGCCGGCCACGCAGGCGGAAATCAGCGAATGGAAACAGATCGGGCGGCGCTGATGACGCTGGTTATCGACGCATCGGTTGCCGCCACGTGGTTCATTCCCGACGAAGCGACCGCAGCTACCGACGATATCCTAAGACGCGTGCACAACGGAGGCGCCCATGTGCCGGACCTCTTCTGGCACGAAATCCGCAACGTGCTGATCATCGCCTGCCGACGTCGACGATTGCCTGTCGATGAGGCAAGACTGTCGATCACGCGCCTGACGCAACTTCCTCTCACCACGTCGGGCGCCACGGACGGCATGGCCATCTTCGATCTAGCGCAGCAGCATGCGATAACCGCATACGATGCAGCATACCTTGCGCTGGCGATCGAACTTGCATTGCCGCTCGCTACCCTGGACAAACAACTGATCGAAGCAGCGAAACGCGAAAACGTGCCGCTGCTCTCGTGATCGGAAGAGCCGCTTACGCCGCGATCGCGCGCGGCTGGTGCAGTGTGCCGTCGCTGTAGACGAATCGGCCGCCGCGGAAGGTGGCGCGGATGCGGTGGATGTCGCCGGCTTCAATCACCACCAGATCGGCGCGCTGGCCTATGGCGATTTCACCGCGATCGAGAAGACCGGCGGAACGGGCGGCGTTCTTCGTGGCCATGGCGACGGCAACAGGCAGGCTGGTTGCCTCCGATATCTTGAAGATACCGGGCACGAAGGCGGCCGGGTGGTAATCGGCGGCGATGACGGAGAGGACACCGGCGCGGGCGGCATCGAGCGCGCTCAGATTGCCGGACATCGACTGACCACGAAGCGCGTTCGGCGCGCCCATCAGCGTCCAGAGGCCACGGCGGCGCGCTTCCTCGGCGGCCGGCAGCGTCACCGGAAATTCGCTGATGGTGACGCCCATGTCGTGCATCTCAGCCACCTTCTCGACGCTGTCGTCGTCATGCGAGGCCAGCGACAGCTTGTGGCGCAGCGACAGGTCGACGATGTGGCGAAGCTTGGCCTCGATCTCGGGATTGTCGCGCATGGCGATGCGCTTGGCGACCATCTCGGCGGCCATTTCTTCCGACACGGCACGGCGCTCGGCGATGCTCAGGATATAGCTCTGGATGTTGTTGTACTGGCCCTGCCCCGGCGTATGGTCGGTCAGCGAGACCATGTCGACATGGCCGGCATCCAAAAGCTTTTCGAGCGCGGGCGCTGCGCCGATATTGGTGATCTCGTAGCGCGCGTGGACGCGGTGGTCGATGAGCAGGCTGTCCTTGAAGCGATTGACGCCTTCGATGACGGCGCAGGTGGTTTCCAGCGAGCGGACGTGGCCGTAGACGCTTTCGGTGGCGAAGGAAACGGCGGCATAGGCGGTCGTCACGCCATGGGCGGCGAGCTTCTTGTCGAGTTCGTGGATGCTGAAGCCGATCGGCATCATGGCGTTGGGACGCGGGGCAATCTCGCGCTCGATCATGTCGCCGTGGAGATCGACGAAGCCCGGCATCAAAAGCCGCCCCTCACCATCGATCGCCGCGTTGGCGACAACCTCCGGCCGGATCTCGGCGATGATACCATCCTCGATGCGGACCGAGCCGTGATTCACGACCTCATCGGGCAGAACGATCGTGAAATTGCTGAGCCACATCGGCTTTCTCCTCGCTGGTGCTGAATTATGACAAGCCGGAGCCGATAGCCCCGTTTCATGACATGCATGTGACCGGAAACAGCCCGGACGGGTGATCGAGCCACCAATTGACCACGCGACTCATCAAGCATAGTTTCATGGCAGATGGAGGCTTCGCGCAACATGACGACAAAGGTGGAAATCGCGGACGCGGAAGCGCATTTGTCGGAATTGCTGGCAAAGGTTGCGAACGGCGAGGACGTCGAGATTTCCCGCGACGACGCTCCCGTCGCAAAGCTAACCAAGGCAGACAGCCGCAGCAAACGCGCCGAGGCGATCCGCATGATAAGGCTGGAGCGCGCTGGTCGGCCCAAGACCACGGCAGATGAAATTCTTGCGTGGCGCCGCGAAGGCCAGCGGTGATGCCGTTCATCGTCGACGCGTCAGTAGCGGCCGCATGGGTCTTGCCTGACGAAGACGACCCTCAAGCGGAAGCCGCGCTGTCTTTGCTGGAACGTGACGACGGACTTGTTCCCGATCTCTTCTGGCACGAAGTGCGCAACATTCTGGTTGTCGCCGAGCGAAGGCAGAGGATCACAGCCGTGGACATGTTGCCAGCGCTGATACGCCGCGAAAGCCTTCTCGTGACCACCATCCCCTATGGCGACCATTCAACAATCATAGGCCTGGCACGAAAGCATCGGCTTACGACCTACGACGCCACATACTTGGCACTAGCCCTTACGAAGGAGCTACCGCTTACAACGCTCGACACGAGGCTCCAGCAGGCCGCGCTTGCCGAGAAGCTTCCGGCAATGCCGACCTAGCCAAGCAGAGAGCGATTCAGCATCGCCCATTGCAGGAGGATGATCGTCTTGAAGTCGATAATCTCACCGGTGCCGATCATTGCCATCGCCTGATCCAGGTGGATCTCGACCACTTCGATGTCTTCGTGTTCTTCGGACAGCCCGCCGCCGCTGGAGACCCGATCGGTCGTATCGATCACGGCTGCGAAGAAGTGGACGACCTCGGTGACGGAACCTGGCGAGCTGTAGGCCTTGAACAGATAACGCACGTTGTGCACGCGGTAGCCGGTCTCTTCCATCGCCTCACGGCGGATGGCGGGTTCGGGGTCGTCGCCGTCAAGCAGTCCGGCCGGCGTTTCGAGGATCCAGGCGGGCTCGCCATGGAGCTGCAGAGGCAGGCGGAACTGGCGGACGAGGACCACCGTGTCGCGGGCGCGGTCGTAGAGCAGAATCGTCGCTGCCGGGGTCCGGTGGTAGATCTCGCGGTAGATCCGGTCCGTGGAGCCATTGGAGCCGGTATAGTCGACCGTATATCTGCTCAGCCGCGTCCAACCGTTCGAGAGCGTCTCGTCATGGACGATCTCGGCCTTGGCATTCTCAAATTTCGTCATGCGGCATCCTTGCGCAGCCAGACCTTGTTGTCGTGGACGGCAGCGCCGCCGTAGGGCGCGACCGGGTCGGCCCCCGTCAGCACGTTGATGCCTTCGCCATCGACATGCGCCTTGTTCGGCCATAGGCCCTCGGCGATCAGGACGCCGGGCTTCACCTCCGTCGTCAACTTGGCGTGCAGCCGCACGTCGCCCCTTGCATTGCCGACCTGGACGAGATCGCCGTGTGCGATGCCGTAGGCTTCCGCATCGGCGGGGTTGATCATCAGCTCCGGCCGGCCTTCCTTCTGGCGCGAGGTCTTGGTCTCGGCGAAGCTGGAATTCAGGAAGTTCCGTGCCGGCGAGGTCGCGAGCCGGAACGGGTGTTCGGCGTCGGCCAGCTCGATGACATCGACCTGATCGGGGAATGGCGGCAGCTCGGGATAAGGGCCGAGCAGGCCGACAGATTCAGGCGGGCGGTTGGGCGCCGGCTGGTTTTGCCAATCGGGACGGAAATGGAAGCGGCCGTCGGGATGGGCGAAGCCGTTGAGGAAATGCGCCTCCTCGAAGGCGGGCTGGCGGTCGAACCACTTGTGCTCGAGGAAGTGGTCGTAGTCCGGCAACTCGCTTGATGTGAGGATGCGGTCGATCATCTCGCGCGCGGTGAAGCCGAAGCCGGGGCGATCGGCGACGCCGAGGCGCCTGGCGAGTTCCTCGATGACGAAGAGATTGGTGCGCACGGTCTCCGGCGGCTCGACCAGCTTCGGGCCGAGCAGGATGTGGTTCTGGCCGCCGGCGCGGTAGATGTCGTCGTGCTCAACGAACATGGTAGCAGGGATGACGATATCGGCCATCTTGGCGGTATCGGTCATGAACTGCTCGTGGACGGCGACGAAGAGATCGTCGCGGGCAAAACCGCGCTTCACCAGCCGCTGCTCGGGCGCGATGTTCACCGGATTGGTGTTCTGGATCAGCATGGCGGTGACGGGGCCGCGATGGCGCAGCGCAACCGCATCGCCCGTCAAGGCGCGGCCGATCTGCGACTGGTCGATCATGCGGATGTCGGCGTCCTTCATCGACTTGCCGGTCAGCTCCGCGCTGTTCATGCGGAAGATGTCGCTGTTCGAATGGAAGGCGCCGCCGCCTTCGTACTGCCAGGAGCCGAGCACGGTGGCGACGGAGGCTGCCGCATGCATGGCGACCGCGCCGTTGCGCTGGCGGGTGAAGCCGTAGCCGAGGCGGAAGAAGGTCTTCTTCGTCTCGCCGACCAGCTTGCCGAAGGCTTCGATCTCGTCCACCGACAGGCCCGTGATGGCAGCCGCCCATTGCGGCGTCTTCGTCTTCAGGTGCGCTTCGAGACCAGCGGGATCGTCGGCGTATTTCGCCATGTAGGCGCGGTCGGCATAGCCGTCGCGGAAGGCGATGTGCATGGCGGCGCAGGCGAGTGCGGCGTCGGTGCCGGGCTTGAGGATCAGCGCCAGATCGGCCTGCTTCATCGTCGGGCTGTCATAGATGTCGATGACCACGATCCTGGCGCCGCGTTCCTTGCGCGCCTTGATCGCGTGGGTCATGACGTTGACCTGCGTCGCCACCGCATTGGTGCCCCAGATGACGACGCAATCGGTGCGCGCCATCTCGCGCGGATCCGGGCCCCTCAAGACGCCGGTCGCCATCGTGAAGCCGGTCCAGGCCGGGTTGGTACAGATCGACGAGAAGAAGCCGGAATAGCGCTTGGCGTGGCGCAGACGGTCGATGCTGTCGCGCTGCACCCAGCCCATGGTGCCGGCGTAGTAATAGGGCCAGACGGCCTCGCTGCCATGCCTGGCCTCGGCCTTGACGAAGGCTTCGGCGATTTCATCGAGCGCGTCGTCCCAGGTGACCTGCTGCCACTGACCTGCCCCCTTGGCGCCCTTGCGGCGCAGCGGATGCATCAGCCGGTCTGGATGGTAGAGCCGTTCGGCATAGCGGGCGACCTTGGCGCAGATGACGCCCGAGGTGTAGCTGTGGTCGTTTGCGCCGCGCACGCGGCCGATGCGGCCATCTTCCGTGACCTCCACCTCCAGCGCGCAGGTGGAGGGACAGTCGTGCGGACAGGCTGTGTGACCGATCCGGACGGCAGACTTCGGGGATTTGGCTTCGATGGGGGTCGCAATGTTCATGGAATTTCTATATTCCAACCGGGAACCGGCCAAAAGCCGGAAACGACGCCCTCACCCGAATTCATACAGGCATCAGCGAAAATGAACTACCGCCACATCTACCATGCGGGCAACTTTGCCGATGTCCTGAAGCACGCCGTTCTGGCACGCCTCGTCGTCTACATGCAGAAGAAGGATGCGGGCTTCCGGGTGCTCGACACCCATGCCGGCATCGGCCACTACGACCTTTCCTCGGAAGAGGCGCAGAAAACGGGCGAGTGGCGCGAGGGGATCGGCAAGATCATGGAGGCGGAGCTTTCGCCTCAGGTGGCCGAGCTGTTGGAGCCCTACCTCAGCGCCATCCGCGAACTGAACCCCGACGGCGGCATGCGCTACTATCCCGGCTCGCCGAAGCTGTCGCGCATGCTGTTCCGGCCGCAGGACCGGCTGTCGGCGATGGAGCTGCATCCGGAGGATTTCCAGCGGCTGCACCGCCTGTTCGAGGGCGATCACCATGCACGGATCACCGAGCTAGACGGCTGGCTGTCGCTCGGTGCACATCTGCCGCCCAAGGAGAAGCGTGGCATCGTGCTGGTCGATCCGCCTTTCGAGGAAGACGGCGAATACGAGCGTCTGGTCGATGGCCTTGCCAAAGCCTATCGCCGCTTTCCGGGCGGCACCTATTGCCTGTGGTACCCGATCAAGAAGAGCGCGCCGCTCAAGGAATTCCACGAGGCGCTGCAGGCGCTCGACATTCCGAAGACGCTTTGTGCGGAGCTCACGGTCAAGAGTGACCGCGGGATGAATACCGGACTGACGGGCTCCGGCCTGATCATCGTCAATCCGCCCTATACGCTGAAGGACGAACTGCATCAGCTGCTGCCGGCGCTCAAGGACCACATGGCGCAGGACCGCTATGCCTCGCATCGCGCCTTCTGGCTGCGCGGCGAAAACAAGGCCGTCAAAGAGGATTGACCGACTCTTCCCCGCGCGAAATAGTCCGGCCACATTCCAGGCATTTTGAAAGAGAACGACGATGAAGATTCTTTGCGCGCCCGCCTCCCCCTATTCCAGCAAGGTCCGCATGGCCGCGCGCTATCTCGAACTCGACGCCACCGAGATTCGCGTCGACACCAATGCCGGGCCGGCGATCCTCGTCGACAACAATCCGCTGGGCAAGATCCCGACCGTCTTGACCGATGACGGCGTGTCGATCTTCGACAGCGTCGCCATCATGCACTACTTCGGCAGGCTGAAGGGCAAGAAGCTTTACCCCTCCAAGAACAGCAAGCGAACCGAGGCCGAGATCCTCGAGGCGCTCTGCGACGGCATCTGCGATTGCCTGCTCGCCATCGTCTACGAGCGCCGCTTCCGCGACGAGGAGAAGATCCACCAGCCGTGGATCGACCGGCAGTGGAAGAAGGTTGTGAGCGGCCTCAATCACCTCAGCGTGCACGTGCCTAAGATTGGCAAGCGCCTGCATGGCGGCCATTTCGCGCTGGCGGCGACGCTCGGTTATCTCGACCTGCGCTTCAAGGGGCAATGGGAAGCCGAGCATGCCGAGCTTATCGGCTGGCTGCGGACGTTCGAGAAGAAATTCCCCGCCTATGCCGAGCTCAAGGCTAAGGGCTGAGCGGGTCCTCGCTCAAGACGAACTCAAGAGTCATTCGAATCTGTTAGCGGTCACGCTTGATGTGGCGGATGAAGACGTGACTATTCCACTTGATCCAAGCGACACGCAAAAAGCCGGAGCGATGCCCCGGCTTTTTCTCATTTCGCTGATCGGCTGATCAGAACTTCATGCCGATACCGACCTTGACGCTGTGCTCGTCATAGCCGCGCGAGATGTTCGCACCACCGACATTGAAGTCGTTCTTCTGGTAGTCGGTGTAGCGGTATTCGATACGAGCCGTGATGTTGTTGGTCACCATGGCTTCAGCACCGGCGCCGACCGTGTAGCCGAGAGCGCTGTCGCTGTCGGAACCAGCGGCGTTGCTGAACTTGTTCTTGGTGGCCGCCAGACCAGCCGTACCGTAGAGCAGGAACGGGTTCAGGTCGTAGCCGATACGGCCGCGGATCGAGCCGTTGACTTCGTTCTTGGCAGTGCCGCCATCGACAGCGCCGTCAGCGCCGGAGTAGCCGATGTCACCTTCGACACCGTATACGATCTGGCCCATCTGCCAGTTGTAACCGCTGTAGATCTGGCCGCCGAACGCACGGGCGTTATAGTCGTGAGCGAAGCCGCCCATGTTGTAGGTGCCGGCGCCACCGAGGTAGAAGCCCTGCCAGTTGCCGGTAGGGGCAACGTCGTTCTGGGCGACCGGAGCTTCCGGGATCTGATCGACGGCGTCAGCCGCGTAAGCAGCGGAAAAGCCACCAAGGGCAACGGTCGAAACCAACAGGCTAGCAATAAACGTACGCATACTCATCTCCTTATCGAACCCGCGCCCTTCATCAACTGTGTTAACGTGAAGCATTCGCGAGCAATTACGCATGTCCCTTTCGGATCGAGAGGGAAATTGATGCGCAAATGAGGATTTGGAAGAGCCAAAATGTGATTTGATTGTGGCTTAGGGGTGGCTGAAATTCGATGTTGCTTTATCGCAACAAACACTTCATTAACCCTAACCAAGAGTTAAATCATGAATACTTATTTTATCGAATTATATTCTTAAATAATACGCACAATATCCAAGTTCTGTGAGCAATCAAGACGCCTATTTATAAGATCTGATCGGCCGCCTATATAAGCACCGCAGAGGTTTGCGGGACGAAGAGGCAGGATTTTGAGCGAGACAAGACTTCGAACAGCGTTGGTGACAGGGTCGGCCAAGAGAATAGGCCGGGCGATAGTCGAAGATCTTGCAGCAAGCGGCTTCTCCGTGGCGATCCACGCCAATGGTTCCCTCGCCGAGGCGGAAAATTTTGCGGCGGAATTGCGGCGAGAGGGCAAAAGCGCTGTCGCGCTTCACGCCGATTTGAAGAATGTCGAGGCCACCAACGGACTGATAAAAAAGGCGTTTGAGGCGCTCGGACCACTCGATTTGCTCGTCAACAACGCTTCGGCCTTCCACAATGATTCGGCGCACCACTTTGACGCGGCAGCCTGGGACGACCATTTCGCGCTCCACGTGCGCGCCCCGTCCATATTGTCGGCCGCCTTTGCCGACCAGCTGCCGAAAGGCAGCGCGGGGCTGATCGTCAACATAATCGACCAGCGGGTCTGGGCGCTCAATCCGGGCTTCTATTCCTATACGCTCTCAAAGGCGGCGCTGTGGACGGCGACACAGACGATGGCGCAGAGCTTCGCGCCACACATCCGCGTCAATGCGCTCGGGCCCGGACCGACGGTTCGTAGTGCCAGACAAAGCGAAGAGGACTTCCAGCAGCAGGTGGACGGCCTTATCATGAAGGCGGGGCCGGGATTCGGCGAGTTCGGACGGACGATCCGCTTCCTCTACGATACGCCCTCGATCACCGGCCAAATGATTGCCCTCGACGGCGGCCAGCATCTTGCCTGGCAGACGCCCGATGTGGCGGAGATTACGGAATGAATTCAAGGAAGCTGCCGGATGGCGGCGTTCTTTACGACGAAAACGATGAGACGGACGACGATATCGAGGTGGAAGGTGACAGCGCCGCCGCGCCGATTTCGTCTGCGATCGACTGGAACGAGGGCGGGACCGACAAGAGCGGTCTTGTCGGCGCCGACCTGATCGCGGAATTCGTCAAGCAGCTGCCAAACAGCCCCGGCGTCTACCGCATGTTCAACGAAGCCGGCGACGTGCTCTATGTCGGCAAGGCGCGCAGCCTGAAGAAGCGCGTGAGCAACTACGCGCTCGGCCGCGTGCACTCCAACCGCATCGCCCAGATGGTGCGGCAGACCGCGCATATGGAGTTCGTGACGACCCGCACCGAGATCGAGGCGCTTCTTCTGGAAGCGAATCTGATCAAGCGCTTGCGGCCGCGCTTTAACGTGCTTTTGCGCGACGACAAGTCGTTTCCCTATATCCTGATTTCCGACGACCATCGAGCGCCTGCCATTCTCAAGCATCGTGGAGCGCGGGCGCGCAAGGGCGATTACTTCGGTCCCTTCGCCTCGGCCGGCGCCGTCGGCCGCACGATCAATTCGCTGCAGCGCGCCTTCCTGATCCGCACCTGTACCGACAGCGTGTTCGAGACCCGCACGCGGCCCTGCCTGCTCTATCAGATCAAGCGCTGTTCGGCGCCCTGCACGCACGAGATCAGCGATGCGGGGTATGGCGAACTGGTGCAGGAGGCGAAGGACTTCCTTTCGGGCAAGAGCCAGAAGGTGAAGGCGCATATGGCCGAGGCGATGAACCAAGCGGCCGAGGATCTCGATTTCGAGCAGGCCGCCGTCTATCGCGACCGCCTCGCCTCGCTGTCGCATGTCTCAAGCCATCAGGGCATCAATCCAGCTGGCGTTGAGGAAGCCGATGTCTTCGCGATCTACCACGAGGGGGGGATTTCCTGCATCCAGGTGTTCTTCTTCCGCACCGGACAGAACTGGGGCAACCGCGCCTATTTCCCCAAGGCCGATCCGCAGCTGACGGGCGCCGAGGTGCTGAGCGCCTTCCTCGCCCAGTTCTACGACGAAAAGCCTGTGCCGAAGCAGATTCTGCTTTCCGAAACGGTGGAGGAGATGGAACTGCTGGCGGCCGCCCTGGCAGAAAAGGCCGGGCACAAGATTGCCGTTCTGGTGCCGCAGCGTGGCGAGAAACGCGATCTGGTCGACCATGTGCTCGGCAACGCCCGCGAAGCGCATGGGCGCAAGCTGGCCGAGACGGCGTCGCAGTCGAGGCTGCTGGAGGGTTTCAAGGATACGTTCAAGCTGTCCTATGTGCCGCAGCGCGTCGAGATTTACGACAACTCGCATATCATGGGCACGAATGCCGTTGGCGGCATGGTGGTCGCCGGGCCGGAAGGCTTCGTGAAGAACCAGTATCGCAAGTTCAACATCAAATCGACCGACATCACCCCCGGCGACGACTTCGGGATGATGCGCGAGGTGATGACGCGGCGCTTCACGCGGCTGATCAAGGAAGAAGGCATTCCGGACCGCAGCCAGCCGCCATCCACTGCGGATGCTGCCGACATGCCCTTCCCCGCATGGCCCGACGTCATCCTGATCGACGGTGGACAGGGGCAGATGACGGCGGTCCGGGCGATCCTCGAAGAGCTCGGGATCACCGACAGCGTCATCGCCATCGGCGTCGCCAAGGGCGCCGATCGCGAAGCGGGCCGCGAGCGCTTCTTCCTGCCCGGCGGCGACAACTTCACGCTGCCGCCGCGCGATCCCGTCCTCTACTTCACGCAGCGCATGCGCGACGAGGCGCACCGTTTCGCTATCGGTTCGCACCGGGCACGACGCAAGAAGGAGATGGTGAAGAACCCGCTCGACGAGATCGGCGGCATCGGCCCATCACGCAAGCGTGCGCTGCTGCAGCATTTCGGGACCGCGAAAGCGGTATCGCGTGCGGCGTTGTCGGATCTGATGGCTGTCGAGGGGATTTCGGAGACGGTCGCCAAACAGGTTTACAATCATTTTCACGACGACGCCGCGAAATAAGTGGCGTCGGTCGCAAATTCCACGCAAAGGCAGCGAAAAAACAGAAAGAATGTTGACGCTTTGCACGCAAAGCCGTCATCTACCGGCGCATCAAATCAGAGAACAGTTCATGGCATCGCGCGCATACAATATCCCCAACCTGCTGACCTACGGCCGCATTCTCGCGGTTCCGCTCATCGTCCTGTGCTTCTTCGTCGAAGGAAAACTGTCGATCAGCAATACGGCCCGGTGGGTTGCGCTTTGGATCTTCGTCATTGCGTCGCTGACTGATTTTCTAGACGGCTATCTGGCGCGAATCTGGAATCAGACATCGAATATCGGCCGCATGCTCGACCCGATCGCCGACAAGCTGCTGGTCGCCTCGATTCTGCTGCTGGTCGCGGCGGATCAGACGATCGCCGGCTGGTCGATCTGGGCGGCCATCACCATCCTTTGCCGCGAAATCCTTGTTTCCGGCCTGCGCGAATATCTTGCGGCGCTGAAGGTCAGCGTACCGGTGACGCGGATCGCCAAGTGGAAGACCACGGTGCAGCTGGTGGCGATCGCCTTTCTGCTCGCAGGCCCGGCCGGCGACGAGATTTTCCCCTACACCACGATGACCGGCATCGCGCTGCTCTGGCTGGCGGCGATCCTGACGATCTACACCGGCTACGACTACTTCCGCGCCGGCATCAAGCACATCGTGGAAAACGACGAATGACCAAGCTCATCTATTTTGCCTGGGTGCGCGAGCGGATCGGCAAGAGCGAGGAAGAGATCGCTCTGCCTGCCTCTGTCGTTACCGTCTCCGACCTGCTCGGCCACTTGCAGACGCTGGGCGAGGAATACGAGACCGCACTTCAGTTTCCAGACGTGATCCGCGTCGCGCTCGATCAGGAGCATGTCGAGCACGACGAGCCGATCGGCGATGCGCGCGAGATCGGCATCTTCCCGCCTATGACCGGGGGCTAAATTCATGACTGCCGAGCCAGTCAGCCCCCCTCTGCCTTGCCGGGCATATCCCCCACAGGTGGGGAGATCGGCTGGGTTCGCCCGCTCGTGCACACAAAGAACGCTTCTGCAAAACGGACGGACAGAGCGACGGGAGGAGCAAGCATCTTGTGAGCTCCCCACCCGTGGGGGAGATGCCCGGCAGGGCAGAGGGGGGCCGACGCGGCACACCCTGTCCGCGAAGCAAGGCACCTTCTTATGAGCCCTACCCCCACCATCCGCGTGCAGCGCGAGGATTTCGACCTCCAGGGCGAGATCGACCTACTCAGCAAGGGCAAGCCCGGCATCGGCGCGATCGTCACCTTCTCCGGCCTTTGCCGCGACGAAGGCGGGACGCTTGATGCGCTGGAACTCGAGCACTATCCAGGAATGGCCGAGGCGGAGATGACGCGGATCGCCGAGATGGCGATCAAGCGCTTCAAGCTCAACGGCCTGACCGCCATTCACCGCTACGGAAAGATCGCGGCGGGCGAGAACATCGTTCTCGTGATTGCGGCTGCGCCGCACCGCCAAGCCGCCTTCGACGGCGCGAACTTCGTCATGGACTTCCTCAAGACGTCGGCGCCCTTCTGGAAGAAGGAGCACGGCAAGGACGGCGTCGAGCGCGAATGGGTCGAGGCCAAGGGCCACGACGATGCCGCGCGTGACAAATGGAATTGACTATGGAATCACCCGTTCACGCCGACTGAGCACAAGCAGCAGCACAAGCAGCGAAAACACCACGAAGTCGCGCCAGAGGAACGGGCCGTATGCGGTCCACAGGGTCTCGACCAGCCCGAGACCGGCCGCGCCGCCCGCCGATTTCAGCGGGTCCGAATAGCCGCCGACAGCGGCCACCATCAGCACTTTCAGGCCGAACATCAGCCCGGCGCCGAAATCCATCGTGCCGTAATAGGCGGTCGACAACATGCCGCATAGCGTCGCCATCAAGACGGCGGCGGCGTAGGCCGTGAGGAACACACTGGTAGCACTGACGCCGCAGAGCTCAGCGGCCTTCGGATCATCGGTGACGGCCCGCCAGACGCGCCCCCAGGACGTTCTCTTCAGGATCACGGCGCCGATCGCCACGAAGCCGCACATCAGTGCCGTGTTGATC
>UBVW01000015.1:0-170531 GCA_900469085.1 Hyphomicrobiales bacterium | reverse complement strand
TCGCGACCAACAAGCCGCACCTGCAGTTTAGGAGTATCGTCCATGATTAGGTACCCACCTGTTTTTTGGTGGACACTTCATGCATCAGAGCACCGATCTTCAAAAGGTGTGCAGAAATTCGCGCTTACGTTGCAGCTACCGCTACATCGATCACAAGAGGAATTCGAACAAGGTATCCGAAAACCAAGATGTCAGACACGATAGCCGAAAACAGCAAACCGTCGGGGAGGATCGAAACAACTAGATTTGCAGAGGTCGGGAATGTCAGGAAGTGCCACGCCATACATGGTCAACGGGTTTGACCCTTCGAGACTTGGAGAATTGAGCGATACCGAGCAGGCCTGATCGCGCGCAGAGCTGCCTTAGTAGGACCGTCCTACAAACTATTCTACAAGTATCCCGCCCACTTTGTCAGGGGTGAGGCTGTCTTCCCCTACAATCCCGACGATGTTCAATACCTTGACGTCTACAATAATGTTCCTTCCGTGGGGAGCTGCCATCCACGCGTCGTCGAGGCGGTAAGCAGGCAGTCGGCAATCTTGAACACCCACACCCGCTATTTGCATGAGTACATCGTCAACATTCAGGTGATTTGCTCGACACGTTCCCTGGCGAACTTGATAGAGTAATGTACACGTGCACGGGTAGCGAAGCTGTCGATCTTGCCCTTCGACTGTCGCGCTTCAATACCGGCGCAACCGGCGCCCTCGATGAGCTGATCGGAAGCTAAGCGAAATACCTCCCAAGGTAAAAGTGGGCGGGGCGTGCGCTGCTAGAGCACGCCCCGCGGATTACGATTGCGCGTATCTTGCGCCGATTTGTAAGACGGAAAAGATTTGACTTCGCAATTTGCAACAATTGGACGTCGATAAGTACAGCCCTGACTTGTTTTTATTTCGTTGAGCAATCTCCAGCCGGGGAAATTTAAAGAAGTTCTTAACCAAACCCTGCGACGACTGCGCGGGAAACATCATCACTAGGGGGTTGTCGATGATTTCGGGTTTCTCTGGTCCACCGCCTGTTGGCGGTCGCGAAAATCTTGCTAGCGTGCAGTCCGACATTGCAAAGCTGAAGACAGATATCGCCGAAAAGAAGAAGCAGATCGAGAAAGCTACCAGCGGCCAGTACAGGATGGAGCTGAAAGCGGAGCTGGACGAAATGCTCAAGACGATGGTGGCGCTGGAAGCCAAGCGTCAGGCGATGGCGGAAGCGCAGCAGAAGCAAAAAGACACAAACTCAGAGCAGCCATCAAAGATCGGGACCAAGAACTTTGGCACGTCGACACCGTTCGGTGCTCGTTCCATGTGGGTCTAGTGCGTTGATCTTGAGTACTGGGCCGTGGCGTTAGCGCGCGCTGCGGGCTTTTGGTGAACTGAGCAAGATGTCCGACAATACGAACTTCAACAGTCTACCAAGTAAGGATTGAAGAAAGCCGATGCAGCAAGAAACGATGGCGCGCCTAGTTGCGCCGCGCCATCGTGCACTGGATTACAGAGCGAAGCCGCCGTCGATCGTAAGGCTAGCACCTGTCATGTAAGAGGACTCATCGCTGGCGAGATACGAAATCAGGCCTGCAATTTCCTTTGGATCGGCAACTCGCTTCATCGGGCTCATATCGGAAAGCATTTCGATAGCACCGGCGTTGATGTCCGTGTTGGTCGGGCCAGGCTGTACGTTGTTGACGGTAATCGTACGCGGCGCGAGGTCTTTTGCCAGACCCTTTACCATCGCTGCGACGGCAGCCTTCGTGAACTGATAGACACTTGCACCCGGGCCCGCGGTGCGGATAGCCACGTTGGAGCCAATCGTGATCACGTGGCCGCCGTCCTTCATTTGTGCTACCGCTGCCTGAACCGACAGGAATACCGCACGGACGTTGATGTTCAGCATCAGGTCCAGGTCCTCTACGCTGACTTCCTCAACAGATGCCATCTTGAAGATACCAGCATTGACCACCACGGTATCCAGCTTGCCGAACTTGCTTACCGCGGAGCCTACTGCGCTGCGGATCGCGTCGGCATGTGCGCTGTCTGCCTGAATAGCGATAGCTTTTCCGCCGGCGGCTTCGATCTCAGATGCGAGCTCGTTCGCCTTGTCAGGACGAGAAACGTAAGTGAATGCGACAGCAAAACCGTCTGCGGCTAGCCGCTTGACGGCAGCAGCGCCGATACCACGTGCGCCACCAAATACGAGTGCAGTCTTCTGAGTTGTGCTTACTTCAGTCATCGTCATATTCTCCATTGTTGATAGTTCAGTCCATAACTGGCCAAAAAAAGGCCACTTGGCATTCCAAGTTCTAGGTGGCTCGCAGTCGCTCAGTTGCGAAACGGGCCGTCGACCGTAAGTCGTCTAGCCCTCCGCCACCTCGCGCTGCGAGCTGAAGTCCGCTCATTGTCACTTGAACAAAGGCTGACGACTCATTCGGGTCTAGGCGACGACTAATTTCGCCGAGTGCCTGACCTTCGATTATTCGCTCGGTCACTCTTTTACCGATTGCTTGGCTCACTCTCGAACGAAGCGCTACTAGCTCTTCATCCATCACGCCGAACTCTCCTACCGATCCAATGCCCATGCATCCGAGGTTCCGAACCCGCTCATCTTCGGCAACCAGGCCCGTTAGAAGGTTCTCGATGCCCTGTAGAGGCGATGGCGTACCGTTAAGACGCTTGAGATGGTCTGCGGTAACGTAGCGTTGGTATGTAGTAAGCGCCTCGATGTACAGTTGGCGTTTATCGCCGAAGGCATTGTATAGGCTTTGGCGACCTATTTTCATTGCTTCCAACAAGTCGTCGGTCGATGTCGCAGCGAAACCCTTCGCCCAAAACACGGCCATTGCCTTCTGTAAAGCTTCGTCTCTGTTGAATTCCCTTGGTCTTGCCATGAGTAAAAGTTAGGGGTTATAGACTAATCTGTCAATAACTGGCATTCCGGTTTTTTGTATCATATTGTAGCAACCTAAGCGCGTAAGCTTGGCGCATGGATGACCGACCATTGCTTCCCGGGCAACCAGGAGGTGATCAAATGCAGATCGAACGTGAATTTCTCAGTTCTCACGCTGTCAATCGCTCAACGCAGTTAAACGAGCGAAGCAATGTCTCGCTAGGAGACAGCTTCGCAGCGGCATTGGAACGCAAGGACGCTAACAGTAGTCGTGTAAGTGCGCCGCCATCGATGCCTGATGACCTCGTGGCGTCGCAGATCGGGATTGAGGCGACCATAGATGATGAGACCGACGCCGGGGTCTCCGCTAAATCCCGGCACAGTTCGCTGGTCGCGGAACTTTCGAAGATCGCGAGCATGTCGCCAGCCGAGATGATGCGCGCCAGATATTTGGCCGCTCACGGACTGACTGAAGAGTCGCTGCGAGGTATGTCGAGTGATGATCGGGCCGCGATCGAAAAGGATATCGCCGATAGCCTCAAGCGTGAGTTATCCGACAAAGCGGGTGCAAGCGCGACGTCTGACCTACCTCAAGTCGGCCATGCCAATGACGACAGTCGCGGCGGATAGGGAGCCGAGGCCGGCTAATCGTACCGGTGAGATTTGAAAGCCGCGATGACGCTACACGACAGCGAGTCAACAGTTGGTAGTGTGTCTAAAAAATGGGCCATTCGATCACTGGAACGAATGGCCCATAAATGGAAGAACGAAACGCCCGTTCTTCGAGGGGAACGGCACACAACGGTTAGGAACGCTGAGTGCCACAGTCACTCTGGCAAAAGCTGGCTCTGGCGCAACGCGAAAATACAGCTATTAACGCAGAAACGGTTACATCGATAACGAATGGACTTCTGATGTAGTTCGACGGAAGACATCTCCCGATTTCTGAAACCTCCCCAAAACTTCCCTATGAAAAAGGTCTCTCGCGGTTGGTTGGAAGTGGACCCTCCGCAGCAGAATAGCCAGCAAATGGGAAGGAACTCCAATGCGAGTTTATTACGATCGGGATGCTGACCTCAATCTCATCAAATCCAAGAACGTTGTCATCGTGGGATACGGCTCTCAAGGTCGCGCTCATGCTCTTAATCTCAAAGATAGCGGAACAGCCAACATCGTGATCGCGCTCAAGCCGGATTCTTCGACGAAGAAGAAGGCAGAGGCGGACGGCTTCAAGGTGATGACAGTTAGCGAGGCCGCCAAGTGGGGTGACCTCTTGATGATGGCGACACCTGATGAGCTCCAGGCGGATATCTACAAGAACGAGATCGCCAACAATCTTCGCGATGGCTCGGCGATCGCATTTGCCCACGGCCTAAACGTACATTTTGGCCTTATCGAGCCAAAGGAGTCTCTGGATGTGGTAATGATCGCTCCCAAGGGACCGGGCCACACTGTCCGTAGTGAGTACAAGAAGGGTGGTGGAGTGCCGTGCCTCGTAGCTGTCCACCACAATGCTTCAGGCAACGCGTTGGAAGTAGCGCTTTCCTATGCATGCGGCATCGGAGGCGGAAGAGCCGGCGTGATTGAGACCAATTTCCGCGAGGAATGTGAGACCGACCTGTTCGGCGAGCAGGTGGTTCTCGCTGGAGGGCTTGTCGAGTTGATGAGGGCGGGATTCGAGACGCTTGTCGAGGCAGGCTATGCACCCGAGATGGCGTACTTCGAGTGTGTTCACGAAATGAAGCTGATCGTGGACCTCATCCATGAGGGCGGCATCGCTAACATGAACTACTCCATTTCCAACACGGCAGAATGGGGTGAGTACGCCTCCGGCCCTCGAATTATCACTGCCGAAACCAAGGCGGAGATGAAACGCGTCCTGGAAGATATTCAAACCGGAAAGTTCACCTCTGAGTGGATGCAGGAATACAAGGCTGGCGGGTCTCGCTTCAAAGGCATCCGCCGATTGAACGACAGTCACCAGGTCGAAGAGGTCGGCGCGCGTCTCCGGGCGATGATGCCGTGGATCGCGAAAAACCGACTTGTTGATAAGTCGATCAACTGACTTGAGAGGTGGGCGAACAACGCGTTCGCCCACCCAGCAATCCTGTCCGCGTTAGCGCAAGATGTTGGACTTTGCCAAATCGATGACTTCGTTTCCGCGGCCGTTCAACACGGCCTTGGCCATCCACAGACTGAACCCTGCAATCTGGTCTGCATTTAGTTTTGGTGGCATGACCAACTCGCCATGATTGGTGACCACATCCACAAGCGCCGGACCGTCGTGATCCAACGCTTTCCTTATGGCGGCCTGCAGCTCTCTACCGTCCTCCACCCGAATACCCAGTACGCCAGCGGCGGACGCCATGCCGGCGAAGTTTGGGTTCTTCAAATCTGTGTTGCTCTCAACTAAACCCGCAGCCTTCATCTCCAGGTCGACGAAACCAAGTACGCCGTTGTTGAATATCACGACTTTCACCGGGAGGTCTTCTTGTGCGAGCGTCAAGAAGTCCCCCATGAGCATCGCGAATCCGCCGTCGCCGCACAGCGCAATCGCTTGTCGCTGCGGGAACGCTGCCTTCGCTCCGATTGCCTGGACCATGGCATTGGCCATTGATCCGTGCACAAACGAACCCAACAGTCTCCTGCGGCCGTTCATTTTTAGATATCTGGCGGCCCAAACCGTTGGCGTCCCCACATCGCATGTAAACACAGCATCTTCGTCTGCGGATTCACTGATGACCTTAGCCAAGTATTGCGGGTGGATTGCGGTGCCGGGCCTCTCAACCTGCGCCAGGTCATCCAACGACTTTCGAGCCTGGGCATAGTGGCCTTGGCAGCGATCGAGATGTTCTCGGTCATGCTTTGGGTCTATTCGCGGGAGCAATGCGTCTATGGTGGGCTTGACGTCTCCAACAAGACCAAGCGAAATCGGAGTTCGCCTACCGAGGCGCGTTGGATCAATATCTATCTGAATTATCCGGGCGCTTTCCGGATAGAATTGGCGGTAAGGAAAGTCCGTTCCGATCATAAGGACAGTGTCGCAGTCCTTCATCGCGAAATACCCGGATGAAAAGCCGATTAGGCCGGTCATGCCGACATCATAGGGGTTGTCCCACTCTATGTGCTCCTTCCCGCGGAGGGCGTGGACGACCGGAGCTTTCAGCTTTTCAGCGAGGCTGACAATCTCGCGATGCGCTCCAGCACAACCCGCTCCCGCCAAGATCGTCGTTTTTCCCCAATCGTTGATAAGTGCGGCTGCCCGATCGAGCTCGGCGTTGTCAGGAACAACTACCGGCCTCGCGGGAACCAACCACCTGTCGGGCCAAGGGGTCTCGATCTGTTGCATGGCGACATCGCCGGGGATAACCAAAACCGCGACGCCGCGCTTGCCAACTGCCTGCCTGATCGCCACATCTAGGAGCCCTGGCATGACCGATGCTGTTGAGACGAGTTCCGTGTAGTGGCTGCATTCCAAGAAAAGCTTCTCTGGATGCGTTTCTTGGAAGTAGCCGGTTCCGATTTCCGAGCTGGGGATGTGGGCCGCGATCGCGAGCACTGGAGCGGCACTTCTATGGCAGTCAAACAGTCCGTTGATGAGGTGCAGGTTCCCTGGACCGCAACTGCCAGCACAAACGGCGAGCTCTCCGGTTAGCTGCGCTTCCGCCCCGGCGGCGAACGCTGCCGCCTCCTCGTTGCGCATGTGGACCCACTCGATGGTTCCCTTCCGTCGGAGGGCGTCGCTGAGCCCGTTCAGCGAGTCACCTGTAACGCCGTAGATACGCTTAACCCCAGCTGCGTGCAGGGTGTCCACGATTACATCGGCTACCAATTGCTTCGACATCACGTACCTCTCATTCGCTTGTGGAAAGCAGTTTTGTACGAGATGGGGGTTCCGACTTGACGGTCAATAGACTGATACAAGCCGAAACAAATTGCCATGGGACGGCCCAAGTGTGTCGACTGAGGAGGCCTGTTTGATAGACAGACCGATCTGTATAGTGTTAGTATCGATGTATAGGAGGCTAATAATGATCGCCAAAACCATGACGAAGGCGCAGACGCCCGCTCGCGAGCGCATTCTCGCAGCTGCGGCGAAGCTTTTCTATCATCAGGGGGTACGCGCTACGGGGATCGATCTCATCATTTCCGAGGCTGGCGTGGCGAAGATGTCTTTCTACGCACATTTCCCGTCGAAGACCGACTTAGTCCGGGCCTTTCTCGACCGACGGCACGCTTATTGGATGGGCATGTTCACCGGTGAGGTCGAACGTCGGCTCCAAGATGAAGGATTGAAGGCGCTTGGTTCCGCGCTTCTCGTTTGGTTCTCTAGCGGTGATTTTCGGGGCTGTGCTTTCATCAACACTTTCGCGGAGTTTGGCGAAGAATTTTCGGAGCCTGCTCAACACAAAGCAGAGCTGGAAGACTACATTCGTACCGTCGCATCGAGAACAGGTCTAACGAACCTAGATGCTGTAGCTTCGCAGATTATGATTGTCATCGAGGGAGCAATCATCAGGGCACAGATGGGGGTCACCGCGGGTTTGGACAAAGCCCTCGCATCGATTTTCTCGCAGATTGCCGATGGCTCCCGCGTAACTAACCAAATCAACTCCAGCGGTGGAGGATAGTCAGCGAGCGAAGTTCACTCGAGCTCTTATTCGAAAATTACATTTGAAATGACAACTGAAAGGTCTGAAATTTTAAAAGAACGAGCCGCTGTTCTATTGTCGATGCAGCCTCTCAAAAGGTTGCTGAAAGTTTAAAGGCTCTCAGTTGTTAGCTCTTCGTGTGTGTTGCTTCAATGTAGTCCTGAGCCGGTTCAATCGGCGAAGTAGGGCTGCAGCCTCAAAGAAGCGGTTGCTCGACGGCTGAAGCGAGATGGAGGGCTGGATTTGTCGGTAGGAGGTTAGGCTACGCCTAGCCAGCGAGGAGATGCAGGCATGCCCGAACCTTTGGAGCAGTTGACACCATCTCCCTTGCTTGGGGGCGACGCCAATCAGCGAGTAGGAGCGGAGAATTTAGGCGGCCTGCACCGGTTGGCGCGCGCGGCGAGAGGTTGGATTTCGGGAGAGGGGAGGCGGTAATGTCGGTTATCAAGGACGATTTTTGGCTTCCCGAAGATGCGGACGCCGAGCAAGAACGGTCTTCCTCAAGGGTGATCTTGAGGAAGCGGCGACTAGCCTACGGCGCGGCTCGAATATCGGAACTGTTTTTCCAGACTGCCGTCCGACGAGGGCTTGGCGCATTGAATTGGCTTCAGCCGAAGTCTATCAAATCCAGATTTTTGATCGTTCCGATGGTGGGCCCGCTCGCGGCCTACGCCGCATTAATTGCCTTCGGAGATCTCCAAGCGCCGGAATGGACACTTGGGACATTTGCCGCGTCCACGCTATTCGTTGTGGTGACGACAGGTTATCTTGTTCGCCAGATGCTTCGTCCGCTAAGCGACATTGCAGCGGCGGCAAACAGGCTGGGAATTCATGGTAAGGTTGAAAGACTGCCGGAGGATGGCCCATGCGAAGCGCTGATGGCGGCCAGGGCGTTCAACTCAATGTCGGAAAGGGTTAGTTCGCAGGTTGAAGAGAGGATCCGGCTTCTCACCGCATTCTCTCACGATATGCAAACTCCGATCACGAGGATGCGCCTGCGCGTAGAGCTGGCTGATCAGTTTCCCGAGCAGGAGAAGTTGCTCAGAGACTTGCGAGAAGCCGAGCGGCTTGTGAGGGACGGTATAGCTTATGCACGCAACTCGCACCTGAGTCATGAGAAGGACATGCCGACCGATTTGCGTTCGTTCATCGAGAGCGTCGTGTTCGATTACCAGGACACCGGCCGGGACGTCACCATAGACGGGAAGATTAATGGGGTGCGAACAGTAAAGCCCGCAGCTTTACGCCGCATTCTGTCAAACTTTATCGACAATGCTTTGAAGTTTGCGGGAGCGGCGGAGATAAGGATTTCCAAAACGGTGAACGGACAAACTGTGATCGCCGTCATGGACCGTGGACCGGGGATAGCTCCGGAGCTGATAGAATCCGTCAAACAGCCTTTTGTTAAACTTCGCCAATGCCTTGGGGATAATACACCCGGAGTCGGATTGGGTCTTGCCATCGCACAGCAGCTAGCGAGTGAAATGAACGCTACGCTGATGCTCGAGAACCGCCCTGGTGGCGGGCTTGCCGCGCAGATCGTTTTTAAAGCCGATTGATCGATCTCGAACTTAGTTTGTATCGAACTGTGTCACGGCCTTGATCGAAACAGTTCGTTGCAATTCAGCCCAATCTCGAAATACCCGCGATACATCGTGGTGTTCTTCTCACGGAGTAAGCTAGCTGAGCGATCGCGCTCCTCCGTGGTTTCAACATCCGAGGCTCGATATGAGCGAATTGCCTTCTCACACACAGGTCTATCGCAAGTTCGATAGCGTGCTTGACCGTTCAATCTATGAGCCGCTACCTGACGGCTGGATTGTCGGCATGACTGACGTCGTTGGATCAACCGAGGCAATCAGGCAGGGCCGATACGAGGACGTCAATTTTCTCGGAGCATCAATCATCGCATCAGTCGGGAATGCGATCGGCTCTTTCGATTTTCCGTTCAGTTTTGGGGGCGATGGTGCGACTTTCGCACTGCCGAGTGCCCATCAGCTCAAAGCAGTTGCGGCACTTAGGCAGGTCGTCGCACTCTCTGAACAGAGCTTCAATCTCGAGATGCGCGCAGGCGTGATTCCTTTGCGCGACATTCGCAAAAATGGTCGGGATGTTAGTATCGCAAGGTATGCTGTCTCACCTGACGCGACATATTACATGTTCGCGGGGGGCGGCGTCCGCTGGGCGGAACGACAGCTAAAAAGGGGTGAATTCTCGGTGGGGCTCGGCGATGAAGAGTTGCGTCCCCCCAACCTCGATGGCCTGTCGTGCGAGTGGAACCCGTTCGAGAGCAAGCGCGGAGTTATCCTTTCGTTGCTGGTCGAGCCCATGGACAGCACCTCCGATCTCATCTTCAGCCAGATCGCGCGTCAAATCATCCAGGTCTTCGAAAGTGCCGATGGTAGTGCGAGCCCGGTTCCTCTCCGTGTTCCTGCGCGGAAGGATGGCCGCAGTAGCATTGATGATAGAACTTGGGCTGTCGTTGCTTCTAATTCGGATTATCGAAAATTCGACGATGTCCTCAGATTGACTGTCGATTGCACGCCCCAGGAAGTCGAACAGATCGAGGCGATACTACGATGCGCTGTCGCATCGTCACTGGTGCGCTACGGCCTTCACCGACAGTCCCACGCCATGATGACCTGTCTCGTTCCGGGTGGCGGTGAGAATTCTCACCTTCACTTTCTCGACGGAGCGGACGGTGGATACGCACGTGCCGCAGCAATGATGCGGCTCAACGGGTAGCGCGAACGAATAGTAGCATCAAGGGATCGCACGGATGAGAGTATCGATGCGCCGACACGGAAAAATGGCCATCCTGCACGGAATTGTCCGCCTTATGCCGGCTAGCATGGTCAAGGCTCTCGGCGGCTCAAAACACCACATCGAACAGGCCGGGGCGATCTGCTACAGATCCGCAGGCTCAGGCATTGAGGTTCTGTTGATCGGCAGCCGCCGCAACGGGCGGTGGGGTATCCCCAAGGGTGGGATCGACAAGGGCGAGCGTCCCTGGCATGCCGCCGCGCGAGAGGCCTTCGAGGAAATTGGTGCGCTTGGCACCTGCGAGATGGAGCCTGTGTCGCACTTCTTTTACGCCAAAGCCCGAAAGCACGTTCCCACGCGTGTATCGGTCTTCATGTTGGAAGTCGGCGCAATGGCAACCTCCTTCCCGGAGAAGGGCCAGCGTGCATCGATGTGGGTAACTGTAGAAGATGCATCCGAGTACGTTTGGAACGATGGTCTCAGAGACATAATTTTAGGATTACCTGAAGCCCTTAAAAGACGGGCGGCCGTGGTTGAAGGCAGGCCACCTATGCTGTCTGCGTCAAATGGCAAAGGCTAACGGCATCTCTGGTCGGCAGCCCCCTTTGCCTCCGAGACCGGTTCGGGTTGACGGTCGGAACCTGGGCCGAAGTAGGGGTGTAGCAGCCAGGCAGCGTAGCCATAGCTCATAAATAGCCGACGAAGCCAAGACTGTTTGAGAGCTGGTTTCGTGGACGTCTCGCCCAGCTCGGCCGTGGCTTGGTCATCACGAAGGTAGAAGTCCAGATCGGGCAAAAGCAGTCCGTTGACTGTAACAAGTCTGATTGAGGCGACCGATTGGGAAGGAGATTTGTCCATTTCGTTGATGACTCGCTGAGAAGGGGCAAGATGACTTCTCGGACCGTAGACGCTCGGTCAATCAACACGATTTGAAAACCTGCCTGATTGGTTACATCGGTATTCGTCACAAACGGCTAAAACCTCGATTGAGCGCCACGATCGACACCACGTGGTCGGAGTAGTTGCGGGTAATTGGGTAGTTTGCCTGGATCGAACGTTGTGAAAACGTGCGTCTCACCAAAGGAATAGCAATGCGCTGCACGTCGTCCGGTTGCGTGTTTATCGGCTAATCGGATTTTCGTGCCGAGCTTCCTATGAGGCTGGGTGACCCCACCGCCGTCAAACGCCGGCGAACAATGGCACAGTCAAAATCTCAGTTGTCCGAAGAACCGATGGTCGAACTTGGCCACCCACAGGGAGTCCGAATACCCTGTTTCACTTGTCATCGTAAGTCGTGGCTTTGAAACGAGGCCGGTGGAAGACAAATCTAGAATATCGCGAGGACGACGTAGCTCCATTGTTTCGGGAGCAATTCGAAAGGAAAGCATCGTCATGGTCACAACAAAAATCCTCAATGTAGAGACGTCGCACGGTGTCGTTGCAGTCGAAACGACTCCCTCGAACGGACCGGACGTAGTTCTGATCCATGGGAATTCCTCGTGCCGCGCGGTGTTTGAGAAACAGCTACGCTCTCAAATTGGAGAGGATTACCGCCTCATCAGTTTCGACTTGCCGGGGCATGGGGAGTCGAGCGACGCGACGGACAAGCAGCGGACGTATCCATTGCCAGGTCTTGCCGATGCGAGCTTGGAGACGCTGAAGGCGTTAAACGTCCACAACCCGGTTCTTTTAGGTTGGTCGCTAGGCGGCCACATCGCTATCGAGATGGTATCTCGCGGGAAAGACTTCAGAGGACTCTTCTTAACCGGAACACCGCCCGTCGGCGCGAATATAGCGGAAGGCTTTCGAGGTAACCTGCTCAAGGGTCTCGCGGCTAACGGACCATTTTCGAGGGAACAAGCAACGCAGTTCGTCGACAGAGTGTTTGAGAGCGAAGCGACTGATCAATTAATAGATGCCGCTGTGAGGACCGACGGTGATTTTCGAACAACACTGTTTTCGCAAGCGCGCATTGCCGAGAAGAGCAACCAGCGCGAGGTGGTAAGTTCCACGAGAATTTTGACGGCAGTTGCAAACGGAGTTTTGGATCCGATCGTCAACCTCGACTATGTTGATGGCGTGCCATACGGTAACCTCTGGCGCGGAGAGTGCTTCCGAGTTCCTTCTGCCGGGCACGCTCCGTTTTTGCAGAACGCCGGGGCTTTCAATCGTTGTCTGCGCGAGTTCCTTGCAGACCTCGATAGCGAATAGCATGAGGCGGAGGGGGAGGGCGGAGTAGGAAGACGCCTACGAAAAGAGGTCGGCAGTGGGATGACACCGCTGCCGACCTTTGAGTCTACTGCTTGGAGGTCCACTCGCTACAGCTGAGGTTCGTCACGCCAGACCGCTGGAAACAGATCTCTCAGAGCGTTGATCTTTGGTTGCTCGACGAAGGCGATGTAGGGCTGCGTAGGGTTGTTCACCAGGTAGTTCTGGTGATAGTCCTCGGCTTGGTAGAACGTTTTCCCCGGCTCCATCGTTGTGACAATTTTCGATGCGAAAGAATGAGCCTTGTTGAGCTGGTCGATGTAGCTCGTTGCCACTGCGGCCTGTTCCTCGTTTTGGGGGAAAATAGCAGATCGATATTGATTGCCGATATCTGTTCCCTGCTGATCTAGCTGAGTTGGATCGTGCGCGACCGAGAAGAATATTTGCAGCAGCTTGCCGTAAGTGACCTTGTTGGGATCATATACAATATTAATGGCTTCGGCATGCCCTGTGGTGCCTGTTTCCGTCAATTCGTACACGGCGGTCTGTGCACTGCCGCCGGCGTACCCCGCCTTGGCTGAAATTACGCCATCCACGTGCTGAAAGACACCCTGTGTCCCCCAGAAGCAGCCTCCTGCAAACACAGCCGTTTGCGTTGATGACTTCTCTACGATGTCGCTCAGCGGAGCGGGCAGCACCTTGGGCTGCTCGGCCGCCGACGGATAGCCCGTAAACCAGGTTGAATAGAATACAACGACTGCAGCGCCAGCCGCGGCTAGCGGCAGTACGCCGGTGGTCTGCTTGAGAAGCCTTTTGAAGCTGAACATGGGTTTTTCCTATCCGAAAGTGAAGACGTAGGCACTCACGCCAGCGTCAAGGAATCTGATTGTGAAGGTACGTTTGGTGGGAACGCCGCTTTGTCGGACGAGTTGGTAGAGGCGCGTCTCTGTGACGGTTCCGACACCGTGCTCGTCGATATCCGCGCCGTGATCTTTGCCCGGCGGCGCGCCGTCGATCAGGACTTGGAACCGAATCGCCTTCTTTTGAGGTCCGCTGCCCATCACCAGGTGGAGATCGCGAGCGTTGAACCGGAACGCGATCTCGCCAAATGACCGATCAAGGACGGCGGAGTCCGCCCCGACAGTCCACTCGCCTGTTAGTCCCCAGCCATTGAGATCAAGGCGATCCCAATAATACTTCTTCGGGGTGTCCCGCGCCGCACCGCCAATGGAGGCGAAGTTCCGCGCCTGCTCGTAGCCAAGGTAAGTTTCATCAGATAGGGCGGGTTGAGCGCTCGCGGCGATCTCAGCGCCGGTGGCTGCTGAGGGAGATGAATACTCCGGTGATGGTCTGGAGCCAGCCTCACGGATCAGGTCGCGGATGGCTGCTTCCATCTCCTCGTAGGATCCCTCGCCAAACTGGTGATGGCGAATTCGACCCTCGGCATCAATCAGATAGAGCGCAGGCCAGTACATGTTTTCGTAGGCCCGCCAAATGCGGTAGTTGCTGTCTAGGGCTACCGGGAAGTCGATCTTGAAATTCTCAACTGCATCCCGGACGTTGTCCAGGCGCTTTTCGAACGCAAACTCAGGAGCGTGGACGCCAATGACCTCAAAGCCCATGTCCTTATATTTGTCCCGCCACGCTTTCACATAAGGCAGGGTACGGATGCAGTTGATGCATGAGTACGTCCAAAAATCGATGAGAACGACTTTGCCTTTGAGCTTGTCGAGCGACAAGGGTTGAGAGTTAATCCAATCTGTTGCGCCGGCGATGGACGGGGCAGGGCCCTCCACGGGCAAGGCACTTCGAAAGGACGCTCGGATGTTCGACGTGACTTCGGTGTTGCCTGTACGGCTTTTCGCGGCGGGATTGCCCGGTCCGCGAACGTCAGCTGCCGCGGCAGAATTCAAGGGTATTACTGCAAGTAGCGCAATAGCCGCAATCGCCGAAGATGCACGGCTAGACGCAGAACCAGCGAGATGGCGCACTGGTACCAATCGCGTTGTTGCAATGACTTGCGTGAGAACAACGCAGAGGTTGACTAACGCTAGCGTCCATAACGGACCGTCGATACTTATCGGTGTCATCTTTGAACTCCTTCGTTGAAAGGAGCTCACACCCTGGAAGTATCCCCAATGTGTCGAGTTAGGTGTGGTTTTGTAACGTAATGCAAATCTGCGATGGCGCGGAACCGCGGCGTTCTGCGCCCCATACACTGACATGCAAATCTAAGCTTTTCGGAAATACTGCGGATACAAGTATGCCGCTGAATATGCCTGACGACGCTACCGATTGGAGTTGCCCCATAAAAACCGGACAGGATCAGATTTCTGTTTGACGGTCTAAGAACTCGCGCGGTGAGCGATATCCCAAAGCTTTATGCGGGTGAAGCGTGTTGTAGTGCTCGAACCACAGTGGCAGTTGGGCGATGACAGTTTTAGCGTCCGGAATGGAATTGACCGAGACATAATCGCGTTTGAACGTCTTTACGAAGGCTTCAGCCATTCCGTTGGACTGAGGGCTGCGGACCGGGGTCGTACGAGGCTCCATCCCGATGTCCAGCAGCAGCGATCTCGTGTCTGACGCAATAAAGCACGATCCATTGTCAGTCAGCCATTCGATGGGCTTAGGAAGGATATTGATGCGGCCGAAGCGGTTTTCGACGGCCGTGATGACAAGGTCCTGAACATCTTCGCTTTTGATGCCTTCAGTAGTGGCGACATGGGCAATTGCCTCGCGGTCACAGCAGTCGAGCGCAAAGGCAACGCGGACCTTTTCTTTGTTATCGCAGCCGATTTCGAAACCGTCCGAGCACCAACGCAAATTCGATTGAGCGACAGCGACACGACCATCGTGGCGACGGCTATCAATGGCTCCAGTATGGCGTTCGAGAAGCAGGTCATGCACCTTCATCACCCGATAAACGCGTTTGACGTTCGGCCATGAGCGGCTTTCGTTACGGGCTTTACGGCGTAAGAGCGCATGAACCCGGCGGTATCCATAGGTTGGCATCTCGGAGATGATCGCTTTGATTTCGTCGACGAGATCATCATCCGCGAAGGGCGGCCGACCACGGGCTTTGGAAGGACGCTGTCTCACTCGCTCCGCCATGTTTGACCGGGCAACACCAAAAGTCTCGCACACAGCCGTCATCGGGAACTTCCCTTCGGCAATGACAGCGAGCGCAACAGGTGTTTTTTTGGGCCGGTGGCGATCTCAAGCGCCTCTTTGAGAATCTCGCCTTCCATCGTCTTCTTGCCGAGCAGACGCTGTAGTTCTTTGACCTGGTTCTGAAGGGCACGATATTCGGATGCTGGAACGACATCTTCCTCGGCAGCAGTTGCCGTCAGAGCTCCTTGGGTGGCAAGCTTACGCCAGGTGAACAACTGGTTGGGCTGAATGCCATAACGTCGAGCAACGATGCTCACGGTTGCGTCCGGCTCATATGTCTCCTGGATGATGGCGAGCTTCTCTGCCGTCGACCAGCGACGGCGGCGCTCTGGGCCGGACAGGACTTCTATCTTAGGACTGTGACTGGTCATAATGGGCACATTACCTCGCACACTTGTTAAGTGGGAGATCGTGTCCGGATATTTATGGGGCCATTACACCGATCGATATGCAGCGGAAGCGATAACTAAAAAACGAATTCCGGCCCGGCGTGTCTGGCGTTTGGCGTCGGTAAGGCTATCCGAGGATCACCCCTCCCTCCTCGGATAGCCACCCCATTCCTCCGAGCTAGCCGAACCTATTTGGCCAGGTTGATGCCCGGCTTGGGAAGCATGTTTCCCTCAAGGCCCCACTTTTTCATGACGGCTTCGTAGGTCCCATTCTCGAATAGGACTTCGAAACCAGCGAGAAGTGCTGCGCTTAAAGGCGAGCCCTTGGGAGCTATTGTGCCCTGGTAAATATCTCCGAAGCCGTTGGGCAGGCTCGCGGCCGCGAGCCCCAACTGGCTCGAAGATTGTGAGACAAAATATGTCAGCGGTGCCTGACCGGAGAAGAATCCATCTGAGCGGCCAGATCGAACGGCGAGGATGGAAGTGTTCTGGTCAGGGAAAGACTGCACTTGGACGGGTTTCCCCGACGTCTCGCATTCTTGCGCCTTCGCTTTAAGGACCCTTTCGGCTGAACCGGCGGCCATCACCGCTATCCTCAAACCACAGACATCTTCCAAGCTACCTATGTTCTTGGGATTTCCATGTGGCACTGCAAATGCCACGTACTCTTTAACCCAATCGATGAAGTCGATCTTGCCACGGCGGTCGGGAAAATCTCCGCTGGGACCGATCGCCATATCAAATCGGCCGGCATCGAATCCCGCGAGCATTGCCGCGAGACCGCTGACTGTCTGGTGTTTCATTTCGACCCCGAACAGCTCTCCAAAGGCCGTGGCAAGTTCGGCACTCGCGCCTTCCAGTTCAGTAGGACTCATGACGATTTCATACGGTGGATAGGAGCCCCAGTTGACTGCAACTATGTAGCCGCGCTCCCGAATACTCTCGGGCAGCATTGCCCGCAGCTTCTCATTCAATTGCTGCTTGGGAATTGTATTTTCGGTTGCCGACGCGGGTATGGCTCCCGCCGTGAGCGCGAAGATCAACGCAGCACTAATGGTTTTCTTCAACATGAACTGTTCCCTTGGTTAGGCGCGATGCGCTCTTACTTATCTTTTGCCTTCAGATGAAACGATTGAGAAACGCGCGTGTCCTTTGATGCTTTGGATTGACGAGGACATCCTGCGGACTTCCCTGCTCGACGATTTTGCCGCCGTCCATAAAGACCACGCGATCGGCCGCCTCTTTCGCGAATCCGATCTCGTGAGTGACCACGATCATGGTCATCCCCTCTTTCGTGAGGTCACGCATAACCGCCAACACCTCTCCTACCAATTCGGGATCTAGCGCGGAGGTCGGCTCGTCGAACAGGATCAGCTTCGGCTTGATGGCGAGCGCTCGCGCGATCGCAACTCGTTGCTGTTGCCCGCCGGAAAGCTGACGGGGATACGCGTTCGCCTTGTGTCGGAGACCGACCCGCTCCAAGAGTGTGTAGGCGTATTCCTCGGCATCCGACCTTCGCTCCTTGTATACGCCGATCGGGGCCTCGGTGATGTTCTCGAGTGCGGTTAGATGCGGGTAGAGATTGAACTGTTGGAACACCATCCCAATTCCCTTGCGCTGGCGCGCCAAAGTGGATGGAGGTGCATGATACACACGGCCGTTGCGAACCTCGTAGCCGACCTGAACGTCACCTACTCTGATGGCTCCTTGCTGTATTCGCTCGAGATGGTTGATACACCGGAGAAATGTGGATTTCCCAGAACCGGAAGGGCCCAGTACTACAATCGTTTCGCCCGCCCGAACTTCGAGATCGATCCCTTTCAGAACCTCCAGGTCGCCGAAGGACTTGTGGACGTTGACTGCGCTAACCAGCGGCTTTGATGTCTCTGGACTGACTGAATGCGTGATCATCGTACACCCTCCTCGTTCAACTCAGCTATCTTTCCGCTCGGAATCGCGCTTCTGCTTCGATCACCACGGCCATAGTAGGCCTCGATCCGGGACTGGCCGATGTTGAGTATCGACGTGACGAGCAGATACCAAAGCACAGCAACCAGCAGCAACGGGATGATCTCGAATGTGCGGTTGTAGATTGCTTGGACAGAATAGAGCAGGTCGTTCATGGCAATGACACTGACCAGCGATGTCCCTTTGATCAAGCTTATGAACTGGTTTCCTGTCGGCGGAATGATAGCGCGCATGGCCTGTGGGATTACGATCCGTCGAAGCGCGCGAGCTCTGGTCATCCCGAACGCCTGTGCTGTCTCCCGTTGCCCCGGATCAACCGATAGAAGTCCGCCGCGAATGACCTCGGCCATATACGCGGCCTCGTTGAGGGCCAGCCCCACGATCGCAGCGGTCAGAGGAGTGATAACGGTGTTGGTCTCCCAACTCAGAAATGTCGGTCCGAAAGGGACACCGATCGACAACGTGGGAAAGAGGGTAGCAAGATTGTACCAGAAGATAAGCTGCACTAGCATTGGAGTACCACGGAAAAACCAAATGTAGAGCCCCGAGAGTGTCCTGGCGAGTGTGCTTTCTGACATTCGTGCTATCGCAAGTAGAAGTCCGATCGCGGTTCCGATGAGCATAGCCGCTACGGCTAGACCAAGGGTTACGCAAAGGCCCTGCATCACGGACGGATCAAACAGCCAGTGGAGCACTGTTTGCCATTCGAGGTTGGGGTTTGTGGCTAACTGCCACCCGAATTGTGTCGCGAAGGCGATAACCAGCAGCAGGAGAATCCAACGCATCGGGTTTGCGCGCTCTGCCGCCCGCGACACATCGTATATTCCCTCGTTAGAAACCTGCTGCGCGGGTGTGTCTCCCGCTTGGATTGCTACCGACATGAACTGTCCTCCTCTGAAGCCGCACCCGCCTCTCTTGTCCTTAACCGTGGAGGCTCATCGCAGATCGGCGTTTTCACTGTTGGTATTAGATGGATTCAACGCAAATCTTGAAAGGCCAATTGTTTTAGAGCTACATAGGGAAAAGCTATGGGGCGTTTCGATCAATAATCGGTGCGTTACTTGATCGGAAGCTAAATGCAGCGGATTGTGGGAACCATTGCTATCCAGGAGGCTGATAGGGGAGTAGGTGTTGGCTGCTATCGCATCTTTAGGCAACCTGAGTTTAAGGCAACTGGAGGTCTTCTATGCAGTTGTGGAAGCAGGCAGCGTCACCGCCGCGGCGGAGAACCTTCATGTCTCCCAACCTACTGTCAGTGCAATGCTCAAACGCATGGAAGATCAACTTGGTCTTGCCTTGTTCAGGAAAGACCGCGGACGTCTGGTGCCGACGAACGAAGGAATGATCCTCCACGGCGCGTTACAGAGCAACTTCAGGTACCTGCATTCGGTATCCGACGCCATTTCTCAGATACAGAGAAACGTCTCGCAGCTCATGAGCATTGCCGCCATCCCACCGCTCGGGAATGGGCTTGTTGCCGAGGCAGTGAAGACTTTCCTTGAAGAGCGCCCAGATGCCAGGGTACACTTGCTCGTTAGGCCAAAGAGAGCGGTTTATCACGCAGTAGCTGCGGAAGGTGTCGATCTGGCCGTCTCCTTTGGAACAGGCGAAGCCGAACAGGAGGGCCTGCAGGTTGAGACGGTTTCTTCGGGTCGGCTCTTCTGCATCATGCCTAAAGGGCATCCGCTTGAGAGCCAGGATGTCGTCAATCAGTCAGATCTCCAGCACCACGCGCTTATCTCCTATCCCCCCGGCCATCAATGGCTCGTCGCCCAGCTGGAGAAGGCTATCGAAAACGGGCTGCCGCGCCCCGATCAGATTCTGACCGTCGATAGTGTTGTGCACGTTTATCCTCACGTCCAAAATGGCCTTGGAATCGCGTTGGTCGACGAATACTCGCTCTTTTATCACTCGCAAGAACGAATCACCGCGCGGCCGTTCGTTCCTGCGATCGATGTTACCCTGCAACTGGTTTACCCCAACCGCCGTCCATCTCAGCTTACCCAGATATTTGTGCAGCATTTTAAGGCGGCTTGCGAGAAGTTCGGCTAGCGGGCGGCAAGCTTTTCGAAATCAGAGAACAGTGCTTCCGGATCCGCGGGAACGGTGACCAGATTCTGTTGGAGCTGTTCGTCGCAGACCGCTCCAAGCATTCGGCGATGGGATGCCGACTGAGTGCCAAAGGGAAAGACGTCATCGGGAAAGAGATTCAGCATGGTTTCAGCCTCCTCGATCGCCCACGGAGATGATTCACCGAAGTTTGTCGTCTTCGTCCACCACGTATTCCAAGAGTCCTGGAGCGTTTGGTAAATCGCTCGGACCGCGTCGGGGAACGTTTCGGCAAACGAGCGCTGAACGGCCATGATGTGGAAAACGGGATAGATTCCAGTTTGGTGGTGATAGACAAGCTCGGCTTTTCGAAAGTCCGTAATCAGACGGCGGAACTCTCCGTTTCGCTCGTAGACGGCAGGCGGCATGAAGGCAGTCGTGACGGCGTCTAGACTGTGATCGCGCAAAGCACCTAGCAAAGTCTGTCCCTCGCTGAGGTAAAGAGTGTCGGCGGGAGGCTTGGCATCTGTCGGCGCTCGCGGCTTGAGCTTGGTGACGTCGTCGAGATCGCCAAGGACCCAACTGACATCGCTGACCCCCACACCAGATTCGCGCAGCGCGGCGCGGGACCACATTGTTCCGGTATCACCCCACGAGTTGGTACCAATCCTGCGGCCCTTTAATTCCGAGAGACTGGTGAGGGGCGAGTCACGTCGGACGATGTAGTTTCGGTGACGGAAGCCGCGTAAAACGAAAGCTGGGAGTCCAATCAGGTTCCGTTCTCCTCTCGCATGCCCAAGAACATACCTGTTGAAGGAGATCTCCCGCGCATGAAAACCGGACGAGAAGTCGTCAGATAGTGGGGCACGGAAGTCTACATCGAATTCGAATTCGGGATGGCTGACAGCACCGTTGATCAACGGGCAGAATTGATCATAGGCGCGAAGGGCGATTTTTATTCTGGTTCTCGACATCGTATTCCTCAGCGTCCCGTGATCTTGCTGAAATTGGCGACGTCGGCAACGCACGCTGCACGAAGCCTCGTGGAGTCGCTCCCGGTTGCGACCATCAGGTAGCCGCGCGCGTACGCGTCTTCCAACGACATGTCAGGACGAAGGACGGTACCAAGCGGGACAGCGGCAGCGTTAGCGTGGAACTCGATCTGGTCGATCAGAGCCAGTACTTCCGGGTGATCCATCTCACCCATTCTGCCCGCGGACGCGGATAGATCGTAAGGACCCACGAATATCATATCGACGCCATCGACTGCGGCGATTTCGGCGGCGTTCGTCGCGCCTTGAACCGTTTCTATTTGACAGACCACCAGCACGTTCTCATTGGCTGTCTTGGCGTATTCCTTGGCCGCCGCACCAAAACCTGACGCCCTTATCGTGCCAGGGGCCGCGCCTCGAATACCGTATGGCGGATAATAGCTGGCAGCGACAACGGCACGTGCCTCGGCCGCGGTGGCAACCGCGGGAACAACGATACCCTCAGCGCCGAGATCAAGTACACGCCGGATGTAGCTAACATCGTGTCCCGGCACGCGAACCAGCGACGTCGCAGGGCTAGCGCCCAGCACCTGTAGCTGGTGCGCCAGCGTTCCGAGATCGCCGACGCCATGCTCGTGATCGATTATTATGAAATCAAAGCCCGAGTATGCCATCACCTCGGTTGCAAAGCTGCTAGCCAGAACATTCCAGCTTCCAAACGCCTTTTCGGCGTTCTTCAATCGGCGCTTGAGGACATTTTCTCTATACATTTGACGCTCCCAGTTCGGTTGTTAACCGTCACTGTAGTCATCGAGCCCGTGCGGAAAATCGAAATGATCTAGGGCAGGCATAGTCTCCGGCTATGTACCGCTGACGCAGCGCCGGGCAAAGTTTGAAGGCGCGAAATTGACAACTCATAGCGCAGAAGAGGGCATCGGTTGCGCGATGCCCTCAGTCTCAGGTCGCTAAAAGTCAGGCAACCTGCGCGATCAGCTCGATCTCCACGCATGCGCCCAAGGGCAACTGCGCCACTCCGAAGGCGGAACGAGCATGGCGACCTTTGTCGCCGAATACCTCGGCAAGCAAGTCGCTTGCACCGTTCGTAACCAAATGCTGATTATCGAAATCACCTGTCGAGTTCACCATCGAAGTCAACTTAACGATCATCTCCAACTTGTTGAGGTCGCCGCTCGCGTGATGGAGCGTGGAAATCAGATCGATCGCGACTGCCCTCGCAGCTTGAGTACCTTCCTCTATTGAAACCCTTTCCCCAAGCTGCCCGGCCCAGACGAGACCACCACGCTTCGCAAGATGTCCTGAGAGGTAAAGCAGCTTTCCCGATCGAATGTAGGGGAGATAAGAGGCGGCCGGCACCGCCACGTCACCAAGTTCTATATTTAGGTCTCTCAGCCGGTCGTAAACGCTCATTGCACCGATCCTTTGTCTGTCTTATTCGGCTGCCTGATTGGCCGCGACTTTTTTCGCAAAAGCTTTTCCGTTCGGGCTCAGTCGAATACCCTCACGCAGATTGCGCCAGGGCAAATCTGCAGGGTTCGCCGAAAACGGCCCCGGTGCTTCGACCACGATGATCTGTTCTGCTATCGCAGAAAAATCAGCGCGAAAATGAACCGAACTCTTATTTACCAGGATGCTCATATTTTCGGGCTCGATGCCGACTGCGCGATACATGTTTCTATCTAGCAGCTGAGCTTTGTTCGATGTGACCACGATGCGGACACCATCGATTTTCAACTGAGCCGATGGACCGAGCTCGGCCTGCTTTCCGTGCATCATAGGCCCTCCGTAGACGAGCTTTCCGTCAGAGAGATTTTCCACCGTGAAAGTTGCGACAAGAGGCGTGTCACCTGGTACTTGTGCGCAGCCGCCGAGCGCGATCTCGATCTGCGCACCAACGCCGGCTTTATGGGCTGCAGCCGCTGCAACAGGATCACAAACTAATCCGAGAGCGGCATTTTTTGCTCCGTTCCGGAGCAATGACTTCAAAATCCCGGTGGTATTCGAGGTCCCTCCAACGCCTGGATTGTCCTGCGTATCCGCCAGAATGACGGGTTTTCCTGCGGACGCCGCAACGTGCATCGCGTGAAGCACCGCGTCATCGGGCTTCTCAAACTCGACGCTCCAAGCAGTCTCGGCATCCAGGACGCAATTATACAATGCCTCAACAGCGGTATCGATTTTGCCGCTATCGTCGTCATATCCCCATACGGTAGGACCACACTCGGCGAAATCGGACGCAGGGAATCCGGGTGCAAACGACAAGGAAACGACGTCGGTTTCGAGTTCTTCCAGAAAATCGTACATACCTCGTGCTGGTTGCAGCATCGTCGACATCGCATTGACAGGGATGAGGAATGGCAATCTCCGCGATGCCAGTGCCAAGGGCTTGCCCGACGCTTGCAGGTGTAGGAGAAGCTTTGCCGCACGTACTCCAGTCTCTGCCATATCCACGTGCGGATAGGTCCGATAAGCGACGACCGCGTCCGCAACCCTCCACAGAAGGTCGGTGACGTTCGCATGGGAATCCAGCGAGACGACGATTTTTACATCCGGTCCCACGATACTGCGAACGCGCGATACTAACTCACCTTCTCCGTCGTCGAGGTCCTCGGTCACTTGCGCACCATGGAGATCGAGATAAATCGCATCGTAGGTGAGATTCTTCACACCTTCGATGATTTCCCCGGCAATACGCTCGTACGCATCGGTCGTTGTATGTGCTGAAGCACCTGCGCCCGCCCAGACGACCGGCGTTACGGAATGGCCAAGCCCAGTTACATGCTTGATGAACCCTCCGATGGGGATATTGACATCTGCAAGCTTCAGGACGTCTTGTCCGTGAGCCATCGACGGAAAGTCTTCTCCGTTCAAGAAGCTTGCATATGTCGCCTTCGTAGGTGCGAACGTGTTGGTTTCGTGCTGAAAGCCGGCAATCAGGATATTCACGGTAATTCCTTTCTTTAGGCGAAAAAATGCGTTTTCCGAAAGCCGGTGATTCAGCGGAACGATATCGCTGGTGTCTCAAAGTCCTTAGAGGCCGTCGGTTGATGAGAGGATCATGAGCCGAGTTCTGTGTTCCATCAATAGCAATTTAAGTGTAGAAGCGTTGCCTGCAGGGCAACGATGGAGTGCGACGTGCGAGAACTCAACCAAGCCAGGCTCAGATATTTCCAAGCGGTTTTCGAACGGAGATCAATCCGCGGTGCCGCAGATCTTCTCAATACCGCGCCATCGGTGATAACCCGCCAGATATCGCTGCTTGAAGACGAAATTGGGCACGTGCTGTTCGAGCGCCAAGCGCGCGGGATGAAACCGAATGAGGCGGCACAACATGTCATGGATTATGTGCGAGGTTGCCGCGACCACCGTCACCAACTCAGCGAGCGACTGGATGCGATAGAAATGCTCGACGAGGGCTCGGTGCGCATTGTCCTTAGCGAGGGCTACGTCGACCACCTCGTGCAGCAGGTCATTGGTCCGTTCTGCTCTGAGCATCCGCGATTGAACGTGACGCTCGAGGCGCTTCCTGTCCGGAAGATCATGAGCGAACTTGCGGAGGACAACGCTCACCTGGGATTGGCCTATAATCCTCAAGCTGAGGCGCAGATCAACTTCGTCGCGACTGTAGCTGCTCCGACAAAGCTTCTCGTTCGGGCTGGGCACCCCCTGACACGAAGCAGCTCAGTTCCGCTGCTCGAGAGGATGGGCGAATTCCCCCTCGCGCTGATGCCATCGGGGTACGGAGTTTCCCAACTGATCGAAGCATTGCAATACTCGGAACACATAACGTTCCGCCCCGCTTTCACCAGTGGCTCCGTTGTTGCATTGAAGCAGTACGTGAAGTCTACTCAGGGGATGGCATTTATCGGAGCGGGAGTCGCCGTGGCGTCTGAGGTTGCCACTGGCGAATTGGCGCTGATAGATATCGACCACCAGCTTTGCCAGTCAGCCAAGTTGCGTCTCATGGTAAGGAGAGGGCGTGCTCTCCCGCCCGCCGCCAGCCGCTTGCTCTCCAACATCAAGGGCAAGCTCTTGTCTTTTGGCGGCTAAGCCCGGGAGGCGACATCAGCAAAGTCGCGACTGGTTACCCGGTTGCAGATAATCTCGTTCGTGTAATCCTATGTAGAACGACGTCCCTCCGACAACCAACGATACAAAAAGCTACCGTTCGAGACATACCACAGATACATCGGCCCAGCAGTTATGGGGGGTACTTTCCGATCTCAAATGGAGCATCCCGATGTCATCCTCTTTAATGAATATGAACCGTCGCAATTTCATGGCCACGGCGGCTATCGCCGGGGCGGTCACAATGATCAACCCCGCGCTTTCCTTTGCGACCGGCGCATCTTCAGACGAAATCAAGCCTTTCAAGGTGAACGTCCCTGATAGTGCCATCACCGAACTCAAGCAGCGTTTGGCGATGGCCAGGTGGCCGCAAAAGGAAAATGTCGCGGACGACTCGCAGGGCCTTCAGCTTGAGCAGTTCCGTTCCCTCGTCGATTACTGGCAGAATGGCTACGATTGGCGGAAGATCGAGGCAAAGCTCAACTCGCTTCCAATGTTCATCACCGAGATCGACGGACTGGACATCCACTTCATTCATGTGAAGTCAAAGCACGAAAATGCAATGCCGCTCATTATGACCCACGGATGGCCAGGCTCCATCCTCGAAATGATGAAGGTCATTGATCCCTTGACCGACCCGACTGCTCACGGCGGTAAGGCAGAAGACGCATTCCACTTGGTGGTTCCATCGATTCCCGGCTTTGGCTTCTCTGGAAAGCCAACGACCACTGGCTGGGGTTCGGATCACATCGGCCGGGCATGGGGAACCCTCATGAACCGCCTTGGGTATGAGAAGTTCGTCTCCCAGGGCGGCGATTGCGGATCAGTCATCTCGCAGCGTATGGCTCACCAGAACGTGCCGGGGCTACTCGGTATCCATCTCAGCATGCCGGCCGTTGTGCCCAAGGACATTGCCCACAGCCTGGCCGCGGGTGATCCGCCGCCCGCTTCGCTTACCAGCGAAGAAGTGGCGACATACAAACAGCTCGCTGATTTCTATCGTGAAAATTCTGCCTATGCTGCCATGATGGTTTCCCGCCCACAGACCATCGGCTATTCCCTCGTCGACTCGCCGGTCGGTATGGCAGCGTGGATGTACGACAAGTTCGTAACTTGGACGTACAGCAACAAGCAGCCGGAAAAGGTCCTCACCCGAGACGAGATGCTCGACGATATCTCGCTGTATTGGTTCACTGAGACGGGAACGTCGGCCGCTCAGATCTACTGGGAAGACAAGACAAACAACTTCAACGCTCTCGACAAGATTCCGTCGGTACCCGTTGCGGTAAGTATCTTTCCAGGCGAAATCTTCCAGGCACCGAAGTCGTGGGTCGATCGCGCGTACGGCAATCTGATCTACTTCAACAAAGTCTCGGACGGCGGACATTTCGCTTCTTGGGAACAGCCGAAGCTGTTCACGGAAGAAGTGCGCGCCGCGTTTAGGTCGCTCCGCTAAGACGACCAGCCTGCGGACGCTCTTGAAGGCGTCCGCAGGACATATTGGCGGGTGAACGCGAGCTCAGCGATGAGGAAACCTATGACCAAACCAATCCCGTTGCTTCTGGTCGTCTTCCTATTTGGCGGCAGCATAGTTTTCAATCGCGTGACGCCGCTCGTTCTTGGCTTGCCGCTCTTTTTCGTTTGGACGGTGTTTAGCGTTGTCCTCATCTTCGCGATCATGTGGCTTGTGTTTCGATCAGACCCACAAAACAACCAGCAGGACGCTGACCACGACGGCGAGCCTGGCTGACGCGTTTTGACGGCGCGGCCATCTTAAATCCTATCCCATCCAATCCCGGGCCGAAATCGTGAGCCCAAAGCGGAGGTCGAAGCTTTGCTTGACAACACAAACCCCGTCGGCGTTGCCAAATCGTCGCGACGTCTACTACTGCTATTTGGTGTCTTCCTGATAGCGATGAACCTGCGCGCTCCTTTCACGGGCGTCGCGCCGCTGCTTGACATGTTGAAAGCCACCTTCGAACTAAATGCAGCCCAAGCAGGGCTCTTGATCACACTTCCACTCCTGGCGTTCTCGCTCGTATCACCGTTCGCTGCGGGCCTTGCAAACCGAGTTGGACTGGAGCGGGCGCTGATGATGGCTCTCATTGTCATCGCCGGCGGAATCTTCGTGAGGTCCTCCGGGTCTGGACCTGCTTTGTACATCGGAACGGCTATCATCGGTGGCGGGATAGCGATCGGCAACGTTCTTCTGCCAAGTATTCTGAAACGTGATTTTCCTGAGCGGGTGGCGTCGCTGACCGCGGCTTACGTTCTGGTCATGGGTTGCACCGCAGCAGCCCTGTCGACATTGGCCGTTCCATTCGCGCACATGGAAGGCTCGGACTGGCGACTGGCTCTCGCTGCATCCGTGCTGCTTCCGATCGTTGCCGCTTTGGCATGGCTGCCCCAGCTACGCAATAAAGCAGCCGCAACGCTTTCTACGAAGAAGTCAGCTGGCCAAGGACGTATTTGGCATTCTCCGTTGGCATGGCAGGTGACACTTTTCCTCGGGCTCGATTGCTTTCTCTACTATGTCGGTGTGAGCTGGTTGCCCGCTATCTTACGCGATGCCAACTTCACTGAGGCACAGGCAGGGTCGATGCATGGAGTTCTATTGCTTTCCACGGCGTTGCCTGGATTGGTGCTTATTCCTCTCGCGCCCCGAATGAAGGATCAGCGGCATGCGGCTTGCCTTCTTTCCCTTTCGATCATGGTTGGGCTAATGGGCTTGCACATCTTGCCCGGTCTCGCCGTATTGTGGATCGTATTCTTCGGCTTCGGCGCTGGGGGTGGTCTGATTTTGGCGCTGTCTTTCGTAAGCTTGCGAACGGTGAACGCTACCGATGCGGCAGCGCTTTCAGGGATGTCGCAGTGCATCGGGTATCTTTTGGCCGCAACCGGGCCGACACTGGTAGGTTCAATCCATGACGCGTCGGGCGGATGGGGTGCGCCTCTCTATATCTGTGCAGTGCTCAGTGTGGCTATGGCTGCCGTCGGCTTGCTGGCCGGGCGAAACGTTCAAGTTACACTCGACGGGACGTCGCAACCGCTCAGCGTGCGATAGGGAAGACGTTCATGCTGATCGAGCGGAGCTGATCTGGATAGCCGGATCGCTCCGCCTTCGCGGTTGCGTCAAGCGCCTTCGTCTTTCGAAAGCTACGCGGCTACCCTCGCATCAGTTCAGGCGATATTAGCCCGGAAGAAGCGGGGAGTTCGATGGCAGATCGTAAATCACGCGACCGTAGGCTTCATACACGGTGGTAGATGACAGGCCGGCATGCGACACCGCTACGCGGAGGTCACGCCAGCAACGGTTCAATGAGTTCCCTTCCTTGACGAAACTGCCTCCAGAAGCGTCAGCCAGTAAATCCACGGCTTCCCAGGCAAGACGAGATGCGAATGCCGCATCACGCCAGATCCTTGCTTTCTGCTCTCTGGTAAGACTGCGGCCCGTATTCGCAGCTAGCTGGATATCATCGATTGAGCGTCGTACAATGATATCTGCCGCATCAATTTTTGCCGTCGCCTCACCCACCTGAAGATGCGTTACTGCTGCTTCGCTCTGCTTGGGATAGAACGTCATTGCGATTTTCCGCTTCATCGAGTTTTCGATAAAGCGATCGAGAGCTCCCTTGGCTATAGCGATGGCCGTCGAGGACATCGTGACCATGATTGTTGGGACAACGGCTTGCTTGAAAAGCGGCAGCGAACTGGCGCGATCGCTAGGATAGTTCTCTGAAAGAATATCTTGATGTGATGCGAGCCAGTCATCGGGAATGAAAAGGTTGCTGACCGAGACAGAGCAACTTCCTGAACCGCGAAGGCCGATCGAATTCCAGTCATCCTGGATGGCGAGGCTGCCGATCGGCACCAGGCCGTGGAAAACATGCGTTGGAGTTCCTTGGTCGTCTAAAACCGGAATACCGAGAATGTTCCAACCTGCATGGTTGACACCGCTATTGAAGGACCACTGACCATCTTGGATGAGGACGCCGCCGTCCACTATTCGAGCGGCGATCTTAGTCGGAGCAAGGACGGCGCCGGTGAGAGGATTGCCGCTTTCAAACACCTGTCGGCCCACAGCCTCAGAATAGAACGTGGACACCATCCAACTTGCCGATCCCATAATCGCGTATGTCCATGCGACTGAGCCGTCCGCTTTCCCCAACTCCTGGACGATATCGTAAAAAACTTCGAGCCCAACTTCCGCTCCACCAAATTCCTCTGGAACGAGCGCGCTCATTAGACCGGCTCGTTGGAGGTCCGCGATCGTGTTCTCGGGAAGTCTACTTAGTTCGTCGGTGTCTGCGCTGCGTTCATTGAGTGTGTCCCTCAACGATCTCGCAGAAAGCACCAGCGGGTGGAGAGGGAATTGACTGACGGATACGCTCATGTTGACCTCGGATGCTGTAGAGACACTGGGTAGTCTCCAATTCTCTCTGCGACACTCGCTACATTTTCGTTTCAGCGCGATCGCGCCTTGTTACGACTGTAACGATACGCCGGGTGCGTTGCGTCCAGGCAAACTCCGTGAGCTGGTGCCGAAATATATGTACCGATCTGTACAGAGGCGGCTTCTAACATAGTTGCTTACACAGAGGCATTTTCTCGACATAACGAGGATACATCGCCGGGGTCATATCGTGTGGTCATTCTTACCAAGAGGAGATCACATGCCCCCCAAAGCTCATATTCTCGCCGCTTTCACTGCAGGAGCCATGGCTTTTGCCGGACAAGCAATGGCGGACCAGAAGCCAACTGTAGTGCTGGTCCACGGTGCCTTTGCGGAATCGAATAGTTGGAACGGTGTCGTAAAGGACCTTGAAGCCGACGGCTATCCGGTGGTTGGCGCGGCAAATCCCCTTCGCAGCGTCAAAGGCGACGCCGCGTATGTCTCTTCAATCCTCGCGGGTATCAAGGGCCCGGTCGTTCTTGTCGGCCACTCTTATGGTGGCAGCGTGATTTCGAATGCTGCCAATGGCCATGACAATGTGAAGGCGCTCGTTTATGTGGCAGCGTTTGCCCCCGAGGCGGGGGAGAGTGCGGCCGACCTCAGCGGTAAGTTCCCGGGCTCCACCTTGGCCCCAACTTTGGCCGCCCCAGTGACGCTACCTGACGGCGGGCACGATCTGTACATCGAGCAGTCGAAATTCCGCAGCCAGTTCGCAGCAGACGTGCCGGCAGCCGAAGCAAAATTGATGGCTGCTGGGCAACGTCCGATTACCGAGGCGGCTTTGAAAGAGCCTGCTGGTGAACCCGCATGGAAGACCATTCCATCGTGGTTCATCTATGGCGACGCTGACAAAAACATCCCTGCTAAGGCAATGGCATGGATGGCGGACCGGGCCAAGGCGAAGGGGACGATCGTGGTCAAAGGTGCCTCCCACGTCCTCATGGTTTCCCATCCCGATGCCGTCTCGAAGCTGATCGAGAAGGCCGCCGCAGGCGGCAAGTAAAGTCTATCCCTCCTGCATCCATTGAGGATGCAGGAGGACCCCCGACGAGACGTCGACACTTCCATCGTCGAAACCGCCTAATGATAGGCTCAGAGAAAGGGACATTCCAATGACCATGAACACTGCAACCAGCCCCATCAATGCTGCTCGTCGCTTCGCGGCAAGCCCCTGCTTCACAAGAGCGACGCGGGCGACCGCAATCATCGCAACCATCGCGACCTCGATGTTTGCCGCAGATGTAGCATCTGCAATCGAGAGAAGGCCAGCAGCCTCGCTTACTTGCGGCATGGCAAGAGACATCGTCGACAGAGATGGTGCTGTCATTCTCCGTTATCCCTCCGAGCGAATCGCGGGACTGACGCTCTATGATCGTTATGTTCGCAATGAACATCAATGCGACACCAATCAGACGGTCCCTAAGACTATCCAGACCGCTGACGAAAATACCTGTGAGCTCTCGATATGCCGCCAGGTACGCAAAACACGCGATTGATCCAGAGTTAGAGCGCCCGGTCGTACTCCCTTCGAGCGAGGATGGAAATATGAGTGAAGTCACCAATGCCGTTGTTTCCGCCGCAACCTCCTTTGATGGCCGATCATCCTGTACAGGTGATCAATCGCTTTACGCGATCCTGAATGCCTCCGACTTCAATCAGATGAAGCCGAGCTTACAGAACTGCGACCAGGGCGCTCTTACGATCGACTACAGCCTCACCATAGATGAGGAGATCGACAATGCTCACATCACCCGAATGTTCTCAGCGATGTTCTCCAAACGAAGCTTGGAAGGCATCGCGCAATATCTGTCCAAGGATGGAGACATATTTCAACTGCGGGCGGCTTGCATTTTGCGGTCAGCATTGTCCCGGAAATGCTAGACCGGCTTTGCCACCCTTCACATGGTGAGCATCCCCAGCGGGAAATACCTAGCTTGCACACAAGCGCACGGGCTGGAGATGGAGAGGTGGACACCTATCAATGGCACCGAGCGACCTTCCGTCTGGCGTAAGTCGGGATCTCGGCGCGCTACTGGACGCCTCGTGACAAACGTTTCGGCGTGTCGGTGGTCGGTGCCTCCAGTGGAGCCCGGTCCTGTGGGCCCGGGAATGTTCACATTGGACGGAACAGTATGCCGCATGATTTAGTGCGTTACACGGATTTTCCTGGAGAGAGAAATGAAGGACCTTACTCAGTGCGTGCTCACGCCCCAAGTCAATATGGAAGGCTTCGATAGCCTTGGCGTTGCCACATATAGGGCATCGACTATCGTGTTCAAAAATGCCGGCGAATATGCCCGGCGCGGAGAGCGTGGTCATGACGGATACAGCTATGGCCTCTATGGGACCCCAACGACCCGAACTCTTGAGGAAAAATTGACCGCACTTGAACAGGGAGTGCGGACTTTCCTAGTACCCTCGGGCCAAGCGGCTAGCTCGATAGTCATGCTTGCGTTTCTGAGCTCCGGGGACAAAATACTGATCGCCGACAGCGTTTACCCGCCGGTTCGAGATTTCGCCAACAGCGATCTCGCCCGATTTGGGATCGAGGTCGAGTTCTACAATCCGACCTCGACGGCGGATCTCGAAAGCCGAATTGACGCAAAGACCAAGATCGTTTGGTGCGAGTCTCCCGGTTCGACCACCATGGAAGTCCAGGATGTGCCACGCATCGTCGAGATCGCGCATCGACATGGGGCTTTGGTCGGCTGCGATAACACTTGGGCGACGCCGTTGAACTACAAACCCCTAGCACTAGGTGCTGACATCGTCACCGAGGGGCTCACCAAGTTCATCTCCGGTCACTCGGATCTGCTGATGGGTTCAATCACTGTGAACGACGGTACGCTGATCTCGCCGTTACGTTCGGCTCTCGGACGCTTAGGAGTCGGAGCCTCACCTGACGATGCGGCCCTTGTTCTTCGTGGGATGGAAACCCTCGGCGTGCGGCTGGCCCATTCGATCAACGTTGCGTCTGTCTTGATGGAACGGATCAAGCAAGACCCCAACGTCACGCGGGTTCTATCTCCATCGCTTCCCGATTTCCCGGGGCACGAAATATGGAAGCGAGATTTCGCGGGCACCAGCCCGGTGTTCAGCGTGCTGCTCACGCCCCAGGCGACCAGACATGCTCCTGCTGCACTCGATGTTCTTAGAACTTTTGCGATTGGTGCTTCCTGGGGAGGGACGCGGAGCCTCATCGCGCCGATGTCCTTCAAGTCAAACCGGACGGTAACCGAATGGGAGGGCGAGGATTTGATGCTGCGCATCAGCGTTGGCCTCGAGGACATTGACGACCTCAACGCTGATCTCGTCGCATTTTTCGCCGAGATTTCGTCCCGTATTGGCGGGGAGATCCTTTAGCGTCACCCCGCGGTACTCATCCTTCTAGCACACGTTAACCCTGTGAGTGTGCGATGGGTTGTCGGCAGAAGACAAGTTCAGTCTCGGCTTGACGCAAAAACCAATTGGCGCAGCCGTCGGTCTTGCAGATACAAACCCAGCCAGGTCGCTGTACCCAGGACAATCGACACAATTTGGGGCGGTGAAAGAATCTCACCGACCCGCAGATGTGTGCAGATAGCGCCACCCAGGAACCCCGTAATCATAACCGCGCCGAGAAACGCGGAAGCGGGGACCGCGTAGAGAAGCGCCGACACTATACACAGCGCGCCAATAACAAAGGACAAATCGGTTGGGAACTGCAGCGCCTCCATTTCTGCTCGAAGGAGGTTTGGTGCGACGAGATTGACCGCTCCATCTACCACTAGCGCGGCGATCACAAACACGGACATTATTCGACCGATCATAACGGACATGTTGGTTCCTATCGTATTTGACTATTGTGACGGCGTAAGCCGACGAAGGTTCAGCTTCTTGCGAAGTTCAAATCCAACACCACCGAAAAATGCCAGCGCGGCCGTGTTGGTACCGTGCACATGCACGTAGGGTTTGCGTCCAATCGAAGCGATTTTGCCTGCTACGTATTTGCTGAGCAGGGAGGCATATCCACGTCCGCGGAATTCCGGGTGTGTACACACGCCGCTCAATTCAACGAAGCCTGGTTGCCGCATGCGCTGACCCGCCATGGCGACCAGTTTTCCCTGGACTTTTATCCCCCAAAAGGCCCCCAGCCGCTGAGCCTCGAGAGAGAAGGGGCCGGGTTTGGCTAAGTCGGCCAACTCCATCATTGCGGGGACGTCAGCTTCTGCCAGATCGCCTACTTTGGGGTCGTGCAGAAGAGGTAGACGTTTGCCCGCGACCATCTGATGCAAGCTGAAATACCCGAGGGATGTCATGCCCTCTGGGATCGGAATATCGTCCGGCTCAAACAGCGCGATCATTTCATCGGCGACCGGCATTCGGGCCAGATCGTCCATGCTCTCTTTCGACATGTCTGTAGCTGCCGCAAATGGTCCAATCGTCGCCGGGTAACGCCATGCACGACCCAGCCTGAGCGCTAGGTCCGCATGGTCCGTTTGTAGGGCGCTCCAAATGGGTCGATCAAGTATGTGTTTCATGAGCATTTCCTAGAACGCCAAGCGCCTTTACCCGCAAAGAGCGCCGGAGATGTCAGGTTCAAAAATTCTCGAGGAGAGGGGCATAGGATCGACGATAAAGCTTCGTGCCGACGCTTCTCAGGATGACGCTCCGAACGAAGTCTGGCGCACCACGGAGCTTGTCGCGGGCATGTGATTGCGCACGAACCCATGAAACGCGATCTCTTCTGCGCGCCTGGTAGCTTTTGAGCGCGTCCGGGAGTGAAGGGCCGCGGGACACGCATTCCGCAAGAACGACGGCGTCTTCAATTGCGAGCGCTGCACCCTGTGCCATACTTGGTGACGACGCATGTGCGGCATCTCCGATCAAAACTAACTGGTCGGCGATGTAGTCGCGAAGAGGCACTTCTTCGATCAAAGAGCGATGTGCGATTGTCTCGTCGTTGAGGCCCGCAATGACCGATCCAAGAGGGCCAGCAAAGTTTTTGAAAAGGTATCTCAGCCGGGAGATCGACCCACATCGAAACATCTCGGCTGGACAGTCAGCGTATACGTAGAGCTTGGAGTGCGTCAGCGGGATACCAAGAAGCGTGAGCTTGCTTCCAAGCATCGCCGTCCAGTCTGTGACCCCACCTTGATGGTCGATGAGCAGCCTCCAGGCATTGAGGCCAAGAGCCACGGGGGCATTAGTTGGAAACTCCGCGGTCCGCAGGGAAGAACGAATGCCGTCGGCTCCAATGACCAAATCATAGTGTTCGAAGCTTCCGTCGGAGAAATGGACCTCCCGTTTGCCCGCGCGAGACAGGGTGTGTGTAACCGTCATATCGTATTTGATGGAACTGCTTGAAAGGGAGAATCTCAAGATGTCGAGGAGCGACTGGCGTCGCAATGTGACGCAGGGGCCGCAGTCTCCCCACACTGACCGGGTCTCGACAGTATTAAGAATAGCGCCTCGCGGCGTCGTGATGGTCTGTCTGTTGACAGGAAATGCGACGCTGGAGACCTTGTGCTCCAGTCCGAGCTGGCGCAAAGCTCGCATAGCGTTCCCCAGTAGGAATATGCTGTGGCCGGCATTGGGAGATGCACTTTGCCGCTCGACTACGTCCGGCGAGAATCCTTGCATCTCAAACGCTCTAGCGGCTGCAAGCCCCCCGATCCCGGCCCCCACAATCAAAGTCTTCAAGCTTCTGGCTCCGTTGATTGGCCGTATCGCCGGCCTTCCAGGCCCTCGATTAAAGACGCTGCGTTGCAAGAGGGCTTCAAATCCAATCGGTCGAATTTCAATTGTAAACAGGAGCCCAAGAGAGCTCGCCTTCTGCCGTCGGTTTCAGCTGTAATCAGTTCCAAGTCGCCTAAAACAGGGCGGTAACCGTCCGGAACATAGAAATCAGCTCTTATCAAAGCAGAGGAGACCAGATGATGTACCGGCAAGCCATAGCCAGTCTACAGGGTGATTTCATCACGGACGGGGGGATGAACACGACGCTGATGTTCCGACATGGCATCGAAATTCCCCATTTTGCAACCTTCGTCCTTAGGGATACCGCCGTGGGCAGGCAGCAACTCAGAGAATACTATTTGGAGTACATCGAACTGGCCCTGAGGTACGGCAAGGGCCTTATTCTCGAAACGCCGACTTGGCGCGCAAACCGTGAGTGGGGCTTTCGACTTGGCTACGATTCTGCGCAGTTGGAGCGAATAAACCGTGAGTCCGTCGAAATGCTAACCGGCCTGCGAGCCGAGTTTGGTAACGCGACCTCTCGAATCATAATAAATGGGACAATCGGTCCGCAAGGCGACGGCTACAAGCTGTCGGAGCTGTCGGTAGAGGAGGCAGAAGAGTATCACGGAATTCAAATCGCCTCGATGGCTGACACCGACGTCGACATGGTGACTGGCTACACCTTGACCACGGTGGCCGAAGCCACGGGGATAGCTTTGGCGGCGGCGAAACACCAAGTTCCATGTGTCATATCGTTCACGGTCGAGACAGACGGCCGCCTCCTTGACGGCACATCGCTGGGAGACGCGATACAGCAGATAGATGCTGCCACAGGGAGGTCGCCGGCTTACTACATGATTAATTGCTCGCACCCTTCCCATATCATGCCGGGACTTGATCCCTCAGCGGAGTGGTCAGCGAGGTTGCGCGGCGTGAGGGCAAATGCGTCCAGCAAAAGTCACGACAGCCTTGACGGGTCGGACGAGTTGGACGCGGGCGACGCGCTTGCTTTGGCGGCACAATATAAGGCGATGGCGAAGGGCCTGCCAGCGTTGAACATTTACGGTGGCTGCTGCGGAACCGATTGCAGCCATGTTGCCGCGATTTGTGAGGCCTGTAGCTAGACGGAGAGAGCCGAAATAGCTGGGTCTTGCTGAGGTTGACCGAACAGAAGGTGGATTCGGCGACCTCGGCCAACACTGCGATACATCCAGGCGCATCGGCGGACACACCTCAGATACATCGCCAGCGCAAACATCTTCTCGGTAAACCGGGCCCAGTTCCCGGTTCAGCGATGTCGACACTGCTGTGTGCCGACCACACGAAAGGCGCGGAGATGAGTTTCAAAACCACTACACTAACGGGCGTCGCCGTATTGGCAGCGGTGATCGGCTTCAAGGAGATCCTTCCGGAGACACTCGGACCGATTCCGTTCTATTCGGATACGTCGGGCACCAAGCAGATTTCTGGGTCGCCCTTGGAACAGGGAACCAAAATCGCCGAAGTATCCGTTCCCGGAGTAGGGCCGCTCCCGGCACTAGGCAAGACGCCGTCATTCGAAGGTGCGACCGGTTGGCTGAGTTCCGACGCCCTGACGCCTCAGAGCCTCAAGGGCAAGGTCGTCCTAGTAAATTTCTGGACCTTTGCATGTGGAGACTGCGTTAGCGCATTGCCGACCATTCAGTCTTGGGCGCAGACCTACAAAAACGATGGTTTGGTCGTGGTGGGCGTGCATTCGCCCGAGTTCGCGTTCGAAAAGAAGCGTTCGAGCCTTGAGCAAGCCGTCAGCCGCTATGGCGTGGACTATCCCGTTGCCATCGACAATGACTTCTCCATCTGGAAGGCGTTTGAAAACGTCTATTGGCCCGAGCAATACGTGATCGACGCCGATGGTATCGTTCGCTACCACCATCTCGGGGCCAGTGACTACGAAACAACGCAGGCTGTCATTGAAGCGTTGCTGAAGTCACGGAAGATTTCGCAGTCGGCTTCGGTGACGTCCGCCACTCATAGTCCGGAACCCCAGTCCGTTACAGCGAATGGGGACCAGCCCACACTCTGACGGTTTGCGGATCGTTGCGGCGGTGTTTCCTTATTCGGAGCACTGCCGCTACTTAATTGCGTCAATGCATGGTCTCGGTCGGCACACGTCTCGTCGAGAGTAACTGCATCAACATGATCGCTTGCTCGAGCAATTTTTCCGCCGCCACAAAATCGAGGTCGCTCATAAAGACTCGGCAGCCGCGTAAAGTGCAAGCGATGCTGTTAGCGTTTGCCTTTAGCTGACTGTCGCCGTCCTCTTCCGCATTTTCGGATGCCGCCTCTAGCGCATCCACTACAGTCGCAATTATGCGAGACCGCTCCACAGCGCTCATCTCAAATAGCGTCTTCGAAATATCGTCCATTGCCTCGTCTCGGTCTTCGTCGATCGCTGTGAGTTGCCGGTCTCACGATGCATATGGCAACGTTGATCGCTCGTTCCAAATCATGGCTGCCACGCACGCAACGCATGCCAGAGCGGTAATGGCGCAGAGCACACTGAGTTACAAAATTGGTAGATCGCGAAATATCCGAGATACTCGGGTCCCTCACAAAGGCAAGCATTGGAAACTTGCTGGCGCTAGTCGGCCCACTTTGGAGGATTGTGCTGAATGAGGAAGACTGCTCTGGCTTTGCGGCATGTGTATTTCGAAGACCTCGGATCATTCGGCGATGCGCTTACCGCCTGGGGGTACGACATCATTTACAGCGATGTCGGCGACGATACTTTTTGTAGAGGGGATCCCCGCGCTGCCGATCTATTGGTCGTCCTCGGCGGTCCGGTGGGGTGTTACGAGGACGCTTACCCATTTCTGGATGTTGAGTGGAAGTACATCCGCATGCGCCTCGAAGCAGGCTTGCCCACTTTGGGTATATGTCTGGGCGCGCAGTTGATTGCGTCGGCACTCGGCGAAAGGGTTTATGCTTCAGGCGTCAAGGAAATCGGCTTCTCCCCACTGACGATCACCGAGGACGGACATGATAGCCCGCTGGCGCACTTCGACGGCGTGCAAGTGCTTCACTGGCACGGAGATACATATACACTCCCGATAGGAGCGCAAAACCTCGCCTCGACGAGCGTCATCGAGCAGCAGGCGTTTTCCATCGGCCCAAATGTGTTAGGGCTCCAGTTCCACCCCGAGGTTGAGACTGATGGACGGTTTGAAAGATGGCTGGTGGGGCATTCCTCTGAGCTGGCTGGCTGCGGGATCGATATCGAAGGATTGCGCAGAGACGCCCGATTGCATGGGCAACGACTCAAACTGGCTGCGCATATGATGCTTCAGGATTGGTTGACTGGGCTTGAGTTGCAGAAATGACAGAGTATTCGCTCCTCAGTTTGCGCGTCGGCCGCGTGGCACCTCTTGGTCCGCGGGGAGTCGACATTGGAATAGCCAAGGCAGAGGTGCACGCACCTCTGCGCCTGTCAACGCTTGGGTTCGAAGGTGACATGCAAGGCGACCGCGATAGACATGGCGGTCCGGAGAAGGCCGTGCACCACTATCCGTTCGACCACTACGACGGATGGAGAAGCGAGCTCGGCGAACTTGATGTGCTTCGAGAGCCAGGCGCTTTCGGCGAGAACCTGTCAACAATTGGTATTGCGGAGCACGCAATTTCAGTTGGTGACGTATTTGCGCTCGGGTCTGCAATTGTAGAAGTCAGCCAGGGCAGGCAGCCATGCTGGAGACTGAACGAGCGTTTCGGTCGGAAAACGATGGCTCGCGACGTTCAGTCCACCGGACGGACGGGATGGTACTATCGCGTAATTCAGGAAGGCGTCGTGACTCCAGACGCGCGCCTGACCTTGCTGGATCGCAAATCCCCCAAGTGGACGTTGGCCAGGATATGGCGCGCCTTCTATGTGGACACACTCAACGCCGAAGAATTGAGCGCTATCGCGGCCATCAGGTCGCTCGCCGACGGCTGGCGTAGCTACGCGGCCCGCCGCCTAGAATGCGGCAGGGTTGAAGACTGGTCTAGACGGCTGGATGGGCAGCCTCGTGCTTAGGTCGAGCTGAGATCGTAAGCACGTCCGAGGGATTGGCGACAATCTCAAGGCTGTGCGAAGATATGATGCTAAGGTGGTTTCCAGGGACGACAGACAACGAAGCTTCTGTGGTAGCTACGAGATTCTCCCGTTTCGCGGAGATCTCATAATGTCGCTTGGATCAGTGATCCTATATCGACGCATCGGTTAGTATCCCGTGTGCGATCGCGCTTTGCTCAAGGATTAGAGCGTCCCGGCAGATGGCCGGGACGCGTTGATCGACTATCGCAGCGAGCTGAACGCAGCCCGCAGGTCCTTGGTGAGCGCCTCCGGCTGTTCCCATGCCGCGAAGTGGCCGCCTTTTTCCTGGCGGTTGTAGTAAATTAGGTTCGGGAACGCCTTCTTCGCCCAGCTCTCTGGAGCCTGGTAAAGTTCGTCTGGGAAGGCGCTGACAGCGACCGGAAGCTTAACGTCCTTAGGCGCAAAGAATGCCAGCTTGTTTTCCCAATAGAGGCGCGCCGACGACACCGCTGTGTTCGTCAGCCAATAGAGCGTGACGTTGTCCAGAACGTCGTCACGCGTCAGGCCTTCTTCATGTCCATCAAATACGCGAGCGATCAGCTGATAACTCTTCGCGTCATGATCCAGCATCCACGAGGCTAGGCCGATCGGTGAGTCCTCTACCCCGTAAAGGGTCTGTGGACGCGCGGTCATCTCCTGTGCGTAGGCCAGGCCGTGCTTGTAGAAGAAGTCCAGCTGAACATAGGCACGCTTCTCGTCCGCCGAGAGGTTCGCCGGGGCTGGCTTGTTCGCATCCAACGATTTCTGGATTTCGTCCGGAACAGCGCCTGGCATGTTTGTATGAATGCCAAGGAGACCTGCCGGGGCCTGAACGCCCATCTGCTCAGTTACCGCATCACCCCAGTCGCCACCCTGAGCAACGTATTTCGTGTAGCCCAAACGCTTCATGAGCTCGGCCCATGTACGGGCGATACGACCGGGCTCCCACCCCAGTTCGGTTGGCTTTCCGGAGAATCCGTACCCCGGCAAAGAGGGGATCACGACGTCGAACGCGTCAGCCTCAGTCCCGCCGTGGGCAGTGGGATTCGTCAGCGGATCAATGATTTTCAGTTGCTCAATGATCGAACCCGGCCAGCCGTGCGTGACGATCATTGGCAACGCGTTTTTGTTCTTAGACTTCACATGAATGAAGTGGATGTCCACGCCATCGATATTGGTGACGAACTGGGGAAGGCTATTTAGCTTCGCTTCCACGCGACGCCAGTCGTAGTCGGTAGACCAATACGCTGCCAGCTTTCTCATTGTTTCGCGCTGGACACCTTGGGTGTCGTCTTTGACCAATTCTTGGCTCGGCCACTTCGTGGCCGAGATACGTCGACGCAAGTCAGCAAGTTCTTCGTCGGTGGCATGGTACTGGAATGGTCTGATGGACTTGTCGTCCGGCCTTTTCATCGAGAGATCGGCAGCGGGGGTGGGCGTGGCGGCAGTCTCGGCGTGTGAGGACATTGGCAATCCAGTGACAATGAGCAGCGCAGTGGTGGCGATGAGTCTGCTGAGATTGGAATTGGTCAACATTAGGTTCTCCAGTTTAAGTTGGGAGTTCGCGTTCCATGGCGCGCAAAGGCTCGCCCGATCGCCAGCGGCGATCGGTGAAGTTTCGTATCTGGCTAGGGCCGTAGGGTGCCTTATCTAAATCCCATAAAGCCCACGTGGAAATGACCCAAGGCCAAGTCGGTCGAGTGCTGACAGCGGCGCGCGGAATGTGACTCTGACAACACCGGGATTACGCCCGATCTCGATTGCGCCCGCGACGGTCGCTCGGTTTCTGACTTCATCAAAGCTCATCCCAAGAACTTCGGCGGCGCGGGTAAGTCCGTTGTCGGTGGCCTTGTTGAGGTCGGCTCCGGTGCCGATGAAAGTGACCGGTGCATCTGCTTCGATTTCCGCAACACCATGTCGGGCGGCTACAGCTCGAGCAGAATGAAGCTCATTCTCCGTAAGCGGCCGAGCGAGATAGGGTAGGTCGTTAGCTACAGGGAAGAGTATCGGACCGTCAATTTTCAGTCCCTTGATCACATGGACTTCTAGGACCGCAGTGCCTGCCACGTCTGCCGTGTGTCCGGCGATTTCACCATCCCCTTGGAATGCGTGCATGTCTCCCAAATAAATGCCTGCTCCCGGCACTTTCACGGGGCAGATCAAGACCGCGCCTTCACGAACCGTATTCACGTCCAGGTGGCCGTCTGTCTTGTTAGCCAGCAACTGCTCTTCGGTTACAGAGTACTCGTGCGGTGCACCCAGAAGGAAAGCACCGAAATCCCCGGCATTGTGTGAGTCCGGCATCGCGATCGACGGGGTAGTCCCGAGTTGGCCGAGGAACGGACGCAGGCGTGTGGCCACCGCTACCAAATCGGAGGGAGCAAAGGTCAGAACCGGGTTCTGGACGGACGTATCGGGCACAGCCATGACAGCTGCGGCACTATGTGCCATTTCTTCCGCGGCGGACTTGCCGACAGTCAGCCCGACCGTCCGCTCGTCGTCGAATGCGATCGTATAACCGTGCGCGATCGTGAACGGTGTCGCGTCGGCACCGCATTTTACGCATCGGATAGCAGTTTGACCGATCCCTTCGATCCTCGTCTCCGGCCATTTCGTGCCGCAGCCAGGGCAGACACCCGCGCAGAAAGGGTCTCCATTGAATCGTCCCGTCATCGCCTCGTCGCTTCCGGAGGCCGAAGCGGACGAGGTGACCACCAGCGACCTGATCCTGATAGCGATCGCGTCGCCAACCTCGGCCCCTCGACCGCTACAGGTCGCGTCACCTCATGGCCACCGCGGATGGCAGGAGTGATCATCGGCCCCCAGCAGCCCGGTGCCGTGTTGGCAATGATAATGCCGCCGTCGGCGACCGGCCCCAACATGGGTAATGCAGGGTCCAAAACTCCGTTAGTCAACTCTGTGACAAATACCGACCTCGCTCCGACCGTGCTGCTTTTCGATTCATCTGTCATCGCATCCTCCTCTAGGCACCGGCCATCTTCTGGGCCGGAAGCTTAGAGGTGTATGAGGGATTTAAGTATCTCCCATGTGTCTAACGATCCCTACATTTGTAACCGTGTGTAGGGCTAACAAAAGACCGTACGTGCGGGTAATCCCGAATCGGATATTCGGATTATCGATGTTCTCTATTACACGCGCAAATCCGAATAGCCCCCGATCAAGCGCTAGCGCCATTGCGTTCCGACGATGCGCTGGTGCTTTTGGGAGCATGCTTAAACTTGGGATGTAGAGGGCCATAAGGGGTTCTCCCGAGGCATGCGACCAAGAAAAGGGCTACAACAGCGAACCAAAAGGAGATCACGAAACCATCGGCGTAGCTCAAGACGTTGGCCTGCGTTCGAACCGCGTTGCCGACGTGAGTAAGCGCGCTCATTTTGCTTTGCGAACTTGGCCCAAACACACTTACGAGCACGCTCACATGCGTGTCGAGACCCTGTGACGACGAAGTGATCGGTGATCCCAGGCTGTTCGAATGAAACTGTTCCCGGTGACGCAGCCAGGTATTCATGACACTGCCGGCAAACTCAACGCCGACGATCCTTATCACCTGTATGTAAGCTGACACTGCCGTAGAACGGTTGGGATCCGAGTTTGCGATCAGGTAGACTACGGTTGCGAAGAACGCGAATGTTTGCCCGACGCTGGCTAAGAGCACGACGGGTGCGAATGACCAAGGGGACCAGGTACTGGTCAGGCGGCTGCCGATCAGCGCAGCCAAAGCCATAGCGAAGAACCCGATGATTATGCATATCCGAGGATCCAATCGGCGCTGGAGTCTAGTCGCCAATACGGTTGCGGTGATGACAGGCAACACGCCGCAAAGCACGTATACACCACAAAGTGAGATCGGACGGAGCCCCAACACGTTCTGAACATAAGCAGGGATGGAGATCGAAGTGCCGGCAGTAGACAGAGCAAACGCGATGATGACCGCGTAACCTATTCCGATATTTCGCGACAGTATGACTGACGCGTGCGCCCAGGGGTGCCGTACAAGCCGCTCGTTGATCAGAAACGCTATCAGGAGAAATATGCCAGATATAAGCAGTGACGTGATTGCTCCGGACTGCAGCCAGTCCAACCGGTTGCCTTGATCCAAGGCAATGTACAACATCGTCATACCGGATCCGAGGAGAAGCATGCCGCCCCAGTCGGCACGCGCGAGCAATCCACGGTTCACCTGTTCGTGCGGGGCTGCAATGATCAGAAGGAGTGCAATGACCGGCGCTATGACAACGTCCTGCCAATATAGCCACTGCCAGCCGAGGTGGTCCCCATAGACGCCCACCAAAGCGAGGCCAAGATACTGGGAGAGGGGGACTCGTAGAGTGTATATGGCGATTCCAATGATCCAGTATTTTGATTCAAGATTCCGGAACGTCACCATTATAGTCGCCGGCAAAAACACTCCTAGTAGCAGTGCTCGACACGCATGGAGGAGCAAGATCGTTTCGCTCGCATGCACGAGCGGTATTATCAAGGAGATGCCGGTGTATACGAGCGTCGAAGGTATCATCACCCTTCGCACTCCGAATACCGTAGCAAGCCAAGCGACAGCGGCGGAGATGAGGATCTGCGGAGCGTTGGCTATGGTATTTAGCCAAGATGCTTCGTCAACGCTCAGACCGAATGGACCGCGAAGATCGTTCAGCCCCACGCTAAAAACTCGGGTATCCAGACCGACGACAAAGGATGCGAGCAGCAGCGCGGCTACGAGGAGGAGCGGTTGTGTCGCTTCTATACCTTTGGTCAGGGGACCGAAATCGCGCCGCGACCCCATTACTGGCTTCCTGGCGGCGTTTCGACACTTACAGTTGCCGACATGCCAGGCCGCAGACGCTCCGTGACATCTTGGCCAGCATCGATTTCAATCCTGACCGGAACCCGCTGCACGACTTTGGTGTAATTGCCGGTGGCGTTGTCGGGCGGCAGGAGGGCGAATACGGAGCCACTAGCAGGCGCGAGCCGCGATACGCGACCTGACAGCCGCACTCCTGGAAATGAGTCGACAGAAATTTCGGCTCGGCCGTCAGGCCGCATGTTAGCGAGTTGAGTTTCTTTGAAGTTGGCCGTCACATAGACTTGGGGAAGTGGGACCAAGGAGACGATGCCGCTACCTGTAGCGACGAGATCGCCCTCATGCACCAGTCTCCGCCCCACGACGCCGTCAAACGGCGAAAGTATACGAGTGTAACCGAGGCGAATTCGGGATGTGTCCAGGGTCCCTTGCGCGCTTCTCACCTGGGCCATAAGCAGCGGCTCTTGCCCACTCAGGACCTTCAGCTGTGCTTTTTGTTGCTCTATCGCAGCGTCGGCGATCCGCTCGGCGGCTTGTGCTTGTAAAAATGCGGATTCAGCCTGTTGCAGCATCTGCTGCGTCGTAGCGCCGCCGAGGCTCGCCTGTCGTTTGAATTCCTGCTCGGCCTGCGCCAATTGCGCATTCGCAGATTCTCGTTGTGCATGGGCAGCGAGGATCGCGGCCTTCTGAAGGTCGATCTGGTTCGCCAGATTTGCCAGCGCGGCCTCCGCGGACGCCAGACTAGCCTCCGTGATTTTCACCGACGCCAAGTATTCGCGATCATCTATCTCAGCCAAGAGGTCGCCCTTTGCGACACTTTGATAATCGGAGAACTTCAGCGCTCTAACGGTGCCTGCGACCTGTGCGCTCAGCGTTGAAACGTCAGCAGTTACGAATGCGTCGTCCGTTGACTGCGAAGCTGCGCCGGAGGTCCAACGGTTCCAGTCGATCGTCACGATACCAACGCAAATAATGGCAATCGAAACAGCAAACGCCGGAATTCCAACGCGAGTGCGCAATGGAATCTCGCTCTGTCCTTTCGGAGGTGGTTCCTCTGCCGGGGTCGCTGTGCGCAAGGTTGCGATCTTGATGTCATCAGGCACGTCGAATCCCCCCAATCGGCTCGGTCCAGCGGTTTGCGGTAACCGGATGTCGAGGCTCTTGGGCAGTACGGAACCTGTCAGCCGGTCAAGCTTTTTGCATTGATTGAGCGTGATCGTGAACAGCGAATTTTGATTGCTTGCTAGGTGATTACAACTGTCATCGACCGCCAACCCGACAAGCGGTGACGTGGCATTTTAACGGGAAAGGGGCATGCCAACGACATGCCCCTCCGTCGATTATGGCATCAGAAGGAGCTTTCCAGTAGTCGCGCGGCTTTCCATAGCAACATGTGCCTGCCTCGCATCTGAAAGGTGATAGGTATTCCCGATATTTACTTTGATTTCCCCATCTTGGATCCACTGGAACAGGTTCTCGGAGCGAGTCCGGAGCAGTTCGGGGGTGTGAACATGGTCCAGAAATACGGCGTATCCTAGCTTGATGCTCTTCGGCAAGCTCATGATATCGAGCGCTCCGGGGCCACCAAGTACCGGGCCATACCAGCAGAACGTGCCACTACGACGGAGAGCATCTAGTGACCCTTGAAACGTAGTCGGGCCAGAACCGTCGTAAACAACATGCACACCCTCTCCACCGGAAAGACGTACAGCCTCTGCTGCGAAGTTTCCTTCGGAGTCCACAATTACATGGTCAGCGCCCGCTTCCTTTGCGATCGCCACTTTGCTTTCGCTGGAAACGCGGCTGATGACCGAACCGCCTCTGAGTTTGATGATCTGAGTCAAAAGAAGGCCCAGCCCTCCCGCACCGGCATGCACAAGCGCCACGTCACCGGGTTGGACAGGATAGAAATCAGTCGCAAAGTGACTGGCAGTGAGACCCTGCATCATTGCTGCTGCAGCAGTCTTGTCATCGATCTCATCGGGTACCTTCACGAGCGAAGACGCGGGAGCTACGATGCGTTCCGCATAGCTCGATGGAACGAAAACCCAGGCGACTCGATCACCCACGTTGAACTCAGTAACCCCCGGGCCAACTTCAATCACGCGTCCAGCGCCTTCGACACCGAGAATCGAAGGCTTGTACCCGCGGGACGCCATGCCGCGTCGAGCGCCGATATCCATGAAGTTGACACCTGCGGCAGCTACCTCAACAACCACCTGATTTTCGCCGGCTTTTGGCTCGGCTTCGTCGTAGTATTCCAGTGCGTCCACGTCACCGACGTGGGTCATTCTTACAGCTTTCACTCTTCTTCTCCTTAGTTGAATGATCGTTCCAAAACGCGGTAAAAAAATTTAGCGCAGGGCTCGCAAAGCTATCTCGCCCAGAGCTCTGAGCTTGCCGTCGTCCGCACCGCCCCTGGCTGCGATTCGAATCCCTGAAAAAGTCGTAACAAGGAAGTCGACAACCGCATCGGGCTCGAGCTCAGAGGTCAGGTCTCCTGCCAGCTGAGCTTCGCGAATACGTTTCACGAAAGGAACCCGGAGCCTCTCGGCAGCGACTGCATGTTGAGCGCTCAGTTCCGCTTGTCTGACACCGAATTCACAAATCGAGTTGACGCCAAGACACGGCATTCTCGCCTCGGCAACAACTCGCTCAACAACGGCCCGAATACCCTCGAATGCATTTTCTTTGCTGTTGAGAGTCGAAATGTGAGCCGACGTCTCCAGCGCTGAATAGCGGCTGACTGCAGAGAGATAGAGCTTCCACTTGTCACCGAAGGTGTCGTAGAGGCTCTGCCGCCCGATGCGCATCCGTTTTGTGAGCATCGCGGCTGAGGTGCCCTCGAAGCCATGCTCCCGAAACACCTGAACCGCTGCATCCAGCGCTTGGGCTGTATCGAATTCTCTAGGTCTTGCCATGGCTATCAGATAGTCATTACGGAATGATCAGTCAATAACGAGATTCATTTTTTTCTACAAGGATCGAATTTAGGAGTGACGGCTTGGCTGGATAACAGTTGTAGTCCGTCTGCAGAGCAGCTGTAATTGAGCTGAAACCGAGACGAGCCACCTATTTCCAATCAAACACGATGGAAACACATATGGCTGAGCATCTAGATAAAACACAAGCAAACCCACGCGTTTGCGTCGCCGGAGCGGGCGCGATTGGCCTAACGCTTGCCGCGCGGCTGCGCCTGGGCGGCTTCCAAGTTGACTTGGTTGCTAGGGGTGAGAGCCTGGACATCATTAGGAAAAGGGGAATTCGGCTGCTCGATCGCGAAGGAGACCACCAAGTAGTGGTTAACGTCGGTACGGCGGGCGATTTCCAACAGCCGGACGTTCTCTTCATGTCCCCAAAGTCGCAGGATATGCCCGCCTTGGCAACGTCGATCAAACACCTGATCGGCCCCCGCACGACAGTGGTTCCAGTCGTGAACGGCATACCTTGGTGGTACTTCGACGGAATTGACGGTGGATGGGCTGGGCAAGAAATTCAATCGGTCGATCCAAATGGAATCCTCAAGGAAATCATTCCATCTAGACAGGTTGTTGGAACTACAACCATGATCACCGTCGAGCGAATACAGAAGGGCACCGCACGGACGTTCAATCCGTTGCAAATGACCCTTGGAGAGCTCGACGACACGAGTTCAGAGCGATTGGACGGGCTGGCCTCCCTCCTCGAACAGGCGGGCCTGGTTGTGCGGAAGGCACCTCGCATCCGGGATGCGATATGGAGCAAAGTCGTACGGAATCTAATCTCTAATCCGGTCTCCGCCATTACCGGCGCTACGCTTCGGCAAAACTTCGGTGATGCACACCTAGTCGATATCAGTCGTCAGATGCTTCACGAGGTCCTCCCGGTGATCGAGGCTTACGGTGCGAAGCTCGAAGACGATCCGCAGGCAATCCTGGAGACCGGGCGGCTGCTGGGAGACGTAAAAACCTCCATGCTTCAGGACCTTGAGCGAGGAAATCAGCTTGAGTTGGCCTCCATTTGCGATGCTGTGCTGGAACTGGCGCACCTTAGAGGGATCGAGATGCCGGTGACGCAAGCGATCAGCAATCTCGCACACTTCAAAAGCAGTCAAAGCGGAGACGCTTTCGCGGCGTAGCTGCAATCGCGACTTGGCTATGTACGGATGGAGTCCTCTTGTACGCCCGAATTAACGAAACCGAGATATTTTTCGACACCGAAGGTAGCTCCCTGCGCAAGGTCAACGGAGGTCTATACGAAGTACCGACGATCGTCGTTCTACACGGCATACTCGGACTCGATCACCGATATCTCCGGGAAGGTCTCGGGCAGCTCAGCGAGTTTGCTCAGGTCCTCTTTGTAGACTTACGAGGGCAAGGGCGATCCGCGTATGCACCTGTTGAGACGGTGAGATACGAACAGATGGCCGATGACATTGCAGCGCTAATCGGAGCACTCGGGATACGAAAGCCCTACGTTTTTGGTCATTCGCTGGGTGGGTTGGTCGCGTTGCATCTTGTGCTCAGGCACCATGGATTAGCGCGTGGTGCGATCCTCGCTGCCGCCACGCCAACCGCCGCTCCCATGCAGAACGAAGTGACCCAGACGGCACCATCGTTGACGACCCGGGCATCGCCTGCCGCGATGGAGGCAGCTGCCAAGCTATTTGCGGGTGAGTTGAATACCGCTAGTATCGCAGCCTACTTTGAGAAAATCGGCCCACTCCTTGCCGCACCTAACAACGCAAGTTTGGCAGAGCGCCTCATCAGGGGCACCACGCCCAACATTGAGTTGATGCGCTACCTGTTGACGCACCTGCCATCGCAGTTCGACATATCCAGTCGCCTAAACCAAGTGAACGTCCCAGTGCTTCTGCTAGCGGGAGCGCATGACTGGGTTAACCCACCACGCACCAGCCTTGCGATGGCGAAAAGGATTCCGAGAAACCGATACGTCGAATTCGAGAACTCCGGACATCTCCTCTTCTCTGAAGAACCAGCCAACTTCAGATCGGTTGTTGAGGATTTTCTCGCAAGCGATGCCGCACCGGGTTGGTACTGACTGCATGGGGGAGGCGGCTTTTTGGGCCGCCTACCTCGACACGTTGTTTAATCACCGATGTCCACACCGTCGAACCGATGGGCGTCGGACGGTTCAATTTGATAGCCGGTGACTCGCTTCGACGTCGCAACCGTAATCAATCCGTTTGCAAGCGGAATCCACGGGCTCTCGTCGGCGGCGATCTGTTGAGCGCGCTCGTACAGCGACGAGCGTTTAGCGGAATCGGTCTCCGACCGAGCCTGCTCAAGTAACTGATCGAAATCCTTGTTGCACCAAACGGCCTTGTTATTGCCCCCGACCGACGCGCATGCCAGCAGCGGGGTCAGGAAGCTATCCGGGTCTCCATTGTCGGCAGTCCAACCTGCTAGGACTGCTCCGTCATGTTTGGGATCATTCGACCGCTTCAGGTATTCGCCCCACTCGAATGAGATAATCTCCGGGTCAAGACCGACATCATGGAGATTGGCCTGTAAGAGCTCGGCGGTACGGCGACCGTTAGGATTATAGGGACGAGATACAGGCATGGCCCATAATGTCGCCTTCGTTCCTGAGAGTCCTAGCTCTTCAATTGTAGCCTTTGCGGCCTTTGGATCGAATTGAATGGTGTTTAGCGATTTATTGAAGCCTGCCATATCAGGAGGAAGAACGCTCTCCGCAATTGCGCCACTGCCTTGATACACGGCGTCAAGAATAGCCTTCTTGTCGACCGCTTGCGTTATGGCGCGGCGAACACGGACATCATCAAACGGCTTCTGGGTGGTGTTGAAGGCGAGATATCCGACGTTCAGACCAGGCCGTTGCAATACGTTGAGGAATGTGTCTTCTTTCAGAGCCGCGATGTCCGCGGGTGTAGGGTAGACGGCAATTTGGCACTCGTCCGCCTTCAATTTCTGTATGCGAGTCGATGCGTCGGTTGTGATCGCAAACACCAGGTCATCGATAGGTTGCTTGCCTCCCCAATAGTCAGCGAACGCTTGATACCTGATGACGGCGTCCTGTTGATAGGCTACGAGCTGGAACGGGCCGGTACCGACGGGCTTGTGGTTGAAATCATCCACACGATGAGATGCTACCAGTTGGTCGGCGTATTCCTTCGAGACGATGGACGCGAAATCAAGAGCGATTAGGCCAAGAAACGGAGCGTTGGGTTTTTGAAGCGTGAAACGGACCGTGAGATCGTCCACTTTATCAATCGCCGCAACGGATTGCGGTAGTCCGACGTCGTTGTAGTAGGACCAGCTTGCACCTTGGGAGTAGGCGGCGAACTCTTTCTTTCCGGTCTGGCGTTCGAAGCTAAACACAACATCGTCTGCATTGAGATCGCGGGTTGGTTTGAACTCTTCGTTCGTCTGAAATTTCACGCCGGGACGGAGGTGGAACGTGTATACCTTGCCATCATCGGAGACTTCCCACCGCTGTGCCAGTGCGGGTACAATCTCGGTTGTCCCTCGCTTGTACTCCACAAGCCGATTGTAGATTGTCTTTGAAGAGGCATCGAACGTCGACCCTGATGTATATCGTGCCGGATCGAACCCTTCTGGGCTGGCCTCGCTGCAGTAGACTAAAGACTTCGCGTGCGCGGCGTGCGCTAACCCGAGCGACAACGCCAGGGCCGTTCCAATAATTAGTGGCTTCATTTTTTAAGTATCTCCTGGATCAAGTCGTTGCCCGTGTCGAGGCGGCGGGAATTGAACACGCGTGATATCCGTTTTTCTCGACGTATCGCTGGTGCTTCTCGTCGGCTAGTTCGAGTTCGACGAATGGGATCACCTGGGTGGTGGCAGGCAAAGGCGAGTTAGCGTTGAAGTGCGCTTTGAGTTCGGTTGCAGCGGAATACTGCTGGCTGTCATGGGTGAATATCGCAGAACGAACTCCTTCACCCGCCTCAGCGCCTTGCCTGTCGAACGCTGTGGGATCGTGGCTCTTCCAAAAGAGCTCGATGAGCGTCCGATAACTCAAGGCAGTCGGATCGAAATCCACCTGGACCACCTCGATGCGAGCAGGATCGGTTGAACCGTCCGTGCCCGTCGAATGGCCGACGCGCGTGTCGATCACGCCATCTATACCCCGGAAATAGGCCTCGGATCCCCAGAAGCATCCGGCTCCGAACGTTGCTAGTTGGTTTGGCATTGCAAAACTCTCTTGAATGAAATGCGGCGCTCGATCGGCTTGAGCCGATACACGTCGGTATGAGTGTTTCAGATGACGATCACGCCTTGTTGTCCGCGCAGTCGTCAGCTCAAAGCGAGCGAAACAACTATAAACATAGCTACTCGACTGGGGAGAAACGCGTTTGTGAATTGAACCCGTTTTTCGAACTTTTGTTTGTCGATATGCGGGTCAGAAGGATTGCTTTTACAGATTTAAAATCAGCCGGTTAGCCGCGTTTAATTGTACAAGTTTGTATCAATCGCCCCTCACGTTACGCTGGAAAATAAAACGACCCATCTTCGAAACAATCCAGACAAACTGAGCTGTTTATCTTTGTGCACTGAGGAGTGCTCGTGTCGAAGGCTAGACGCCCGATAGCCGTACGGACGGCATCCGAGCTTGCCCAGCTGGACAGGCGGAAAACAGATGGAGATGACGATGATAAATTCTTTTCGGCTGGCCTGTGCGGGAGTTGGCCTGTTCGGGGCGACGTTGGTTACCGCGGTGGCAGTTTTCGGTGAGCCGCCTATCAGCTTTGCCAACTCAGCAGTGTCTACAGGGGCGGCAGAGCAAGCGGTCCCGGTGTCGGTTATCACCGTTAAAAGCCAGAGCGTAAGGCTTTGGGAAGACTTTTCCGGAAGGCTGGAAGCGGTTGACAGGGTGGACATCAGGGCACGGGTATCCGGGGCGATCAAAGCGGTCCACTTTCGGGAAGGGGCTTTGGTAAAGGCTGGAGACCTTCTCTTTTCAATTGATCCGGCACCGTATCAGGCGTTGGTTGCCCAAGCGGAAGGACAGGTTGAGCTGGCGCGAGCAAGGCTCAGCCTGGCCGAGACGCAACTTGATAGAGGTCACAGGCTATCTGGAAATCATACTATTTCGCAAAGCGACCTCGACCAACGGCAAAGTGCGCTCGCGGAGGCAAAAGCTTCGTTGAGTTCAGCGACTGCAAACCTGCAGGCCGCACAGCTCGACTTGGGTTACGCGGAGGTAAAGGCACCCGTGGCCGGGCGTATCGGGAAGATTGACGTGACGGTCGGGAATTTGGTTGCAGCTGGTTCAACCTCTGCCGTCCTCGCGAAGCTCGTTTCTGTCGATCCAATCTACGCCAGCTTCGACGCAAGCGAGGAGTTGGTAACGATGGCTCTAGCAGAGCTCCCAGCACGGACGGGTGGCCTTCCGGCAATTGAAGACATTCCGGTTGAAGCCGGGACCTTGGCTGACAAGGAAACGCCACTGAGGGGGACCCTTCAGCTGGTCGACAACGAAGTAGACGCGGCCAGCGGGACGATCGCCGTCCGAGCTGTCTTCCCCAATCCGCGGGGTGCATTGATACCAGGGCAGTTTGTCAGGATTCGGATGGGTGAAGCCATGCCTCAAAGCAGGCTATTGGTTCCAGACCGTGCGATATCAACCGACCAAGACAAGAAGTTTGTTTATGTGGTCGATGGTCAGAGCCACGTTGCGTACCGCAGCGTTACGCTTGGCGGCTTGGTCGATGGAATGCGAACTGTAAAAGCCGGATTGAAAGACGGCGAGACGATCGTGGTCGCGGGCTTGCAGAGAGTGCGTCCAAATGCGCTCGTTGCAGCAACGCCCCTAAAGCAAGAATCCAATAACGAATAGCTCGGCCTCCCACCGACCTAAGCCCTTCCCGTGGATCGCCGACGGCCGGGACGCTATCCGACAAATACAATCCTTCAGGGCTAATAAAGGTACCTGACATGAACATTTCCCGCTTTTTCATTGACCGCCCGGTATTCGCGGGCGTCATATCGGTGGTGATCGTCGTAGCAGGCCTTATCGGGCTGCGAGCGCTGCCGATCTCCGAGTATCCTCAGGTCGTCCCACCGTCCGTGGTCGTAAGGGCGACGTATCCCGGGGCAAATCCCCGAGTGATCGCGGAGACTGTCGCGACCCCGCTCGAAGAGCAGATCAATGGGGTCGAGGGTCTACTTTATATGTCGAGTAATTCGACGTCCGATGGCGCGATGACGCTGACGGTCACTTTCAAGCTTGGAACCGATCCCGATCAAGCACAGCAGCTTGTGCAGAACCGAGTCTCCCAAGCTGAACCGCGTTTGCCGGAAGAGGTGAGGGCCCTCGGCATCACGACTGTCAAAAGCTCGCCTGATTTTACCTTGGCGGTCGATTTGGTCTCCACCAACGACCGTTACGATATCACTTACCTCCGTAACTACGCAGTTCTGAACATCAAAGACCGCCTCGCGCGTATCGAAGGTGTTGGAGATGTACAGATCTTCGGCGCGGGCGATTATTCGATGCGCGTTTGGATAGATCCCCAGAAAGCGGCTCAATACGAGCTCGCCGCAAGCGATATAACGAGTGCTATCCAGGGCCAGAATGTGCAGGCCGCTGCCGGCACCATAGGTGCTTCTCCAAGCCCCATGGGAGTCGATTTGCAGCTCAACGTAAACGCTCAGGGACGTCTTCAGACACCAGAAGAGTTTGGCAATATAATCGTCAAAACGGGCGCTAACGGCCAAGTGACGCGCCTACGTGATGTCGCACGCTTGGAGCTGGGCGCAGCCGATTACTCCCTTCGTTCCTTCCTCGACGGAAAGCCGGCGGTCGCTATCCCCATTTTCCAGGCCCCTGGCTCTAACGCACTCGAGATTGCCGACGCCGTACGCAAGACGATGGACGAACTGCAGCAGTCCATGACTGATGGCGTGAAATATTCGATCGATTACGATACCACCAAGTTCGTGGAAGCTTCGATCGAGAAAGTAGTTCACACGCTCTTCGAGGCAATTGCGTTGGTCGTGCTTGTGGTAATTCTGTTCCTACAAACGTGGCGTGCCTCGATCATCCCATTGATAGCGGTTCCGGTCTCGATCATCGGAACCTTTGCGGTCATGTATGTGTCCGGCTTCTCACTCAACGCGCTCAGCCTGTTTGGTCTTGTCTTGGCCATTGGTATCGTCGTCGATGACGCTATTGTGGTCGTCGAGAACGTTGAGCGCAACATCGAGAATGGTCTAAGCCCGCGGGAAGCCACCTATAAAGCAATGCGAGAGGTTTCAGGTCCGATCGTGGCCATCGGACTGGTGCTGGTCGCGGTGTTCGTTCCGCTCGCGTTCATTTCGGGATTGTCTGGCCAGTTCTATCGGCAGTTCGCGCTAACGATCGCCATCTCGACGATCATCTCCGCCTTCAACTCTTTGACACTCTCACCCGCTTTGGCAGCCCTCTTGCTCAAGGGGCACCACGAGCCGAAAGATCGATTGACGCGTTCTATGGACTTTGCCTTTGGTTGGTTTTTCCGAAGCTTCAATCGAGCCTTCGGATTAGGCTCGAGCGCTTATGGAACGGGTGTCGGCCGACTTGTCTCCCGAAAAGGCATCGTGATGGTTGTGTATCTTGTGCTTGCTGGTGCTACATACGCGTTGTTCAACGCAATTCCGGGTGGGTTCGTACCGGCTCAAGACAAGCAGTATCTGATTGGATTCGCCCAATTGCCTGATGCTGCAAGCTTGGATCGAACTGAAGACGTAATAAGGCGGATGAGCGATATTGCCGTGAAGGAACCCGGAGTCGCTCATTCCATCGCTTTCCCCGGCCTCTCAATTAGCGGCTTCACACATTCTTCGAACGCGGGTCTGGTTTTTCTCACTCTCAAGGATTTTGACGAACGAAAGACGCCCGAACTTTCCGGACCAGCGATTGCCGCGTCTCTGAACCAGAAGTTCGCGGCTATCCCGGATGCCTACGTCGCCATGTTCTCACCACCCCCAGTCAACGGTCTAGGCACTACAGGTGGCTTCAAACTGCAGTTGGAAGACCAGGCCGGTCTTGGCTACAAGGCGCTCGATGATGCGAACAAGGCGTTTCTCGCGAAAGCCGCGGAAGCTCCTGAACTGGCCGGCATCTTTTCAAGCTACCTGATAAATGTTCCGCAGCTCTATGCGGACCTCGATCGAACAAAGGCTGAGCAGTTGGGGGTTTCGGTGTCGGACGTATTTCAGACCCTACAGATCTATCTCGGCTCGCTGTACGTGAATGACTTCAACGCTTTCGGTCGAACGTATAGTGTGCGGGTCCAGGCAGATGCGAAGTTTCGTGCTAAACCGGAAGACATTGGCCAGCTCAAGGTCAGATCGATGTCTGGCCAGATGATCCCACTGGCCGCGCTGCTTCGAGTGGATGCCACTACAGGCCCGGAGCGTACGAACCGCTACAATGGCTTCCTGTCTGCGGATATCAATGGAAGTCCAGCGCAAGGTTATTCATCAGGGGAGGCGCAAGCTGCGATCGAAAGGATTGCCACCGAGGTGCTGCCAAAGGGGATCAGCTACGAGTGGACGGATTTGACCTACCAGCAGATCATCGCCGGCGATTCCAGCTACCTTGTTTTCCCGCTGGCTCTGTTGCTTGTTTTCCTGGTCCTCGCGGCGCAGTACGAGAGCCTCTCGCTCCCGATTGCGATTATCATGATTGTCCCAATGGGCGTCTTGGCTGCTCTTGCGGGTGTCTGGTTGACAGATGGCGATAACAACATCTTCACTCAGATCGGCCTCGTCGTGTTGGTCGGGCTGTCCGCGAAAAACGCGATCTTGATCGTTGAATTCGCTAGAGAGCTTGAGTTGGAGGGGCGCTCGCCCCGTCAAGCTGCGATCGAAGCCAGCCGTCTTAGACTGCGGCCAATCCTTATGACGTCGATGGCGTTTATCATGGGTGTTGTGCCTCTGCTTACGTCAACAGGCGCGGGAGCCGAAGTTCGTGCCGCTCTTGGTGTTACGGTATTCTCGGGAATGATTGGCGTCACCCTCTTCGGTATCTTCATGACGCCAGTCTTCTATGTCCTTGTGCGAAAGGTAACGGGTAACCGACCTCTGGCTCGTCATGATGCTGCCAACGATGATGGGAAGACCATGATCTCTCACGCCGCGGAATGAAGAAGACTTAACGGGAAGGAATCGATTCGTTCTCGTCTAAACCTAGACCGGAGGGCGGCGCGCCCTCCGGTCTAGGTGCGTTCTTGGCTTCCTCAGGCCGCGTTCATCACTTGCCGCAGGGGCTGGGCCTCATAGCCGGGAGGTAAGGGGCGTTGGTGGCCGAAAGGCCAAGCCGGTCGGCCGACCGCTTCGCCCCCATGATGGAATGTGCGCCGGCCGTTGACCTGTTGTGCAGCCCGGGCGCCTATTGTCGTTGGTCGTAACGGGCCTCGATACCCTCGCGGTGCCGACCGAATACCCTGCTAACAAGGGCAGGACGGTCACCAAGATGATGAATGACGCATCGAAGAGGCCGTACATCCTGCAATTCCAGGATTAAGCTGACCCGCCGAAGGATCGCGAGCTGGCGACAAACAGGGCTCTTTCGGTCAAGCCTTTACGGTCGAGTCAGCGCCGCCAATTGAGAGGTGCGCGAATGACATTGCTATGCAAGACGATCTACGACCATTCGCACAGACCGGTAACAGCTGGCTAGCTATCATATCAACGAAAACGTCCCGCAAGTGTTCGAAAACCTGCGAGACCAAGCGATGTAGCTATTTGGTGGGATGTCTAAAGATTCGGCTTAGCCGGCTACCTCAAGGGGCATAGCGCGTGAAGACATAGTCGTGGTCAACGACGTTGCCAACGTGACAGGCAAGACAGGTCTCATGCTGTTTCACATCGACCGGCTTTCCGTTCACGAAGCGTCCGAAGCCCCAACCATGGCTGTCAGGATACTTCTTGGAATCCTTGACCATGACCTGGACAGTCGTCGGCGCACCGGGAACCGTAGCCGGCGCGAACTCCGTTGACTGTTTTCGCTTGTAGGCGAGCTTTACCAAGATCGAGCCGTCTGGGAAAGGTAGTGTACCTTTCTTGTACGCATCGATCGCTATGTCGTTTCCGAGCACTGCTCTGAGCTCATCAAGCGGCGGAGCCTCCTGCGCTGGAGCGATGAATTTCCAATCTCGGTAGCCCTCTGGGATACTGACGCCATAAATGGGCGAGACGTCTTGCGCGGCAGGCTCGTCCGCCCACGAATAAGAAACGAAGGCTCCGACAGCCAAAGCTGACACAACCAAGCCGGAAGCGATGGCAATCTTCATCGATTGACTCCTATTATGGGATACTAATTCCAATAGGGTCGCTGGGAATTGTATCTGTCGGATTTCAGAAGGTGCCGTTTTTGTAACGGAGTGTAAGCCTCACAGAAACGTGTCACGAGTCCTCTCAGAGCCGTGTATTTGATCGCCAATACTTGAACGATCGTTCTTTACAGTTGTAACTCAGTTTTTGACTATCGCACTTTTGGTGAGGGACGCGCGCGGTTACTATAAGGAAAAAATTGGTACCGTTAAATGTCCTGCACAGAGACCCCTGGCGTCGCAGACGATGCTGCCCCCGACGTTCCACACATGGATTGGAGGGAGCAATACCGTGTTAGCGGCATTGTCGCACTGGGCGGCTGTCTCGAATTCTACGACTTTGCAATTTTTCTGTTCTTCACTGACGTCATCGGGCAGCAGTTTTTTCCTGTCGGCATGCCATCTTGGCTGACCACCGTTCAGACTTGGGGGCTGTTTGCAGCAGGGTATCTCTTCAGACCGCTCGGCGGGATCGTGCTTGCCCACTTTGGTGATCTATTTGGCAGACAACGGGTATTTGCCTTCTCTATCCTGTTGATGGCAGCGTCAACACTAGGCATCGGTCTACTGCCTACCTATCAGGCTGTTGGCGTCGTAGCGCCATTCATGCTGCTATTTTTCCGCATTCTTCAGGGCATCGCAATTGGGGGTGAGCTACCTGGTGCTTGGACTTTCGTTACTGAGCATGTGCCGCCCCGTCGCGTTGGCCTGGTGTGCGGGATAGTCTGTTGCGGGCTGACGCTGGGTATACTCTTGGCCACCTCCGTAGCCGCCGCTGTGACATCGACCCTTTCGCTGGACGATACGCAGCAATGGGGCTGGCGACTGCCCTTTCTGCTAGGTGGTGTTTTCGGGTTGGCGGGCATGAAGCTGCGACGGATGTTGAACGAAACACCGGTTTTCATGAATTTGCGGCGGCGGCGGCTGCTGGTTCCCGAGTTGCCCCTTCGGGCCGTACTGAAAACAGAGGTCAGAGGCGTCGTCAGATCGGCCTTCGTCACCTGGGTCCTGTCAAGCGTTGTCGTCCTGACACTTATGCTGCCGATGACTCTTCATGGTACCTATGGATTTGATAAGGAGGGCGCACTGTGCGCTGCGAGCATCAGTACAGTGTTCCTCGCAATTGGCGTTGTTGTAGGAGGCGCGCTTCTTGATCAAATCGGCGCTGCAAAATTTTACATACTTTTTGGCGTGTTGCTGCTCGCCGCAGCCGCCTGCTATTACAACATGGCGGGTGCATCAGTGCTTGAGCTTAACGTGATGGCTGGAATGGTAGGTCTGGCAGGGGGAGTCTGCGCGGGGACACCATATGTGATGGTGTCGTCGTTCCCAGCCAGGATCAGATACACAGGAGTATCTTTCGCTTACAACGTGTCCTACGCGCTGTTCGGAGGCGTGATCCCCCTGATCGTGAACTCTCTTTCGCCGCTAGGGGCTATGGCCCATGTCCTCTACTTTTCCGTCATCTCCCTCTTTGCCTTTGGTTTGGGCGCGTCGCTGCTGCTGCGCAGCGGGCAATTGAGGCCGAGCGATTGAGCACTATCCCTCTGAGATTTCGGCGTCGAGCGATCGCGGAAGCCCACTCAGGAGGTTGTAAAGCGTAGTCGCTAGACTGACTGAGCTGATAGGCTTACGAAGAATAGTAGTATCTTTGATCGATCTCGCGTCCAACATTGCGGTTTCTTGATCGGCGACAAAAACAACGGGGACGGGCGAAAATTCTCCGATCACCGTCCGACAATCAGGCGATTTCTGCCAAATATCGAGGTCAAGAACGATTAGATCAGGCTGCACATTGTGACGGTCGATCCATGCTCTCAAAGCTGTGAGCGATGAGAAACCGACTGGCTCATAACCCAGCGCCGCGATTTTTTCTTCAAAGAGTAAGCGTAAAGCGCTGTCTCGCTGACCGAGAAGAACGGTCTGGCCTGACCCAATAGGGACGGTGCGCTCGTTGAAAAACTCAGCGAGGGGTATGGCTTTGCGGAAAGAGGCGGGGAAATAGAGTTCGAAGCGGGTCCCCACATTCTGTTCACTACTCACGTTGATCTTGCCGTTCATTCCGACAACGTGTCCATGCACGGCCGCCAGCCCCAACCCGGTTCCCCCTCGCTTGGATTTGGTAGTGAAAAAAGGCTCGAAAATGTGCGGCAATACCGTGTCTGGAATGCCGGATCCGTGATCCTCAACCGAAACGACCACATAAGTCCCGGGGGTGAGTTCTCCATGCGACAGAATAACACGCGAGAGGAAGTCGCGTTCCACGACCGAGATGTCGATTTCACCCTCGTCGCCTGAAGCATGTGACGCATTCGTGCACAAGTTCATCACGACTTGTTGCAATTCGATCGGATTGCCCATGATGGCCGGGACTCGTTCCGAGAGGTCGAGGTTCAGCATAAAACGATCAGGAATCGCCATTCTGACCATGGGGATGATGTCGTGGAGCGCCGCAGTCGCGTCAAACGGGTTACTAACCCGATCACGCTTCCTACTGAAAGTCAGTATCTGGTCGATGATAAACTTTGCTCGGTGACCGCTTGATACCATTTCCTGGACGTAGCTCCGCGTCTTCGCAGAATTTCGTCCAAGCTGCAATGCCATCTCGCCATACCCAAGAATCGCGCCAAGAGCATTATTGAATTCATGTGCAATACCTCCTGCCAGGGTGCCGAGCGCTTCAAGCCTCTGTGCATGCTCAAGACGCGCTTCCAGTGTCTCGAGCTCGGATTTATCTCGCTGCCCTTTGAGGCACTGGGAAAAGGCTATCATCGCCTGGCCTAGTAGTCGAACCTCGTCGCGATCCGGTTTCTTTCTTATTTCCCTATGCTCCAGAAACAGAAGGCCGATCGAATTGTGCCCGATATCTGTGGCGAGCAACGAGCCCGCACTTAGTGAACCTTCCGGAAAATGCTCCAAATCTCGCTGTTGAAGGTTTTCATAGTGATATGGATCCCATTTTTTCGGGCTCTTGCCACTTTGATCCTGAACATCAGCCCGAAAAGTCTCGCGCAACGCATCAAACCCTGCGAGGCCGTCGTCGCCATATGTGGTCTCAGTTGCCCCGTTCTCACTATTCACGACAGCGAAAGCATAGCGACTGGAATCAAAGAAATTGGCTATCATGGAGAGCGCTTCGACTAGGGGTACTGAATGATCATCGGTACCGTTGGTGAACCGCTTCTGCATGTCGGTGATCATTGTTTCCAGCTCAAGCTGCTGAGCGAGCTTCTGTGTCTGACGCCGCAGACGGTAGATCAAGGACGCAACATAAACGCAGAGCAACACCGCGATCGACCCAAGCAAAAGCCTGCTCCACGAGGACCGTACGCTCAACTCGCCATAAGCATCGAGATATACTTTTTGGAGCCTGCGTGCGTCTTCAGAAGTCTGCGAGGCTTGGATTGCCTGGATTATCTTGTCGACAGCCGGCAGAGTATCCAGAATCATCCGAGCATGAACGACGTAAGCTTGCACATCTTCTAGATCGCCGGCCGGCGATCTCAACATCCGATCGAGTTGCGTGCGAATTGTTTTGTCCAGGGTTTGACTTGGCTGGTTTGCAAACCTCATCATGAGGTTTCCAAGGTCATAAGGTACATCCATCGACGCAGTTTGGCTCTCCGGCGACCCTTCGTGCAGTTTTGTGAGCATCTGCGTGGCTATGGAAAGGGAGTTCTGGAGCAGAGCGTTGTCTGTTTTGAATTCCTCGACCAAAACCTCGTCGCGGTCGATCGACGCTGAAAGCTTCCCAAGTTCCGATGCAAGGGCCGCAGGCACTTCCACACCGCTTTCCTTGAATAATTCTCCTAGCCGAGCAACCGTAGAGTGGAGCGTTTTCACTGGTTCGACCAGAGGATCGTAATCGCGAAGCAGACCGGCGCGAGCCTGCAACACATCGCGCTGCAGGGATGCATGATTAATGTCGACCGCCCGGAGGGATGTCAGGATGTCTTCGTGTGTCTCACGCGAGGGTACGCGACCAAACGCGAAAAGCGCGAAGGTGAAAACCCCCGCGACCAGGATCATAATCCTCCAGAGTTCAATAGTGTTTCGCCGAGGAGGGCGCTTGTAGCTTGCTTCCATTGTACTCGCCGGTAAGAGTTTTAAGGAACGCCAGCAGCGCCTTTATTTCATCTGAGGTCAACTTCCTGCCAAGCTGGCTTACTCCCATGATCGCGATTGCTTCTGAGAGGTCGGTCACCCGTCCGTCATGAAAATAAGGCCCGGTCAACTCCACGTTTCTCAGGCTGGGCACACGAAACACACCTTTGTCGGCTGGATTGTGTGTAAGAGTGAATCTGCCCAGATCACCATCACCTGATGAACTTCCCTGAGGCGGGCTTGTGAATATGCCAAAGCGCTGGAACATGTTCCCACCCACGTTCGCCCCCTGATGACACGATGCGCAACCGTAATCCTTGAAAAGGCGATATCCCTCGACTTCCAGGCCGGAGAGCGCTCCAGAGTCATCAGAAATAAAGCGATCAAATGCCGAGTTGGGCGTAACCAGCGAGCGCTGAAACGTAGAGAGCGCGTCAAGAATAGCTCGTTTGTCCGGTTGGTGACCGTAGACTTCTTCGAACGCTTCCGTATAGCTCTGGTTTTGGCTTAGACGGTCGACAATGACTGGCCACGTGACGCCCATCAAATCTTCGTCGAGTAATATCTTCTCGTTCTGGCTTTCCAGCGAGGTGAAATCGCCACGCCAGCCTAGCCGGTATATACTCCCGACATTGAACACCGTCGGCGCATTGAACCGATAGGCCTGCCCATGCTGACCGGTTGGACGCGCTGTATGCTGTGTTCCCCCCGACGCGAGGTCATGGCAAGTCATACAGGACTGGTTCTGGTCTGCGGACAAAATGTTATCCGAGAAAAGCCTCTTACCAAGAGCGACCGCCCGTTCGTCAAGCTGTGGAGGTGGTCTCAAAGGAGCAAGAGGCTCGCGGCCGTCAACTGCCGCATTGGTCGCAGCAATCGCACTAATTGCAAGTGAAAGAACTAACCCAGCGGTACAAAGAGCAAGATAGCGCCGAAGCCAGTGTGGCGTTCGACTATGTTTTTGCCTTGCCTCAACCGGGGCGTCTCCGCTCTTCAACGGCAACCTCCGTGTCGAACATGTAGCCCGCGCCACGCTCGGTAAGAATAAGCTTCGGATTCGATGCGTCTTCTTCCAATTTGCGCCTTAGGCGTAGGATCAAAACGTCGATGCTTCGATCGAATATCTCCTCGTCATGAACGCGGCTTGCGGACAGCAACTGTTCGCGTGAGAGGACCTGCCGCGGGGTGTCCAAAAACGCAGTCAGTAGATTGAACTCCGCTGCAGTCAGCTTAACCTCGTCACCTCCTTCACGGATTAGCTGACGCCTTTTCACGTTCAACTCCCAAGCAGCGAAGGAGTATATTTTTTGATCTCGCCGCTCTTGAACCTGGGGCTTCACGCGCAACGCCGCCCGCACTCTGGCTAGAAACTCCCGCAACCCAAAGGGCTTGGTCATGTAATCCGCAGCGCCAAGCTCTAAACCGAGTACCTTGTCGGTTTCTTCCAAGCGATCGCCGCTGATTATGATGCTTGGGGCATCTGTCTTCGCGGAGAGCGTCCTCACGATCTCCAAACCGTCTTCATGGCCGAGATTGAGATCGACAACCACAAGGTCGACGGTCTCAGCCGCCAGAATCTGCCCGAGTTGATGGCTGTCCTTGACCCCAGTGACGCGAAACGCATGCTGCGACAGGAAGTCAATCAGAAGTGACCGTAGTTTGCTGTCATCATCAACGATAAGAATGTGCTTCACGGACTATTCCACCACGGGCTGATAATAGGAGAGGAGCTGTCGCGAGGAATGTAAATCGCACGACCTTGCTGCTTGACATTGTTTTCGCCACCCGACGCCTTATGTCTCATGCCGTCGGATCATTTTTCATCGCCATTGGACGTCCACGCAATCTGTTTGCCGACTTTGACCGCATCTAGCGTTCTTTTTAAAGCGCTGAGTTGTATCGCATTGTATCAAACTCACCATCAGACATATTTGGATACAAAACTACAGTTTTTTTGTCGTGCGCGCTACAGAAAGTGTGGATAGCGAGCTCGCGAATTTTGGGGTGGATTTGTCACTGCATGTTTAAGAGAGGTGAGACTGTTCCGGTTGTCTGCTTTGAAACGGCGAGAGCGGACCTCTGTGAGGTGGCCATTCCGCATTACAAATAGTTTCGTTCGTAGTCGGTCGAGCCTTCGGAGAAATTGCTCGGTAATACGCCGCCACCATTGTCTCTTCGCGGCCTCAGGGGCCCAATGCGAAGGAGACTATGTTGAGATACCTAATGCGACTGATAGGCGGTCAACTACGAAAGATCAGACTGCGTCGCGCGGCAGCGGAACTGCTCGAACTCGACGATGCTCATCTTTCTGATATCGGAATTTCGCGCGGTATGATCGATTACTATGTAGCTAATGGCCGAAAGCTGTAGCCCATAGAAGTGAGCGCTGGTTGGAAACCCGCCGGCCAACAGGCCGGCGGTATGATTCTGTCGAAAGTTACAAATGTCACTATGTCGGTGCTGGTTGTCATCGGTCTGTAATTATATAAGTTCGCAATGGATATGGGTTAGGCCGGTGAATTCTTATCGGTGGAGCAGGGGCTAATAGTGGCAGTGGCGAAAGACTTCAGCATCCGGCCCAACCGCGCAGCTATCTTATTGACACCTCTGACGGGCCGACTGCCGGAATGCGGCCGCGACGTCGAAACCGACCTGCATTCTCGGTTTGACGGAGACGTCGAATGCTGATCATGATTTCAGTGGCCGGGACGGTCGCGCTCGCGGTCCTGTTGGCGGGATTTTTCGAGAAAAACAAGCGGGCGGTTACCGTAGATCAATGGGCGCTTGGCGGGCGCAGATTCGGCGCTTTGTTGGTTTTCGTCCTCATGGCAGGCGAAATTTACACCACATTCACATTTTTAGGCGCGAGCGGCTTTGCGTATGGCCGTGGCGGGGCGGTTTTTTACATCCTCGCGTACAGCTGCCTTGGGTTCGTCATGTCCTACTGGCTGCTTCCTCCGATCTGGCGGTTCGCAACAGAAATGCGCCTTGTCACACAGCCCGATTTTTTCGCAAAGAAGTACAACAGTGCTCTGCTAGGGATCGTCGTTGCAATCGTGGGGCTTATCGCACTGATTCCGTATCTTATTCTCCAGCTCAAAGGGCTTGGAATCATCACGGAAACCCTCTCCCAGGGTCGGATCAAGACACCTGTGGCGGTTGGTATCGGTGCGGTCGTCATGTCTCTATATGTTGTGATGTCTGGAATGAGGGGATCCGCGTGGGCGGCCGTGGTAAAAGACTGCACGACGTGGATCGTCTGCGCGTTCCTTGGTATTTATCTGCCCTATCACTACTATGGCGGGATCGGAGAGATGTTTCGCCAGATTGAAATTGCGAGGCCAGGATTTACCGCCTTACCGGAAACAGGCCAGACAATCGTTTGGTACTGCAGCACCATCTTCCTGTCCGCTCTCGGCCTATATATGTGGCCTCACACGTTCTGCTCCGCCTATACCTCGAAATCAGCGATCGCGTTTCGCAAGAACGCCGTGGTGATGCCTATTTATTCGCTGGTGATGATGTTCGCGATGCTGGTGGGCTTTGCGGCAGTCCTTCAGGCGCCAGGGTTAGAGGGGCAGCAGATCGATCTAGCGCTCTTAAAGCTGTCGATCGCGACGTTTGACCCGTGGGTAGTTGGCTTGATCGGTGCGGCAGGTGTCCTTGCCGCACTGGTGCCAGGGGCAACTATCTTGATCACAGGCGCTACCGTGATCTCAAATAACATCTGTTGGAAGCTGTTTCCGGGTCTTAGCCCATATCAGCTGACGAACTGCGCAAGGATTTCTGTCTTTTTCATTACGGCTGTTGCGGTTTACTTCACTCTGACTGGTGGCGAGAGCATCGTCGCGATCCTCATTATGGGATACAGCATCGTCACGCAGCTTTTTCCTGCGTTGTTTGCTAGTTTGCTCCGTCAGAATCCTTTTACCAAGGAGGGGGCAATGGCCGGCATCGTCGTCGGCGTTGGGACCGTTGGCATCGTCAGCACAACTGGCTTGAACATTGCGACTTTCTTTCCCGATGCGCCAACGTTCGTGAAGGAGGTCAATACTGGCTTCATTGCGATGAGTTTGAATGTCATGGTCGCACTCTTGGTCAGCATTGCCACCGAACAATGGCCAGCTCCATCTGAGCGCCTGCGTTAAGGCGAACATGGTCGCCCCGCGATCACCCTGTCTGTGTCTGACGCAAACATCAGGATACGCTTCATTTCTGAAGTGTGAACGTCGTATACGGCGGTCTCGCATCGCGGAAATTCTAGTTTTGCGTGTGCATTGCTTGTTGTCGCTTCGTCATCTGCCGCGGGGAGACCCGGTCCTTCAGGGCCGGGAGGAAATCGGCCATGGTCGCCCAAGGCGAGGCCATCCAGGTGTCTCCCTCTGGCAGCAGCTGGACGACGCAGCTAGAATTGAGTTCCGCCGGCTGTTGACGCCTCGAACGATCCGGGTTCCCATTGAGGTATTCTACTTCGTGGGGTTCGCCCCTGAATCGGTGTCCCGCCGGACAAATTCTGTATCGAATTGTATCTCCAGCCGCCCTCGGTACATCAGGTTTCAAATAGGAGATATCCGGACATACCGTCGATACATGCAGAGCGCTTCATGCGTTCATCAAATCACGGAGGTGTTCATGACTAAGTCCTTTGAGTTCAAGCGGAGAAGCTTCTTCGCGGTCGCGGCGGCATCCGCCGCAGCAGTGCAATTCGTTGGAATCGGAAAGGCGCTCGCTCAGACCCCTGCCGCTTCGAGCGCCGCTGCGGGTGGCTCCTCGGCGAGCTTCGGTCCTCTCAAGGAAATCAAAGCCGGCGCATTGAACGTGCAGTACGCTGAAGTTGGGCCTGAAAACGGTCCTCCGGTCATCCTCCTCCATGGCTGGCCGTATGATATCTACAGTTACGTCGAGGTCGCGCCGATCCTCGCGGCAGCGGGCTACCGGGTGATCGCTCCGTATTTCCGTGGTTACGGCGGCACACGTTTCCTCTCGGAGAAGACGCCTCGCAACGGCCAACAGGCCGCGATCGCCAAGGACATCATCGACCTGATGGACGCCCTCAAGATCGAACGGGCCGTAATCGCTGGATACGATTGGGGTGCGCGTACTGCGAATATCATCGCCGCTCTGTGGCCCGAGCGCTGCAAGGCGCTGGTATCCGTCAGTGGGTACCTGATCGGAAGCCAGGAGATCAACAAAAAGCCCCTGCCACCTAAGGCAGAATTGGCTTGGTGGTATCAGTTCTACTTCACGACCGAGCGCGGCGAAGCGGGTTACGACGCCAACCGACACGACTTCAACAAGCTGATCTGGCAGCTCGCATCCCCGAAATGGAATTTCAGCGATGCGATTTATGACCGCACTGCGGCGTCATTCGACAATCCGGACCACGTTGCGATTGTCATTCACAACTATCGTTGGAGGCTCGATCTGGCCAAGGGTGAAGCCAAGTTCGACGCTCTCGAAAAGAAGTTGGCAAAGCTGCCTACCATCGGCGTACCCACCATCACAATCGAAGGTGATGCAAACGGTGCGCCGCATCCAGAGCCAGCCGCGTATGCCAAGAAATTCACAGGCAAGTACGAACATCGGCTGTTCACCGGCGGTGTCGGTCATAACCCTCCGCAAGAGACACCGGCAGAGTTCGCCAAGGCAGTTATCGGCGCCGACAATCTCTAGCATTCGCGACGTCACGTGAGGTGACGTGCTCTTATACCGGCGCGCAGTCCTCCCGCTCGTCGCCGGTCGGCTATCCGGAATCCGCCCCCTCATCCGGATAGCCGCCCCCCTTTCTACCAATACGGAGTTCGTTCGATGGGATCGTTTAGCGCCTGGCACTGGGTGATTGTACTGGCAATCGTCATGCTTCTATTCGGCCGGGGAAAGATACCCGCCCTCATGGGTGATGTCGCTTCGGGAATCAAAAACTTCAAAAAGGGCATGCAGGACGAGACCGACGATCATGCTCGGTTGACCGCGTCCGAGCGTGAGCCGCAGTAGCGTCCCCGCCGCACATACAGCGGCCCGAGGTATCGATGGAACACACAGACCACATTCTTATCGTCGACGACGATCGCGACATCCGCGAACTCGTGCAGGGCTATCTGACTAAGAGCGGCCTGCGAGTATCGGCAGCCGTAGACAGTCGACAAATGCGTACTCTTCTCGAAACCAATACTTTTGACCTTATCGTTCTCGATATCATGATGCCTGGCGACGATGGGTTGGTGCTCTGTCGGGAGATTCGATCGGGAAGGCACAAGAACATTCCGATCATGATGCTGACTGCGCGCGCCGATGAGGCCGACCGCATACTCGGTCTCGAAATGGGTGCGGACGATTATCTCGTTAAACCTTTTGCCGCGCGTGAGCTGTTGGCCAGGATCAACGCGATTCTAAGGCGGACTCGAATGATGCCGCCCAATCTGCAAAAGACCGAGAGTTCGGAGATTATCAGCTTCGGCGATTGGAAATTGGATACTGTCGGGCGGCACCTTGTGGATCGCAAGGGGACCGCTGTTGGACTGAGCGGCGGCGAGTACCGCCTGATCCGCGTGTTCTTGGATCACCCCCACAGGGTGCTTAACCGGGATCAGCTGCTCAACCTTACTCAGGGTCGCGAAGCTGATATTTTTGACCGATCGATTGATCTACTGGTGAGCCGCCTGCGACAGCGACTCAACGACGATGCCCGCGAACCTGTCTACATAAAAACGGTCAGAAGTGAGGGCTACGTCTTTGCTTCAGCGATAGAGAGCGTCGAGCCGAAATGAAGCTAATGTTCCAGCGGTTGCGCCTCGGCGGTGTGTTTAGCACACTGGGTGCGCGATTGTCTGGACTACTGTTACTGGGGGCCGCCGCTGGAACGATTGTCCCAATAAGTGCCTTTCCACTTGGCCCCATCGTTAGTCTCTCGGTCGATAGACCAGGGCCAACTTCGATGCTGGCGCACGAGAAGTTAAATCGCGAAAATTTCAGGGCGCACCTCGCGCCTGAGATACGTTCGTTCTTGCCAGCCCCTTTCTCTAGATTGTTATCTTCACCCGAGGTCCTCTCTCCAGTGGTTTGGATGATTCAACTGGCCGCGGCAGTGACACTGGTATGCCTTGCGGTTCGGAGGTTTCTGAAGCCCAGGGCTGCCATAGTCGCTACAAAAAAGGGCTACCCGACCTATGGTGGTACGCTCCCATCAAATCTTGACAATTTCGAAGCTTGGAGCTCGGCAAACCCCGGCACCGAAGGCACGACTGAAGCTGCACTTTTCGCGCTGGAGAAGGCAGAAATGCTGGCGGCGATATCACATGATCTGCAGACGCCGGTGACCAGGCTTCGTCTCAGGATTGACACTCTGATGGAAGGGGAAATGCGGGAGCGGCTCCTTCGCGATCTGACGGAAATCCAAAAGCTGATCGAGCAAGGCATACTTTACGCGAAAGCTGCCAAGGCCATAGAGCCCAATGTGAACGTCGACTTGGCAGCATTCGCAATGACGATCGCTCGTTCATATCAAACTAAGGGCGCTGCTGTCGTCGCGGAACAAGCATATCCGCTGATGGTGTCTACCAAAGCGGTCGCCCTGACCACGATTATCTCCAGTCTGGTCGACAACGCGTTGAAGTTTGCCGGCTCCGCGGAGATAGGTGTAGCTCGAGACGAAAGTGGCAGAGCGGTAATACAAGTCCAGGATCGAGGACCGGGAATCCCGGAACTTGAGCTGGAATTGGTGCTTCGGCCGTTCTACAGGCTCGAGATATCGCGAAATCGGGATACCGGTGGTTCGGGACTGGGGTTGGCGATCGCAAACGAGCTGTCTCGACCAATGAGCGCTCGCATCACACTCCGTAATCGTGAGGGTGGCGGGCTTGTCGCTCAGCTTGCTTTCGCAGATTGATCTACTCCGACGGAGCGGTGCTTTAGTGCCAACCTATTGCGATGCAAAGATATTCGTGCACAGTACGAGGATACGAATGACCGATCTGCGGTGGTTCTTGGAAATGTGAAAGCGGTGCCATGAAAATCGCAGCTCCACTTGTCTTGGTATCGCTGGTGTTCCTTGGGAGCATTGCGAGCAATCGCGTGACACCATTGATTTTTGGCTATCCACCGTTTTTTGCGTGGCACGTATTCAGCGTTTTTCTCCTCTCGGGAGGTATGTGGCTGATTTTTAGAACGGACCCGCAAAACCGCGCGAAACGAACCGAGCCCGACGAGGATAAGCACCATTAGCGAGGTCATGCGGGCCGCACCCGGCAGACCCGGGTGTGGCAGGGCTTTCGAAGGCTTATGACCCACGTTTTCGTCTATGCTCTCGGAGAACCGGACTTTCTGGCATGGTGGAATCCGGGCAACAGCTCTTCAATCTTTGACGGCGTGAGAAATTCGAGACCGAATTCCACACCCTTGTCGATCGCATCTTGGACGTCGGCCATTGAGTAGTTGATCGCGCCCGTGGGCATGTCGAGCTCAACAGCGGGCGAAGACATCATCGCTCTGAAATAGCCTTCCGCACCGCCAGGCTGGCAGAGGAAGAGCATCCTGAAGCGATCGGTTCGTACGATGAAAGCGTGCGCTTTGGCTCGCGGGAGAAAAATACAGTCGCCGGACGAAACCTGGAACTCATCTTCGCCGATGAAGACAGAAGCGCTTCCTTCTAGGACGTAATACAACTCGTCTTCGCTGTGGTGAATGTGGGGCGGCGGCTCGTTGCCAGGCCTCATGAGCAGTTCGAAAAGGGAGAACGTTCCTCCCGTATCCTTGCTCTCCGCAAGGAATGTGAGCAAGCTCCCCATGTAATAGACTGAAGATTCGCGTGATTCACGCCGCAGGAACGGTTTCAGTTCACCCATTGGGTTTCCTTTGTTTGCATTTTGATCTTGGGATTGCTGTGCTTGAATTCCGACTTGGAGAATTCTCTTTTTTTTGAAGGGCTTGCACCGCGAAGTTACAGCGCCCAAAAACGCTGGACATCGTAACGAGGTCGAAGGCCGATTGGGGCGAGCGTCTGGCGCGATAGTCAGGGGGCTGCAGCGATTGAGCGGTTGAATGCATCGAAGTCCAACGGCATCAGGTAATCGACAAAGAGAATTCCGTTGAGGTGGTCAATCTCGTGTTGCAGGCAGGTGGCCAGTACGCCCTCGGCGTCTATCACATTTGATGCGCCATCAAGATCCGTATATCGCACGGTCACTTCCGCAGGTCGCTCGACGACAGCCATGTATCCCGGAATTGAAAGGCAACCCTCTTTAAACGAGTTCAAGCGGATGGAATGAGAAACCACCTCCGGGTTCACAAGCACCATCGGCTTCTTGGGTTCTTCGCCACGTGATACGTCGATCACTACAACTCGTTTTGGCACCCCGATTTGTACCGCGGCTAAGCCGACGCCGCCGGCTGCATACATCGTCTCAAGCATATCAGCGGCCAACGCCTTGATGTCCGCATTGATCGTCTCGACCGGAACCGACCGTCCCCGCAGTGTCTCATCCGGTACGGTTACAAACTGTCTCAGTGTCATACTAACCTCCTCGTAACGCCTTAACGTCGGTTCCAGCAACGGAAGCGACGGCGAGGGTGAAGTTGGTTTGTGGAGAAGACAATGCTGTTACAGTTCGGCGCGGATTAATCGCATTTGAAACGAAGTTCCAACTTTGAGGGCAAGTGTCGATGGGGGTAGTCGTTGCACCGCGAGATTTGACCGCGGGTTGAACCCGCGGTCATCGGAAGCGTTTACTTTCTGACTTCAGTCGTCTGCGCCCCTGCTGGCGCTTCGTCGATCACCAGAAGCTTCAATGGCTCGGTGCCCGGGTTGGTGCCGCTATGCCATTTTGCTACCGACTCTACGATGACGTCTCCCGGCTTGAACGTCTGCGAGAGCTTTGTCTCCTCATTATAGACTGTGATCTCTCCAGAGAGGACATATCCTAAGCGTGGGTAGGCATGCCGATGCACGGGTAGTGACGCACCGGGTTGAATGGTAAAGATCGAAGCCGCGATCTCAACGGGTCCGCCGGGCAACTCTACCGGTTGCTTTGCGATTGTCGTGCTTGAGTGGAATATGGGTTCGACAGTGACCTGAGAGCCGGCCGACGCATTCGTGGCGAAGGCCAAAGCTGCTGCTGCGATAGCTAATCTAAACACATATGTCTCCGTTCTTTGTTTTAAACGGTAGTATTTTCTCGATCGCGGATTTCTTGCCGATGTGGAAATTGCGCATTTTCGTTGCATGTGAAAGGTCGGCTATTCGGATTTGCGTGTGGACCTTTTGCAGGCAAGGCAAGGCAACGGCTGGTCTGCGAATGCGACTGGCAACCTTTGCCTAGTCTTACAGAAGCAACAATTTCATCGGCTGGGGCGGCAATGACGTAAACAATGGGTAACATTGAGCCTGTCTGTTTGCGGTCTACGACAAGTGCACGAGAATCAAAGTGGAACCGAAAATTCAATGACAGTGATCATATCCTCGCGGGCGCAAGGTGGACCCCGTTTTTCCCGTCGTCAGGCCGCAGTCCTCGAACACGCGTTGCAACTGCTTGCTGACGGTGGAGAACGGGCTTTGACAACCGGACGACTGGCGCGAGCGGCAAGCTGCTCGAAAGAGAGCCTATACAAGTGGTTCGGTAACAGAGCTGGGATCATAGCATCAATGATTGCCTATCAATCCTCGAAAGTTCGGACGTTCCCGTTCGGAGGACGACGGCTTACTGCCAGAGCTCTCTTCGATCACTTATTAGTCTTCGCGAACGACCTTTTGGAGGTCCTTGAAGGAAACAATTCACTAGCGCTCAATCGGCTGGCGATCGCCCAGTCTGCAGATGGAAGTTCCGAGTTCTCCGGTGTGCTATTGGAGCACGGCCGAAATCAGGGCGAGGGACGCGCTAAATCCTTGTTGGATGCTGGAAGGGTATCTGGGTTACTATCGTTTCATAGCGTGGATGAAGCCTTTCACGTCTTATATGGACTGGTCGTGTCCGACAGGCATGTACAGGCCCTGATGGGGGCGGCAAGCAAACGAGACCGAAGGAAAGTGGCTAAGTTGGCCGTGCGACTTTTCCTGAGCTTGTACGGCTCCGAAAGGTTGGTGGAAAAGCTATCAGAGAATGAACGAAGCACTTTGGATGGGAATAGTGCCGGCCTGCGTCAGGAGGGGTACAGCCAATGATGAGGATGGCTTCAACGAGACGGATCTCAATCGCACTCGGAGCTACCGTCGTCGCCTCGATCGCTTGGTTTACGCTTCGATCAAATCCTAACGCTTTGTGGTCTATTATCCAGGATCGCTGTCTAATTGACGTTGGACGCCGAGACGGCTTGCCACCGTGTGTGAGGGTGGAACGACAGGAAGGTTACGTCGTAATCAAGGACCGTAAGGGATCACACCACTTCCTTTTGCTTCCTACCGAGAAGATGACCGGGATAGAGGATCCCAGGCTTCTAGACGCACAGTCGCCAAACTATTTCGACCGAGCGTGGGGGAATCGAGAGCTACTGTCTGGCGAGAGGGATGTGAGTGATGAGCAAATCCTTTTGGCAGTCAACTCGGAGTATGGGCGCAGCCAGAACCAGCTTCACATCCACATCTCGTGTACGCGGCCGGACGTAAGACAGAAGTTGCTTGAGCTGGAGACCGGAATCACCGACACGTGGGAGCCCTTGAGCGTTGAATTCTCGGGGCATGCTTACTGGGCACGAAGGGTGACGATGCCTCAATTTGCCGAGGTTGGGCCCTTCCGTCTCTTGGCATACGGATTGCCAAGATCGGTTTCTTCGATGGGCAGGTATTCCGTCGCAATGACCGAATTGAAAGGCGAGGTTATTCTACTGGCGACCGAGCGGAATCTTTACGACCTCAATTTCGCGTCTTCAGAGGAATTACAAGACCACGAGTGCGCGCCGTCCGCGGGATAGCTGTGAGCCGTCGGGTCAAACGCCCGGCCGACTTGCCGGCCCTTCGTGCGCTGATGAAGGCGGCCATGGTCCGAGGAATAGGCTTAATCGACGCTATCGCGGATAGACGGGGTAGGAGTCGAGGAACTCATCCACCGCCGCAGAGAATACTTTCGCAATCTCCAGGAAGGCAAAGTGCGTACTTCCGGGGCCGTCGAAGATTACGGTCCGGGAGCTAGGTATCATGGTCCCAATAGATGCCATTGCCTGCCAAGGAACGACACTTTGCTTTCCACCGATAACAAGGGTGGGTTTGTCGATACGACGGACTACGTCGCTCCAGTCGTGGAAAGCGTGGTCTGTAAGAAGCGCGGCCGCCCTTTCACGTGGGAGAAGCATGTTATCTGCAACAAGCTGCTCGAACACCCGCATTGGCAGCTCAGCGCTCACCATCGACCGTAAGGTTTCGCGCGTTGCTAAATCTCCCTTGCGCGAACGGAGATATCAATGAGGCGACCAAGCTGGTCGAATGTGAAGACTCCTCCCGTTTCAAGCATATGATATGGATCGGATGCATTGGTCGCCGTGAGGGTGACGCTTTGATCGGCGAGGATAAGGCGCGATACCTGGCTCGAACCGTAAAGTTCTAGGTAGGACCAGACAATTGAACAACCCATGGAGTGGGCCAAGAAGGTGACGGTGTCTAAATCCAGCGCCTCAAGCACTTCTTTCAGATCGGCGGCTAGCCTGGATACCCGGTAGCCATGCCCGGGCTCGCCACTTTCACCATGCCCGCGGTGATCAAGCGCAATCACACGATTTCGTTTTGAGAGATGAGCAATCTGTTCCTCCCACGCGGAAACGGTTTGCGACCAGCCCGGTATAATAATGAGGGCAGGGCCCGAGCCCACGTCTATCAGTGAAAGGGACGTACCATCCTGAATTTCGATTACTATGCGGTCCAGGGTGTGAGAGGAGCGTATGTAGCTGGTCGGCTGATCCATTTCGTGTCCTCCAATGCTGCTGGATAGCTGGTGCGCACTCGCGCCGACGTTTACCCCTTGGGGTTAAGTGACCAGATAAGGGCAGATTTACTTGACGTGAGAGGGGCTCATGGTTGGAGCCCATCAGGGTAGTAGATTGAATAGAGCTTCACGTAGGAGCCGCTCTCGAACGTACCGGTCCATCCTTTGGGGATCGTCACTGACTGGCCGGGCCCGAACACCGTCCGTGTGCCGTCGGTCGCAGTCATCGTGATCTGGCCGGCGAGCAGGTAAATCATTTCGTGGTTGGCATAGCCTTCGGGGCCGTTGATCACCTCGTGTATCGGGCCCGAGCTGTACACCCCGGTCTCGAACTTGCGATCAGGCGACAAATATGTCTCCCGATCTTCGTCCGGGCCACTTTTAACGCGCCTGTCTTTGACTACCCGCTCCAGCTCATTGGATCGCAGCGTGGAAAGCGAGGGCGATTCAGCGTGGACAACAGACACGGCCAGTAGAGATGGCACGATAAGAAGCGCGGTGGGTTTCATATTCAAAGCCCAATCAGGAATAGAGGCGTGGCTGCGTCCTCGGTCACGGGGTCTCGGTTTCGCGATCAACCGTGACCGGAACGTCAGCGATCAAGCCTTTTTGGTTACGATGACTTGCAGATATTCGCTTGGCACGACCATGGTGCCGTCCTCGGCCTCATTGAAAAGCCCGATCAAGTCCAGAAGATCTGCTTCTAGTTTCAACTGCTGATCGGCTTGCAACGCAGCAAAGGCCTTGTGGACCGGCCCGTACCAGCTGCGAAATACATCAACCCAGTGACTTGGCGACCGATAGCGGAATCTGAAATTAGCAACCTCGGTGGAGATAGTTGCCGCATCTCCGAAAAGGCTCTCCAGATGCGAGGGATCGCCCCACAGCGACGGAGGCTTAACACCCGCTGGGGGAGGAACATGACGGCCTATGGTTTTGAAGAGTTGTCCAATGAACCCATCTGGCGTCCAGTTCGCCAAGCCGACCTTCCCGCCCGGCCGGCAAACGCGAATTAGCTCGGCGGCTGCTTTGTTCTGATCCGGTGTAAACATCACGCCGAAAGTGGACAGGACGACATCGAACGCATCGTCTTTGAATGGGAGGGCCTCGGCGTCCGCCTCTTCGAAGCTGACCGACAAGCCTTCCGCCAACGCGCGACGCTTGCCTTGCTCGAGGAGCGTCGGCACGTAGTCCGTAGAAGTCACGACTCCCCAACGTCGCGCGGCAGCAAGAGTAGCATTTCCGTTTCCGGCCGCGACGTCTAGAACGCTCTGGCCAGACCGCAGGTCTACGGCTTCACAAAGCTCCTCTCCGACAATCTGCAGCGTGGTTCCGACGACAGCGTAGTCGCCTGATGACCAAGCACCTTGTTGGCGCGCCTTGATCTCCGAAAGGGTGGGCGCTTGTGTGACGGGTGTTGTTTCGTTTTGCATTGGGATCTCCATGATGTCATGAATGACATCGATGGTCCCGGGACATTGCATCCGGATTACATGCGCAGTGGTTTGCATTTCAGTTGTGACGAATGATCCGTGTAGCTCAGTAGAGCGGGGCACGTGCTCGCACCCACGGTACTCGCCATGGCCCTGCAGCTGACAGACCTTGTCCTTCGATGGGAACGGCGTCTCGATTGACACTTTGCTTCGTACGTTACAAGACAAAATGCCGATCATTGTAGGAGACATCTATGGCCGAGGAAAATTCTGAAAGTTTAACTGCTCCGGTAACGCCGACACCTGCCGCAGAACCCAAGAAGCAGCGAGCTCCGCGCCGCAGCAAAGAACAGATCGCCGCCGAGCTTGCTGCGAAGCAGGCTGCAAAAGGAGGTCCAAAGAAAAAGGAAGCTCCTTCCGCATCTGCTTCTGCGCGAGCTGTAAAGAGCGCTTCTGTTCCCAAAAAATCAGAAGCACCGAAAGCAGTGTCTGCTGCCAAGTCTGCGTCGAAAGCGACGGCACTTGCCAGCGATGAATTCGCGGATCTCTTGGCGCTGGAGGAAGAGAACCGTAAACTCCGGAAGGCACTGGCGGACAAGCTACGTGCAGAGAATGTCGATCTCAAAAGGAAGCTGGGCGTCTCCTGAGTTTGACGATACTTGCGACCCTTATGGTCGACATCTTCGTCTGAGTTCCGGGCCTCTTTGGCCCGGAATTGCCCGTCCGATACTATACATTTGTCGAGGTATACGACGATGAGATCTCCGTGGCGATTGGCTGCCGGGCTTTTCTCCCGGAAGCAGCCGCTCGATAGCAACGAGCCAAAAGCCGATACTGCTGAAGCATTCGACCCTCAAGAGGTGGAGCCACGTTCTGACAGAGCGAGCTCGTCGAATGCCGCGCTCGATGATCAAGGTTCCGTCGAGAGAAGATTGGGAAGCAATGACGCGGTGCCATCTGAGCCGTCGATCCCAGCAAAAGCAGAGAGCCGAACCTCTGACAGCGCCGACCTGCACGAGGAAATGCGGGAAGGCGACACCAAGGTGGACGCCTTCGAGTATTTAAAAAGGCCTGGGATTGACGACGACGGCGCGAGCAATGCCGACAGTATTCTCAAATCCGGGCGTCGCACGCGCGAGGCGTCCAAGAGAGTCGGTATTGAACACGAGAATGCTGAGCCTCGGCAACCCAACGAAGCGCTTGCTTTGGACGCAGAAATCCAAGATCTCCGCGCCCGCCTTTGCGAAAAGCTTAGAGCACAGAATGAGCTTATGACCCGGCTCCTGGAGCGCTATCAGTGGCTCGGTGTTGTCAAACATAGCTACCTTTACCAATACGCCACGTATTGCTTGGAGCAAAAGGCCGACACGGGTCAGCTACAGATTAAGACTTGCCCTCATACGGTGTTCAGAGCCTTGTAAACGCTCGCGGCATAGATTTCGTCGACGGATCCGGCCAGCCGTTTGTTAAACTCGACATCACTCATTCCGACCCTCAAGTCCTCGGTCAGCGCTCGTAAAAAGCTGGCGATCATCCCTCGATTGTGCCTCAGTCTCTCGCACGCCACGGCACAATCATATCCTCCTGAGAGGGCCACGACCCGAATGACTTTCGGATGCTCGACTAACGGAAGGTAGGTGTCGGCGTGTGTCGGTATCGACACTTTGATGATGATCTGAGCTTCACTTGGGAGGTGGTCGAGTTCTCGGAGAACTTCCTCAAGGAGCACGCCTTCGGCGTGTGCTTTTGTAGGGCTTGTAACAAGTACTTCCGGTTCAATGATCGGAACCAGTCCTTGCGACAGAATCTGCCTTCCCAGATCAAACTGTTGTCTAACCAACATGGCGATCCCGGTGTTGTCCGCATTTGCGATCACCGAACGCATTTTAGTCCCGAACACTCCTTTCTTGGTCGCGCGAGCAAGAAGACTTTCCAGATCGGGAATGGGTTTCAAAAGCTGAACGCTATGCCGTTCTTCTTCCAAGCCTTGGTCAACTTTGACGAACGGAACGATCCCACGTTCTTCCCATAGATAACTCGGAACCGATCGTCCAACCGCTTGTCCGTCCATTGTCTTTTCGAAGAGGATTGCTCCGATCACCTTATCTCCTGAAAAGGGCGGAGCCGTCATCAGGCGTACGCGCATCGCATGCACGAGGCGAAACATCTCTTCATTGGTCGAATATTCGAAATCTTCAATACCATATGTACGCAAGGCTTTTGGGGTGGAGCCACCGCTTTGATCGAGGGCGGCAATGAAGCCGTCTTTCTCGCTCATCTGAGACAGCATTTGGGAATGGGGCGTCATTTGGAATTCCTTCAACGTGTTACTACAGAGGTTGCCGAAAACGCCAATCATCGGGCGGACGGCTATTGATCTTCTGCAGCTTGACTTACGCGCTCAAATGTCCTTGGACTTCGATGATCAGGAGGGTGCGCCATCGCTGCCACTGGATTAAAGCGGTGCGCATCCGATCTAAGGAACAGGACCAATGGTCGAGTTCGCGGCTCGAGCACTTAGTTGCCGGCTGCTTCTGCCGCCTTTTGAATAACGTCCGCCACCTTCTCTGGCTGCGACATGAACACGGCGTGGCTGGCCTTGATCTCGGTCACCTCACTACCTGCCCGTTTGGCCATCATGCGTTCCAGATCGGGATTGATGGAGCGGTCTTCCGTAGCGACGATCGACCAGCTCTTTTTTGTCTTCCAAGCGGGTTTGCCAACTGCTGCGGAGAAGGCTTCTTTTGAAGCGAACACCTGTGACTTCGCGAGGAAGCTGACCTGGTCTTTCGGAAGATCAGCAGCAAAATCGGCCGGAAACGCCGCAGGATCCAAATAGAGGTACTTGCCGTCGTTCGTCTCGCGAATATTCATCTTCCCGGCTGGAATTGCGCTCGCAGCTTTGATGAGGCTCTCGCCCTCATCCGGCTGAAACGCCGCAACGTAGACCAGGCCAGTGACCTTGTCATCGCGGCCGGCTTCCGTAATAACCATGCCTCCATAGCTGTGGCCAACCAGCAAAGTTGGACCGTCTTGTAGATCCAAGATTCTCTGGGTTGCAGCGACATCGTCAGCCAATGAGGTGAGCGGCTCCTGGACGATTGTTACATTGAAGCCACGCTCTTCAAGGATGTTCGTCGCGTCCCTCCAGCCTGAGCCGTCAGCAAGCGCCCCGTGGACGACAACGATATTTTTCAATGTTGCGGCGTGAGCTCCGAATGCGGCCATGGAGCTGGCGGCGGCAATGGCGATTGGCGTCAGATAGTTTCTCATAGAATGGATTTCCTTCCCGTTACGATCCACAAGGTCCTGCACAAATCCGATTGGGATTCCTGCTCCCGGTAGTCCTCCGACGTCACAAAAGTGCGATCGAGGACAACCTCACTTGGTCATTTCAACGTGTCGGGCATATTTCCGGGAAATGGCTAAACGGTATCTGATTGTAAGTGAGAGGGTGTCTTACACACGTCGTTACATATGGCAGGCAGCCGCCGCTCATGTCCCGCTCACCTGTGGATTTGCGATTTGTGTTTCACCTGTAGGAAGAAAGAGAGGCTTTGAAATGTCCTTTCGAGGCTTAGAGCGTAGGACAAGCTCAAAAATCCGGCCGAGTGCAGCCATTAACAGCACACGGGACACTCAATCAGATCTTGCGCGTCGCATATCGAATTGATTGCGCAAAGCTAGACAACAAATGCAGGAGCGAATGCAAATGTCACACCCGAAAACACTGGTGCGAGAATTGGGCGCATCCGAACGGCTGATGTATCATTATTCCGTCGACCATCCTCGTCATTTTTGCGTTGTCGCCGAAATCGAGGCGTTGAAGCTTCGCCACGACTACGAGGCCGCGTGTGAGGCCTTGCGTCGGCGTCATCCGCTGTTGAACGTCACCTTACTATCGAATGACGCGGGCGTACCTGGTTTCTATGCGAGCGAGGCGCCGATTGAACCTATCCTAAGGCACGCAAGCAGTAAGGAGCCTTGGACGGATTTCGTCGCCAACGAATTGATTTCAGACTTTCCAGTCTCATCGCCCCTTTGCAGAATTGCGATCCTCTGTGAAGAGGCTGCGGCGACCATCGTCCTCACAATGCATCATGCGGTTGGGGACGGACTCTCCGGCATCGCCTTGATCGAGGACTTCCTAACTGCTTTGTCTGGTCTCGATATTGGAGAACTTCAGGTCCCACTGGCGATAGAAGATGCTCTGCGTGAGACCGATGCGGAATTCCTGACAGCTAACAAAGGCACTCTTGCTCTCCCGTCCGTTGAGCAGCTCGTAGGGTTGGCCGCGCAGCCTCTATGGCGTCCATTCGACGGCGACCAAGTGGTAGTGAAGACCGAAACTATCTCACCTGGATATGTTCATCAGCTTCGTGGCAGGGCTAAAGCAAACGGAACCAGCGTTAATAGTGCAATTTGCGCTGCGGTGGCCATCGTGGCGGCACGGCGTGAGAGGCGTGAAAACTACAACGTCTTGAGCCCTATAGACCTTCGGCGCAAATTTGGCCTCGACTTGCGAGATTGCGTTTTGAGGGCAACCGCTGGGACGGTTACCTTGCCAACTGATCAAGATATCTGGTCGGTAGCACGCTGTCACATCGAAGACATGAACCGTCTGAGAACCACGGGGGCGATATTGCAAACTGGGCATATGTTGGAGCGGTTGATAACGCCCTCATGTGATCCTCGCGTTGCTTCCGGTGTCCTTGGGGCCCTCAATTACGACGCCGTCGTTTCGAACCTGGGCGTCGTAGAGGTTCCGCAGCAATACGGCGACATAAGGCTCGCGGCGTTATGGGGTCCCGCGGGACAGGCGCGGCTAAAGCGTGAAAGGTTCTTCGGAGTTACAACGTTCGCAGGAACTCTCAGGCTTATAGAAGCATGCCCCGCATCCCAGGAATTGATTTGTACGGATGTTATTGAATTGCTGATCAACGCCTGCGAATAGCATTCTGGAAGACCAGTCGAACGCGGTGCTGGATCCACAGTGACATCGGGTGCCCGAGACTTCAAAATGATCCGCAGCCAGGACGGGTGCCGCTCCCGACCGGGTGAGAGTCGGCGAGACTTTCGACCGGCGCGTGCCGCCTTCGCTCGATAATGAAAGCGCTGGTCAACAATGCATTACAGCTGAAAATCCATTCCAGGAAACTGACATCTGCTACAAAGCAAGGCACCTCATCTTTTCCCGAAATGTATCATTGGGAGAGAAGAGTATGTCTGGATTTGGACGATGCCGAAGGCTTATTCCGACATTCCTCCCATTGTGTCTGATACTCACGATGGGAAACGCGATGACATCAAAATCAACCTTTTCCGCCCCGGTTAAGGCGACACCGAGTGGCAAAGAAGCCGCGCTTGCGCATAACTATGCGGGCATTCTCGACTTCTGGACGCGACATGGCGAAGCCCGATCTTTCCTCGGCGTTAACAAAGTCCTGATCACAGGCATGTCGTTCCAAAGATACGGTACCGATCGAGCGATAGTGATTTCCAGCGGCCGAACAGAAAGCTTCCTGAAGTATAGGGAGGTCATTTTTGATCTTTGGCACGCCGGCTATTCCGTCTTCATCATTGATCATCGCGGGCAGGGCCTTTCGGAACGTATACTTAAAGCTCCTGCAGGCGCAGGTGCACAAACCAGCCGAAATACCTACGAGATCGGGTATGTCGATCGGTTCGACGACTACGTGGACGACCTCAAAGTCTTTGTCGATCAAATCGTGAAGCCGGCAGGAAGCAGACACCTGTTCATTTTGGCTCATTCAATGGGGGGAGCCATCGCCTCACTGTATTTAGAGAATTACCCAGCTGACTTCGAGGCAGCCGTGCTTTTATCCCCAATGCATGAAATCAATCTCGCGCCTGTTCCGGCTCGAGCGTGTTGGCTTGTCCCGTTCCTTGGCCGTCCAAAGCACTACATATTTGGTAAGGGCCCATATAAAGAACTGGAGGAATTCGATCCGAAGTTAGCTTTGACGTCGAGCCAGACCCGATATGAGCTTCTCTGGCGCGACGAGTTGCGCCGAACTCCTGACGCAAGACTTGGGGGACCGAGCACGAGATGGGTTCACGAGGCGTGTTTGGGCGCAAAGCGAAGTCGCGAGGAAGCCAATCTTGTCACTGTACCAGTTCTTGTCTTGCAAGCCGGGAAGGACACGGTGGTAAATGCGAGAGGGCAAAGTGAATTCTGTAAAGGGGTTAGAAATGGTGGCAGCGGCTCGTGTGTTATCGAGCGAGTGGAAAACGCACGTCACGAGCTCCTTATGGAGCGCGATGAGTACCGTGATTATGCGCTGCGACGCGCGCTTGAATTTCTGGGTCCGTTAGGGCGCTAAACAAGCGGAGAGATAGACGAATGCATATCACATAGGTGGCTTCGTCTTCGGTCAGCATTTCCATGTAAGCAAGAGAATTAAAGCCGCAGTCGGAACAAGGTCACCCGAAACAGCGCAATCATTGTTTCGGGTAACACAGTCACGGGATCAGCAAAAGCTTTCCCGTAGTGGCGCGGCTTTGCATCGCTTCGTGCGCTACGGCGGCGTCGGCTAGAGGATACGTACCACCGATGTTCACCTTTATGTCACCGCGACGTATCCAATCAAAGAGCTGGTTAGTGTGCTGGCGCATCAGCTCCGGAGTCGGGATGAGGTTTAGGAACACAGCGTAGCCAATTTTGATGCTCTTCGGAAGGCTCATCACATCGAACGGTCCCGGTCCGCCGAGAACCGGACCGTACCAGCAGAACGTCCCGGAACGACGAAGTGAGTCTAGTGATCCCTGGAACGTCGACGGCCCAGAGCCGTCGTATACAACATGCACGCCTTCGCCGTTTGTAAGACGAAGCGCTTCTTCAGCGAACTTTCCTTCTCTGTCGACGATTACCTCGTCAGCGCCAGCTGCCTTCGAAATCGCGACCTTGCCTTCGTTGGAGACACGACTGATGATCCGGCCTCCGCGAAGCTTGACTATCTGCGTCAGCAAAAGCCCCAGTCCACCAGCTCCCGCGTGTACAAGTGCAACGTCGCCTGGCTGGACAGGGTAGAAATCTGTCGCGAAGTGGCTCGCTGTTAGTCCCTGCATCATGATCGCCGCTGCAGTTGCATCGCCAATGTCGTCGGGAATCTTCACCAACGAGTCAACGGGGGCAACAATTCGCTCGGCGTAGCTGGAGAGATTGAAGACCCAGGCAACGCGGTCACCTTCTCGAAACTCCGTCACATCCGGGCCGACTTCCACGATCCGTCCTGCGCCTTCGACGCCAAGAATAGCGGGCTTATAGCCGCCCCCCATTGTTCCCTGTCTTGCGCCGATGTCCATGAAGTTTACCCCCGCGGCGGCCACTTCAACAACTACTTGTCGGCTTCCGGCGACCGGATTAGGAGTTTCCCCATACTCGAGAACTTCGACGCCGCCGAAGCCATTCAACTTTACTGCTTTCATTTTCTCACTCCTTTATTTTGAATGATCGTTCCATAAAAACGCAAAAGACTAATGCATGGCGCGCACCGCCAGAGGGCCTACCCTGCATCGAGGGCGCACTTCAGGCAAAGTGTCGAACTTCTAGAAGTCGTAGGGGGGAGATCGGGGAGATGAATCCCAATATCCACCCCCTTGAAACGCACCGTGTCTTGGGGTCAACGCCATTGTGCTAACGCCCGCCAGCAGGATCAGTCTTTAAGTGATCTCATTGCCGCGGGATCGGGCCGCGCCAGCTCGTAGATCTCAATCCTGTCCCAAACACCAGCTTTCATGTAGGGGTCGGCCGCTATGATCGCGTCCAAGGTCTTTCGATCAGGCACGTCGAATAGGAGAGCAGAGCCGACCGGGTTGCCTGTAACGATGATGACCCCGCCATCCAACAGCTTGTTTGATTGCACGTAGCTTATCACGCCCTTTTGATGTTCGTCTCTAAGCGAAGCTCTTTTTGCGAGTGTGTCGCCATCAGCACTGTCATGCGCAACGACCAAAAAGTTCATTGTCTCTTCCCTTCGATTTTGGGCCGGCCGGAATGTGATACCAGGGGCGCGCCCTCCGGCAGACCAGGATTGTCGTTGGCCTGACTCTAAGAAGGGAGTAGCAGCTGATGATCTTCAAATCGCTCAATCGAGCTACGATTGAAACCTTGTCAGGAGGGCGTTGCAAGACGGTCGATGTGCCATTGCGAGTACTGTTTGCCGGCGGAGCGTCACCCGCAGGATTAGTCTGTGCTGCCGCCTGCTCTCTGCGCTTGAGGGGGCAATCTGCACTGGAATTCCGAGGCAAGGTAGGTCTATAAAGACGTCTGTCATCATGACCGGATCAGAGACTAACTCTTCTATTATAGCCGACAAAGAACGCCCTTCGTGCCACTGGGCAGCGTTCCAGCCCGAGGCCCTGGCAGCCGTGATATTTGCGTAGGTATCGTCGAACAATAGCAACTGATTTGGCGGGAGGCCCGAGAGAGCGCTGGCTTTCTCGAAGAAGCTTATATCCGGTTTACGGCACCCTAGCGCCGCCGAATAAAAGATGCCGTCGCAATGATCGCCTAAGCCGAGCACTTCCAGCAGGTAGGTGGCCCGGATGTGCTCTTGATTGGTGGCTAGGTACACCTTCCTACCGGACTTGCGTTGCCGTCCGAGCTCTTCAAGAAGGTCAATATTTAGCCGTGCATTGCGATGTCTGACCATCAAGCCGATTTACTACTTGCAGAGTATGGCGAACGTGCCAGGAGAGCGTCGTCATTCCTGGCACTGGCCCCGACTGCACAGAAGTCAGAAGCGCTTCAGCAGGCTGCGCGTTTCGTCAGGGAGCGACAGGAAATCATACTCATAGCGAACAGCAATGACTTATGCCAAGCTGACTTACGCGGCATCAGCCCGCCGATGAGAGATCGGCTGAGGCTCGACCCGGCCCGGCTGGAAACCAGTGCCGCCTCCTTGGAAACAGTCGCGACGCTTGACGATCCAGTCGGAAAGGTTATCGAGAGTCGGGTCCAACCAAACGGGTTGCTCTTAAAGCGCATCAGGGTCCCTCTCGGGATGATAGGCATCATATTCGAGAGCCGCCCCAACGTCACAATTGATGCCGGCGGCCTAGCCATCATGTCGGGTAACGCCGCCTTGCTTCGCGGCGGGTCAGAAGCCAGCCGTAGCAATATGGCACTGTCCGAAGCGCTTTCGGATGGGATCGTCTCCGCGGGGCTGCCACGGGACTCGATCCAGTTGATCTCGACAACGGATCGCGCGGCAGTTGGAGCACTGCTACGAGGCCATGAGCTAGTCGATGTCATCATCCCACGCGGAGGCAAGGGGCTTGTTGAACGTGTACAGCGAGAAGCCCGTGTGCCTGTCCTCTCCCATCGCGACGGGATCAACCACACCTTCGTCCACGCGGCGGCTGATCCCGACATGGCTGAGCGGATCGTTGTGAATGCAAAAATGAGGCGAACGATCGTCTGCGGTTCGACTGAAACGCATCTCATCGACCGGGACTATCCGTATGCGCAAAGGCTGGTCGCCACGCTCGCCGATGCCGGCTGCGAGCTTCGAGCGGACGAGCGGGCACTCTCGCTCGATGGCCGCATGGCCTCTGCAACACCTGAAGACTGAGACACAGAATATCTCGATGCGATCTGTTCTGTCGCCATCGTCGATGGTGTCGAAGCCGCGATGAAACACATCGGGCGACATGCATCGCATCACACGGATGCAATCATAACGGCCGACGAAGTGGTCGCGTCGCGTTTCCTCGCAGGTGTCGACAGCGCAATCGTCATGTGAAACGCATCGACCCAGTTTGCCGACGGAGGCGAATTTGGCCTCGGAGGGAGATCGGGATTTCAACGGGTCGGCTGCACGCGCGCGGTCCGGTGGCGTTGGAAGGTCTGACCACGTACAAGTGGCAAGTGATCGGCACAGGGCAGGCACGTCCATAGCTTGCCGGATCCGAGAAAACGAATAGCCCCATTTTCAGCGCCAACCAGATCACACCGCTAGTCAGAACATCTGCTGCCGGCCAGGCCGAAAATCCGGATAGTCTGCCGGGGGCTTTAACGCTGCCGCCGCAGCTCGTCAAAGCGTCGCGCCTCATCGACACTTTTGCAGGCGATGGGCAGGCATCACCGACTCCGACTGTTGTTCAGGCCGATCGGGACACCGGTCAAGGCGGACACAGTGTCTCTAAAAGCCAAGATTCCGCCAATTTCAGCCGGGATCGCTGGAGGTCTGGCGGACGCACAACTACAGCCGCTTTCAACACAGTTCAGCGCCTGTGGACGCACTTCAACGCGGCATCATCAATGATTTGCTTCTTTGCTTGCAACAGGGTTTGCCACCGGGCTATGCATCTGCCGAACAATTGGGAAACGGCGTGGTGCGGCGAACCGTGTACCGGCGTTGCCGCTAAAACCGCGTCACAAAATGGCGTCACGGAGCGCCTTGAAAATCATGAACAAGCAGGCGGCTCTTGTCGCGGGCGGAAACGCCGTGTTGGTCGGTATCGCATTGATGCTCGTCGGCGACTTCATGTTCGCCCTTAACGACGCTATGGGCAAATGGCTCGTAGCCAGCTTTTCGGTCGGCCAGGTTTTGCTGGTTCGCTCCCTCGGCGCTTTTTTCGTGCTCGGGCCGATGTTGTCGCGCCAACCGGTCGCCGCACTCTATAGGGTGGAGAAGCCACAATGGCAGCTCGCGCGCGTCATCCTCGCTACCGCTGACACCGGGCTATTTTATGCCGCCGTCGCCTATCTTCCGCTGGCCGACGTCATGACCTTCTACATGGCCGGTCCGATCTACGTCGCTGCTCTATCGCATTTCCTGCTTGGCGAACGAATCGGCTGGCGGCGCTGGCTGGCGGTGCTGATCGGCTTCATCGGCGTCGTCATCGCGCTGCGTCCATCTTCTGCGATGTTGTCCTGGCCCTCGATGTTCGGTCTCGTCGGCAGCATTTCCTTCTCGTTGACACTGGTGCTTGGTCGTGTCCTGCGATCCACGCCTGACGCCACGCTGGTTACGTTGCAGACGCTTGGATGTCTCGCTGTCGGGGCGGTGCTTAGCGTCGGGAGCTGGAGCGCTTTCAGCACAAGCCAGTTGCTGGCGCTACTACTGCTCGGAGTGGTGTCGTGCTCCGCGCATCTGATGATTACCCGCTCGCTGAAGCTTGCACCTGCCTCGCTGCTGGCACCTCTTCAGTACACGTTGCTGCTGTGGGCGATCATCTTCGGCTGGATGTTTTTCGGCGAGTTTCCCGATCGACAGACGTTGATTGGCGCTGCCGTGATCGTACTGGCAGGGCTGTTCATTTTCCACCGCGCCAAGGTCAAGGATGTGGAGCCGCTCGTGCCCAACGACGCGAGCCACGGATAAGACATGGCCGTGGCTGTGCCAATCCATGTGTTATGGTTTCGGGATGCGCGGCAATCGCGCTAGATCCCGGATCCATCGAGCTGGAGAATATCGTCGCCTTCCCATGGGGAGGGCAGCGAGCTCTGGCCGACATTGGCCAAAGGCATCGGCATCCAACATTTCAGCTCCGGATCGGGATATTCGATGATACGGCCTGGGACAGAATCGGATGAGCGCCAGCCTTCCGAACCAAACCGATCGCCGTTAGACCAGTAGGCAAGATCGACCTGCGCCGGTCCCTGTTCGGATGGATGGATCGTCACGAGAATCCGGCTGCCGTCCTTCGGGGCGCTTGCCATGTGGCGCCACTGGTTTGGGTCTTCCATCAACGTCCTCCCACATTGCTGTAGTTCACAAGTGTGGCGTCGCCGTCGAAAACGTCAACTCAAACTTCACGAAATGCCCCCGGCATTTCGCCGATTTCAAACTGGCAGTGGCGGCATCGGCGGTGCTTCAAGCCCATGGAAAGGGTCGCGCCAGGCGTCAATCTCAGTCAGTCGGTTCGACCAGCGCTGAATGGAGGGATAGTCCGACACCGGCAATTTTGCGGCATCATTGAACGGCAGGAAGGTTGCCATGCGAAAATCCGCGAAGGAGATCGTGTCGCCAACGAGCCACATGCGATCGGCAAGTTCGGCCTCAAGCAGGGCTGCGGCCCTGTGGAACTGCTTCAGTCCGCTTTCGACCTGCGCTTCATCACAGCTACCAATGCCATAACGCGGTTTTGTCCCGCGCTCCCAATGGACCGCGTCACATGCCTTCACAAAATTGTCCTTCGCCCAACTGATCCAGCGGATCATCTCCGGTTCATCATCATCGGTACGCCAGAAATTCGAACCGGTATGTCGGGAAAGGTAACAGGCAATCGCGTCGGTTTCCCATAGCGATCGTCCCGGGCGCTCGAGGATTGGAAGCAGGAGATTGGGGTTAAGTGGCAGGTAGCGTTCCGATTGCCCAGGCTCCAGAGGAGACGCGAATTCAAATTCGATGTTTGCGTCCAGGTGCCTGGCAACGGCAACGGCCAGACGTGGATTTGGATTTCTGCTGAAATAGAGCTTCATGGGAATCTCCTCCGATGCTTTTACCTTTCAAGGACGAACCAGGATCTGTCGTGCCGACACTGTCGGATGAAGATCCTAAATGAAAGGATTACACCGAAGCACCGGGAGGGCCGAAGACTATTCGATCCTCCCGGTGCGGCGCACGGCTATATCGTTCTGCGCTTAGGGTCAGGCTCAGGGCTGCGCGAGCATTGAGCGGACCAGCGGGATAACCTTGGTGCCGTAAAGGGCGATGCTGTTCATGAGCTTTTCGTGCTCCATCGGACCAGCCGAGTACTTCATCTGGAAGCGCGAAATACCAAGTGTTCTGACGAGGTTGACGATCTTCTTCGCGACCGTTTCCGGCGATCCCGCGTAAAGCGATCCGTGTTCGATCTCGTTGTCGAAATCACGCTCTGTTACCGGCGGCCAGCCGCGCTCCCTGCCGAGGCGATCACGGATCTTCTTGAAATGCGGAAACAGATCGCGGCGAGCCTCTTCATCGCTTTCGGCGATATAGCCAGGCGAGTGGACGCCAACTTCACGCGCGGGCCGGCCCGCCTGCTCGGACGCTTTCTTGTAGAGATCCACATAGGGCACAAAGCGTTGCGGGTTGCCGCCGATGATCGCCAGCATCAGCCGCATGTCGTGCCTTACTGCGCGGATCACCGATTCGGGACTGCCGCCTACGCCGATCCACGTCTTCAGCTGGCCGTCGCCGATCGGAGGGTAGATGCGCTGGTCCTTCAAGGGCGGTCGCCAGTCTCCCTCGTAATCGATGACATCCTTGGTGACGAGTTCAGAGAAGAGGTCGAGCTTCTGTTCGAACAGTTCTTCGTATTTCGACAGATCGTAGCCGAAAAGCGGGAAGGATTCGATGAAGGAGCCACGGCCCAGAATAACCTCGGCGCGTCCGTTGGAGATTGCGTCGAGCGTGGAGAACCGCTGGAAGACGCGTATGGGGTCGTCTGAGCTCAACACGGTGACTGCTGATCCCAATCGTATGCGTTCTGTGCGCGCCGCAATCGCCGAGAGAACAATCTCGGGAGCGGACACGGCAAAATCTTTTCGGTGGTGTTCGCCGATGCCGAAAAAATCGATGCCATGCCGGTCGGCTAGAACGGCCTCTTCGATCACGTTGCGGATGACTTGAGGTTGCGCAAGAAGCTGACCGTCTGCCGCCGTGGTGACGTCTCCAAAGGTGTCGAGACCAAATTCGAAGGTTGAAGTCATTGGTTTGCCTGCTGGTTTTGTGAATGGTTAGGAGTGGACGCGCTACCGCCCTTGCGGTCAACCGAGTTCCGCGCCGCCTTTCGACGCCCTGGACCATGGCCATTGACCGTCGATCTCGGCTTCGAGGGAGAAGCTGAGGAAGGTCCTGATCAGGACGATCAGCCCGAGCAGGCCGACGCTTTCCCAGGTCAACGGCGATATGATCGTCGCTATAATGTCGGCGCCGATCAGGATTTCGAGCCCGAGCAAGATGCCGCGTCCGAGGTTCGCGCGATATCTGTCGTAGGCGTCATGCTTGGCAGGTGACATCAGATCTCGTGCGTAACTCACCGTCGCGACAACCACGCCGACCAGGATGACGCCGACACCGAAGAATTCGAGGCCCGATGCCATCGGCTTGAGGATCGGTGCGATCAGACTTGCCAACCCGCCGACTTCGCCAATTGTGTCCATTGCGGTCTTCCTTCCTCTTTGGTCCGATAGTCGTGAGTGTGAGAATTATGCGTCGGCACCTGCGGTGCTGGCGAAGAGTGCGATCGTGGCCAGAATGGCTGGCAGGGTGAAGGCTGCGGCGGGAGCAAACATGTAACCGGCGGCACCGAGGCCACAGCCGAGTGCGAACGTGACAACGGCCGTTCCCATTTTCAAGATCCGTGCCCTCAGTGCTGCCGTCTCTTCCGGTTTCGCGCTGACCAGGAGATCTGCTAGATCGAGCATGATCTGCGTTGTCGTTCCGGTCATCAGGGTGGAGGGAGGCGCCTTCGACAGGTGGGCTCTGTGCAGCCCGTTTTGGATGGCCATCGCGCAAACGAGAGCAAGTCCGACGACAAGCGTCACGATGTTCTCGTCCGCGTGAAATGGTCCATGATAGAGCGCGAAAATCGCGACACCGGCGAGGAAAGCCAGCTTCACGATCAGCATCGGGCGGATCGGGGAACGATCCACAGCCTGCAATTTCAAACACGTCAGGCGCGATGCGAAGACGACGAAGCAGAACACGGGAAGTGCCAATAGCTTCGACAACGCTCCGCCCAGACCGAGTGCCGCCGTTGCGCCGAGCGTGACGAAGTTCCCGGTGACGTGGGCGGTGAAGAGACCCGATAGCGCTAGAAAACCGAGCGTGTCCACATAGCCTGCGTTGAAGCTCAGGAGTTGGGGTAGGGAGGGCAGCTTCATGATCTCAATCTCAATTCTCAAGTGGCGACGAGCTGAACGGCGGCTTGAAGCCGCCCTGGCGAACCTCGCGTTCGTCTGATGAGGAGATATTGAAGGGAAGAGCTCGCGCAAACAATTGCACGAATGATTTCGATTTAATTGCGCTAGCTGCAATTATCAGACCGCTTCAGCTCTAACGAACCGAGCTCGATTGGTAATCGGGTGTCACCTTCCAGTGCGCCGGAGGATCCGGGATGGTCCGGAGGTGATAGCCGAAGCGCATGACCGCTGTCGGCGCAATGGCGCCGTTATCTTCGATGATATCTGCATCGGCGGGATGGTGTTTGTCAGACGGTCGTTTCCGTACTGGGTGTTTCCGACAACGGCCGTTTGATCAGCGACACGGCCCGCAACACCAAGGGGCTCAGCCCGTTTTCATCCTGCTCCAGTATCTCGAACAGTTGCCGGCGCATGCGCGGCTCCCAGAACTTGTTGATATGCGAGGCCACGCCCTGTGCGGCCTCGCCTTCGGGCTGGGTCGCGAAGAAGCCCGCGATTTGGTTGGCCATATAGACGAGCTTGTCGTTGGTGCTGTGTGACATGGTTTACTCCGCCGCTTCGAGCTTGCCCGAGATCCGGCGGCTCTGCCGCGCCTGCTCATCATACTCGACCTGCCAGTCTGTCGGGCCGTTGGAAGGCGAGACCTGGACCGCGGTCACCTTGTACTCGGGACAGTTGGTTGCCCAGTCGGAGAAGTCGGTGGTAATCACGTTAGCCTGCGTGTCCGGATGGTGGAAAGTTGTATAGACCACGCCGGGCGAGACGCGATCGGTGATCAGCGCGCGCAGTGTCGTATCGCCCGAACGGCTCATCAGCTTCACCCAGTCGCCATCGCGGATGCCGCGCTGTTCGGCATCATGCGGATGGACCTCCAGCCGGTCCTCGGAGTGCCATACGACATTCTCGGTGCGGCGCGTCTGGGCTCCGACATTGTATTGACTGAGAATTCGCCCTGTCGTCAAGAGCAGCGGGAAGCGCGGGCCGGTGCGTTCATCGGTGGCGATGTATTCGGTGCGGATAAACTTGCCTTTCCCACGCACGAAACCATCGACATGCATGATCGGCGATCCCTCGGGGTGCGCTTCATTGCACGGCCACTGCACAGACCCCATCTTTTCCAGGTAGTCGTAGGAGACCAATGCGAAGCTCGGCGTCGTTACCGCGATCTCATCCATGATCTCGGACGGATGCTGGTAGTTCCAGCCAAGGCCGATCGCCTGCGCCAGCTTTTGCGTCACTTCCCAGTCAGCATAGCCGTTCTTCGGGCTCATGACCTTGCGCACGCGGTTGATGCGTCGCTCGGCATTGGTGAATGTGCCGTCCTTCTCGAGGAAACTCGAGCCCGGCAGGAAGACGTGCGCATAGTTTGCCGTCTCGTTCAGGAAGAGATCGTGGACTACGACGCATTCCATGGCCGCCAGCCCCGCCGCCACATGCTTGGTGTCAGGGTCGGACTGGAGGATGTCCTCGCCCTGAACATAGAGCCCTTTGAAGGACCCATCGACGGCGGCATCCAGCATGTTGGGAATGCGCAAGCCCGGCTCGTCGCTGATTTTGACGCCCCAGAGCTTCTCGAAGATGTCGCGTGTCGCATCGTCGGAGACATGGCGATAGCCCGGCAATTCGTGCGGGAAGGAGCCCATGTCGCAGGAACCCTGCACGTTGTTCTGGCCGCGCAAGGGGTTCACGCCGACGCCGGGACGGCCGATATTGCCGGTTACCATTGCAAGGTTGGCGATTGCCATGACCGTTGTCGAGCCCTGGCTGTGCTCGGTCACTCCAAGCCCGTAATAAATCGCGCCGTTGCCACCTGTGGCATAGAGGCGGGCAGCTCCGCGAAGCATATCTGCAGGCACGCCGGTCAGCGCCTCAGTCGCCTCGGGGCTATGGTTTGGCTCGGCCACGAACGCCGCCCAGTCTTCGAACTCCGACCAGTCGCAGCGCTCGCGGATGAAGCGCTCGTCGAACAGCCCTTCGGTGACGATCACATGCGCCAGCGAGGTCATGACCGCGACGTTGGTGCCCGGCTTCAGCGGCAAATGATAGGCTGCCTCGACATGCGGCGAGCGAACGATATCGGTGCGGCGCGGATCGATGACGATTAGCTTGGCGCCCTGCCGCAGCCGCTTTTTCAGGCGAGACCCGAAAACCGGGTGCCCGTCCGTTGGGTTGGCGCCGATGATGACGATCACATCGCTCTTTTCGACGCTGTCGAAATTCTGTGTGCCGGCCGAGGTGCCGAAGGCCTGGCCGAGACCGTACCCCGTCGGTGAATGACAGACGCGGGCGCAGGTGTCGACATTGTTGTTGCGGAAGCCAGCGCGCACCAGCTTCTGCACGAGGTAGGTCTCTTCATTGGTGCAGCGAGAGGAGGTGATGCCGCCGATCGAATCGCGGCCGTACTGGTACTGGATACGACGGAACTCGGAGGCCACATGTGCGAAGGCCTCCTCCCAGGTCACTTCGCGCCAGGGATCGGTGATCTTCTCGCGCACCATCGGGTTCAAGATGCGGTCCTTGTGGCTGGAATAGCCGTAGGCGAAGCGGCCCTTTACGCAGGAATGCCCGCGGTTCGCCTGCCCATCCTTCCACGGCACCATGCGCACCAGTTCTTCGCCGCGCATTTCCGCCTTGAATGAACAGCCGACGCCGCAATAGGCGCAGGTGGTAACGACCGAATGCTCCGGCTGGCCGATCTCGATCACCGACTTCTCGGTCAGCGTCGCGGTTGGGCAGGCCTGCACGCAGGCGCCGCACGAGACGCATTCCGAAGAGACGAAATCCTCGTGCATCCCGGCCGAAACCCGCGAGCCAAAGCCGCGGCCCTCGATGGTTAGCGCGAAGGTGCCTTGCACCTCCTCGCAGGCACGCACGCAGCGCGAACAGACGATGCATTTGGCCGGATCGAAGGTGAAATAGGGATTGCTTTCGTCCTTCGGCGCCCACTTGGCATTGAGCTCGCCATTATCGCGCGCCTTAACGTGGTTTTCGCCATCGTAGCCGTAGCGCACATCGCGCAGACCGACGGCGCCGGCCATGTCCTGCAGTTCGCAATCGCCATTCGCAGCACAGGTGAGACAGTCAAGCGGATGGTCGGAGATATAGAGTTCCATCACGCCGCGGCGCACGTCCGTGAGCCGGTTCGTCTGCGTCGAAACCACCATGCCGGCCGCAACCGGCGTGGTGCAGGACGCGGGCAGGCCGTTGCGTCCCTGGATCTCGACAAGACAAAGCCGGCAGGAGCCGAAGGCGTCGATCATGTCGGTGGCGCATAGCTTCGGGATCTCGATGCCTGCATCGATCGAGGCACGCATGATTGAGGTACCTCCGGGCACAGTGATCTGGTTGCCGTCGATGGTGAGCGTCACCATGGTTTCGGAGGCGGAGGCCGGCGTGCCGTAGTCGATTTCATGAACGAGGGACATGGTGTGCCTCCTGTCTGGACCTGTATGAACGGTTTGATGCGATGGGATCGAGGCCTCTGCGCCGAGCGCTGTTCGCCCAGCGCGAAGTCTCCCGCGCAAGCCGTGAGATTGGCTCTGCGCATCCGTCCAATCCGCTGGGGCAGGCTGGCGCTGCGCCGGCCACTTTATGATCTACCTGCATGTTCGGTTGAGCGTCGGCAGCGTAAAGCGGGGTTGGGGAAGCGTCAGCGCGCATCATTCCGCAGCCTCCACCATCGACCCAGGCGCAAAATCGTCAGGAAAATGCGCCATGGCGCTCAAGACGGGATAGGGCGTGAAACCACCGAGCGCACAAAGCGAACCAAACTTCATTGTGTTGCACAGATCGGCCAGCAGCGCCCGATTCTTATCCGGCTCGATACCTTTGGCGATCTTGTCGGCCGTCTCCACCCCGCGTGTCGAGCCGATGCGGCAGGGCGTACACTTGCCACAGCTCTCCACGGCGCAGAACTCCATCGCAAACCGCGCCTGCTTCAGCATGTCGGCGCTATCGTCAAAGACAACGATCCCTGCATGCCCGATCAGCCCGTCCTTGGCAGCGAAGGCTTCGTAGTCGAACGGCGTGTCGAACAGCGCGCGTGGGAAGTAAGCGCCCAGCGGCCCGCCCACCTGCACCGCCTTGACGGGCAGTCCCGATGCGGTGCCGCCGGCGATGTCGTCGACGATTTCTCCCAAGGTCAGCCCAAAGGCCGCCTCATAAAGTCCGGGGTGCTTCACATTGCCGGCGATCTGCAGCGGGATCGTGCCGCGAGAACGGCCCATGCCGAAGTCACGGTAATGGGCAGCTCCCTTTTCCATGATCACGGGCACGGAAGCGAGTGAGATCACATTGTTGATGACAGTGGGACAGTCGAACAGCCCCTTATGCGCCGGCAGTGGCGGCTTGGCGCGCACGATGCCGCGCTTTCCCTCCAGGCTGTTTAGGAGCGCCGTTTCCTCGCCGCAGACATAGGCGCCGGCGCCAGCACGGATCTCGATATCGAACGCCTTGCCGGAACCGAGTACCGAAGGGCCGAGCACGCCAGCGCGCGCCGCGATCTCCACCGCCTCCGTCATGGCGGCAATCGCATGCGGATATTCCGAGCGGATATAGACGAAGCCTTTGGTGGCACCGGTCGCGAGCCCCGCGATCACCATACCCTCGAGAAGCACGAAGGGGTCGCCCTCCATGATCATTCGGTCGGCGAACGTACCGCTGTCGCCTTCGTCGGCATTGCAGACGATATATTTTCGCGCTCCCGGTGCATCGAGAACGGTGTTCCACTTTATGCCCGTCGGAAAACCAGCGCCGCCGCGGCCGCGCAGACCGGATTGGGTGACGTCACTGACGATATCGGCCGGCTGCATCGTGACGGCACGACGCAGGCCGCAAAGCCCGCCATGCGCCTCATAATCGGCAAGCGACAGCGGGTCGATCACGCCGCAACGGGAAAATGTCAGTCGTGTCTGTTGCTTGAGAAACGCGATCTTCTCGACCGCGCCAAGACAGAGCCGGTGATCGCCGCCAGATATCATCCCCGCGTCGAACAAGGACGCCACATCGCTCGTCTTCACCGGGCCGTAGCCGATCCGCTCGCCGGCCACCTCGACTTCGACCAGCGGCTCGAGCCAGTGCATGCCGCGCGAACCGTTGCGCACGATGACGGCATCGATCCTGCGATCGGCGATCTGCCTGGCAACCGCATCTGCGACCTTGTCGGCACCCAGCGCCAGCGCTGCCGCATCGCGCGGAATATAAATCCGAACGCTCATCGGCGTGCCTCCGCGATCATCTCTTCGATATCGGCGAGATCGACCCGGCCATGCACCTCGCCGTCCAACATCGCGGACGGCGAGCACGAACAGAGCCCGAGACAGAAGACCGGCTCCAGCGTGATCGCCCCATCCGGCGTCGTGCCATGCCAATCGATGCCGAGCACCGCCTTCACCCGATCGGCCAGACGGTCCGCGCCCATCGACTGACAGGATTCGGCGCGACAGATTTTTAGCACATGTCGGCCGGCCGGCTGGTTGCGATAGTCATGATAGAAGGTAACAACACCGTGAACTTCGGCCCGCGACAGATTGAGCCCCTGCGCGATGACGGGAAGCGCCTCAGACGGCACGTAGCCAAACACGTCCTGGATCTCGTGGAGGATCGGCAGCACTGGCCCCTCGAGCGTCTTAAGACGCTCGACGATCTCACGCACCCGGTCGGGAATATCGCCGTTGGCGACACGAATATTCATCAGCGGCCCTCCCAGACCAACAGCGACGCTCACAGACGTTCGGCAAGCCTCCTCCAGAAGCCGTCGGCCGACGATGTGGAACCGTCAAATCATTATAGAACTTTCTCAGGGAAGGACGAAGCGATCAATAAAGCTATCCCGTCGGTCGATAGGATTTTCCTATTGAAAGTCCGGCTTGTCGGTGAGTATGCGCGCCTCGTGCAGCAGCGCGGAGACCAGAGGCGTGAAGGGCTCACGGTGCGTTGCGACCAGACCGACGACATGATGCGCCTGCGGCTCGGTAATCGGGATCATCCGGATTTCGGCGGGAAAGCCGAATGATTTCGCGACATTGCGCGGCATGATGCTGGCCCATCGGCCGGTACGCACGTGCGAAAACAGGACGATCATCGAGTTGGATTCGAGCGTGGGCTGTGCCGTTACCCCTGCATGCGACAGCAACTGATTGATAATACGTCGATTTTGCATGTCGGCTGTTAATAGACAGAGCCTGATGTCGCCGACCTCTTTCCAGGTGACACTTTCGCGATCGGACAAAGGGCTACCTGCGGCGGTGATGAGATTATACTGTTCGGCATAGAGCGGAACGCTCGTCACGCGCCCGAGCGGCTCGTTTTCGAGATAGGTTATACCGGCATCGATCTCCAGGTTCTCAAGCATGCTGAGCACCTGCAATGAATTGCGCGAGACGATCGAGAAGGTGACGTCTGGGTGGCGTTCCTGAAAGGGCGCGGTCAGCTGCGGCAGCATGGAAAGCGCCGTCGGTATAGCGGCGATCCTTATATGACCGGCAAGGCCAGCGCGCGCAGCGCGCATTTCCTCGCGCAAGGTGCGAGCATCACCAACAATTCGACGCGCCCATTCGAGCACGCGCTGACCCTCCGGTGTCAGGCCCTGAAAACGCGAACCGCGCTGCACGAGAATGACGCCCAGCTGATCTTCCAGCTGGCGAATGGCTGCGGAGAGGGAGGGTTGGGATATGCCGCATTCCTGGGCAGCACGGCCAAAATGCTTTTCGGTGGCAACCGCGATGAAGAATTCCAGTTTATCGATCATGCGGCCTCCCTGCCGGAAGCGAGCTTATCGCCACAAGATCAAATCGTGAAGTCTGTAATCGTCGCAACGAGCCCTGCCATGCGGGCAGCATGGCAGGGCTCGTTGCATGCTTCGTGTTAAGGCGCCTTAGTTACAGACGCGTACCGACTCGACATGAGAGCCGCCGTCATAGGCGTTCTCGACCTCGCGATCCTCATACCAGCAACGCGGACGCGGCGGTGGCGGATCGACGTAACGGGGGCCGGAGTTCGCGATGGCGCCACCAATCAGTCCGCCAACGACGCCTGCGGCAACTCCGCCGGCGATCGCGCGTCCTGTGTTGTCATGATGATGGTGGTCGCGCGCCATCACCGGGCTAAAACCTCCGACGAGTACGATTGTTGCAGCAAAAACTGCGGCTAACGTCCTTTTCATCGGACTGCTCCTTTCTGAAAATCATAGTAACTCAACGTCGCAAACGCGGATTGGTTCGATCTCTCAAGGGAGCAAGGCTTTCGGGTGCATAACCACGCCTCAGCCAAAAACTCCCGCGAACATGTCGCGGGAGCCTGTCATCGGATGCTCTTTGCGTGGCTCAAAGGCCGTGCGTGCCGTCATAGCCGTTGACCTTAGGCGCGCTCCAGTCTTGCGGGGTGCGGGCCGGCTTGTAGATCTCGACCACCAGCGGATAGCAGGCGACAGCGTCTGAGGAATGCTCGGACGAGCAATCGCCGCCGGGGCAGGCCGACATGCAGCCGAGAAGATCAATCTCGGCGAAGAACTCGAGATAATCGCCGGGGCGAACAGGGCTGGCCTTCATGAAATACTGGCCGGTATCACGCGTGAAGCCTGTGCACATGAAGACATTGAGCACGTCGTGAATGTAAGTGCCAGCCTCCTGCAGAGATTTGCCAGTCTTCGCGGCAAAAGCGCGCGTCAGGTTGGAATGGCAGCAGTGGTGATACTGGCCGCCATTGCTGAGCAGATTGTGCGTATAGGGGTCGCAGCGCGTTCCGATGACGTCGTGAACCGAGCCACCAAATTCGTCGAAGCCATACCAGTCGAGCGTGTCGTGGGTGATCGTCGCAATCGGGCGCAGATAGGGCATATTGGAGAAGAGCTGGTCGCCTAGGCCGACATGTGTGCCGTTCAGCGCCCGGGTCTTGCCGGTGAAGAGGCGTTCTTCGAGGTTGTTGGCGTTAAAAAGATTCAGATCGCCCACCTGCGAGCCTTCACTTGAAAGGATGCGGCAGAAATGGCCGGCAGGCACGGTCCAGCAGGCCGCATCACGCGGCGGCACGACCACGCGCTCGACGAACTCCAGATCGTCGCGCAACGCGCGGTACGCCGCAAGGTCCGGGCGGGGCAGCGTCTCGACGGGATAACAGATAACCGGCTTGATCGCCTTGCGGCTTGCTGCGTCTTGCGGTGTGCTGGTAATCGGCTGGGGCTTCATCCGTCATTTTCTCCTGATATGCCGGGCGGGCTGCCGTCAATCGGCGGGCGCCGCCAATGTTTTGGTGGGGCGGGGCAGGCTTTGCGCGCGGGCAGCTTCCAGCACCACACGTTCGGATTCCTGCAAATAGAGTTCAAGTGCTCGGTTGGCTGCCGTGCGGTCGCCATCGCAGAGCAGACCGCAAATCTCTACATCGCGTGCCACCCACGGCTCCTGGAACCGGCGGGCATCTGGCGCCAGCGAGAAGGCGAGGCGGGCCTGGGCTGCGACAGTCGCAAACACGTCGTTCAATCGCGGGCTGCCGATGAAATGGACGATCTGCTGGTGAAATTCTAGCGAAGCGGTGCCGCACTGCTGCCAGTCCTTGGCAAGCGCAGCGCGCTGAACCGCCTCGACGCGTGCAACGAGTTCCGACATCGCCTCCTGCGAGGCATAGGCGCTGCATGTAACACCGCGCAGTTCGAGGGTCATGCGGATCGCATAGATCTCGCTGATCTCGGTTGAATTCAGCGCCCGCACGGTCGCGCCGTAATGGGCGCGATGTTCGATCAACCCCTCTGCAACCAGATCGCGCAGCGCCTCGCGCAGCGTATTGCGCGAAACGTTCAGCGCCTCGGCCCACACAACCTCACGCAGCGGTGCGCCGGGCGCAAGCTCTCCACGCAAAATCTTGTCGCGCAGCAGGCCAGCGGCGGTCTGCGTTAGGACAAGCGGTCGGTCGGCGGGATTCTGGTTGCTCAATGCGGTCTCCTTGGTCCATGATTTTTGTTGAACAACTTACGCATGTCAAGAGAGGCGCTGCGCCCATATCAGGATGTCGACCGTGGCGCAGGAGATTTTTACAGACCCCAAGGTCATGGGGTCTTTCTTTCGGTGAACGCCGGATCCAGCGCATGCTGCTTGTGAACTGGATGTGTCGTTGCGGCGTGTTTTTTGGTCTATTGACATGCTGTCGCTGAAGAATCTCGTTTTATTTCGACATTTCAGTTGCTTGCCCGGTGCACGTCAAGCGCCTTTGCCGAGACCCGGGCTATCGATCTGCTCGAAATCCATCCCTTGATGAAACTTTATGCATAGCAGGGGATTGCAATCTCAAAATTGTTCAACAAAAATGAGCCATCAATCGAGAGGAACAGTCCGTGAAAAAACTCCTTGCTGGTATCATCATGTTGGCGGCGCCCCTGACCGCGGCCCATGCGGAAACGCTGAAGATCGGTGTCGATCTGACCTATCCGCCCTACAATTACTTCGACGACGCCAACCAGCCGGCCGGCTTCGACGTCGAGCTGATGAAGCTGATCGGCAAGAAGACGGGCAGCGACGTTTCCTTTCATGACACACGTTTCGAAAACCTGATCCTCGGCGTTTCAAGTGATCAGTTCAACGTCATCGCCTCCACGCTTTACGTGACGGCGGCGCGCGCCAAGCAGATCGACTATATCCCCTACATGAAGACGGGCGTCTCGATCGCGGTTTCGGCCGCCGGCGGCCAGAGCTTTGTCAAGCCTGAAGAACTTTGCGGCAAGCGCGTCGGCTCCATCAAGGGCGCGGCCTGGATCCCGGAACTCGAGAAGCTGAACGCATCGGTATGCTCGGCCAACCCGATCGATTCCCGCGAATTCCCAACTTCGCCCGAGGCAACCCAGGCCGTGATGTCCGGTGGGGTCGATGCTCAGCTGGAAAACTCGGCGGTGCTTGCCGATGCCGCCAAGAAGCTGAACGGCCGCCTCAAGGTCACCTCCACCGAACAGCTCTACCCGGTTATTGTCGGCTTCGGCGTGAAAAAGGGCAACACTGAGGTCGCATCGTTCCTGCGCGATACGTTGGCGAAGCTTGACGGCGATGCCGACTACGAGGCGCTTTTTGCCAAGTACGGCGTTGCCAAGTCGACCGAAGCCGAATTCAAGGCGGCTGTCGGGCAGTAAGCGTTGCGGGCGGGCGCCGGTGGGGCGCTCGCCTGACCAATCAACACCGGAATGCGCGGCGCTTCGGCGCCGCTGCTCTTTTGGGGATACCCGCCCATGAATTTCGACTGGAACTACCTCCTCAGCCTCTTTGTCTATCCCGACTTCTGGCGCGCGACAGCGCTCGTGGCGTGGCTCGGCGTTTTGACTTGGGTCATCGGTACCGTGCTCGGCTTCCTGCTCGCGCTTGCGCGGCAATCGAGCCTGCGCGCGGTGCGCTGGTTTGCCAAGACCTATATCTGGCTGTTCCGCAGCCTGCCGCTGCTGGTGCTGCTGATCTTCGTCTACAATCTCCCCCAGTTCATGCCGGCACTTGGGCCGGTGCTTTCGGTCCCCTTTTGGGCCGGTTTGATCGCGCTGGTCATATCCGAAACCGCCTATCTTGCGGAAATCCACCGCGCCGGCCTTATCGCCGTCGATCCGGGGCAGCATGAGGCAGCGCACGCGCTCGGCGTACGCCCCGTCGGCAAATACCGGCATATCATCCTGCCGCAGGCAATTCGCGTGGCGCTCCCCTCGCTTGGCAACGAGTTCATCACCATCGTCAAGCTGACTTCGCTTGTCTCGGTCATCTCGCTTGCGGAAATACTGCTCGTCGGCCAGCGGCTCTACACCCGCAACTTCATGGTCATCGAAACGCTGGTCGCGGTGTCGTTCTATTATGTTTTCGTTGTCTCGATCTTCAGCTTCTTCCTGGCCCGCCTCGAGGGTCGTCTCGATATTTCCAGGATGACCGGCGCCGAGATCGCGGTGCCGGCAGCTGTGGCCCACGCAGGCGCTGCAGGAGATGAACGCCGCGTCGGTGAAGAGGTCGTGGTCGGCATCGACCGTATAGCCAAGAGCTTCGGCGACAAGCGGGCTTTGGCGGATGTATCGCTCGAGGTCCGCAAGGGCGAGGTGCTCAGCATCATCGGCCCCTCGGGCTCGGGCAAGACTACTCTCATTCGTACGATCAACGCCCTGCAGGACATCGACGACGGCTGCATCACGCTCGATGGAAACGAGTGGATCACGGCAGATGCCAAGGGTTACCGCATGGTGACCGGTTTCCATCACCGCGTGACCTGTCTCGGCATGGTTTTCCAGTCGTTCAATCTCTTCCCGCATATGACGGCGCTTGAGAACGTGACCTTCGGCCCGCGCTATCACGGCAATCGCGACAAGCAGGCTGTGCGCGCGGCGGCGATGAACCATCTGGCCCGCGTCGGTCTGGCAGCGCATGCCAACAAGTATCCGCACCAGCTCTCGGGTGGCCAGAAGCAGCGTGTCGCCATTGCCCGCGCGCTCGCCATGGACCCTGAGATCATGCTGTTCGACGAGCCGACCTCTGCGCTCGATCCTGAATTGGTCGGAGAGGTGCTGCAGGTCATCGAGGGTCTTGCCAGAGAGGGAATGACGATGATCATCGTTACGCACGAAATGCGTTTCGTCAGCCGCGTCAGCGATCGCGTCGTGATGATGGAAAACGGTCATGTCGTCGTGAACATGACGGCGCAGGAGCTGGAAAGCTCTCCGGCCGACAGCCGCATCCAGCAGTTCATGCGGCAGAGCTGATCGCTCTTTTATCATCTGAACAAAAGACGCCGGCGGATCGCAAGACCCGCCGGCGCCTTTGTTTTGAGCTATCGTTGTCCTTACACGATAATACCCAGTTCCGCGCCCAGGCCGACACTATCTCCGACCTTGGCGCTGAGCTTGATCGTGCCGGCCCTGGGCGCCGCAACGCGCGTCTCCATCTTCATGGCTTCGATGACCGCAACGATCTCGCCTTCGGCAACCGTCGCATTGTCGTCGACCAGCCACTGCCGGAACGTACCTGGGATGGGAGCGGTCACGGCGCCCTCGCGCTCATGGGATGCCTGGGGCGCAGCTGTTTGAGGGGTAACGGCGAGGCCGGAAAACAGCGCCGCCGGCAAGCCGATCTCATGGCGCTTGCCGTCGATCTCGATGAAGCTGCGGATGAGACTGCCATCGGTGGGCTCTATTCTCGGCGAGGAGGCAACGCCGCGGAATTCGGTCTCGATCCAGTTGGTAAAGACCTTGAAGCCGTCCTCGCCGGTAAAGTCCTTATCCTCGAGCACGGCACGGTGGAAAGGCAGCACGGATGCCACGCCTTCGATCCGGAATTCAGCGAGCGCGCGGCGGGCACGGACCAGCGCTTCCTCGCGAGTTGCACCTGTCACGATCAGCTTGGCCATCATGGAATCGTAGAGGCCGGGGATTTCCGAACCACTCTCCACGCCGGTGTCGAGGCGTATGCCTGGACCGGACGGTGCGCGGAAGCGCGTGATGAGGCCGGGCGTCGGCATGAAGCCGCGGCCCGGATCTTCGGCGTTGATACGGAACTCGAAGGCGTGGCCACGCGGTGCAGGCGTCTCTGTCACCGAGAGCTGTTCGCCATCGGCAATTCGCAGCTGTTCGATGACGATATCGATGCCGGTGGTTTCCTCGGTCACCGGATGCTCGACCTGCAGGCGCGTATTGACCTCGAGGAAGGAAATCGTGCCGTTCTGTGAGAGCAGGAACTCGACCGTACCTGCACCGGTATAACCGGCTTTGGCGCAGATCGCGCGGGCGGCATCATGGATGCGCTGGCGCTGCTCTTGGGTGATGAAGGGCGCCGGTGCCTCTTCGACGAGTTTCTGGTTGCGGCGCTGGAGCGAGCAGTCGCGAGTACCGAGGACGACCGTATTGCCGTGGCTATCGGCAATCACCTGCGCTTCGATGTGGCGCGGTTTTTCGAGGAACTGTTCGGCGTAGCATTCGCCGCGGCCGAAAGCTTCGACGGCTTCGCGAACGGCGGAATCGAAGAGCTCGCCGACTTCGTCAATATGGTGCGCCACCTTCATACCGCGCCCGCCGCCGCCAAAGGCGGCTTTGATCGCCAGCGGAAATCCGGCCTGGCGGGCAAAGGCGACGGCCTCGGCGGCAGAGGCCAGCGGTCCGGCGGAACCCTTCACCAGCGGTGCGCCCACGCTTTCGGCAATCCGCCGTGCCTCGACCTTGTCGCCAAGGGCCCTGATGACATCGGGCGCGGGCCCGACCCAGATCAGCCCGGCGTCGATGACGGCCTGCGCGAACTCCGCGCGCTCCGAAAGAAAACCATAGCCCGGATGCACGGCATCGGCGCCAGCGCGCTTGGCGATTTCGAGGATCTTCTCAATATTAAGATAGGTGTCGACAGGTCGTCCAGCGCCAAGACCGTAGGCTTCGTCGGCAAGTTCGGCATGAAGCGAGCTTGCGTCGGCGTCCGAATAAATCGCAACCGAGGCGACGCCGTAGTCGCGGGCGGCGCGGATGATGCGGATGGCGATTTCGCCGCGATTGGCAATGAGCAGCTTTTTCATGAAATCAGTGTCCTGTTCGGCACGGTGCCGGCGATGACCTCTCGCGGCTCAAAGGCGGAGATCGGATTGAAACGAATGCGGGCCCCGATCGGGATCTGGCCGGCGAGGTCGAGATGGTGGCTGGCGACGACGCCTATGACGGGATAGCCGCCTGTCAGGGGATGATCGGCAAGGAAGAGCACGGGCTGGCCGCTATGCGGCACCTGGATCGCGCCGAGTGCCGTGCCTTCGGAAGGCAGTTCCGCATTGTCGGAACGCTCGATCGCCACCGTGCCGTCAAGGCGCATGCCGACGCGGCTGGATTGAGGGGTCACGTCCCATTCTTGCGATGTCAGCGTCGCGATGCCCTGCTCGGTGAACCAGTCGGTGCGCGGGCCGAGCACGATGTCGAGCGTCACGACTTCGCCGGCGCGCGGCAGGCGCCGCTGCGCGGCGTGGGTCTGCAAAACAGCAAGTGATCGCCGCTCGGCCGCAACCAGAATGTCACTGGTCGCGATCGGCGCCGGGCCGACCTTGGCGAGCGTGTCTGTGGCCGCCGATCCGAGAACCGGCTGGACCTCGAACCCACCGCGTAGGGCGAGGTAGCTCATCATGCCCTCGGGTGGAATGCCCAGCACAAGTTCGTCGCCGGCATCAAGGGCGATCGGACTTGCGAAATTGGCGCTGCTCTCGCTACCAGCCGCGCTACGGATCGTCAAAGGGCAGGGCGCGCCGGTTGCCGCAACGGTCACCGGCCGATCGGCTTTGATGGCGAAGCCACCGAAAAGCACTTCGACTACGGCGGCATCGCGCGGGTTTCCGAGGCAGCGATTGGCCTCGATCATCGATGTGCGATCGAGGGCGCCGGATTCGGAGACACCCTGGCTGGCAAGGCCCGGTCGACCGAGATCCTGGAACAGCGCCGGACGGTCCGCGCGGGTGACCCGCAATCCGGCTTTCGGCGCTTGGACCTTGTCGACCGGCGGCTTACGCAAAGAGACAGGGATGACAGCGCCTTTGGCGATGTCACGAAAGCGAACGCGGTCGCCGGGCGCCAAGAGCGCCGCCCGTTCCCGTGTCGTGTCCCACATCGCGAGCGGCGTCTTGCCGAGCAGTTGCCAGCCGCCGGGGCTGTCGGACGGATAGATGCCGCCGAACTTGCCAGCGATGGCAACCGAGCCGGCCGGGATTTTTACGCGAGGGCTCTTCCGTCGAGGGACATCGAAGCGTGGATCGTCTGAGGTCATATAGGCGAAGCCAGGGGCAAAGCCGGTGAAGGCGACTGTGTACGTCGCCTCGGTGTGGCGCTGGATGACCTCTTCGATGGTGCAGCCGAGCATCTCGGCCACATCCCCAAGGTCTTCGCCATCATAGGTGACCGGGATTTCGAATAGTTCGCCGCCACGTGACGAGCGCGTGCAAAGGTCCAGAGCGGTGATCTTTTCGTAAAGCCCGGCGACGTTCGTCAGCCACGGATCGAAGCGCACCATGACGGTGCGCGCACCCGGGATGACTTCACGCACGCCTTCGATCCCAGCCGCCAGTATGGCGTCGAGCAGGGTCAGGGTCGCGGCGAGGTCGTCGAGTTCGACGAGGAAACTGTCGCTGCCTGAAGGCAGGAAACGCAGGCGCTCGCTCATGACGACATATCGACAAAGGACTTCAGCTCGACGCCGCGCGCTTCCAGCGTCTGCCGGAGCGTGCGGGCGATCGAGACGGCAGCCGGCGTATCGCCGTGAATGCAGATCGACTGCGCTTCGAGCGCGATCACGGTTCCGTCGATTGCAACAACGCGGCTTTCGTTGACCATGCGCAGCATGCGCTCGGCGACGGCTTGCGGGTCGTGGATCACCGAGCCGTCCAGCCGGCGGCTGACGAGGCTGCCGTCAATGTTATAGGCGCGGTCAGCGAAGGCTTCGCAAACGACGGTGAGCCCGGCCTTTCGCGCTTGTTCCACGATGGGAGCGCCGGCCAGTGCCATCAGCACGAGGTCGGGGTCGACGGCCTTGATGCCTTCGATGACGTCGGCTGCCTGGCGGGCGTCATGGGCAATAGTGTTGTAGAGCGCGCCGTGCGGCTTCACGTAGCGCACTTTCGTTCCCGCCGCCTTCGCCAGGCCCTGCAGTGCGCCGATCTGGTAGACCGTGTCGCCGACGAGTTCGGCGCTCGACGGATCCATGTTGCGCCGGCCGAAGCCGACGAGATCGCGGTAACCGATATGGGCCCCGACGGCCACGCCACGGAGCGCGGCTTCCTTGAGAACCGTCAAGATCCCCGCGGGATCGCCGGCATGAAAGCCGCAGGCGATGTTGGCGCTAGTCACCGTCGCCAGCATGGCGGCGTCGTCGCCCATCGGCCACGGACCGAAGCTCTCGCCGAGATCGCTGTTCAGATCGATTGCCGCCATGTTCCATCTCCATTGAAAATACCGACGTCACAGATTATTGTTCAATAAAGCAATATCGATTGTTGAACAATATGTGCGGTGCGTGTTTTTGAAGCGTGCTGCGGAGTGGGTGGTAGGCCCGGCTCGCATGCGCTCAGGTCGATATGGTGTCTCGGATTTGCAGGGAAAGGGCATTGAGAATGTCTGCGGCGATTGCTGAAATGGACGACGCACCGCTCACGGCGCAGATTGCGGGAAAGATCCGCGAGATGCTTATCTCAGGCGAACTGGCGCCGGGCGCCAAGCTTTCCGAACAGCAGATCGCCGGCCAGTTCGGGATCTCGCGCAACACACTGCGCGAAATATTCCGGCTGCTGACCAGCCAGAACCTTTTGGTTCACATACCCAACCGCGGGGTCTTCGTTGCCACTCCGGGCGAGGCTTCCGTCGTGGACATCTACAGGGTGAGGCATGTCATCCAGAAAGGCGCCGTTCGCGCCGCTGTGCGCACACACCCGGCATTGGCGCGCATGAGGGAACTCCTGACGCGCACCGAGGCGTCGCGTGAGGCTGGCGACTGGAGAAGCGTCGGCACGATCAACATGGAGTTTCATCGTTCGATGGTCGAGCTATGCGATAGCCCGCGGCTAAGCGCATCCTTTGAGCTCGTTCTGGCGGAGCTCCGGTTGGTGTTCGCTCTGTTCGAGGATACCGCCCATCTGCACGATCCTTACATCGCCCTGAATTGTGAGCTTCTTGTATTGCTAGAGGCCGGGGATATCGAGGCGGCATCGGATAAATTGGACGCGTATCTTGCGCGCTCGGAGAGATCCGTTCTTGCGGCTCTGCAAACCGCCAAGCAGAAGACTTCTCCTCGCTTATGACGATTGGGTCATCTCACCGCCACCAGACCAGGCGCCTGTCCGCTGCGACCAAAAGGCCATAGAGCGAAAGGCTCGTCAAGGACGATACAAGAATGGCCGACCAAACCGTCTGCGAGTCCATCTCTGCGGTGGCGCGATAGACGATCTGCCCTATACCTTTGTAAGCACCGAGCATCTCGGCGACGATTACCGCGATAGTGCTGCGTGCAAGACCAATGCGCAAGCCAGTTGCGATGGACGGCATGGCAGCCGGAAGCTGCAGGCGCCACAGAAGCGCAAACGGACCAGCGCCAAAGCTGCGCAGAAGATTAAGATGTCCGTTTTCAGTGCGCGAGAAACCTTCCAGTGCCGACAACAACACCGCGAAACTAACGGCGAGTGCTGCAATTGCGACCTTCGAGGCGGCACCCATGCCGAACCACAACAGCGCGAGTGGCACGAAGGCGATCGACGGAACCGTGTTCAAGGCGATAATCAGAGGAAGTAGCAGGATGCGCAGCGTCGGCATGAGAAGAAACAAACAGGCAAACAGCAAACCGAGCGCCGACCCAAGTATGAAGCCGGAAATGGCCTCGAGCGTGGTCAGCCAGAGGCCGTCGGCAATGTGTGGTAGCGAAGTCATGGTGGCTGACGCTATGGCGCTTGGTGCGGGCAAGACATATTGCGGTATGTTGCCGAAGGACGCAGCAACCTCCCAGACGATGAGAAGCATTGCGATGGCGAAAAGGACAGGAACAGCCTCGGTGGCCGCGGTTTTCAGACGATTCGCCACCAGACGTACTTCCTTTCAAGGAGAGCTAGAAGACCATAAAGCAGCGCCCCAAGCAGACCGCAGATGACGATCAAGGCCCAGACCCGCTCTACCTGTTCAAAATAGAGTGCCTGCAACAACATCACGCCAAGTCCAACATTATCGCCGAACCACTCGCCCACGATGGCTCCGATCAGGCTGAGCGACACGCCGAGCTTCAGACCTGTGACGACCGAGGGCATCGCAGTAGGCAATGCGAGGCGCCAGAAGATCTGGGCCCTCGATGCGCCGAAACTCAAAAACAGCTCAACGCGCTTTTCGTCGACCACCTGCAAGCCGCGCAGAGTAGCAACCGAAACAGGAAAGAAGGTGAGGTAAAGTGCTATAGCGACTTTGGCGAGAATGCCATTGCCAAACCAGATGACGACAATGGCGCCGAAAGCGATCACGGGAACACTTTGCAGCGCAACGAAGAGTGGCAGTACCGAGCGCTCGAGGAACCGGCTACTGGAGAAAAGGACTCCGAAACCAGCCCCCATCGCCACGCCGGCGACGAAGCCGAGCACGGTCTCGGCCAGAGTGTGCAGGAAACTGTTCCAAAGTTCGGAGCTGACGGATGCAGCGTCAGCGATCACGCGTCCAAGCGCCGGAAGATAGCGCGGTGGCACGTCAAATAGCGGCACGAGCACCAGCCAAGCGAAAACCGCAAGCACGATGCCGGCCGCTGGGTGCTCAAGGAAAGGACGTCGCCTCATGAAAACTCCTGAGATATTGGCCAAGCCGGCCCAAGCCGCGCGGCAGCGTGAGCGAGCGGTTCTCCACACCACGCGTATTTGACGTTCGAGACGGGAGCGGACCCAAATAGGATCCGCTTCCGATGGGTTCGATTACATCGATTTCGCGGATGCTGGCGTCTTGCCCCAGAAGGTTTGATCGAAAGCGGCTTCCAGATCGACCGGCTTCTTCAGTGCCTTGTATTCGATCAGACTGTCGTGAACGGCTTTGATCGATGTCATGTCGATGGCGCCCAGGCCCTGGCTGCCGCCGAGCTTGGCGCGCATCAGTTTTTCGATTTCATCAAGCATCAACTCCTGGTGCTTGCGCTCGAGACCGGAACCTGCCGCCATTATGATATCCGTGGCTTCGGCCTTGTTTTCGAAGGCGTACTTCCATCCCTTGAGCGTCGCGTCGAGAAAGGCCTGAACGACTTCTGGCTTCTCCTTGATCATCTTTTCCGAAGTGACGATCGAATCCTGCTGCGTCGTCACGCCGGAATCGTCGGGTAGGAAGGTTTTAATGTTGTTGATGCCTTGTTCCTTCAGCGTATTCAGCTCGTTGTAGAGCGTCACGGTCGCGACCTCGTACTGCTTGTCGATGAAGGGCTGCATAGAGAAGGGCTGTGAGACGACATTGACGTCGCTCTGCGACAGGCCTTCATGCGCGAGCACGGAGTAGAGCGTGAACTGCGGCCCGGTCATCCAGGTTGCGACCGACTTGCCCTTGAAATCCTTGACCGAGTTGATGCCCGAACTGTCGTAGGTAACATAGGCGAATGGTGTCATCTGCTGCGACATGCCGATGCAGATCAGCGGCAGGCCCTTTTCGCGGGCATAGAGAACGCCTTCGGTGCCACTGGCGATACCGAATGTGTCCGCGCCTGAGGCAACCAGTGTTTCGACGTTAATGTTCGGGCCGCCTGGGCTGATCGTCGCGTCGAGACCGGCGTCCTTGTAGAAGCCCTTGGCCTTAGCGACGTAGACGCCGGCGAACTGCGCCTGGGCGACCCATTTCAGCCGAATGGAAATGGCCTCCGCGGCATGCGTCGAGACCGAGCCACCGATTGCGGCGGCAAGAAATGCAAGCGAGAAAACACTATGCTTGAAAGAGCGCTTCATGATGTAGTTCCCCTTTTTGTGTATGCAGAAAGATCTTTGCAATATACATGCCAAGCCAAGACTCCGCATTTTCGACTGGAAACGGACCATTTATGCAAATCCGAGGTGCACAATCCGGTCTTTGCTGATTAGAAAATGCGATATTTGCCTAATATGTATTCATTTTTGACAAGAGTGATTTTTTAGGCTGAATTGGGCGCCCATGTGCCGTATCGAACATGCAAAAGAGGATGACTGATGAGCAACGAGCCCCTGTGGTCTGCCGAATTTACCCAACTTGGAGAGGGCATGCGCAGCGGTGCGGTTTCCTCGGTTGCGTTGACAGAACTCATGCTTGAGCGGATCTCTGCGCATGACGGAGCACTACACTCCTATGCCGCCGTTGCGCAGGACGTGGCCTTGGCCGCAGCGCGCAAGGCGGATGCGGAGATCGAGGCCGGCAACTGGCGCGGGCCGCTGCATGGCATTCCGCTCGCGGTAAAGGATGCCTTCGTGACCGCCGACATTGCGACGGGCTTTGGCAGCCCTGTCTTCGCTGGTCAGGAGGTCCGCGAGGAATCAACCGCGACGGCGCGTCTGCGGGCAGCGGGTGCCGTGATGCTTGGCAAGCTGACATTGACCGAAGGCGTCTATGCCGATCACCACCCGTCGATCACACCGCCGGTCAATCCTTTCGGCGCGGCGCATTGGACCGGGACCTCGTCATCGGGTTCGGGCGTGGCGGTCACGTCGGGCCTTGCCTATGGCACACTCGGCACCGACACGGGCGGCTCCATTCGACTGCCGTCGTCCTGCTGCGGTGTCATCGGCATCAAGCCGACCTGGGGGCGCGTGAGCCGCCACGGCGTCTTTCCGCTTGCGAATTCTCTCGATCACGTCGGGCCGATGGCCCGCAGCGTGGCCGACGCGGCAGCCCTTCTCGGCGCCATCGCCGGGCCGGACGCGGCGGATCCGACCGCAGCGCAGGTTCCCGTCGATGACTATCTCGCGGCTGCTCTGTCCGCCGATGTCAACGGCCTGACGATCGGCATCGATCGGGCCTTCATTGCGTCACGCGCGACGGACGAGGTGGTGGCGTCGATCGAGGCGGCGGTCGAGGTGATGCGCGGGCTTGGCGCCCGCTTCAAGGATGTCAGCTTTCCCGATCCCGATCTGGTGCTGCGCGGCTGGGCCGTGCAGTGCGCGGTCGAATGCGCGATGGCGCACGAAGCGACCTATCCGGCGCGCAAGGCGGAGTATGGCGAGCGACTGTCCGCCCTTTTGGAGCGCGGCCGCGCCCATACGGCACGCGACATGGCGGTAGCGCTGGAGGATCGCCGCGAATTCAACGGCCGGATCGCGCGCATGTTCGCCGATATCGACGTGCTCATGGTGCCCGGACTGCCGGTTGCCGGCCCCTCGCTTGAGTTCATGTCATCGCTCGGCGAAGACCCCGCCGCCATCCTTGCGATCGGTCCGTTCACGGCGCCTTTCGACGTTTGCGGTTACCCGACGATCACCATGCCTTGCGGTGAGAGCACCAAGGGAATTCCCGTCGGCTTCCAGTTCGTCGGTCGCCCCTTCGCCGAGGCTTTACTATGCCGGGCAGGCGGCGCCTACCAGGCGAAGACGTCGTTCCACCGCAGACGTCCGACGCTTCGGAGCTAGGTTTCAGAGTGAGGTCGACCCGGGTCAGTAGCCGCGCGCGGGATCGACCAGCGCCTCGAGCTCTTCGCCATTCAGATAGGCGTCGAGGTTCCTCAATAACCGGTCCTGGAAAGCCCGGTCCTGATCACCGCCCGCCCATGAAATGTGCGGGCTTATGAAGACGTTGGGCGCGGTGTAGAGCGGGTGACCGTCCGGCAGCGGCTCCGGCGTCGTCACGTCGAGCGTCGCGCTGCCGATATCTCCCGCAACGATTGCCGCTACCAGTGCGTCCTGATCGATGAGGCTGCCGCGGGATATGTTGACGAGATGCAAGCCCGGCTTGGCGGCGCGGAAGAGGTCGGCACCGATCAAGCCTTCCGTCTCCACTGTCAGCGGCGCGGCGATGACGAGGTGGTCGGCGGTTGCGAAGATCTCGTCTATCCCGGCCGCTGCGATGCCGCGCTCACCCTCCCAGGCGGTGCGGCGGTTGACCATGACATTCATGTCGAAGGCAAGCGCTCGGCGGGCGATCGCCTGGCCGAGGCTTCCATAGCCGATGAGGCCGAGCGTCTTGCCGTATAGGCGGCCGATGTCGTGCCGGCGCCAGTCCGCCTCGCTGCGGGCGCGCGTCTCTTCCAGCCGCTTTTCGCTGCGCAGTATCGCCGCGAATACGAACTCGGCGATCGGCAGTGCGTTCAGTCCGCGCCCGCAGGTCATGACCCGATCCCGCAGGAGGGTCGGTGGATAGATCTCGATGCCCGTCGTCTGCGATTGCACCCATTTCAGCCGCTCTGGAAACCGCCAGTCGCGCGGCGCCTGTTTCCAGTTAGCAAAGCCTCCCGTCACAAGAATGTCGGCCTCGGGCACGATCTTCCATGGCTCGTCCGGAAAGGAACTCTGGATCACCACTGGTCGGGAAGGATGCTCCTTGAGCGTCTTGCCGAGTTCCGGGCCAAGCTGGTTGAGGATCACGGGGCGTTGTGATGCGGGCATATGTTTCCTCCTCCCGCGCGACGATTGCCGCGCGGTCTCCTTGCGAGCACGAAGCTCGATCGTGTTACTGAGCGCGGCTCATATGTGCGGGCAGCGACGAAATGAAATCGGTCAGCTGATCGCCGAGCAGCTGGACGTGATCGCTGGCCGCCTTGCGCGCCCCTTCCGGATCACCGGCATCGATCGCGTCCATGATGCGGACGTGCTCGGTCAGCGTGCTCAGCATACGGCCCGGCTGGTAGGTGGCGCGCATGCGGTAGGCACCGATGCGGCGACGAAGCTGGATCGCCTGGTCGGCGATGAAATGCGTGTGGGCCGCCTCGTAAAGCTGGTCGTGGAACTTCTGGTTCACCTTGTAGAAGGCGACAGGGTCACCGGAATTGTAGGCTTCGACCAGTTCCTCGTGCACCTTGCGCATACCGGCGCGCTCGGCCGGTGTCGCGCGGCGGGCGGCGAGCCGGGCGCAGAGACCTTCAAGAGCCGACATCACGTCGAACATCTCGATCAGCGCCGGAATGGAGAGCAGGGCAACATGGGTGCCCTGCCGGCCGCGCGTCTCGACGAGCCCTATCGCCAGCAGCGCCTTGATTGCTTCGCGCACCGGCGTGCGTGAGAGGCCGAAGCGGCGCGCGAGCTCCATCTCGTCCAGCCGCTCGCCGGGTTCGAGCCTGCCGTCAAGGATCATCTGCTCGAGCTGCTCACGCAGCTCGCCGGCGCGGGTCGGAGCGCGCATCCCGTTTGCCGCCTCGGGCAGACGCGTGTCATCCTGATCCAATGCGGTCACTCCTCTCGCGGAACTGCGAATGGCCAATTTGTATTTTGCTGGCGGCATTTATACTTTTCTTTTCGCTCTGCATTCAATGGGTGGTGAGTGGGTATACGAATGTAGCAAGGCAAGTTCGGAGCTTTTCCACAATCATCACGGGAGCTTCGATCATCGGAAAGTGACCAGAGTCGTATTCGACGACAGCGGTGCCGCTGAAACAGTCCATTGGCGCCGGATCCGCCAGTCGCGCGACCCAGGCCGAATTGAGCATCATGGCGGGACAGGCGACCAGCGGCCAGCGCTCTTCAGCGTCCCAGGCGAAGAGGTCGTCCTTGACGTCAAGCGCGAAGGCGGCGGGAGCCGAGGCGATCATGCTGTCGGTGATCGACTGGCGCATCGCCTCGTCGGTGGAGGGATGCACAATGATGTCGATCATGGCGCGCATGCGGCCATCGTAGTCGGCGGCGAACTCCTCGTGGCGTCTGACGAGCTCGTCGTCGGGAACACGACCGTAATAGTCGCGGTCCGTCAGCGTATCGAGGCCGATCAAGGCCCTCACGCGGTCCGGTGCGATGATCGCCACCTCGGTCATGATCGGGCCGCCCATCGAGTGACCGATCAACGTCGCTCCTTCGATGCTAAGATGAGCCAGGAGATGTGCGACTGCAGCGCCCATCGCGCGTATCGTCTGGCCGGCTGGCGGTGGCGGGAGCGTGCCACCGAAACCGGGATGCGAGACCGCCAGCACGCGGTGGTCTCGCGCCAGTTCGGGCGCGATCGCGTTCCAATGCTCGGCATTGCCGCACCAGCCGTGGATTAGCACGAGCCAATCGCCTTCGCTTCCGAAGACGCGATAGCCGATCTGTCCGCCCATCGGGGCGTCCAGTGTCGAAAGCTGGGCAAGGCCGCGGGCCGGTGCGTTCATGGCCTAGCCCTTGATCCCGCTGGTGGTCATGCCCTGCGTGAAATACTTCTGTAACAGCAGGAAGAGCAGGATGAGCGGAACGGTAGCGACAGTCGCGCCGGCAAAGGTTTCGCCCCAGTTCGGCAATTGCGTCGGCGAACCCTGCTGGGCAATCGCCACCTGGATGACCTGGATTGCCGGATCCTGGATGATGACAAGTGGCCACAGGAAGCTGTTCCACGAAAACAGGAAGGTGATGAGGCCAAGCGTCAGCATTGGCACCTTCACATTCGGCAGCACGATCGAAAAGAAGATGCGCACGTGACCGGCGCCGTCGATCCGCGCGGCGTCCTCGAGTTCGACCGGCAGTTCCTCGAACGCCTGCTTCAGCAGGAACAGACCGAACGGGCTGGCGATCCAGGGGATCATGACGCCGAGTAGCGTGTTGGAGAGGCCGAGGCCGGACACCACCTGATAAAGAGGCACCATCATCGCCTCGATCGGTAGCAGGAAAGTGAGGAGGATCAGCACGAAAACGATCTTCGCGCCGGGAAAGCGGATGCGCGTCAGCGAATAGGCTGCCATCGAGCAGAGCAGCAGCGTCAGAGCTACCTGCCCGCCGGCGACGATGGCGGTGTTCATCAGCGCGGTCAGAACGTTGGTGCGCTCGAACAGCGTGCGATAGTTCTCGAACGTTCCCTCGACGGGCAGAAAGGCGCGCCACGAGAGCGGCGTGACGTCGTTGAACAGCGTCAGCTGGTTCTTGAAGGACGACGAGACGATCCAGGCATAGGGGGCCAGGAAGCAGCACAGGATGACGACGATGACGAGGACGACCATGGCGCCGCGCCGGAAATGTTGCTTTTTCATGTCAGTAATTCCAGCGAGAGCGCAGCAGGGCCATCTGCGCCATGGAGATGGCAAGCACCACGAGCAGTAGCACAACGGATAGTGCGGAGGCATAGCCGGCCTGTTGCATGATGAAGGCGCTGTTGTAGATGTGGTAGACGATCAGATTGGTGCTGTCCTGCGGTCCGCCCTGGGTCATCAGGAAGGCCGGCGCGAAGGCCTGAAGCGAAAACACCGTCATGATCACGACGACGAAGAGCGTCGTGCGGGAGAGGAGCGGGATCGTCACGTTCCAGAGAACCTGGCGGCGCGTTGCGCCGTCGATACGGGCGGCCTCGGTCAGTTCTACCGGCAGGCCTTGCAGGCCGGCGAGGAAGAGGATGGCGCCGAAGCCGACCTGCTGCCAGAGCGTCATGGCGATCAGGGCCGGGAGCGCCTGGCTCGTCGACGTCAGGAAGGGCTGGTTGCCGATGCCGACGATGTTCAGCACGCCGTTGATCAGGCCGTTCGATGGGTCGAGCAGGAAAGACCACATGGTGGCGACAACCACCGACGAGGTCACGACCGGCAGCATGATCATGGTGCGGACAAGGCCGCGCGCCGGCAGCTTCGAATTGAGAAACAATGCCAGCGAGAAGGCCACCGGGATGACGAATACGACGACGCCGAGCGCGAAGAGGAAGGTGACGCCGAAGGAGACGGCAGCATCGTCATAGTCGATCATGTCGGTGAAGTTGCGCAACCCGACGAACTTAGCTGCTGCCGGGTTGAGCAGGGAGTAATCATAGACGCTGTTGCGGGCCATGACGAGCAAGGGCACGTATTGGAAGATCAGCAACAGGATCATGAACGGCGCAAGGAAGCCGGCCGCAAACAGCCAATCGCGCTTCTGCCGCTTCGTAGCGGGCTTTCGCGTTTTTGGTTTGGCCGAAGCCGTGGATAGGGTATTTGAGACCGACATTCTTGCGTCCAATGCTTAGCGATCGAGAACTCGCTGTACTTTCTTCTCGGCGTCCGCCATCAGGTCGGCTGGATCACCGCCGAAAGCCACAGCACGCAGAGCATCGGTAACGAGCTTGTCGTACTGGGCGAACTTCGGACCCGGAGGACGCGGCTGGCCCCACTCCTGCAGCTGGTCGACGAAGACCTTCATCGGATAGGAGTTGTAGGTCTCGAAGCGTGGGAACAGGCTCTTCAGCGTCGGCAGGTTGCCGCGCTGACTGACGTTCATGTAGGCGTATTCACCCGTGGACATGTCGACCACGAACTTGGCGGCGATCTCGGGATGCTTGGAACGCGCCGTGGCGCCGATCGTGGTCGAGCCGGTATGAACGATCGGGGTCTTGAAGTACGGGATCGGGGTGATGCCCCACTCGATCTTCGGATCCTTGATCAGCGCGCTGCCGGCTGCCGGCGTATCGATGTAAAAGCAGGCCTTGCCATCGAAGAAGGCGTTCGGAATGCCGACCTTTGGCGCGACACCTTCGGAATTGAACAGCGACTGGTAAAACTTCAGCGCTTCGATCGCTTCCGGCGTGTTCAGGTATCCCTCGACCGACTTGCCGTCCTTGGAGAGTGCCCAGAAGGTCTTGTAGGCGGAGCTTTCCGGATCGGCCTTCGGGTCGCCGGCTGAACGCTGGTAAATCAGGTCCTGATAGACGAGGCCGGGCTGGCCGTTGCCGAAGCGGGTCGGGCCGAGACCCCAAACGCTCGGTGCGCCGGCCGGGCCCTTTTGACAGGCCTTGAAAGCAGCCAGTGCTTCCGGCCAGGTCCAGGCCTTGTCGAGCGTCTGCGGCGGCTTGATGCCGGCCGCTTCAACGAGCTTCTTGTTGTAGTACATGGCGACGGTGGTCTGCTCGATGCCGGGCGAATAGACTTCGCCCTCGTAGCTGTGCTCGGCCTTGGTCGCGGGCAGGATATCCTCGTCCCAGCCCTTCGGCAGGTACTTGGTGATGGGCAGCAGGATGCCGGAGGCGGCGTAGGACTGGGTGTTCGGACCGTCGTAAACCAGCACGTCAGGCGGATTGGAGCTCGCGGCCTGAACGGAGATCGTGTCAGCGAGCTGGGCGAATGGAACTTCGTTGATCTCGAACTTGACGCAGGGATTTTCCTTCTGCCAGGCCTCCATCGGCGCTGGATAGGGGTAGTTTCCCGGCGTGCGCAGAATGCGCAGCGTCACGGTCTCGCCGGTACACGCAGCGCTGTCCTGGGCAAATGCGCCGGTGCCGCCAAGCGCGGTGGCGCCAAGCAGGCCGGCGAGAAAGAGTATGCGGGCATTCATCAGCTGTTCTCCTTGGTTTTATGTCGTCATGCAGGCGGTGGCCGCGTCAGATGGCGCGGCCGGTATTCGGGTCGAAGAGGGACATGCGATCACGGGCGATGCGCAGCGACTGCGCCTGCCCCTCGGCGGCGGCGAGCTCCGGTGGCAGCATGGCGGAACAGGAGACGCCTTCCAGCGTGAAATGAACGAGCGTCGTCGGGCCGAGCAGTTCGGCCATGTCAACCGGCACCGAGATTTCGGCTGCGCCGTCGGCCAGGAAATGTTCGGGGCGCAGACCGATCTCGACACGGCGGCCGGCGAAGGCCGTCAAGGCATCGAGCTTGTCGGCGGGAGCGGCCAGCGTGGCGCCCGCGAACTTCAGCGTCGGCGTCTCGCCTTCCATAACGACGTCGGCCGGCAGGAAATTCATGGTCGGGCTGCCGATGAAGCCCGCGACGAAACGGGTTGCTGGACGTTCGTAGAGTTCCTGAGGCGTTCCCTGCTGCTCGATCAGGCCCTTGTTCAACACCACAACGCGGTCCGCCAGCGTCATCGCCTCGACTTGGTCGTGGGTGACGTAAACGGTGGTCGCCTTCAGCCGCTTGTGCAGGCGGCGGATTTCCGCACGCATCTGCCCGCGCAGCTTCGCATCTAGGTTGGAGAGCGGCTCGTCGAAGAGGAAGACTGCGGGATCTCGAACCATCGCGCGACCCATGGCGACGCGCTGGCGTTGGCCGCCCGAGAGCTGCTTGGGTCGGCGCTCAAGCAGAGCCGAGATATCCAGGACCTTTGCTGCCTCCTCGACACGGCCGCGGATCTCCGCCTTATCCATGCCCGAAAGCTTCAAGCCGAAGCTCATGTTCTGCGCCACTGTCATGTGCGGATAGAGCGCGTAGTTCTGGAAGACCATAGCGATGTTGCGATCGCGCGGCTCCAGTTCGTCCACACGCCGGTCGCCGATCCAGATTTCGCCGTCCGTCAGTTCCTCCAGGCCTGCCAGCATCCGCAGTGTCGTTGACTTGCCGCAGCCCGACGGGCCGACAAGCACCACGAACTCACCGCTGCGAATGTCCAGGTCCAGGTTCTCGATCGTGTTCGCCGAGGCGTTTTCGTAAGTCTTCCCCACATTCTTGAGGGACACATCTGCCATGAGGATATTCCAGCCGTCTGTTTCAGGTGTCGTTCGTGCCCGAAGGCGTGAATGTGACATTATGTCATTTCAGTATTCGCGCAATAGATATTCGTATACACAAAATCCGTTTTCTTAAATAATTGCGATACTGCCGATAAAATGGACTTTGTGCCTTTTCGCTTTGCAAAGGTTGCGAATAAATTCCGCAAGTCGCTGATAGTGAGCAAGAATTTTCGATATTTTAGTGATGGGCCTATAGACATGGTGGCAAATCGGCGTATGCAAGAAAGCGAAATATGTATTCACACAGGAGATGCAGGTGGAACTTAATCTTGCTGGAAAGACGGCGCTGATCACTGGAGCCTCGCAGGGCATCGGTCATGCCATCGCGAAGGTGCTGGCCGCTGAAGGATGTCACCTTCACCTCGCTGCGCGTAACGGCGCGGCGATGGCGGAGCTGAAGGCCGAACTGGCGCAGTATCCGGTCAACGTTACCGTGCATGAAGCCGATCTCGGCACGACCGAGGCCATGGTTGCGCTCGACAGGGCCTGCGGCGACTACGACATCCTGATGAACAACGCCGGCGATATCCCGGCCGGTTCGATTGAGGACGTCACCGACGAATCGATCCGCCGCGGCTTCGATCTCAAGGTGTTCGGCTACATCACGCTGGCGCGCGAATTCTGGAAGCGCCGCAAGGGCCAAGGTGAGGGCAAGGGTGGCGTCATCATCAACGTCATCGGCAATTCGGGCGAAAACTGGGACGCCGCCTACTTCGCCGGCTCCACCGGCAATGCCGCTCTGATGAGCTTCACCAAGGCGCTCGGCGGCCGCAGCATGGACGAAGGCATCCGCGTCGTCGGCGTCAATCCGGGCCCGGTCGATACCCCGCGCATGTTCAAGATCATGAAGCGCAAGGCCATCGACATGCTCGGCGACGAAAGCCGCTGGGAAGAACTTTACGACAAGTATCCGGGCAAGCGCCCGGCAACCGCCGAGGAAGTCGCCGATCTCTGCGTCTTCCTGGCATCGCCCAAGGCCGCCTATATCAGCGGTACGGTCGTCACGATCGACGGTGGCATCGCAGCGCGCGGCTCGGTGATCTGATCCATGGCCGACGCACGCACCCGCAACCGCTACTTCGACGATCTGTTCTCCACGCCCGATCTGGCGTGGATGGGGCAAAACACCAACCACGTGCCCGCCCATCCGGCGGTCGCGGAAGCCATGATCCGCTCGGTCGAAGCCGGCGAGTTCAATGCCTACGCCCCACCTATGGGCTTTGAGGCGCTGCGCAGCGCGATCGTTGCCGACCTCGGCGTCGCCGGAACCTCGGCCGAAGCGCTTGTCACCGAAGGCGGCGTCAATGCGCTTGCCATGATCTGCAAGGCGCGCGCAAAGCCGGGCACCACGCTTGTCACCACCGACCCGACCTGGAAGTGGCCCTGCATGTTCGCCGAACAGGCCGGCGCCGAAGTGGTGCAGATTCCGATCTACGACGCCTCAGTCAACTACAAGCTGACGCCGGACGCGCTGCGTGCCAACGTCGATGACCGTTGCGCCATCATTTACATCGTCGATCCGAACAATCCGCTCGGCATCCGCTATGAGCGCGAAGAGATTGAGGCCTTCGCCGATATTGCCCGTTCGGTCGGCGCACTTTTGATCCACGATTGCACCTATCGCGATTTCGCCGACGGTCATACGCCGGTGTTGCAGGTCGCGCCCGAGGGTACGGTGGTTTCGCTGTCGTTCTCCAAGTGGCTCGGTCTCGCAGGCATGCGTATCGGCGCTCTCGTCGCGGAGCCGAAGCTCGTCGACGAGTTCTCGGCCGCCTCCACCTCGGTGCTTGGCGCATCGGTCGTGGCCCAGCGCGCTGCGATGGCCGGGCTTTCGGTGAAGAATGAGTGGATGAAGGACGTGCGCCGCATCGACAGCGCAAACAAGGCGATGATCATCGAAGCGGCGAAAGCCACCGGCCTTTCGGTTCCGATCCCGGTCTCGCACGGCAATTTCCTGGTTCTCGAGACCGCCTCTACCGGCGTTTCTCCCGAGGCCATCGTCGAGGCTGGCCGCCGCGAGGGCGTAATGATCCGCCAGGGTCGCTATCACACGGCCGCTTTTGGCGATCGCTTCATCAAGGTCTCGACCTCGGTGCCGTCGGCTTGGGCCGAGCGTTTCTGCGAGGGCCTGCCGCGCTATATCGAGACCGCGCGCACGCTTAACGACGTACCGGCCCTTTTCTAGGGCCGGCATATCCATCGACGATACGAGGCAAAGAGGCTTTCAGATGTACGCGACCGCCAAGGATGGAACAAAGCTTTACTATGAGACGGCAGGAGAGGGCGGAACGCCGATCCTGTTCATCCACGAGTTCGGCGGCAGCTACGATGCCTGGGAACCGCAGATGAGCTTCTTTGCGCGCCGTCACCGCTGCATCACCTATGCGGCCCGCGGCTACGCTCCATCCGATATTCCTGAGGACATGGAAATGTACTCGCAGGCCAATGCCGCCGACGATGCAGTTGCCGTCCTCGATGCGCTCGGCATCGAGAAGGCCCATATCGTCGGCCTGTCGATGGGCGGCTTCGCCACCCTGCATTTCGGCCTTCGCACGCCGGGGCGCGCGCTGTCGCTGACGGTTGCCGGTGCCGGCTACGGCACCGAGCGGGAAACGGCTGATTACTTCCGCAATACCTCTCTGAAGGTTGCCGATAATTTCGAGAAGGATCCGGCCGGGTTCTCAAAGATCTATTCGCTCGGCGCCAGCCGGGTGCAGTTCCAGAACAAGGATCCGCGCGGCTGGGCGGCCTTTGCCGAGCGCCTGTCGCATCACTCGGCTATCGGCGCCGCCAACACCATGCGCGGTGTCCAGTGCCGCCGTCCCTCCTTCTGGGATCTCGAAGAGCAGTTGAAGGCGATGATGGTGCCAACGCTGGTCATGACCGGCGACGAGGACGATCATTGCCTGCAGCCTTCGATCTACTTGAAGAAGATGCTGCCGGCCGCAGGTCTCGCCATCTTCCCGAAAACTGGCCACACGCTGAACCTCGAAGAGCCGATGCTGTTCAATTCCCTCGTGTCCGATTTCATCGCCCAGGTCGAGCAGGACGCCTGGAAGGTGCGCGATCCGCGTGCCGATCCCGGTCAGGTGATGCGGACGGAGTAAAAGACATGGCGCGGCCCGCAATCTCTTCCGATCGGCTCTGGACCCGCTTGATGGCGCTCGGCGAGGATGGCGGGCTGCCCGGCGGCGGCGTCAACCGGCAGGCACTATCAGGCGAGGAAATCTTGGCTTGGCGGCGGATCATCGCTTGGGGCGCGGAGGCCGGTCTCGAACCTTCGACCGATCCGGCGGGCAATCTGTTCCTCACGCTCGAAGGTTTACTTCCCCAACTAGCGCCTGTCGTTGTTGGCAGTCACATCGACAGCCAGCCGACAGGCGGTCTTTTTGATGGGGCTTTCGGCGTGCTCGCGGCCCTTGAGGCTGTGGCCGCGATATCGGAAGCAGGCCTGGCACCGGAGCGTTCGATTACGGTCGTCGGCTGGATGAATGAAGAGGGAAGTCGCTTCGCTCCCGGCATGATGGGCTCCGAACTCTTCGCCGGCCTGCGTACAACTGAGGACGTGATGGCGGTGCGAGATGCGGATGGCGTCAGCGTCGGCGATGCCCTTGCCGAGTTGCATGCGGCGTTCCCCGCGCTGCCCCGTCGCGCGCTCGGCTTTCCCATTCACGCCTATATCGAGCCGCATATCGAGCAGGCCGATGTGCTGGAAACGGAAGGCGCTGTCATCGGCGTCGTGTCCGGCATCCAGGGCAAGAAAACCTACGACATCACGATTACCGGCCGCGAGGCGCATGCCGGCACCGAGCCGATGAGCCGCCGGCAGGATACGGTGCATGCGTTTGCGCGCATGGCGACGTGGATGCATGATGCCATGGCCGGCGAGGAACTGATCAAGTTTACCATCGGCCGTGTTGTGGTCGAGCCCAATGCGCCGTCGGTCGTCCCGGCCAAGGTCATCTTCCGCATCGATCTGCGCCATCCCGACAATACGGTTCTGGAAGCGTGCGGCGCCCGCCTCGAGGAAATCGCACGCGAAGAAGCCGGCGCCTGCCGGGTCGAGATCCGTCGCCTTGTCGATGCGCCCTCGAACGATTTCGACGAAGGGCTGAAGCAGGCGATCCGGGTTTCGGCGGACCGGCATGGATTGTCGCGCTTGGACGTTCTTTCCGCAGCCGGACACGATGCGCGGCAGATGGCGCCGCTGACGCGGTCCGCCATGATATTCATTCCCTGCCGGGGCGGCATCAGCCACCACCCGGACGAATGGTCCGAACCGGATCATGTCGCAGCCGGGGCGTCCGTTCTTCTCGACCTGCTTCTGGAGGAAGCGGGTGTTTCGTTCAACCAAGGAGATGCATGATGAGCACAGCCAACGACATGGGCGAAATGCCGGTCCAACTGCCACGTAAGCCTGCCAACGCGGCGGAGGCGCGCAGCCGCTATTTCAATTCCGGCAATGCCTTCAACATAAAGCTTCCGGCGGTGCCTGGGCACATCTTCATGGACGAGCCGGCTGAAGCGATGAAGATGGAGAAGACCGGCTTCATCAACTGCGACCAGTCCCAGAGGATGGAATGCGGTTTTGCCGCAACGACGCCGCTGATGCTCGCGCGCTATGGCGTGGTCAAGGCCGGTGAAACGCTGGATACGACGCTCGTGAACACGGCGTCGATCTGGTACGTCATCAAGGGCAGCTCCAGCCTCGTCGTCGGTGACGAGAAGGCGACGCTCGGCAAGGGCGATGTCTTTCTTCTGCCGGGTGGCGTCAAGTCGGCGATCACCGCCAAGGATGATTGCGTCTTCTGGGCTGTCGGCAACGATCCGCAGCTGAAGTTCGATACCTCCGCGCCGGTCACTGGCAAGGAAGCCGCGGTGCAGTTCGTGCATTATCCGGCCGATGAAATCACACATCAGCTCGATGTTGTCTACAGCTCGAACGCCAATGCCTCGACATCCGGTCACGCACTGATCTTCTCGGCCGAGAAGACCGAAGCGGCCCGCAACATAACGCCGACCATGACGCTCTCGCTGAACACGCTGAAGCCGAAGAGCGCGCAGCCGCCGCACAAGCACAATTCGGCCGCCATCACGCTGGTCGTTGCCGGCGATCCCGCTTACTCTCTGGTTGCCGAAGAGAAATGCGACTGGTCGCCCTGGGCAACGCTGGTGACACCCGCAGCCGCCAAGCACAGCCACCACAATGATGGCAACACCCGCGCCGAGTTTTTGATCGTGCAGGATGGTGGGCTCTACTATCATGCCCGCACCATGGGATTCGAGTTCTACTGATGCGGCTGATTATCGACACCGATACCGCAGGGGATGATACCTATTCGCTGCTGCTGGCGATGAAGACGCCCGGGTCGACGCTAGAGGCGGTCACCGTCTGCGTCGGCAACGTGCCCTTCGACCAGCAGGTGGAAAACGCGCTGGCGACCATCGAGGCCGCCGGCTTCTCCGGAAAGGTTCCGGTTTACTGCGGCGCGCGCCGGCCGATGGTCAAGCCGTGGGAAGCATCCACCATGCACGGCAACGACGGGATGAGCGGCGCCAACCTTCCGATCGCCCGCCAGCGGCCCGAGACGATGCATGCCGTCGATGCGATCATCGAGAAGGTGATGGCGGAGCCCGGCGAGATCGACATCCTCGCCCAGGCGCCGCTGACCAACATCGCGCTGGCGGTGATGAAGGAACCGCGTATCGCCAAGGCGGTTCGCCATCTCTGGATCATGGGCGGCACCGACAACTCGGTGGGCAACATCACGCCCTGCGCGGAATACAACTTCTTCATTGACCCGGAAGCGGCGAAGATCGTCTTCGAGGCGGGCTTCAACATCACGCTCTCGACCTGGACGCTCACCATGCGCTCCAGCCTGTTCGAGGCGGACCAGCTCGATGAAATCTTCGGCATGAAGACGCCGCTTTCGGAATTCTACCGCAAGGTTTCGGCCACGCCTCGCCAGACCGCAGAGGCGCGGTATGGTCGCCCCATCAGCACGCATCCCGACTCCCTGACCTGCGCCATGGCGATCAATCCCGATCTGATCGAGATTGCGCGCGACGCAGTTGTCCGGATCGAGACCGCGGGTGAAATCACCCGGGGATTCTCCGCCGTTCATCCGCCGGTTCTCGGTAATCGTTGGCCGGAGTTCAAGGTCAACGCCCGCGTTGTCGAGAAGGCGTCGAACAATGGTTTCTTCGAGATGATGAAGCGGGCGCTCTCCTAGGTCCAGGCCTTCTTTGTCAACTTTCGAAGACCGGGGACGATTTCGTTCCCGGTCTTTTTTGGGCACCGGCAAATGATCCCTGCAAGCGAGCACCGGATCCGGTAGGGCGGATCGAAGATCCAGCGACGGGTCGATACGCCAAGACCTACGATTGGCTACAAGAGGCCAAGGCATCTCACCCTCCATAAGGCGAGCTGAACGTAAGGCGTAAAACACTACGGGCGCTCAACCCGTAAGGGGAGCGCCCGTATGTTGCTGCTAGCGACAAAAGCCAACTAAATGGCAGGTCGCTTGCCTGAGGCGGTCATGTATAGACCTTAACCGAGTCGGGCAACCAACGTTTTTGCAGCGCAGATACGCGAAGGCAGGAATGCTTAGTTTGCTGTCCAGGTGGGAGTCCTCTGCTTGGGTTCCCTCGCAGAGGGCTTAGCCTTCAGGAAATGGGGGCGGTCTTCTGAACGCGGCCCGGCCTTAGCCTCTTCGGCGTGGCAGCCGCTTTACCGGTCGGTTCGAGGACGATCGTCGCGGGGTTTGGGGTGTGGTCGAGATTGGCGCCAGTGGCTGCGTCAATGCCGATGCCGATAGCGCCGCCCAGGATGACGTTACCGGCATACCCTGCCGCTCCACCGCCTTGCACCTTCGTGGTGATTTCGACACTGCCGGTCTTGTAGCCTGGCTTTTCCGCAAAGGCGGTGAAGGCTGTTTTTCGCGCGACTGAACATATAGATTATTGGTGTGAACTTTGCATATTTTAATGTTGCGGTTTTTCCATATTTTCGTGTTGTGGCCTTTTCATAATTAAATGCTTTTGCGCATCGCTGTCTTTCGTCAGTCGATACGTCGGCTCATATATTTGCACCAGATAATCTATTTTGTGCATTCGGCGGAAACGCGCAAATTCCCGATTTACACCCGCCTGGGCGACACCGCGATCAACGAGACCAAAGCTGCTTCCAGCCGCGTAACCGGGGTGCGCGGCGAGGTGGTCGAATTCGAGGATATCCTCCTGATCCCAAATGGTTATACCGGATTCGTCGTCAGCTTCGCCAATCCATTTACCGCCTTGCGCCCTGTACAGCCGATATTCAGCTAGAGCTCTTTCAGCGCCAACTATCTTGGCCTGGATTCCTTGGCTGGTGGCCTCAAAGCTCTCCCTGAGAGCTTTGAGGCCACTTTGTACATGTATCCACGGACGCTAAAATTCAACTGAGCCATGGTTCACCGCAAACTAGGTTGGAGAACTTCATCCAGAAATCTCACTATGGCTTGCTCGCGGTTTGCCATCTCATCTCGCTTATAGATCAGACGCGCTGGCCCTGCCGACGGTCGATGTCAACGCTCGATCACTGGCTGTGGTGAAGCTTATTAGGGAATCGGTGATCGAGCCGTTGTACCGGACGGCAACGAGTGTCACCCCGCTAGCTGCACGCCATTCGAACTGTGTCTGCTTTTACTGGACGCCGAAGCCGTTCTGGAGGGTTGGAGAGCTTGCTCGGTCCGGATTGCCATACTTTTCCATTAGAGCGGGCGAGACATTATCGAAAGAGTACGAAGGGATCGTCAGCTCGATACGCTGAAGGATGCCCTTGGGCGATATGACAACGTTGGCCCGCGCGGTCGTGGTCGAACCGATATTTACAGGCCCGTTGCAAACCTTCATGCCCTTTGCTCCGTCGTCGCAACCGAAGCCGAGTGCGGCCATCACCATTGCGGGCGCGGTCTTACTGCCAACGACCAATCCTTTGAATTCGAACTGCTTGGGTCCGGCTGTCGCAGGCGTGGATATGATCGTGGCTGCAATGAACGGTAGAATCAACGAACGCATAATCTCTCCCCAGCGTTGGCGGGAAAGTATTTTAGGTACGTTCTTTTTTGAAGTAGGCACTTGGGGCAGGGCTAGTCATTCGACCTGGCATGTTTGCGCACCTGGCCGACGGCGGTGCATACGCTTGCTCACGGGTAATCGTTCGCCCTTCCTGATTAGGCGCCAAGAGGCGGGCAAGGGTGCTGGTGGTTTCCGGCTCGTCCGATGATCTGGCAAAACAGTCGGATAGTTCGGCCTTGGTTTACTGTAGGCTAAATCACTCTGCCGCTGATCGCACACACGGACACTCAGTTTGATATCTCCGACGGCTGGTCGCTCCTGCGCGTAGCCAGTTTGAACCGCTGTTTGCAGGGCTCGAGTAGCGTCGGATTCGTTCCGTCGTGGCAAGACCAGCGAGGCAAATCCGGCCGTTTTCGGCACAGGAGGCCGGATTCTCATAGACGCACAGCTATTGCGAAATCCAACACAGATCAAGGCCTGTGGACGCACTTCAACCCGGCATCATCACAGCCGATTATTCGAACCTTGATGCCTGGTGGCTAAAAAATACACACGTCGTGCACAACAAATAGGGTATTGAGAACACGAAGATCTATTATCTGCATGCATAAAACCATATTGTTGTATAACGAATACGTCGGCGTAGCGCTTTTAAGCGTGATCGCCGGTCCGTTCCTAGGCGGAGGTCTGTTTTTGAGCGAAAAACCATGGGGTTCTGCATCTGGCATGGGGCTTGCTTGTATTTCTTCGACGAAGATTTGCATACGTGACAGGAGTTGTGCTCATGACTGACAGGGTGATAACGCCAACGGAACTCTTCCCCCGTCGTCCGGCATCCGGTGCCATGGGGTTGATCGAGTTGCTGAGGCCGCAAAAGGCGCGGGCCGCCCTCCCGGCGCCTGCCTTGCTTGAATCCGCCGATGCGGTAGATGACGGGAAGCCACTCATCGAGTTGCGGAACGTCTCCAAGACCTTCGGTGCGACGAAGGCGCTGAGCGATCTCGAGGTGTCCATTCGCCCGGGCGAGCTGGTCACCGTGGTCGGCCCGTCCGGCTGCGGCAAGAGCACGCTCTTCAACATCCTTGCCGGTCTGGAAGAGCCTGATGCGGGTAATATCCTGCGCCTCAAGGGCGTCAGCTCCACGGCTTCCGATCTGCTCGGCAAGGTATCGTTCATGCCGCAGCGCGATCTGCTGCTGCCGTGGCGCAATGTCATCGACAACGCCATCATCGCCCTTGAAATCGAGGGCATGCCGCGTGCGCAGGCGCGCAAGCTGGCGACGGACATGCTTCCCGAGTTCGGTCTCGCCGGCTTCGAGAAGCAGTATCCCAACCAGCTCTCCGGCGGCATGCGCCAGCGCGTGGCGCTGATGCGCACCTTCCTGTTCAAGCGCGACCTGATGCTGCTTGACGAACCGTTCGGCGCGCTCGATGCGCTCACCCGCACGATGATGCAGCGCTGGCTGCTCGATGTCTGGCAAAAGCACAAGCGCACCGTGCTGTTCATCACTCACGATGTCGACGAGGCGATCTTCCTCGGCGACCGCGTGCTGGTCATGACGGCGCGCCCGGGCAAGGTCAAGCTGGAACAGGTTGTAGACCTGCCACGTCCGCGCAAGGCCGATATCGTCACGTCTCCCGAATTCATTGCGCTGAAGAAGACCCTTCTCGAGGCAATCGAGGAGGAAAGCATGAAGTCTTTCCAGGTCGCTGGACACTGATTGAAGCATGAGGAAACAGATTATGACTGACCACTATTCGGGTCGCCCGGCCCATATCGCCGAAGACGAATGGAAGGCGCGCGTCGATCTCGCCGCCTGCTACCGCATGGTTGCCCGCCTCGGCATGGACGATCTGATCTACAACCACATCTCGATGCGCGTGCCCGGCCACGAGGATCAGTTCCTTCTGAACCCCTACGGCTTCCTGTTCGAGGAGATCACCGCGTCGAGCCTGGTGAAGATCGACATAGAGGGCAACAAGCTCGACGACACGCCCTATACGGTCAACAAGGCCGCCTTCGTCATTCACGGCGCGCTGCACAAGTCGAGCCACGATGCCGTTTGCGTGCTGCACACGCACTCCGATTCCAGCGTCGCGGTATCGTGCCAGAAGGACGGCCTGCTGCCGCTCAGCCAGTTCGCCATGCGCTTCTATCAGCGCCAGGCTTTCCACGCCTATGAGGGCGTCGCCATCGATCTGGCGGAGCAGGAGCGCCTTATCAGCCATCTCGGTGGTAACAAGGTGATGCTGATGCGCAATCACGGCATCCTCACCATCGGCCGCACGCCGGGCGAAGCCTTCATGCTGCTCTACTATTTCGAGCGCGCCGCGCGCATCCAGCTCGATCTTCAGGCTGCGAGCGCTTCGGGTGCCGAGCTCGTCATCCCCCCGCACGATGTCTGCGAGAAGGCGGCACGCCAGTTCTGGGAGAGCAAAGGCGACATTCTTATTGCCGGCGAACGGGAGTGGCCGGCGTTCCTGCGCCAGCTGGACAGGGAAGGCTCTGACTTCCGGCAATAAGCGCATCAATGGGAGGGCAATGACAAGTCGCGACGATAAAAGAGGGTTTCATGCTTAACAGACGTAACGTGATCGCAGCATTCGCTGCCGCCGCCATAACGCTTCCGGCACTCGGCATGGGTGCCGCTCCGGCCGCCGCGCAGGAGATGGTCGATGCCAGCCTGCGCCTGAAGTGGCTTACACAGGCTCAGTTCGCCGGCTTCTATGTCGCTCTGGAGAAGGGCTACTACAAGGATGAAGGCATCAACCTTACCATCAATCCTGGTGGACCGAACCTTCTGACTGAAAACCTCGTCGCGACCGGCGCCGATACCTTCGGCCTGTCCGGCGGCACCGACAGTGTCTTCGCCGGGCGCGACAAGGGCCTGCCGATCGTCTGCATCGGCGTTGCCCACCAGCAGACGCCGTTCGTCTTCGTTTCGCACAAGGACGGGGCAGTTCAGAGCGTTGCCGATTTCAAGGGCAAGAAGATCACCACCTGGTTCACCGGCGCCAACCACGTGCTTTCGGCCATGCTGTCGAAGGCCGGCATCGATCCGAAGGAAGCCGATATCCAGCCGCAGCAGGTTTCCGTCACCCCCTTCGTCGATAAGCAGGTCGATGTCGTGACCGCCACCCGCTACAACGAGCTCTACGTCATCAACCAGCGCGTCGGTAAGGAAAACCTCAACCTCTTCGTGCCCGAGGAGAGCGGCGTCTCTTTCCCGCGCGATACGCTGATTGTTTCAGAACGGACCGCCGCCGAACAGCCTGAACTCGTCGAGAAGTTCCTGCGCGCCAGCGTCAAGGGCTGGAAGGAAGCCTTCGCCAACGAGAAGGAAGCGATCGACATCATCATGAAGATCGCCCCTACGCTCGACCGTGCCCAGCAGGAATTCATGCTGTCGGAGATCAAGACGCTGATGACGGCAGGCAAGGCTTCGACCGACGGCATCTTCACGATCGACAAGGCAGCCGTCGGCTCGGCCAACGATCTGCTCGCCAAGTATGGCGTGATCTCCAAGCCCGTCGATCTCGACAAGGCGTTCAACGCCTCCTTCATCGACAAGATCCCGGCCGAGGAACGACGCCTGTGACTGGAATGAATGCATCCGCGACAAGCCTGCCCGTCATTACGACGGGCAGGATCTACGCGGCGGTAAAGCCTATCCTGTGGCTGGCCGTAGGGCTGCTGGCGATCGAAGTGATCGTCATGGCATTCGGCATCCGCCCCTATTATCTGCCGCGCCCAAGCGCCATTGCTGCAAACATCATGGCGACGCCCGGCGCCTATCTTGCCGGACTGTGGCGGACCTTCCTTGAGACGGCGCTCGGCTTCGTCGCCGGCAGCCTGTTCGGCGTGGTGATCGCGGTCGTCTTCCATCGCTGGACGGCGCTTCGCGAGCTGTTTTTTCCGCTCTTCATCGTCTCGCAGACCATTCCGGTCATTGCCTTCGGAGCCGTGGTCGTGCTCTGGTTCGGCAACACGCTGTTCGCCAAGGCGGTGATCTCCTTCTACGTCAGCTTCCTTCCGGTGACGGTCAACGCCATGCTCGGCTTTTCATCGGTCGATCCGAAGCAGGTTCAGCTGATGCGCAGCTTTGGCGCCAGGGACGGGCAGATATTACGGCGTATCTATCTGCCGGCCGCCTTGCCGCAAATCTTCGTCGCACTGAAGCTCGCCTCTTCGCTGGCCCTGGTCGGCGCGATCGTCGGCGAATGGTTCGGCGACACGACCGGCCTCGGCGTGCTGCTGCTGCAGGCGATGTACAACGAAAACGTCGTCGGCATCTGGGCAACCATCGTCGTCTCCGCCTGTCTCGGGATGGGGCTCTACGGCGTTGTGTCCTGGGCGGAGCGCCATATCGTTTTCTGGGGGATCGAGAAATGAGCACTCAACGCACGGACAACCTGCGCCAGATCGGGCGCGGCATCGCGGGCGCGCTGCTCATCGCCGTCATATGGGAACTGTCGGCGCGCGGCTTTAATCTGCCTGCCTATGTGCTGCCGTCGGTCTCCAGCATCCTTTCCGGAATGGTATCGGATGCGCGCAATCTTCTCGATGCCACCGCCTTTACGGCGGGTGAGGCCATCGCCGGATATGTGATCGGCTGCGCCATCGGCATGTCGCTCGCCGTCCTCGTCACCATTATCCCGGCTGCGCGCGGCGTCGTCCTGCCGCTCGCGACCGCCATCAACTCGGTTCCCGTCGTCGCCTATTCGCCACTCGTCTTGCTTTGGTTTGGCATGGGCATGACGTCGAAGGTGGTGATGGTGGCAATCGCTGTGTCGTTCACGATTTTTCTCAGCACCATTGCCGGCCTCGACCGGATCGACCGCAAGACGGTCGATCTCATCCGCTCTTTCGGTGCGGGACAGTTTGCCATCGTCTGGCGGTTGCGCCTCCCGACCGCGCTACCGCTGATCATCGCCGGCATGCGCGTCTCGACCGTGCGCAGCGTTCTGGTTGCCATCGTCACCGAGATGCTCGGCGCTTACGGCGGCCTTGGCTGGGTCATTTATCAGGCGGTGCTGCAGATCGACTTCGTGAAGGTCTGGGCCGCCATCATCGTCGCCTCGACGATCAGCCTCGTGTTCTTCGGCGCGATCAGCTTCGTCGAGCGGCGTTACGTCTTCTGGAGATAAGCACAGCATGACACGCAAGATCCACTTCGGCCTGTTTCTTCTCGGGACCGGCAGCCATGTCGCCGGTTGGCGGATGCCTGGAGCAATCGACAGTTTCCAGAATATTGACCAGGTTCGCGCGATCGCGCAGGACGCCGAGCGCGGTCTGTTCGACATGATCTTCATGGGCGACAACCTGCACGCAGATCCAGCCGCCCACCCCTCCTACACGGCGCGGCTCGAGCCGCTGACGCTGCTATCGGCCATTGCCGGTGCGACGAAGCACATCGGGCTCGGTGCCACCGTCTCGACCACCTACAGCGACCCGTTCACGGTCGCCCGCGTCTTTGCGTCACTTGATCATCTCAGCGGCGGTCGTGCGGCCTGGAATGCGGTGACGACGGCAAATCCGACGGCGGCGGCGAATTTCGGCACCATCCATCCCGATCATGCCAAGCGTTACGAGATCGCTGAGGAATTTTTGACTGTTGTGCGTGGTCTATGGGACTGCTGGGCGGATGACGCGATTGCAGCCGATCGTGAAACGGGTCTTTATATCGATCCGGCCAAGGTTCGCTGCCTCGACCACGAGGGCGCGCATTTCAAGGTCAAGGGTCCGCTGAACATCGGTCGTGCGCCGCAGGGACATCCGATCATCCTGCAGGCTGGCGGCTCAGGCCCCGGTCAGGAACTAGCGGCCAAATCGGCGGATGTCGTTTTTTCGGTCACGCAGGATCTCGACGATGCGCGCACTTTCTACCGGTCCGTCAAGGATCGCTTACCGAGCCACGGGCGCACCGAAGACAGCATGGTCGTGCTGCCCGGTGTGATGCCAATCGTCGGCCGCACGGAGCGCGAGGCGCACGACAAGCTCGCAGCGTTGCAGGGCTTCATCAGCGAAACCAATGCCCTGTCGCTGCTGTCAGATCGTTTCGGTATCGACATGAGCGTCTACGACCTCGACGGTCCTGTCCCAGCCGATCTGAAACCATCCGACAACTACCACGCCTTCGCCAAGGTCATGCTTGACAAGGCACGCCGCGAGGATATGCGACTGCGGGACGTCTATAACCTCATGGCCGCCGCACGCGGGCATTGGGTACTCTGCGGGACGCCCGAACATATCGCCGACACACTTGAGACCTGGTTTACAACTGGGGCCGCCGACGGTTTCAACGTCATGCCGTCGCACTTTCCCGATGGCTTGACCGATTTCGTCGACATGGTCGTGCCGATCCTGCAGAATCGCGGCCTTTATCGTACCGAATATGAGGGCACAACGCTGCGCGATCGCATGGGCTTGAAGCGACCGGAGCGGATTTAGGAGCCGGAGATGGGGGTCATGGGTCACAATTTCGAGACCGTGGAAAGCACTGTGTTCCGCCACGGCATGTCGCGCCTCGGCGCCGCGGTTAACATCGTCACGACGCGGGCCGTCGACGGGCCTTGCGGCTTTACTGCATCGGCGGTGTGCAGCGTCAGTGATACGCCCGCTACGCTTCTAGCCTGTATCAACAGGACGAATTCCTGTTTTCCGGCATTTGAGACCGCGCGTTTCTTCTGTGTCAACACGCTCGCCCCGAGCCATGAAGCGCTGTCCAACCTTTTCGGCGGCAAGACGGCGATGACCGAGCGCTTTGCAACGGGCAACTGGGTGGAAGGCAAGACCGGCGCGCCGGTGCTTGACGACGCTCTTGTTAGTTTCGAATGCGAGCTTGCACACGCGGTCGATCAGGGGACACACCGAGTATTGTTTGGGCGCGTACTTGGCCTGTGCGCTGGCGGGAACGAGGAGGCGCTTCTTTATTGCGCGAGGCGATACTTGAAGGTCGGCGCTCCAAGCTAGTCAAGGCAAGCTTGCTTGATCCAAGCCTGGATGTTGCCTTTCCATGAGGTTCGTCATCTTATGTCTCGGCCAGTGTGGTGGGGAGACCTATGGACAGCACGCATCTATTTGAACTTGTGATCGCCATGTTTGTGGCAATCATCGCGCTTCATTACATTGCGCATCGGTTAGGATTGCCTCCATCCGTGGCACTTCTGGCCGGTGGTGCACTTCTCGCCTTCCTTCCGGGCCTCCCGGCGATCACTGTCGATCCAGAACTTGTGCTGGTGATATTTCTTCCGCCCCTGCTGTTCGACGGTGCTTGGTCCATCGCGGTCGAGCGGCTGCGTCGTCACATGCTCGGGATTGCCTCGCTTGCTATCGGCGCTGTATTTTTCACCACTGCCGTGATCGCCGTCGTCGTCCACCTTTTGATGCCGTCACTGCCGTGGGCCGCATGCGCGGCATTGGGTGCAATTGTTTCGCCGCCCGATGCCGTGTCAGCGCGCGCGGTTCTCGAGCGCGTCAAGCTGCCCCGTCGCCTCCAGATACTGCTTGAAGGCGAAAGTCTACTCAACGACGCAAGTGGTCTCGTGCTCTTCCGGTTCGCCGTGGCAACCGTGGCAACCGGGACCTTCAGCGCGTTTGATGCTGTTGGCACATTCACGCTGCTGGCTGCAGGAGGTGTCGCCGTTGGCGTTGTGGTGGGAACGATCTGGGTCAAGCTCATTCGTCGGTTGCGAGATGATTACCTGATCATCGCCTCCACGGCACTGCTTTCCTGGGTTGCCTACCTTCTTGGTGAGCAGCTCCACGTGTCCGGCGTCATCGCCACCGTCACGACCGGCCTGATCGCGTCCTGGCATCATCACACGGTTTTTTCGGCTGCGACGCGTATGCGCGGAACGTCGTTCTGGACGGTGGTCATTTTCCTAATGGAAGCTGCAGTTTTCATCTTGATCGGCCTGTCTCTGCGGGACGTCATCGAGCGCGGCGGCGGCTTCGGTGCGGTGATTGAATCGATGGCGTTTCCGGCTGTCGTTGTTCTTCTTGCGCTGGTGCTGGCGCGCTTCATTTGGGTGTTTGCCGCCGATTTCATTGTCCGCCTGTGCAACTCGGCTGGCCTTGCAAGGACGCTTCCTCTGGGGTTTGGAGGTGCATCCGTGCTTGGTTGGGCGGGTGTTCGTGGTGTCGTCACGCTAGCGCTCGCGCTGAGCTTGCCAGAAGACTTTCCCGAGCGGGACTTCATTTTGATCACGGCCTTCGTGGTGATCGCCGGCACGGTGCTCATACAGGGCACGACGCTCGGCAGGGTTATCGCCTGGGCGGGTCTCAGGGAGGCGGAAACAGAGCGAGCGCCGATGACCATGAGCCAGGCGGAGGCCGCGATGGCGCAGGTGCAGTTTTCGACCGTTCAGGGTCTGGCCTACGATGAGGCCGGCACGTTGATCCATCCGCAACTGCTGAAACGATACGAACACCGCGCAACCGCGATCATCGACTACGCGGCCCGTACGGAAGACTATGCACCGATGCTGCAGGCACATTTCGACGTCGTTCTCGCGGCTGTTGCGGCTGGCCGTAGAGAACTCATTCGTCTTCATCGCGCGGGCGAGATCGATGACGAGACCCTGCGCGAGCTCGAACGCGACCTCGATCTTGAAGAACTGAGTTCGATCTCGGCGAAGGCGTAAGACCAGGGATGATCAGGGTCGCTCATAAGCCCCTTGGAACAGGCAGGCTTTGTAAGAGCAGGAAGATTGTTATAGCGTTGACAACACGATCATGCGCCCCCAAAGCCGTGTAAGATCGGGCGGATATTATGAAGTTCGAGGGATTGTTTTATGAAGGCCATGTACTACGAAGCGTTCGAGCAGACGCCTGAGATCCGGACGCTTCCCGATCCGGAGCCAACCTTTGGCGGCGTGGTAATCAAGGTCGGTGCAACGGGACTTTGCCGCAGCGATTGGCACGGCTGGAAGGGGCACGATCCGGATATCCAGCTGCCGCATGTGCCCGGCCATGAACTGGCCGGTAAGGTGGTGGCAACAGGTAGGGGCGTCATGCGCTTCAAGGCCGGCGATCGCGTGACCGTGCCTTTCGTCTCAGGTTGCGGCCATTGCGCGCAATGCCATTCCGGCAACCAGCAGGTCTGCCCGAGCCAGTTCCAGCCCGGCTTCACTCACTGGGGATCGTTCGCCGAGTATGTGGCGATTGACTATGCCGATACCAACCTCGTTATTCTTCCGGAAGACATCGACGATGCGACAGCTGCCAGTCTAGGCTGCCGGTTCGCCACTTCTTTTCGTGCGGTTGCCGATCAGGCACGTACCGGCCCCGGTGACTGGGTGGCGGTGCATGGCTGCGGCGGCGTCGGCCTCTCGGCAATCATGATTGCCACTGCGCTTGGCGCCAACGTCGTTGGTATCGACCTGACCGAAGACAAGTTGGCACTTGCTCGAAAATGCGGCGCAGTCGCGACCGTCAATGCTGCCAGCGTGCCAGATGTGGTGGAGGCCGTGCGTGATATCACGAAGGGCGGCGCGCATGTCTCGATCGACGCGCTCGGTCATCCGACAACTTGCTTCAACTCGATCAAGAACCTTCGCCGCCGCGGCCGCCATGTGCAGGTCGGCCTGATGCTCGGCGAACACGCGACGCCGCAGATCCCGATGGCGCAGGTGATCGGCCATGAGCTGGAGATCTATGGTAGCCACGGCATGCAAGCCTGGAGATACGATGCCATGCTGGCGATGATCACCTCGGGCAAGATGGAGCCCCGCCAGCTAATCTCGAAACGGATCGCCCTTCAGGAGGCCATTCCTGAGTTGATGACAATGGACAAGACCGAAACCCCTGGTATCGCAGTTATCACGAGCTTCTAGGGCCACTGTGCAACGAACGTCTGAAGGCTGCCGTCAGAGGATGCAACACTTGGCGCGTTTGCGAATAGGCGTGCCAACACTCAAGCGGTGGATTGTTGTTGCGAACCGACGCCTCCGATCACTCGCCTTGGAACTCGAGGCAAGCTGGTGACCAATGCGCGAACACGGAATTTAGGCGAGCAATCGTAATGTCATTCCATTGAGAACAGGTTGATCAACAGGTCAATTTCACAAGGCCACTAGGTCATGGCTGGCAATACTCTGAAATTGGCTTCGGGCCCGTGCGAGGGCACGGAGCCTGCTGAGAAGAGCAAGTTTCGACCCAAAACTGATCACGGCACGCAACGTCAAGGACTACACGGCTTGTGCTCCTGTCACCGCCTCGTCGCCATGCAGTCTTGGTGTTCTTCTACTAGGCAAACTCCTAAAATGTGAAGCTCTTCAGGACATAGTCCGCGTATCCACCGTATTGTTGGGACAGCCCAGCCAGATCATCGTCGGTTTTATCTGCCAGAATCCCTGTGCGAACAAGCGCGGACTTGAGCCCGGCGTTCTTGGCGCCGAGGATGTCGTGTTCGATGCTATCTCCGATGCACAAAACGCGGCCACGGTCTGTAATGTGTGCAAGACGCAAGGCGCGCTCATAGATCTCCGGATACGGTTTGCCGAGCCAAGTGACTGCGCCGCCCATCTCCTCGTAGAGCTTGGCAAGACTTCCAGCACCCGGTGCGATCCGCCCTCCATGCAGTTTATGGATGTCGGGATTTGTGCAGTAGCAGGGTGTCTGTCGTTCAGCCGCTGGCCGAAGTATCTCTCGATATTCATCCATCGAGATACGCTCTGCTTCGCTACCCGAAATGAAAACGACGTCGGCATCGCGAGCGGTGTCTGAAGACACCAGTCCTAGACGGTCAGCCAGATTGCGATCTCCGCCGCTCGAGACAGTGAAGCAGCGTACGGATTTAGCGATGGCCGCAGTCGCACGCGAAAGAAGTTCAAACGCGACATCGCCGGAAGTCACGAACTCTTCGAAGCTATCCGCCGCAAAGCCAAGCCTGATCAGTCGCTCGGAATTGTAGTCGCCGCTTCGACCGGAATTCGAAAGGATTATGATCCGGGTTCCATGCGACGCCAGCGTCGACAATGCGGAGATGGCGCCTTCGTACGGTCCTACGTCGTCGCGGAGTACGCCGAATTGATCAACGAAGAACACATCATAAGCCTGCGCCAACGCTGCAAGGTCTGTTTGAGACGGGCTAAACATGCTCACCTTTATTGGCTAGAACAAGCGCAGCCGCCCCGACAGCCGCCTCGACAGATTTAGCGGGCAATAGCTCGAGTCCCATTGCGCGGGCTCTCATGGCGCTCCAAACCGGATTTCGTGCGCCGCCTCCCACCGTGCGTAGGCTGGTCAACGTCGGAGAACCCAGTTCACGCAAGCGATCGTAACCCAGGCGCTCGATATCCGTCATTCCCTCGAGCAGCGCCTGAAGGAAAGCGGCATCATCGGCAGGCCGGGGCTCGAGCCTTGGCAAATAATTGGGATCGCTTATTGGAAAACGCTCGCCTGGCCTAAGAAGCGGGTAGAGCCCTAAACCCAGTGGTTGACCGAAATCAATCGCATTTGTTAGGTCTGTCAAGCGGTCATCCCCTATCAATGCACGCAAGACGTTCCCACCGCTGTTCGATGCGCCGCCCACCAGCCAGAAATCGCCTACCCGGTGTGAATAGACACCGTACTCCGGTGCATTGATTGGTCGATCCGACGCCAACTTCAGTACGATCGTCGAGCCGAGTGCAGTGACGGCATCGCCCATAGCCGATGCGCCGGTTGCGAGAAACGACGCACATCCATCGGTGGTACCTGCATGAAACCAAGCCGTTGCTGGGAGCCCCAGTTTACGAAGATATCCCGACACGTGAGCAATTCTTGCACCCGCGCGGGAAACCTCTGGCAGTCTCGTCGTGTCCATGCCGGCCGCTTCGACCCAGGCTGGCCAGTCCTGCGAGCCGAGGTCGAAACCTGATTTGAGCGCGTTGTTTTCATCACTGGGACGCCCCGGGCATCCCAGCTTCATTAGGATCCAATCCGCCTGGTGTACCACAGCATCGACGCTTCGCTCGCGCGATAGATAAATCGCGCGGGCCAGCCCGGAATTCGGACCGATCGCCGTTGCGCTCGGAGGAGCGTGTTTTGAGATGTGGTTGACGATCTCGGCGTCAGGGCACGGCTCATTGTACATGAGTACCGATCCTGTAGCCTCGTTCGAAGCGTCCAACGAAAGAACGGAGCCGGATGTCCCGTCAACGGCGATACCCTCGACCGCACTGAGATCTGTACCTCCAGCAAGGTGCTCGACAGCCTCTTTGACCCTAAGCCACCAGGCAGCCGGTTGCCGGAGTTCTTCAGTCGATCTGAACGGCGCCGCGGCGAACGCCACAGAGTTACCATCGGCGTCTACCGCAGCGGCACGAGCGCCAGATGTTCCGATATCGATGCCGATGGCGGCAGCTGGTCCGGAATTCGCTTTCACGCTGTCTGCCTCGCCGATCCACGATCGAGCGCCTGTCGATACTGCTCGGCTTCCCAGTTGGTCAGCTCGTATTCATCGCTTTCGGACAGGTAAACCACGTTGCTTTCACTGGGGATGCGGCCAACCACCTCGGCCAGGCAGCGTGCCATCACTTCACCGCCAGCGGTCAATGAGCTCGACAACAGAACGCCTTTGTCTGGGACAATCAGCATCTTCGGCACGTCTCGCCCCTCGTTGTGCAAGGCTGCTTGGAAATCCGCCGCGCTTTGACCGTCCTGCAGTACGCCGATCTCAGTACCGAGGAAGATCACATGGTCGGGATAAAGGGCTCCCCCCAAAGCGATTGCCCGGTTGACCTCGGACAATGCGACCGCATGACTGTCGTGGTCTCGCGCAGGATGGAACCCGGATCCTTCGGCAATAGCGTCGAGTGTCGCGAGATCGGGGCCGATAGTCTCGCGTGTGACCCCAGCCAGTGCTTTCGTAACGCGCTCAATCCTGTCCGCAACTTCTTCGAGGGTGTCACCACATACGATGATCCCGTGATTGAACAGGATCAAGACATCCGGTCGAGACGCAGCCGCCTTTTCGATTTCCCTCGCCAACGGGGTTCCGGGGCGTCGGTAGGGGATGGTCACCCATGTGAGGTCCGCAACGGTCCGCATCCGATGCGCCAACTCTTGGTCGCGGTTCTCAAGAACGGCGAGTGCGATGGCATTGACACAGTGATAGTGAGCAACGATGGGGCTTTTGAGCGCTGCGTGGAAGCTTGTCTCGATGGAAGGCCTGAGCCCGCTTGAGTTCAGCTCGCTTACCACGAAATCCGTTGATTTTTCCGCTCGAGGGTCTCCGTCGCGTAGTGCCGAGACGAGTCGGTCGACAACCACTGGAACCATAATGTCCTCGGCCTCGGCTTTGGCGAGCCAAGTACCAGAAGCCTTCACCCACATGACACCATCATCTTTGATTGACGTGTTTCCACCAGCGCCTTGGGTCTTCAGGATGTCGCTTCCGATCTCGCCGGAAAGCCGGAGGAATCCCTTGAACACGTCGGTCTCCCTAAGGTCTGGTTGGTCCATGAATGCCTCCTCCTGACGATTGACGTCCTATGATTAGCGACCTTTGGCGTAACCATATAAATGTGATCGAATATCGTCAACCGTGAAGAATTTACGTCTTAGTATGTTGCGATTGGTGATTGTGTGTGATTATAGTTCGTCATGGACGTTAGGGAGAAACGTCAGTGGAGGAATATAGTTGAACGATTCCGATCGCCATCGCCTGATCACGGAGATGCTTCAAGAGAGGCCGTTCGCATCCGTGCGCGACCTTCAGGAGCGGCTCGGTGTTTCTCCCGCCACGATCCGACGTGACATCGACAAGCTCGATGAAATCGGCGTTGCCCGAAAAGTATACGGTGGCATCTCCGCAAACGAGTCAGCTGCTTCTGGTCGCCTGTCAGCGCGGCCATACGATGAGAACCGCGACATCGCGGTTGATGCCAAGCGCGCTATTGCCGAGAAAGCTGCGAGCCTCGTGCGGGACGGAGATTCGATCATCGTTCACGCGGGTTCAACGTGCTACCAGTTGGGACTGCAGTTGGCCCGGCGCAATGTCCGCCTCTATACTAATTCGATGCCGCTTGCCGCCTATCTCGGTGAGCACGGCACTTGCAGCCTCATCCTGGCTGGCGGCGTTCTATATAGAGAGCCTGGTATTATCCACGATGCGTCGGCTGGCGCGCCGGACTTCTTCGCCTCCCGCTTCTTCCTCGGCACGCAGGGTATTAGCGGCGAAGGGCTCTTGGAGTCGCATCCGCTTTTGACCAAGGCGATCGGCGAACTGAGCAGTTGCGCGGACGAGATCGTCTTGCTGGCGGATAGCCGGAAGCTTTCCATTCAGCCTCGCAACATTGTCCTGCCGCTTTCGCGGATCGGGACGATCGTCACCGACGACGGCTTGTCGGATGCCGGCGCGAAAATGCTCGAAGACGCGGGGATCACGATCATGATCGCAGCGGTCGGGGGGCAGGGATGACGTCTGGAAGCGCCGTTGCTGTCTTCGATCTGGGCAAGACGAACTCAAAGCTTTTCGTGTTCGGCGCAGATGGAGCGATCCTCGCGGAATCCAGGACAAAGCCGGGCTGGAGCGAGCGCGACGGCATTCGTGTGCTCGATGATGAAGCGCTCTTTGCATGGATGACAAATGCATTGCTGCGCGCTGTTGACGATCACGCGGTCGGTCACGTCATGTTTTCAGGACATGGCTGTACCTTCGCCCTCGTCGATGGTGACCACCTGACGCACCCTATCCTCGACTATGAGCAAGATCCACCAGAGATGCTTGCGCAGCGCATCGACATGTTGGCTCCAGCCTTCAGTGAGACCTACTCGCCCAAACTCCCTCTCGGCTTCAACTACGGCCGGCACATTCTCTGGTTGGAGACGGCCAGGCCGGTAAGCCTTGTGAAGGCCGACGCGATCCTTGCATATCCGCAATACTGGTCTTGGAGATTTTCCGGCAGCAAGGTTTCGGAAGTTTCCTACATCGGGTGCCACTCTCATCTCTGGGCACCTCTGAAAGAAGACTTTAGTAGCTTGGTCGATCGTCAGGGCTGGCGAGAGAAGATGCCGGCGTTTGTACGCGCGGGTGCAGCTATCGGAAATTGGCAAAGCCCGCTCCAAGACGGTAATCGCTCCGAAGTCCAAGTTCACAATGGCGTTCACGACAGCAACGCGGCGCTTCACTATTATCGCTCGGTCGGGTTCGACGATTTCACGCTGGTGTCAACCGGTACATGGGTCGTCATCTTCAATGCGGCTTGCCCGTTGGATGCCCTCGATGAGCATCGTGACATGCTGGCCAATGTTACCGTCGATGGAAAAGCTGCCCCTACAATCCGGTTCATGGGCGGACGAGAGTACGAGCTTGCGAGCGGCGGTTGGAACAAGCCCGTTAGTGTTGATGCGCTGTCGCAGGTGATCGCAAAGGGCGTTTTCGGTCTGCCGTCTTTTGCCCCGGGTGGTCCGATGCAAGGGTTCAACGGCCGCTTCGTAGGGCCGCTTGTCGAGGGTGAGGAGAGGGCAGCTGCCGCACTTCTCTACGTCACCTTGATGACAGACTTGTGCCTTGATCTGATCAGGTCGGAAAATTCGATCGTCATTGACGGCGGCCTGGTGAAAACAGGTCTGTTTGCCGAGCTTCTCGCTGAGCTCCGTCCCTCGCAGGACGTTTACTCAAGCGCGACCGCTGAGGGGAGCGCTTTCGGAGCCGCTGCGCTCGTCTTCGAAACCCTCGGACAATCTCCATTCGCAAACGAAACGACACAGACGGAACCACTGCCGCTCTTCGGGCTTGAGGCCTATCGCCAAGCTTGGAGATCATTGATCGAGATCGAAGAGGCTGAGGTCGTGCTGCCACGCAAGGAGTTCCACGCATGACAAGTGAAGGGAACACGGAGCGCGATCCTGTGCTCGAGATGCGCAACATCAGCAAGACGTTCGGGAGCACCAAGGCTCTGACCAAGGTGTCGCTCACGGTCTACCCGGGAGAAGTTCATGCGCTGATGGGAGAAAATGGCGCTGGGAAGTCGACGTTAATGAAGGTCCTGTCCGGCGCATACACAGCTGATCCAGGTGGCGCTGTTCTGGTGGACGGCAAGCCGATCGTGGCAGGAGATCCGATTAAGGCCAAGGCAAACGGCATCTCAGTAATCTATCAGGAACTGTCGCTCGCCCCTAACCTCACCGTTGCCCAGAACATGTTTCTCGGAGCCGAACCTTCTCGCTATGGCGTCGTGGACAAGGCACAAGCCCGCAGCCGTGTAGAGCCAATCCTCAAGCAGCTCGGCATTTCGTTCGGGCCGTCGCAACTTGTCGCCGCTCTCTCTTTGGGTGAGCGCCAAATGGTCGAGATCGCACGAGCTTTGACGACCAACGCGAAGATCATCGTGATGGATGAACCGACAACTTCGCTGACGTCGAGGGAGACTGAACGCCTGTTTGAGGTGATCGCCGGCCTGAAGGCGCGGGGGATTGCTATTATCTATATCAGCCATCGCATGGAAGAGATCTACGCGCTAGCCGACCGGGTGAGCGTGCTGCGCGATAGCGCGTATGTCGGCACGCTTGACCGCGAAGAGTTGTCCGCCGAAAAGCTCGTGGCGATGATGGTGGGTCGCGATCTGTCGTCCTTCTATAAAAAGGAACACCGTGCGCCTCTGCAGGCGGCCAAGACTGTCTTGGCCGTCAAGGACATGGGCGATGGCCGACGCGTGCATAGCTGCTCCTTCGATGCAAAGGCTGGCGAGGTCTTGGGTATCGCTGGCCTTGTCGGCTCAGGTCGAACCGAGCTCGCGAGGCTTGTTTTTGGAGCAGACAGCAAGACATCTGGAACAGTGACCCTCGACGGGCGAGAGCTAACCATCGGTGGACCACGTGATGCCATGGATGCCGGGATTGCTTACCTGACCGAGGATCGAAAGGGGCTTGGGCTCTTCCTCGATATGACGATTAACGAGAACATCAACGTCGGCGTTATCGGCAAGGATGCGGGCCGCGGAGGCATACTGAACTTCGCTGCTGCAAAGGAGCGTGCCACCCGGGCTATCAAGTCACTCTCCATTCGCACGCTGAGCGCAAGCATAAACGTCGGAGCGTTATCGGGTGGCAACCAGCAGAAGGCTCTTATCGCGCGTCTTCTCGAGACCAAACCCAGGGTAATCATCTTTGATGAGCCGACGCGTGGCGTCGACGTCGGTGCCAAATCGGAAATCTACCGGATTATCGACGAACTCGCGCAAAGCGGGATCGCCATCGTGGTGATTTCGAGCGACCTGCCCGAGATCATCGGCATTGCCGACCGTGTGCTTGTCATGCGCGAAGGCCGCATCGCTGGCGAGGTTCATGCAACGCCCGATCACCCGATAAGCCAAGAGGCCGTTATGGCCTTCTCCACGGGATCGGCATCCAAAGTAGCCTGAGGCCTGAAACCATAGACGACGGGATTACATCATGACCTCTACATCGACCGATCACACAAACGCCAGCAAGGCAAAATTCAGGTCGACATTGACCGCACTTGGGATGTTGCCCGTTCTTGTCATTCTGGCAATCGGTTTCCATCTTTTGAGCGGCCGCTTCCTCAGCGTGAACAATCTTTCAATTGTCACTCAGCAGGCCTCGATCAACACGGTGCTTGCCGCGGGCATGACTTTCGTGATCCTGACCGGCGGTATCGACTTGTCGGTCGGCTCGATCCTGGCAGCATCCGCAATGGTCGGGGTCATCGTTTCGCTTTATCCCGAGATCGGGATGCTAGGTATTCCGGCGGCGATTGGCGTGGGCCTCGCATGCGGCGTGGTCAACGGTGTCATCATCTCGTTTCTAAAGCTGCCACCGTTCATCGTGACGCTCGGCTCGTTGACGGCGATGCGTGGCATAGCCCGGTTACTCGGTAACGACACGACGGTCTTCAACGCCGACCTCCCGTTCGATTTCATCGGCAACGGCTCACTGTTCGGAATCCCGTGGCTCGCGATCATCGCGCTCGCCACCATTGTAATCTCCTGGTTCATTCTGAAGCGAACCGTACTCGGCACCTGGATCTACGCAGTGGGCGGCAACGTCGAAGCCGCACGGTTGACGGGCATCAAGGTGCCACTCGTCCTACTTTTCGTCTACTCGATGTCTGGGCTTCTCTCGGGCGTCGGTGGCGTGATGTCCGCGGCCCGCCTTTATGCGGCAAACGGTCTGCAGCTCGGTCAGGCTTACGAACTGGACGCGATCGCAGCGGTTATCCTTGGGGGTACCAGCTTCGTCGGTGGTGTCGGCTCGATATGGGGCACGCTGATCGGGGCTCTGATCATCGCAGTGCTGTCGAACGGTCTCATCCTCGTCGGGGTCTCCGACATCTGGCAGTACATCATCAAGGGACTTGTCATCATCGTTGCTGTGGCGCTCGACCGCTATCGGCTGAAAGGGCTTAGCCGCACATGAGGTGCGACTCAAGAAACCGGGGTTACCGGATCAATGGCGCGAGGAGCGCCAAAATGGAGGAAAGTATGCGTCTGTTTTCTAAACTGCTCGTCGGTACCGCGCTCGCGGCTGCCGTTGCAATGCCCGCCTCTGCCAAGGAACTTCAGAAGATCGGTATCTCGGTCGGTCTTCTCGGCAACCCGTTCTTCGTCGCCACGATCAAGGGCATCGAAGACCGCGCCAAGGAAATCAACCCGAATGTCCAGGTAACCTCCGTCTCAGCGGACTACGACCTCAATAAGCAGGTCTCGCAGATGGATAGCTTCGTCGCGGCTGGCGTCGACATCATCATGCTGAACGCCGTCGACGCCAAGGCTATTGCGCCAGCCGTAAAGAAGGCGCAGGCAGCAGGTGTGATCGTTGCAGCATTCGACGTCTCCGCGCCCGGCGCTGACGTCACCGTAATGACGAACAACATCAAGGCCGGGGAGGAAGCCTGCAAGTACATCGTCGATCAGCTTAAGGGCAAAGGCGACGTCGTCATCATCAACGGCCCAGCATCGTCTTCGATCATCGACCGCGTCCAAGGTTGCAAGAACGTCCTGACGCAGAGCCCAGACATCAAGATCCTTTCAGACGACCAGAACGCGCAGGGTTCGCGCGACGGTGGCCTGGCCGTCATGCAGGGGCTTCTGACCCGCTTTGACAAGATCGACGCTGTCTTCGCGATCAACGATCCGACGGCGATCGGTGCGGAACTTGCTGCCAAGCAGCTGAACCGGAACGAGTTCTTTTTCACCGCCGTTGACGGCGCGCCGGATATCGAAAAGTCGCTTGCCAGCGGAAACTCGATGATCAAGGCATCGGCTTCCCAAGACCCTTACACTATGGCGGGTGACTCGCTGAAGATGGCGGTCGACCTGTTCAACGGAAAGAAGCCAGCAGAGGCTACCGTCCTTCTCGATCCTCAGCTGATCACCGCAGACAACATCAAGGACTACAAGGGCTGGACTGCAGCTCGTTAAGGTCTCCTCCCGGTGCCCCGTCGGAACCTCCGGGTTTCGGCGGGGCTCATTCTGCAAGAAATCAGGAAATTGATGTCATGTCCAAAATCGGTGTCCACTCGTTTGTCTGGAGTGCGGGATCTTCGAAAGACGAGATCGAGAGGACCCTTGCGCGGTCCCACGAACTCGGTTTCAAACTCGTGGAATTTTCCTACCTTGATCCGGCGCAGGTCGATGTTAAGTGGCTTGCGTCCCGCATTCGGGAACTTGGCCTCGATGTCGCGGTAAGCATGGGGCTGCCTGCAGATGGCGATATCTCCAGCGACGATCCGTCGATTGTTGCCAACGGTGAGGCCATCCTCGATCGCGCCGTGGCTCTCGTTCACAATCTCGGCGGCACCAAATTAGCGGGCATCTTGAGCTCGGCCCACGGCAAGCAGGAACACTCATTGTCTCGAAAGGGGTGGGATCAGAGCGTCGGTACGCTATCGAAAGTCGCTGATCGAGCAAAGGCTGCGGGCGTTACCTTAAACCTTGAAATCGTCAACCGGTTCGAGAGCAACATGCTCAATACAGCGGCGCAGGGACTGGCATACATCCGCGACACCGGCGCATCAAACGTCTTCCTGCACCTGGATACGTTTCATATGAGTATCGAGGAGGCGGATGTCGGCCTAGCAATCCGAAACGCCGCGGATAAGATCGGTTACGTCCATATCGGGGAAAGTCATCGCGGCTATCTGGGAACCGGTAACATCGATTTTGCCTCGATCTTTGATGCTCTCGTCGCAATCGGATGGAACGACTATGTCACGTTCGAATCGTTTTCGACGACCATCGTCGACAAAGACCTGTCGCTGAAGACCGCGATCTGGAGGAATCTCTGGGATGACAACGTTGCCCTGGCAAAACATGCGCTTACGTTTATCGAATTGGGACTGGAGACGGCGCGGCTTAAAGCTGACTTGGTAAGGGCGGCGCATTTACCGCCAGCACAGAGCTGACATCGAACCCGGCAAAGACTTGCGATTATGCTGGTCTATCACAGTGGAACAGAGGCCGCGATCTGCTCAGGACCTCCATGACAGGCAGCTCGTATACTGTCCACTGCATCATGCCCCATCGGCGATCGGCGGCGACGTCGTCAGTAACTTCGTGCGTTACCCGTAGGCTGTCAAAGCCGGACGGGTGAAAGGTAACGACTAAACTCGCCTGGCGCTACCGACACAGCGAGAGGCATGAGTGCTGAAAGCGTCTGTTAGTCGTATCGTGAACCATCGATTGCTGACCTGTTTGCGTTGCTCAGTCGTATGTCCTCGACGGGATGTTCGCAGGTGAAGTGTGTAGGGCGTCGTCAATTCTAGATTCCGCCGCGACTGACTATATGGTGCGTTTTCACAAAGGCGCCGATCAGTTGATGGTAGCGGCACAAATTGGCGTCGCTTTCTTTGGTGGAGCAGGGTTATCCAGTTTGTACTGGCTGATGCGCGGTTCGAGCTCTTCCTTGCTCCAGAAACGCGGAGTGCCGATTGCTATCAGGCAGCTGGCGTTCCAGTACGTTCCAGACCCGTTGAGCGATTTGCCCGCTGCCAAAGTCTTTGACACCGCTGCAATGTCTCGAGCTTCTGGGTAGATGTAGACCGTCGTCGGGTTGTCTTTAACCGTCGAGAGAATCTGAGGCGCGTCAAAAGGCGACCAGGTCGTGCAGCCATTGCTCCGCCCACCTTCATAGTTCACAAGTTTGCCGAACGGCACATATCCATCCGAGTTCGCATACGGGCTCCCTGGCTTCTTCAGCATGCAAACGCCCGAGATCAGAGACGCCGGATGTCCGCCGATCGCTCGCTGCCTGGCATTGGCCGTATCGCCCGCTCCGTCGAATTGAACAAAGGAGCGGGTCAGCGGAGATTGTTGGCCCGACGCATTCTTGTAGTAACCCTTGAAAGAAGTCTTGATCTCACTTGTGAGGTAAGCCCCTCCGGCAGTTAGATTGGAATCCTGCGCGTTGCCGAAATTCTTAGCGCATTGCCGTCCATTGGAAAAATCCACGACGCCAGTCAGTTTACGCCCGCTCCCATGACCCGACGATGCGACACGAAAAATCTGCTCTGCCTCGCAGATTGTGTAGAAGCGACCGCCTGATTTCTCTCCAGCCAAATGGTTCGGCCGGGTCGCATCCATCGCGAAGTAACAAGCGTTCTTCACTTTGCCTTCGCTGACTTTGGCTAGATAGAGCGCTCGTGCACGTTCCAGCACAATCTGGGCAATTTGACCGTCACCTTCGCCGACGTGGCTAGTCAGCCAAGTGGGAACTTGCATGCCCGCCGCCTCGGTGGGTGATGCGCCGAAGACGCTGGTGATAGAGATTCCGACAAGGGCAAAAAGGCGCGTACCAAGCAGCAAGGTGGACCTCCTGAAATCTGGGTTCAATAGGGCCTAGCGGTCCAGAGAATAGGGGCGATCATCGCCGTGAAATGGTTAACAGAGCATTGTCAGCCGAGTTGCGACGTGCTGAGCACAATCGGCTATCTCAGCTAGTGTACCCGATAAAGCGGCTCATAGTATTCAGTGACTGCGCATTTCACTTCGCTTGACGCTTACAGCCGCCACCAGTCCCGAATGGTAAGCTCGCTGCAGTCCGGGATCCATTTGATGCCTGAAGTTTTGGTCCATCGTCAGGAACTGGCGCTTCAGCATGAGTTTGGCGCGGGGGACATCCTGGCGATCTACTCGCTCGTTTTGCTGGCGAGACCCAGACCCCCTAACCTGTCGACCGATCTGCCCAACCATCCAAACTATCCGATTTGGGCAAGTTGCTTCACCTAAGGGACCCTGGTGGCGCGACCTGAGGGTGGTTGAGTAAATTTCGAAGTACGTCACTACCCGCACGCCCAAGCAATCTCTCTACCCGACTGTCAAAACCTGGCGCGCGATTGACACGTGCCCAGCGGGCGGTATTATATAATTAAATCGCATATAGCATAATAATGGAACATTGAACCGGGAGAATTGAGATGAAGCTAAGGCAAGCCTTGCTATTGGCAACCGCGCTAATAGCCCTGCCATCCATTGTTGCAGCTCAGGAGAAGGGTGGCGTCATCAACGTTGCCACTATTGGCGAACCGCCAACGTTGGATCCTATGACGTCAACGGCCGACCTCGTTGGTATCGTCACACAACACATTTTCGAAACGCTCTACACGTTCGACAAGCAGTGGAATGTCACTCCGCTGCTCGCAGAAAGCCTGCCCGAAGTCAGCCAAGACGGTAAGACGTACACGATCAAGCTGCGCACGGGGATCAAGTTCCACGACAATACCGACATGACGTCTGACGATGTCGTTGCATCGCTTTCGCGATGGGAGAAAATCGCCTCAAGGGGCAAGCAGGTCGCAGGTTTCATCGAAACTATTACCGCTGCAGATCCGGCAACTGTGAAAATCGTCCTCAAGCAGCCCTATGCGCCGCTGACATCGCTTCTCGCGTTCAACAACTCGGCTGCCATCATCATACCCGCCGAAAAGCAGGACGAGCCGATGAAGGACTTCATCGGCACCGGGCCTTACATGCTCAAGGAACGCAAGGCTGATCAATATATTCAGCTCGTGCGTTTTGACGGCTACAAGTCACGCAACGAAGATAGCACCGGCTATGGGGGCGCACGCCACCAGTATCTTGATGAAATCCGCTTCGTGCCGGTTCCTGATGCCAACACTCGCGTCGAAGCGGCTGTTTCAGGACAGTATGACTACGCAGATTCGATTCCGGTTGAATCCTTCGACAAGTTGAAAGCCTCCAGTGCTTCGCAGCCTGTCATTCTCAAGCCCTTTGGCTACCCGGTCTTTGTCTTCAATACAAAGGAAGGCGTGGCCAAGAACGTCGCGGTGCGCAAGGCAATCCGTCAGGCTTTGAACATGGAAGACATGCTCGCTGCCGCTTTCGGTAGCACCGATTTTTACGCCCTGGACGGGGATATCTATCCGAAAACCTTTGCATGGAGCACCGATGCAGGGGTTGAAGGAAACTACAATATTGCTGATCCGGAGGGAGCCGCAGCAGCGGCGAAGGACGCCGGCTACAACGGTGAGCCGATCCGCATTTTGACAAGTCGCCAGTATGAATTCCATTACAAGATGGCGCAGGTTGCCGCGGAGTATCTCAAGCTCGCTGGGTTCACCGTTGATTTGCAGGTAGTCGATTGGGCTACGCTGACACAGCGTCGAACCGACGCGAAGCTTTGGGACATCTACATCACCCATAGCCCGTTCCTGCCTGAGCCCGCGCTGATCGGTTCCCTTTCACCGAGTTCGCCAGGATGGTGGGATACGCCGGTGCGCAAGGCGACTGTTGACGCGTTCACTTCCGAAGTCGATCCGCAAAAGCGTGTCGAACTGTGGGCTGACGTGCAGAAGGCGATGTACGATGAGCTGCCCTACATGAAGATCGGCGACTTCAACGCAGTTTCAGCAAAGTCAACGAAGCTCGAAGGCGTCGATCCAGCTCCTTGGCCCTATTTCTGGAACGCTTCGATCAAGAAGTGATCATCAATGCGGGGGTGTTTGCCAATAGGGCGGACCTCCCTTCTTGCCCGCGGGCATCGTGTCTGAGGCCAACTCCATGATCCGATATATTCTCCAGCGACTAGCCGGAATGATCGTTGTGATGTTTCTCGTCGTTACGATCGTCTTTATCATCGTTCGGGTGACGCCCGGTGATCCAGCTGCCGTGATGTTGGGCCCTGACGCAACCTCTCAGGATATTGCGGACCTGCGCAGCCGACTGGGGCTCGATCAGTCGTTGATTGTCCAATATACCTACTACGTCGGCCAGCTTCTCAAAGGTGATCTCGGCCAGTCGATTTTTCTTAACATGCCGGTCACATCGGCCCTCATGGACCGCGCTGAACCGACATTCTTTCTGACGATCTTTTCGCTATTGATCGCCAGCGTCATAGCACTGCCGATCGGCATCTACGCCGCATATCGACGTGGGTCTTTTGTCGACCAAGCTGCAACGACGCTCGCGATGCTTGCGGCCAGCATACCGAGCTTCTGGCTCGGACTGATATTGATGCAGACCTTCGCCGTACGCTTCAACATCTTCCCAGTCTCGGGCTATGGTGGGCCCGGCTCCACCTTTTTGGAGCGAATGTATCATCTTACTTTGCCAGCGATCGCCTTGGGTATCGTTTCCTCGGCCCTGATCTTACGGTTCACCCGCGCGTCGATGCTCGATGTGCTTGGTGATGACTATATTCGCACGGCGCGCGCCAAAGGATTGGTGGAGCGCCGCGTCATCCTCAAGCATGCATTGAAGAACGCGCTAATACCCATCCTGACCGTTCTCGGTTTGACCGCTGCGGTGTTGGTCTCAGGTGCCGTCGTAACGGAGACCGTCTTTGGCCTTCCTGGCGTCGGAAACCTTGTGGTGACAGCGGTTTTGCGACGCGACTATCCCGTCATCCAGGGTGCGCTGCTGGTGATCGCCGCGCTTTATGTTTTGATCAATTTCGGGATCGACATGCTCTACCTGCTCGTTGATCCGAGGGTGCGCTACTGATGACCGAGATCACGATACAGTCGTCCAACACTCACAAGCGTAATTTCGTGCGTCGCCTGTTCAAGCGTAGAACCGTTGCCGCCGGTATCCTGATCCTGGCAATCTTCGTACTGCTTGCAGTGTTCGCCCCTTGGATAGCGCCTTACTCTCCATCAAAACTGTCCATCGTCAACCGCCTTAAACCGCCGAGCGGAACATATCTGCTTGGTACCGATGAATTCGGTCGGGATGTGCTCTCGCGTACGATTTTCGCGGGACGGCTGTCATTGCTTGTCGGTGCAGCGGTTGTCGCCCTTTCAGCTCTCATCGGCGTTACGCTCGGGCTACTTGCAGGCTTCTTCAAGAAGCTCGACACGCCAATCGCTCGTTTGATCGATGCAATGATGGCATTTCCCGATATTCTTCTTGCGATTGCGTTGGTCGCGGCACTCGGGCCTTCGCTCGCAACTGTTATCGTGGCGCTTTCTGTGGTCTACGCGCCGCGCCTGGCGCGAATTGTACGGGCCTCGACGCTGGTCATCCGTGAGCTCCCATATGTCGAAGCTGCCCAGGCACTTGGAATATCAACATTCCATATCATGACCCGGCATGTCTTACGAAATCTGCTTTCGCCGATCCTCGTTCAAGCGACGTTCCTCTTTGCCAGCGCCATGCTCGCTGAGGCGGGGCTGTCGTTTCTTGGCCTCGGCGTCAGTCCGGAAATTCCGACTTGGGGCACAATGATTGCCGCGGGACGCCAGTATATCGGTCAAGCCGACTGGATGACCCTGTTCCCAGGCATCGCCATCATACTGTCCGTCCTGTCGCTGCAAATGGTCGGCGATGGAATGCGTGACATGCTTGATCCAAAACTTCGAAAGGACTTGTAAATGAACGATGGCAAAAAGCAGAGCGCGCTGCTCCTCACCAACGTGAAGCCGATGGCCTTCGGCGCAAGCGCGCCAGGACAGAAGACCGATATTCTGGTGGACGGAGATGGACGGATTGCCGCTATCGGACCTGATCTTAGCGTCTCACGGGATGTGACGCGGGTAGACGGCAAAGGCGCGTGGATTTCTCCTGGTTGGATCGACCTTCATGTTCACATCTGGCACGGCGGTACCGATATTTCGATCCGCCCATCTGAATGCGGCGCTGAACGCGGTGTCACGACCCTCGTTGATGCAGGCTCGGCAGGTGAAGCCAACTTTCATGGGTTCCGCGAATACATCATCGAACCCTCGAAGGAGCGCATCAAAGCGTTCCTGAACCTTGGCTCGATCGGTCTTGTGGCCTGCAACCGCGTCACCGAACTGCGCGACATTCGTGACATCAACCTCGATCGTATTCTCGAATGCTATGAGGAAAACCGCGCGCATATCGTTGGTCTCAAGGTCCGAGCGAGCCACGTCATCACGGGGTCATGGGGTGTCACACCTGTCAAGCTCGGCAAGAAGATTGCCAAGATACTGAAGATACCGATGATGGTCCATGTCGGGGAACCGCCTGCCCTTTACGACGAGGTCCTGGAGATCCTGGGGCCGGGGGACGTCGTCACCCATTGCTTCAACGGCAAGGCCGGTTCCAGCATCATGGAAGATGAAGACCTCTTCAATCTTGCCGAGAAATGCGCCGGAGAGGGTATTCGTCTGGACATTGGTCACGGCGGTGCGTCCTTCTCGTTCAAGGTGGCTGAAGCCGCGATAGCGCGCGGCTTGCTGCCGTTCTCGATCTCCACAGACCTACATGGACATTCGATGAACTTCCCAGTCTGGGACCTAGCGACAACGATGTCGAAGCTGCTCAGTGTCGGCATGCCGTTCGATAAGGTCGTCGAAGCGGTCACGCACGCGCCTGCGTCGGTTATCGAATTGCCCATGGAGGGTCGCCTCAGCGTCGGGCAGCGCGCGGATTTCACGATCTTCGATCTGATCGATTCCGACATCGAGGCCACCGATTCCAATGGCGATGTCTCAGTGCTCACGAAGGTGTTCGAACCGCGATACGCGGTAATTGGACGGGAGGCAATTGCGGCGAGCCGCTACATCCCGCGCGCGCGCAAGCTCGTGCGCCACAGCCACGGTTATTCATATCGCTAAGTCGAACGACCAATACGGACAGGAGTCCTTGTGAACACGTCTACTGTAACGGCCACGTCGATAGGTTCGCCTTACGAAAGGCTATTGGCGCTCGGCATCGAGCTTCCGCCAGCACCTCCACCCATTGCCAACTTCGTCACTCATGTCCTGGAGGGAAACATCCTTTACCTTTCTGGCCAAGGTCCGCGCGAGGCGGATGGCTTTATGCATCTGGGAAAGGTCGGGGCTGAAGTCGATGTTACCGATGCGTATGCGCATGCGCGCCTGACGGGCATCAATTTGCTCGCTGTCATGCATCAGGCACTGGGCGATCTGTCGCGCGTGAAAAAGGTGGTGAAGCTGCTGGGAATGGTCAATGCCGCACCGCTGTTCGAGGAGCACCCCAGCGTCATCAACGGCTGCTCCGATCTCCTCATCGGCGTGTTCGGTGAAGAGGTTGGCCAACATGCGAGGTCGGCTGTTGGCTTTGGCTCGCTACCCGGAAACATCACTGTTGAAATCGAGGCGATAGTCGCCTTGCACGAATGAAGGAGGAGAGCCTAGTGATTGCGCCATCCCATAACCTTCTCAATTCGCTCAGCGGACTCGCGAACGTGCGCGGTGTAGCGGCTTTCGTCAGAGAAGGCCTTCTGCTCGGGAAGAACGATGGAGATCGTTGCGACGCACTGGCCATCCCGATCACAGATCGGCGACGCTATGCAGGCCACTGCGTAGTCGGATTCTCCGGCTTGGATCGACAGTCTCGATTGGAATGCAGCCCCGGCCGACGACGCCAAGACCTCCGGGTCCATCTCCGCCCGTCCGGTGGGAGAAGACTTCGCGCAGCGCCTGAAAAGTTCGATGCGTTCTTCTTGCGGCAAATGCCCAGCGAGAAGGCGACCCGACGCCGTCCAATTCAAGGGGACGCGCGTACCGATGCGCGACGCTACCTGGAAATGGCTCGGTCCGTCCGCCATTGCGAGAACAAGCATATGGTCTCCGTCCCGACCGCAAAGCTGAACGGTCTCACCGGCTTCTCGGCAAAGATCATGCATCTCGTGCGTCGCGACGCTAATGAAATCAAGGGAACGGGCGTAGGCAAGGCCGTAATGGTAGAGCCGCGCGCCCAGCCAGAGCGAACCGTCCGGCTGGCGCATAAGCATGTTCTTCTCAACGAGATCATCGACGATCACGTAAATTGTGGAAAGCGGGGCTTTCAGGGCCTTGGCGATCGCGTAGCTGCCAGCCGGCCCGCCAGTTTCGTAAAGGTAGTCGATGATTTGAAGCGCGCGATCAATCCCGCTCACTCTCGATCGGCGCGTCGCGCTCTCTTGGATGCTGTCGGTTTCGGCGTCCGGGTGGGCCGCAGATGAAGAATTACGTCCCAACTACACGCTCCTCATATTTGGATGCGTGTGTATTACATTATTATGGCATAGCCGTCGATAGGGCAAATCACTGCTTCCGTCCTCACGCGGTCATGGAAATTGGAGAAACCCATGTCAGATGATATTCGCAGCGCGCTCGGCCTTCGCCCGGTGATCAATGTATCGGGCACGATGACCAGCCTCGGAGCGTCCATCGTCGTTCCCGAGGCCATCGCGGCCATTTCCGCCATTTTGCCGCAGTTCGTTGAAGTGAACGACCTTCAGCGCAAGGCGAGTGCCATCATCGCGAGGCTTACGGGCGCTGAGGCTGGCTTCGTTACCGCGTCGTGCTCCGCCGGGATATCGCTGGCGGTCGCGGCAACGATTACTGGCAACGATCTTTTGGCAATTGAAAAGCTCCCCGATGTCAGCACCGACAAGAACGAGGTGCTTGTTCAGATGGGCCATGTGGTAAGCTATGGTGCACCCGTCGACCAGGCCATCCGGATCGCTGGCGGCAAGGTGGTCTTTGTGGGTCAAGCGACGTCGACCCATCGTTACCACATGGAGAATGCGATCACGGATAGGACGGCAGCAGCTGTTTTCGTGGTGTCACACCACGTCGTCGACTATGGCTTGTTGAACCTGAAAGAATTCGTCGAAATTGCCCACGCCAAAGACGTTCCCGTCATCGTCGACGCAGCATCGGAATACGATCTGCGGATATTCCTTGAGCAGGGTGCCGACATCGCGATCTACTCGGGTCACAAATTCCTGGGCGGTCCTACCTCGGGGATTGTGGCTGGCAAAAAAGAACTCGTTCGTCATGCTTTCCTTCAAAACATGGGTATCGGGCGAGGCATGAAGGCCGGGAAGGAAAGCATTGCTGGTGTCATGGCGGCGCTCGAGGCTTGGGAGACGCGCGATCATCAAGCGGTCCGTGAGCGGGAAACCAGCTACCTTCAGTTATGGAAGCAGGCCCTGGACGGTCGGCCAGGCGTCACGGCCCTGATCGAGCCGGATCCGACGAACAATCCGCTTGAGCGAATGCGTGTCATCGTCGCCCCGCAAGAGGCTCATATCACTGCATGGGATCTTTCGGACGCGCTGGCGCGCGGCAATCCGCCGATCATCGTTCGCGACCACGAAGTCGAGCATCGGTACTTCTACCTCGATCCATGCAATCTGCATCCGGGCCAAGAGAAAGTCGTCGCCCAGCGGCTAGCCGAAGAGCTCGATAAGGCGCGCGCGTCCAATGAGATCATCGCGACCCCGCTCGAAAATCGCAGCAGACATCGTTTCGACGCCGCGTTGCGCTGGCCGGACTAATCACCAGATCTCATCGGCATTTGAAGAGGCAATATCATGACAGGCTCCCAGGCACAGGCGAGACAGACCGATGATACCGTACTATCGGTGGAAAAGCTGACCACATCGTTCCTCGTTGACGGTGTCTGGAAGTCCGTGGTGAGAAACGTTTCCTTTTGTGTTGCGCCAGGCGAGACTGTCGCGGTCGTCGGGGAATCCGGCTCAGGCAAGAGTGTTACAGCACTTTCCATAATGCGTCTGCTGGAGGCAGAGTCTAGCCGTATAGAGGGGAGCATCTCTCTTGGTGGACGAGACCTGCTCAGCTTGCCTGAAATTGCCATGAGGCAGGTGCGCGGCAACGATGTGGCGATGATCTTCCAAGAGCCGATGACATCGCTGAACCCGCTCTTTACAGTTGGAAACCAGATATCAGAGGCGTTGTTGTGCCACTCGTCTATGTCGAAGGCCGAGGCAAGGTCTGAGACAATCAGGCTACTCGAGAAGGTTCGGATCCCTTCGGCAGCATCCCGCTTCGACGAGTATCCGCATCGCCTTTCAGGAGGAATGAGGCAGCGCGTGATGATCGCGATGGCATTGGCGTCGAAGCCGAAGCTTCTGATTGCCGACGAGCCGACAACTGCTCTCGACGTCACCATTCAAGGCCAAATTCTAGACCTCATCAAAATGCTGCAGGAGGAGGAGGGCACATCGGTCCTCTTCATTACCCACGACATGGGTGTCGTCGCAGAGATAGCCGATCGAACGGTTGTCATGTACCGGGGCGAGGAAGTGGAGACTGGGGCGACACCAGATATTTTCCGACGCGGCAAACATCCTTATACGCGCGCGCTATTGGCTGCGGTTCCGGTGCTTGGTGCAATGAATGGACGAGACAGGCCGCTGCGCTTTCCTGTCGTCGATCCGCAGACAGGTCAGCCCGATGTGCCTGCCGATGTTGTCGACACTGTTGCGTCGGGCAAGCGGCCGGTCCTGGAGGTCAAAAACCTGACTAAGCGTTTCGACATTCACACTGGACTTCTCGGAAAGCTTACCGGCCGCGTACATGCCGTCGAGAACGTTTCGTTCAGTCTGCACGCTGGCGAAACATTGTCTCTGGTTGGCGAATCCGGATGCGGAAAATCGACCACTGGTCGTGCAATCATGCGGTTGATCGAACCGCAAAGTGGATCAGTGCGGGTGGATGGCAGGGAAATCCTCGGCCTCAACAAGGATCAGATGCGCGAGATGCGCAAAACCGTGCAAATGATATTTCAGGATCCGTTTGCAAGCCTCAATCCTCGAATCCGGGTTGGAGATGCAATTGCTGAGCCATACCTCGAGCATCGTATGGGGACTAGCCAAGAGGCAAAGGCCGTGGTCGCTGAACTGCTCTCGAAGGTTGGCCTGTCGCCGGATATGGCGACAAGATTTCCGCACGAATTCTCGGGCGGGCAGCGGCAACGTGTTTGTATTGCGAGAGCGCTGGCGTTAACGCCGAAAGTTATCGTCGCGGATGAAAGTGTTTCTGCGCTCGACGTCTCCATCAAGGCACAGGTCATAAACCTCTTGCTCGACCTGCAGCAGAGCCTGAACCTATCGTACCTGTTTATCTCCCACGACATGGCGGTCGTCGAGAGAGTGAGCCATAGGGTAGCAGTGATGTACTTGGGTGAAATCGTAGAGATCGGACCTCGGGCGGCTGTTTTTGGCAATCCCCAGCACGAGTACACCAAAAAGCTGTTGGCAGCTGTCCCGATCCCGGACCCTGACCGTCGACATGAAAGAAAGCTGGGCCTTAGCGAGGAACTGAAAAGCCCGATCCGACCCGTGGCCTACGAGGTTCGGCCGCCTGAGTATCGTGAAGTTTCGCCCGGCCATCTTGTGGCAATCCAATAGGCGAGATGCAATGTGCGCAATGAGGTGTCACGGTCGTCAATTAAAAAAACGACCTGGAGTTTGACTTCGACACTTCCAAGCCAATCCGCCAAGGTGGCATTGCGGCCCGAGCCTCGCTCTCACCAATGTTCAACCCACCCGTAGCATCAATATTGCCGCAGGAAGATCGCATGATGATGTGATCCCAATGAAATGATCATGGTGCCTTGTGCTCCCATGTAACCTTCCGGCGCGCTTGACGGCCTGATTCATAGATACCGCCTTCTCGGCTTCCGGATCAGCCGACGGAGGAAGGCCTTTAGCTTGGGGGCGCTGGCGCCTCCAAAAAGGGGCCGGTTACTCATGGTCCTCATGTTGATGCCCTCGTTGCGGCGTGTCCCGACCTGCGGCGCTTGTAAGCTCTCTTGGCAAGTCGTCGGCAGCGCTGGCCGATCCGGGACGCGGAGCAAAGCGTCAAATTAGCGTTGCGAAACCCATGACTTCGGACGATCCCTCCTGGAAATCCTCAAGAATCAAGGCAGGCGCGATGAACGGTAACGTCGCTCTTTACTCGTCAAACTCTCCTGGTCGTCGAAGACCAGGAGGGCTGTTCTTGCCATCGACAATTGCATCCAGACGTCTAGACTGCGCAGACCAACTTCGCGCTTGCATTTAAACACGATCGTTCGTAAATAAATCGCCGAACAGGAGCGTGCGATGGGCCGTACCAGGAAAATCACCGAAGACGACATCCTCGATGCTGCCGAGCGCGTCGTCGTGCGACTGGGTGCTGTGGGCCTTTCGATCGATGCCGTCGCCCAGGAGGCTGGCGTCAGCAAGGCGCGGGTGGTCTACGACCATAAGTCCAAAAGCGGATTGCTAGAGGCGCTTGTCGATCGCAAGTTCAAGGCTGATGTGGCGCATGTCGAAGAATGCGTGCAGGCAGCCGGCGATACCCCGCACCCGGAGCTTTTTGGCCGCATCGCGTCAGCCGAAAGCACGCTTGACGATACAGACCGCGCCGTTGCGATGGCGGTTAGCGCTTCGATGGCAAGCGGCGACAAGCTGCAGGAGACGATGCGGGAGTGGTGTGATCTTGATCTGAGAAAGATGGCGGAGGGTGCCAAACCCAAAGCGGCCCTCATGGCCTATCTCGCGCTGACGGGGTTCTTTTGTACCGAGCTTTTCACATTTCATACGTGGCCGGACGTCGAACGGCGCGAGATTCTCGACGGCATAAGATCCATCTATTTCTCTTACGTAGAGAAGACATGACGCACCCTGGTGGGGCGATGAAATTCGAGAAGGAATATCCGATGCAGCGTAGTAGAACGGCGCGCCTGAAACTGTGCCTTATCGCCACCACTTTTCTGGTTGCCGCGTCCGGGGTCACATTGGCCCAGGAAGGATCAGCGATGCCACCACCGGCAGTTGCCGTCATAGAACTTAAGGGCAGGGATGTGCCTGTCATCAACGAGCTTCCCGGCCGCATTGCCGCGACCCGTATTTCCGAAGTCAGGGCGCGCGTCTCCGGCATTTTGCAGGAACGTGTCTTCGAGCAGGGGGCAACGGTAAAGAAGGACGACGTCCTCTATCGCATCGATCCACGCCTGTTCAAGGTTCGCGTAGCGAGCGCCGAGGCCGCTCTTCAACGCGCAAAGTCCATACAGGACAATGCCAGGCTGCAGCTCGAGCGACAAAAGAGCCTTCGTGACCGCAATATCGCATCGGGTATCGATTACGACACCGCAGCCGTCAATCTCGCTCAGGCAAGCGCGGATGTCGCATCTGCCGAGGCGGGGCTGGATGAGGCGAAGATCAATCTTGAATACACGGATGTTCGGGCGCCAATTTCGGGCGTGATCGGTGGCGCTCTCGTTACCGAAGGCGCGCTGGTGACTGCTGATGGAACGTCCAATCTTGCATTGATCCAGCAGGTCGACCCCGTCTATGCCGATTTCACACAATCGGCGCAGGAACTGCTGAACCTTAAGAGAGCCGTTGCTGCAGGTACGCTGGCCAGTACTGCACCGGGCGAAGCGCGTGTCGAACTGGTCTTCGACGATGGCTCGCTCTACGCCGAGCCGGGCAAGCTGCTATTCGCGAACGCCAATGTCGATTCCAACACCGGGCAGGTGACGCTGAGGGCGGAGTTCCCCAACACGTCGAACGACCTACTGCCTGGAATGTATGTCCGCGTGCGGATCGAGCAGGCCGTCAAGCACAATGCCGTCACCGTTCCCCAGCGTGCGGTCATCCGCGATGATACCGGGCAGGCGCAGGTGTACGTGCTTGGTACCGATAATGTCGCGGAACCTCGCAAGATCACGCTCGGGCAAGCGCAGGGCTCCGAATGGCTGGTCGAAGGTGGTTTGAAGCAGGGCGAAACTGTGATTGTCGACGGCGTTCAGAAGGTCCAGCCCGGTGGGAAGGTGGCGCCCGAGGCATGGCAGCCTGCCGATCCAGCGGCGAGTTCGTCTCAAGAGCCCGCGAAGGCATCGGAGTAATCGATCATGGCACAACTTTTCATTCGCAGGCCTATTCTGGCCTGGGTCTTCGCGTTGTTCATTTCCATCGCCGGGATCATCGCCATCCCGTTCTTGCCAATCGCGCAGTACCCCAAGGTGGCGCCGCCACAGCTGACGATCTCCACGGCATATCCCGGCGCATCGCCGCAAGAGATCTACCAGGGCGTGACACGCCAGATCGAAGATGAGCTGAACGGCGTTGCCGGCCTGATGTATTTTGAATCCACCTCGGACAATTCCGGCTCGGTCAGCATCAATGCAACCTTCAGGGCGGGGACCAACATCGATCAGGCGTCGGTCGATGTGCAGAATGCGATCCGTCGCGTCGAGGCAAGACTGCCCGCCACCGTGCGAACGCAGGGCGTCACCGTCGAAGAGGCAAGTTCCGGATTCTTGATGATCGTCTCGATGACGTCGACCGACGGCAGCCGAGACGAAGTCGAGCTCGGCGATTATATCAATCGCAGCGTCATCGGTGAAATCCGACGGATTGATGGTGTCGGTCGTGCCCAGCTCTTTGCCGCGCAGCGCGCACTACGTGTCTGGATCGATCCCGACAAGATGGTGGGCCTCAACATCAACACCGACGACATCACCGCGGCGATTACCGCGCAGAACGCGCAGGTGGCGGCCGGGCAGATTGGAGCAAGCCCCAACCCCATCACCCAGGATCTGACGGCCACCGTCCTCGTCCAGGGGCAGCTGGGCACGCCCGAGCAGTTCGGCGAAATCATTCTGCGGGCCAATCCCGATGGCTCTTCGGTCCGACTGAAGGATGTCGCCCGTATCGAGCAAGGCGCGGAATCCTACAATTTTACCAGTCGCCTCAATGGTCAGCCGTCGGCTGCACTCGGCATTCAGCTATCGTCGACCGGCAATGCCGTTGCGGTTTCCGCCGCCATCAAGGCCAAGATGGATCAGCTGAGCCGCTTCTTCCCGAAGGGCGTAGAGTATAGCGTTCCCTACGATACCAGTCCGTTTGTCTCCGCTTCGATCGAGAAGGTAATCCACACCCTGCTCGAAGCGATCGTCCTGGTCTTTATCGTGATGTTCGTGTTCCTGCAGAACTTCCGTTACACCGTCATTCCGACGCTTGTTGTGCCGGTGGCGTTGCTCGGCACCTGCGCCGTCATGTATGCGACCGGGTTTTCGATCAACGTTCTGACCATGTTCGCGATGGTTCTCGCGATCGGCATCCTGGTCGACGACGCAATCGTCGTCGTCGAAAACGTCGAACGCATCATGGCGGAGGAGGGGCTGTCGCCCAAAGCGGCAACGCGCAAGGCGATGGGGCAGATTACCGGCGCAATCCTCGGGATCACGCTTGTTCTATCCTCGGTCTTCATTCCGATGGCCTTCTTCCCGGGATCGACAGGCATCATCTACCGACAGTTCTCGCTGACGATGGTCGTCTCGATCCTCTTCTCGGCCTTCCTGGCATTGTCGCTCACGCCTGCTCTTTGCGCGACCTTCCTGAAGCCGATCAAGGGCGGTCACCACCAGAAAGGCGGCCCGGGTGGTTGGTTCAACCGCAAATTCGAGCAGTTGACCAATGGATACGCCGCATCGGTAACCGGTATGGCGCGCCGCGCCGGCCGCATGATGGTTGTTTATCTCGCGCTTGCTGTCGGGCTTGGCTACCTCTTCGTCAACCTGCCGACGTCTTTCGTGCCCGACGAGGATCAGGGGTTCCTCATCGTCGATATTCAGGGACCGCCGGAAGCCAGCGCGAACCGTACGATCGAGTCCATCCGGAAGATCGAAACGATCTTCAAGGCGGAGCCGGCCGTTGCCAACATCGTGGCCATTCAGGGCTTCAGTTTCTCGGGCAATGGCGCCAATGCGGGTCTTGCGTTCGTCACGCTCAAGGACTGGTCCGAGCGAGGCGAGGGCAACTCGGTACAGGACATCGCCAACCGCGCCAATATGCAGCTCTTTGCGCTGAAGGACGCGACCTCCTTTGCGCTGTCGCCGCCGCCAATCGAAGGCTTCGGCACAACCGGCGGCTTCTCGTTCCGTCTTCAGGATCGCGCGGGTCTCGGGCAAGCGGCGCTTGCCCAGGCAACGGCTGAACTGATGGCGAAGGCTGCGCAAAGCCAGGTCGTGACAGGCGTGCGCATGGAAGGACTACCGGATGCCGCGCAGGTGCTCTTCGTTATCGACCGTGAGAAGGCCAACACGTTCGGTGTCACGTTCGCGGACATCAACAACGCGATCACCGCCAATCTGGGCTCATCTTACATCAATGACTACCCGAACAGGGGCCGGATGCAGCGTGTCATCGTGCAGGCCCAGGATCGCAGCCGATTGCAGATCGAGGATGTGCTGAAGATCAACGTCCGCAACGCGAGCGGCGGCATGGTTCCGCTTTCCTCGTTCGCGATCGCCCAGTGGCAAAAGGGGCCGCCACAGATCGTTGGCTATAACGGTTACCCGACCGTGCGCATCTCCGGCGCGCCGGCGCCGGGGCAATCGACCGGTGCTGCCATCGCGGAAATGGAGCGTCTGGCGTCGGAACTGCCTGAGGGCTTCGGCTTTGAATGGTCGGGCCAGTCGCTGGAGGAAATCACATCTGGCAGCCAGGCTCCGTTCCTGTTCGGACTTAGCATCCTCTTCGTGTTCCTGCTTCTTGCAGGCCTCTATGAGAGCTGGTCCATTCCGATCTCGGTCATCTTGGTCGTGCCACTCGGCGTGATCGGCTCGGTGCTGGCCGTGATGATGCGCGACATGCCAAACGACCTCTATTTCAAGGTCGGATTGATCGCGATCATCGGTCTATCGGCGAAGAACGCCATTCTCATCGTGGAGTTCGCCAAGGACTATTACGCCGAAGGCAGGTCGTTGCTGGATTCGGCCGTCGCAGCCGCAAAGTTGCGCTTCCGGCCGATCGTGATGACGTCGCTCGCTTTCACGCTCGGCGTCGTCCCCTTGGCGATTGCGACCGGCCCAAGCGCCGCCAGCCAGAACGCCATCGGAACGGGTGTGCTTGGCGGCATGATCTCCGCGACTATCCTCGCGATCTTCTTCGTGCCCGCTTTCTTTGTTTTCGTCTTGAAGGTCATGCGAACGAAGAGGCCTGTCGAGGATGAGGACGCCGAAGAGACGCGTGGCTGATGTTCTACGCCAAGTGCGCGCGGCGCGGAGGTCGCGCGCACTGACATCGCCGCTGCCGGACGGGGCTGCGAGCTATCCGTTACGTTCGTGCGGGACTTGGATATGCCGGCGCTGCGCCACCCACAGAAGGAGGGCCAAGCATATCAGGGCCATCGCGCCGGACATGATGGCTGTCCAGCCGGCCAACTCCCAGAGAAAGCCCGCCAGCAGGGAGCCGACCGCGCCGCCGAGGAAATTACATGAAACGAAAGCGGTGTTGAGGCGGCTTCGGGCTTCCGGCTCCACCGAGAAAAGGCGGGTCTGATTGAGAACGTTGTTACCCTGGATAGCGACGTCAAAAAGCAGCACCGCGACGGCGACTGGGATTATGCTGGCGGACCCGACGGCGCCAATCGCGAGCGACACCAACGCCAACACAAGCGCAGCCCCTGTCCCGGCTGCGGAATAGCCATTATCGTGCAGCCAGCCGACGCGGCGCGCGGCAAGCGAGCCGGCCAGGCCGACGATACCCATGAGGCCAATCTGGCTGAGCGAATAGGAGAATGGCGGCGCGCTCAGCAGGAACGTGAGACCTGTCCAGAACATGGTGAAGGTGCAAAAGCCGATGGTGCCAATAGCCAGCGTGACCTGCACGGATCTGTGTCTGCGCACGACGGTCGGCACCGAGGCAACCAGCCGACCATAGGCGATACGTGGCCGTTTGCGTTCAGCCGGCAGTACGCGCGTCAGCAGAATCGAGAACGATGCAGTTGTCGCTGCGGCAAGAAAATAGACGGTGCGCCAGCCGAAGGCGTCGGCGATGACGCCGCTGATCGTGCGTGATAGCAGGATGCCAATCAAGATGCCACCGACGATGGTTCCGACCGTTCGCCCGCGTTCCTCGGCGCTTGAGAGGTCGCTTGCGAGCGGAATGAGCAACTGGCCGGCCACCGTTGTCAGGCCGACAGCGGTGAGAGATGCCAGCAGTATCGTGTAAGATGGTGCCAGCGCGGTTGCCAAAAGCGCCAGGGCCGAGAGAAACATGACGAGCGGAATCAGCCTGCGCCGGATCACGACGTCACCGAGCGGCACGATCATGACGATGCCCAGCGCGTATCCGATCTGTGTCATCGTCACCAGGGCGCCGGCCGAGCCGATTGGCACATCGAGGGATCTCGCGATGGTGGCAAGCAAAGGCTGGGCCCAGTAGAGATTGCCGACCGCGGCACCGCCGACGATCGCAAATAGCCAGGTCATCCCGCCCGAAATTAGTTTCGGCGCTGATGGAAGTTCGGTTGTCGACATTTCATTTCCTGAAGGGCAGTTTGAGTAGAGGCCTGGAGAATTGCTCTGCCAGCCTGATGGCGGCCCTTTGTTGTTTCAATGAGGCGCTGAGGCGGTTTCCTTCACTGATTTCTGAAGCTGGTGCGATGGTTGGCGGAATCGTTGGCCACGATCTACTCTATCAGGGGCCACAATGTCCGCCAGCCGATCACCGTTTATGATTTCATGGCATCACTCGCCGGCGCGTCCCATGTCATAATCCTCGTCGGAGACCTTTTCCATCCAGGTGACGACGCTCCCATTGAGCGCTTCTGCGACTGCGAAGTGGCTCATAGCTTCATCTGCCGATCCGCCATGCCAATGCTTGACCATCGCTGGGATCCACACGACGTCACCTGGCCGAACCGTCTGGACAGGTGCGCCCTCCTTTTGAACCCAACCAATTCCGGAGATGATGAAGAGTGTCTGGCCCAGCGGATGCGTGTGCCACGCCGTGCGCGCGCCTGCGGGAAAAGAAACTGTTGCGCCGCTGATGGCGGCAGGCATGTCCCCTTTGTAGAAACCGGAGGTTTCGACGGCGCCGGTGAAATATTCCGCCGGCGCACCCGCCCGTCCCTGGCCGGCCGGCGTGACCTTGATCTCCTTCGGTCCCGGCTCTGAGGTGGATTCGCGTGCTTCTAGAACGCGCTTGAGAACCGGCACGGCCGACATCGCTCTTGGCCAGCCGGCGTAGAAGGCGACGTGGGTGACGACTTCCGACGCTTCGCCTCTGGTCAATCCGTTATCCATCGCTCGATTGGCGTGGAAGGGAAGCTGTTCACTTTGTCCGATGGCAATGAGCGCTGCCATCGTGACAAGGCTGCGGTCTCGCGCGCTCAGCTCGGGCCTCTGCCAGAGATCCCCAAAGAGCACCCGGTTGGTGAGATCGGCAAGCGCCGGCGCGGTCGGCGCAACGCCGGCATTGACGCTGGCCAAGCGCGTGGCTTCCGCTACGGCCTCCAGTTCAATCCTCGCGGTGTCGCTGTTCGTTGCCGACGCTACGCCTCGTTCGTCGAATACCTTCCTGGTTTCCATGACGGCCGAGATCGCGTTCGGCCATCCGGAATAAAAGGCGAGATGCGTGATCAGTTCGCCGATCTCGGTCGGGGTGACGCCGTTGTCGAGCGCCCGAAGAACATGCGCACCGATCTGCGCCGTCTTGCCGGTCGAGACGATCGCTGAGACGGTGATCAGACTGCGATCGCGCGGCGCGAGCTCAGCCCGTTCCCAGACTTCGCCGAAGAGGACATCGTCGGTGAAATGTCCCAACCCCGGAGCGACCTCATAGACGGCCTCCGGCGCGACGCGCTTCCGTTCCTGAGCCTCACTCCCGGTCGTCGCTAGGGCTGTCATTGCAATGCTGGCGGCGATGTTTTTCATCTCGGTTCCTCTCGATGCCTATCGCCCTATACATGGTGGCTGGCATACCCCGGATTAGATCGTCAGATCCGAATGGGTTTATATTCTCGGTTCATAGATCGGCATCGATCCGATGCCAATGAACGGCGCAAGCGATTCCGTGACCTGGAAGATGCATTCTATCAATGTGTTGTCAGCGATTTCGAAAGGCTGCCTTGAAGATCCGCAGTCATGCTTTCAAGCGGAGGCGAGACACGGCTCCGTAAAAAGTCAAATATAGTTTCGCGGATTCCACCAACTAAAAGGATAGTCCGTCGATTGTTCGAAGTAGGTAGCGCCTATTATCGGCATTTTCGAATATAGTTAACTCCGGATCGAGGGAATGATCTTCACAACGATAGTTCGTCCAAATAATCGAGAGGGCAATCCATGTATCGCAGCGCGCACCGGTGGGTTTCCCGTTCGATGTTGACGGACTTGTTCGATCCCCGTTGGTGGCTGACCACCGGTGGGACGGTGAAGTCGCGTGTGGCTGCTCCCAAGCCAGAGGACAGGACCGCGCTGGCCTCCGCGCCTGTGCAGGTCATCGAAAAAGACAAACATGATCTTCACCCCGGCAGTACCGACGACGGCGCCGCCTTGAGTGACCGCGGTCTGGAAGAGCGCGATGATGTCGTGGCCGACCTGGACAGCTCGGTCGACGAACGCTTGCAGCTGCGGGACCGCGATCCTGTGGGCTTTGCGAGGGAAGTTGCCCACACCGGCCGCTCGACGTCTACTCGGACAGTTGGCGCGCCTGGGTTCGCGAGTGCGCCGGCGGCAGGCCATACAATTTCGCTGCATGGCGCGCACTTTGCGGGCGGCTCCATGAGCACCGATCCGCTGGCGCCGTTTCTGCGGCAAGGCGGGGCGTCTGGCGGGCGCGGTTCCGGCGGCGGCTCGACGGGAGGTGGCGATTCCGGCCACGTCGTCATTCTGGATGCGGCCCCGTCAGGTCAGGCGACCGCCCACGTTACGGGCTCGCAATTCCTGGCTTTCGGCATGCCTTTCAGTGTGTGTGGCTGTGGTTACTACACCTCGCCGACGCGAATTCTGGATCTTGGGAAAAACAGTGGTATTATTCAGGCCGACGGCCAGTTGCCGGGGACCCGGCTCGTGGAGGGACCCGATCACGTGTCGACAGGCAAGGCGGTCATGGGCGCCTCGGTCAGCGACCCGCTTCTCGACCGCAACCTGTCATTTGCTACCAATTGGACCTGGAACAGCGCGACGGCTCAGAACGGAACCTTGCCCGGTGGCGGAGAGGCAGGGAACGGCGGGACCAAGGGCACCGGTGTCCTGACCGGATCGGTTACCACAGCGCAGGTGACCCAGAAAACCGCAACGCAGAGCTTTGCGGCGACCGGTTCATTCGCAGCCACAGCCGCGGCAACCGCCACCAACGCGATCGTGCTTGAGAACCAGAAACAGGGGAACCCTGAAAGCGAATGGGGCATCGACGGTGCCGGCAGCTCCAACATCGAAGGTTTCGCGACCGATATCAGTGTCGATAACGGCAAGGTGATAAACTTCAAGATCAACACGGATTCCAGCAACTACCGCATCGATATCTACCGCCTTGGCTATTACGGCGGCATGGGCGCGCGCAAAGTCGACACGATCCAGCATACAGGCGTGCAAAATCAGCCCGATCCACTGCGAAATGCAGCAACTGGCACGGTGGACGCCGGTAACTGGTCGGTTTCGGCTTCCTGGACGGTACCCGATGATGCGGTCTCTGGCGTCTATATTGCCAAGCTTGTGCGCCAGGACGGTACCTTCGGCGAGAACCACATTCCGTTTATCGTTCGCGACGACGACAGCCACAGCGACGTTGTCTTTCAGACCGCCGACCAGACCTGGCAGGCCTATAACGGCTGGGGTGGTGCAAACTTCTATGGTGGCAACGGCCCGGCGACTGGCCAAGGCGCCGGCCGCGCCTACGCCGTCAGCTACAACCGCCCGATCGCCACACGCGGTGGTGTCGGCACCTTTGCCGGTCCGCAGGATTACCTGTTCGGCGCCGAATATGCTGGCATCTACTGGCTTGAACAGAACGGCTACGATGTATCCTACATCTCTGGTGTCGATGCCGATCGCTACGGCAGCCTGCTTCTCAATCACAAGACCTATATCGATGCTGGGCATGACGAATATTGGTCCGGCCAGCAGCGAACCAATGTGGAAGCTGCGCGCGACGCCGGCGTCAATCTCATGTTCTGGAGCGGCAACGAGGTCTATTGGCGGACGCGCTGGGGCAATGCCTATAGTGCCGACGGCACGCCTTACCGCACCCTGATCTCCTACAAGGAGACGTTTTCGCCAGTCGCCAGCATCGACCCTTCGAGCGAATGGACCGGCACCTTCCGCGATCCACGCTTGAGCCCGCCGGCGATCGGCGGCGGAAATCCGGAAAACTCGCTGACCGGGCAGTTGTTCAAGGTTGATGATGTCGGCAACAATCTTCAGGCGATCACTGTCACTTACGACGATGCGAACTTACGCTTCTGGCGCAACACCAGCATCGCTAATCTCCAGCCCGGCCAGACGGCAACACTCACCAAGAATTACCTCGGTTACGAGTGGGACGAGGCTGTTGACAATGGGTTCGACCCAGCCGGTCTCGTGAAGCTGTCGTCCACGACAGTTCCTGTGAGCACCTACCTCCTCGACTACGGCAACACGACGGGCAATGCGGTCTCCACCCATAATTTGACGCTGTATCGCGCACCGAGCGGCGCTCTGGTGTTTGGGGCCGGTACGGTCTACTGGACGTGGGGTCTCAGCGACAATCACGACAACCAGGCGACTGCGACCGATTCGCGTGTGCAGCAGGCGATGGTCAACTTGCTGGCTGACATGGGAGTCCTGCCGGGTACGCTGCAACCAGGACTGATTGCGGCAACCGGTTCGACCGACCGCACGGCGCCCACTTCGGTGATCAATGCGCCATCGAGCGTAGCTGTCGGATCCAGCGTTACGATTACCGGAACCGCGGTGGACACAGGTGGCGGGGTGATCGCTGGAGTGGAGGTCTCCACGGACAACGGAGCAAGCTGGCATCCGGCGACCGGTGATGAAAACTGGACATATTCGTGGTCGCCCCAGACTGCTGGCAGCTATACCATCCTGTCCCGAGCGGTCGATGACAGCATCAACCTCGAGAAGCCCTCGGTGGGGAAAACGGTGACGGTGAGTGGGCCGAGTTTCACCTCGCTCTTCCTCGGTGCGACGCCAGCTGTCGTCAATACGGATGATCAGACGTCCGTCGAACTCGGCGTTCGCTTCCAGACCTCGGTTGCAGGCACGATCAGCGGCATTCGTTTCTATAAAGGTAGCCAGGATACCAGTACTCACACCGGTTCTCTGTGGTCGAGCACAGGCGTGCAACTCGCAACATTGACATTTACGAACGAGACGGCGAGGGGTTGGCAGACGGCTTATTTCGCGAGCCCAATTACCGTGACACCCGGGCAGATCTATACGGCATCTTACCATACCGATACCGGCCGATATTCTTCTACAACCAATTACTTCACATCCGATGTGACTAGCGGACCGCTGACGGCGCCTGCGAGCAACAATGGCGTCTACCGCTACGGCACCGGCAGCCTGTTCCCAACTGCCACGTTCCAGGCCGAGAACTACTGGGTCGACGTCATGTTCAATTCCGGCTCGGCGCCTGCGAACACGGCTCCGACGGCGGTCGCCGATACGGGCGATGCAACGGAGAAGGGCGGTATCGCCAATGGCTCGGGTGGCGTTGCCGCCACCGG